>NZ_CAAAHX010000009.1 GCF_900639865.1 Legionella gresilensis
GACCAGCGCCAATGATAGTGTGGGGTTTCCCCATGTGAAAGTAGGTCATCGCCAGGGCTTTATTCTGAAAGCGGCTTTAAGCCGCTTTTTTTATGCTTATTAGCACAGATTTTTTTCTTTAAGGGTTTTGCAACAGTTTTCCTCCTTGCCTAATTTTTTAAAGGCTTCTACTTAAATTTTTATTTCTATAGATTATTTTTTTTCTTTGCCTTGAATTATTCTATAAATGATTTTCTTATTGGTTTATAATGCCCAAAAATTTGTTTCTTATTAGGAAGTTCTTATCTAGTTTGTATTAAACAAACCAATAGTAAGTTCTTTTACTTTTTTGGTTAATTATTAATAAGCTAAACATTGCTAAAGATGAGAAGTATTTATTACATGTAGATAATTTATTAGAACTTACTGTAATATGAATCAACCAGGTTATGGGATAATAGCTTGCATGTTAGTTCGTCGTCTTCAGGAATTTATTCAGGTTGTATCTTTAAACGAGGCTAGCTTAAACTTCGCTGATTTAACATTTTTAAATTTTCTAAAAACAAATTTTTCTGCACTAGATCCTGCGCATGAGCTCTCTATTTATGAAATTTCATCTATCGAGTCCGCTTTTAAACAACGTTGGGATAATATAGTTAATATAAATGACGATTATAATTTACCATTTGTGCCATCTAATGAATGGATTACACTAGCTAAATCCCTAGGCAAAGAATTAAAAAAACCATTTTTAACAATATTGATTCCTGGCGCGGAGCTTTCTCAAAACTTTGATTTAAATGAATTAGAAGATCTAAATAATATCTATTTAGGTAATGACGATAAAACAATTTATTCTGTTACTAATCTTATCCATAAACTACGTCAATCGATTAATAATTATACCACATGTGGGAAACTTGATAATCATCCCTCTTTAACAATTAAAGAGTTATATCGCTTATGTAATAAAGGGCATCATTCTAGTAAAGAAAAGTTGGACTTTAAAGATTATTTTATTGACGAAATATTGCCTGCCTGGCATACAGATAACGTAAAGATCGAGTTAACTTCTGCTTTATGTGAAATTATTCACACTTATTTTGATTGTGAAGAGGCTGAGGATTTTGCCAAGTTTAAAATAGCATTTAAAAATTTTTGTAATTATTTAAATACCTTTGCATCTGAAGATATCAACTCTCTTTATAGTATTTATATTGAATATGAGCAAAATAAAGTTTACTTAGCACAGATTCTAATTGATTGTTTTGCAAACCCAGAATTAGAAGACTTAGGGAAGAAATTAAATGTAGTGTTAGACAAAATTTATAGCATCTATTCACCTTCTTTTTTAAAAAATAAGCTTTTTGAACGCCCTATACAAAGTAAACATTATTTTGAATTCCATAACTTGCAAGAATTATTAAATGCTTTATCGTTAACTACTCTTCCTGCATTTACCTCAAAAGCCTCTGTATTTAAACATAAATTTTTAAGTCAAAATACATTTAATTCAACTCAGTTAGAAGAGTTAAGTGATTTGTTATCTATGAATTGGCAGAAAATTATTTATAACTCTGACAATTTATTATTGCAAGAAGATAAAAGTGGGCTAACTATTTGGCATTGCTTAGTAAGGCAATTTGCTCCAACTTGGAAGACGACAGGTCAATTACCCAGGCAATTATTACCAGAGTTGTTAGCTGTTGTTGAGGCATATTTTCAAAGTATAGAATTAAATAATAAATATCAGTTAAAAAGAGCGATTATCGATTTTATTAATGCTCTGAAGTTCAGTAACGTAGAAGATGTAAACTATCTTTATAGCGTATTGTTTAAAATAAGAGGTAAACAATTTTATCTGCTGGAGTTACTAATTGAACTTTTGCAGCAAACTACGAATTTAACTCCAAAACTAAAAGCAGTTGCTCAATGGGTATATGAATTAGATCACTCTTTGATAGGAAAACAAAATCAGCTTGCTTCTGTTTATCAGACACTACAAGCTGGCGCTTATTATAAACTATCTAAATTAGAATCCTTAGTTAATGTTTTATCGACTGAATCCCTTTCCGTCGAATTAAAAGAAAAAATAGCAAAGCTTAAGCAATCTATTCGAGCTAAAGATCAAGTCAGTCAAAATCTAGTAAGGGAAATTGTGCAGATTTTTAGTTTAAGGTGGCAAGAAATCTCCGATACACCGCTTGATTATACTCGTTTAGTAGATGGCGCTAATAAATCTTGGATATCCTTAGCTCAATATTTAGAGGGCGCCAGGCTTATCAATTTTTTAAATCCGCCAATTTATTATAAATTATTAATTCCTACGTTAACGCATGAATCGGATTTTGTAACGGAAGAGAAACTTACAGTCTACCCATTAACCTATTATATCGTTTCTGAACAAGGTGATGAGCTTATCTTTTTGCCAAATTGCGTCAATAATTTTAAATATCGCAAGACATTCTATAATTGCAATCATTTTAGGCCGTTTACTACGCTTGAGAAAGAGCGTATAAGGCACTCTCTACCACATTTTGTAAATTGTTTTAATGAGGCTGAGGAAGAAAGACATGAAGTGCCAGCTAGTCGCAAAACAGTGCTGGAAGTAAAAAAATTAGTGGAAGGCACTTTATATCCTGAAGGTTTATATTTAGGTAATAATATTACCGATTCCCAATTGGACTGTGCTGAAAATAGTTATGCAGAATTTTTAGTCTATCTAAATAGTTTACCAGAAGAAGAAAGATTGCATCTGTTAAATCAGACGATTTTCTTTGAGGGACGAAAGATCACCTTTTTAGAAGTGTTAGAACAAGTCTTAGATAAAGGGGAGTGTCTTGTCGTTTACGCCCAATATTTTTTAAAGTTTTTAATTGATTATGATCCCTTTATGCGTTTTCCCGTTGAATGGGAACACAAAGTACGTATAGATCCACTTAGATTGCAATCTGCACAGAAGGTTTACAGTGATTATAATCATATAAGTTCTGAGGAAGCTATAAAAAGAATATTGATTTTATGTGTATCAGTAATGACTCATAATTTTAAATATC
Organism: Legionella gresilensis; assembly: GCF_900639865.1. Classification (GTDB taxonomy): domain Bacteria; phylum Pseudomonadota; class Gammaproteobacteria; order Legionellales; family Legionellaceae; genus Legionella_C; species Legionella_C gresilensis. Next base: position 3,036 of record NZ_CAAAHX010000009.1, read on the forward strand.
TTCCCCTAACCGGCAGTTCTTTATCGCTTTGGGATCGTTCTAATACAATTACCAAAACGGGAAAAGATATAATGAACTTAATAAAAAGATCAGTCGTTACAGGTAATTTCACTCAAGCTCGTTTTATTTATGCCTCGTTAATAGAAGCTATTATAAAACCCGCCTCAATTAATGACGGTTTTAGAGTTACCTTTATGCGTTATACAGATACTATGGATTGGTTAAATAAAATCATTGATGAGACTTTATTTAAACAAAACACCATTACTTGTTTTGAACCAGATACATTATTAATGGTCTTATGGTCCTATAATAACAGGAGTAGTAGAGTTGGCTTACAAATTGAATCTTTCTTAGAAGAGATTATTCTAACTCAACTTCAAGAACAAAATGATTATCTTAAATGGATACGTATTAATATAAAATTTTCCGAATTTTTAAAAGAAATACCTAGAGAAGATAGTGATGAAATTTTAAATCAACTAAGGGCAAAAATTGAGCCTATCCCACCTAGTACATTAATACAAACTATACGAGATTTTATGATTCATCGTATAGCATGGCAAGTTGCTCGTACATCGAAGAGTTTCGGAATTTTTAAAGATTCGTCAATAAATACTATATTTTATCATGACGTAGCTAAGCGATTCCATCAAGAGTTGGACGCGGTGAATTTTCAAGGCCAAGCTTGGTATAAACTACCAGACATTTTAGAAAAAATTGCCAGAAAAATTTTACATAATTTTGAGATGACTTCATTACCTAGATATTTCAATAAACTTGCCACAAATATTCCTTCTCTTGAAAATAGTCAAGATGAAGAGGAAATGTATCTTAATAGTTCTGTAATGCCAACTGTGCTTTGATTTTGAGTAAGTTTTCATATCGTCTTGAAGAGGCATGTCCGTGCTTCACGGCATCAATTAAAGCGCAGCCTGGATTATCTCGATGATTACAGTTACGAAATTTACAGTGTGATGCTAAGTCTCTAAATTCTCGAAATCCATAAATAGCCTCAGCAGAAGAAATATTGCTTAGGCTAAAATCACGTACCCCAGGAGAGTCAATAAGCGCACCGCCTTGTGGTAAGTGATAAAACCGGGAATTACTTGTTGTATGACATCCAAGCTCAGACAATTCTGAAATGGCTGCTACTTGGATTTTTTCATGAGGCAATATTTTTTCTATCAGTGAGGATTTCCCTACGCCAGATTGGCCCACAAATACATTAACCTGATCACGTAAGGCTTGCTGTAATATTAAATAGCTATTTAAATCTTCTTTAGAAGTAAATAAAAGGTTATAGCCTAATGGTTGATAATAATTAATTAACTCTTGTTGTAGAGATAAACAAGGTAAATCTACTTTATTAAGTACAATTTGGACTTGTAATTGCAAGTTTTCCGCCATAACCAAATAGCTATCAAGTAACATCCAGCTGATAGCAGGTTTTGGTGCAACGACGATAAATACTTGCGAGATATTAGCAGCAATGGGTTTATGCTCATCGCGTTTATCATTACGCGTTAGAATGGTTTTACGTGGATAGCGGCTTAAGACAACGCCTTGATCAACACCAGTTGGTTGCCAAACAACGCGATCGCCTGCGACTAAAGAATCAATATTAGGACGAATGGAACAGTGAAATCGTTTTCCATTATTATCTTCAACTTCAGCGTGTCGGCTAAAGCGAGAAATAACAAGGCCATCTTCGTGATTAGAAGAATCAGTACTAGGCTGTTGATAACTGGCTTGTATTCTTTGAACACGAGCAGTCTGCTGTTTATTAAGTCGTCTTTTACCCATGATTAAAAAGTAGCCTATTTTTGCAATTTTTTTTAAAATATTTCTTTGAGTACGCTGCAACGTTCATTTTGCAGTATATAGCAGTATTCGAATCCTTAACTACCTTAGTAAACTCTGAATTTCGCGTTGAGATATAACCTACAACTTAGTTTCTTGTAGTAAGTTTCGAAATTCTAATAAGATTTACAATCTTAAACATTAAAAATTTGTACATTATGAGGCCAAAATGCTATAAAGTACAAGTTAGATAGATTATTTTTTACAGTAGACTTTCCGAATAAGTCTAGTCAAGCCAATCGGTTATAAAGGTTTATTAATGAAAATTTACTTAGTAGGAGGCGCTGTTCGCGATCAGCTACTTAATTATTCTATTAAAGAACGTGATTGGGTAGTAGTAGGTGCTACACCCTCTTTAATGAAAAAACAGGGTTACCAACAGGTTGGCCGTGATTTTCCAGTTTTTTTGCATCCCACCACACGTGAAGAATATGCATTAGCTCGTCAAGAACGAAAAACCGCGCCGGGTTATTATGGATTTACTTGTGATTTTGATGAGCACGTAACTTTAGAAGAAGATTTAAAGCGGCGAGATTTAACAATAAATGCTATAGCAATGGATGATAAGGGTAATATTATTGATCCCTTTGGTGGTGTTAATGACATTAAAGCTAAAAAGCTTCGCCATGTTTCAGAATCTTTTATTGAGGATCCTGTCCGTGTTTTACGCGTTGCACGTTTTGCAGCTCGTTATCACCATTTAGGCTTTCAATTAGCGGAAGAAACACGGTTGCTTATGTATAAAATGGTGCAAAAGGGTGAATTAAATTATCTTGTACCCGAAAGGGTATGGCAGGAATGGCAACGTAGCTTAAGTGAAAAAAATCCTGAAGTGTTTATCAAAACGTTACGTGAATGTGGTGCTTTAGCCGTTATATTACCTGAGTTAGATGCTTTATTTGGTATTCCCAATCCACCTCAATATCATCCTGAGATTGATAGTGGCGTACATACGCTTTTGGTTTTACAAGCCGCTGCCATAGCTTCAAATGAGCCAATGGTTCGTTTTGCAGCCCTTTTACATGATTTAGGTAAAGCACTAAGCCCTATGAGTAAATGGCCAAGTCATCATGGACATGAGGAAAGAGGGATAAAAGTCATTGAATCTCTATGTCAACGCTTACGTATTCCAGCTAATTACCGCAAATTAGCAGTCATGGGATCACGATTTCATCTAAATATTCATCGACTAGCTGAACTTAAAGCGAAAACTATTGTCAAAATATTAGAGCAAACTGATGCTTATCGTAGGCCTAATATATTTGAACAACTTTTAAAGGTATGTAAGGCAGACTTACAAGGCCGTGGTAAAATAGTAGATTATCCGCAAGAAGCAAGGTGGCAATATATACTTAATGAATGTTTGAAAATTTCTGCGCAGGCTGTAATTGCAGAAGGTTATCAAGGTGTGGCAATTAAAGAAGAACTCTATAAACGACGTATTGCTTGCACTGAGTTAATTATAAAATCTTGGAATAAAGAATGAAAAGTAATAACAATTTAATTTGGATAGATTTAGAAATGACTGGCCTTGAGCCCGAGAAAGACAAGATTATTGAGATAGCAACTGTTGTTACGGATTTACATTTAAATATTTTAGCAGAAGGACCCGTCATTGCTATTAATCAATCAGAAGACATCATGTCTAGTATGGATGAGTGGAATACAAGGCAGCACAATCAATCTGGCTTAGTAAAACGCGTCCTTGAGTCTAGTATTACTGAAGCGATTGCTGAGCAACAAACGATTGAATTTTTAAAAAAATATATTGATAAAGGCAAATCACCCATGTGTGGTAATAGTATTTGCCAAGATAGACGGTTTTTATATAAATATATGCCTGAGTTAGCAGCGTTTTTTCACTATCGTAATCTGGATGTCAGCACTTTAAAAGAGTTAGTCAAGCGTTGGCAACCTAAATTAATTGATGGGGCAACCAAAGAGTCAAAACATTTAGCTTTAGACGATATAAAAGATTCTATTGCTGAATTAGTTTATTATCGACAACATTTTATTAATTTACCGAGTAAAGATCATGGTCAATCGTGAACAGTTAATTCTTCCTAATGGAGCAGATAAATTGTTACTGCACTCCTGTTGCGCTCCGTGCTCAGGAGAGGTAATGGAAGCTTTAATTTTTTCTAAGATTAATTTTTCCATTTTTTTCTATAATCCTAATATTCATCCTGTACAAGAGTATGAAATTAGAAAACAGGAAAATATTGCGTTTGCCCAAAAACACAACATTCCTTTTATTGATGCAGATTATGATAAAGATAACTGGTTTGCTCGAGCAAAGGGCTTAGAATGGGAGCCAGAACGTGGCAAACGCTGTAGTATGTGCTTTGATATGCGTTTTGATCGCACAGCTCTTTATGCATATGAGCATGGTTTTCCAGTCATTAGTAGTTCATTGGGTATTTCACGCTGGAAGGACATGAATCAAATTAATGACTCAGGTATAAGAGCGGCAGGCCGTTATCCAGGACTGATATATTGGACTTATAACTGGCGTAAAAACGATGGTGCTGCACGCATGTATGAAATCGCTAAGCGAGAAAATTTTTATAAACAAGAATATTGTGGTTGCGTTTATTCCTTACGTGATACTAATAGCTGGCGAAAGAAAAATGACAGGGAGCGAATTAAAATTGGTATTAATTATTATGGCAGCGAGCAAGAATCTTAAGCGCCAGGAGCATTTATGAGTAAACAGCATGAGCATCACCATGATCATCATGGTCAACATAGTCATCATAGTGTACCAGCCGCCTTTAATAGTGCGTTTTTAATTGCTATTAGTGCAAATGGCGCTTTTGTTGTTTTTCAAATTATTTTTTCTTTTCTAGCTAATTCTACTAGCTTACTTGCTGATGCAGTACATAATTTGGGAGATGTTTTAGGTTTGGTTTTTGCTTGGATAGCTAATGGATTATTAAAAAAATCGCCGACCCAAAATGCTACTTATGGCATGAAGAAAACATCTATCTTAGCAGCACTAGCCAATGGCATCATGTTAGTGTTTACTTGCGGTATTATCGCAACAGAAGCAATGTATAAATTATTTTCCCCTTCAGAAGTTCATGCGGGTTCTGTGATGATCGTTGCTGCTATTGGGATTTTAATTAATGGTTCTACCGCTATCTTATTTTTACGTGGTTCAAACGATTTAAATATTCGTGCTGCTTTTTTACACCTACTTTATGATGCTGTAATTTCTGTAGGTGTTGTTATTGCAGCAGCAATTATCTACCTAACTGGCTGGTTATGGATTGATCCTATCGTTGGTCTACTGATTGCTCTTATTATTATCAAAGGAACATGGTCTTTATTTAGTGATAGTTTTAGACTGATTATTGATGGCGTGCCAAGAGGCATATCTTGGCTTGCAGTATTGGAGACATTAAAGACTATAGAAGGTGTTGAACAGGTGCATGATTTACATATATGGGCTTTAAGTACGCAAGAAAATGCACTGTCTGTTCATTTATATATGCCAAAGTCTTCTTTAACAGATGAGGCTCGCCAACAGTTAATTCAAATACTTAAAGAAAAACATAATATTCATCATGCCACGATTCAGGTCGAGCAAAATTTAGCTTTTTGTGATGATGCTTGTGCAACAAAGTATGGCTTATAAATTGCTAATTTTCTAACAATAAAGCGCATGATTTTAGACATTAATATCTATTTATTAATAATTTATTAATTTTTTTTGTATACTATATTATAGGTAGTAGGTTTTTACGGATGTATTTTTATGTTTGATGATATTAAGGACTTTCTTAATAAAGGAGTCCGTTCAGCTCACATAATTAGTCATATCTATAGTCAGAATAAAAAACTTGTTGAAGTTGTTAATCTTATCCTGGAAAATAAAGAATGTCTTACTAATGATGATGAAATAAATAGGTTTAGTAGTTTTTTGTTTGACTTAGCTTTAGTAAGTAAAAAGGCAGCTAACGCATTACTTAAAGATTCCAATCATCTAATACAAGCAATTCCCTTTGCAGTGGGGGAAGAAAAACTCTTAGAATTCGCTACAAAATACCCTCATTTAGTTTTGGATTTACTAAAGAAAGCGGGTATTAAAGACGCACAACTTATTCAAAAAATGTGTGAAAATGCCCAGCTAGAAAAGCCTCAGGAAGAATTACGTCAAAGCCTTCAACCTGGACCAGATGACGATCTTCTTGAGGCTGCTGGGCGTACTCAAAAGGCAATTGTACATAATAAGCGAATTATTGATAGAGGCGGTATAAAAGGTATCATATATGGCAATGAATTTATACCTATGGTAACAAGGAAAACCCGCAACTTTAATCAACAACTTTGTTCAATTGGCTCCTCAAATAGCCGTGAAGTTATTTTATTGGATTCTAATGCGCAAGAACTAAAGGATTTATATAAACAACTGCGCAGGAATATTAAACCAAATTCAGATATAAATGACATTTTAACTGAGATTCAAAAACTAACTCGTAGCTGTTTTCCGAAAGGAAACCCAGAAATTGTTATGTTCCAATATTTTCACGGTATTGGTACGCAAAATATCCCTTTAACTGAGTTTATTAAGCAAAAACAAGGAGTGTGTCGTCATCATACCTTATTAAACGCTTATTTTTTATCTCGTTTAGTTGAAGATAAAATTTTAAGTGGTGACATTATTCATCATCGGCAAGATTTCTTAGAACAGGGCGGCCTTATAAGAGGCGCGCACACTTGGAATTTATTTTATAATCATAAAGACAGGAAATTATACTCCTTGGATTCATTATGGGAAAATATTACATGTATCACTGATCAACCGGGTGACTTAAATAGATTGTATAAGGCTACTGTTGAAAGTGTAATACAGAAAAAACATCCCGAATTTTTTCTAGAAAATGGGGCTGGAAATCAAAGAAAGGCTGAATTTAACTCTTCTCCTCCAAATATTAATTATATAAATAATCCTAAAGCATCTAACCTTTCCACTCTCGATAGAGTTAAAAATATCAAAGCTGTGATAGAGAAGGAACACTTCACTCTTAGTAGTTTTCTTTTTTTTAAGGGTGGAAAGACTGAAGAATCATTGAATAAGCGCTTACCTCATCGTATTTATGATATTTATCAAGACGTTAAGGATACAAATATTAATGAAGCAGAAGCCCAAGCATTATTAGGTAATATTGTAAAGCGAGCAAAAGATGCAATCGATAATCCGCGGCCCGGTCAAGCTTCCGGAACAACAAATTTATATAAACAAATAATCGCTTATGCTAAATGTGAAACTGATAACTTATCAAGCAGTGAAGTTATAGAAGTAGATTGGGTTGAAAATAACTTAACAACACCTTAGTATTAGCAATAGATTTAATGTTCGAAATACTATAAAGCAGCCGGTAATTTGAAAATATCGTCTTGCATATCCATTTCCTCAGTATTTTTTTGTGCTAGTTGTAAACCTTCACGATAAGCTTTACAGGCTTGTGTTTGCTCTCCAAACCGTTCATACAACTTACCTATTTCAATATAAGCTTCTGGGGTAGGTGTTAAGGATAGGCTTTTTTCAATATAGCTTCTCGCTTTGCCCCATAAATGATTTGATAAGCTAAGACGTCCTAAACATAAGTATAAAACAGCCGAGTTGGGATATTTCTTTAATAATGATTCTGCAAATTTTAATTGCTCTTCATTTGTATAAAATTGGCCATACAGTGACACTAAGTTATCATCATACTGCTTTCGTAAACAGCGTCTTATAATGGATTCTGCTAGCTCATACTGCTGATTCTGTAATAAATACTTACAATAACAGGCCATCAATTCTGGATCATTCTTTAGTGGTTTTGGCAATTGCTGGACTAGCGTTTCCAGCGCGTCAGTCTGGAAAAATTTAATTAAATCTGACATGGCTTGCAAATAGGTATGCTGCCGAAGACGTTCAAAATTTTCTCCAGTCACTATTTGGTTGCGCTTTAATTCAGGTAAGATACCAATTAGTTGAGGCCAATCACGGACTTCTTGATAAAGATACATTAATAATTTTAATACATAAGGATGATGGGGAGTTAGGCTTTGTAAGTGCCTCAAAGTAGCTAGAGCTTGCTCCCATTGTTGGTTAGCCAATTGTAGTTGTGCTTGAGTTAATTCCACAGCTACTTTTGCTTCAGGCATAGATTGTTGTGCTTCACGTAAATATTTGTCCCTTAATTGATAATCTCCTAACTCTTGAGCTGCACGAGCGGCAGTTAAATAATTAAGGAGAGGCGCGTCTGTGTCAGGCAATGCTTTAATTAAATGGTTTTTTGCAGATTGCCAATAACCTTCACTAAACTCAATTAAACCTTGGCGAGTTTTAGCCTGCGCTTTTTGAGTGCGGCGCTTGGTTTTCCAGCGATGATAACGTTCTGGAAAATGGCCGAGACGACTTATTAGAAGCAGGATAAAATGTAATAAAATAAAACTTAATAATAAGCCTATAAACGCAACACCTAAGGTTGTTTCCACTGTCCAGTGATTAACAGCAATGAGTAAATAACCTGGATCATGACTTAGTTGAAGACCTAACCAAATAGCTAATATGAGAACAATAATAACGGATAAAAGTCGAATAATCATTGTTCACCTCCGGTGGAGGAGGTTGGAGCAGGTGTCGCAGTAGGAATGGTTGGTCTAGTTCTAATTTCAATATATTGGTTAAGCAGTACCAAAGGTTTATCAACGATAGGTTTTGGATAATCTAATTTTTGTTGTTGTAACTGCTGTAAGTTTTTAAGAAGTGCTTGTGTATTAGTTGCACCTTGATCAAAAGTGTTTTTTATTGCTGTTATAGCTTGATTTAACGCTTGCTCATAAACTTTCGTATTTTTTTGTAAGACAGCCCATTGTGCTTCTTGCAAATTCATACGAATGATTTCACGCAATAAAGATTGGTGAAGTGGTGAATAAATCGGCTGGACAGCACCTTCATGCCGACGTACCACAACTAATTTCTTTAAATAAGATAAACTATTACTAAATTGGCCTCGCCAACCAGGATTATCTGTCGTAGAGGGTGAAGTAGTTTGCTGTTTATTAACTAAACTTTGTTGCAATGGTAATTGCATGACCATTGATTGAGCTGCATCAAGTTGGCTTAACAGGCCAGCTTTATCGACATTTGGTAAGGCTTTTATCTTACTAATTTCTTGCGCTATAGCTTGTCTAATCGAAAACAATTGTTGCTCAGGTATATCTTGTAAAACCTGGTCAGCTTGTTGTAACAATGCAGCCGTTGTTTGTTGATCCTCTCCCCAATGCGCATTTAATTGTACTAATTCTAAGTAATAGCGTGCTTTTAAAAGCAGCCAATCTTGATTTTGAAAAAAGCGCTGTTTTAGCGCACTCTGCAAGCTACTATCCAATTTATTTATATGGTTTGTTAAATTATTTTGTAAATTTTTAAATTTTTCAGTGCGGGTATCAATGAGTGATGTATTTTTTTGTAATTGGCTTTTTAGTATCCTAATTTGATCAGCCATATCGATTTGTTGTTGAGTCTGTAAGGCTTTTAATTGGGAGTTTTGATAAAAAGCCAGAGCCGCTAATAATAAAGAAACTAATGTTAGAGTAAGCAAGCCAATGTGCCACCCATTAATATTACGGACAACATTCTTTTTAGAGATTACAGTTTCATTGACCTGTGTAGGCTCACTTATAGGTTCTTTTGCTATTGAAGGCGATTGATTTAGTTCCTCATTCTTATTCATGAGTAAATCCTTTGTTAAATTGGCTGAGTTTCTCTAATATAGTGTCAGGGCTACTAATTATAATATTTTGCATACCTAATGAAGATGCGGCTGCTGCTAAGCGCTTACTAATCACTAAGCAAGGTAAATTCTTAAGCCAAGGATGAGCCGGCTCCTCAAACATAGAAAAGATATTTTGCATCGCTTCTTGACTTGTAAACAGTATAATATCCACCGTTTTATTATGCCACCATGTTTTTAGAAGCGTTGGATCTACCAAAGGTACTTCACGTCGATAGACTATCAGTTCAATTAATCTTGCGCCACGTGCTTTTAGAGTTTGAGGTATTAATATGCGACCACCTTCACCTTTAAATAAGAGAATAATATCCTTATTAACATCTTGTAATGAAGGTAATGCTAATAAATGCTCGCTATCAGCAGTGGTAGGAATATTTTCCACAGCAATGTCATGTTGTATTAATTGACTTGCTGTGCTTTTTCCTACGGCCGTTACTTCAATGTGTTTAGGCCAAGTGATCTTTTGTTCTGCAAATACTTTAAAAGCATAATTAACAGCATTAACACTAGTAAAAATAGCATGTTTAATTGTAGCTAAATTAGGTAAAGTTTGTAACCATTCTATCTGAGTGGGAACAATCCTTAATGCAGGGCAGTTCAATGCAATTCCGCCAGCTTGCTTAATTGCTATACTTAAAGTTTTTCCTTGTTCAATAGGCCTCGTGTTTAGAACACGTAAACCCTTCAATGAACTGTTATCTAATTTATTAATCATGACATAGCAAGTAGTTCACGAGCCCCTTTTTCTAATAATTTATCTACTACTTGGTTGGCTAAAGAGAGTGATTGAGATTTTGACCCTTCCCGTTCTTCATAAATATTAGTTTTACCATCTAAGCTCAAAACTTTAGCTCTCAATAGTAAATTATCTTTACTACTCTCTTGGCAAAAAACAGCTAGAGGAACATGGCAATTACCACCTAATAAACGATTAACCTCACGTTCTGCATAGACACAAACGGCAGTTAAAGAATCATTTAATTCTTGGATAATGTTTATTAGTTCCTCATCATTACAACGAGTCTCAATACCTAAAGCACCTTGTCCACATGCCGGTAGCATCCAAGAGTCAGGAAGTGTTTCCGTAATGATATGCTCCATATCCATGCGAATTAAACCGGCTGCTGCAAGGATAATGCCGTCATACTCACCACTATATAGTTTATTTAAACGCGTGTTAACATTACCTCGTAATACTTTTACTGTTAAATCAGGGCGATAAGCTAATAACTGTGATTGCCTTCTTAAACTAGCTGTACCAATAATACTTTCAGCTGGAAGTTCAGCTAAAGGACAACCCGTACGGCTGATAAAAACATCAAATGGGTTTTCACGCTCACAAATAGCCATTAAACCTAAACCAGCTGGTAATTCAGCCGGGACATCTTTCATAGAATGAACGGCTAAATCAGCACGCTTATCTAATAAAGCTTCCTCCAGCTCCTTAACAAATAACCCTTTGCCACCAACACTTTGTAGCTTACCTTTACTAAATTTATCGCCGGAAGTCACCAGGGGTAATAATTCAATAGTGATATCTGGTCGTTTAGCTTTAATTAAATTAGCAACAAAATTAGCTTGCCAAAGCGCAAGCGGGCTTTCTCGTGTTGCAATGTTCAATAAATTTCTAGGCATAATTATAAACAACCAAAGGTTACAAAAAAGTAACATTTTAATCACCTATGGTTTAACAATAAAGAAATAATTATTAAAAGTTTTAATTAATTTATAAAAGTAGTGCTAAGTATATTTGAAAAATATGTAAAATGTGGTATTTTTATAAACAAGTTGTAGAATTTGATTTATTAACTTTATTGTTTAGATTAAAAATTAAGAATCTTAAAATAACTGGCTAGATAAGGAATGATTTAAATTTCACAGGAATAATCAATTGGCCTAGTTATGCTAATAAAGCTTTGGAAGTTGCTTTATTTGATTTAGAACGCTTTGCTCAGGAGGAGCTATGCCAAATTCTTTAATACCAACCTGTTACTTTCCAAGTACTGCCTTATTTATTGATGATAGCCGTGATTTTCTACTTAATTTTGTATTGCAACTTGATGAATGGCTAGCTTATCGGGTTTTTGACTCTCCTTTTGATGCTCTAGATTATATTCATAAAAAACATAATGATTTAGCAACGATTAAAAGGCGATGTATTAGCCGTTTTACAGAATTAAGTGAATGCACACTGAGTCAAAAGCTAAACACACTAATACATTCAGAAATATATAATCCTAAGCGTTTTAATGAAATTTCAGTCGTTGTTGTTGACTATGAAATGTCTGATATGAATGGTATACAGTTTTGCCAGGCAATTAAACATAAGCCAATTAAAAAAATATTATTGACTGGTAAGGCCGATGAGCACGCAGCTATTGAAGCGTTTAAAGCTGGGCTGATTGATGGTTATATTTATAAAAGTGATCCAAACATTGCTGATCTAATAACTTATAGAATTAAACATTTGCAGTGGCAATATTTTCAAGATATGTCAAAGTCTATTTATCAGGAATTAAAGTTAGATGCCCCTACCTGTTTACAAGATAGTGGTTTTATAAGCTTCTTTAAAAAATTATGTCAGGAAAAGGATATTGTTGAATTTTACTTAGCTGATGATACAGGTAGTTTTTTACTACTTGATCATGATGCTCAAATTAGCTTTTTGATTGTAAAAAGTGAGGCAGATCGTATTTTTTATTTAGAAGTTGCCCGTAATCATGGGGCGAGTGATGAATTAATCAAAGCATTAAGTAAAGGTGAAATGATTCCTTATAGAGCATTACCTAAAGATAAAAAAAATCAAGATTGGTTAACAAATTTACTGCCAGCTAACCAACTTATTTCTGATAATCGATATTGGTATTCATATAGTAAAGAGCCTTTACTATTAGATATCCAAAGCGAACAACTTTTGTCTTATCATCAACACCTTGAGGAAATTGATGCTGAAGAATTGTTGCTTTTATAGCAGCGATTTTGTCAGTTTTTAAAACAAAATGGAAGTAAAAAGTAATAGGACGTGTTTATAATTCGCCTAGCCTTCATGCTACAAATAGGTTGCAGCAGCACCTAGATTGGTGATGAAATAGGATTTCACTACGCTGAAAAAGCTCTATTTAAAAGCAATTAAACGCAATTATATATCGCATATGGGTGTTTAGAAACATACGCCCAATATCGGTCACCATATGACCAATGCCAATATTCAGTAGGATAATTAATAAACCCTGCTTTCTTAAGAACATGAGACATTAAATCACGGTTTGCTTGTGCATTTTTAGAAATTAACGGGCATATTGTGGCAGAATATAAAGCCTCTGTATCGTCGGCCCAATCTTTAGGATGGATCCCCATATCAATTGCTTCACCTTGCTCATCAACTAAGTAAACATCAATGGCGGCACCCGTGGCATGAGGCGGAATATTCCTACTACCATCAAGATTAATTACTGGAGAAACAAGTTTTATTGTTTCGTTAAAAAGCGCCTGATGAGACCAATTGGCATATTGTTTTGCTAATTTTTTATAACGTGCTTCAAATAAAGTTTTTTGTAATGATAAGCTACGATAACCTTCGTATAAACAAAATCGTAAGCCCTGCGGTAATAAAGATTGTGCTATTAATAAGCGTTGGTAAACTTCCCGTCTCATTTTAGTATAATCAGTGTTATTGGGGATTTCTGGTGAAGGCCCAATGAGGATGTCAGTTGAATCTTTGATATCAATCAGCTCTTCATGATTTTCTTTTACTGGGATTGCTAGGACTTCTGGCGCAGCAATTAACACAATTAAGTTTTCAGCATTCATAATCTAACTTCTAGAATAAAGCTTAGCATTAGATAATTATACCTTAAAAAATATTCTTTAATAAATTAGAGCTCTATACTTATCTAAGCTAATAGGGATGAGAATGTAAAACATGTTTGACTGGAAATCATAAGTAGTTGTGGTTATCATTTTATAATTGACTACTAAGGATTCATATGCGCATATCCCTGTTAATCTTGATTGGGTTTATGAAATGGTGTTTTGCTGATAATGTTAATGATTTTGATCGGCAGCAAATCTTAGAGCGAATTAAACCTATTGGTGAGGTTAAGATAGAAGAGACAACGCCAGCTGCAAGCCAAAAAGAAGCAGAGCAACCTAAGACTCAGGTCGCAGCTAAAGAAGAACCCGGCCAAGCTACTTATGAAAAATATTGCGCAACTTGTCATCAAAATGGCTTGGCAGGTGCGCCGAAATTTCGTAATGAAGCAGACTGGAAACCTCGTATGGCAAAAAAAATAGAAGGCTTAACTGCTTCAGCCATCAAGGGCCTTAACGCTATGCCGCCAAAAGGTACCTGTGCTGAATGTAGCGAAGTGGATATTAAAACCGCTATAGAATATATGCTACCTAAATCATGACTACTTATCATTATCGTTACTGGCAAATGCTTCTTTTTTTAGTGAGCTTAAGCGTATTAGCTGCCTCACTTTATTTTCAATACATACGCGGCCTAGAACCATGCCCTCTATGTCTAATGCAAAGGTTATGCGTTATCTTAGAGGTATTGCTATGTTTGATAGCCCTTTTTGTTAATACGTTACGCACGCAGCGTATAATAACTATGTTACAAATTATTATTGCACTTGCCGGCTTCTATTTTGCAGGCCGCCAACTTTGGCTACAATCACTCCCACATGATCAAATACCTGCTTGTTTACCAGGGCTTGATGTATTAATGCGTTACTTTCCCTGGCGTGATATTTTTCATGCTTTATTATGGGGTGCTGCTGATTGTGCAGAAGTTAATTGGACATTGCTAGGATTATCTATGCCGGCTTGGGTTGTGTTATATTTTATTGGTATGCTTAGCGCTGCTTTGTTTCTTTATATAAATTCTAAACGAAAATATGGAAACCAAAACAGCCAATATTCGCTATAATACTTAGTTTTAGTGGTTTAAATTAATGACAAGTTTTACCTGCCAAGTACTTCATAATCATCAACACACCAAGGCTCGGGTTACGAAAATTAAAACGGCACATGGTGATTTTATTACACCTACTTTCATGCCTGTAGGAACCCGCGCCGGTGTAAATAATATGACTATACCAGAGTTAACTGCGGCTGGTAGTCAAATTATATTAGGTGGTAATACCTATCATATGCTTTGTGCGCCAGGTATGGACATTATTAAACAAGCCGGTGGTATGCATCCGTTTATGGGATGGCATGGGCCTATGTTAACAGATAGTGGTGGGTTTCAAGTTTTTAGCTTATCTAAAAATAAAGAAATTTGTACCATTGATGAAGAAGGCGCTCACTTTAAATTACCCAGAGCAGAGCGCATCATTCATATGACTCCAGAAATGTCTTTGGCAACCCAAAAGATTATTGGTGCGGATATTATCATGGCATTTGATCAGTGCACGCCAGATGACTGTTCGCGTGATGAGGTGCAGCGCATTATGACACGCACACATCGATGGCTAAAACAATCACTTAATTATCATCAGGAGCATCCAAATTCTATTTACGGTTTTCCGCAAGCTTTATTTGGCATAATACAAGGCAGTATCCACCAAGACTTACGTCGGGAAAGCGCTCAATATATTGCTTCTATGAATACAGATGGCATTGCTATTGGTGGTGAAACCATAGGCTTTGATATGTTAAAAACAGTGGAAGTTATCCGTTGGGTTAGAGAATTTCTTCCTGAAAATAAGCCACGCTATACCATGGGTGTTGGCATGTCTCCGCAGGATTTATTAGATGTGGTAGCGGAAGGCATTGATATGTTTGATTGTGTTGCCCCAACAAGGAATGCACGGCATGGTGCATTGTATTGTGGGGAAATCATAAAAGAGAATAACTGGCTACGTTTTGCTAGTGACTATACTAATCATCGTTTACAAATTAAAAAAGCTTCCTTTGCTGATGATTTGTCACCAATAATGGCCACTTGCACTTGTTATACATGTAAACATTATTCTAGGGCGGCGTTGCACCATTTATTTAAGCAAAGATCAAATCTTTTTACAGCCTTAGCTAGCATTCATAATATTTACGTTATGCATGATGTCTGTGCTAAAATGCGCGATTTAATTGCGTCTAACGTTTAGGAGTCTTTAATGGTCATTATTTCCACTTCCAAAGGTGATATTCATCTGGAACTTCATCATGAAACAACACCTAATACAGTACAAAATTTTCTTAATTATGTTCGTTCAGGTTTTTATAAAGACACGATATTTCATCGCGTTATTCCAGGCTTTATGATTCAAGGGGGTGGTTTAACTGCTGATATGACAACAAAGCCTACTGAACAACCAATACAAAATGAAGCTAAAAATGCCAAGCCAAATAATAGAGGCACAATTGCTATGGCAAGAACATCAGATCCTCATTCAGCAACAGTACAATTCTTTATTAACCTAGTTGATAACAAATTCCTTAATTTTCAAGGTGAGAATGCGCAGGGATATGGCTACTGTGTATTTGGCGAGGTGGTTGAAGGGATGGATATCGTTGATGAAATTGCTAAAGTGAAAACTGGGAACCACCAAGGTCATGCTGATGTTCCTGTTGATAAAATCACTATCAATGAAGTAAAGGAAGTTTAATTTACCTGGGTCGCTATAAAAGAGGCAAAGGCTTTTTTATCGCTAATGAATGTTATCCCGTAAAATGCGAAGCATCTGTACGGGATTCATAAGTGTCTGATTTATTTCTCTATTTTATTATTCTCCTCTTGCAGGTAAGCAAGAAGGAATAATTTTTATCAAGTAATGAGCGTGTAAAATATCTAAGTTGTTGGTATTTACTTTAAATCCGTACAATGACCAGGTTTCATTCCTGGAAATAAGAGCACTACTTATATTTATCCGGCATGGGCTCAATATTTTGTCTATAATTAAACCAATTGGTTTTAAAGTTGTAATGAGTATGGCAGATGTAGAATCTTATAAAAAGCGGATAAAAAAATTATTCAGTTATTACAGAAGTACTCGTACTAAAGAAAAAAAAGGTATTATTCATTATCTTCTGACCCAGCCTAAACCGAATAAAGAGACAATTCTTTTAAATCATAATGACTATTTAGCGCTTGCCTTTCATCCTAAGCTTATAGAGGCCCAAATAATCTCAATAAATAATCAAAGAAACAATATTATGATGTCTGGCGTTTTTCTAAGCGCAGGAAGTTATCAATTCGATCTAGAGCAAAAGCTTGCAGAATATCTAGGAAAAGCAAAGGGATGTATATTTCAGTCAGGTCTCTGTGCCAATATTAGTGTCGTTGAGGCGCTCACAGACAGTAACACGACAGTATACATTGATCAGAGAGCACATGCTTCATTATGGTTTGGCTTACGTATAACTAGAGCGAGAGTAGTTCCTTTTCGTCACAATAATATAGCCGATCTTGAAAGGAAAATTTTAAAATACGGAGCAGGGCCTATCTTTATTGATTCCATTTATAGCGCACAAGGAACGATTGCTCCAATTGAGAAAATAGTTCAAATAAAAAAAAACCATGATTGTTTTTTAGTAGTAGATGAGTCGCATAGCTTAGGGTTATTTGGCGATAAAGGTTCTGGGCTTGTGTCGCACCTCAACCTGACTTCAGAAGTAGACTGTATCACGGCGAGTTTATCAAAATCTTTTTGTACTCGTGCCGGAATAGTTTGCGGAAATTAGGATTTTATGCTTTTTATGAAAGAAAACTCAACATCGATGATTTTTAGCTCGGCTGTACCTAATTACGATATCGCAAGAATTGAAGCAATGTTAAATTTAATAACTTCAGAGGAAGGGGATGCGCTAAGAAACAAATTGAAATTACTGAGTGCAAGTTTAAGGCAATTTTGTAATGCAGAGAAATACAAAATTTATACGCAGGATATTCGTTCTCCCATTGTTAGTATTTTTTGTGGAGAAGAAAAAGACTGTCGCTCCTTGCGACTGCAATTTGATAGCAAAAATATATATCTTTCTCCTTTTTTTCAGCCTGCTACCCCGCCTAGAGAAACACTATTACGAATGACGGTGAATAGTGGGTTAACAAAGGTACAACTGGAGTATATTGCTGAAGCATTATATGCTATAAAAAATATTTATTTACAACAACGAATGACGCATCCAGCTTTTGATTAAAGCAAACTGTCTTATGCTTTGCTAAGCAACTTTAATTCCCTCAGGAATAATTAAGTTTATATCAGACTTTGTGGTCTCTGAATTCGCAAAGGGTAAGGGCATGCCTTGAGAGTAAAAGTTATTATTTAAATATCCGACAAAATTAGCTTTTTTGACAAAGTTATATTGATCATTTTCTCTATAATTTATACGCATAGCCGGGTATTCTAAGCTTCTTAATAGCCCTGACAAAGTATGTTTATTAAAGGAAGCTGGTTTATCTCCTATAATATTTAAAATTAATCGAGAACTTTCAAGGTCTTCAGTTGTTGTAGATAATTTTTCCCTCGCGTTTTGGGGCTTGAACTGTTGATGAGTGGTACTCTCAGTTGAATTTTTCACGATAGGTTTCGTTGTTTGACAGTATTGCCTAACATGATGGACTGTATGCATCATAAATCTTGGAATCAACCAAAGCGTTTGACATAGTAAAGCACCCACAAACAGACAAGCTTTTTGTATTTTCCACATCCAAGCACTTAACTTTTGACGCTCATAGTCAACAAATGTATCTGGTGTTTCTGATATCAAATTCTTAAAATTAGGGGCTTTTGCATGGGCTATGAGAATATTCTCATTTTCAGGGCCATGTTTAAAAATTTTTGTGCCGGGTGGTAAATAGTTACTACCCAGATGAAAAACAGGATCGCTACGATGCGTAATCACTTTTAGCGTTCTTGCAAGCCTATTAGTATCATGACTTTTGTTTCGTTCATAAATCTTTTCTTCGCGTGAGGTTAAAGTAGGGGGATTTAGTACATAAAAATCTACTTTCTCCGGCTGATGAACATGACAATGCATACTCATTGCGCCACCCAAACTTTGTCCTGTACAAATCACTGGACGCCCAGTTCGCTGAAACTCACTATTAATCCACGATTGAATCTTATGTTGACCGCGTCTATAAAGAAAAGTACCAACTGCACCTCCAGGCATAGTGTCACCCAAAATCCCTGCAATAAAACCACGGTCACTAGGTACGGTTGTGCCTTGAAAAATAAGTATTGATGACTTGTCGCTCATTAAGCCATAGGCATAGTAAGGCGAGCTAAACCACCCTGAAGTCAATTTGATTTTATGAATAGTATAAGTAACTCCATTCATATCAAGCTGGCTTCCTTCCTGTGGGTGAGCAAAAGCTAAGTAAGACAAGGCATTGTAGCAGATAGTTTCTTTCTGATCAGGAGTTAATGTTGTATCCTGGCAGGTCACCGTAATTTTTTCTTTTAACGCATTAAAAAATTGAAGCGTAAAAGAATCGTCTGCCCTAACAAGAGTAGCCCATAGTAGTTTTACCCAACCTCCAAAGCCAAGTGAAAGTGAGTCAGTATCATGAAATAACCATTTAACCATTTTTTGTGGAATAGTATCTGTCATTTTTAGATCACTCCATGCAAAATTAAAGCATTATTATTTAATTTATTAAAAACTGCAATAAATTTAACTAATCTGACCCACGGTTTGTCGCGATTTCTTAGTTAAAGAATAGAAAAGCTGGCTGAGTTGGCTCCATTAGAAAATAAAATTCTCTAAGCAGAGCTCAGTTGTAAATTTCAAAGAGCTAATTAATGCAAAAAACTTTATTGAATTACCATAAAACCATAGATTAGTAGATTGTCCTTTTCTGAATATTGGCATGATTTCAAAACCTTTAATGGTTGCTAGGCTATCATAGGCTGAAATTCCCTTATCAGATTAGTAAGCCTCTTTAATTTTCCCTGAGCTGATTTAAGTCAATCTTTAAAATATCAGCCAAATTTATATTCAATATGAGCAAATAAATTTCTTTGTTGTTTAATTCCTGGATTATATAGTTATAAACTGGATCGATAAAAGTTATACCACACGTTGTTATGCTTTTTAAAAAGCAGTTTGCAAATTCTGTATATAAGAAAATATCAATATATTATTAATATAGCCTTAGAAAACGTCTTTTTTCAATACATTAATAGAACTATTGATCTAGCTATATATTTCGATTCAAATTGATATATTGAAATTCAATTTTTACAGGGGTTAATAAAGCACGCCAGCTTGCTTATATTTACCGAAAGATGCTGTTGCAAAAAACTATAAAGTCTATAAAAACCCAAGGCATGTGACATGAGCTTCTTTAGTGAATGCAGCTTTGATTTTTATAACAACAATATTGAATTCACTCTTGAAATAAAATATAGCATAAAATAAATTATAAAATTCAATTATTTAAAAAAATATAAATGCTAATAAAAATTAATTTTACGGTATCTCAGCATAGCAACCAAAGTGGACGTTACAGCCATTATCAAATGAAATATTGGCGCACTTTTCAATATACTTGTGAAGAAGTTATTGATATTAATTTAGTGTCATATAAAAAATCACCTTATTGGAATAATGGTCTCCATACTAAACCTGTTAATACTACCCGTGACCCAGTAACCAAACGTATAGCAATATATCAATATAGTAATTTTATGCCAGTTTTACTGCCGAAAAATTGTGATAGAGTAGTTAAAGAACAATTTATTGCTGAATTTACAAAGTATATTAATGAGCATTACCAATCAGGTTTAACACCCTTTCAAGCACATCGTATAAAGACATTCTTGCTTAAAAAATTAAACATAGGCATTACCCAATATAAAGAAAGCGTCACTACTAATTTCTTTTCACGATTTAATATGCCAGATGAAATGAGTTTGCAAATACAAAATTATTTATCGATACAGGATATTAAAAATCTTGATATAACCTGCAAATAGCAACCTCAAATTATATTTATTTGATGGATTTCATTGACGAAAATAGCTTTCGCAACTATAAGATATTTGAAATGTAGAATTTGTCTTTTAAATTAAACAAATTATCCGAGCTTAATTACATAGGCTCGGATAATAAATTGGCATTAAGATTTAATGGTGAGTTATCAATGAGCGGAAAAAAGGCAGAACTGGTGTGACAGTAGCAGCACTGTGTCCAGAGCCGTCTTTGTAAGCACAAACCCAACTTTCTTGTCCTTGAATTTCAAAAGGGGATGGCCCTAATACAAAATTTAAAGAGTTTACAGCACGCAATATTTGTTGTTTTGCGTCATTTTTATTAGTTGCACTAAACTCCCCAATAACAAAAGACCATTTGTCATTAGTACCGTAGTTGTTGGATTTAACGAATCCATACCAATGGCCGTCTGCTTTTATGACATCAGAAACATTGACAGCTTGTAATGCAGATACTGACGGACAAGTATTTGGTTTCTCAGTTGGTGAGGCAAAAATCAGTTGGGATAAAGATAAGGAAAGAATTGCGCTTATAATTTTTAATCTCATTGTATTTCCTATATAACGTTTAAAAAACACTTCTGTAATTTCTGAAGCAATTGAGATTATAAACTAAATACATCAATTTAAAGAAAGAAAATAAACTTTTTGCTTTTGCATTTATATCTTTTTAGAAATTTAAAGTTTTAGTTTAAATTATATGACTTTGCAAAAGGTGAAAGAACGTTGCACATTAGGGCTGAGTTTATTTTTGCAACAACGCCGAAAAGAGAATACTAAGCTTGAACATTATCTTTGGCGCCCTCAAAGCCTGCCTCTCGAGCACAATGTGCGCAACAAAAACAATCGTTCTCAACTGCAATCCCATGGCCAATAATTTGACAATCACAGTGCTTACAGTGCGGAGCAAGCTTATGAATGGCACATTCAAAACAGTCAAAAGTATAAACTTTCCCTTGCTTATGTATTTCAAAAGCATGCTGATAATTGTTACCACATACCTCACATGTACTCATAATGATTTCCTTATTCCATTTGGTTAATCAAAATTATAGCAAAAAATATTACTTTCCATGGTGTAAACAGCCAGTGTAACCTTGATGCAGCGTAGCGCAATCAAGTCCGCATTGGCTATTTTTATAGGTTGAAATTCCATTATCAGATTAATAAGCCTCTTTAATTTCCATAAGCTGATCTTAGTCGATCGTTACAACATTGGTTCTGGTAGTGTTCTATATAGACAAATATCTGTATTTCTAGAATTTCATAGTTAAATTATTAACTTTTAATTAATTTAAATATTTTTTACAAATAATATATTTAATATACAACTTTTTAATTTTAAGGTCAGTTATGCGAAATAAAACAGACAGTAAAAGTAAGTTTAATGCAAAACCTCAGCCAAAAAAGAATATTAACAAAGCCAGATCAGTAGTAGGCTCAAAAATTGGGCACCAAAAAGGTTGGATAGAAGTAGAATAAATATAGTAATGACAGAAAGGATAGATTTCTTGCCAGATAGATTGCCTATGTTTTTAAAACATAAGGCAAAACGGTTTTGTTTGTTAATTACGCCATCTCTCGCTAATAAAATTGATATAAAAGAATGTAAAAACTATGAAACATATCAAATAAGATTGTTACCTAAAGACACAACTATTGATAAGTTTATTGTTGATATCGAAGATGATACAGACATTTTTTTTATCCCTTATCAATATCCCGCGCTTGATTGCTATCCAACAGATGGTAGTCTTAAGCCAAATCAACGATTTGTTGATTTACTTGTTAATCAGCAAACTATAGTCGATTTTCAAACGCTTATTTTTGTTCTTAATTCAACTTATAACCTTTCAAATAAAGAGTTTAAGCAGCGTGCTAATCTTTTTTTTAAAGCACTAAACAGGGCAGAAAGTATTGATTTAATTAATCCCATTTATGATGCTAAGGCTCGAATTATTCTGCAAGATTATTATTTATGGACTGAAAGTATTGGCCAAATTTTAAAAAATGAATCCATTAGAGCACCTTGTGGTGAAATCGCTTTAACTTCAATGCATTTTCGAGATGAAGTCATTCATAATTTAAGCATTGATGGTCAAATCGTTTTCGATAGTACAGTGATTCTGCATTTATTAAAATTTGAGGACACCTTATTTAAAGAACAAGAAAGGATCTATGATGGACTTAGTAAAGTTAAAAAAGCGCCAATTAAACTTGTTATTAATAAGGGTATAGTAGTTGATATTATTCCTCTTACCCAAGATAAAGAACCGGCTCAAATTTTAGAAGATTTTTTTTCTTATGATACTGAATTAAGAAAAATTATAGAAATGGGCTTCGGTTTAAATAAGAATTTACAACTTCTCCCACAAAACTTGGCAGCTAATGAAGCGTATGGTGGCTTAAATAATTGCTTACATGTGGGTTTTGGCCGAAGAAAACTTAAGTTCCATTTAGATATGCTCAGCCCTCATACTTGTGCTATTACGAATGAAGGTGTTTTGCTTGCTGGCTATTTTTTTAATCCTAAGCGATGAGCTCTAAGAGAAAGTAATTGGTAAGTCCGATCTAACATTAATAGTGCACTAACGAATAAGCCCACCCCATAACCAATCCATATGCCAATGGCGTCTAAATATAAATTAAAGGCCAAAAAATAAGCCACAGGAATGGCGATAAGCCATAAAGAAATAATAGTGCTTAGAAATATATACATGCTATCTTCAAAGCTCCGTAATATAGATCTAAATATATTTCTAAAAGAGCTAATAAAGACACAAAGCGCGACAGCAGGGAATAAACGTAAGGTTTCATAGGTTAAATTATTACTTTGAGATTGGCTGGTGAGGAAGTTTATTTTTAATAATAAGGTCTTATATGATAAGAATAAAATAATAATTAAAGTGGTAAGAACGCAAGAAATGAATATTCCAGCTCTAACAGCATAAATTAATTTCTGTTCCTCCTGAGAACCTAACAGATGTCCAATACGAATACAAATAACTCGAGACAATGCATAGGGTAATGCAATTAATAAGCCATAAAACTGCAAGGCCATTTGATGGGCTGCTAAAATAAATTTGCCTAAATGGGCTATTAAAATGGTTAAAAAAAATATGCAACCTAAATTAGAGAATTGAATCAAACCTAAAGGCAGTCCTAAATAAAGAAAAGCTTTTAGGAGTTGACTATCCCAATGATGGTTTTTATTAAAAAAATACGATGTGTTTTAAAATCTGATGAAAAAAGATAAGAACTCAAACCCAAACTTGTTAAAAAATAAGCGCTAGCATAGCCTGAGCCAATGCCCCGGATTCCCAGTTTTGGTAAATTTAGTAGGCCAAAAGCAAGAATAAAAGACAGAAATAAGTTTAAAATGAGAATGGCAAGATTGGCAATTAAACCAATCTGCGTTTTGCCTAATCCCAGCAAAAAATTTTCCAGTGCAATATAATATAAAAGAGCTGGTGCAGCCCATAATAGGGCATAAACGTAAGCTTGAGTTTGAAAAATAACATTGGGATGAAGCTTAAGATGCGCAAAGAAATAAGGCGAACTTGTAAAAAGTAAGATAAGAAGAAGGCTCATTAAAACCAGAGCAGGCCAAATATTGCGCATAAAGTGTTCTATGCCTTTATAATCAGCTGCACCACAGTAATGAGATACTAGAATGGAGATTGTGCCTAAAATGCCGACAAATAGGGCAACAAGTGCACTCCATAAAACTGATACTAAGGCGCTAGCAGCTAATGCATCATGTCCAAGATGTGCAATAAAAACTACTGTTATAAACGCATTTAAAATTGGTATAAGTTGCGATGGTAATAAAAAGATGCTCATTCTTAAATTGATAACTACTTCTTCTTTAACTAGCTTAAGTTCTTGCTTTTTCATAAGGACGTTATATTTTTTCCTGGTTTTATTTTCTTTAGAACTAACTCATTAATTGAATGATAAATTTATCCTTGTTACAAATCTGCCACTCACCATCTTAAGCAGAATAAAATAATTTTTTTCATTATTAATTATATGTAGTTATTTAAATTCTAGGGATTCCCTATAATTTAATTGTGCTTTATATGTAACGTTTTACTTTTATTTCTTACGGCTTAAATATAGATTAATCCTTAAACCGCAAGGTATTTATGCGGAATCGCTATAGCATAAATAAGATAATCAAAATATAGATAATTTACTTAGAATAAAGGTTTTAGTTTCTGATCGATAAGAAATAATTCTTCAATAGTTTTGATACTAAGATCGATTGATGCGCTAATGGTTTTGGTGACTAATTCTTCTTGATCCGAAAAGGCTGTTTTGTCGCCAACAATAGCTAAGATACAACCACTAAGAATATCAGGTGATTGCGCAGAATTTAATTTAGCATTTTTAAGTGTTGTTAGTATAAATAATTGGGCGCATTCCATTTCTGAAGCTAATACACCTGCTTGATGTAAACTACTCATGTAATCTTCATTATCACTTCGTATAGATAGGTGAAACTCACGCGCATATAATGAACTTTTTGAGTGAACAACGCCAAAATGAATAGGCGTTGTTTCGATTAGCTTACTAGCTCGTCCGGCAGCAATTAAATATTCAAGAGAGGATAGAGCAGGGTATTCAGGATAAATATAATCCCAAGAAGCTTTATCATCTCTAACAGCACCTGTTGCAACCACCAAGTGGCCAGTTTTAATTTGTTCAGGCTGAAGAGAACCTGCCGTTCCAACTCGTAAAAATCGACAGGTGCCTAGATTAATTAATTCGCTAATAATGATATCGGCACTAGGCCCGCCCATACCACTTGATACGGCGCCAACATCAATTGGGCCATGCTGACTAAGTAAGGTGCCTAAATATAAATTATGTTGTCTAGGGTGAGGGCGTACCGTAGTCTGGCTAAAACGCTCACTAAAGTGTTTGGCTCGCTCATCTGAGCCAGTTAAAAAAATATAGCGTCCTAAACCATTATTACCCTTCAAATCATCAGGTGTCGCATTAATATGCTTTGGCTCAAAGTCCATAGTAGAATCCTTTCTTAACCTAATAAATAATATTTATGATACTGCCATGAGGACGCAGTAAATAATCTCCGTAGGATTTAAATTTTTAAAAAACTTCAGTTATTCTAGTAAATCCAGTTTAGGATAGAGGAAGTATAAACAATTAAATAATTATTAGGGAAAAAAATATGAAAAGGAAGGCTTATGCTCTTAGCTTTATGATGTTTTATTTAATAACTGCAGAGGTAAGGGCAGATAACCCACCTTCTAAATTAGAAGACCCAGCTATACAGCAGGTTATTAATCACTATTTAGCTACAGCTGGGAAAAAAGAACAAGTCACGGGTATTGCTGCTTCCGTATTAATTCCATCAGAAAAAGGTAGTTTAAGAGGTAAAATAGTAAACTATTTTGCCGGAACTATTGGACGGCCTCCCTATACTGCTCCTGTAACTCAAGATAACCTTTTTGAAATAGGTAGTATTACAAAATCGTTTGCCTCAGCCATTATCTTACAATTAGAGGCTGAAGGAAAATTATCAATTAATGACAAGTTAGGTAAGTGGTTACCACAATATCCTAATTGGAAAGATATTACGATTAAACAATTACTAAATATGACCAGTGATATACCTAATTATTCAGCCAATTTAGAATTTTATAAAATAGCGGAAAAAGCTAATTTTAAGAAACAATGGTCAGCGACAGAATTACTAAAATGGGCTTCGCCTGATAAACCTATTAAAGATCCGAAACATTATTTTAATTATTCAAATTCTAACTATATTCTTGCTAGTTTAATTATTGAAAAAATCACTAATAAGTCTTTTGCTGAAGTATTAAAAACAAGGATTTTAACGCCTTTTCAATTAACTAATACGTTTTATCCTGCGGGTAATGATGCAGAAGAAATTTATAAAAAACTCATGCCTCGCATGGTACATGGTTATTTCTATGACAAGGATAAAAAAGAAATGATTGATACAACGGGTAATAATTTAACCTGGGCTAGTGCTGCAGGCGCAATCATTGCCGATACAACCGATGTCATTCGCTGGGTGCAGATATTATACCATGGCAAGCTTTTTGATAATAACCATCGTAAAAACGCTTTAACTGAATTAATGTCAGTTATATCAACAAAGACTGGGCAACCAATTCCAACAGTAAGTAAAGATGATCCTGATGGTTTTGGTTTAGGTGTAGTTTACGTTTATGATAGCAAAACTGAAAATCGTTATTGGAGTTATAAGGGTAGCACTCTAGGATACCGTGTTATGTATCTCTTTAGTCCATGTAACAATATAACCGTTGCGGTTGCCCTAAACAATAAAGCTGGTGAGGGTGAGACAAATTCACCTATGGGTGACGCTATAAAATCGCTTACCCTTGATACTTATCAAGCAGTGATTAAAGCTTATCCTAATTATGCTTGTAAGAATTAGACTAATAGATATATTAATTTAGAAGATGAGTTGGGTCAATTGACCCAACTTTAAAATTATTTAGTGCTGCAGTGTAGATTAACTAATTGTTCACTTTGATTAGTTAAATAAGCTTGAGCATGAGCGTCTGCTTCAATTTCAATTCTTTCATTAGGAGAAACAACGATTTTTAATGTATCGCCTTCAGTAAGAATGTGCCCATTAACAATAAATTTTCTTTGAAAAGCTTCAATGTAAATTGCGCTTTTAGCATTTTTTTCAGTTCTAACTTTACAAGTTGCAGTAACAGTCCAAGGGAGATAGTTAGAAAGTGTTTGCACCTGGTTTGGTGGTAAATCATATTCTTTTGATATCCCTTTTGCTAACTCAAAATTAGTTGCAAAAGAACTTGTAGCCAATAGAGCACTTGTACAAAGCAAAAGAGCTTTTACTTTTTTTAACATTATATTACCTCTACTTTGATCTAAAATAGTTAACATTAATTGCAACGAATATTCATTAAGGTATCAGCATCATTAGTGATAGTTAGTTTTGCACGAGCATCTAATTCAAACTCAATTTTATCGCCAACTTTCGCTAACACAGTCATTAAGCTGCCTTCAGGTAGGATAACGCCGTTAATAACAGCACGATTTTTTAATGCCTCAATTAATAAAGGATTTTGATCGTTTTTTTCTGCTCTGACTGTGCATTTGAAGTTTTGACTGCTAAACCAGCTACCGTTAAATTTTACCGCTTGATGTGGTGGTAAATCATACCCTTTTAAGGTACTTAGAGCCAGTTCTTGGTTTTGAGCAAAAGAACTACCTGCAAAAAGAACAGTAGCTGAGCACAATAAAGCAGCACTAATTTTTTTTATTTTCATTTTAATTCCTTATTTCCAGCTGGTTTATGTAATACGAATGCTGTATTTTCCTAATATAGGAGGGATAAAAAAACTGCTCTTTGACTTAAAGAAACAGCAAGTTAAAGGCGTTTCATTTATCCGTAAAAAAACGCCTCAAATTTAAAACACTGTGTCTCTATTGTCAAACTAATTAAGCTTTATTAATGCCGTTTTTTGCTAGGCTTACTTCCTTAAATAATAAAAACTCTGAGCACTAAAAATATAAAAATTTTAAATTCAATAGCTTAGAAAATAAGTGGCTGATTTCCATATTGAAAATTACTTCCTTAATACTATTAAATTTTTTTTTAAAAATGGGTGTCAAAAAAATAAATATAAATTTGTCACGCAGTTATTTAAAAAACTATGTAAAACTTTTGTCTTTAAATTTTTTTATATATATATTATTTGATCATGGCATTCTTTGACTCAATATATAAATTAATATCGTCTAAAAGGTATTGACATATTCATCCCCTATGGTAACTTAGTAGATGAGGCATGCATTATTGTTAAATATGTCAATATTAATTTGACAGTACGTGGTGAGGTTATTCAAGTCAGTAAATTTCATAAATTTTAAAACACTGACTTAAGTAAAAATGCTTGCTAATCCGACCCATCTGGCCTATGGATATTTACTTAAGAAGTATGGTCTTTAAAAGGGATAAATATTTAATAACAAGAATGAGGTGTAATATGAATAAAATGAAATCTATATGTCTTCCTGCTCTTTTAGCTGCTGGTTTAACGACAAATGCTTTTGCACTTCCTTGTGATGGCTTTGAAATTAAAGTAAAAAACAATCTACCTGATAAATTATTAGTAACGCAAGTTCGCTTGAATGGTGCAGACATTCAGCCAGGTGGTATTCAGCAAATCGAGGGTAAATCTGCACAAACTTTTACTGTAAATAAAAGCGCTGAAAAAGGGATTATGTCAGGGGAGTTTGTATTCCATACCGTTAGTTTGCCAAGTAAGGAAGTTAAAGTAAAATTTGATCTTGCTAATGAAGCTCTCATTTGTAATCACACAGATAAAACACCAGCTGGCGATTATCCAGTAGATAAGACGCGTTTACCAAATCAAGTCTTATATAGCATTGGTAAATAACGGTGTAGGAATTAAAAAGCAGTCTATAGACTGCTTTTTAATTTATAAAGTAAATGGATTTTAAGGAGGTCCAAATAACTGTTGATCAGGATCATAGATAGCCTGTTCCCTCTCTTGGATTTCTTTCCCTGCTTCTGCAAGGCGTTGAAAAAATGTTCCTTGCATATCAGTAAAACTTAAAGGTAATGATTCATACATAGAATGAGGTGGACTAACTTCTGGTGCAGATGTACTTGCTACAGGAGCACCGGCAGTATCTGCTATACCTGCATAATCTGGGATGTCACCGATAAATTCCGCGTCCCTAGCATTACTTAAGCTAGCGGCATAAGCCGGAGTCTCAACCCTAGACTCATTATTAAAAATTGCTGGGTTAAATTGAACAGCTAAAGTATTTAGCCAAGTTGTTAGGGCGCAAATAGATATACGTGTTGGTTGATTTAGTAACTCATAATATATAAAAAAATGATTTAAAGCGTCGGTAATAGTTCTAGTTATATCATTTAAATAGCATTCTATATTTTCTGGATCTTCAAAACTAGATTTATATTTTTTTAAGTAATTCACCATGGTAAAGGATAAAGCACAGTACTCTCTGATTAAGTTTGATAAGTCTATGAAAGAAGAAGCATAATTACTAAGCTGTTGGCCAGCTGGGATTGTACCTAAAGTAGTATCAATTCGACCTTGACAACGTCTCATTTCCCTTTTAAGTTCATCAAACTTCTCTTTTGCTTTCCCCTTTTCAAATCTTAATTTCATCGTAATTGCCCAACAAGATAACGTATAATCTATTTTAAACAAATATGCTTAATATAGTATTAAAAATATACATATGGATGATTTTTTGAATAAATAAATTTAGACAAATTAGCATGAAGTATAAAATTATAGGAATTAACTGGTGACGTAACCATCAATAGCTTATCCTGCTCTGGGCCTGGATTCATAGCCTGAAAATAAAATATGGTTAGCTTAAGTAACAGGAACTAGCGACAAAAGAAAGCAGCTTAAAAGCTGCTTTTTCAATAAATGATTAGCTCAAATTTAATTATTAGTTATTTGGCAAGTCGCCATCTGGTTTATACCCTTTTCATCAGGATCCGGCACATGTTCAAAGAAGGTACCATGATAACTGGTTAACTCTCTCGTGGGAATAGATGTATACTCCGTGTCTGTATGCTTATATTCTGTGGGCATACTCATGTTTTTACACATCCCTTCGAGTTGGCTTAATTGCTGAAAAGTATGATTAATAACCTCTTTTGTACTATTAGCTATATCACAGGCCAAAAATTTAATTAAATCGGTCTTGGCTTGTTCAATAGTTGAAAGAAGATAGTCTCGGGCTTTTGTTTTATCATCATATCTAGGCATAGATGTTGCTAACTGATTCACAATGCCTGTAACGGATCTACAGTAATCCGACATACGATCTTGCATATAGTTACCTATTTCCTTAAACTTTGATTGAAGCGCAAGGGCGTCCATAACGTTCTTATAAGCACCAACTACATTAATATTCCAGATAAAAGTTAAGTCTTTTTCGGCATCTTCAAATTTTAATTCCATAGCATCTCCATTTGGTAAAAAAATGTTAAAACTGATTATATTTTATACTATTTTACTTAAGGAAATATTAAAATTATTTTAAAGTAGAGGGATGGATACTCAAAAGCGATTTAACTAATTTTTTGTTTAATAAAAGGCTATTAATTATAAAAAATAGCCTTTAAAAGGCCACTCCTTTACCAAAAATATTCAAATTAAAGATTTACTTTTACATCTTCATTGCAAAGAAAGTTCCAGAAACATCATCGGCGCATTCTTTAAAGGGTTCATAGCGAATGCTAGGATGATTAAGGTCATATAGCGTTCGATGTTCTATTCTAAAGAGGAATTCGTTGTGGATTGTGTTTAGTCGTTTAACTGTCACATCAATTGCATTTTTAATTTCACTCTCTAAATGCAATATGTTGAATTCTGCAAGTCCTTTCTGAACTTGAGTCATTGCGTCATTAAAATACTTTTGTGTTGCTAAGGGATCTTCAAAAGCTAAGATATTTCTAGTGAGGTCGTTAAACAAAACTAGAGCAGTATAACAGTAATGTTTAATAGCTTTATCGGTGTAAGTCTTATTACTAAAAAAAGTACCACTCCAGTGATCTTTTGATTGCATAACGTAACTGTAAGACTTAACAATATTATCGCTCCAAAATTTATCAAAATTTGCTTTTGAATCTGAAAATTTCATAGGACCCTCTATTTATTTGAGATGAAGGTGCTGAATCGTAAACTACTTTTATTGAAATATTAATGAATTTAAGAATTTCTAGCTTTAAAATGATCAGTTAAGCTTAAATCCATTCAATAAAAAACGGCTATTTTAATTTGTAAAATGAGAAATATAGTTCGGGCATAAAATTATTTGCTTTGTAAAATTAGCCCATATATAATGAGCCCCTCGTCCTTGAGGGCGAATTATAGGCACGTAGCTCAGTGGTAGAGCACCACCTTGACATGGTGGTGGTCGGTGGTTCGATCCCACTCGTGCCTACCATCTCAGCCCTTTTTGCAGGGTATCTTTTAGCAATTTTTGGATAAACTACTTTAATTGCTCTACTATCCTGGCTATGCTGCTGGGAAATGACTATTTTTTAACTAAATAGATAACGTATAAACTTAATTTAACTGGTAGTTGGTTAGAGGGAGTACAAGATGCCAAATATTAAATTACCTGATGGCCAGGTAAAGCATTATGATTATCCCATTACTGTAAAAGATGTCGCTTCTGATATAAGCGTAAGCTTAGCTAAAGCAGCATTAGCAGGGCGTGTTAATGGAAAATTGGTTGATACCAGTTTTCAAATTGACCGTGATTGTGAATTAACTATCATCACTGATAAACAAGATGATGGGTTAGAAGTAATAAGACACTCTGCAGCACATTTGTTAGCGCAAGCAGTAAAACAATTATTTCCTAACGTACAAGTTACCATTGGCCCTGTCATTGAAGATGGTTTTTATTATGACTTTGCTTTTGAGCGTCCCTTTACCCCTGAAGATTTGCAGCGCATTGAAGCTAAAATGTATGAGTTAGCAAAAGAAGATTTACCTGTATCAAGGCGAGAATTACCTCGTGATGAGGCCATTAATTATTTTCGTAGTTTAGGTGAAGAATATAAAGCAAAAATTATTGCTGATATCCCAGCCAATGAAGTTTTATCTTTATATAAGCAAGGCGATTTTGAAGATTTATGTCGCGGCCCTCATATTCCTTCTACTGGGTTTTTAAAAGCATTTAAATTAACGAAAGTAGCTGGAGCTTATTGGCGCGGCGATGCTCGCAATGAAATGTTGCAACGAATTTATGGTACAGCTTGGGCCAATAAGAAAGCATTAGAGACTTATTTACATCGACTGGAAGAAGCTGAGAAACGCGATCATCGCAAGCTTGGTAAAGCATTAGAATTATTTCACTTTCAAGATATTGCACCTGGTATGGTGTTTTGGCATCCCAAGGGGTGGGCCATTTATCAAATACTTGAGCAATATATGCGGCATCGGTTAAAAGATTTTGGTTATCAAGAGATTAAAACGCCACAATTAGTTGATAGAACGCTCTGGGAAAAATCAGGCCATTGGCAAAATTTCCGCGATGAAATGTTTATCACTGAAACTGAAAACAGACATTATGCAGTCAAGCCTATGAATTGCCCTTGTCATGTCCAAGTTTATAACCAAGGTCTTAAAAGTTACCGTGACTTACCGTTACGCTTTTCAGAATTTGGTAATTGCCATCGTTGTGAACCTTCTGGTGCGTTACATGGGTTAATGCGAGTACGTAACATGGTTCAAGATGATGCGCATATTTTTTGTACGGAAGATCAAATTCAATCAGAAGTAGCCATGATGCTTGAACTTGTAGAATCAGTCTATGCTGATTTTGGATTTTCCGAAATTAAGTATCGCCTGGCGCTACGACCTGAAAAGAGGGTAGGTGAAGATGCAGTTTGGGATAAAGCAGAGCAAGCTTTAAAACAAGCCATGCAAGATAGGAATATTAAGTGGGTAGATGCACCTGGCGAAGGCGCATTTTATGGTCCTAAAATTGAATGTTCGTTATCAGACTGCTTAGGTCGTATTTGGCAGTGTGGAACTATTCAAGTCGATTTTTCTATGCCTGAGCGGTTGGGTGCTTCTTACATTGCAGAAGATGGCAGTAAACAGATTCCTGTGATGTTGCACCGAGCAATTCTAGGTTCATTTGAGCGTTTTATGGGAATTTTAATTGAACATTATGCTGGTCGCTTCCCCTTGTGGCTTGCGCCTGTACAAGCTATAGTCCTTACAATTAGCGAAAAACAGCATGATTTTGCTCAAAAAGTAACAAAAATTTTACAAAAACAAGGTATTCGAGCTAATTTTGACTTGAGAAATGAGAAAATAGGTTTTAAAATTCGCGAACATACGTTACAAAAAATTCCCTATTTATTAGTCATTGGTGATAAAGAGGTTGAAAATAACTTAGTTGCTGTGCGATCTAGAGAGGGTCAAGATCTAGGGACAATGACTTTAGAAAGATTGATTGATGTTTTCCAAAAGGAAATCAATACTAAAGGTCAGCGCACGCCAGCATTAGCTACTAATAATGTTGTAGTGTAACAAAGTTATCTAAAAATATATTTTAACGTTATAATTAAATTTTGTATAACGTTACTATTTAACTAACTGGAGGATTTAACTATTAGTGTATCAAATAAGCAGCGTGAAAGTGATCGCGCACGCGTTAATGAGCAAATCAATGTACCAGAAGTTCGCTTAATTGATGATGAAGGGAACCAGATGGGGATTGTATCAACGCGCGAAGCATTGCGCGCGGCTGAAGAGGGTGGCTTAGATTTAGTAGAAATTTCACCTTCTGCGCGACCTCCAGTATGTAAAATAATGGACTATGGTAAGTTTCTCTTTGAGTTGAGCAAAAAGCAAGCTGAAGCAAAGAAAAAGCAGAAGCAAATTCAGGTCAAAGAGTTAAAGTTCCGTCCAACGACGGAAACAGGGGATTATCAGGTCAAGCTACGCAACCTGATACGTTTCCTACAGAACGGTGATAAAGTGAAAGTGACCTTACGCTTTCGTGGTCGAGAAATGGCTCATCAAGAAATTGGTATGAAACTTATGGAGCGCTTGCAACAAGATACGGCAGAATATGCTGTTATCGAGCAGCATGCAAAACGTGAGGGTCGCCAATTATTAATGGTTTTATCGCCTAAAAAAAAGTAGGTTGAATTTAAGAATTAGTATGATAGAGGATTTATATTTGCGTTAGTTGAGAAAATGGTTCAATGAGTCTATTTAGCGACTCGAATATAGTATTTTAGTACTATATTTAAAGCCTTAGCTTTATATCAATTCGATAAGTAAGCCCATGAATCATCTTAAAATAGATCCTTTAGCTAATTAACTAAATTCTGCCACATTATTTATTTTAGAAATAAATGCGGAGTAAAAATTATGCCTAAATTAAAGTCGCATCGAGGCGCTCAAAAGCGTTTTCGTAGGACAGCAAGTGGTGCTATTAAGCGTCGTCGTGCTTATAGGAATCATATCCTCACTAAAAAATCGAGCAAACAAAAACGACAATTGCGCGTAGAAGCAGGTACATTAAAAGCATGTGATGCGCGTTTAGCTGAACGTATGTTGCACGGTAGTTAAGGGGGATTAGATATGCCAAGAGTTAAACGAGGTGTGACAGCTAAAGCACGTCATAAAAAGGTTTTAGATCAAGCTAAAGGTTATTATGGTGCCCGTAGTCGTACTTATCGGGTAGCGAAACAAGCAGTTATTAAGGCTGGTCAGTATGCTTATCGGGATCGACGTCAAAGAAAACGTCAGTTTCGTGCTTTATGGATTACCCGAATTAATGCGCAAGCAAGAGAATGTGGTTTATCTTATAGCCGTTTGATTGATGGGTTAAAGAAAGCTGCTATAGAGCTAGATAGAAAAGTACTCGCTGATATGGCTGTATATGATAAAGTTGCTTTTGCAGCCATTGCTGAGAAAGCAAAAGCAGCACTGCAATAAATCAGATTAATTTGTTTAAATCGAAAATAGAATTAATTTTTAAATTTATTGTATTAGTATCGTGATGACTAGGAGGCTTTTGCCTCCTTTTTTACATGTAGGTAATATCATGCAACATATCACCGACTTACAACTTCAAGCTATTGAAGCTATAGAACAAGCTCAAGATATAAATACACTTGAAGCTATACGAGTTGATTACCTGGGTAAAAAAGGTAAATTAACTGAGATTTTAAAATCACTTGCTAAATTAAGTGTTGAAGAAAGGCCTAAGGTAGGCCAGTTAGTTAACCAAGCTAAACAAATAGTTAATGTACAGATTGAAAATAAACTGCTGCATTTAAAAGAATTGCAATTAAAGGAAAAGCTATCTGCCGAGCAAATTGATGTTACTTTGGCAGGGCGGCAGAATAAATATGGTGCTTCGCATCCTATTACCCAAGTAAGGCAGCAGATTAATGATTATTTTAGTCGGTTGGGATTTGACATCGTTAGTGGTCCAGAGATTGAAACAGACTACTATAATTTTGAGGCCTTAAATATTCCAAGCCACCATCCAGCGCGTGCGATGCATGATACTTTCTACTTTGGTAGTGGCCATTTGTTAAGAACGCACACTTCTCCTGTGCAAATTCGCACAATGGAACAGCGCCAACCACCTCTACGTCTGATTGCTCCTGGTCGTGTATATCGTTGTGATTCTGATCTAACGCATACCCCAATGTTTCACCAAGTTGAAGGATTATTAATAGATGAGCAAACAACTCTGACTCATTTACGTGGCTTACTGCAGGATTTCTTTGCTTATTTTTTTGGTAGAGAGTTAGCGCTACGCTTTAGACCTTCTTATTTTCCTTTTACAGAGCCTTCTGCAGAAGTGGATATTGAATGTACCCAATGTTTTGGTAAAGGTTGCCGTTCCTGTAAGTTCACTGGCTGGCTTGAGGTATTAGGCTGTGGTATGGTCCATCCTAATGTTTTAAAGGCTGTAAATATTCCTATAGATCATTATCAAGGTTGGGCCTTTGGAATGGGGATTGATAGGCTAGCAATGCTATATTTTGGTATCGATGATTTAAGAATGATGTTTGAAAATGAGCTAGCTTTTTTAAAGCAATTTTAGATAACTATAACTAACGTAAGTTCAGCATCAAATAACTTTTATAATGTTAACAGCTATTGTCAGAATAAGTTTGTTTTATTCTAAAAAATGGCGTTAATTTAATGTCGAACTTATTTATGTTTAATCTGGATCCCGTACAAATGCTTCGCATTTTACGGGATAACGTTCGTTTAGCACCATAAAAGAGCCTTTAGCTCTTTCATGGCAAACTTACGTTAATTAACTATGTAAGCTGATAGTAGGCGGATGAATCAATGAAAGTAAGTGAAAATTGGTTACGAGAATGGGTCAATCCTGGGTTAAATACCGAGCAATTAGCCTCGGTATTAACCATGGCAGGGTTAGAAGTTGATGCTGTTAATCCTGTTGCTGGCACATTTAATAACGTCATTGTAGCGCAAGTTACTGAGACAAAACCTCATCCCCAAGCCGATAGATTAACGCTTTGTGAAGTTGATATAGGCCAAGAACAATGTTTAAAAGTTGTGTGTGGCGCTTCGAATGTGCGAGCAGGCTTAAAAGTTGCTCTAGCGCAAATAGGCGCTACTTTACCTAATGACTTGATAATTAAAGAAACAAAAATTAGGGGTGAGCTGTCACAAGGTATGCTTTGTTCGGCTGCAGAACTAGGCCTGCTAGATACTTCAGAGGGTATTATTGAGCTTGCCAATGAAGCTCCATTAGGAAAAGATTTACGCGACTACTTAGCGCTTAACGACAGTGTTTTAGATATTGATCTAACGCCTAATCGTGCCGATTGCTTAAGTGTTATCGGTGTAGCCCGAGAAGTAGCTGCTCTAACTCAATCAAGCTTAGTACCTATAGCTATTGCTGATATTAAACCAAGAATTGATGAGGTAAAAACAGTTAATTTGACTGCCCTAGAGGCATGTCCCCAATATTATGGCCGAGTTATACGGGGTATAAATTCTCAAGCAGTAACGCCACTTTGGATACAAGAACGTTTAAGGCGAGCTGGACAACGAATTATTCATCCTATTGTTGATATTACAAATTATGTAATGTTAGAGCTAGGTCAACCAATGCATGCTTTTGATTTTAATTACTTAAAGGGCGATATTGTTGTTCGCTACAGTAATAAAAATGAAACTATTGAATTACTTGATGGTCAGCAGCTAAGCTTACCAGAAGGCGTATTACTCATCGCAGATGATAAAGAGCCTCTTGCAGTTGCTGGCGTAATGGGGGGTGCACAAAGCGCTGTTAATGAAACAACAGTCGATATTTTCTTAGAAAGTGCATTCTTTAGTCCTCCGGTCATTGCAAAAGTAGCAAGAAAATTTGGTATATTTACCGATTCTGCACAGCGATTTGAACGAGGTGTTGACCCTAATTTGCAAGTTAAAGCAATGGAAAGAGCTAGTGCGTTAATTCTAGAGATCGCTGGGGGATGTGCAGGGCCTATTACATTAAAGCAAGAACCACAATTTTTACCTGTTAATCAGCCTATTAAATTTAACCCTTTAAACGTTAAAAAACTAACAGGTCTAGATATTTCAGAAGCAGATATTAAGCAAATATTACTAAATTTAGGTATGTCTATTATTGAGGAAGAGAATATATGGCAAGTAATGGCACCTTCCTACCGTTTTGATATACATTTAGATGTTGATTTAGTAGAAGAAGTAGTAAGGCTTTATGGTTACGACCGTATTCCTGGGCAAAAGATGGTAGCTCCTATAGTAACTGGCGAGATTAACCCCTTAGAAGTTTTATCAATAAAATTTAATCACTTTTTTACTGCAAGAAATTATTACGAAACAATAAGTTATAGCTTTGTTGATCCAGAGTTACAGCGTATCATTTGTCCTAATATGGAAGCATTAAGTCTCTTAAATCCAATTTCTTCTGAATTATCACAAATGCGAGTTAGTATGTGGCCCGGCTTAATTGCATCTATGATTCATAATATTCATCGGCAGCAAACAACTATTAAATTTTACGAGAATGGCGTTGTTTTTAATTCTAAAGATGGAAAAATTCAAGAAGAAAATTGCATAGCTGGCTTATTAACGGGTGAATATGCGCCCTTAAATTGGTTAGAAGAAAAACGTAAACTTGATTTTTATGATGCAAAAGGCGATTTAGAAACATTATTTCGTTTATTGCACTTAAATGATGTGTGCTTTAAGGCGAGCGAACACTCTGCCTTACATCCTGGTAAGACAGCTGAGATTATTTGGCAAAATCAAACAATTGGTTGGTGCGGTGTGCTACATCCACGTTTAGCCGATGCGCTTGATCTTACAGATGAGGTTATTCTTTTTGAGCTAAAAACCCAGGCATTGACTACAAGTACAATTGCACATTATCGTAAAATCTCTAAATATCCACAAATTCGACGTGATTTGTCTTTTTTAGTTAGCAAGCAAGTGACCGCTGAGGAGATTAAATTGGCTGTTATGCGGGTCGTTAATCCACAATTATTAAAGTCATTTGATATTTTTGATGTCTATACAGGTAAAGCTATTCCAGCAGACAAAAAGAGTTTGGCAATTGCCATAACATTACAAGATAATAATCGAACATTGATTGATGAAGAGATCAATGAAATAATTAGTGCTATAATCAAGGAACTAACTGATAAATTTACAATTACATTGAGGGACTAACCGTGAATGCTCTAAGTAAAGCGATGATTGCTGAGACTTTGTTTTCTGAGTTAAACCTAGGTAAACAAGACGCAAAGGAAATGGTTGAACAGTTTTTTGAAACTATCAGATATGCTCTTGAAAATGGACAGCATGTAAAGTTGTCAGGTTTTGGTAATTTTAATCTTCGAGATAAGCCGCAGCGCCCAGGACGTAACCCTAAAACGGGTCAAGAAATTCCTGTGGTAGCTCGTCGGGTAGTGACATTTAAACCTGGCCTTAAACTTAAAACAAGAATAGAAGAAAGAGGTAAATAATAATTTGAGTCACTATCTAAAACATGTATTTGTATGTACAAATCAAAAAGCAGCTGGCAAGGTGTGCTGTGCTAATACAGGCGGTGAAGAGTTTTTTGAATATCTTCGAGCTAAGTTACTAGAGCTAGAGTTATTTGGTCCAGGAAAAATTCGTGTA
This sequence comes from Legionella gresilensis, assembly GCF_900639865.1. Lineage (GTDB taxonomy): Bacteria > Pseudomonadota > Gammaproteobacteria > Legionellales > Legionellaceae > Legionella_C > Legionella_C gresilensis. Next base: position 42,381 of record NZ_CAAAHX010000009.1, read on the forward strand.
AGTAAATCAGGCTGCTTAGGTCGTTGTAGTTTAGGACCATGTATTGTTGTTTACCCTGAGGGAGTATGGTATCGATACGCTTCGACTGACGATATTGATAGAATTATTGCAAACCATTTAATGAACAATAAAATTGTTCCTCAGCTACTTATTGATAGCTCACCGGATTTGCTTAATTAACGTGAGTTCGCCATAAAAGAGACCTAGGCTCTTTTATGGCGCTAAACGAACGTTATCCCGTAAAATGTGAAGCATTTGTATGGGATGCAGGTTAAACATAAATAAATTTGACATAAAATATATTCTTATATTTTATGTCAAATTCATGTTAGCTTTTGCGTAGCTATACCCATAAGAGTAAATAAATAATCTTAAATTAGCTTAGATGAATAAAGAATAATCACCTTAGATCTTAGAATCTATACAAGTTTTGATGTATTTTACTTGTAGGTTACGGTAGTTTTAGTTAAAATCGCCCCTTCATAATTAGAAGATTACCAATTCTTACGAAGCGGTATGGAGTTATTTGATGAAAACATTTAGCGCCAAAGCTCACGAAGTGAAGCGTGACTGGTATATAATTGATGCAACTGATAAAGTATTAGGCCGTGTTGCAACTGAAATTGCGCGCCGTCTACGCGGTAAACATAAAGCAGAATATACTCCTCATGTTGATACAGGGGACTATGTCGTAGTTATTAATGCTGACAAAATTACCGTAACTGGAAAGAAATTTAAAGATAAAATTTATTATCGCCATTCTGGCTATCCTGGTGGTATTAAAGAGACTTCTTTTGATAAATTACAAGAGAGTCATCCAGAGCGGATTATAGAGTTAGCAGTAAAAGGTATGTTACCTAAGAATATATTAGGTAGACAAATGTACCGTAAGCTAAAAGTTTATGCTGGTAGTGAACACCCGCATACCGCGCAGCAACCTAAAGAACTTGAGATTGAGGAATAAGTATTATGGCTGAAATGCAGCAATACTATGGTACTGGTCGCCGAAAAAGCTCAACAGCGAGAGTTTTCTTACGTCCCGGAAAAGGTAATATTATAGTTAATAATCGTCAATTAGAGGATTATTTTGGCCGTGAAACATCATGTATGATTGTTCGTCAGCCCTTAGAAACTGTAGATATGGTGGAAAAGTTTGATATCTATGCAACAGTTGTTGGCGGTGGAATTTCTGGCCAAGCTGGAGCAGTGCGTTTAGGTATAGCTCGTGCTCTTGTGGAATATGATGAGCATGACTTAGCTGAAGATGCTGAATTAAATGATGATTCTTATCGCCGAAAATTACGTGCTCGTGGCTTACTAACTCGTGATTCACGCCGTGTTGAGCGTAAAAAAGTTGGTTTACACAAAGCTCGTCGCGCAACTCAGTACTCTAAACGTTAATATTAAGTTTATACTTACTGTATAGATTTAAATAATGACACTTTAATGAAGTCCATTTTATTTAATTAATTTTAAATAAAAGTGGATTTCATTTATTTAAAATCATATTGACCCTTCAATGTTTCCAACTATTTCAAAGTAATATTCCGTTTAATTTTTCCATCGTTTTTAGCTCTTCCACCCTTATTAATTCTTTGATATAACTTGCATTTATAATACTGTAATGCTCAAATTTATTTATACGTTAAGAATTAAAGTAACATTACTTATAAATACATGTTAGTGTTAATGAGTTTAATACCCATAAAGGATGATAAACAGTGACAGATGATAATGAGCATACCCCTGATGTGCTCCTTTCTCAGGAAGAGATTGATGAAAAGCGACGCAAATTTCTTTTAACAGCAACGGGCGTGTTAGGCGGTATTGGCGCTGCTTGTGCATTAACTCCTTTTATATCATCATGGTTGCCAAGTGCAAAAGCACAAGCGGCAGGCGCACCTGTTGAAGTGGATTTAAGTAAACTTGAACCTGGACAGCAAGCTACTATTGAGTGGCGAGGTCGGCCTGTGTGGATAATACGCCGTACCAAAGCCATGCTGGAGCAATTAGCGGGCGCTGAAGATCAACTACGCGATCCAGAATCTTTGGTTGAACAGCAACCTTCTTATGCTAAAAATAAATATCGATCTATAAAGCCAGAATACTTAGTATTAGTGGGTATTTGTACTCATTTAGGGTGTTCTCCTAAATATACACCGCAGGTTAATGAATTAGGGCCAAATTGGCGTGGTGGCTTTTACTGCCCTTGTCATGGCTCCACCTTTGATCTGGCGGGAAGGGTTTTTAAAGGCGTTCCTGCGCCTATTAATTTGGAGGTACCTCCATATCGTTTTGTTAATGATCATGTCATTATAATTGGCGAAGATGAGCAACAAGGATAGGTGATCTATGCGGGGTTTGATAAATTGGGTTGATGAGCGTTTTCCATTGCTTAGTACCTGGAAAAGTCATATTAGTGAATACCCAGCACCAAAAAATCTTAATTTTTTCTATTTTTTTGGCTCATTAGCGACCATTGTATTAATAAACCAAATTGTGACTGGTTTATGGTTAACGATGTTTTATACACCCTCAGCTAACCAAGCTTTCGCGTCCGTTGAATATATTATGCGTGATGTTAATTATGGTTGGCTCTTGCGCTACATGCACTCTACCGGTGCATCGGCTTTTTTTATTGTTGTTTATATTCATATGTTTAGGGGAGTCTTATATGGCTCTTATCAAAAGCCGCGTGAATTAATTTGGCTTTTAGGTATGGCTTTATTTTTATTGCTATTAGCGGAAGCTTTTTTTGGCTATCTGTTGCCTTGGGGGCAAATGTCCTATTGGGGAGCACAAGTTATTACTTCATTATTTGGCGCTATTCCTTTTGTGGGCGATAGTCTAGTTGTCTGGCTTAGAGGTGATTATACGGTAGCTAATGCGACCTTACAGCGTTTTTTTGCTCTGCATGTAATTGGTATACCTATCTTACTTTTATTACTTGTTTTTCTTCATATTGTTGCGCTACATAAAGTAGGCTCAAACAATCCCGAAGGTATTGAGATTAAGAAAACGCTAGATGAACATGGTAAGCCAATAGATAGTATTCCCTTTCATCCTTACTACACTGTGAAAGATTCAGTCGGATTAATGATTTTTTTAATTTTGTTTTTTGCAATAGTTTGCTTTGCGCCAGAAATGCATGGTTATTTTTTAGAGCATGCTAATTTTACGGCAGCTGATCCTATGGTTACACCTACACATATTGCGCCAGTTTGGTATATGACGCCTTTTTATACGATATTACGTGCTATTCCTGATAAATTATTGGGTGTCATTGCTATGATTGCATCAATTTTCATTCTTGCTTTCTTACCTTGGTTAGATAGAAGCAAGGTTCGGTCAATGCGATATAAAGGATATTATTCACGTATTGCACTTGCTCTATTTGTAATTAGTTTCATAAGCTTAGGATACTTAGGTACAGTGCCTGTAACAACAAATAGACAGTATCTAGCCCGTATATTCACTTTTATCTATTTTGCTTATTTTTTCTTAATGCCCTTTTATACACGCATCGAAAGATGTAAGACAGTACCGCTAAGGATTAGCCGATGAAGATAAAACTGCTTATGAAACTCTTCTGCAGCGACCCATTGTTAAGTTTCAGCAGTGCTCAAACTCACTCGACCTACAAATGTATTGGACTTGTAGTTAGCTTGTCACAATATCTAATCAAGTTTTGCAAAAATTCTCTTAAACAAATAATGATTGTATTCATTAGTTTGACGATAGTATCAATTTCTTATGCACTTGAAAACGAAGATGTCCGCATGCTGCCTGTAGAAATAGATTTACATGACCAAGAAGGTTTGCAAAGAGGCGCGAAACTTTTCATGAATTATTGTTCAGGTTGTCATTCTTTAAAATATATGCGTTACAATCAAATGGCCAATGATTTGGGTTTAACGACCTTTGATGGTGAAGTAGATAAAGATTTATTGTTCAATAACTTAGTTTTTACACAGGCCAAGCTACATGATCCGATTGAAATAGCATTACCGGCTGCAGATGCTAAACAATGGTTTGGTACAGTTCCTCCTGACTTATCTTTAATTGCGCGCGTACGAGGACCATCTTGGCTATATACTTTCTTAAAAAGTTTCTATGCCGATCCAACTCGTCCTTTTGGTAGTAATAATGTATTAATTCCTGGTGTAGCAATGCCTAATGTATTGGCACCCTTAGCGGGGCAAATGATTGCAATAAGAGAAAATAACCAAAAATTAGGTCCTATTACGCATCTACTGAAAATTACTGATGGTGAGATGACTACTCAGGAATTCGATAATGCTATTGAAGATTTAGTAAATTTTTTAGCCTATGTGGGTGAGCCCGTCCAGTTAACACGTTATAGGATAGGAGTTTTTATTATTGCTTTTTTAAGTATCTTCTTGATTATCGTCTATCTCCTTAAAAGAAGCTACTGGCAGCGTCTACCTCACTAATTGTTATAATCTTTGCTGCAAGTATAGGGGGAGATTTAATTAAGGATTACTGGAAACAGTAGAAATATTAAGTGCAAAAAAAGTGAAAAATTCATCTTTAATAAACATCATAATGAAATTTGTGTTAAAATGTCGCCTTTTGACAAGCCTTAAGCACAATTAACGATCGACGAGGAGTCCGTAATGGCTATTGTAGCAAAGCGCACTATTATGTCACTTTACTCAGATAATGATGATGTTTACAGTCATCAAGTTCGCATAGTTCTAGCAGAAAAAGGGGTTAATGTAGAAATTCTTCCTGCAAAGCAAGGTGAGGTCAATACGCATTTACTCAATATTAATCCGTATGGCACAGTTCCTACTTTAATTGATCGAGAGCTTGTTCTTTATGAAGCTAGAATCATTATGGAATATCTAGATGAGCGTTTCCCTCATCCACCTTTATTGCCAGTTTATCCTGTTGCTCGTGCAGAAGCTCGCAAGATGATGCATCGAATTGAAGAAGATTGGTATAAGTTATTACAGCGAATTAAACAAGATGACGAGGCTGAAGAAGCACGCCAACATTTACTAGAAAGTTTGGTGAGCCTAGAGCCCGTTTTTGCAGATAAACCCTATTTCCTTAGCGAGGAATTTTCCTTACTAGATTGTGCACTAGCTCCTTTATTGTGGCGGTTACCACAATTAGGTATTATAATTCCTGAGCAAGTAAAAGGAGTACATGCTTATATGCAGCGATTATTTAAGCGTGATTCGTTTCAAGCTAGTTTAACAGAAACTGAGCGACAATTACGGGCAGCATAAAATGACAATGACCTCAAACAGACCTTATCTAATTCGAGCTATATATGATTGGATTGTAGATAATAATCTTACTCCTCATATTTTGGTTAATGCGGAATATCCTAACGTACAAGTGCCGCAGGAATATGTCAATGGTGGCAAAATTGTACTCAATATTTCGCCACAGGCCTGCCGAGGATTGCATTTAGAAAATGATCGTGTTGTTTTTACTGCACGTTTTTCTGGTGTAACACATCAAATTTTTGTTGTTCCGGGAGCTATCTTAGCAATTTATGCTAAAGAGAATGGCCGAGGTATGGAATTTGGGGAAGAATATAATGAGCCAGCAGTTCCTCCCGCTAATGTCAACGAACAAAAAGGTCGAAATAGGCCCGCCTTAAAATTAATTAAAAAGGATGAATCTTAGTAGAGCATGTTTTGCTTCATAATTATCTAAATGTATTTTACATTATTCTATTTTATGTATTAAGTTAGAATAATGTAAACATCAACGCGATAGTATTAAATTAATAAGAATTTGATTCTATTAAGTCTCCAAGCTATAGCGTCGCGAAGGATTTTACATAGGAGTACATGTCTGAGCTGAGCGAACTTGCAGCACAGTATACAGCTTAGTAGGTGACGCTATATATAATTCACAAGATTGTGGAGTCAGCATGACATCGGATATTGCGCTTTTTCATACTAACTTAATTAGAGATTGTGAGCGGGCTGCAACGGTAGATTATCAAATGACTGAGTCAGAACTCATGTCTCTAGCAGGTGTTGCGGCATTTAAATCATTAAAGCGATTATTCCCTACCGTCCAAAAAATCATTGTTTACTGTGGTAGTGGTAATAATGCCGGTGATGGTTATATAGTGGCTCGCCTTGCTCATCAAGCTGGTTATTCAGTGATTATTAATCAATATAAATCCCTTGATCAGCTTCCACCTGTTGCTCAAAAAGCTGCCCTAGAGGCGATAGATGCTGGTGTTGCCTGTCATTATATGGATGAAATGATAGAAGATGATGCTGACTTAATCGTTGATGCGCTATTAGGCATTGGTTTAAAAGGCTTAGTTAAAGAGCCTATATTGAGTGCAATTGATCAAATTAACGAAAGTGGTTTGCCTGTGCTTGCTATTGATGTTCCGTCAGGACTGAATGCTGATACAGGTGCTATTATGGGTGACTGTGTTCGAGCCACAGCAACAATAACCTTTATTGGTTATAAATTAGGTATGATGACTCTAGACGGCCCAGATTATTGCGGGAAAATCATTTTAAATAATTTGAAATTAGAGCATTGTTTAAGTCAGCTTGCTCCAAGTGGTTACATATTAGAAAAATCCGAATTTGTTTCTTTACTACCTAAAAGACCTAAAAATTGTCATAAGACAGATTTTGGTCATATATTAGTTATCGGTGGTGGGTATGGCATGCCAGGTTCCATTTGTTTAACAGCTCAAGCTGCATTAAGAGTCGGGGCGGGCTTAGTAACTATTGCAACACAATCACATTATGCTAAACAAGCAATAGCTAATTTACCGGAAGTAATGATTTATGGTATAGAGGAAGCAAAAGACATTCTTGCTTTGCTCGCTAAAGCGACTGTTTGTGTGATTGGACCTGGTCTAGGAACAGATCAGTGGGCGCAAGACTTATTTAATCAAGTTATTACTTCGCAACTACCTATGATTATTGATGCTTCGGCACTTCGTTTACTTGCTGAGTCACCCCAATATGATGATAATTGGGTCCTAACGCCTCATCCAGGGGAAGCAGCAAGCTTGCTTAAGTGCTCAACGCAAGAAGTGCAATCTGATCGTTATGAGGCGGTTAATCATCTACAAGCTAAATTTGGTGGCAATGTAGTTTTAAAAGGCGTTGGCTCTTTAATCCGAACGGATGAGCCAGAAACTTACCTATGTCGCGCGGGGAATCCAGGTATGGCTACTGCTGGTATGGGCGATGTATTGAGTGGGGTTATTGCTGGTTTATGCGCGCAAAAGCTAGCACTTGCTGATGCGACTAAATTAGGCGTATGGTTACATGCAAGTGCGGCTGATAAAGCGGTTCAGGATAAAGGGGAACGAGGTTTAATCGCAAGTGATTTAATGCCTTATTTGCGAACTTTAGTTAATACATTAACCGTATAGCAATTTATTTATGCATAAACAGATTATTTATTTGCCTAATCAGGAAAATTGCGAGCAGCAAGCTAGGTGCTTAGCACATTGTCTAACTGCGCCCTTTATTTGTACGTTTAAAGGGGATATGGGTAGTGGTAAAACAACTTTTATTCGTGCCATGCTACGAGAATTAGGTGTTACATCAGCAATTAAAAGCCCAACTTTTTCATTAGTTGAAAGTTATGCATGTCAAAACTTGCAAATTCACCATTTTGATCTGTATCGTATAGTAGAAGAGTCTGAACTTGATTATATTGGTTTTAATGAATATTTCGGTGAAAATACGATTTGTTGTATAGAATGGCCAGAAAGAGCACCACATAAGTTATTAAATGCTGATCTTCGTCTCAGTTTAGAAATTGTCGAGGATAGTGGGCGGCAAATGACTATTGAAGCAGGTAACTCTATTGGGGAACAAATTTTATCTTGCCTTATAGGTAAACGATGAGAATACAGATAATAGTGTTTTCTTTATGCATACTTTTTAACTTAACCCTAAATGCTGCTAAGTTAAAGGGAATTGAAATAAAACAGAACGCAGGTAAGGCATCCTTATTATTTAACTTAGATAAGGCCATCAACCATAAAGTATTTACTTTAACCAATCCAGATCGTGTCGTTGTTGACTTAGAAAATACAGAACTTGCTTTTGATTTACGTAAGCTTAGTTTAAATACAAATTTAATTACTCGGGTTCGTAGTGGTTATCAGAATAAACATACCTTACGCTTGGTTTTTGAAGTAGCAAATAAAGTAATGCTTGATACTAAACCATGGAATAGGTTAACCAAAAATCGTAATGGTTTTTCTTTAAATATTTCAGCTAATCATTTAGAGCTTTTAACAAAGTCTATAAAAAATGTGCCGCCTCTATCCCCATTACCTATTAAACAAATTAGAAAACCATTAAGGGATGTTATTATAGTTCTAGATCCTGGTCATGGCGGCAAAGATCCTGGTGCTATTGGTCCTAGGCGTACAGCAGAGAAAAATGTAACGTTATCTATTGCAACAAAATTGAAGCAAATTATAGATAAACAGCCTGGTATGCGCGCCGTATTGACTCGCAATGGTGATTATTACGTTGGTTTGCGTGAGCGTTTAGCCATTGCAAGAAAATACAATGGTGATGTTTTTATTTCAATTCACGCTGATGCCTTTATCAATCGTGACTCTAGCGGCGCTTCTGTTTTTGCTCTATCACAACGAGGCGCGACAAGTGAGGCGGCCCGTTGGTTAGCAGAAAAGGAAAATTATTCAGAGTTAGGCGGTGTGAACTTAGCAGATTTAGATGATCAAAGTGGCCTTGTACGTACAGTCCTTATTGATTTATCACAAACTGCTACAATTGGGGCTAGTCTACACATGGGAGAAAAAGTATTACGAAATTTAAATACGTTAACTAAATTACATAATAACAAAGTTGAACAAGCTCGTTTTATGGTATTAAAATCGCCTGATATTCCGTCTATATTAATTGAAACAGGTTTTATTACTAATCCGCGTGAAGAGCATAACTTAACAAGCTCATACTATCAAACACGGTTAACACAATCGATTTTCCAGGGCCTTAAAGGTTATTTCTGGGAGTATCCTCCGCACGGAACTCATATAGAAGCCTTAGTAAATAGTAAAATGCGCTTTACTTTAGAATCTGTTGACAATAAATTACCAAAAAGTATTGCTAATCGTCATACCTCAACAGTAGCATTAGGTCTTAGTAAGTCAGAGCCCAATAAAGCTTAGATCAATCAATCTATAGAGTAGTTGTATCATTTATGAGAATCCATCAATTATCTACTGAAGTCGCCAATCAAATTGCTGCCGGGGAAGTGATCGAAAGGCCTGCATCGGTGGTTAAAGAGTTATTAGAAAATGCCCTAGATGCACAAGCGGATGTTATTCATATTGATATAGGTTTTGGTGGCTTAAATCAGATTAAGATAAGTGATAATGGGGTAGGTATTGTCGCTGAAGATTTACCTTTAGCCATTACGCCACATGCCACAAGTAAAATAACTAAGCTTGAAGATTTAGCTGCTATAGAAAGCTTAGGTTTTCGTGGAGAGGCGCTCGCAAGTATAGCATCGATTTCTAAACTTACTCTTAGCTCAAAGCCTGCCATGCAAGAACATGGGATGTTACTTGATTATCAAAATCAAGAAGCTAAATTAAGGCCATTTCCACGAGCTAAAGGAACAACGGTCGATGTCTGTGATTTATTTTACAATGCACCTGTACGTAAAAAATTTCTTAAAACAGAACAAACTGAATTTCAGGCTATTGATAATTTAGTAAGGCGTTTTGCGTTAAGCGCGCCTCATGTCACAATCAAGCTAAATCACAATGGGAAACCGACCCTATCTCTACCTGCTGCGACACAAGAAGTGTTACAAAAGGCGCGTATTAGTCGATTGTTAGGTAAGCAATTTGTTGAAAATGCTATGTATCTTGATGCTGAACATAATGGTGTAAAGCTTTATGGTTGGATAAGTGACATTCATTACCAGCGTAGTCAAAATGATAAAATTTGGGTTTATATTAATGGCCGGATGGTAAAAGATAAATTAATTAATCATGCTATCAAGCAAGTATATGAACCTATTCTTTATCCTGGACGCCATCCAGCTTGTATTTTGTATTTAGTGATTGACCCTCAAGAGATAGATGTTAATGTTCATCCAACTAAGCATGAAGTACGTTTCCAGCAACCACGTTTAATTCATGATTTTATTAATACACAGTTACGTCATACGCTTAATTTACCAGTGCATCTAAACCCTTCATTCTCTAAAGAATGGCCAAAGCGCCAATTAAATAAAGAGTCATTAAGTGTACAAGAAAATAGTGAAACCTTTAATTGGTTAATGCAGCAAGGTGAGGTACAGACTAATTTTAAATGGCTACAACTCTATAAAAGATTTATGCTTATTTATCTAGACCAAAAACCTTATATAATCGATTTACTAAAGCTACAACAACATTGGCTACAGGATGTACTTCATACCAGTGCCCTTCCTTTAGTATCTAGGGCTTTACTTGTACCTGTTTATAATGATATTCCAAAGTTATCTTTTGAAGATTTACAATTAGCAAGAGAGCTTTTACTTAAAGTAGGAATTGATATTCAACTTAAAGAAGATAACAAAATAATTATTTACTCTTTACCTCAATTGATTCCTAACTTAAATCTTAAACCTTTTCTTGTTTCTTTTTTTGCTTCTTCTTGTTTTAATCTAGATTCACTCATTGGTTTACTCATTGAAAATTGTAGTCAAGATGATACACCTATTACAGAAGAGGAGTGCAGAAGTTATATTTCTTATTTAGAAAAAAATCAGCCTACATTAGAAAAATTGCAAGTGATTAGGTATTTCTCTAGGGAAATTTGTCAGAGTTTGTTAAATGTTGAATAATATTTTTTGTCTATTAGGACCGACTGCTTCTGGGAAAACAGCGCTGGCTATTGAATTAGTGAAGCAATTCCCTTTTGAAATTATCAGTGTTGACTCAGCTATGATTTATCGTGAGATGGACATTGGTACAGCAAAACCAACAGCTGCGGAACTAGCATTAACACCTCATCATTTAATTGACATATTAGACCCACCCCAGGCTTTTTCTGCTGCTGAATTTTGTAAAGAAGCAGAAAGATTATGTGACGCAATTTTTAGGGCAGGGAAAATCCCGTTATTGGTCGGTGGTACAATGATGTATTTTAATGCCTTTCAGCAGGGTTTATCTGTCTTGCCAGAAGCGGATAAAGAAACACGTAATTATTTGCTTGAACAGGCAAGTTGTTTTGGCTGGGAAAAATTGCATGCTGATTTAGCCAATATTGATCCTTATTCTGCTGCAAAGATTCATCAACATGACACACAGCGAATTCAACGCGCTCTTGAGGTTTTTTATGTAACTGGAAAACCTTTATCTACTTTGCTAATTGAACGACAACAAATGCCTTACTCCTTTACAAATATTCTCTTAGTTCCAGAAGAACGAGCTTGGCTGCATCAGCGAATTGCTAAACGATTTGACCAAATGTTGAGCTTGGGATTTATCAAAGAAGTGGAGCTATTATTAGATAATTGGCATTTACCTCCAAACTGTCCTGCCATAAGGTGCGTTGGTTATCGTCAAGCTTATGACTACCTTTTGGGTAAGGATAACTTTGATCATTTTCGAGAAAAAGCAATTGCAGCAACAAGACAGCTCGCTAAAAGGCAACTAACCTGGTTACGACGTTGGCCAGAAAGTAACACTTTTGCCTGTGATAAACTGGAAAGCTGCAGTAAAATAATAGCGTTAGTCACTAAAATATTGGATAATCGCCAAAGTTAGGTGAATTCTTTTTTTAGCTCGTTTAAAAGAAGTTTTACTTAGGTTAATCCATTTAAATGATTAGAGTTCTTGTACAACTTGTAGAGTTTGCTTTAGTGCAAGGCATAAAGGTTTCGAGGAGCGGAGTTTACAGAGAGTAGGAGCACCGTAGAAACGTTTGCAACGCAGCACTAAAGTAAAAGATGCTGGTTATGCAAGGACTCTATTGTATATTACTTTATAGGCCAGGGAGAATCTCATGTCTCAGTCTCATAAACAGCCACCAAGTACAAAGCGAGAGTATATCGTTCATCCAAAAGATTTACCATTAAGCTGCCCAACAGACGCAATGGAAATATGGAACGCTCATCCAAAAGTTTATCTTCCTATAGAAAAAACAGGTGAAGTAGTTTGCCCTTATTGCAGCGCTCATTTTATTCTAAAAAATGATTAATTCTATTTGTGTTGTGCGTTTATCTGCATTAGGTGACGTCTTAATGACAGTTCCTTTAATTCGTACTTTGCAAGCCCAGTTACCGCAAGCAAAAATTACTTGGGTTATTTCAAGACCTGCCTATGACTTAGTTGAAGGTATGCAAAATGTTGAATTTATCGTGATTCCAAAACCTAATTCGATAAAAGATTATTTACAGTTTAAAAAAAGATTAACTGGCCGCCGTTTTGATGTTTTACTGGCTGCTCAGTCAAGTTTTCGAGCTAATTTACTTTATAGTTTCATTAAAGCAAAACGAAAAATAGGCTATGATCCATTACGTGCTAAGGATGGTCATAAATGGTTTATTAATGAAACAATTAAACCAGGAAATGATCATACCTTAGAGGCTTTTTTAAAATTTGCTGATGTTTTAGGCATTAAAGAAAAAGTATTGACTTGGAACTTATCCATCAAAGCAGCGGATTACCAGTGGGCACTTCATTATTTTACTTCCGGACAGCCAGTTTTACTCGTTAATCCAGCGGCAAGTAAGCCAGAACGAAGTTGGCTTATTAATCGATATGTTGAAGTAATTCGTTATGCACAATCTCAGTGGCAGATGCAAGTGATTCTAACAGGCGGGCCTGGCGCTTATGATCGGTTCTTAGCTGATGCTATACAAAAACAAGTTACTTGCATTGATTTAGTGGGCAAGACAAGACCTAAACAACTTTTAGCACTAATCAGTCAGGCAACTGTTTTATTGTGCCCTGATACCGGCCCATCTCATATGGCTGCAGCTGTAGGTACGCCTGTAGTAGCTTTACATGCTGTAACAAGTGCTCAAGTTTCTGGTCCCTATCTTTATCAGGATTTAGCTGTTGATTGTTATTCTATAGCAGTAGAACAAGTCCTTAAAAAAGCGCCACATGAGAATAAATGGGGTACGCATGCACATGGTGAAGAAACAATGAAATTAGTAACAGTAGAGGCTGTGCTAGAAAAATTAAAAATTGCTAAAAATATCAAACGAAAAAACAAGGCATTGCAGTTTAGTTAAAGTTTGAAAAACTTATCAAACTTTAACTAATTATTTTTTATTGGCTTGTATTCGATAGATTATTTGCATTTGTAGTAGAAGTATCCCCTGTTAAGGTAGATCCATCGGGTTGAGTTTGCGCAGAAAACTGAAGTAAAAACATAGAATTAGTAAGTAATAAACGCTCTTGTTGTTGACGCATCAAATAAAGCTGATAGTTAATCTCGGCCAATAAAACCGCTATTTCCTTTTGAACTGATGCGCTAGAAGCCTGGTTAATTTGAGTCAACCATTGTTGTTGGCCAGGGTTATTACTAGTCCCTTGTGCTTGAGGATTGTAAAGACGCCAGCTAGCCATAATATATTCATTTAAAGCCTGACTTGTTTGGGCACCTTGTTGGCCAGGTGAACTTTGAGGAAGACGCTTAGACATTATGTAATAGAGGTTACTTATTCCTACAGACGTTTGAGCAGCATAACTGCGCAACCTTGCTAAATAAGTACTTAATCGAGCATAAGCTTCCTGCTGTTGATCTATTGGTGTTGTTTTACTAAAATTCAAGGCTTGACTAAGTAAGTTATTATAAGTATTCCAATCTGGTAAAGAAACAGGCAAAACTGCGCCGGTTGCATAGCGAATAAAATTTTCTGCTTGTTGTACTTGACTTTTTGCCGTTAAAACTGGATTGGTTAAATCATCAAACCCGGAGCTAGAAGTGGTTTGGTTAGTATTACTGGTGGTGGAATAAAGTAATGGCGAAATTAAAGTATTAATGTTTAATTGAGGGATTAAGGGTGCGTTTACTTCTGCTGTGAAAACTTTTTGGGTGCCTGGTAAGGGCCCTACAACATTTTTGATAATATTTTCTCGATACAAGTAAGGACACTTTTGGGAAATAAGATTACTACCACTTTCTATGCAAAAAGTATAATTAGGTGTTGCAAGTATATTTAAAATCGCTTGGCTTACAGGATCAGGCTGGTAAGTTCGCTGATCAATAAGTGGAGAGACAGAAGCAGTTTGACTTGACGGGTTAGAATAGGGTGGGTTCGAGTAAGTTTGTCCTGAAAGTGTATTAATAATTGAAAAACCGGATAAGTTGCTGTTACTAGTTAGTGTTGTGGGCACAATTGGATTAGCATTTTGAGCTGCACTTGGTAATTCGTTATTACCAGTACCACCGCCTACTACTGCGCCTAAAACTGTATGGTAAAGATTAAGCTGAGCAGAGTAAGCAGTATTTTGATCAACGAGTGTATTACTAAATGTTTGTGCAGTGGAAGTTGTGCCTGTTCCACTAGTATTAGCAGCATTATTCGAATTTCCCGTACTGCTGTTATTTGAGCAAGGGCCACCTGACTGACAATATTGAGTAAGGTCATAACCAAAATATTGACCTAAATTTTGTAAATAAGTAGCAATTTTACTAACTTCATCATCTGTATTGTTATTTGGAGCTGGGCTAACATTGGCAGGCGTACCTTGTGATGCTATTACAGTTGAGGAAAGAGCCAGTAACATGCTTGATACTAAATATTTTAATTTCATTCTTATTCTTCTCCTTCAAGAGCCTTAGCTACTAACCTTAACCGATATTCAGAAAATACGCGAGCAAGTAAACGTAGTCTCTCAAAGGTAATGTTACGCTTCAAAAAAAAGCCTGCTGGATCATGGCTACCTGTAGTGGTCTCTTCAGCATGAATAAGAACACGAGATGCACTACCTGGATGAACAGTATCAATCGCTTGTAGTAACCTTAAACCGCGTCCAGACTTAATATTACCTACTAACCTTATAAAGGTATCTTCTTGATTTAAATTACCCATGTCGACTTTTTCGATATCATCGAGTTCTTGGCCTAAACGCTTAAGCGCTTCTTCTAAATTGGGATCCTTATCAAGGGTCCAATCTTCAACGCTTTCCATAAAGGTAATAACTCGATAAATCATCGGATCAACATACTCAAACCAGTATTGAGCGGAGGCTTCATGACTAAGATCAGGCATTTTTTACTCTTTTTTTACGGTGTTATAGATAGATAAAGTGCACGTAATTTAACTAATATAGTATTATAGTAAGAATAGTAAATGTCTATTCCTTTAAATTGTAAAATTTATGCAAAAAAAATCAGGATCAAGAGTAGGAAGTTTATTTAAATCGATTTTTAATGTTCGAGCTTGGACTGATTTTGATCGTCTTAATGCCTTTACGCTATACTTAACTAATGTCTTAAGGTTTTTGTTTGTTCCGCAGAAAAACAAGACTTCTTCAAACGAA
This sequence comes from Legionella gresilensis, assembly GCF_900639865.1. Classification (GTDB taxonomy): domain Bacteria; phylum Pseudomonadota; class Gammaproteobacteria; order Legionellales; family Legionellaceae; genus Legionella_C; species Legionella_C gresilensis. The sequence continues at coordinate 57,886 of NZ_CAAAHX010000009.1, forward strand.
GCTTCGGCTAATTTTGAAGCCGCTATGGCTGCGATGAATTTAACTGAAGCTAATTTAGAAGCCCGTAAACGAGGTTTGTATCGCTTAAGTATACTTATGTGTGTAATAGCATTTGGTTTTTTATGCTATGCAATTTACCATATGTTTTTAGGTGGCATTATTGCAGCACTAATTAGCTTAGTGCTTATGTTAGTTACTCTTGCTCTAGCATTTCGTTATCACTTTTGGTATTACCAAATTAAGGAAAGGAAATTAGGGTGTACATTTAAGGAATGGTATAGAAGAGGTTTTTTAGGTGAGAAGTCATGAAAAGGCTTATTTTAAGTTTTTTATTTATACTATTTCCGACTTTGGTGCTGGCTTCATCCTTCCATAACCCATCTAATATAACATTTGCTCCGACACCGGGTGATTTTTCTGTTGTGTTCTTAGGTGATCTATTTGGCGTGGTAGATGGTGTACTCCATGGTACTGGTAGTCAAATTTTGGGCAGTATATTTTCCGTATTTAATTCAGCTGTTCTGGCATTAGGTGGCGTTGTTACAATGTACACCATGTGTGTGTCTACTATTAATACGGCTAACGAAGGTAAAATGCTAGGTCAAAAATGGTCTTCTGTTTGGGTGCCGGTTCGGACAACTTTAGGTCTAGCTTTATTAATACCAAAAGCGTCAGGTTACTGCTTAATGCAGATTTTTGTCATGTGGGTGGTGGTTCAAGGCATTGGTGCAGCAGATAAAGTTTGGACAGCAGCTTTAAGCTATATTGCTCAGGGCGGTGTAATTGTTCAACCACAAAGTAATCCTATTCCTCCTCCTTCTATTCTTCCAAACGCCGCTATGATGGACGTACCTTCAGGTGCATCGAAGATTTTAACCGGACAAGTATGCATGTATGGCCTACAAGTCACGTTAGAGAATTTGCGGATGGCCTATCTTAATGAAAAACGAAATGATTCTGGCCCATGTTTTTTACTGCAAAACTCCAATGATTCACCTATGAATCAATTTTGTAATACGCCAGTTCCTGATTTTCTCAGTACTATAAATCCCGTAGCAGTGCAAAATAGCCTTCCTAACAAGGGAGCATGGAACTTGCCGATGCCCTATTTCCCCATGGGCTCAATTTACAGTAGTTTAAATGGTGTTTGTGGCTCTATCATGTGGAATGCTTTTGATACAGCCTCTCTTTATACAGTAAATCCCAAGACTGGCAAGACAATGGCACAACAGCTTAATGCTAGTGAGATCCAAACTATAACGATGTCCCGTGCTGTCGCGCTTCAACAACTATATAATGATTTAGCACTGATCGCCCAAGTAATGGTTAATAATGATCCATTAATCAATAAACCACCGACAACTAGCACTAGCACCTCGCCAAACTATACACCACCTTGGGCTATGCAACAATTTGGTATACCGCTTTCAGCTTCTTCAAACTCTTTATGTTCAGACTCTACTGCAGCTAGCAACTGTACAAGCTGGGGCCCTATACCAGGTAATTCAACAACTCCTCTTTTTAGTGGAGCTGAATTCCAAAATGCTATTGGTGATTATATGGGTATTATGGCGCCAAGCCTTAATATCATGAATCAAGCTATTCAAACAAATCTTGAAGGAAAATTAGGGCAATTTATCAATCAAGCAAATTCCCAAGGTTGGATGCAGGCGGGTAGTTATTTTATTAATTTAGCTCAATTAAATTCAGCTAATCTTAATAGTTCGGTTAATACGATTTATGATACGGGCGCTGGTTTAAATGACTCTACGAATGTTGATGTAGGTAGTTTTCAAAAAATTGCTCCTTGGGCTTTTACTGGTACTAATAATTACGATTGTCAGAAGAGCACTTATCCAAATTTATGTATTTGGTTGAATGCTAATGGAGGGCCGCTAGCAAATATTGTTAGTTTAATTAATGGCCAATATGGAAGTGATAACAGTGGTATAGCTTTACCAACTTTAGCCCAACCTATAAGTCCTATTACTGGCAATAATGCTAGTACAGTTTATGGTTATATCAATAATTCAGCCATGTTAAATTTAGGTCAGCCAGGTATGACCCCACCTCAATTTACAATGAATATTATGCCTAAATTTAATCCAACCAATATTAGCTTACCTCACATCGATTTTCCTTGTGGGCATATAAAGGTGGTAGGTTGTGTAGGAGCAGCGCTAGGCGATGTTTTTTATAATGGATTAATAAGAAACCTATTTAATTTCTTTTTCTCGCTGCTGGTTAATCTTTTTAATGAAGTTATTATGGCATTTTTGTATTTGCCTCTCAAAGGCATGACGGTTATTTTCCAAAATAGTATTGTTTGGTTACAGCAACCTAGCATGAATCCGGTGATTGCTTTATCTAATATGGGTATTAGTTTTATCAACTTTGCCAATGAATTGTGGATTTATCTACTTATATTTGCTATTTCTCCATTTGGCATCTTTATTATGCCATTTATTGCCTTAGTAATGCCCTTATTAGTTGCTTGGTTAGGAACCATGTTAGTTATTGGTTTTATAACAGCTTATTATATTCCATTTTTACCGTATATGATTTTTACGTTTGGTTCTATAGGTTGGTTAATGGCGGTTGTTGAAGCGATGGTGGCAGCGCCTATTGTTGCCTTAGGCGTCACACATCCCGAAGGGGAAGGACCTTTTGGTAAAGGTGAGCAAGCTATTATGATTTTGATGAATGTCTTTTTAAGGCCATCAATGATGATTATTGGTTATATTGCTGCTATTGCTCTTTCATATGTAAGCGTTTGGGTCATTAATGCAGGTTTTAATAATGTGTTGTCATACTTACAAAATAATCAAACAACATTTAGTTTTTCTAATGATATTGACCCAAATAATATTATTAAACCTGATTCCAATTTAGGCTACTCCGGTTGGGCGGGCGTTTATGCCTACTTTTTCTCAATAATAATTTATACAACAATGTACCTTACTGTGGTGCAAAAAGCTTTTACCTTAATTGTGGTATTGCCTGATAAAGTTTTACGATGGATTGGTGGACAAGCGGAATCTGCCGGCCAAGAAACAGTACAATGGACTGAGGATACTAAAGGTAAAGTTGGTGAGGCAACTAAGGCAACAACAGGTGCTGCACAACAAATAGATAAACAACTTTCTGGTTATGCTATGAAAGGTATTAGTAAGTTGCAAAAACCGAGTGGCGGCGGAGGCAGCGGAGGTGCTTCGCCTGGTATTGGCCCCGATAGTACACCAAATACTCCAGATTCATAGTATATAGCTAGAATAGCTTTCCAGATAAATCTTTGCTAAAGCATTTGAATGGGAAATAGTTTAATCTAGCTTTGTAAATTTGCGCTTAGAAATGGTAAATTTTTTAAGTATGCAGTATTTTTCTGTAAGCTATAGCAAAAATTTTTAGAGGCGCTGTCTAAACGTCTTATCCTAACGTTGATACTCTTTCGTACCGGCAATAATTATTTTATAAACACGTTCAGAGATTATTCCTTCCTCAAATTTTTGTCTAGCATCTTCAGTCATTAATTGCCCTCGTTGCCGAACAAGTTTTCTTGTTGAAGAGGTAACATCATTAGGATCACCAGTTAACAAAATATCGCGTACTTCCTCATCAAAAATTAGATATTCTCGCAGCGCAACTCGTTTACCATCAACCGTTGGAACTAATTTTTGCCAAATACAAAGTCTTATGGTTTCTAAAATATCGATTGTTCGACCTACACGTTCTTCACCTGCAAAAGAAGTCACTAGGCGGCGCATCGTTTCTGCTACCCCTGAGGTATGCAGGGTTGTATAGACAGGATGCCCTGTTAAGGCAGCTTCTAAGGCGGCGCTAATTGTTTCTGCATCTCGACACTCGCCAACCATGATTAATCTTGGTTTACGTCTTAATGCATTACGCACACCTTCAGCAAAGCTAGGTAAATGACGTGGTATTTCTGATTGGCTGACAATGGCAGAAATTGTCTCAATCTCATCATAGACAAATTCTATTGGTGCCTCATAAGTAAGGACTTTTCGGTTAGAATTTTCACTCTCAATTAAATTTCGGATAATGGAAGCTAGTAGAGTTGATTTTCCTGATCCAGTAGCACCTGTTATAAAAACAATACCTTCTTGGGGAGCAATCGCTTCCACTATATTATCTGGTAGACCCATTGTCTCTAATCTAGGTGGCGTTGTTGGAATGGTTCTTAATGTAATTTGGATAGCATCATGGCCTTCAACTAGACAAGAAGTTCCGTTAACGCGATAGCGATAGCGTACGCCACGATTAGGACGGAATTCATAATGAGTATCAATGTCTTTCCCTGATAAAAGCTGCGTTGTAGCATTTGGGCCATAAATTGCATTTATTAAATCACCTAGTTCAGTATTCGATAAACTCCGATTGGTTATCCTTAATAATCTACCATATACTTCAGCATAAATAGGGGAACCTGTTTGAATAGTAATGTCTGATGCGCTTAAAGTTTCAGCGTGCTGTAGCATTTTATCCATAAATATAGGCGTGAAACGCGAGGGCTCATCAGGCATTAAATTAGTATTATTCATAATAGTTCCAAAGCACTAAGCCGATTTAATTTATTTATCTTACTAAGTATGTTTAATTTTATTGCAAAGTCTATTAATAAAATTGTATGTCATTATTTTAATTTTATTAATTTTTAATTGGAAAAATCCAAAGATAATATTATCTGGTTATTACAGAAGCTAGATTAAAATAAACTAATTCAACATAAAGATTAACATTTTTTACTGGGTCGGATTTAATTTAATTAACTAAATCATAAAGCAAAACTTCACAATATACTCATACAGTATAGGAAACTTTAAGCATAAATGTTGTTAGAATAATTCCTTCACTAATATTTTTTTTCATTGATTGGCGCAATAACTGGCTGCCAAGCTTTGCTTGTAATGTTAATTTGGGCATTTTGAGCTAGTTTTTCCATATTCTTAAATTGTTCTAGTGCGTTTTCATCTTTAGCAACTGCTGCACGCCACTCATTACTATTTATATTTAATCCGGGAAGCGCTGTAATACGTAATACCCTATCATCGATATGGATTTCAGAAGCATCACCTGTAACGCCTAACTCAGTACTGGCAACAAAAGGGGCTGAAACCATATTTAGTGCTAATAGTTTTCGATATAAAATCATGCCGGTATAGTCTTCTTTTATTCGAGCAATACTTTCTTCCAATATAGTATTAGCTTGCTCTATACCATTTTTCCAACCACGCGCGACACACGTTCGCCAGGCTTTTCTCTCCGCCTTTGTCTTCGGTAACATAAATAGATTTGGTGGTTCGGGTTGTTTATAATCCATCCATAAATATTCCCGCCAATTAGGTGGCGTTGTAATAAAGCGTGCCTGTTTTGCTATTTTATAAGTTCTATCTGATACACGAATGGTTTGTGCATCAGCTAAATTTAATGTATTGCGTCCTTCAAGTAGTACAGGCGGTAAAATGTTGTGATCAAGTACTAAAGAGTTAAAATCAAAAACCGAATCTAATATTCTGGCCTGTTTTGTTAAATGCTTATTAATAGTATTGGCTCGACAAGCGAGGCCCGCTTGGGCACCTAAGCTAAGCGCAATTTCACTGAGAGCGGCAGCTCGCATTGCGCCGCCGCGGCGGGCATTTTTATTACTCTTACTTTTGACATTAGCAAGTGCTTGCAAACCTGATAACGACCCCATATCGGCTACATGAACGGATGATCTAGTACAACCTACTAGCAGCGCTAAACCAATGATTAATAAACTACGAATAAATTTTAGCATAACGCAATTCAACTACCTGACTATTAGGATAAACATGTAAATAGGCTTTTTTTCCAGCTTGATAATCAATATTTCTTAGGATTTCAGCAAGGCTCTGATCTTTAGCGTTTACGCTTACTAAAATAGGTACTGAAGGTTCTCTACCTATAACTCTTAAACGATAATGAGCAGCCAAAGCAACCCGGGCAATTAATTCTTCAATAGGCCCTGACCAGTCTACAGAGGCTTTTGCTTGTAAATTGTAGGTGCTAGGAATTGTTAAAGAATTATCTTTAGTTGTTGGCAAAATGACTTTTTCAACCTTTGCCATCTCAAGCATAGAATCACTAATTGATGATGCAGCTTCAGCTAATTTAATTGTTGCATCATCACTTGGTTCATTAATAGGCGGTTTCATAAGTGCAACCCCAGTTCGACATCCACTGAGTAGAAGGCTTGCTAGCAGGAGCACTGTAAGCGTCTTATTCATCTTATGCTTTAAAATCAATAGAGAGTAGATGATTGAAACAGGAGCAGAGCCCTCTTGTCAAGCTTACATGAATAAGTTATGTACGTTTTTCATAAAGAGCATAATATACCTGTCCAGCCTTGCTGGATTTTCGCTCAAACCACAGTAAGGGGTCAAGTATAATTTCTTTAGCAGATTCAATATAAACTAAACCCTTGGACGACAAGCAATGACCCTGTGCAATGATTTGTAAACATTCTGCAAGGTAACTACTGGCAAAGGGTGGATCTAAGAAAATGATATCTACCGGTTCTTGTATATTTTGGAGAAAAGCTCGTGCATCGACATGAATAACTTTTAAATTAGGTGCATTAAAATTTAAGGCTGTTTGATGTAAGTTTTTAAAGGCAGCTGGTTGTGCTTCAACTAAGGTCACGTGAGCGGCGCCACGTGAAAAAGCTTCAAAACCTAAAGCACCACTTCCTGCAAAAGCATCAATACAACGCGCATTGTGTATATCGTACATCAGCCAATTAAATAGCGTTTCTCTGACTCGATCCGGTGTCGGTCTTAAACCATCAAGCGAGGGAAAATATAGCTTTTTACTGCGATATTTTCCACCGATGATCCTGATGCTTTGTTTCATATTTTTCCTACAGAAACCAGTAACATCTTATTCGGCTGTAGCGTTTCATCGAAAGCTTTTTTGATATCTTCTGTGCTTACTGAGTTAATGCGAGTGACGTAAGTATCTAAATAGTCATCTGGTAATTTATAAAATGCCATACGTAATAGCATGCCTGCAATATTACTATTGCTTGCTAATGATAGAGGGAAACTACCTGTCATATATTGTTTTGCTGCAGCTAATTCTTCTTCAGTAGGCCCTTTCGTTAAAAAATTAGTTAGCGTCTCTTTAGTAATCTTTAATGCAGTATCGGCTTGCTGGTTAACAGTTGATAGGTTAATTAAGAAAGGACCTATACCGGGCATAGGTATAAATTGACTAACCACGCCATATGTTAAGCCACGCTTCTCTCGGACTTCATTTGATAAGCGGGAAACTAAAACGCCACCACCTAAAATATAGTTACCAACCATTAAAGGAAAATAATTGGGATTAGCATGATTAATGCCAGTCTGGCCTAATCTCAGGATTGTTTGCGAAGAAGGATAGTTAATGGTGACTTTTTCTTCAGTAGACAAAGGCGTTGCTTTAGGAATTAAAGGAGCAGAGGAGCCTTGCTTAAGCCCAGAGGTTAAGTGTTCAGCTAACTTGTGCGCTTGGGTGGTGTCAATAGCACCAACTAAAATAATAGTGGCATTTTGGCTAGTAAAATAACGTTTATAAAAGTCACGCACTTGATTTAAATTAATTGCTTTAACAGTTTGCTCTGTACCTAAAATTGGATGAGCATACGGATGATTACCGTAAAGCTTATTAAAGAAAGCAATATTAGCTACTTCATCAGGGGATTCCTGACGTTGAGCAATGGCCATTAATTGTTGATTTTTTTCGCGATTAAAAGCATCTTGCTTAAAAAGAGGCTTATTAATGATAGCTGTTAAAGCATCAATAGCTGGCGTTAGTGCATCCTCTTTCGTTAAGGTTTTAAATTGTAAAACAACCATATCTCTCGTTGTTTCTGCATTATATTGGGCACCTGTATCAGCAATTTTTTCGGCAAGCTGTGTGGCATCATAACTACCTGCGCCTTGGTCTAAGAGTTCAGTCGTTAGAGCACTAAGACCAAAATTGGCGCCGTCATAAGCCGAGCCCGCAGCAAAAGCAATACTTATATTGAGTATAGGTACTTCCATTGCCTGATAAAAAACAACTTGGGCGCCATTTGCTGTTTTCCAGCGGTCAATTTTAAATGATTGAGCGTTTAATAAATTAATTTGAAAAAAAATTAATAGAAAACTTAGAATAAATTTTGCTTTCATTTTTATCCTTTAGACTGCGGTATAGGAAATAATTGAGCTTCTGTTAAGGAGTTGTCATTAAAATATCGTTTGGCAACTTCTTGTATTTGCTCAGGTGTAATAGCATTGATATTATCTGTATAAGCTTCTGCTGCTTGCCAACCTAAACCAACTGTTTCTAACAAGCCAAGCTCCATTGCTTGTCCAAAAATAGAATCTTTTTCAAACGTTTTCTGAGCAATAATTTGTGTTTTAATTCTTTGTAACTCTGGCGTACTAACTAGGTCAGTTTGTAATTTCTTTATTTCTTTTAGGAGGGCTGCTTTAAGCTCAGGCAGTGTATGTGATTGTGAAGGCATGCCAAAAAAAATAAATTGCGTTGGATAGCGGGCGTAAAGATTATAATAAACGTTAGCACTGCTTGCTATATGGCTACCACGAACCAAGCTCTTGGCAAAGCGAGAGCTTTCACCAGCATCTAGAATACCTGTAATTAATTCAAGAGCATAGGCTTCCCATGGAGCAGCAGCGGTCTTTAAGCTAGGTACATTATAACCAAACATTAACATAGGTAATTGTGCTGGTGTATGTATTTCAACTAATTTTGGTCCGAAGGGAGGGGGCTCGGTTTGTGCCTTACGCGTGAAAGTAGGTTTTTTAGGTATTTGGCCAAAATAGACTTTTGCTAAATCGTAGACTTTTTTAGCGTCTACATCACCTACAACGACTAAAGTAGCATTATTAGGTGCATAAAAACTTTGATACCAAGCTTTTACATCGCCAACTTTAAGATTTTTTAAGTCATCCATCCAGCCAATAATTGGGTGGTGATACGGATCGGATAAATGGGCGCTCGCTAAGAAACGTTCGAAAACTAGAGCTTGAGGATTATCATCAGTACGTTGTCTTCTTTCTTCTTGAATAACTAACATCTCTTTAGAAAATTCTTCTTTGTTTAATAAAAGATGTTGCATACGATCTGCTTCAAGTTCAAAACTAATAGGTAATTGTGAAGCAGCTAATTTTTCATAATAGGCTGTGTAATCATAGTTGGTAAAGGCATTTTCCTGTCCTCCAACTGCAGCGATTGTTTTAGAAAACACACCTAGGGGATATTTAGTAGTACCTTTAAACATAATATGTTCAAGGGCATGTGATACCCCTGTAATACCACCTGGTTCATCCGCTGAACCAACGTTATACCATATCATGGAAACTGCTACCGGTGCTCGATGATCTTCTTTTACTATAATTTTTAATCCATTGTCTAAGGTGAATTTTTGAACATCAGCTGTCGCTGCCCAAGAAAATAATAAAAAAGTGATCGCTAATACTACACGCATAGATTAACTCTTCGGTAAAAAAGGTGATAGAATTCCATATTTCCTTTAATTTGTATACCTATGATTAAATGGTTTAAAAGAAATCAAGATGCATCTACTAAGAAAACAGAGACTTATAAGGAGCCTGTTGAATCAAAAATTGAGCCAAATTTACCTGAGCAAGAGGTAATAGAAGCTGAGCTAGAAGAAACTCTGTCACCAATAGAGGAGGAAAATCCTGCTAAGCTTGGCTTTTATGCTCGTTTTAAGCAAGGCCTAACTAAAACGCGACAGCAGTTGGGTGAGGGTATTGGACGTCTCTTACTTGGTAAAAAGGTAATAGATGAAACTATTTTTGAAGACTTAGAGGCATTATTATTACATGCTGATATAGGTATTAATACTACCCAAGATATCTTAGATAAGTTAAGTGCTGGCATGGCCAGAAAACAATTGGTTGATGGTGATGCTATTTTTAAATCACTTAGAGAACAATTACAAACCATACTTACTAACAATACAGCGCCTTTATCTTTAAAGACTGCAGACGGCTCCCCTTTTGTTATTTTAATGGTAGGTGTTAATGGTGCGGGTAAAACGACTACCATTGGTAAATTAGCTAAACAATATCAGCAACAGGGCAAAAAAGTAATGTTAGCAGCGGGAGACACGTTTCGTGCAGCAGCTGTACAACAGCTACAAGTTTGGGGTGAGAGAAATCAAATACCCGTTATTGCTCAGCATTCTGGTGCTGATAGTGCTTCAGTTATTTATGATGCGGTTCAAGCTGCTAAGGCACGTGGCATAGATATTTTAATTGCAGATACTGCGGGCCGGTTACATACTCAGAATAATTTAATGGAAGAATTGAAGAAAGTGAAAAGGGTAATGCAGAAAATTAATCCAAATGCTCCTCATGAAACAATGTTAATTCTAGATGCAAGTATAGGGCAAAATGCGCTTAATCAAGCACGTGAATTTCATCAAGCAATTGGTTTAACAGGAATTACTATGACTAAACTGGATGGTACTGCAAAAGGTGGAATTTTGTTTGCAATTGCGAATGAATTAGCTATTCCCTTTCGTTATATTGGTATAGGAGAAGGAATAGACGACTTACGTCCTTTTGAGGCAACTCAATTTGTTAAGGCAATTTTTAATGATGATTAAATTTGATCAGGTTACTAAGCGTTATCCAGGCGGCTTTGAAGCCTTAAGTCAAATTAATTTTTCTTTAGAAAGAGGGGAGATGGTCTTCATTACTGGCCACTCCGGTGCTGGCAAAAGTACGTTATTAAAATTAATTGCTAAACTTGAATCCCCTTCATCAGGCCAGCTAATTGTAAATGGTATTAATGTAAATCAGCTTAAAAAGCGTGATATAGCCAATTACCGCAGCAGCTTAGGTATTACTTTCCAGTCTCCTCATCTACTTCATGATCGTTCTGTATTTGATAATGTAGCTTTACCTCTCCAAATTCAAGGTATGCCTCCTGCGATGCTCACTAAGCGAGTGCATGCTGCTTTAGACATGGTTGGATTATTAAATAAAGAAAAAAGGTTAACCATTCATCTATCGGTAGGTGAGCAGCAGCGTGTAGGTATTGCACGGGCAGTTGTCCATAAGCCGGCTTTATTAATTGCCGATGAACCTACTGGCAACCTTGACCCTAGTTTATCTAGTGAGATTATGAAAATTTTTGCCCAATTTAATGAGGTTGGGGTTAGTATTTTAGTGGCAACTCACGATTTAGCCTTAATTGCAGGCTTAAAACATAGAATTATCATGTTAAAACAAGGGCAAATATGTTAAAAAAGCTACAGTCATGGATTTCTTATCATATGCAGGCAGCTACCTTAAGCTTTAATTCTTTATGCCGTACGCCACTAGCAACCATGTTAACTGCCATTGTTATTGCTATTACTTTAACACTCCCTGCCTTATTTTGGGTGATAAATGATAATTTAAAGCAGTTAACAGCCCAGTGGCAAGGAAGTGGTCATATTTCGCTTTATCTTAAATCTAATTTATCAAATGAAGATGAAAATAATTTCTTATTACAAGTCCGTGCTGTAGAAGGTGTTGGTTATGCTACTTTAAGGACCAAAGCACAAGGTTTTGCGGAGTTAGAGCAGCAGGAAGGCATGCGAGAAATTTTACATTCACTACCTGAAAACCCACTTCCAGCGGTGATTGAAATTGTTCCTAATAAAACAGTCAATGAGCCCTTAAAAATTAATCAACTTTTTGAACGTTTGAAAGCTTTCTCACAAGTAGAACAAGCCAAATTGGATATGCGATGGTTAATCAAGTTGCATGCAATTTTAGGATTTGTTAGTAGGATAGCGCATGCTATAATTATATTATTGGCGCTAGCGGTAATACTAATTATTGGTAATACTCTTCGGTTGGCGTTACACAAACGTCAGGAAGAAATTCAAATTTTAAAACTGATTGGTGCGACAGACACATTCATACTTAGACCCTTTCTCTATGCGGGTATTTGGTATGGTATGCTAGGTGCAGTTTTTGCTATATTCTTTGTTAATATTTTCATGTTAAGTGTAGCAGTAGCGGTACAAGAGCTATCTTCTGCTTACCATATGCAATATCCTTTATTAGGTTTATCTGTAAAACAAGCCTACTTTATTGTGTTTGTAGCAGTTATTTTAGGATGGTTAGGAGCAAGAATAGCCGTTAAAAAACAGCTATCTTCCATTGAGCCCTATCCTTAGTTTATAATTAGACCGCTTTATAAATACAAGTCATGGCTTAGGATGTTATACTTTAATTAGAAGTTAGTGTAGCATGAGCAAGCTTACAAAAAATTTAGAAGCCGAAGTTAAAGGCGTTGTATCTATCATTAATGTGGCCTGTTATGAAGTAGATAACTGGAGGAAGTTATGAATAAGCAGCTGCAGTTGGCATCATTAACTTTACCTATAGGCAGTTTAGATGCTTATATTCATCGAGTTAATCAAATTCCAATGCTTTCTGCTGAAGAAGAATATCGCTATGCAGAGCACTTTCAAAATGAGGGTGATCTGGAAAGCGCTCGTAATTTAGTATTAGCTCATCTACGTTATGTCGTACGAGTAGCTCGTGGTTATTTAGGTTATGGTTTACCACTTAGCGATTTAATTCAAGAAGGCAATGTAGGCCTGATGAAGGCAGTTAAGCGCTTTGACCCAAAATTAGGTGTCCGGTTAGTTTCTTTTGCAGTTCATTGGATTAAGGCTGAAATTCATGAATATGTATTACGTAACTGGCGAATTGTTAAAGTAGCAACCACAAAAGCACAGCGAAAATTATTTTTTAACCTAAGGCAGATGAAAACCCGTCTAGGCTGGTTTAATAGTGAAGAAGTTGATGCAGTAGCTAATGATTTAGGTGTAAGCCGAGATGAAGTCATGCTAATGGAGCAGCGACTAAATGCTATGGATACTTCCTATGACACGCCTGCTTCTGACGATGATGATGAAGCTTATAAAGTGCCGTCTCACTTCTTACATGATAGTGCTAGTGATCCGGCTTATTTAATAGAGCTTGAACGAAGTGGCGAACAAGGAAAAGATAGTTTATTTGCTGCGCTAGAACAACTTGATGAGCGCAGTCAGGATATTTTACAACAGCGTTGGTTAGCCGAAGATAAATCTACTTTACATGATTTAGCTGCTAAATATGGCGTATCAGCAGAAAGAGTAAGGCAGCTTGAAAAAAACGCTATGAAAAAGCTTAAACGATTCTTAGAAGAACCAGCTTAACTGTATCTATTGACAATTTATTTCTTAAAAAGTTTAAAATTTCTACCTTCCGCGGCTTAACCGCGGAATCTTTAATTTTCTGAATAGCGCGGATAAGCCGGTTTATTTCTTTCATAAAGTATTTGTAGCTTCAAGCAGCTGTTTTTTCTTTTCATCAGGTACAAAAGCAGCTTCGATTGCCATATGGGTGAAGTTAAGCATTTTTTCTTGTGAGAATTGATGTAACTGTTGTACCTTCTCATATTCTGTAGCTAGATCCGTGCCAAAGAATGGCGGGTCATCTGAATTTAAGCTCACCTTAATTCCTGCTTCCATTAAGGGAACTAATGGATGACTTTCTAAACTTGGGAAAAGTCCTAAGGCAATATTGCTAGTTGGGCAAATTTCTAAGGCGATGTTTTTATCTTTGAGCCTTGCAATAGTTTCTGGTGAATGGATAGACATAACACCATGTCCAATACGTTGAATGGGTAGATAATCCATTGCCTCAATCATGCCACTTGCTGGCGCAAATTCACCGGCATGGACTGTACAAGCTAACCCACCGTCTGCTGCGATATTATAAGCTTTTTGAAATAATTTAGGCGGAAAATTAAATTCATCACCACCTAAACCAAAGCCAACGATACAAGGAACAGTTTCTTTTAAAGCTTGCCTTGCTACTTTTTCTGCTGATTCAGCACCAAAATGCCGAACAGCGGTAATGATAATGCGACCTGTAATATTAAACTTGTTATAAGCATCATCAATGGCTTGCTGAATAGCTTGCAAATGTTCATGTGAAGGGATACCGCTGGCTTGCTCAGCATGATCAGGTGAATACATCATTTCAACGTAAATTCCGCCTGATTCGGCCGTTGATTTTAAATAGTCAAAAGTAATGTCGTAATAGTCTTGTGGGCATTTGATCAGAGCGGCAATATCATCATAAGCACTTAAAAAATCTAGAAAATCTTTGTATATATAACGCTTACCATCTTCGGCAATACGTGCCTTAGGTAACGTCATGTTATTACGTGTTGCAAGCTTCTTGGCTAAATAAGGAGGAATAGTTCCTTCTAAATGGACATGGAGCTCTGCTTTTTTAATAGTCATGAAAACCTCATAAGAATTTTAACGGTAAAATGGTAAGTTACTGCAAAAGACGATAAAATTATAGATATACTTTTTATTTAGGATCCTGTATGAGTTCAAGTGATATTGATAAAGCCTATATTAGTCCTTATGATGAATTCTTTTATGAATTTGATGAAGAACATAAAAAATCACACTCCCAGATGGTAGAAATCAAAAAGAATGAGCGCGTCGCAAGATTACGCGATAATGCAGAACCTGATCCATCTCAAAATGAAATTTGGGAAGAATTCTAGTCTTTCAGTTCTTTTGTCTTTGACGTAAATTCGCTATTGTCTTACCTATGTTCTATTGTTTGGTTGCTACGCTTGCTCTATGCTTACGTTCCGCGACTTGTACGCCGAATCTAGGAATTAGCCATCACTGGATCCTGCGGACAAGCCGCAGGACGTAGGCTGGGTAAAGGGGCTGCATACATAGAAGTGCCGTAGGTTGGGCTAAGCAAAGCGCAGCCTAACGTGAGTTATAAACGGGTAATCTATTCATCATTTGTTGGGCTGCACTTCGCGTAGCCCAACTTACTCCTGTTTTTCTTTTACAAGAATTAACTTCGAGCAATAATTCATAATATTCGTGTAGCGTCCGAATAGAGCCTCGGTTTCTTCTATATCAAACTCACGTTTAAATTAGCCAATTAAAGCATGTAATAACTTATAAGAAAGAATAGTTAATAGTGATGCCATAGGTAGGGTTAATATCCAAGACATAAAAATATTACGGATTACAATTAAGTTAAGTGCACCAATACCTCGTGCTAACCCTACACCTAAAACAGCACCTACTAACGTTTGAGTAGCCGAGACAGGAATTCCTAAACTAGTTGCAACTACAACTGTAGTAGCTGCTGCTAAAGTAGCAGCAAAAGCGCGACTTGGGGTTAAAGCCGTAATAGAACTTCCTACCGTTTCAATCACTTTACGGCCATACATTAAGAGTCCAGAAACAACACCTAAACAACCTAAAAAAATAATCCAAGCAGGGTAGTTATCTAAGCCTATGGATTGATGAGGAGTAGTTACCAACGAATAAATGATTGTTAAAGGGCCTACAGCTAAGGCTACATCATTAGAACCATGCGCAAAAACCATTGCACAAGCAGTTAAAGCCATCAATACTGCAAAATATCTTTCAACCTGAATAAAGCGATCACGCCGTCTAATTTTTCCTATTTCTGGAATACGCTTGATGATAATCATGCCTACAATGGTAAGCGTTATACTAGTTGCTAAAGTAACTGCTAAATCTTGTTTAAAATTAAGGTGAATATCAAAGTGATTTAAACCTTTAAACACGGTGATAAAAGATAAAATGGAACCTACTAAAAAAAGATAAATAGGCACATACATTTTTGCTTTTTCTAGTGGATCACTTTTAATAAAAATAACTTGTTGAATGCTGGTAAATAAAGCATAAGCTGTAACCCCTGCTATAAAGGGGGAGGTTACCCAACTAATAGCAATACGATAAACCTGATCCCAATGAATAGCTTGACTACCTAAAACGGTAGCACCAAAGCCTACCATAGAACCAACTAAGGCATTAGTAATGGATACAGGTACGCCTAAATAACTGGCTAGATTCATCCAGATAGTACAAGCTAATAAAACACCAAGCATGCCTTCAATAAGTACTAAAGGTTGATCAAGGAGTTGACTACTATTAATAATGCCATCCCGCATTGTTTCGGTAACACCGCTTCCACCAAGAAAGGCACCGGCGAATTCAAACAGGATGGCAATAACCATTGCTTGACGAACGGTGATGGCTTTCGAGCCCATTGTGGTACTCATGACATTAGCTAAATCATTAGCACCGACTCCCCAGGTCATAAGAAAACAAAGTGCAAGGGCAACTAAAAGTAAAATAAAAGAATGATCCATGGATTTAACTACCGGGCAATAAGAATTTGAAGACGCGCTCCTACTGTTTGCGCATGATCTGCTAGATCACCAATCCATTGGACTAATTTATAAAGGAAAATAACTTCAATAACTGGCATTTCATTTTCCAGCTCAAAAATTGAATGTCTAATATCCCAAAGTTTTTTATCACTATCATGTTCTATTTCATCGAGCATCATAATCATTTCTTCAACAATATTGACTTCACTACCACGAAAACCGCTTTCTAGTAGCTCATCAAGTTCATTGATTGCCTTGCAAGCTTGTTTAGAAGCATCTAAGCAGCGACTAAGAAATGTCATGAATGCCTCTGAAATTTCATGAGGAATTTTCATCTGGCGACTTATAATTAAACCTGCAATATCTTCTGCCTTATTTGCGATGCGATCTTGGGCGCTTAACAATTCTAAAAGATCAGTGCGAGATACAGGAAGAAAAAGGCCAGTAGGTAGATGTAGTCTTAGGTCTCGTTTAATACCGTCAGCCTCTTTTTCCAGCTCAATGATTTTTTGTTTGATGGTATCTGCAATTTGCCAATCTTGATTAAGAACAGCAGTAAAAAAAGGATGAAGCTGTTTGGCACATTGATGCACTTTACGCATATGTTGTTCAATAGGCCTAATCGGTGAAGGCCCAAACATATTAAAGATGCTTCCCATATTGGTTTTTAACCTAAGTCGCGTTTGGGTGATTATAGCTAGTCGAAGTTTATAATTCTACTATTTTAACAATAAGGTTATGCTGGTGAGGTTTAAGCTTAAAGTCTCATCTTTATAAATTAGGGATAGCGCTTGACAATCTTACCTAGGCACCAAACAATATCGCCTGTTATAAATAATTAAATCTCTCTCTAAGCGTTAGATATAAATAACTATTAAGTTTCATAATGTAAGGTCAGAATATGCTAATTGTAAACGTTAAAGCACGTGAAATTTTGGATTCACGTGGTAATCCTACTGTGGAAGCAGATGTATCATTGGCAAATGGATTTACAGGGAGAGCAAGTGTACCTTCAGGTGCATCAACAGGAACACGAGAAGCATGTGAGCTTCGTGATGGCTTGCCGGAACGTTATAATGGTAAAGGCGTAACTAAAGCTGTTAATTACATTAATACTGAAATTAATAGTGCTTTAAAAGGTTATTCTGTTGATCAACAAGAAGAAATAGATAAGAAACTACAAGAATTGGATGGTACAGAAAATAAATCTCATTTTGGTGCTAACGCCATTTTAGCTGTATCTTTAGCTGCTGCTCGCGCTTATGCTAATGCAAGTCAGCAGCCACTTTATCAAGCATTGCATCGCGGTGAAGATATGCGTATGCCTGTGCCAATGATGAATGTGTTAAATGGTGGCGCTCATGCCGATAATAATGTAGATATTCAAGAATTTATGATAATTCCGGTTAGTGCTCATAATTTTTCTATTGCATTACAGATGGGGGCTGAAATATTTCATTGTTTGAAATCTGTCTTAAAGCAATATGGTTTAAATACGGCTGTAGGCGATGAGGGTGGTTTTGCGCCTAACTTAAAGTCAAATCGACATGCATTAGATATGTTAGCACATGCGGTAGATCAAGCTGGCTTTAAATTGGGTGAGGATATTGTTTTTGCTCTTGATGTTGCGGCGTCTGAGTTATATCGTGATAATTACTATTATTTTTCTTCTGAGAATAAAAGATTAGATAGTGCCGCACTGATTGCTTATTATCATGATTTAATTTCTGCTTATCCAATAGTAAGTATTGAAGATGGATTAGATGAAAGTGATTGGGACGGTTGGCAAGCGTTAACAGCGGAAATAGGCAATCGTGTACAATTAGTCGGTGATGACTTGTTTGTAACCAATGCAAAGATTCTAGAGGAAGGTATTAACCAGCAGGTTGCCAATGCTATTTTAATTAAGCCCAACCAGATTGGAACATTAACTGAAACAAGGCAAACTATTCAATTAGCTCAAGAAAATAATTACCGCTGTGTGATGTCACATCGTTCAGGTGAGACAGAAGATACATTCATCGCTGATTTAGCAGTAGCAACCGGTTGTGGTCAGATTAAAACAGGCTCATTATGTAGAACTGATCGCGTTGCTAAGTATAACCAGCTTTTAAGAATTCAGGAATTAGTTCCTACACTTCAATATCCAGCTAGAGAAATATTTTCTTGATTTATAACAATCAATTAACCCTATTTTAAGGTAATCAGACTATGCGCCCAGTCATAATTATTCTAATTTTAGCTCTTATAGGCTTACAGTATAAATTATGGCTAGGTGATGGAAGTATTCTGCATTGGCGCCAACTAGAGGGTAAAATAAACCAACAAAAGCAAGAAAATGAAAATCTAATGACCCGAAATCGAGCCCTAGAAGCAGATATCGTAGAGTTAAAGCAGGGTGATCAAGCTCTCGAAGAACAAGCTCGCTATGAATTAGGCATGGTAAAAAACGATGAAATTTATTATCAATTTATTGAATAAGCTCTAAAAAAAAGCGAATTTAGTTAAAAACAAAGTAATTCTTTTATTCTGCTAAACATCACTTCTAGCCATCATTAATAAACTAAAATCTAATATTATTTGAATAAAAAATAATCAAATTGAACTTAATTTATCATTTATTGGTCTATACTGAGATTATATTTTATCTAAGAAATATTGCTACATGATTAAAACTAAACTCATTAAAAATAATTCATTGCTGACCATTTTTAGAGATAAATATGCCACCTTAGCCCATAATCAGGTTGATTTAGAATATTTTAAAAATTCTAAGGTACGGATCTTTTTCTCGGATTCTGAAGAAAATATAGTTGCTGGATACTGTATTTGTTCTGGCCCTAATTATCGAACGTTACTTCCCTTATCTCTTGCTAAATTAGAAGAAATTAGTCAAAAAAACGGCTTTAAAGACCAGCCGCCTCATGAAATTACTTGCTTATGGATTGAAGAAAAACAACGCAAAAGCGCTTGGGTAATTTATTTTTTTTTAATTTTATCCTTAGATATCCTCCGTTTACCAAAGGGAGCGCTTATTTTTGGAACCCATGGAAAAAATATTAATAATTATTTCTGTCTTGCTTTTCCTAAATTAATTTTTTATGACCGTTTATTTGTCGCTACTAAGGGAGAGGTATGTGACTTTTGGCTTAGAAAAGGTTCTAAGTTTCATTTTTTTAAAGCATTTATTGTGCTTTCAGCAGTTAGATCGTTTTTTGGTAATAAATCACTAGCTCGTTTTCGATTATGGCTTGATAAAAGAGACAAAGCTAAGTGGGGTAAACAAGAAGTGTAGCTTGAAGTGGAGTTAAGTTGTATGAAAGCAAATAATTTTTTTCTAGAGGAATTGGCGCTTTATGGTGGTGAGCCTGTGAATAAGAAACCTTGGCCAACCTATGATAAAGGCAATGTGATTATTGATGAACATGATCTTAGTGCTGTAGAAGAAGTTATTAGAAGTAGAAGATTATTCCGTTACGATAATCGCCAATTACATGAAACCATGGTTGGACGATTTGAGAATGAATTGAAAGATTTTTTTCAGTCGAAATATGCGCTTGCTGTAAGCTCAGGTACTGCAGCACTATCCTTACCCCTTATGGCTTTAGGATTATCACCTAATTCTATTGTTGGATGTCCAGCCTATTCATTTACTGCTACACCAAGCGCGATTATTCAGGCTGGTTTAAAACCACTCCTTATTGAGGTCGATAAAAATCTTAATTTAGATATTGCCGATCTAGAGAAAAAAATTTCAATGCTTGATGCGTTAGTCATTGTTCATATGAGAGGATTTCCAGCGCCTTTACCGAAGATTATGGACATTGCTAAGCAGCATAATATACCTATTATTGAAGATGCAGTACCGTGCCTGGGCTATAAATTAGAAGATAAATTTCTAGGGACTTACGGTTTAGCAGGCGCTTTTAGCACCCAGTCAGATAAGTCTCTAAACACAGGAGAAGGCGGTTTTATTTTAACAAATGACAAAAATATTTATCTTAAATGTGTCATTTTATCGGGCGCTTATGAGCGATTATTTGAAAAGCATTTTCCTGAAGAAGAATGCGGGATTAATTTCTTATCTATGCCAGTATTTAATTTTCGCCTTGACGAAGTTCGGGGCGCTATTGGCTTATCACAGTTAAAAAAATTAAATAATCGACTCGCTTTACTGGCAAAAAATTATTCTTATATTATCCAGGGTATTGGTAATTTATCTTATCTGCGGCCTAGAAGCACATGGAGCCGTAATATATCACCTATGGGAGATAACTTACTCCTAGAATTAGACGGTTCAGTAGAAGATTGTTGTTGGTTTGCAGAAGCGTTAGCTGCTGAAGGGATTGATACTAAAGCACTTGGCGATCCTAATAAAATTAATGTGCGGCGATTTTGGGATTGGGAGTATTTGTTTGAAAATAAAACTAAGCATGAAATAATTAACTTGTATCAACAAAGTCACAAACATATAAGTGCTTATCTTGATATTCCTCTATCACCAACATTAGAACGAGACGATTTGGAAAACTGTTTGGTGGCGATTAAAAAGGTACATAATTATTATGAACTTAAACAACTCCTTAAATAATAGTATCGCTTTAATTACAGGCGGCAATGGTGGCCTTGGGCTGGCGATGGCTTTAGCAATACAACAAGCGGGCGCTACTGTAATTGTATGTGGGCGCAATAAAGAAAAATTAAATCAATCCGAGCCATATGGTTTGTTACCTTTACTGATGGATGTAAACTCTGAAGATAGTATTAGGGAAGGGTTTGAATACGTAGCCGAGCGCTTCGGTAGATTGGATATATTAATTAATAACGCAGGTATTTATGAAGATCAGCATCTTATTGATCTTACTCGTGAGCAGTGGGATAAACATCTTAGTAACAATCTTACCTCTGTATTTCTTTGCTCACAAAACGCATTACCTCTGATGAGGATTCAAAATCGCGGTAAAATTATTAATGTAGGATCAATGTATTCCTTATTTGGACATCCAAATTCTATAGGCTATGCCACAACTAAAACAGCTATTTTAGGTTTAACTCGTTCTTTAGCAGCCCAACTTGGAGTTTGGAATATTCAAGTTAATGCAATTTTGCCAGGTTGGTTTGAAACCGCAATTAATGGCGATATTCCGCACACAAGTCGGGGTGAGGATATAAGAAGAAAAACACCTCTTGGTAAATGGGGGCGGCCAGAGGATATAGGACCGCTAGCTGTATTCTTAGCATCAAGCGGATCTGATTTTATTACTGGCTCTACTATTACGATTGATGGTGGTTATTCTATTTCAGATCGCTTTTGTCATTAAGTATATAATTAAAGCATCAAAGGTAAAAAAATATAAATATTATCAATTTAAAATTGAATCATTTCTGTTATATATGGACTCTGTTTAATATTATCAATTAAAAACATTTCTTAACAAAGAGATTGGATTTTTAGTAAGTCCAGTAGAAATTTAATTTTGTCAGTTTATTAGTCTAATTAAATAGTAAGTAGGCAATTAGATCTAGCTATTATTTCATAACAAGCACTAACACTATCATTTGCTCAATTTAGAATATAAAATTCATTTCATTATAAGTAAGGTAGATTAATTTTAATTACTTCTTTTAAAGTTATTAGCTATAAATAATTCCATATTTGAGAGTGTAGGTTATGTGGAATGATTAGTTTTTAAACCAAGGATTTCTATGAATTCACTGCTTTCTCGGAAAAGTTCTTTATCCAATTTAGATTTTAATTTAAAAACGTATTATAGTGAGCATCTTAGCAAGGCTAAGCAGGAAGAATTAGTATATATCATTAATCAAGCATATGATCTCTCCATTCTATCAACAGAGTTGCTTCATAAGTCCTTAAACCCTCTCTTATCCTGTTATTTTGATAACGTACAAGCTAATATTGTACGTCCCTTTCAGCATTTATTTGCTAATGCTTCGATATTAGAAATAGGCGCTCGCTTTGGTATCGTAACTCGATATTTAGGAGAAAGTGGCGCAGATAAAGTAGTAGCTTTAGAAGAATCGCCTAAAAACGCAGAAATCATTAAGTTACGTACTCGCGATTTAACTAATATTGAAGTGAAAACAGAGCGATTTGAGCAGTTCAATTCAGATATTAAATTTGATGTAATTATTTTAATTGGAACCTTGGAACAAGCTGATAAGTTTATCTCTGATGATGATCCTGCCTCTGCTTTAATAGAGAAAGCAAAAAGCATGCTAAAACCTCAAGGTAAGTTGATCATTGCTACTGAAAATAAACTTGCTTTTGACCCTTTTACGAAAAGTAGTATAAAAAAGCAAAGGAAATTACAAACTCACACTCTATCACAATTAAATAAAATTTTACGGGAGAAGGGTTTTCTAAATAGGGAATTTTATATTCCTTTTCCTAATTATAGAGAGCCAGTATTCATTTTTAATGAAAATGCTTTTTATAATATTAAGTTTGATCCCGTAGTGTTGATTTCTTCTAAAACATTTCAAAATCGATATCTTTCTGCTAATTGGAATAATTTATATGAAGGAATTTGGGCTTCCTTAGTAGAAAATGGTTTGGCAGTAAGTTTAGCTAATTCATTTTTGATTTTAGCTCATATTGAAGATAATCCATCTCAGCCAAGTACACTTGGTTATTATTATAATACACAACGTGCGAAACCCTTTTGTAGAGAAACAGTATTTTTAAACAGTCATGATATTGAAATTAAATCTCAATTAATTAATTCAGACTTGCATCCAACTTTATCAGGGAAGAAATTGTTACATTTTAATTTTATCAAAGCAGAAAAATATATAAAAGGAAAGCTACTCTCTTTAGAATTTACTAATTTGATAAGCAAAGATAATTGGACTTTTAAGGATGTTGGCTCTTTTTTAAAGTCTTACTTAAATTTTGTATGTTCACTATCTAGTTGTAATAAACAACAGGTAGTTACTAATATAAATAGTTTGTTAAATGGTGAATGTTTTAATTTAATTCCGCAAAATATTGTCATCGATGACGAAGGGAAAGCGCATGCAATTAACAAAGAGTGGATTTGGAAAGATAAAATCCCAGTTGGTTATGTACTTTTTCGTTGTTTACTCTCTTTAATAAATAGTATTTCTAAATTTGGGCAAGTTAAACATTTTAACAATGGTACTAAGCTTGAGTTTTTTATAAAAGCTTACCAAGCAGCTGGTTTTAATGTAAAAGAAAGGGATCTTAACCAATATAGTGAGTGGGAGGTTAAGGCTTTAAATGAAATAGAAGAGGCTAATTATACAACACATGATATTTGGATGCCTGATACTGTTCTAGATTTTACCCCAGAAGAAAATAAGATTAATGACTTAGATAACGTAATACTTACCTATGAGAATGAAATTCAAAAATTAAAATCTACTCTTATTAATTATATGGGTCAGATTGACAGTGTTTTTAACTCATTAAGTTGGCGTATAACACAGCCTTTGCGTTCCTTAAAACAACGAGTATGTAAGATTAAAGTAAGAAAGAAGCAGGGCCCGGAAAGCCTAGAAACTGCTAAAGTAGAATATAGTGATTTAAATGAGCATGCCTTGTTGCCAGTAGTAACAGAAGAAAATGTACAAAGAGTAGAGCAAGAAGATTTTAATCAGATTCAGGACCAACAATTAAATATTGAAAAATTTCATAAGCAATTTTACTTAAAAGCTAATGTTGATGTAGCCAATGCGGGAATTAACCCTTATCTACATTATCAATTATCCGGAAAGAGAGAGGGTCGGCTTGGCACGCCCTTTCTTTTTGTTAATGGAAAACATACTTTAGAAGCAAACAAAGAGACAGTTCTTATTGTTAGCCATGATGCTTCCCGAACAGGAGCTCCTATATTAGCTCTAAATTTATGTCAGGAGCTTAATAAAGAATTTAATATTATTACTTTGTTTTTTAATAGTGGAAGCATTGCTAAAGATTTTGTCAATCATAGTAATAAAGTTATAGAAGTAAAACATTTAGATAAGTCAGCTGCCTTTTTAGGTGAATTAATTAAATATCTTAAAAAGGATTATGATATTAAATTTTGTATTGCGAATTCAATTGAGTCTCATTGGATTATAAAACCTTTAGCTGAGCAGTTTATTCCTTCAATTCTATTAGTACATGAATTTTATACTTATACTTTACCACGCACGAAATTTATTAATGCACTTTTTTGGGCCAATATTACAATATTTCCTACTAAGATTGTTCAGGAGAATGTTAAACATCCGAATCTTATAAATATAATAAAAAAAACTCATATATTGCCTCAAGGTAAATGTCAAATTCCAGCAGAAGATAATCTTAGCGATCAAACATCGGAAGCAATAAAAATTGCACAGTTAAAAGAGTTAAAAAAATCTAGTGCGTTTGTAGTATTAGGCGCCGGGAGTGTGCATTATCGTAAGGGTGTTGATTTATTTATTGCTACAGCTGCAGAGATAAAGAGATTATACCCTACTTATAATATTAATATGATATGGGCTGGTGGTGGTTATAATGCTGAAGCTGACATGTCGTATTCCTGTTATCTTGCAGAGCAAATTAAGCGTTCTGATTTAGGCAATACTTTTCAAATTGTAGGAGAAGTGCAAGACTTAGAAGAACTCTATTCAGTCGCTGATGTCTTCTTTCTCTCATCTCGACTGGATCCACTACCAAATGTAGCAATTGATACCATGGTAAAAGGTATTCCCCTAATTTGTTTTGATAAAGGCAGTGGTATTGTGGAGTTTCTTGCAGAAGATGAAGAGACTCGGGAACTTATTATTCCATATGTTAGTGTTAATGAGGCAGCAAATAAGATTGTTCAACTTTTTAAGTCACCAGAATACTATCAATTAATATCAGAAAAGATAAAATTGTTAGCACAAACCAAATTTAATTTTAAACAGTATACTTCTCAAATAATTAATCTAGTTGAGACCCAAATTAAAGTTACTGAGCAAGAAATCCTTGACTGCGCAACGTTAGAAAATTCAGAAGACTTTGTTCATGATTTTTATACCGATGATGATAAAAAACGTACAGAAGCAATACGTAGCTATGTAAGATCCTGGCATCAAGGTGTACATCAGCGTAAGCCTGCTCCTGGCTTTAACCCAATAAAATATGCAAGAGATAACAACCTTTATAATACTCTTTTTGAGCCTTTCGCTCATTATATTAATGCAGGAAAACCAGAAGGCCCATGGCAAGAGACCCTCATTACGCCTATGAGTATACAAACTAAGCAAAATTCTTTGCGATGCGCGATTCATATTCATGCCTTCTATCCAGAATTATTACTAAATATACTAGAGCGTTTGCAAAAAAATAGGATAAGGTCTGACTTATTTATTAGTATACCTGAAACAAAAATTGCAGATATAAGTGCAGTTTTATCAGCTTATGAGGGCGCTTATCAAATTGAGATCGTACCAAATCGAGGTAGAAACTTTGGACCACTACTAACGGAGTTCGCAACGGAATTGCAAACTTATGATATTATTGGCCATTTTCACACCAAGAAAAGCCTAGATCTGCAAGATCCCCATTTTACAGAGAGATGGAATAACTTTATATTCGAAAATTTAATTGGTGGTAGCCATTGTATGGGGGAAATTATTCTAGAGCAATTTGCACAGAATCCAGAGCTAGGGCTTGTATTTGCTGATGATCCTCATTTATTAGGATGGGATAAAAATAAAAAATTTGCGGATCATTTAGCCCAACAATTAAAAATATCTACCTTACCTAGTGGAACATTTAATTTTCCCGTTGGTTCTATGTTCTGGGCAAGGCCTAAAGCTTTAAAACCTTTATTTGATTTAAAACTTACTTGGAATGATTATCCTGATGAGCCTCTGCCTTATGATGGCTCTATCTTACATGCTATTGAACGTTTAATACCTAGCGTTGCCTTAAGCCAAGGTTTTTGTCAGGCAGTTACGTTTGTTCCTGGATTAACTCGGTAAAAAGGAAGATGATGTGAATAAAAAGGTTAAACTAGATGTTTTAACTTCTTTAAGATTTTTTGCAGCAGCAATGATAGTTATTGACCATGCTGCTGCAGAATTTAATACTTTTTACACTTATAAGTTAGCCTTTGTTCAAGGTGTTTCGTTTTTCTTTGTATTATCAGGATTTATTCTAGCCTATAACTATAGTAGTTTTAACAATTTTAAAGATATAAAGCTTTTTTGGAAAGCTCGCCTTGCTCGTATTTGGCCAGTCCATATCACAGCTATTCTTTTAATGATTAGTGTAACGGGCACTGAAAGTTTTGCATGGTTAAATAGTGAAGAAAAAATTTTTATAGGTATTGCTAATATTTTTTTAGTTCAAGCTTGGTTGCCTTATATGAAGTATTGCCTAGCATATAATGCCGTCGCTTGGAGCATTTCTACTGAATTCTTCTTTTACTTTTTGTTTCCTTTTCTTAGAAATAACTGTAGTCGAGCCTGGAAAAAAATATTATTAGTGTTAATTTCGATAGTGTTTTTTAATTTCCTATTAGGGATTTATTTTAATATACCTTTAGATGGGTCTGCTCACTCAATAACATTATCATGGCTTTTATATATTAACCCTTCTATACGCGTATTAGAATTTTTTATAGGTATTATGGCTTATATGGTTTATGAGTCTATTAAACCCGTGAAAGGTACAAAGGTATTCTCATTACTTGAAATCGGAGTTTTTGCTCTGTGTATATGTAGCTTGTGGGCGACACCTAAGGCTGCATATTTAGGTTTTACGGGCCCATGGGCAAATTTAATTTATATGTATTTAGCAAGAAATGGTAGTGCACTAGTATTTGGGGGATTAATTATTATTTTTGCTCTACAGAGAGGGGTAATCTCAGGACTTCTGAAAAAAAATATTTTTGTTTTCTTAGGAGAAATTAGTTTTGCTCTTTATCTAACGCACCGAATTGTATTACGGTTGTTTAGTGATAATGAGCTACTCTTTGCTAATTTTTCCACTGGCCAAACATATTTATTGTATTGGATAAGCAGTATACTTGTAGCATATTTTATATACATCCTTATTGAGAAGCCTTCCCGCACTTTAATTTTGAACTACTCATCACTATCTTTTAACAACAAGCTAAGTTTGTTTTTTAATAAAAAATTAATCAGTCAAGTGTTTATAGGCTTAATAGCACTTAGTATACTACCTTTTTTAAAAGCAGATGGTAGATGTTTAAAAGAAGAATGTACTCATTTAAAGGAAACTGCAATTTATCAAGATATAGCAACTTATCAAGATTTCGCTGTTTTACAAGCGATTGCGGTTGATTCATTGCAAGATAATTTAATATTGAAAATGCTATGGATGGCTATAAATGTTGATGCAAAAATGAAAATTATCTTACACGGTATTGACAAAGATAATAATATTTTCTGGCAGAAAGCCTATAGTTTATCTAAAGCAAAGGGTTTAAAAAAAGGTGAAGAGTGGATAAATCAAGTTCAAATACCACGCGGATTATTTACAAATAATCAAACAGTAGCGCTAGGGATCCTTATGGTTAAAGACAACACTTATTTAATACCTGTCGCCAGTGCTAAGAAATTAGATTTTGATGGTAGAAGAGCACTATTAACATTAACGGAATTTAAGAAGTAAGAGTAAGTTCAATGGATTATTTTTGTGACCTAGAAAAATATAAGCTCATTAAGTGTCTCATTATAGGCGGTGGCGGATTTATAGGCTCCCATTTAGTAGAAGCACTAATTAACCAAAAGTATAAAGTTCGAATTTTTAATCGATCTTGCAATGTAAGCTTTACTGATGAAGTGTTAAACAAAATTGAGTTTATTCAAGGCAATTTTACTAATGAAGCAGCTCTCATTAGCGCCTTAAATGATTGTGATATCTGCTTTCATTTAGTTTCAACAGTTTTACCAAAATCATCTAATATTGATCCTATTTATGATATACAAACAAATTTAATAGGGACAGTTAAACTATTAGATTATGCTGTACAAGCAAGAGTGAAGAAAATTGTCTTTTTGTCTTCTGGTGGAACAGTTTATGGTTCTCCTAAACAATTGCCAATCGATGAAGATCATCCAACTAACCCATTATGTTCTTATGGTATTACCAAACTAGCAATTGAGAAGTATTTAGAGCTTTATTATCAGCTTTATGGATTAAATTACATTATACTGAGATTGGCTAACCCCTATGGTGAAAAGCAGCGAACTAATGCTAGCCAAGGCATTATCCCCATTTTCTTAAAAAAGATATTACGTAACGAAAAAGTCGAAATTTGGGGGAATGGCTCTATTATTCGCGACTATATTTATATCTCTGATGTGGTTAATGCTTTAATTAAAACGATACCTTATCAAGGAGCTGAGCGTATTTTTAATATTGGCTCCGGCGAAGGTAGAAGTATTAACGATATTTTAGAAACAATTGAGTCGTCTTTAGGTCAGCCTATTAAAAAACATTTTACTACAGGAAGAGCATTTGATGTGCCTGCTAGTGTGTTATCAATAGATCGTGCCAAGCAGTTTTTAAATTGGCATCCTAAAATTTCTTTCAGTGAAGGACTTAAGCATACAATGAATTGGTTAAAACGTGAGATAGAAAAAGATAAAGTTTATTAAAGCGTTTATAGCTCTAAATGAGTAAATCATTAAATTAAGTTTAATTATAAAAAGATTTCCTTTTAATTATTGAAAGTTAACTACATAAAAATATATTATTCAAATTAGTAAACTGGCTATCTTTGCTACTTAGTCTATAAAATTTTAAAATGATATTTTCTGATGTATTGTGATAAAACTTTGTTTAATGATATTGCGATCAAAATCAGCAACATATCTAAGACTTATAAGTTATCTAATTCTTCTAGAATTCAAATGAAGAAGGCATTGGATCCTTTCAATAAATATACCATAAAGATTTTTATGCGCTAAATGATGCAAGTTTTATAGTTAACTTATGTCAGGATAAAGAGGAACAAACTTATGAGTAAGTATGATACCGATTTAGAATTTCATCATAATAGTTCGCATGCAAAAATTTTAGACAAAATTTTACCTGATAGTTATGTATTAGAGTTCGGCCCAGCACATGGCGTTATGACAAAATACATGCAAGAAAAATTACAATGCAAAATTTATGCTGTGGAGTTAGACCCAATAGCAGCAAACGACGCTAAGCAATATTGTGAAAAAATGTTAGTTGGTAATATTGAAGAATATACGTGGAAGAATGAGTATGCAGAAATAAAGTTTGACTACATTATTTTTGCTGATGTATTAGAACATTTGTATGATCCTTGGCGGGTGCTCACTGAAGCTAAGCCTCTTCTTAACGATAAGGGAAAAATATTACTTTCTCTTCCTAATATTGCCAATAATGCAGTTATTATGGATTTAATAAGTGACAAATTTGAATATCGTTCAACGGGCTTATTAGATTGTACTCACCTTAGGTTTTTTACAAAACCTAGTATTGAAAAGATGGTTAAGGAATGTGGATATAAGCCCATAAGTATTGATGCAACATTCTTTAAACCACAATTTACAGAATTTAAACGATCCTATTTAGAATTTAATCTTGGCGTTATTAAGTGTTTAAGTGAAAAGCCAAACGGACATGTTTACCAATATATCTATGAACTTGTTGATATTAATAATTTAAGCGTACGTGAATGCCAAATAGAATATCTTAAAGAACCCCTAAATATAGAAATTTTCTACGATACAGGTAAGGATTTTAATCAGGAAGAAAGTATAACTATTTTAGGTCAGGGTAAACACAGCATAGACTTACCTAACTTTGAAATTAAAAGATTACGCCTCGATCCTAATAATAGCCCTGGGATTTTAAAGAAAGCAGTTATACGGGTAGCGGATTGTGAGGGAAATATTTATGATTGTAAAACCCAATTAGTAGGTTTCGATTACTTTTTTGAACAGTATGCGATATGTTACGGCAGTGATCCACAAATAATTATTGATGCTCCAATAGCAAACCCAATAAAAATAATTTTTGAGCTGGATTATCAAGAGATTTATTTTGTGAAAGATGCGATTAATGATCTAGCGTTTATAGAGAAAATGACTGAATTAGAGCCGTCAAAATGAGCCATCAACCTATATTTAGGCAAGTCTTAATCAGACGGCAATTAATTCAAAAGATGTATGAGGCTCCTTATCCCATAAACTAAGAACATAGCCACCACCACCAGAGCCAGTGGGCTTAACTGCTAGGGCACCCTGAGCTAGCAAAAGGTGTATATGATGAAATAAATTTTCACTTATTAATCCCCATGCCTCAAAGCATTCACTACTCTCATTTATTGCTTCAGTAAGTAATAATAGAGATTCACTTAAAGAGTTTTCTAAAGCCTGTTTAGCTTTATTGACAGCGTTGTGCATGGCTTTATCGATATTTTTCGCCAAATTTTTTTGTGTTTCCCATAAATTATTGACTTGGTTAATACAATGAGACGTAATACCAATTTGACCACAAGATGATAGATACCACTGAGGTTGCCAAGCTTGCTTGATAGGCGTAGCTTGCCCTTGTTGAAAATACATTCCTGAAGTAGCTGCAACACCAATAATATCTAATCCACTGCTTTGGCCATGAAATAAGTCTTCTAAACTTTGGGCAAAATCTGCAATATAATCAGCTGTAAGGAGTTTCTGAGCAGCAAACCATCTTGCCATAGCAACACAAAGTGCAGCTGAAGCGCCCATACCAACACCAATTGGAATATTTGAGTCAATATGAAAATGCCCAGTAAGGCGATTAAGGGAATTACCCAATAAATGCTGGCCGCGTTCTAAAACACTCCAAAATAATAAGTGCATATCATTGCCGTTAGCTCCAGAAAAATCAGCACTTAATTCGCTGTTTGAAGGAGTATAACTTAATGTTAATTGTCTGCTTTTAATTGGAAATACTAAAGCGCCATGACCTCGTAAAACAGCATGTTCACCAGCAAGGATCCATTTGCCATGGGTTGTGGTTACAAAATTACAAAACATCATAATTCCCAACTAAATAGTCACGTTTAAACTGCAACGCCATTTCTGTTTGCTCAGGCCTATATAATAAATGAATATTAGGGCCGGCATCCATAGTTACTATCGGACCGTCCCCATACTGCTCCCAGAAGTTTTTTAAGTTGTTTAACACTAATTGCGTGTTATCTGTTATGTACGAGAATGGTTTATCACAGGTTATAAATAATTGATGCATATCTTGAAATTCTTGCCAACAAACCTCAAAAGCTTTTGCCCAGGCTTTAGCTTTCAATGCTTCTAGCAAAACATTTAAATTTTCTTTAGCTCGCTCTGGGCGCTCTGCATAAAGAGGACTCGTTTTAATTAATTCATGTGCCTGGCTTGAAGGGACATTTTTCTCCTCATGACTAATAATAATTACTTGGTGATAGAGTTTAGTATAAGGGAGTTCAATATTATCTACCTTTTCCTCTTCCCAAATTGCCCATGGGGAGAAAAATGAACGACAAGAAGATCCTGAGCCTAAGCGGCTTAGTTGTGCTTGTTCAAGAACAGAAGGTAAAGGTATTTTTAAACAATCGCAAAGGGCCCGAACTGTGCAAATAGTTAAAGCAGCAAAACTAGAAGCAGAGCTAGCTAGCCCACTTCCATGCGGAAAATTATTAGAAGAGCGTACAGTAAAAGAACCGCTATAACCAAAGTGCTGTTTTAAAAAGCCTAAATGTTTTAAAAAACGTATTTGTGCAGACTCTGACAGAGTAAAAGGTAAAGCGCCTGGGATATATAAGGGTTCCCAGAAATCCTTTTTTCCAGGTTGCGTTTCTAAAGTCACGCTCGTTAATAAGTTATTTAATGTATAGGATAAAGATGGGTTCGCAGGTATGTTAAGGGCATCATCTTTTTTACCCATATATTTAATTAGTGCGATATTCGCAGGCGCTTGAGCAAACCACTGCATACATTTCCTCATTATCATTATTATAAGCTTAGATTTAAAAAACGTAACCGTTCAGCTTTATTTCACCAAAATTCAGGTTTTTCCCTGAGTACTTATTTATAAAGTATAGAAAGACATAAAAATTAATGTCCAGGCGCATCGTTCCAAAGAATTTTATGTAACTGGATCTGAAAACGAACGGGTAGGCGGTCTCTAATGATCCAATTAGCGAGCATAGTAGCATCTAGTTCTCGCCAACTGGGAGAAAAAAGAATTTGGGCTTTTTCAGGAAGCTGATATTCTTTTAAAAGGTTACAAGCCCATTCATAATCTTTTTGACTGCATAAAACAAATTTAATTTGGTCAGTTTTTTTTAAAAAATTTAGATTAGCCAATAAATTTTTATCGCACTCACCTGAATCAGGCGTTTTCAAATCCATAACAATATTAACTCGGTAATCAACATTGGTTATAGGTCGTGCGCCGCTTGTTTCTAGAGAAACAGATAAACCAGCATCACATAACATTTTAAAGAGGCTAAAGCAATTAGGCTGGGCTAGAGGCTCGCCACCTGTGACACAGACATACGGACACTCAAAACTAAGAACTCTTGCTAAAACAGCATCGATTTCCATCAACTCGCCACCATTAAATGCATAGGCAGTATCACAATACTGACAGCGTAATGGACAGCCGGTTAGTCGAACAAACACTGTCGGTAATCCAACAGTGTTTGATTCTCCCTGCAATGAGTGGAATATTTCCGTAATACGTAATTTATTACTTGTGAACGTCATAATGTGCTGATGGATTTTAATTTTGCAGCGGCCAGCTCTGCTGTGGGTGTATCTGGATAATTTTTTACTACTTCTTGTAAGCGCTGGCGTGCTTCTATTTCTTGTCCTGATGAAGCTAATGCATAGCCAATTTTCAATAAACAAGCCGCAGTTTTACTTGAGGTCGGAAACCGAGTTAAAACTGTCTCAAAATTTTCAATAGCACTTGCATAATTTCTTTTCACCATATAAAGTTCACCAAGCCAATAATGAGCATTAGCGGTATAACCGCCTTGGGGATATCTGGTTACAAAGTTTTGCATTGCAGCGAGTGCATCATCAAATTGTTTATTTTTTACTAAATCATAGGCAGCAAGATAACTTATTTGCTCATCAGCAGGATTTTTATTTGCTGCAGTTAATGAGCCCTTAAATTCCAGTTTCGCTTTAGATTGCTTTTCATTATAAGGTTTAACTACTGGTGTTTCTGCTTTCTTAGTGCCGACTTCATCAATAGATAACTCTGTTCCAGGCTTCATGCTATTGATTATTTTAGTAGCTGCTGAGGTAGCAGCAGGGTTGCCTGACTTTAATCTTGTATTAATATCTTTATAAAAAGTTGATTGTTGTTCCTGTAGGGCTTTTAAATTATGTGCTTGCACTTCTAGCTGGCCTCGTAACTCTTGCAGCTCTTGTTGCAAACCTTTTAATTTATCCAGCAACTCTACGTTAGTGCTATCATTATTAAGTTCATTATCTTGGGCAAGTGCAATCTCTGCCTCATTATCTTCTAGTTGAGCTTTGGCAACAGGCTGCTCAATAGCAGCCTGTCTATCATCAAAAATCGCAAAATTTTCACTATCGTCTACAACAGGTGCTTCTGCTAAAGCACAAAGCGGAAGAAGACAAGTAAAACAGATAATTAAAAAGCCCTTGGGCGATCTTATCATCTTGTTGCCTCATAAATAAATTCTACACGTCGATTTTGTGCATGAGATGCATCATCATGTCCAAAATTTGCAGGTCGTTCTTTACCGTAGCTTACTATACGAAGTTGCTGTCGATTAACCCCTGCCATACGCATAAGTTCTGCCACTGTATGCGCTCGACGCTCACCTAATGCTACGTTGTACTCTCGACTACCACGTTCATCTGTGTGCCCAGCTAATAATACACGAGCACCAGGATGTGATTTTAAATAAGCCGATTGAGCATTTAAAGAAGCCATGTATTTAGGATTAAAGTTACTATCATCGTAAGAGAAAAGATAGAGTTGGTTATGTGGCGCCTGAGTTGTATAGGATTCACCAGGTGCTTGTCCTGGAAAACGAGTGAATTGGCCTAAACCATGCGCGGCCATATCGCCATCATCATACGCCATCCCAGCACCATTGGGGTTTTTTGAGCAGGATGCCAGCAGGACGATGCTTGCGGCCACGAGCCCCAATTTTGAAAACGATTTAGCTTTCATCCTTTTTCTCCTTTAGCAAATTTATTTTAAATAATGTTAAATAGAAACTTGGAATATTAATCCTATGAGATAGCCATACGTAAGTATGTTACTAAGGCTGTTATGCCTAACTAAGATTGTTATTCCGAAACTATACTTGTATGCCAAAATGGCGGCTCATTGTACAATTGTTTTAACAATTTCGCTATGTTTAACTTCTATCTATTTTTTGTCATTTCTTGTATGGATTACGACAAAATCAGTCAGTCGGGCTGTAAAAAGCTTTGTCGCCTGGTTTGCTGCAACAACACCTCCGTAAGGTGTATCTGATGGGCAGGTTACATGCTCACTAATTATTTCTGATGCAACAACCCGATTATCGGGTACATGAGTTAATACTACTTTAACTGTTAAGTCAATACGGCTAGGCTTGGTTAAAAAATTCTGCTCTAATTCGATTAACTGTGTATCAAGACGGTAATCAGTATTCTCAGTAATCGGCGTTGATGTAACCACAGCGAAATAACCAGAACGTTGTAGACTTTGTAAAATTAGAGGTAATAGCATATCTGCTGGCGTATCTACCCAAGCATTATGAGCATAGGTGCTTAACTCAAAAGGTTTACTAACATAGCGCATATCTTGGCTATCATAGCCGGCTAACGCTTCGGGCTGCGCAACTAAGATAGAAATATTCGAATGATTGGTAAATTTTTTTTCGCTAAATATATCTAATTTATATTCATTCGTAATCGTAGGCTTAACAGAACATGATGTTAATAGATAACCTACACTTAAAATTAGAAGCGTAATTTTTTTCACATTTATTCTCCAGGACCCGGTTTGGGACCAGTTGTGCCTCGAATAATAACGGATGGGTTTTGGCGAAGTTGATTACTAACTTTTTCGAGATTGTTAGCAATCGCATTTAGACGACGCACGAGTGTCAGTATTGGTGGTAGAGTTTGTTGGGAAATTTTATCAATTGTCGTTTTACCAGATTCCATTGTAGTGGTAATACTTTGGCTTGCCTGACTAACTTCAGTTGTTAATTTATTCATACCCTGTTTTAAATCTCTAATCGCAGTTGGGAATTGTTTACTTGTATCAGCCATATTCTTTAGAAAGACATTAGCGTGTTTTATACTGTCAGTAATTTGCTGATTTTGTTTCGACAAAGTATTTGTAAATGATTCAATATTAGCTAATGATTTTTTTAAGTTTGTTGCATTTTCCTTATCTAAAATTTCTTGTAAGCGAACACTGACACTATTAATATTTTCAGAAACATCTTTAAGTACACTATCTAATTGTTTAAATAAAGATGGTTTAGTAGGGATAATAGGATAGGGTTCATGGGGTAATTTTTGTAAAGGTGTTAGGTCAGAGGAACCTGCTGATAAGCCAACATAAGTGTTCCCTGTAATTCCTTGGGTAATTAAGGTCGCAGTGGTGCTAGTAGTAATAGGCGTCCCTTCTGCAATGTTTAAAAGTAGTTTAACTTCTTGAGGATTTAGTTTACTTAACTCAATTTTAGCGACATTTCCTACCTGAACACCGTTGTATTTAACCGGTGAATCTGGACTTAAACCAGATACAGCTTCATGAATATACACAGCATAAATATTGTATTTTTTCTTATCGAGGCCAACTGAAAGCCAAATAGCTGCAATAGCGAGTGCACTCGCTAAGATAATCACCGCTACGCCTACCATCGTGTAGTTGGTTTTTGCTTCCAAAAGTTACTCCAATACTAAGATATTACCTATTTAATGTAATTTATATCTGACACTATACATTGCGATCTAAATAGCTTAAAGCTTCTCAAAATAATCAGCAATCAATGGATGTTGATTTTCCATCAATTCGTTAAGAGGCGCAACTGATAGTACTTGGCCATCGCCAACAAAGGCAACCCTATCTGTTATACGCTTTAATGATTCCATATCATGACTCACCATGACAACGGTTAAATTTAAGGTATCGCGTAAAAATAAAATTAAATCATCAAATAAACGAGCGCTATGCGGATCTAAACCGGTGGTTGGCTCATCAAGAAATAATAACTCTGGATCCATCGCAATAGCTCTTGCAGCTGCAGCACGCCTTTGCATTCCACCACTTAATTCAGCCGGAAATTTTCCGGCTGCCTCTTTAGGTAAGCCTACTAGAGCAATTTTCAGCATTGCTAATTCCTGCATAAATTGCGTATCTAGGGAAGTAAATTCTTTCATAGGAAACATGACATTTTCTAAAACCGTAATCGCTGAAAAAAGCGCACTATGCTGAAATAACATACCCCAGCGTTGCCGAATTTTAAAAGCTTCATGGGACGATAGGGTTGTTAGATCGTGGCCAAATATTTTTAAAGACCCAGCCGTAGGCTTAAGCAACATAAGTAGACTTCTTAAAATTGTTGTCTTGCCACTACCACTACCGCCAATAATTGCTAAAATCTCACCTTGCTTGACTGTCAAATTAACGTCTGAATGCACCCATTGCCCGCCTAAATAATTTTTAAGGCCTTTAATTTCAATAATAGGTTCGGCCATTACAAATCCATCCAGCTATAAATAACAGAAAATATGGCATCAGCAATAATAATTAAAAACAAAGCTTGTACAACACTTTTGGTCGTTTGTGTACCAATACTATCTGCATTGGCTTGTACTAAAAAACCTTGATAACACCCTACCAAAGAAGTAATAAGTGCAAACGCCGGTGCCTTATATAATCCAAGTAATAGTTGCCTTAGACCAACAGAATCTTTAAGGCGTATTAAAAAATCGTAGTAACTAATATCAAGCATCCACTTAGACATAAACATGGAACCTAAGATACTGAAGAAATCAGACCAAAAAATTAATAAAGGGAACATAATAAGTAAAGCTACTACCTTAGGTACCACAAGAAGTTCGGTAGGTGATAATCCCATAGTCAATACAGCATCTAATTCTTCATTAATTTTCATACTACCAATTTGTGCGGTAAATGCCGAGCTTGTTCGTCCTGCAACAATAATGGCTGTAATTAGTGGAGAGAATTCACGAAAAATAGCCATACCTGATAAATAAGCAATAAAGCTATTAGCACCATAAGTTTGTAACTGTAAGCCCATCTGATAAGCTAGAACCACACCAATCAAAAAAGATAATAAGGCCACAATAGGTAAAGCCTGTATACCAGAGGAATCAATATTAGAAGCGATACTTGGCAATCTAAAGTGCCGCCACTGTCCAAACGCTGCAAAAATTTTCGCTGTTAAATCACCAACAAGTGCGATAAATCCTGTAGCTTGATTTAATTTCTGTACACTCTCATAGCCAATGCGATAAAGAAAATTCTTATGGTGATGAGGGGGCGACTTATAGGAAAGTACTTCTTTTTTATCTTCTACTAAATTAAGTAATGCTTCCTGCTGCTTAGAAAAGTCAACCAAAGTGACTGTTTTATTTTGTTCTTTTAAAGAATTGATGAAATCATGTAATGCTAATGCGCCAGCACTATCAAAGGTATCAAGTTTAGCGCCACTAATAACAATAGTATTGGTATTAGCTTCGTGACTTAAAGTTAGTGTATTTTTTAGTTCATCTAAGTAATTTATTGACCATGCCCCTTGACATTGATAGCACTTGTTTTCATTATCAAAGGTAAGCCTAGCAGCTGGTTTTGCCTTATTCATAATTACCATTATTATGGAAAATAGCCTAGGATAATACGAAATCCCTTTTTGCAGCAAAAATATTTAGGATTTACGAAAAATATCAAGGTCAAGGCAAAAAATATTTTTAATGAGGAAGTTTAGATAGACTAAATGACCCAATTCAAAATATTTTTTAGCGAAGAGACTGGAGTTTTCGTAAGTCCTAATATTAATAGATTGTCTGTAAGGAACTAAGGGTGCTTTACAAGAGGTAGTTTTACCATGCAGGAATTTTCTCGCTTTAAACAGATACCAATTTTATTATGGAATATTGATCCTGGCTATTTTTATCTCAAGCATGCAGTAAAAACAATCTTTGCAATTCTAGTTACTTTAGTTCTGCTTAATCAAGAAGTCTTT
This sequence comes from Legionella gresilensis, assembly GCF_900639865.1. Taxonomy (GTDB): domain Bacteria; phylum Pseudomonadota; class Gammaproteobacteria; order Legionellales; family Legionellaceae; genus Legionella_C; species Legionella_C gresilensis. Next base: position 96,408 of record NZ_CAAAHX010000009.1, read on the forward strand.
CTTACCAAAGTAATAGGTGGTTTAGTTTGTGGTTTCTCAATGCAAGGAATTGTTGCTAAATCTTATACAGGACGTTTAGTCCAGGTAACCCTCTTTAATATTATTTATTTTGGTTTGTTTCTTTTGGGACTATATGTGCGTGACTTTTCTAATTTGAAAAGTATGGTATTAATTATTTTAGGCTTTGGCGTAAATTATATCCGCAGGTTTGATTTGCAAACTAGCCTTGCGCCCATGATGATGTGGATACTTTGTTTTTTAGCAACAATTCTTCCTGTAAATACCAGTCATGCTATCGCTCTACATTTATATGGTGTTGTTATAGGTCTCTTAGTTTCTGCTCTAACATTATTATTAGTGTTTCCCGAAAATTATACTCGGTTATTTGTTTATAATTCTAACCGCTTATTTCATTTACTTGCATTAGGGATGTTAGATATTGAGCGGTATCTTTTATCTAGAAGTTCTATTCGTCCTTTGGAAGAAAAAAAATTTAATCAACTTAAACATCATTTAAGTCAGCTTCTAGATACAAATCATGCGCTTGAACAAACGGTATCAGGTAATAAACAACAAAATAAAATTAATAATATTTTAACGCATCAGCATGCTCTGATTCATGCTTATGTCTTAATGATTGAGGCCTATCGAATCTTAAAAATACACGGTTATTATCTGTCTAATACAGTCCGCTCAGATTTAGGATCAATAAATAAACAATTTAGTGAATTACTTGTTTCTTTGAAAATGCATAAAAATTACTCTATTTCTGGTGCTACAAAGCGTATTTTGCTTGATGATTTAACTGAAGAATTAAGCCAACAACAGCTTTCCGAGCCAACTATTATCATGGCTTTATTAAATCTTAAATTAAGTTTTAATTTATTTAATCAACATATTGTTCAACTAGTGCGGCTTGAAAATGGAACTTAAAAATACGACTAAACGTGGTTGCCAGGCAGCTATCGCAATTACAATCGCTGAGTTATTAACCTATGTCTTTCAATTAGAAAGAGGCTATTGGGTAACAATAACTGCGATGGCTTTAACGATGCAAACTTGGGGAGATAGTTTAAGGCGTTCTCTTGAGCGCGTTAGCATGACTATTCTAGGTGGCTGTGTTGGTACAGTCTTATATTGGATTCTCCCATCAAATCATACTTTTATTTTACTAATCATGTTGGTTTTCGTTTTCTTCACAGTCTATTTATTCTCTATTTACCATTTAATAGGTATTTTTGCTTTAACAGGGGTTGTTGTCTTTTTATTTGCGATGCTAGGTGAGTGGGATTTAATTTTACTTCGCGATAGAATTTTAGATACAGCTTTAGGCGCTGGTATTGCTATTTTAGTGAGTCGATTATTTTTGCCGGTCAAAACCAGCATAACTGATGTCTTCGTGAATCATATCGAGCAAATTCAAATGGCGCTAAATTTAGCATTTCAAGATGAGGGCGAAAATGATCCCATTATAGTTACTCAACGTTTATACACTGATTTTCAAACACTGCGTAATAATGCCTTAACTATTAGTTATGAATTTTTATTTCATCGAATTACCAGGCGGGATTTTAGTGTATTGATGACAGAGTCCTCCTTTTGTATTCAGTATGTCATAGGATTGATAGAAGCATATCGCTGGATTGCACCGTATTTAACTCCAGAAGAACGAGAGCGTATTATTTTTCCTATTGAAGCAACACAGGCTAATTTAACAACCTTGAAGAAGCGATTAAAAAGAGAAGATTATGGTTCAATGTTACCACCAACCAATTTAATGGATTTATTTAATAAAGCAATTAACGATGATCCGAAACATTTTTCTTCATTAGATAACAAGGCATTGGGCTTTTTTAATTTAATGTACTTCTTTACTAGGTTAAATACTCGACTAAATGATATTTACTACTTATTAAGTAAGATAAGATAAAATTTTTAATCTATAAGAATTAATAGGCAACTAATTTTAGTTTGTAAACGAAATTCATATCAAATTTTATATATCTTATTGTTTTTAATGACTTCTTTTCTTTTCTACTCTAAAATTCATATTTTTTTATTGTCATAATTTTAACTTCATGTCTAAATCAGAAACACCAGCCGCAGCCCAAAATTTTCCTACTAAACACGTTATAAACTTTGCTTTGGTAACCTCTTATACGACTATAGCTCATGGATTTACCTATCCTTTTGGGACTGCTTTTAATCGCTATCAGATTTCAAAAACGAAAATTTTGTCTAAGGAAGATTTTTTAAACGTTGTTTTTTTGCAGCAGAAACCTAGTTCTTTTTGGGCAAGAATTAATTCTTTATATCCTGGCTTTTTTAGTGCAGGTTCCTATAAATTATTATCAAGGGTATTTAAGTATTGTGGCCAACCTTTGATGTTTGAATTTCTCAATAATCAAATTGGAGAAAAGGTTCAAGCAAATTTTGGCGATAATAGTAAGCCTATTTTGCAAGCTGCCGCAGGTGCCTCTATCGGTATATTAGAATTACCTATCTTACACCCCATAGATACGTTTAAATTACAAAAGCAAATGGGTGATACTAACTCTTTTTTAGATTCAATAAAGACTAAACGATGGACATTATATAATGGATGGGCTTTAGCAGGATTTAAAAATGTTTTAAGTTTATCAACCTTTTTTGGCGTAACTTCAGTTACTAGACTGTTCATAGATGGCCAAGGTTTAAACAAATCACCTTTGCAAACGTTGTTATGCGCTTCTTTTGTAGGCGCAGCAGCTGATACGTTGGTCACGAACCCAGTTAGTTTTATTAAAAAAAGAAGACAAGTGCAAAAAAGTAATGTGTCGTCTTTCTCTATTTTTAAGGACGCAGTAAAGGAAGAAGGCGTGAGTGTTTTATATCGAGGCTCTTTTTTCAAAATAGCGCAGACAGTGGCTAGAAGGGCAATACCTCTTGCTCTTACTCAATATTTAGTTGAAGAATATGCAAAGAAGCCAACTCAATGTAGCCCTAAATAAAAATTAACTTTACTGTCTACTAATAGAATGAGAAAACCATGAAAAAATTATTATGTGTACTAATTATTTTATTCTCAAGTTTAACTTCTCTAGCTTTTGCAGCTTTTTGTCCTACTCGGATTGACTGCTTAGTTAACACTCAATGCACTTGTTCCTTAGGTGCCTCATCAGCTTACTCAAGATATTTTTATTTTGAAGTGAAATTACAAAAAGGTTTTCACTATAAATGTGCTTTAAAAAATCCTATATTTAATTCAAATATTCTAGATAGTATTACTGCGCCAAAGGGTGCTCAGTATCAACAGCCTAGCTCTCCTCGTTTCCCACTCCAATTTAATGTTGATACTACCAATATGGAAAATGATGATGAAAAAATTAGTATTAGGTTTTTAGTACCACCTTCTGATATGGCAGATGATTTCCAAGGTATTTGTAAGACAATCATTGGTAATGATTAGCCGAGAACTACTATATTTAAATGACTTTTAGGCTTTAGGTTAGCTTAAAGCCTATGCTAAACAAAATTAATTAAGGCTATTTTTATACTGCTTTTCTTTATTCAAAATCTCTTTAACTACGGAAATACATTTTAACTGGCTAGCTGGGATAGTCGCTTTAAAAAATTGATTGGTTTGGCAAGTTTCAAATTCCTTCACCCACAAATTTATCTGCTTTAATAGTTCCTCTTTATTGGGTTCTTGTATTTTCTCTACTTTATTAATAAGTCTATTAAATGCTTTAATATCTTCTCCTAAAGCGATAGACGTTCTTAAAGTATCTTTGAGAATAAAAATAACTCGTTCACTCGGAAGTAAAGAATTATAAACCTGCTTGACATCGGTATCAGACGGTAAAAGATGCTTAAGTAATAGCTTTGTCATTTCTTCTGGAAGCAAAAAGGGCGAGCTTACTAATTGAGTAAAGGGAATAAAACTCATTTTTGCGTTTTTAATATCTCGATTACGGTTTAAAAAGAATTCAAATAATTCCTTTTTCTCGACAGGGATTAATTCTAAATTATCTATTTTTGTAATTGAATAATTTTTTTTTAATACACTTAAAAGTATTGTAATAGTATCGTCTAGCATTGCTTCTTCATTATTTTTAATAAAGGTAAATTGATTAGGATGTTGAGAAAAAGACATGGCTATTTCTAATTGCTGAGTAGAGGCGGAGTAAGCAGCATAATGCGTGATATCTTTTCCATCTTTATCATTTTTTAATAACAGTTTAGAATAATTATTTTTAAACCAGTATAACGCTTCAGCACAACCAGACCAAGCAGCATAATGGCAGGGTATTGCTCCAACATCATCTCCTTTTAATAATTGCTCAGGATAGTTATCGTTAAACCAATTTAATGCTTCAGCATTACCAGACCAAGCAGCATAGTCGATTGGACGCTTATTATTTAAATCTGCTGCAAAAAGCTGTTCAGGATAATGCTTTTTATACCAATTTAATGCTTCAACACAACCAGACCAAGCCGCATAATGGCCTGGGTTGCTACCATCTTCATCTATTTCTATTAATTGCTCAGGATAATGCTCTTTAAACCAAGTTAATGCTTCAGCATTACCAAACCAAGCAGCATAGTGGATTGGACGCCTATTATTTAAATCTGTTACAAAAAGCTGTTCAGGATAATACTCTTTATACCAATTTAATGCTTCAACACAACCAGACCAAGCCGCATAATGGCCTGGGTGGCTACCATCTTCATCTATTTCTACTAATTGCGTAGGATAATTATCATTAAACCAAGTTAATGCTTTAATATCGCCAGACCAAGCTGTATAGTGACCTAAACCTCTTATTCCCTCCTTTTTTTCTAATAATTGCTGAGGATAATGCTTCTTAAACCAATTTAAAGCATTTATATTGCCAGACCAGCTAGCATAGTGTATTAGCGGGTTCCCTAAATTGTCTTTTGCATTTTTATATATTTCAAATAAAGGTTCTAATAGTTTTAGGCTATCAGGAGAACAAAAAAGCATTAATTGCCAAGTATCTTTAATGATTAATTTATTAGATAACAAATATCTAGCTGGCCGTAATGTTTTATAGGCTTTGGCGTAATCAATATTATTAGGAATAATATTTAAGGGTATCCCTAGGTTGAGTAAGCGCGCTTTATTGTTTTCGTCTTTATTTTGTTTATCTATCATCTTCTCTTCAATTACCCTAATTAAATTAGGGGGCAAACATAGCATGAAATATTCATAAAAAAACATAGATAAATTTATAGCGTTTATTCTAATTATCATGAAAAGGAATAAACTTAGTAAAAATTAATTATTTATTGGAATCATATAAGGAATGCATTTAGTTAACTGTCAACTTTGCTCTAAGTTTATTAAAAGAAAAATATAAGGCAGCTGCTATCGCGCCTGCAATAATACCAATTAAGAAATCCACGCTAATGGATAAAAGAAAAGGTAAGTTTTCTGTGTGATGATGAAGGGCAGGTATACCATGCTTAATAATGCTACCTCCTACTAAAAACATAGCAATTGTTCCAGCGATTGCTAAAATTTTCATTAAGATAGGGGCTGCATTAATTAAAGCTATTCCAATTGGTTTAAGAGGATATCGTTTTTCGCGTAAAATAAAACCTAAGTCATCTAATTTCACAATAAGGGCTACTAAACCATAAACCCCAATAGTCATAATGAGTGAAATTAAAATTAAGACAATAATCTGATTAGTTAATGATGTAGCAGCCATTGTGCCTAAAGTAATTACAATAATTTCAGCGGATAATATAAAATCTGTGCGTATTGCTCCCCTAATTTTGTCTTTCTCGAATTGATGCATATCTATAACTTGTAATTCTATCTTTTCTATTGAGTTTTCTTTCTTATGCGATTTTTTAATAATTTTTTCAAACCCTTCAAAACATAAATATAATCCGCCCAACATTAGTAAAAGTTTAACAAATAGGGGGATAAAAAAACCTATTAAAAGTGCTAAAGGGATTAATATTATTTTATTAACTATAGAGCCTTTGGCTACTGCCCATACAACAGGTAGTTCCCTGTTTGCATGGATCCCTATGACTTGTTGGGCATTAAGTGCCAAATCATCGCCCAATACACCAGCTGTTTTTTTGGTTGCAACTTTAGTCAGAAGCGCAATATCGTCAAGTGCAGCTGCAATATCGTCTATTAGTGCAAATAAACTTGTTCCGGGCATATTACCTAACCTTGATTCCTTAATTTTATACTATAACGAAAATAAATTTGTATCAGAATAAATTTTTAGTATTTTCTTACCCAAGATAAACAAATTCGACAAAAGGCAAGGCGTAAGTTGGGCTAAACGAATTGCAGCGCAACAAAATTATAGACAGGCTACATGTCTTATTCTTTATCTGATCCTTATGGAGCAAACAGAAAAATACGCTTATCAATTCCCCATTGATTTGCCGCCATACCTACGGAGTCGCTCCAAGCTGCGGTTCTTCTTTTTAACTGAGCGGGTAAAATTGAATATTTCATAACATTAATGATTGTTTTATCATACTTAGTTAAAGGAAACGTTACAGGCTTAATAATTCTATGTAAGATAGTGGAGTGGCTGGATGCAAAATTTAAAATCTCGGGCGACTTCATTTGGCAGGAATTTAAAAATATGAAAGGTAAGTAACTTAAAATTTTAATTTTCTTTCTTATAGTCAATATCATTCTAGATAATATAAAGGTCAGCCTCTAGTTAATTATCACATTAATCAAATTAAAAAGGGATTTCTCTTACTCATTACCCAGTCTCTTAAAATCAATTTTTAAGCTAAAATAAATGACAATGATATTTATAAAAGGATTTTTTATGTTAAATAATTCTTGGAAGAAATTTTTTATTTTCTTAGTTGGTATGTTTTTTAGTATTCAGTTTCCTTCTGTTGTCTACGCTGAAGACTCTTATCGCTCTCAATTTATTAATCAAAGCAATGAAGGGGCTGTCAAGTATGTATTAGTTAAAACTCGGGTATGGCCTGAATCAGGTTGTGTTGTGGATAGTGGGCAAGAAATTCTCCTGCCTGGTGATAAAACACAACTGATTATCTTAAAAAAGCAAGGATGTGAAGAAGCAGGAATAGGGTATTCTTTCTATAAAAGCGAAGATACAAAAAGAGAGAGTCTTTTAGGCTATGTTTCTCACCGGTTTCGAGATGGGAAATTTAGCTTACAAATATCCATGTTTTGTGAGAGTGGTCAATGCGTCTTTAGAGATTTAAATCCTGATCAAACCATAAAAAAATAAATTATCGAGACAGAACTGTCATACGGTAATATGGCTAATAATATTTCTACCTAAATTAATACGGATTTTACAGAATGACTAATCAACGAATAGTGTATGGCTCTATAGTATCACCTTTTGTACGTAAAGTTTGGATATCACTTCGTTTAAAACATTTAGATTTTGAAATTAAGGAAATGGCTCCTTTCTTTGAAGCTCATAAAGAAGCACTGTTAAAGTTAAATCCGCTTGGCAAAATTCCTGTTTACCAAGAAGATAATTTTACCCTTGCCGATTCATCGGTCATTTGTGCTTATCTTGAAAAGCAATATCCTACGCCTGCACTTTATCCTTCTGAACCTAAAGATTATGCTCAATGCCTATGGTTTGAGGAATACGCTGATACAGTATTAATACCTACGGTGAATACTATTTTCTTTAATAAAATACTTGCAAGAAAGTTTAATCGTATTCCTGATGAAGCCGCTATAAAAATTGCTTCAGAAGAGAAAATTCCTGAAATTTTTAACTATCTTGAACAACAAATTAATAATAAACAATATTTAATAGGTAGTACTCTTTCGTTGGCTGATATTAGTACAGTGGTCGCTTTTCTAAATTTGGAATTGGCTGGATTACCCATTGATAATACCCGCTGGGACGCTTTAAGTACCTATGTTAATCAAATAGTACAAGAACCGGTTATTCAAGAGTCATTTACTAAAGCGCAAGAAAGGCTTACAAAAAAATAGCGTAATAATTTCTAGCAAATAACCTAACTTTTTTAAAAGAACAATAAGTATGTTAAAATCTAGGTCATTTTTAGATCTGTTGGCAAGCTATGCAAGATAATTTTAATCAGTTTGAAAAACGTAAACAAGATCACCTTAAACTAGCTTTATTACCTGCTAATCAAGCTTCAGAGTTAAATATTTTCGATCAAGTTATCTTACAACATGAGGCGCTACCGGATCTCAACTTTAATGACCTATCAATAACGAGTGCTAGATTTGGCAAGTCCGTTAATACACCTTTTATGGTAAGTTCCATGACGGCAGGGCATGAGAAAGCCAAAGCAATTAATTATACATTGCTCGCCGCTTGCGCAAAAAGCGGTTGGGCTATGGGTGTTGGCTCGCAGCGACGTGAATTATTCGATAACGAAGCTGCACAAGAATGGCACTCGCTTCGCCATGAATTTCCTAATGTAAGTCTATTTAGTAATTTAGGGATAGCTCAACTATTAGAAGTTTCATTAGCACAGATAGAACAATTAACAGATGTATTGAATGCTGATGGATTAATTATTCACTGCAACCCTTTGCAAGAGGTTATTCAACCTGAGGGAACGCCGTTTTTTAAGGGATGTTGGCAAAAATTGGAGACATTAATAAAGCGTTTTCAATTGCCGGTTATTATAAAAGAAACAGGTTGTGGTTTCTCAGCAAGTACTTTACAACGCTTAAATGATATTGGTGTGGCTGCGGTTGATGTAAGTGGACTTGGTGGCACTCATTGGGGGCGTATTGAAGGTTGCCGCTCTCAAGGTAAAATACAAGAAAGAGTAGCGGAAACATTTAAAAATTGGGGTATTACAACAATTAAAAGCATATTGAATGCAGTCTCAATTAAGCCTCAATTTGAAATTTGGGGTTCTGGTGGCGTTCGGCACGGATTAGACGCGGCTAAATTATTTGCTCTTGGCGCTACAACAGCTGGTTTTGCCAAGCCTATGTTAGAGGCTGCATTAATTGATGTAGAAGAAGTTTATAAACTGATGACTACAATAGAATATGAACTGCGGGTTGCCATGTTTTGTACTGGTAGTCGCGTGCTTGCAGATTTAAAGGGGAAAGCATGCCTATAAGCAAAGACGCAGGAAAATTATTTCAAGGATTTTCTCGGTTAACGCGAGAAGAAAGGTTTGAACGCTTAGTGCAGTTGGGTGCACTAACTGTTGAAGATCTGAATTACTTAAATCGTGGTGGGGTGCAAGATACGGTACTTGCAGATAAACTGATTGAAAATGTGATTGGTTATTTTCAATTGCCACTAGGGGTTGCTACCAATTTTTGTATTGATAATGAAGATTACGTCATTCCTTTAGCTGTTGAAGAAACTTCAATTATTGCGGCTTTATCTAAAACGGCAAAGTGGATAAGGCAACGGGGTGAAATCACTACTTGGGTTGAGGGTGAGAACATCTTAGGCCAGATCCAACTCGCTAACGTCAAAGATTTTGCTCGTTTTTCTGATATTTTTAATAAAAATAAACTATTTTTAATCGAGAAAGCGAATGAAGACGTTGCATATACTATGGTTAGACGTGGGGGTGGCGTAAGTGATCTTAAGCTTCGCCATTTATTGCGTGGTGATGGTGGAAATATGGCAATTATCCATTTAATGATGAATAGCTGCGATGCCATGGGCGCTAATATTATTAATCAAGTTTTAGAATATTTAAAAGAACCGATTGAAAAACTTACCGGTGAGCAAATCACCATGTGTATTTTATCGAACTTAAATGATCAAAAACTCACAACTGCGCAAGTTATTATTAATGATGTTGAGCCTGAATTAGGTAAGCGTTTAGAAGAAGCGTCTTATTTTGCTGAGCAAGATCCTTATCGAGCTGCGACGCATAATAAAGGGGTAATGAATGGCATTGATCCAGTTTTAATTGCCACAGGAAATGATTGGCGCGCTGTAGAAGCAGGTGTACATGCTTATGCCGCACGTGAAGGTCGTTATCAAGCCATAACGCGCTGGCGTTATAATCAAGGGCAACTGGTTGGCCAGTTAACAGCACCTATTATTGTTGGTACGGTGGGAGGTGTAACGGCATTGCATCCAACAGCAAAATTATGTTTAAGAATGATGGATATTAAATCAGCTAATCATTTATCACGCATTATTGCAGCAGTCGGTTTGGTGCAAAATTTAGGCGCATTAAGGGCGTTATGCACAGAAGGGATTATTAAAGGGCATATGAAGTTGCATATTGATAATTTACTACTTGTGGCAGGTGCGACTGACCAAGAAATACCTGTTTTGAAAGAGCGCTTACAGCATTTACTATTAATTAATAAACGAATTAGTCTAGCTAATGCAAATGAACTGCTATCTTCTTTACGTCAAGCAAACGTTGCACCATGAAATGGCAAATTCCGGCAAAGACATTTTTGGTGGGTGAATACGCAGCGCTTATAGATGCGCCTGCAATTATTCTTACTACTGAACCCAATTTTGAATTAACGATTAAGGAAAATGTTTCTTCTTTAATTCATTCAAATTCACCTGCTGGTCGATTTTGGTGTGAGCAGGGTCAATCTTTAAATCAATTAGAGTGGGTGGATCCTTATCATGGTAAGGGTGGTCTAGGTGCCTCAAGTGCACAATTTATTGGTGCTTATTTAGCTGATTGTCATTTAAAGGGCGACTTACCTAGGGATGAGAAACTACTTAATAATTATTATCAGTATGCTTGGCATGGTCAAGGCGTTAAGCCAAGCGGATACGATGTCATAGCACAAAGTCAACATGGGTGTGTTTATATTAATAATTCTAATAAAACAATCTGCTGTTTTGATTGGGTATTTAAAGACATTTCTTTTATTTTATTACATACAGGTAATAAATTAGCTACTCATTCTCACTTAGAATCGGCGCAGCTTTTACCAGGCTTTGTAAATCTTAAATCTATTGTAAAACAAGCTGAAAATGCTTTTAAAGTAAGTGATAGTGAAAAATTAATTGACGCCATTGATGCTTATCAACGAGCGCTTACAGAGTTATATTTAGTTGCGCCAACTACCTTAGAATTTCTTAAGCAATTTAAAACCAATAAAGATATTCTTGCTGCAAAAGGTTGTGGTGCTTTAGGTATGGATATTTTATTATTGATTGTATCTAGCCATAAGTTAAACACCTTAGTTGATAATTTAAGAAAAGAGCAGTGGTTAGTGCTGGCAACAAGTCAAGACCTTTTCCAAGGTAAAAAGCTATTAGAAATGTACCAAATTAAAACAAGCAATCATTATAACGCCGCTGACACAGCCTAATTTAATTTTAATGAAATAAAAATTTCCCATAAGAAATAGGAAATAATTCAGCAAACTACTTGAATTTTTAGCTTAATCCGGTATCATCACATCCTTCTTTGGGCCGTTAGCTCAGGTGGTAGAGCAGAAGGCTTTTAACCTTTGTGTCATAGGTTCGAATCCTATACGGCCCACCATTTTTGGTTATGGAGTGTTGTCCACTAAGCGCTAGATCAGGCGTAAGTGCTTAAGGTGAAGCAAGGTATAACACATACCTAATACCTTTGCAGCTTACAAGGCGTATAAACTTAGCAGATAGCAATTAAACTCAAAGAAATTAAGAATTACCCAGTTTGGGCCGTTAGCTCAGGTGGTAGAGCAGAAGGCTTTTAACCTTTGTGTCATAGGTTCGAATCCTATACGGCCCACCATTTTTGATACACCAATTATACACCGCCTCATTGCGCTCGTAGCTCAGCTGGATAGAGTACTTGGCTTCGAACCAAGGTGTCGGGGGTTCGAGTCCCTCCGAGCGCGCCATTTTTCGTTTATTATCAGTAAGTTATTTGACAGCTTTTTTTATCTCTAAACCCAATGTAGCAATTTGTAACACTTTTTGTTGATTATTACCGTTTTTATTAGATGTAGTAGAAAAACCAAGTCGTCGTCTAGTGAGATATTTAACGCCTATTAATAGGGAATGAGTATAAAATTTTATTGAGTATTTTATACATGTAGCTTTGATGGAGCATAGCTTAATCAAGGAATTTTTTAATTCTAAACTGAACATAAATAGAAAAGGTAAGAATCGAAAAACAAATATTAACTAATCAGCTTCCCTGACTTTTCTTAATTCAAGTTGGTACATTAATTAAATGTGCCATAAAAATGCTGCTCCAATACAGAGTAAACCGATAATGAAGCCATAAGCTATGTCTATTTTTTTTCTTAAGCTTGTTTTTTTACCACTTCCTATATACTTAAAGCCAATAGTATTATTATCAGTATTAGTGAGTTCAACAGAATCTACAGACGTGTATTTACTATAAATAGATATTAATTCTGTCATCCCCTGATGGGTATAAGTGATATTTTTACAGAGAACATTTTTTTCTAAATTTTCTCCAAATTTTACAGCGCCTCTAAGGAGAGGAAGAATTGTACATCTTTCCATCCACCATAAGAATATTAGTAGAGAGATAATTAATAAGGTTAGCCAAAATGGCAAATGACTATGAGTTATGGTGTTGTTAACATTCTCCCTTGTCAAATATAGAACTGTAGCTACTAAGGCAGCAATAATTGAAAAACACAGTTGGCGAATTTTTACTATCAAATCATTAAAATGCATTTGAGTCTCAACAGCAGTCTTCCATATTTTAAACTGAAGTTTTATTTTTTCAACTTCTAGGCAATTTTGTTCCATTTTAATCTCAGCAATTAAAACATAAGCTTTTATCGGTATAAAATAGAAATTATTGAGCTTAAGGGTGAAACCTAGCCGTATATTTAAATTTAAATAATAAGATATGCTATTATATAAATAATTTTGCTGAGATTATGGTTAATATTGATACATTATTGGGAAAAAGAAATTTATGGCGAACGTTTTCGATGTAGCTAAGTATATATTAGAGAAACAAGGCGAAATGACTGCTATGAAGTTACAGAAGCTTGTATATTATTCTCAAGCTTGGCATGCTGTTTGGGAAGAAAAGCCATTGTTTGAGGAGAAAATCCAAGCTTGGGTTAATGGTCCAGTTATACCTGAGCTTTATGACTTACATCGAGGTAAATTTCTTATTACTAGTAGCGATATTTTTACTACTTCGAATTCTTTGAATAAATCTGAAAAAGATAGTATTGACTCTGTACTTTCTTTCTATGGTTCTAAATCTTCTCAGTGGCTAAGTGATTTAACTCATTCGGAAGAACCTTGGATTGCTGCTCGTAAAGGATTAGCAGCAAATGAGCGTGGAAATAAAGAGATAACTCTGCAATCTATGGCAGAGTATTACGAATCGTTATGAGAACATGGCAAAGAAGAAATCTAAAAAACCAAAATTTAGTAAAGAACCTAAGCCTAGGAGAGAGCCGCGCGTAGGAAAACAATTTTCTTCTGATGATGCCGGTCAAGTTGTTTGGAGCTTCTCCCTGATTGATTGCGAAGGGCCCTGGGGATTTAAGTTGATTTGTAGAGACGCGTTGCTTAGCTTAATTACAGAAGGGTTCAAAGGAAAAGAAGGACTTAATTGGGCTATTCTTAAAACAAACGGATGTCATAATGTTTTTAAAAGTCAGCTCGTCAAGAATGCTCAGAAGAGATTAGAAGAAATAAAGTTGGATGATCTAGATGAGTTATTTTCAATGAGATTTACAGGAAGGGCGCGAGTCTGGGGTATTAGAGACGGAAATATATTTAAAATTCTCTGGTGGGATCCTGAGCATCAAGTTTGTCCCTCTAGTAAAAAGCATACATGAATAATTTACTACAAGGAAATTAGCAGAGTTAAATGTAGCAGATTTGTAATAAAGTGCAGTAGCACCATCATTGTTCATACTTAGAGGGAGAGCCTATCATAATAAATATAAATTGGCTGCTCTAAAATAAATTAACTTATTAGCTCACAACATGTACTTACTGGTTATGCTCAGATAAGTACTTTCAATTTTTCTAATAAATCTAAACTTTGACTATCTAGCTTAGAAAAGGCAAACCACTTTTTGCCCAGATCCTTAATAGAAGCACCTATATGATATATAGCTTTATCAATTATTAAAAATCGATCATGCGCTGATTCCAGAGATTTTAAAGTAATATTTCTATACTGTTGATTATACTTATCAACGTCAAGTTTTAATCTATTACTTATGTTCTTTGTAAGGATAGTAATTTTTACGTCTAAGTTAGCTTTTGATAAATGTGTTAATACTGATTCATCAATATAATTATCAATTAAAATAATTTCTTTTTTAGCTTTCTTAATTAATTGAGAGATAAAAACATAAGCATCAAATATTTGACCATCATAAAAAATTCCTTGCTTATGCTCAGGCTGATTATCTTCTAGAGCGCTAAATATTTTTTCAAAGCGCTCATCTGTTTTCACTTCATAGCTAATTTGTTTTTTTTCTAAATTATTAATCTTTTGGTATAAAATATCATTAGATAACACTAATTTTCTCATCTCAACAAAGGCATTAATAATTTGGATACTTATTTGTATAGCTGTAGGACTCCTTAAAACTGCTGAAAGCATGGCAACCCCTTGCTCAGTGAAAGCATAGGGCAAATAACGTCTTCCACCTCTTGTGTTTGAGGTCACAATTTGTGACCTCAAACTATTGAGCTCTTCCAAAGTTAATTGAAATCTAAAGGCTTCAGGAAAGCGCTCTTCATTTCTTTTAACAGCTTGGTTAAATACTTTAGTTTCAACATCGTAGAGCTGAGCAAGATCGCTATCAAGCATAACTGCAACGCCTCGAATATGGTAAATTTTATGCTGAATACTTTCTGCTCTTATTATGTTGTGCATATTTATCTTTAATTAAGTAAATGGTCTGGCTATAAACGGAAAGCTGTGATTGTAATATCAATTCCATATTAACTGGTATAGTTATTAACTCGTTAAACAGCATAAAGGAATTGCATTTAAAATGATGTAGCAGATTTGTAACAAACTGTAGTATATCTATAGTTGTTTCATGCAATTCTAGGCAGTAATTGGCAGAATTGTTACACCGCAAGCTACTGATTTTATTAATATTTATTATTGTTAACATTGGCTTCGAACCAAGGTGTCGGGGGTTCGAGTCCCTCCGAGCGCGCCATTTTTTCATTTAAAATCAGCGGGTCATGGGTCTTCCCCATTTTAGGGGGCACATTAATCAACCGCATAACACTTTAACTCTTATACGATAATTTTCAAAATTTTTAAAGCCATAGGCACGTCGTTGAATAAGTTTCATTTTACGATGGAAGCCCTCGATGATACCGTTAGACTTCCTAAAACGCCACATCCGTCCAATCTCTTCTCGCCACTGATACAATGTTTTACCTAGGGTCGCTAGCGCTTTGAAAGGACTGCTTTTCAACGCCTGAACCATTTCTAAAAAGTGGGATACTGCTCGACGGCACCACTTCTTAGTCATTGCTCGATGCATGAGTAATTGGTGGAGCTGCTGTTGGAATTGATAAATAACGTCTAGCGCAGAATTTTGGGCAAGAAACTGCTCTCTTTTAGCTTGTTGTTTTGCGGTAAGTCGTTCAGGCTTTGTTCTTAAGACAGCCAGTATTCCTCGATTACTTTTTACCTGCTCTGAAAGTTCACGATAAGTCATCATGCATTGATGTTGTAATAAACGAATAACATGAAAGCGATCAGCAACAATCAGCGCATTAGGAAAATACTTCTTTATCAATGAACGGTAAGTACTACTTAAATCCATACAAACAACTTGAACTCGTTCTTTGCCTTTTAACGTGTTTAAATAATCACGTAAATCTGACTCGCTACGGCCTTTGACAATATCGAATACTTTATGCTTGCCTAAATCACAAAGTGTTGTTGCATAGCCTTGTTTACAACTAAAGAAATACTCATCAATCCCTAACATGCGCGGACATAGTTGATTTTGTAATTCTAGATTTTCGGTTTCATAGATAGCCTTATACCAGCGCTCAATAGTCGCTTTCCCATGCTTAACACGCCTTGCTAAATCCTTTTGCGATATTCCTTCGGTATGATGATAAAACACTTCTCGCTTTAAGCGTTCAGTCACACGCTGATGTTTGTTTATTCCAGGAAAGCGTTGATTACCATAGCGTTTACAATCATCACAATAAAGCTTATAGGCTTTAAATCTTAATAACGTCCTTCTATGGCCTATTGACTCATGATGAACTTCTCGCATATAACTCGATTTTTTGCGCACATGCTTGCTGTTACAATGAGCACAACGTAACGTCCATATGTACTTCAGCTCGAATAATACCCGATCAACGCCACTCACTTTTACTATAGAAAATCCAGGTAAATTTAGGATAACATTACTCTTAGGCACTTTAATTTCGATTTTGATCGCGAAATCAATGAGTTAGTTGAGTCTAACTTGATTAAAGTGCCCCCTTATATGAGAAAGAGCCTAAATTTATTAGGTTAAATTTAAAACAGAATTCCTATGTTTTTTAGATAGAGTACTTGATTATACCTAATATAAACTCGTAGGTTGGGCCACCCGGCCCTACAAATCCTTACCAATTCAACACAAATTCTATAAATTTAAGTCCCAAAGGAATGGAAAGAGTCCAACAATGCGATACAGACGAGCCTACGTAGGTGGTGCCACTTATTTTTTACAGTGAATTTAGAGATAGACAAGGATTAAAGGTTGCTTTGTCAGTTAGTAAGTCACGGTCTAAAGTCCAGCATTGTAAAATAATCAAAAAAAATATAATATGCATACAAATTAATCACTTGTAAAAATTTTATTATGTTTAAATGGCTAGCTACTAATTTAATTGATTCAGGCTGGATAAAAACCGGACTATTTTTTCGCAGAATTATTGGAACAGATAATTTAATGTATGCTTTATCTAATGAGAAAAATTTGACCACAATTAAAAGGCGTTATCAGCTTATGGAACAAAGTGGCTTTTTTAGTGGTCAAAAGGGAGTGAGCCATCAACAAGCTTTTATTAAATCTTTATTTGCCTATGATGCCTATAAAACAGATGCTTATTCTAAAGCCTTAGAACATTTTTATTCATGGAATGGAGGTGATTTAAATCCCTTGAAAGACCTGTTAAGTTTTATTAGAACTACCTTTTTTCAAGGTTCTCATGCGTCTAAACTAAAGCAGACCTTTATAAAAGCAATCTTTGCCCAAAATCATGGTGAGTCGAATACCCTAGCGCATACAGCTTGGGTTGAAGCAAAATCAACCAAAGTTGAAGAAAATCCCTTAGCTCTTCTATTAGCTACTTTAGATGAAGCAGGATGTTTTAGAGGACCTAAGGCTGAAAAGAATCAGAACCGCTTTTTAAGCGCTATAGCAAAACCGAATAAAAATGGCGAAAACGCTTTATGTCAGTCTGCACAATATATCAATTTCGACCGTAAATTTATATCCCTTGCCGAGAAAGTACCCAATTTTTACTTATTGTTAGAAAAAATACAGTCTACTTTTTGTTTGGAACAAGGAGTTTATGCACAAAAGAATAAAGAACTCTTGAGTAAAGGCTTACTATATCGAGGAGAGCTCCGCTCTGTTTTAAGTAAAGTAATGCAAGTGCCTGAAGCGGTGGACTATATTTTCAAAACTATAGAGTCTACTGGCTATTTTTCAACGCCGAAAAATAGACAAGATTTCTTTGATGCACTAGTAAGCGTTGACAGATTAAATAGTAATATTTTACAGGATGCATCATATAATGCTGAATCGTTACAAATGGTATGTAAACAACTCAAAGCTTTAGGATGCTTTGAGGGCCATAAGGCGGTATCAAACAAGGAAAAATTGATAAAAGCTCTTATTAGACCAGATTCTGAAGGTGAAAATGCTTTATTTAAAGCTAGAGATACAAAGGTTAGAGATCTGCAGTTACAACTTTTAAAAGAAGCAGGTTGTTTTAAAAATGGCAGATATCAGCAAGAATTTATTGATGCAATCTTTGCTAAAAATAAATATGGCATTAATTGTTTATATAATGAACCTAAATTAATTGAAACACTTAAAACACTTCAATTCTTAAAAGGGCCTAATGCAGAGAAGAATAAAGCTTATTTTATAACTGCGATAATAACCAAAAATACCCTAAATGGTGAGTCCGTACTCTATCATAATCGTAATGACCTTAGTTTCCTGATAGAACACCTAACTATAGCAGGTTGCTTTTCAGGTCCGAATAGTGATCTTTACAAGCAACTATTCATTGATGCAGTTTTGTCTGAAGATAATTACGGCCATAATATGCTCTCAAGCATTTATTCACCAAAAGATATTATATTGTTGTTGCAAAAACTCACTGAAGCTGGATGCTTAAACTCTGACATTAATAAAAGAGCCTTTATTAATGCAGTAAAAAATAATGGGAATGCTCTGGTCTTTCGTTGCATTGAAAACCCCAAAACTTATATTGCTTTGCGTAAAGTTCTTAGCGCTGCCGGTCTCAATGCACAAGATCTAAAAGAGATACTAAATCTAGAAGTGAACGATAAATATAGAATAAGAGGAGAAGTATCGCCTTTTATGGCAGCGATTAGACATAGAGATGCCGTTGTCATTGAATTATTAAAAAAAGATGGTGGTGAACTCACTCAGGAGCAAGCTCAGATAATTGAGCAGTATCAAAAAAAATTAGCTGCAGATTTAAGACAAAAGCCCAAAATTGATAAGGAAGCAACAACCAAGTCCTTGCAATCTTTTCAAAAACAACTAGAACAACCTAAAAAATTATGTAATAAAGATAGAAACTTTAAACCAAGGCTAGAGAGACGTATGTCTTTTTCTGAACTTACTTCGGGTAGAACACTTTTTGATAAAACCAGTAAAGAAGCTAGGCGAATAAAAGACGACTGTGTCTTAATTGAAAAATCATCTCAGTCTTTTAACTAAATTAACTTGTCTTCGGCTAATATAAATAGGCTAGGGCTATACGACTTTCCTTATCTCTACTGTTGTCAGTCAAAAAAGGGAGGTACAAGCGGGCTGGTAGCCTTATAGCTAATTGTTTTGCTGCAGGCAAAATAAAGGGAATACGACAAAGCGTCATTTATTTGAGACTGTGTTTTTTGAGCTTTGCAGAGGACTAGGATGTCCAGGCATCTTACTCAAAAAATGAAATTAGATAGATTATTTATAGATAAGGCCTCTGGAAGAGATATTAATCGCTCCCAACTTGAAGCACTTATTGCTTATGCTTATGATGGCGATACTATTTTCGTCCTTAGCGAGGAAAAACTTATTAGAAATGCAGTTGACTTGAAAAGTGTGGTGAATTAACTAATTCATTTTCAATTTCTAAGGCTTTAACTTCTAGCATAACAGTTTATAACATATTTAATATTTAAAATTACTGTGTCATATATTGTGGCATAACTGTGACAGTGTTGCGCTGTTTTAGGCAGTTCTAGGCTGTTTTCAAGAATTTGATGCATTGCAGGTTATTGATAAATAAAGCATTTTAAATACAAGCATCAGGCTTCGAACCAAGGTGTCGGGGGTTCGAGTCTCTCCGAGCGCGCCAATTTTATATTTTAAATCAAAAAGTTACGCATAATTTAAAATATCTATTGCAATTCGATGTAGCAGAATTGTAGTGGTCTTCCCCAAATTAGGGTGCACAATAATCAACCGCATAACACTTTCACCCTTATACGATAATTTTCAAAATTTTTAAAGCCATAGGCACGTCGTTGGATGAGTTTCATCTTACGATGAAAGCCTTCAGTGATGCCGTTATTTTTAGTAAATCGCCACATACGCACGACTTCTTCTCGCCAGAGATACAGGGTTTTAGCCAGGGTGGTTTGTAAAGGAGCAAGAGGGCTCTCTTTAAGCTGCTGTAAGCGCTTAAGGAAGAGTGGAATGAGTCGAACACACTGTTTAGCGGTACGATGCTTTTTCATGAGTAAGCGAATGACATGAAAGCGGTCAGCCACGATTTTAGCGTTAGGAAAATGGCGTTTAATGAGGGCTCGATAGCTTGAGCTTAAAGTCAATACAAACGACTCGCACTTTATCTTTACCTTCTAAGGTGTTTAGAAACGTATTTAAATCTCTTTCACTGCGCCCTTTGACGATATCAAAGACTTTGTGTTTGGCTAAATCACAAAAGGTGGTGGCATAACCTTCTTTTTTATTAAAGAAATGCTCATCAATCCCTAATACGCGTGGGCAGGAGCGATGCGCTAGCTTTTTATGACGCAATGTATAACCTTCATGATACCAGCGTTCAATCGTTGACTTACCACAATGTAAGTCGCGAGCTAAATCCTTCTGACTTACCCCTTGACTATGTTGATGAAACACTTGTCTATGTAGGGGCTCACTGGCACGTTGATACGGTCTTATCTCAGGAAATCGTTGGTTAAAATAGCGCTGGCACAACGAGCAATGATACTTGTAACCCTTGATTAATAAATAGCTACGGCGTAATCCTATACTTTCATGACGTACTCGTCTTATAAAACTTGCTTTCTTACGCAGTTTTTTATTGTTGCAATGAATACACCTCACTATTCCCCTATAACTTGCCTCAATATAAACGGGATTTTCTCCTGTCACTTTCTTAATGGTCAAGCAAGGTAAATTTAGGATATAATTTTTCTTGGGCATTTTAATCTCCTTTTTATTCGCAAATTCAAAGGCTTAGCTTTCGCTATATCGATTAAAGTGCCCCTCTATTTAGGGTAGAGCCGCCAATATATCAAAATATCAATAATTCGTATAAAACAAGTCTAGATACTATAATTTCTGCAGTAATGATTGCATTTAGTTTCCTAGAAAATATTGTTCTTTAGCATCACATGCAGCAAATTTTATTATAGGAGGCAATCTAGACTTAAATAGGACTATCTCAAGGAGGGCAAGGAATGCACCGATTTCAAAATATCTTATTTGTCAGCCATGGAATTAAGGAAGAAGTAGAAGCTTTGCAGCTTTCAATAAGATTAGCCGTTAAGAACAAGGCGGAGCTTTGTATCTTAATTACCTGCCCTCCCTTTCCTGACACCCTTAGTGAGTATAAGATTTCATACGAGGAATTTTTGGTTGACAAAATGAATAAAGCTATTCAATTGGCTAAATCAGGTCTTTGTTTCTCTAAAAAGAAAATTCCTATTCATATTGAAGTAGAATATGGCAGTGCGCCTGATATTCGAATCATTCAACATGTCCTTAAAAATTCTCATGATCTTCTTATTAAATCTACAGAAACAGCTGAAGCTATGAAAGGATTTATGGCGCTAGATATGGAGTTGTTGCGCAAATGTCCTTGTGCCTTGTTTCTTTATCGCCCTCTTAAGAATACCCTAAAAAATATTGAAGTTGCAGTGGCAGTTGATCCTAAAGATGAAGAACCTGCAACACGAGATTTATCGCTTTGCTTGCTAGAAATTTCCTATTCCTTAAAGATTATGTATCAAGGCAAGTTAAGCATTCTTTCCTGTTGGAATTTTGCGCTAGAAAATTACTTACGTGATAACGTTTGGTTCAAAACATCTAAAGCTGAGGTCGATAGGATGGTTGCAGAAGAAAAGCACTCTCATGAACTGTCATTGAAAGAGTTGATTAAACGGTCTCAAATGTCTGAAGAATATCAAATCGAACATTTAAAAGGACAACCGGAAGATATCATCCCTGCTTTCATAACCCATAAAAAAATCGATATTCTGGTAATGGGGACAGTTGCTCGAACTGGTATAGCAGGCTTTATTATGGGCAATACTGCAGAAAATATCTTGCAAAAAATTGATTGCTCACTATTGGCATTGAAACCTCCTGGCTTTGTTTCGCCGGTAAAAGCTTATTAGACGCAGGAAAAATATTCATGGCGGAACAACAAAATAACGTTTCCGAACCAGGTTGGCACAGTCTATCAAAAGAGGCAATCCTTGTATCATTAAATACTAACGAATTAGGCCTTAGTGAGGATGAGTCTCAGGCTAGGCTAAGACGTTATGGCCTCAATCAATTACCGCAGCCTGAAAGGAAAAGTGTTTACATACGCTTTTTTCTTCAATTTCACAATATACTTATCTATGTTTTGCTGGGCGCTGCTCTAGTTACCTCTTTATTACAACACTGGGTGGATACGGCTGTAATAATAGCCGTTGTTATCATTAATGCTCTTATTGGCTTTATTCAAGAAGAAAAGCAGAAAGAGCGTTAGATGCTATTCGAGACATACTATCCCCTGCTGCTACTGTGTTACGGGATGGAAAACGAAAACGGATCCCGGGTGAAGGGCTTGTTCCAGGGGATATTGTTTTGCTAGAAGCAGGGGGTAAGGTACCTGCTGATTTACGTCTAATAAGATCGCATGGGTTAACCATTCAGGAGGCTATTTTAACTGGTGAATCTATTTCTGTTGAAAAGGACATACATCCCCTGCCAAGTGATCCTGTATTAGGTGATCAAAGTTGTATGGCTTTTAGCGGGACTTTTGTAACCAATGGTCAAGGCAAAGGTATTGTAGTTGCCACAGGTTCAGCTACCCAAATTGGACAGGTTAGTGGACTACTATCAAAAGTAGAGTCATTAACTACACCATTGATCATCCAAATGGGACTTTTTGCAAAATGGCTAACTTTATTCATTTTAATGATTGCCGCACTACTTCTCGTTTATGGCTATTTTGTCCAGCATCATCCATTTGGTGAACTATTTATGGTTGTGGTTAGCTTATCAGTCGCGGCTATCCCCGAAGGCCTTCCTGCGGTCCTTTCAATAACTCTGGCTATTGGCGTACAGGCGATGGCGAAAAGAAACACTATTGTCCGACGTCTTCCTGCAATCGAAACATTGGGATCTGTCTCAGTTATTTGTACGGATAAAACGGGTACTTTAACGCTAAATGAGATGATTGTCTCTTCTATTCTAAGCAGTAGTCACTTGTTTAATCTAGACGGTGTTGGCTATGAGCCCCAGGGAACGATTAGTTTAGATGAACAAGTTATTGACATTAATGAATATCCTCTGCTTCTGCAAATTGCGCGCGCGGCAGTGCTTTGTAATGATGCCACACTTTATGAGCAAGAAGGTAACTGGATTACAGAAGGTGATCCCATGGAAGGAGCCTTACTTGCATTTGCCGGTAAAGTAGGACTTATTCAACAGGAAGAAAACACATCCTGGGTGCGTACTGATATGATTCCTTTTGATGCCAAACATCGCTTTATGGCCACCCTACATCATGACCACTTAAAACATGCAGTAATCTTTGTTAAGGGTGCGCCTGAGCAAATTTTAAAGATGTGCCAACATCAACAAACCGTGTGGGGTAAAGAAGAACCTATAAAGGAGGTTTACTGGAAAGAACAGATGGACGAAATAGCAGCAAGAGGGCAGCGCATATTGGCTTTTGCATTCAAAAAAACCCAGCCAGAACATACCGTTTTAGAATTTACTAATGTTGAAGGGGGCCTCACTTTACTCGGTATGGTCGGATTAATTGATCCACCCAGGCCAGAAGCAATTGCAGCAGTAGCACAATGCCACAAAGCGGGTATTAAAGTTAAAATGATTACAGGGGACCATGCCAGTACAGCACTTGCCATTGGCCGCCAAATTGGCCTTAAAAATTTGGCAAGGGTATTAACAGGTATGGATTTAGATAACATGGATGATGCAGCACTTAAAAGTGCTGTATTACAAGTCGATATTTTTGCCCGTACCAGTCCTGAACATAAGTTAAGGCTGGTAATGGCATTGCAATCGAATGGTATGACTGTCGCTATGACTGGTGATGGGGTTAATGATGCGCCTGCATTAAAACGAGCGGATGCAGGAATTGCTATGGGAAGAACAGGTAGCGAAGTCGCCAAAGAGACTGCAGAATTTGTACTGCTAGATGATAATTTTGCTTCTATTGTTGCAGCTGTTCGTGAGGGTCGTACTGTGTATGACAACCTTAAAAAGGTCATCAGCTGGACTCTACCTACTAGCGCGGGCGAAGCCATCACTATTATTTTTGCTTTACTTATGGAACTTAGCTTACCAGTCACACCAATTCAAATTTTATGGGTTAACTTGATTACAGCAGTCACTTTGGGAATTGCGTTGGCCTTTGAGCCCACAGAAGAAGGCTCTATGCATCGCCCACCACGCCCTAGAAGTGAATCTCTGCTAACTGGCAGTCTAGTATGGCACATCATACTGGTTTCTATTCTATTTATCTGTGGCGTTTTTGGTATTTACTTTTATGAACTCAAGCATGGTGATTCGCTTGAGTTAGCACGCACAATGGCATTAAACACCCTAGTTGTACTTGAAATATTTCATCTTTTTTATATTCGTAATATTTACACTACCTCACTTACATGGTCGGCAGTTAGAGGAATTAAAGTCGTTTGGATAGCAGTTATAGTTGTTACTGTTGCACAATTTGCCATTACCTATTTTCCTCCTTTGCAGACAATCTTTGTGACAGAGAGTATTCCCTTTTGGGATGGTGTACTTATTGTGGTAATTGGTGCAATATTTTTTACTATTCTTGAAATTGAAAAGCAACTTCGTTTGAGAATAAGTGCTATAAGCCAAATCAGCGTAGGCGAAAGAGAATGATCGATTTGTCATTAGCAGATGCTACTCTTTCTATGAGGTGACATCACTTCTTATAGTAGTCATTTCACCTAACGCATCGACCGTAGCCGGTCAATGAAGTAGAGTTGCTCTAGCTGTTTTCTTCATTAGCTGGTTAAATGAGATAAGGTTGCGAATATAGAATATTAATAGAAAAAATGCTTAGGTGTTTAGTACTCATTTATTAAATCGTAATTATGATATTTAATAATAGTAATGATCTCTTAGCTCATCGGTAATTGTGATTTTCGCTAGTTCAATCCCACGGAAATAAGCAGCTCTTGCTAATAGGTGTGATGCAATGGGTGCAGTAATAAAAATAAATAAAATAGTAAGTAATGCTTCAATGGAGACATTCCATTTCTGGAAATGAAAAATAACGCCAATTAATATTAAACTTGTGCCTAGTGTCCCTGCTTTAGTTGCTGCATGCATACGCATTAAAAGATCTGGCATCCGAAATATTCCAATCGCAGCAATTAATATGAATAATGAGCCAATTAATATGCAAATTGTGCTAATCAATATATCCATTATAAAGTGTCCTTATGTACTTTCCGTTTTTTCTTAAATGATTGCCCTGCAATTAAATTTGCAAATGCAACCGTTGTAAGGAAAACAATAAGTGCTAATGCGATAACAACATCAATATAAACGGATTGATTCGTAATGACACTGAAGATAGCAATAAATGAAATTAATAAATTGGCTGTTAAATCTAATGCAACTACGCGATCGGGTAAAATTGGTCCAATAATTATGCGAATAAAGCAGAAAATAACAGACAACATAATAAGTGCCAATGAAAAATACCAGGCTATAAGTCCTAACTGTATGCTCATATTAATATTCTCATGATAGGTTTCTCAAAACGATTCTTGATTTCAGCGATTAGTCTGTCTTTATCCATAATAAACATGGCATGGATATACAATTTTTTCTTGTCAGTTGACACGTCGAGTGCGAGTGTCCCTGGTGTAAGTGAAATAACAATCGCTAATAATGTAATTTCAATGTCAGTTCTACAGTCCAGAGGAATCGCAATGACACCGGGTTTTGCTCGATAACGAGGTGTAATGACATCATAGGCTACACGAAGATTTGCGACTAGAATTTCCCAAATGAAAACCAACATAAAATGTATAATCAATATTATTTTTATAAATAGAGTTTTCATCCGTTTTCAACTCCTAATACAGCATGAATATACCCTTCTGGATGAGATATTTGTTCAGTTGCTTGCAGTATTACTTTAAAAATAGGTTGTGGGAAGAGGCCGATGGTAAGTGTTAGCGCTGCAAGAATGATAATAGGGAATAAAATAAATAATTTTACATTGCCAAATGAATCTAGAGGCAAGGCTGTTGGTTGTTCCTGCCAAAATACATACGTCCATATTTTGGTCATTGAGTATAAGGTTAATAGGCTTACCAGAAGTGCAATGGCTGTAATGATATAATGAGAAGAATTTAAAGCTGCTTTCAATAAAATTAATTTTCCCCAGAAGCCAGATAAAGGCGGCACGCCCGCGAGAGAAAAGGCTGGAATAAAAAATAGTATGGCTAAATACGGGTATTGTTTATAAAAACCTCCTAGCTTACGTATATCCGATGTTTTCCCTATTCGGGAACAAATACCGCTTATTAAAAATAGATTAGTTTTAACAATAATATGGTGAATAATATAAAATATGGCCCCTGCTAATGCTAATGGGGTGTAAATTGCCAGCCCCATAATCATATAGCCAATTTGGCTAATGATATGAAAAGATAGCAGCCGTCGGAAATTAAATTCTGATGCGGCACCTAATACTCCTGTTGCCATGGTAAAGCCTGCGATAAATAATAGTAATGATAAAATATAGTGGTTAGCTGGAAGGATGAGTGTCATTAATCTTATTAGCGCATAAACTCCTACCTTAGTCAGCATGCCTGCAAAAATAGCAGCGGTCGCAGTATTCGTTGTATGATAGGAGGCTGGCAGCCAAAAAAACAATGGAAATATTGCAGATTTAATAGCAAAGGCAATAGCTAACAATAGCACAACGGTAGTGACAGTACCTGTTAAGGGATAAGTTTTAAGTTTCAGTGCCAAATCCGCCATATTAAGGGTGCCTACCATGGCATACAACATAGCAATTGCTAACAACATGAAGATGGTTGCAACAAGATTCAAACTGACGTATTTCATAGTCCCGTCTAGTTGTGCTTTACGATTACCTAATACCAATAAGACGAAAGAAGCAATCAAGATAACTTCAAACCAAACATACAGATTAAATAAATCGCCAGTTGAAAAAGCCCCACATATTCCCATTAATAGGAGCCAGTAACCAATATAAAATCCTAATTTTTGCAGCCAACTGCTAACACTGTAAATGGCATAAATGGATACACAAAATCCAATGATTCCGCTGATTAACAACATAATAGCGCTTAGCCTATCAACTACGAAAACAATACCAAATGGTGCTTTATATCCACCAAGCTGAACAACTAAGATCTCTTGAGATAAAACAACATAAAAAAGCCAGACAGTAACAAATAATAAACAAGCTGCTCCCAAAAGATGAGCGGATTGTTGTAAAATTAAATGGCGCCAAGCTAAACAATTCAATATCACTACGAAAAAACATGTTAATAATGGTAACAGAGGTAACCAGCTCATGTTTCATCCTCTGCTTTGAAAGGCTTCCTTTCTGAATAGCGCATCAAATCTAAATTAGTCGTATTAAATGTGCGCCATACTTTGCGCACAAGCACTAAAGCAAATGCTAGTAATCCAAAGCCAATGACAATTGCTGTGAGAATAAGTGCCTGCGGTAATGGATTCGCTAAGAGGGTATTAGGCGCTTGTACTCCCGGAGTAATAAATGCGGGAATTTGAGAATATAAGCGCCCAGCAACAAAAATAACTAAATTAATTGTAGAGCTTAATATGACTATACCAAATAACCAACGCATAAGTTGTGTGCTTAATATTAGATAAATACTAATACTGATTAAGCTGCCAATTAACCAGCAAATCATGTCAGACATACTGATTCCTCTAACGCTACCATTGTAATCAATACACTACTTAATACAACCAAGTAAACACCTATATCGAATAAAATCGGCGAGCCAAATTGCACAGGAATAAATTTTATGTCAATCCAGATTCCTGTTAGGAAAGTTTTGTTTTTAACTAAAGCCATTAATCCGCTAACTAGAAAAAAAGTAAATCCTAAACTTAGGAATAAGAATAACCTTATTTTAATTAGCCCACGTAATGCTTTAACCCCATGTGCAACTAGATACAATGCAAATCCACTTGCTGCAATTAGCCCGGCTATAAAGCCACCGCCAGGCGCATTATGCCCCCGAAACAAAACCCAAATAGAAAAGAGCAATGTAACTGGTAGTAAAAATTTTGATGCTGTACGAAGAATAAGTGATGTCATGGTTTTTTATCTTTTTTACGTGTTTTTAATAGTCCATAAATCCCAAGTGCCGCTGTTGCAACTACAATCGTTTCTCCTAAGGTGTCTAAAGCACGAAAATCGACTAGAATAACATTCACGACATTACGCCCATGTGCAAGCGTAACACTGTTTTTTAAAAAATAATTTCCAATACTTGAATCAAAGGGTTGATGCGTGATAGTAAGTAACAGTAATGTGATGAGCATTCCTATTGTAATTGCAATGATCATATTTAGCAGACGCACTCCTTTTTTTTCACCCACTAGATTTGGCAATTCTGGCTGACGGTATAAATTAAGTACCACAATAATGACAATTAATGTTTCGACTAATACTTGTGTCATTGCAACATCAGGGGCAGCATTGACTAAAAATAACAATGCAACCCCTAAACCAAACATACCTAAAAAGATTAGCCCTTTTAAATAAGTATCAACCCAAATGGAAAAGAGAGCAGATATGAAAATCCAGGAAAATAAAAATAGGGGTAACCAAGAAATAGAAGGGAACAATTGTTGTATTTGAATTGCATGTTGAAAAATAGTAGTTACAACGAGGCACAGAGCGATAGTGAAGAATACAATTGTTAAATACACCCGTTGTTTACCTACTTGTAGAATTTTTGTTTGCCAGTCAGCGATAATTAATACAAGCCAGGTGAGCTGTTGCCATACATAGGTAGGGCCGTATTTATAAAATATATTAAATAGATTAAGTCCCTTTTTAACCTGCGCTCGCCTTAAATACAATATGATTGCCCCTAAAAGGGTAATGAGGCTTAGTACGAGTGATGGTGTAAACCCATGCCACATAGTCAGCTCCATTGTGACCGGGTAGCCAAGGATAGCACTCGCTGCTGGTGATAATATTGCTCTATTAATAGTAAAGGGCACAAGACTGATGATTAAAGTAAATACTGACAGTAAGAATGCGTTCATTGACATTAGGCTGTCGGCTTCTCTAATATCTTTCGGCCTCTGTCTTCCAAAAAATGATTTGATGATCAAGATAAATGCGAGCGATGCAACCATCATATTGGCAAAAACGACCATCGCTGTCAGTATATAGGAAGCGACGGGGGCCGCTAAGTTTGCTTCATAGACTAATTCCTTTACATAAAACCCAAGTAAAGGCGGTAATCCAGCCATAGAGGCGCCAGCAACTAATGCAGCCATAAAGGTCACTGGCATAGCCTTACGTAGACCACTAATTTTAGTGATTGATCGTATACCAGCTTGATGTTGAATATCGCCTACTACCATAAATAAGGTTGCCTTATAAAGCGCATGAGAGATAAGAAATGCAACAGCCGCTTTTATAACAGCGTCTTGATCTGAACCTAACAAAAAAACCAGCGAACCTAGTGCAGTCACTGTAGTATAGGCGAGTATTAATTTCATATCGGTTTCTTTGAAAGCAAGCAATACACCTATTATCATTGTAATAGCCCCGATAATAGTTAGGGAAATAAACCACCAAGAGTTACCTGCCATTAGAGGGTGAAGCCGTGCTAAAAGATACACACCTGCTTGCACCATGGTTGCAGAATGAAGGTAAGCACTAACAGGGGTTGGTGCTTCCATTGCTTTAGGCAACCAAAAATGAAAGGGGAATTGAGCAGACTTGGTAAATGCTCCAACCAATATCAATAGTAAAATAATTGGATACCATTTATTTTCAATCAATCTTTGCCCTTGATTTAATAACTCTAAAATAGAATAAGTATTAGTCGCCATACCTATTATTAAGAAACCAATTAATAAAAATAATGCACCTGAGCTGGTAATCATTAAGGCGTTAAATGCAGCTTCTCTTGCGGTGGCATTTTCGTGATTAAATCCAATAAGTAAATAAGAGCTAATACTAGTTAATTCCCAACAGATAAAAAGCGTAATTAAATTATCAGCGAGAACCACACCTAGCATTGCGAACATGAATAAAAATAAGTAGCAGAAATATCGTGATAAATAATTATTCTTTTTAAGATAAGGGATGCTGTAAATAACAATGAGCGTTCCAATACCTGTAATTAGTAAAGCAAACAATAAACTGAGCCCATCAATGGTGAGTGAAATAGATACGCCCATTAATGAGAACCAATTTTCATTGTAATAAATAACTGTTCCATCCATTATTTGAGGAATAAAATGAAGAAAATAGGAGAATAAAAGAAGTGGAATCATTGCCAGCAACCATACAAGATGGGAGCGATAAAAATTAAAATACAAGAGTGCTAAAAATGCGGCTATGGACAGTATTAAACTAATTCCAGCTATCATCATTTTGTATTCTTTGAAGTACGATTGAATTAATAAAAAGATTAATTTATCGTAAAGTTAAAGGAAACAGCTTTAGTAATACATTTAATTTTTTAATAAACTATGCCTAAATAGGCTATGGGACGTAAAAAGCGAGTTAAAAAATTTGAAAAGTCGGCCCAATTATTCCCTATATACATCGAGGCATTAAAATAATTTACCAGAACATTACACCAAATCATACTTCGATATTTAATTAAATAAACAGAGGGTTAACATGCTGGCATTTCTTGCTTTGGTTGTTGGCTTAATTATCTTAGGCATAAGTGCTGATAGATTCATAGAGGGCGCTGCTGCCATAGCCTATCATTCGAAAGTATCACCACTAGTCATTGGTATGATAATTGTAGGTTTTGGAACATCAGCCCCTGAGATGGTTGTGTCAACCTTGGCTGCCTTGCAGGGTCATCCCAGTTTAGCTATAGGTAACGCTTTAGGTTCAAATATTGCTAACATTGGCTTGATATTGGGGTTAACGGCTATCATTGTACCTATGGAAGTAAATTCCAATATTATTCGCAAGCAATTACCTTTGCTAATTATCATTAGCTTGCTTATGGGATTTATTTTTTGGGATAAAACACTAACACGGCCTGAATCTATCGGTCTTTTACTTAGTTTTATTTTAGTTGTCATATGGACTATTTACGCGAGCCTTAAGAATAAAGCTGATGTATTAGCCAAGGAAGTTAATACAGAGTTATCTTTACATGTTATGTCTTTAAAAAAAGCAATCTTATTACTTTTATTTGGATTAATTTTATTAATTTTAAGCTCTAAACTGGTAGTTTGGGGCGCGGTTCATATTGCTAAAATGTTTGGCGTTAGTGATTTAATTATTGGCCTAACTGTCCTTGCTTCTGGCACCTCGTTACCAGAGCTGGCTGCATCAATTATCGCAGCTAGAAAGAACGAGCCAGACATGGCCATTGGAAATATCATTGGATCAAATATGTTTAACCTTTTAAGCGTAATAGGGATTGCTGGATTAATTACACCTATTACAGCGATGCCAAAGGAAATCCTATTTAGAGATTGGCCTGTCATGATGGCAATGACTACAGGATTGTTTTTAATGGCTTATGGTCTTATAGGAAAGGGTCGTATTACCCGGTGGGAGGGAGGAATACTGTTAACTATATTTATTTTTTACTATGTTTTTCTGATAAGAGATGTCGTTTTAGCTTAAGCTCGTTAATTTATTAGCATAGTTGAAGAAATAATGTAAAACTAAATCTAATTGGCTAATTTATCATCAAATCCTATGTTCTGCTCTTGCTGTTTATACATTTAATTGTGAATGGGCTATGCTAACAACAATAGCTATATTATGAAGTTATCTGACAGGGTATAAGGTAAAATTAAATTATAAACAGGATGTTTATGCTAATTTCTCACCCAAAACGGCAAGTGTTATTGTGGATATATTTACTATTGGCTATTTTATTAACATATATCCCTGTTTCTATGGCGGCTAAAATTATTGAATTATCAGTTCGGGGCAGTATAGGACCTGCTACTGCTGATTACCTCGTT
Organism: Legionella gresilensis; assembly: GCF_900639865.1. Classification (GTDB taxonomy): domain Bacteria; phylum Pseudomonadota; class Gammaproteobacteria; order Legionellales; family Legionellaceae; genus Legionella_C; species Legionella_C gresilensis. Next base: position 128,302 of record NZ_CAAAHX010000009.1, read on the forward strand.
AGGGGCATATCACAAGCACAAAATGCTGATTTAATTTTAATTCTAATTGATACGCCTGGCGGTTTAGATAAGTCCATGCGCCAGATTGTTCAATCTATCCTTGTTTCTCGTACACCGATAGTTGCTTATGTGGCTCCAGCAGGTGCACGTGCTGCAAGCGCAGGAACCTTTTTACTTTATGCCAGTACCTTAGCTGTTATGGCGCCAGGGACTCATTTAGGCGCTGCAAGTCCTGTTAGTTTGACAGGTGGTTTAGGAGGAGAAAATAAAGAGAATCAACAGAAAACGGCTATGGATAAAAAAGTTACCAATGATGCTGTTGCCTATATTCGTACTCTAGCACAGTTACGAGGGCGTGATATTAACTTTGCAGAAAAAGCTATAAATGATGCGGCCACCTTAACTGCACCTGAAGCGCTAAAAGCTGGAGTCATTAATTTTATTGCACAAAATAGGGAGGATTTATTAACAAAGCTAAATGGCTTATCTGTAACGCAAAATGGGCAACAAATTAAATTAAATTTAACTAATGCGCAAATAGAAAGGGTTGAACCTGACTGGCGCATGCGTTTTTTAGCAGTTATCACCGATCCCACTATTGCTTATTTATTATTAATGTTAGGTATTTATGGCATTTTTTTTGAATTAATCAATCCTGGTGTTATTGCACCCGGAGTTATTGGCGCCATAGCCATATTAGTTGCATTATATGCTTTACAACTGTTACCCATTAACTATGCAGGTTTAGCCTTAATCGTATTAGGGGTCGCTTTTATTATTGCAGAAGCGTTTGCGCCTAGTTTCGGCGTCTTAGGCTTAGGGGGTACTGTTTCCTTTATTACAGGCTCAATCTTACTCATTGATGCTGAGCATATTAATTTTCAAATTGCCTGGTCAGCGATTGGAGCGATGGCTGCTGTAAATATCATTATAGCCATTATTATGTTCACTATGATCATAAAATCACGAAGACAACCAATACAACATGGAACTGCAGCATTACTTGGTGTAGAGGGCAGAACATTAAGTGTGGTCGATCTAAGAGGGCAAGCTGTTATTGGCGGCGAGATTTGGAGTGTCTATGCTAAGCATCCTATTAATGCAAATCAGCCGATAAGGGTAATCGGAGCAAAAGGTTTGCAGCTAGAGGTAGAAGAAATTCAAGGAGAGATGAAATGACCTATTTGATAAGCTTTTTAGTAATTATTATCTTACTGTTGACCTCAATGTTTCGCGTACTTCGGGAATATGAGCGGGGGGTTGTATTTATGTTGGGCCGCTTTTGGCGAATTAAAGGGCCAGGATTAATTTTAATTATTCCTGGCGTTCAACAAATGGTACGGGTGGACTTACGCACGGTAGTCATGGATGTACCTAGTCAAGATGTTATTTCTCGAGATAACATCTCAGTACGGGTCAATGCTGTTGTCTATTTTCGTGTAGTTGATCCACAAAAGGCCATTATTCAAGTAGAGGATTATTTTGAAGCGACCAGCCAATTGGCGCAAACAACATTGCGTTCTGTACTTGGCCAACATGAATTAGATGAAATGTTATCAGAACGTGAGCGATTAAATAGCGACGTGCAAACTATTTTAGATGCTCAGACTGATGGCTGGGGTATTAAAGTGGCTAATGTCGAAATTAAACATGTTGATCTTGATGAAAGTATGATTCGTGCTATTGCAAAGCAAGCAGAAGCTGAACGAGATAGGCGTGCCAAAATTATTCATGCAGAAGGAGAATTACAAGCTTCTGAAAAACTATTACAAGCAGCCGAAGTGCTAGCAAGAGCACCCCAAGCCATGCAGTTGCGTTACTTACAAACATTAACTGGGCTTGCTGGAACGGGGAACTCCTCAACAATTATCTTTCCTATGCCAATAGATTTGGTGGAATTATTAAATAAAGTGGCTAAAAAATAATTTTAAAATTGTAGGACTTAAAATCTTCTTGTAAAGGAATTCAATAACCTGAAGGTCATAGTAATTTAGATACTGAAAATAATGAATAGCTTCATTATTAATTATTAAACCTCGTTTAGCTAAAAATTGCATTTGCCGCTCTAAGGTTTATTACTCGTTTAGAAGCTTTATAAAAGTATCTACTTGGTTTGGGGATGCTTAATTGAGCATAACCTTATGGGGATAAAATAGTTATTGTTCATTTTTAGCAACTTTCTATAACTGTTTTTTATAAAAACTGTGTCATGAATTGTGGCATAACTGTGACAGTGCTACGCTGTTTTTCGGGAATTTGATGCATCGCAGTCTATTGATAAATAAAGAGTTTCAAATTAAAGCATCAGGCTTCGAACCAAGGCGTCGGAGGTTCGAGTCCCTCCGTGCCATTTTTATCATTTAAAATCAATAGGTTACAATTAAATCGGTACTCTAGAGTACTTGGTTTTTATGTAAATTGTGGCATAAACAGCTCTATAAATAACTTGTTAGGTTAAATTTAAAACAGAATTCCTATGGTTTTTAGATAGAGCACTTGGTTATATTTAATATAAAATCGTAGGTTGGGCCTCTGACCTAATGGCGCTGCTTAAGGCAGCGCCATTAGGCCGGGTGGCCCAACCTATGCTTGCTGCGATATTATAATGTCCCGGCTACTTCTTCTATTTTCAAATGAATAAAGCTTCTGCTCCTTAAACCATTTTTAAATCTAACATCCATTACTGGGTATCGTAAGTTTATTATCAAGAACAAAAATCAAACCCATTTTTTCTGTACCAAGTTTACATCAGCAAATTGGAAAACTATATATATACTTATAAATACATATATTAGATTAAAATTAAGCCTAAAAGTATAAAATATAATTATTCCAGGTACTTAATTTATTATTCGTATAGTTGATATGAGGTTTATATGTTCACTCGATACGATAGAAAACCCGCGTATTACTCAAAGCTGTTAGATTCCTTAAGAAATTCACTTAATAAAGTTATAAGTAAGGAGAAATCAGAAATTCTTATTAGTCTAATGTTTGAAACTGATATATCAAAAGAAAGTAAGAGTGATAGCCTGCATCCTAAGCTAGTCGATTTTGATATCATAGATTTAAAGAATGCTATCAGCACAATAGAAGATTGGATAACAAGAGGCGGTTTTCAAGGTAGATTAGTTAAGGATGTTTTAACAGACCTAGATGAACAATTTTCTTCTCAATTTAATTTATCAATATCTAAAAAACCAGAATTTATAATTCAAAGTATAAAAAACTTATTAAGTAAAAAAATTACAGTACTCGAGCAGGAAAACAGAATAATTTCCAACTGGCTAAAGCGCATAGAATCAACTCCAGAGTTTAATTTAAACAAAAGTCCCTCACCTGACCAGCTTATAATGGAGCAGGCAAAAGAAATATTAATTAGCGAGATTAAGTCAATCAGAGAAAGCCTTGAGTCTTCAAAAAAACGTGTGTCAGAAGTAGAAGCAAAAGATCGATTATACAATGCCCTTACTTTACTTTTTAAACAATCACAAATTGCTCAGGGGAGCTCGCTTTTTAATAGTAATACTGCAAAAGCGGTAAATGGTTTAATTAGAGATTTGAGGTTAGGAAAAGAGCTAGATTTTACCTTAACGAATACAGACAGGGCTAATGTGCCTGAGATGATTATATACAAACTTGCTGAAATTCGTGCAGAAGAAAAAGGAGTAAAAGATGTTGAGATACCGGGGGTAGGTATTATAATACCTAGGAGAAGTGAGATAAAAGAAAGTACTTCATCTGCCCATGCTAAGCCAGTCAAGCAAATTAAACAAAGCACCGCGATAGAGGCCAAAAACACACAATCTAGTACGAAAAATGACTATAAGGAAATCGAAAAAGAAATCGCGACGGTTAGAAATTTGCTAAACGATTTGGAAGTAGGTGGCCCCTATGTTTTTCATTTAAAAGGCCAATATGGTTACTGGGCCGATGGTTACTGGGATGTGGTTATTGGGAATACAAGTGAGAGTAATAGATATGCTGCTTTACTAAACCATGTAAGCCGAAATCTAAATAAATTAGACAGGGTACTTTTATCAAGAAAAATAAAGTTATCTGATTTAGACTTTAATGAGTTAAAAGAAATTAAAGAAGAAATTACGTCGTATAAAAGTGAAATAGAAAAGATTAAAAAAAAGGTGGATGAGGCTAAACAGTTAGAAGAAATTACCTCGCATACAAGTGAAATAGAAAAGATTAAAGGACAGGCAGATAGAGATAAAAAGTTAAAAGACGAAATTCAGATAAAGAAAAATAGTTTTATGGAAAGTTGTAATTCACTCGAGAGAGCCTTAGAAAAAAATATCTCTAATAAAAAATTACCCATAGACTGTATATCAAATTTATCAGTATTAAAAGCAAAACTTCAATTAATGAGAGGTGAGTATTCTCCCGATAACCATAAAAGGTTATGTGAGAATTTAATTTCTATTAATAAATTGATGAAAACAGTTATAAAAAACGCTGATGTTAAAAAAGAGCCAGTAAATCATTCAGAGAACCATTTTTTTTCTAAAGCCAAATCAGACAGCCCTAAAGCGCCAGATAAACCAAAAACGATTGAACCAGGATAATAAAATACTGATTTTTTTAATAAGGCTACTTCGTCTTACTCTAGTGCAATTAAAAGCAGATCATATGGTTTTTAACTTATTACTTCGGTTTTATTACCTTGGCCTTATAATAATGAATAAAAAGTTTATTATGTTTTATCCTTGGGGTTCTAATACATACTTAAACGATGAGCAAAAGGAAATTATCAATAAAAGAATTGGCTGTTTTAAGAAAGCCAGCAATCTATATAGTTGTAAAATTGGGTGCAAGCAAATCGAAAGTAGCAACGCTTTTGGGCTTTAGCAGAACATCGATTACAAAATATATTCATGTGTATGAAGTTGATAATAGAGCAAGCTTTTAGTATAAAGAGCGAGGGATTTCCCCGAGAAGTAGACAATATGTATCAACAGACAAAGTCAATGAATTAATTAATTTATTGCTGAGCCAAACATCGATGAATTATCACTTCCTTATAGCTTATGGAACGGTAAAGCGATAACTTAACTGATTGATAATGATTCGGTGTAAGGTAATCAGGTAAATAATATAAAGTTTATTGTGCCATAACTGTGACAGTGCTACGTTGTTTTAGACAGTTCTAGGCTGTTTTTCAGAAATTTGATGCATCACATTTTATTGATAAATAATGATTTTTAAATTAAAGCATCAGAATTCGAACCAAGGTGTCGGGGTCGAGTCCCTCCGAGCGCGCCATTTTTATGTGGTTTATTCCGAAGACATGGGTTACAAATTATACTGGAGACATAGGTGACACTTTAGGCCCAAAAGGATTGGATAAAGGTTGCAAATTACATGTCTGTTCATCAAAATACCCTAAATCATACTGCATAAAGCTAACTAACCACACATAATCTTCTACCTCCTTAATACCAACCTTTTGCCTGCGAGTACACTTGTAAGGTTTACTTTCTGACCTTTTAGACAAAGCCTTCCGCATTTAGTAACTATTATCGTTTTATCATGAAAAGGATATTCTACTTCAAGTAACCCTTGATATGGCCTGGTTGAGGATACATAAACTTCAGCTAGATATTTCATTTTAAGGGCCTGATGAGGGCGTTCATTATTATATTCATCTATAAATCGGTCAAATTTCTCTTGCTGTTGAAGGAAGTTTTCGCCAGCAGGTTTAGTTGTTTCTTTTTTTAAGGTTAAGTGCATACGCTCATGGCGGCCGTTTTCCTGAGGATTTCCTGGCTTTATTCGTTCAATATTAATACCTAATCGAAGCCACCAAATAGATAGCTTACTCAGGCCAAAGCATTAGGTGAAGAGAAAGGAATACCATTGTCTATACGGATAGCATCAGGTAAGCCAAATTCTTTAAAAACACGCCCAAAGACTGTAATAGCATATCGTTCTTTAGTCGTTGCTAAACCCTCACAAACGAGTAAATAGCGACTACTAAAATCGGTGATAGTTAATGGATAACAATACTCTTTATTCTCTAATTGAAATTCACCTTTATAATCTGCACACCATAATTGATTAGGTTGCTTAGCATTAGACAGATTTGTACCTTGTGCTTTATAGCGACGCTTTTTTTGCTTTGCCACAAGACCATATTTATCTAGAATAGTATGTATATTGTACTGATTGCTGGTGGTTTAACATCAGGATATTGCCTTAGAAACTTCTCCCTTATCTTTGGTGCTCCCCAACTAGGTTCTTCTTTTTTAACTTTCAATATCTCTTTCAAGTTGGAAGGGCAACTGATTAGCAAAGCGATGCGGTTTTCTGCTGCGATCATTTAATCCTTCTAATCCACTATGTTTATAGCGCTCGTATATCTTGTAGCCTGTTTTTCGAGAAATATCGAACTCTTGGCATAAAGAAGACATTTGTTCGCCATCTAATAATCTTGCTACAAATCTTATCTTTTCGTCCACTTTATTACACTCATAGGTATTTCTTTCTCCTGAAATGCCTATGAGTGTAACCTATGTCTCCGGAATAGTTTGTTACCTATGTTTCGATAAGGACATGCCTTTAATATCAATAAATTATAATTAAATTGCTACTCTAGAGCACTTGGTTATATTTAATGTAGGCTTGTAGGTTGCTAATAGTACTTGGGCGAGTGCCGATATCAATAATCCTAATAAAGGAAAAACGATAGGGTAGTAGTAAGCTATTTTAGAAAGCTAGCTTTTTAAGTTATAGTGACTACCTAAATAGTATATACTTCAATTGGGCATCAGAAAAACAAAGCAAATAACTGTTTTCAAATATCTATTCTTTGAGATTGTTCTACCAAAAACGTCCTGGCTATATCTTGATCCATCTTTGAACTCAGCGATTATGACTGACTATTGAATTTATTTAGCATTTTATATCGTGGCTGTAGTGTTTTTCTCAAAGGGCTCTAGTTATGTGACTATTTCGTCAGGACATAACCAATCTTTATTTGAAGACACTATATTTTTTGTCATTTTTTAAAATGTAATCTATTTTTGAAACTTCAACTTTATTCAACTCTGACTACAGATAAATTAATTGTGCTTACTAATGTATTTTTAGAAATTGGAGTGTTTTTTTCTAAAAGGTCATTTTCAGGGTGGAAAGCTTAGGTATTATGCTATTCTTTGAATATACCTTACTAACTGTGTCTCTTAATACCAAGGAATCGGTAATGAGTGAGCAAAGCAAAACTGGCTGTCCAAAGGAAATCATATTAACTCAACAGCAAAATGTATCAGAAGATTTAGATTCCTATAGCGGTGTTTCTTCTGATACAAGCAATTTAGATCATTTTTTTCTTTTGCTTAATCAATTATTTCAAGCAAACCTTGCTAAATGGACTGCGGGACTTAGTCCTGCAGCGCTGGCTTCTGCTTATTCAACTTGGCTTTGGCAATTGGCACAAAGTCCAGGCTTGTTAGGCGAGTTAGCTTCTTATCCTCTCTTTCATGCTAATGATTGTATCAATAATATTCTTTGTGTTGAGCGTGCTGCTGGCGGTAAAGATGTTCGTTTTAAAGAAGAAAATTGGGAGCATTTCCCTTGGCGTTTATTTGCAGAGGGGTTTTTACAAGTAGAAGATTGGTGGCAACGTGCTACTCATGTACCGGGGTTATCAAAGCAGGAAGAGCGCACGGTTTCGTTTTGGGCGCGTCAATGTCTTGATGCTTTATCTCCCTCTAATTTCGTCTGGTCTAACCCTGATTTATTTTATCAGACTGTTAACACCCGCGGATTAAATATTTTTCGGGGTAGTCAAATCGCGTTTGAAGACTGGCTTGAGAGATTAAGTGGTGCACCACCTGAAGGCTCTGAACACTTTATTCCAGGTAAACAAGTAGCTATTACGCCAGGACGAATAGTCTTTCAAAATCATTTAATCGAGCTTATCCAATACGAGGCTCAAACAAAGACCGTCTATAAAGAACCAATACTTATTTTACCTGCTTGGATCATGAAATATTATATTTTAGATTTATCCCCACATAATTCGTTAGTGAGGTGGCTGGTAGAACAAGGTCACACTGTATTTATTATTTCCTGGCGTAATCCAGATCATGAAGACAGAGATTTAGGAATAGATGATTATTATCGCCAAGGCGCGATGGCGGCAATTGATAAAGTATCAAGCATTTTTCCAAAAATTAAAATTAATCTGATGGGGTATTGTTTAGGGGGTACCTTGGCGATGATTACCGCATCAGTCATGGCGAAAAACAACGATAAACGTTTAAATAGCCTTACGCTTCTTGCAGCTCAAGGAGACTTTACTGAGGCTGGAGAATTAATGTTATTTGTTACTGGAAGCCAAGTCGCTTTCCTTAAAAATGTAATGTGGGAACAAGGATATCTCGATACGAAGCAAATGGCTGGTTCTTTTCAAATGTTACGGGCCTATGATTTAATTTGGTCTAAAATGATTCAGGATTACATGCATGGACAGAAACGTGGAATGATTGATTTAACAGCCTGGAATGCAGATGCAACGAGAATGCCTTATAAAATGCATAGTGAATACCTTGAAAAATTATTTTTAAAGAATGATTTTGCCGAAGGACGCTTTGCAGTTGAAGGAGAGCCCATAGCTGCTGCAAATATTCAATCGCCTATTTTTGCAGTGAGTACAGAAAAAGACCATGTGGCACCTTGGCAATCGGTCTATAAAATTCACTTGATGACAGAAAGTGATGTGACCTTTGTTCTTGCTAGCGGTGGGCACAATGCCGGTATTATTAGCGAGCCAGGGCATCCCAAAAGTTCTTATTATGTTTATGAACATAAAAAAGGGGATTATCATTTCAATCCCACACAATGGCTTAAAGTTGCAAAGAAGCGAGATATTTCCTGGTGGCAAGAATGGCATCAATGGTTAGTAAAACATGATACAAAAAAACGTACATCGCCCCCGATTATAGATTGTTCACTGCCAGCAGCACCTGGTACTTACGTACTGCAGAAATAAAAGGAAAAGGAACGAATAAGGAGTATCTTGAGAATATTACCTTTGATGAGCTTGCAAGAGGTCGCTAAGCGAGCTTAAGTAAAACCCTTACCCAAGATGATATTAATTTATTTGCTGCTATGTCTGGCGATGTGAATCCTGCTCATGTGGATGTCGCGTTTGCTAAAAGCGATATCTTTCATGGCATTGTCGGTCATGGTATGTGGTCTGGCTCACTGATTTAGCACTTCTTGGCACCGTTTTACCAGGACCAGGTACGATTTATCTTAAACAGGATATCCAATTTAAAAAACCAGTGCGTTTAGGTGACACACTTACTATTACATTAATCGTTAAAGATAAACAAAGTAATAAATCCATCGTAATTTTTGATTGTAAAGGGGTAAATCAGCATGGAGAAAAGGTCATAGAAGGACTTGCGACGGTTCTTGCGCCAAAGAAAAAAATACGTGTTGCAAGGCCTCACCCATTTGGTATAGTTTAGTTAGATTACGTATTTTAAAAGCAGGAACTCATCTCATCAAAAAGTCCATTTTGCACGTGAGTTATGCTTATATTGAGATCTCAATATAAGTGTAACAATAAAATATTGCTAGAGTAAGCGGTCTTGCATTGCCAAAAATTGACAAAGTAGTATTGTATGAAATAGTGCTTAAGTCATTCTGCACTTCTTTACTTTAATTCTAGGGTATTAGAAAAGATAAATAATGACTAGCTAATTTTAAATTATGGAGAATAGGTATGAAAATAAATGGACTAAAAAGAACTTTTATAGCTACTGTAGTGGTATCAACTTTAATTGCAACACCATCATTTGCAAGTTCTGAAAAAAGCACCGCTGATAGTAAAATAAATGCGATTATTACTCCCCAAATTTTTGAAATAGCTAAAAGGAATGAGAACTGGAAGTTAGCACTTATGACAGGTAAAGATGCACAAGTCGTATTTATGAATATTACCCCTAAGACTAATCCCAACAATGAAATTGGAATGGAAACCCATAAATTTGATCAGGTCATATTTGTTGTTGAAGGTCAGGCTAAATCTGTTCTCAATGGCAAAAATTCAACTGTTTCAGCGGGTGATATGATTTTTATTCCTCAAGGATTTCCACATAATTTTATTAATTTAAATGCAAAGAAACCATTCAAAATAATTAGCATCTATTCAGCTACGGATATTCCTGAAAATGCGGTATATAAACAGAAATCTGATATGCCACGAGAGTAACTTCAGTGATAAATCGACTAGGATCTATTTCACAGGCACTTAAAATATCGGGTCTTTCCATTTACGGGGGCGGCATTAATCATCCGCAAAGGACCTTAACACGTGTTCTGTAATCTTCAAAACATATCACAACTATAGAGGCCATAAATCAAAGCCACAAAAATAAAAAAACGGAGAATATGGTAGATATTTTGAGAGCATATGATTATAAATGAGCAATCTTATAATAAACTACGCTCACAAATCTATATTGGCTAAAATTTAATCCTATAATTTATGTAAAGCTGATAAGTATATAGGAACAATATGCCTCTCACCAACTGCTCAGATTGTAAAAAAGAAATTTCTACGAATGCTGAAAATTGTCCAAATTGTGGCGCGCCTTTAAAACAAAAATCAATAATAACTAAGGATTTGAGTTTTGGTAGCCTTATATCTGCAATGATAATTTTATTGGGTCTAATCTTAATTTTCACAGGAAAAATTTTAGGCCTTATCTTAATAGTTATAGGCGTCATTCTTTTATTAATTAGGATGAAAATTTGGATTGGAATAGGAAAAAATAAACAATAGGTTTAGGTTCGGGATACACTCTGTAAATTTTAGTAAATTAAGATCTGTCTTATATTCTTAACAGGTTAATTCCCCCTTTTTTGAATAATCAAACTCTAAACAATAAGTGTTTTTAATACAGAAGCAACTATATTAATTAACCTCAAAATAAATAATCTTACGTAGTGCTGTCTCAAGTCTATATTAAAGTAGATTGTCTAAACTCCAATCTATTATAGTTTGTTGATAAATATTAGTTTTAAATTATCAATTTTCTTATTAGGGGAGCCAGGATGAGCTTAGAGTACGCCACTACCTATTTCCCACCGCAGTTAACAATATGACATGTTTTGCTGTTTGACTAATATTAAGTATATGTCGCACTTCAACATCATAAAATGCACCTACTGCGCAAGCTCCTAATCCACGTGCTTGAGCAGCGAGGTAAGTTGTTTCTCCACCTAAACCGCATTCTAAGTTGGCGTATCTATAATCTCTTTCCCCATGTAGTTGCCCTATCTGATTTAAATCAATAGTCCAGGCGATAACAAAGGCAGCTCTTTCAAGTAACTCCTGAGAAAAGCCGGCTTTATAAATCTCTTTTGAGAAATCGCCTTTTCTAACTTTCTCTAAAGCCTCTTTTTCAGGAATATATCGATACACCCCTTTTGATAAACCTTGTATATTGCTGACAATAATGAATAATTCAACTCTTTTGCCAGCTTCAACGATATATGGATTTCTAAGCGGGGCAGATGATTGTTGAATTATGCCAGCAAAATCTTTAAGGCTGACCTGTTTATTGGAAAACTGTCGAAATGAACGGCGATTTTTGATAATAGTAAACGTATCATCTTCCGCTTTCGAACCGGTGGGTAATCGAATAAGGGCATTCGCAGCGAAAATTTCATTGCGGTATTTTTGCATATCAACTTTTGGAATCTTCATCATTTCCTTTTTCCACTGCACAGAAGTGAGTTTATAGGAAAGTCGAGTTTGTTCAATATTTTGAACTTCTTTGGGCAGAGCTTCTGAGGTGAATTGTGGAGTTTCTGTAAGTTCAGTTAGCTTATTCTTCCCGAGTACAACCATTGATAAAATGCCTTCATCTTGTTGTGATAGTCCCAAAACTCTTTTCATTTGATTATCGTCAAAAAAAGCTGTATGAACGAAAGGTAACTGCACTGATGATGCTGCAACAGCAATATTGCCCAGAATGTGTCCTGCATCAGGAAGTATATATCGGAAAGAACGTTCTCGATATTTCCAAATAGTACGGTCAAAATTTGCTGTGATAATAATAATGGCAGAGGCATTTTTTTGTAAGTCATGATAAGGACTTGCCCTAGAAAGAGATTGAAGAGATTCTTGGCTACTAATTTTAGTTAGACTGTGATTGGCTGGATGGTAATAATAAATACCGGGTTGAAGATTTTCCACTTTTATTATAGCAACATATAAATCATTGGGATATAAAGCACCTGCAGATGCAGCGGCACGTAAAAATAATTGCCCTCCAGGATAGTATAATTTTTCTGTCACACCACTTGAATAGTAAAGTATATTAGATAAATTCTGTAAATTCAGAGGGGCAATAGGATTTATTATTTCTTGAGATAATGCCTGCGAAAGCGATCTGCCTGAGCTTGTGTCAGGTGTCGGCAAAGTAACAACTAGATAATTAGGATAATCTTTAAATTCATTAGGCTTATTGATATTAAATCTAGGACGAAAGACAGTGTCACGGTTGATATCTCCTAAATGATGGACATAACTAGTAGAGTCTATTTTCTTTCCTTTAGATACAAGCCAGATACGCTGACCACTTGATATTTTAGGGTTGCTCTCAATCAGTGTTTGGGTTGTTGGAGTAATGAATTCATAGATTATAATAGCTATTGCAGACCCAAGAATTAGCAGTATGATAATTAAAAAAAGGGTTCTGACTGGCGGCTTCCATTGAGTATGTGTATTGTCAAGCAAAAAAGAAGGGCTATTTTTTTTAAGCCACATCGAAACCATAGGTAGCTGAAACCAAAGATGAACAGCAACTAAAAACAACAGACAATAACCAAACAAATAATGTAAATCAAAGGGAGGCAGATCCATCCTTGCTACCCAGAATAAACCAAGTCCCGCTGTTATGAGTAAATAAAAAATCAAATAAATTGCCGAGAGCATATTGACGTCTCTTCTTTTTACTGGACGACCGATAGCGGTACGGATAAGTAAATAGATAATCATCAAAGTAATAGGAAGAGAAAACCAAAAAAATTTTTCCATGCTATATGTCGATTCCAGTCAAGTTACTACAAAAGTATCGCTTTTCTTATTAGGATATCCAAATTTATATCTTCTCTCTGCAAAATCTTTATAAATAATTTATTAGATTAAATTTAAAAAAAATTATCATGGTTTTTAGATAGAGCACTTAGTTAATCTAATATAAACTCGTAGCAACTGTCTTGTGCTAAAAACTCAGAACAGTTGCTACGCTTACTGTTTGATTCTAGTTTGTTATGGGTTTTCTTTTAAATGAGACTTATCCTTATCATGCGAACCATGCTTTAAGTGTGATGCATGTTTATCATGTGATCCTGATTTCCAATGAGATTCCGATTTATTATGGGAGCCTGTCTTGTAATGAGATTTATCCTTATCATGTGAACCATATTTTAAGTGTGATGCGTGCTTATCATGTGACCCAAATTTCCAATGTGATTTCGATTTATTATGGGAACCTTTCTTGTAATGAGACTCATCCTTATCATGTGAACCATATTTTAAGTGTGATGCATGTTTATCATGTGAGCCAAATTTCCAATGGGATTTCGATTTATTATGGGAACCTGTTTTGTGATGAGACTCATCCTTATCATGTGAACCATGCTTTAGGTGTGATGCATGTTTATCATGTGATCCTGTCTTGTAATGAGATTCATCTTTATCATGCGAGCCAGATTTCCAATGATAATCTGAGTTGTCCGCGATATTAATAGGAGTAAATTGGTTCTTCGTCGCTTGTCCTTTGCTCGGGCTTTCCTGTTGATGGACACTCAAGAAACGAGTCCCATAAGCTTTATGCGAGTGAATAATCTCAGCGCTCAGACAAACGGGTGAAAGGAAAAGACTGGCAACAAAATATTTTAATGGTTTTAAAGTTCTCATTTAATTATCCTCACTTTTCGAATTTTCATCCTCAAGATTGTCAAAACATGCATAGTATGCATTAGGGTCTTTTGCTTTTTTTGTACAATCGCTATAAGCATAAAGCTGAGATTCATACAAGTAATGAGTATAAGGTGTGATTACTACACGGCTTGAGCCATTATCAGTGTTTCCATAACGATCAATTTTACCTTTTAACTCGGGATTTTGATCAATAAAGGCCCCCCTTAATTGATTCCCTTGAATAAAATTGTCAGGCAATTGATCAAATGGTCCATCGAAATAGTTATTCACCATTGAATTGCCCGCGTAAACGCCAATTAAAATTAAACGATCTTGATGATTATCTCGATAAAAAGAGAATCCTGTACGGGTGCCAATTAAGATATTATTGTTTTTTTTTGAAGGTGTGAAAGTATCAGGAACGGTTTCACTGTCATTAAGTACATAGTGAAAGCGTTTAATTTTGGAGTTATAAACTAAATAAAATTGAATTCCTGATTCATCATACACAGGTCCAATATATTCTTCATCAGTCCTAATTTTATTGGCAGGAGGCCTAACTTTGGCAAGATTATTTAATTCAAAAATAACTGATTTTTTTCCATATGATATCTTATATTCAAGGGGGCCTAACTTAACGATTTCCACCCCATCTCGAGCAGTAAAAGGCTTATACTGATTAACGAGTTCGTCAGTCCAACGATTAAAGGTGGAAAAATAAGCAAAGTGCACTATCCCTTTATCCCGGTCCAATGCATCAAGACGAATATTGCCTGAAAATTCGACCCCATTATGATAAAAAGAAAAATAGTAATAATTTTCCGTGGGGTAGACGATTACCCGATCAGGTAAGCTATTAAATACAAAGGAAAAAACATTTGAAACCGATTTTAAGTCTAATTGATCTTGCTGTTTTATATTTTCGATATAATTTTGGTTAGTTAATAATTTAGGATTTTGCAGCATGAGTGCATTTATAGAAGAACATGTACAAAATAAACTAACCAAGCTCCCGCACACAATTCCTTTTTTCATGATTTTTTTCCTTAATCATTCTGCTTTTAGTATAGTCTCTTTTAAAAGGGCCTTGAAAATTTACCAAATTGAATGACATTATTTCAGTTGGATAAATTTTCTAGCATTAAGCAGCCTGGCTAACGCGCCAGCCAGGCTAGCATGCTAATAAAATTAGGCTCAGCCACCTAGCGCCCGAGGTAATAATGAGAGATTCAAGGTGGTAGGAGGTATAAATTGGGTGTAAATGTTAGGCCAAGTGGCCCAACGCTTTTTTCATGTTAAAAATTACTCATGCTTACTAATTCGAAAATTTATTATAATTAATAAAAACAAAGGCTTATATTTCATGATAGCTGTAATAGTACTTGCTGCGCGTAAATCATATTATAAATAGATGGGAGTCAAGTACTATTTAGCGCGCAGATAAAATTTTGTAATATATTTATTTTTCGCTTAATGGCAGTACAAAGTTTAGTACTCTACTGAATTACGGTATCCCATATCATCTTTATTATGAGGCTCATCAGTTAATTGCTGAGCTGGATTAGAAGCCTTAACTCGGAACAATCCATTTTGGCTAGGCTTAATTTGCAGACGTGCTTTTTGGTATTGAATACAAACTTCTTCTTGCACTTCTGTCGGCATCATTCCTACGGCACCATAAACCTTAACATTACCACTAGGCTTTTTATCAGCAGGATAGGATTTAACCGCAGCGATGGCTTTCTTTAGGTCAGAAATAAACTGTATTTCAAAATTATCTATTAGAGTATGAACATGCGTTAAACATAAGTGAAAGCCAGCTGGATTTTGTAATAAATTCAGTTTCCATCCAGCTTTTTCTAACTCGTCAGCAATTAAATGAGGGTTTAAATTTTTGGAACGAAATCCTAATACCGACCATTTTGGATTACCGTAAATTGAAATATCATCTTGATTTAATTCATTTTTTCTATAAGTTTCTGTTAATTGATCTTGGATACTTTGTCTTAATTCAATAATACGCTCAGCAATTTGTTTGAAGCGTTTTTTACCATAATAAGATAAAACTGCATAAATTTCTGCTACACGAGCACCGCTTACTGAACCATCTAAAATACCAGGCGTTGCATATAGACCACCAGACCAATTTAAAGCAGCATAGACTGATAAAGCAGGTGAGTTTTTGCTAAACAAACAAACTGACGTTCCTTTAGGGCAATACCCATATTTATGTAGATCAGCAGAAATAGAGGTTACGCCAGGTACCCTAAAGTCCATTGGTTCAGCAGAGGTATCTAAGAAAGCAGTTAAGAAACCACCTAGACAAGCATCCACATGAAAGGGTACTTTTTTTTGCTGTGCTAATTTACCTAACTCTTTAATAGGATCGTTGATACCATTCATAAAGGAAGGGGCTGAACCCACAATAACCGCTGTGTTAGCGGAAATATAAGAACTCATGGTTTTAGCATTTACAGCGCCTGCTTTTTTATCCACGGGCACAATTACTAAAGTAGCGCCGGTCAAATTGGCTGCTTTTTTAAATGCCGCATGAGCTGTTTCCGGAACAACAATCTCTGGATGAGTAATGCCATTGGCTCTAGCTTTAATTACATAGGCAGCCATCGCTTCAATTATACTGGTTGTACCACCATGGGTGATTAAACCATAGCCTTCATCTGAGCCATGAAATAAATTCTGACACGAACTAATTACCTCCGCTTGCATTGCATTAATACGAGGCCACTTATCATGCATCGGATTAGTTAATGCGGTTTTTGCATAAACCTCTTTTAACAACTCAGTAAGTTCTTGTGGATGAACAGCATATAAAGCGCCAGAGTCCTTACCATCCGCTCGCTCTACAATAAATCGTTTTTCTTTATCTCCGCTCTTGAGAGTTTTAAATTTAAAAGCACATTTATCTACATCTATATTAAATTCCTTTAAAATAGTTTCTACAGGAACGCTATCAGAAGGAATATGCTCTTGCAAATTCATTTCAGCACGTTGTTCTGCTAATTTTTTACGTGTAGATTCTAAATTCTTATTAAGCTCTTTATCTTTAAGTGTTCGTACTGGAGGCAAGTGTTTAAGTACATCGTAAGCGGCATCAATAATTTTTTGTGTAGATGTTGTACTGTTACGAGTACGAAAGGCACGCATTAACCAAGGATTATGGTATTGGTTATAAATAAAATATAAAGCTGCTATACCTAAAGCTATTTGGTGTGGTGGGATTCCTTCTAATGCTCCATCAAAAGATTCAGCTGCCGTTGCTAAAAGTTTTTCAATAAATCTAATCATATTAAAAACATTCCATATACATTTGGCGCGTATGTTAAACAATTTTAAAAAGAAATAAAGTTAATTTTTTTTAGATTGTTTATCTTTGTCTAAGCAAGACTGCATTTACTTAATCTTATTACTTTTTCGTAATAGGCAAGCTCACTAGATTTGCTCCCGCTCATGGCATATTGCCTTTAGTATGATATTTGGTGCCAACATGAGTAATTTTCTGAAAATATTAATAATAGGTTTTCTGAGTAATTTTAATATTTATTCACAATAAATAAATATTAATGCAATTATATGGCTATAAATTGTATAATTATGTTGATTAATAGATTTTATATGTTAAAATTTAGACCATATGATTAGCGTGAAATGCTTATGGTTAGATAGTTTTAGTTTTAGTTTTAGTTTTAGTTTTAGCTTTAGGTGAATGACTTAAGCAAAGATAAAATTATTATATTCCTTGCCAGATTTCAAAAGCGTTTCGGTTAGAAGCAATTGTTTCTATCTTTCTAAGAGGTAATTCATGTTACGCTTTCTAAGTGGCACTTTTCTTATTATTGGTGCGATTATTGGCGGTGGCATTCTTGCTATTCCAATTGTCTCTGCTAATTATGGATTTTTAACGACGCTGGTTTTTATCCTCGTTTCATGGTTGGTGATGACTAAAACAGGGCTATATGTTTTGGATTTAACATTAAGCTGCCCTGAAAAATATAATTCTTATTACAGTATTGTTGGAAAATACTTAGGTAATAAGATGCAACTGATCACCGTTACTCTTTTTTTATGGCTACTTTATTTTTCCTTGTCTTCTTATATTTCTGGTTGTACTTCGTTGATTATGAGTCATTTAACTTGGCCTCATCCTTTATTATCGCATTTTAATATTAGCCTCAGTTGCGTCATTATATTGGGTAGCATAGTTATTATTAGCGCCAAAATTATTGTACGCCTTAATGTTGTGTTAGTTAGTTTTAAATTATGTTTATTAGGCATTGCTATTATTTTTGGCTCTACGTATGCAACAGGTTCAGTGTCTACACAAATAGTCGGAAACCCAACAGGCGCCTTTGCATTACTTATGGTTATTGTTAATTCATTTGGCTATCAATTTATCATCCCTAGTCTAGTTTCATACTATGGACGTGGTAATCGAAATTTATTTCAATGGATATTGATTACTAGTACAACTATTGTTCTACTTATTTATATTTCATGGCTCTACACGATTTATGCTTTGATTCCGAGTGACGGTAAGTATGGCTTATTAAGTATTTATCAGAGCAATAATCAATTGCTAGCATTTAACCAAAGTTTAAAATTTTATTTGAACTCAACAGTGATGACGCAATTATTGTCGACATTTCAGGTTGTGGCTTTATTTGGTTCATTTGTTTGTGTCTCATTAGGCGTCTTTGATTTTCTAGTTGATGTAATGAAAGCCAAAAAACGTTTCTGGGTAGGCGTTGCTACCTTTACGCCACCATTAATTTTATCTTTATTTTCCCAAAATATGTATATTTATGCTTTGTCTGTTTCAGGATATATCGCTGTAATATTAGAAATAGTCATCCCTTATTTTGCAAAAAGGAAATACAACTATTTAAATTGTAATGGTTTATTAACGTAATCAACCAGCGTTGCATCAAGACTGCTCTCGCTACTTTCTTTAAATATTTAATGTTATTGAAAATAAGCTATAAACTTTTTGCTGCATTTAAATTAATGTTTGGCTTCTTTTAGAAAGAAAATTTTTGTAACAGTGCCCTTAAGCCTATTATTTTAATGTCCACCTAAAGATTAGAAATGATTAATATTTAACTTCTTTTCAAGAAAAAATAATCTTTATTTTTTTTTCCACTTTATTTCAATTCCAAGTTCGTGTTCGTCACTTTCTTCTTCGTACTCAAATTCAACATACACATCAACGGGTACATAGATACGTTTTTTGTTTATTTGTATTTGAAAACCTTTGTTTTGATCAATAGCATCTGCAATTCGTCGTAATTTATTTGCAACTGCTGATGAGCCATATATTTTTTCCAGTTCTATTTCATTGTTTTCTTTCATAAAATCTCCTTTTTCTCTAAATCTCGATAACTAATATCGTATTTACAATACTAGCGTACTATTGCATGATTAGTTCACCATGAAAATGATACCATTTGAATACCAAAGGTTTAGTTGAATGTAATTAGTTGCTCTATAATTCAATCTAGCTAAATTGAATTATAGACGATTGGGTAGAATTAGAAAGAAATGGCCAGTTGTATCTCTTCTGTCGAGCTTGCTCAATAATGAGTTATTATATCATTCTTACGTGCTAAGGCTGCTCTTGCGAAGTTTTTACCTGAAATGGATTAAGGATATACAAGATAAATTGTATAAAGCCAGTTATTAAATTTATCTAGCTTAATCTTGATAATATGAATTAAACTCATACTAAGAAGGGACTAGGTAATTCATTAGTATTATTAGAATTGCACTCAGCCATGTTTTCATTTTTATTACAACGCTTAACTTCTTTTAATAAACTTATAAGTTCCTCTTTTATAAATTTTCTCTGCTTAGCATTGTAATTACCACGGAATGTAGGCAAAGAATAATCTGTTACTTTTATATTTACGTACTCAAAATCACCATAATTATGTTCTTTAGAATTAAAAAAGTTATCAAACCATTCTGAGGCTGCACCATGAAAATGATCAAATTCATCACAAATAACCCGGGTATCTTCATTTTGTGAGGGAGTTAAATTAAGAATTTCTTTTAACCGCTGATTAGTAATTTTTTGGCTTTTTAATGGCTCGCTATTATATAAAACAAAAGCATGATTGACCTTCTTATCTGCTGTTTCAATAACAATATGTTGAACTGATTGCCTATACCCTTCTTGAATTTGAGCTAATAGACTATTGACAATACTTGCAGCAGTTGCCTCGCCACAAAAACCAGAGGACTCATGACGTCGTATTTTGGCTGCTTCTGCCGTACGTGCTATCTTTCTAAAATATCCACTTATTTCGTTAAATTGTTTATAATCCGGGAACAATCCTTTTCTTACGCTTTCTAATTTAGCTTCTAAAGCTGCTAATTTTGGCTGCATATTCGACCAGTATTTTCCTCTTAGTTGGTCTACTTCTTTAATTTCTTGATTAGAGGCTAAGTTAGTGTGAAACCAACTATTAGCAAAATGGCCCTGTGTGTTACAAACTGATCTAAACAAGTTTCCGTTTGCGAGAGCATTTGGATTTATACCTGAAATAGCATTATTAGGATTTAATTCTGTATCTTCACAAGTCTGAGATTGCGCAAAGCGGCCGGAAAATAATAGACCTAACATTAACCATTTTTTCATAAGCCCTTCCTATAAGTAATAAATTATTTAGAGCATAATCTCTATTTGATTAAATATTTATCGATAATATCAATTTATATCTATTTTGACAATATTTATAACACTTAAGTTATTAAATAACTTCGAGGGTTGTCTAAATCTGGGTAACTTTATACTTACAACCTGAGGGACGAAATGAAACAGAATCAGAATAAATTCTCTACTAACAAAATAGGTGGATTGTCAGAATCCCTATAATATAAGCCCTATAAAGCTACCTAAGATTAAACTTTATGGATAGATGCTTTTTGAGTATATTAATATTTGGCTGAAAATGGATGCTTCTTTACCATAATTAGTTTGATGATTATTTTATTTATGAGCCCTACTTATAAATAAAAATAAGGTTATTTTATCATACAAGATAATTAACTCTATTTTAGGTAAGTATATTTATTAAGAGCTAAATGAGGTGCTTATTTCTGCTTTTTAAAATAAGTGCCATTAGCATAAACATTATGGCCAAAGCCGCAATCAAAATCGGCTCCTTCTTGGTTAACAGTTAATTGACCTGGTTTAATAAAAGTAATAGTAATTGTACAATGTCCATATTCCGAAGAGGAATAGACAGCGGTGTCCCCTTTAATGTTAGCGACTCCAGATAGCTCACCTGTATTAGCCTGTAGTTCACCATTGGCTTCATATGGATAGATTAGGTTAAAGGAAATTTTAAGTTTTCCACCACCTAAAGTCTGAACAGTCAATGTATTAGCGACATCTTGATGAGGAGCGGGCAAAGACATAATGAATGTTCCATTGACTTCTTCTTTAGAGACACTAGCTCGGTGTGGTTCAGTAAAGCCTAGGGCTGAATGTGTCGCTAGTACGGTTAATAAAATATTTTTTATAATCCAGTTATTCATAAAAGTAAGAGTAATTTTTTTCTATTAAGGTAGCATACAGGGGTACATAAAATCTAATCTAATGAATACGAAGTGATTAAATATTTAGTCTCTTTTAGAGAAAAGAGCCTAGAGTCGCTGAATTAAACTATAAGCTAATAAGCTAACTATA
Source organism: Legionella gresilensis (assembly GCF_900639865.1). GTDB lineage: Bacteria > Pseudomonadota > Gammaproteobacteria > Legionellales > Legionellaceae > Legionella_C > Legionella_C gresilensis. The sequence goes on from NZ_CAAAHX010000009.1 coordinate 149,967, forward strand.
ATCAATGTTGGCCCAAAGTCATAGACCGTAAAATCCCACCAATTTATAAACATGAGGAAGCTCTAAAGATGAAATGTATCATGAATATTTTTTCCGCAGAATCTATAAATTTTGCTCCTTGGAGAATGAGTGAAAATTACTCAGGTTGCAGTGTTGAGATGTCTAGTGTATGGCAGGCAGAAAAACTAGGGTTTCATTTAGAACGATTAGATCCGGGTAAATTTAGTTGTCCTTACCATAAACATGACTAGGAAGAAGAGTTATTTTTAGCAATTAAAGGGGAAGCAACCGTAAGACAAGAGGATGAGTTTTTTCAAGTGAGAGCAGGGACGTTTTTTTCTTTAAAACGCACGTAAGTCATCAAATGTATAATCATAGTGATGAACCTTTTTATTTTTTTGCACTATCAAATAAAGATTCTAAAGATATTTGTGAGTATCCTGACTCAAACAAAAAAATGGACAGGGAAACACGGACAATAACCCAAAATGGTATTGTAGTAAGCAATTATTTGAAAGATGAAGAAAATCCCAAAGAATTTTGGCCTAAAGAATTGATTCATTCAAAAAAGTAGCTGTCACCTTTTTGTATTGTTGCTCGGTTCTAAAGGTATATTTATGCTGGCTCATAATTTTAGAACTCAATTAGAGCCTTATCCTCTGGAATATTCTTCGTACTGCGTTTTTTCCAATTCATTGAATGCTTCAAGAAGGTTTTGGGTATCGGTTTCTCGTGCTAATTTTGGTAGATCCAGTCTCAGACCGGAACTTATTAGATATTGACTTGCCAATGTACCCATATCTGTAGTTTTAACAGCACCGTTTGTTAGAACTTCCATGACATAGTTGCCAAAGAGAAAAGCTTCATATTCTTGATTTAAAGTTAGAAAATCACAGAATGAGACTTTGAGCCCTTGATCAAAGATCTGCTTTTGGGCAAGGAACCCTGCTTGATATGCTGTTGCATCGACTGAGGCTATACCGCTAAAGCCCATCTGGAATTGATAAGAGTGCCGCGTTTCATGAATCAAAAAGAGAAGTGCCGCATGAGGATTACTACTTGCAAAAAGTTTTACCGGATTTAGTATGACTTTGCCAGTGCCTGGCTTAGCCGGATCAAACTGAAAGAACGTCGACTTCCGTGCAGAGTTATCTAAGATTAGCTCTGGAGCGGGTAATCCTGAGCCCTTTACTTGTAATGCAAAAATGCGATTCATCACTTCAATACGCTCTAATTCATTAAGTTGTGGAAAATTCACCACCAAGTCTGCCAATCCTGGTTCACTTCGAATAGCAGAAATTAAAATATCACCTTGAGCATAGGTGGTTAGTAAAGACTCTTCAAGAAAATTTCGAGAATCAACATGTAATACCGATGCGCCAGGAAAAAGGTTTTGAAAAGATGAATTAGCAAAAAACATCGGATCTAGTAGTTTTGGTGGTACGGCTGCTGGATAGTGTGTGTAGAAATCACCAATAGTCATTTCATTGCTAAACAGACTCGCTTGAGCGCTAGCAGTAATAAAGACTCCCAACGTAAATAATAAGATTGATAATCCCAGTTGCTTCATCACTTATTCTCCTGACATGTAGTAATCCAGACTTGATCTGACAATTTCCAATTTTACAGTAGTGTTTGCCAGGTCAATTTTAGCTAACGTAGCCTTAATGCAGTGCAGCGCAATTAAGGTTTATTTATATCAGTATTTTCATTGTATTTAGCATATATTAGAACCCAAAAAATTAATTGTATTTTGCTGGAAATAAGTTTTTAATGCGTTGTTTTTAAAAAGGAACTTCATAACGAAACCACAAAAAGATTTTACGGCTTTAAAACAAGAAATTCAAAAAGCTTTAACGGACTTATCAGCAAAATTGTCCACTCAAGAACAGCAACTCATTAAAAGTGACATGGCAAAGTCGCAAGCGCGACATCTTACGAAGGATGTAATCCGTCTTGCAAAACTCTATGTTCTGCAACATGACTACAGTAAAGCTTTTCACCTTTTGCAAGTTGCTAAGGTATCCCCTTTGAAGGACGAAAAATATCACCGCCTATTTGGTCATTCAACATGTGCTATGAAGATACAGGCGTATGAAGAGAAAATTGCAAGTAAAAAACCGCAAACCAGGACGAATGTAATAAGCGCGACTTCATTGCCAAAGCCAACGCCGTATCGTGCGTCTGCGTCATCATCCGGCAATACATCTGACATGCTCAGGTTAGTGACAGAGGCAGCCTATATGCAGACGTTGTTAACTAATCAGGATAATTGTCCTTCCAACCAAACTGATTCAAGTCATAATACCTTATGTCATCCAGTAGGCCATCATCATGGGCATCATAATCACCATGACCATCATGCAAATAATGACCTTAATATCTTGTTACCATTTAATGTTTACGAAACAAGTATACCTACTCATAGCCACCACACTCAGAGTTCAATAGTGCCTGAGCCTTCTCATCATCACAACGATACGAACTCTTACACGCACCATACTTCGCATGACACAGGCTCATCTTATGGACATTCTTCATTTTTTAATGACCCGAGCGCTCATCATGATGCGAGTTCGTACAACCATGATACGTCAAACTCATTTTTTTAACTAAGCGAGCGTAACGCTACACATGAACTTATAACGTATAAGCTGTCTTTAAAGTTTAGCTAAGCTGAAAGCAATGTCATTCCCATAGAAGATGGGGATGACATTTTTGGCAAACTTGAGAGACTGATTTAGCTAGTGTAAATATAGATCATTTACAAATATTGACATGTCGTATTGAAATAGCTTTAATTTAAAGTAAGAAAGTTTTAGGGTTTGGTACTCTTTGAGTCATCCTGACTAAACCTATGATTAGACTTTTGGTGATGGCTTTTATTGTATATACAATAGGAGCTATTACTATGCCTAAACAAGAAAATTCCCCTTTTATCTTAAGTCTAAAAGAAGGTGATAATTTATTTCAAAGCATAATGAATTATGCTTCCTATGTTGGTTTAAAATCTGCAATTATTAGCGGGCTTGGTGCTTTATCCAATGTCACAATTGGTTATTATCATCGTGATACCCAACAGCAGGTTAAAAAATTATTTCTAGATACCTATGAGATTGCATCTTTGACTGGCAATGTAACATTGGTTGATATGGGTTGGTTTATACACATTCATGCAGCTTTAGGTGATGCTAATTTTCATCTTTTTGGTGGCCATCTTATTAGTGCGGAAGCTAGTGCATCTACAGAAATTATAATTACTCCTTTAAATTACACCATCATGCGAAAAAAACACCCTGAGTTAGATATAAAAGTTATCTGTCCATTTTTAACTATTTAGCAAGGGCTGCAAATGAAAATTACTCCCCCAAGTAAATTAAAAAAATATAGCTTTTATGATCTGCAATTTAATAGGAGTCAAGTGATCAACAATTATAAGAAAAATGGCATTATTATTCTCAAAAACTATGTTAATCAGATTGCCTTAACTCGATTATTGAATGAAATTGAAATCATCCAACATGATGCAGAATTAGATATTGCGCAAAATTGGAATAATGAAATTATTTGCTTTTATTCAAAAAATCCATTGCAGCCAAATTTAGAGCCGAAAGAATATGTCACTGAACCTTATTTTCAATCGTCCAGCTGTAAAGGACATATATTTTACGAAATACTTAATAATAAAAGAGTAGTTAATCGGATTGGGCATGGTATGCATCTTATAGAAAAATATGTAATGATGCAGCAAATAGTTTATCGTCACCCGATGCTAGTAACAATGTTGCAGGGAATAGGATTTAAAAAACCAATTTGTCATTTAAGCGTTTACATCCCTAAGTATCCTCATGGTGCAGGTAGTGAAGTTAGACCACACCAAGAATCAACCTTTGCTTATACTGAGCCTACTTCAGTGGTTGTTTTATGGCTAGCATTAGAGGATGCCTGTATAGAAAATGCTTGTATGTATGGCATTATGGGTAGTAACAATTGGCCTTTAAAATGGGTTTCGCGCGTTAATCTCCGATCTAAAACAAGACAATTCGAGCAACTTAATGATGTGTATATACCTGATTTTGAATCAGAAAATTATTATTATACCCCTCTAGAAGTTAAAGCTGGGGACGCATTATTATTTCATGGTAATTTTATTCATTGCAGTCCAGTAAATAATTCAAGTTATTCCCGCAAAGCCTTATCTTTTCAATTTATTGAAACCTTAGAAACGCATTACCCTGATAGCAATTGGTTACAGTTCCCCAATCATTTTTATTTATATTAAATTTAAGTCGTAGGAAAATAAAATGGAAATGTACGATAGCAATGAATTTTTTAAAACTTTGAGAACTATTTTACTCAACATCCTAACGGAAAATATTTTGATTGAGTAATTGCTTCGCAAAGTCTTTATTGGTCTTCGGATTTACTTTATATAGAGTCAGCGTTACTTAGTTTAGTGATTCCTTTTGAGAAACAAGTTGAAACCACCTCTATCCAATTACCACCTAAGGGTAGTATAGAAATGAAATAGTTAATTGCTTTTTTCTACAACAATATGAAAAGGATATGAACAATGGTATTTGTCAGGAAGTTGAGGCTTGGATTTTAGCTAAAAATACAGAAAAAATAATTCATGATGTATATTTTTTTTGGTTAGGAAAGGCAAGAGATAAGAGGAATAATAAATAAGGATATAAAACCAGAATGCACATTAAGATAGATTGCTTTATTGATAATGTAAGTGTAAATAAAAAGCATAGTATTGCATGAGGCGATTAACACTGAGCCAAATCTACTGGCTCAATATCAGACTATGATAGCTTGTTTATAGTTCTATTGAAAAATTCATCTCTATAAAAAGTAAAGTAATAAAATAAGCTGCTAAAAAATTTTTTTCCTGCCCTTAACTAGTTTTAATATCTAGATTAATTCTACGTAGCATTTTCTTTTGTATTTATTGGATTCACAAGGTAAATAATGAAAATACAGAAAATCAATTTATTTTTTATATTGCTCTCCCCATTGATGGCAATAATTTTCGGTGTTTTCGTTGCTTACCATAACGAGCTTTCAATATTGCCTTTCACTTCCAATCTAATTGGTGTTTTTTTAGGAATTCCAATATCTATATTGATTGCTTGTGAGCTTAAAAATAAATTTGTTCAGAATATTATTTTTGTAGCTTCGCTTGGTCTTATCTTAATAGGGAGTAGTTTTTTATTTCCCGGAGTAAATGATATACATCGATGGGTTTTTGTTGGCAGCATACCCTTAAATATGTCAATGATAATTATCCCATTAATGCTCTATATAATCAGCAAGCTAATCAGTCAAAGAAAATATTTTGCTTTATTATTATTTACTAGCATAGAATTTATTCTAGTCATTCAGCCGGACGCTGGACAAACGACGTCTTTTGGATTTGGATCTATTATTCTTTTTTTGCTCGCTAGAAATCTCTCTTACTTAGATGGCCTTTTCGTTTTTATTATATTTGCCATGAGTATAATATTCGCTTGGTATCAGCCAGATGCATTATCAGCGGTAAAGCAAGTGGAGCTAATTTTGAGGTTAGCCATAACAATGGGGCTTTTAGGCATTTTGGGAATAATATTAACTATTTTCATTCTAATATTTCCCATATTTTTAGCTATTAAACAGAAACTGAAAATAAATTATGATGATGGGATTCTTGCTATAACATATATCATTTATTTTCTTACTCAGCTTGTAGTTACGAGTTTTGGTAACTTTCCAGTCCCTATTATTGGGGCTGGCGCAGCTCCCGTACTTGGTTGGTATTTAATTTTAGGTTTTTTAATAAATAAATCATATTTAAGCTTATTTGGCCACTCAGAGTAATCAATTAAATTCTTGCAGTTAAAATTTGGTTTCACCTACGTTGGATATAGTTTTTTATCTAAGCCCTAGATCATAATTTTAGGAGCTCTTTATTTGCTATCCTTTGATATTAATGCCAGTAAAATTGATGTAGAAGATAAAATCGAATATGAGATTTTAACTTTCAAGTAAAAAAGATTTTTATAATCTAAATAAAATCAATCAAAAAACTTATAGTAAAGCCTATGAAAAGTATCTAAGTGGCGAAGGAAAAACCAGAGCTAGTAATTATTGAAAGTATTTATATATCTTTGCCTCAGCTCACAATTGATTAAGTAAAAATGAAAGGTGAGCCTATATGTCTGGTTTCTCATCCACGGACTTAAGCAATGCAGGCAAAGTAAGTTAAATCAAGGCCCATTGATGAGGCATCTTCCCGCTGAAATCAGAAATTATCTTCATCGTGGGGGGATGGCCGCTCGTTATTGCTAGGCTGAATGTCACTGCCTAAGTTCTGTAGTCTTAAAGCTTTTTGTTCAACATAAGTTCTTTCGCATTGCCCGCGCGAACCTGCCCACCAACCGGCTGCCACAAAATGAGTGAATGAGCCAAACATAGTAACTGCGAAATCACTGCCTAACCACTCAATCGAATCATTAGAATCAGTAACTGGGAACTCAGCCCCTGTTAAATCACTTCCAAATTTATAAGTTCGTGCAATAGCTGCACCCCATTCTACCACATTATAAAGTCCTTGAGCCATGACACATCTATCAATACCAGGTAAGCGCCTCATTTCAAAGCCTATCAACTGGCGCCATACCAAATTAATCTTGTCATCATTATTTCCACTTGCTTCATATAATGTCTTCCATTCATCAAGCAGTAACTTGATAGCATGGTTAAGACTGGAATAGTTATAATGCATACCGGGTTTACGTATGACGCGTGGTGACCAATCCTTGCGAAATTTAAGCATAGCGCGACCTAATTCAGTCTCATCAGTTGGCTCTTTATAGAGCAAAGCCGTTATTTCTTCAGGCGATGCTTTTTTAATTAATTCAATCAAAGGCGCTAAATTATAGGGCTGTTGCTTTAGCATCCTATCAATATGGGGTTTATAGCGTTCATATTGTCGTAGTCTTTCCTGCTCACCATTTTTTATTTTTGTAAAATAAGGTTGTACTTTCTTAGCCAGCTCAAAATCTCCGGCACCTAATAAAAATTCATAAATCGTAATGCGTCTTACCTCATCACCGTCAGGGGTTTTTACATTCCCTGCTTGAAGAAGAGATGGATTAGTCTCTAGCATTGCCAATAGGGCATCTACATCCTCTTTCCGTGCATAAGCTGCATAGTGTAGTGCCTTACAAATCTCATTATTGGGATCTTGACCATAATCACTAATTTTTTGGATTATGTCTAAGGGCAATTCGTTAAAAAGAGTATCTTTACGTTTGCTGTAAAAAAGAAATCGAATTACTCGTACCAAAAGAAGAGGCTAATAATTTGCTAACTGATTTTAATTAATTAGATTCGGCCATATAAATAAAAAAGAAAAATTACTTAGATACAAGTCATATTTATATGAGCTTCAAGGCATTTTAATTTCTACATCGACTCGCCAATATTAAATTTATTTTTTCACGAAGTTGATTAATTTTATTATGACTATATGCCTAATATTATAATTTCTAGTAGGCGTAAAAGATTGGACTATGCACTTTATTTTAATTTTTAAATAGTGCATAGAAAAAAACTAATGAATTCTTTTTTAAATTATATTAATACAGTGTTTCTGTCCTACTTATACTTCTTTAAGATTTGTGGATGATTATAAGCGTGACAATCATTAATAAATAATAAGATACTTTGATCAGTTGTACATTTGTCAGGGGATTTGTCATTTGCATCTTTAATATCTATAGAAGCACCTGATTTTATAAGCATTTCAATCATTGGGCGATCGCCATTAATTACAGCTTTATGTAAAGGAGTTTGTCCCTCCTTATCTCGAATATCTAATAATGCCCCAACTTCTACCAAAGCGCGAGCACAATCTAAATTTTTATGCGAAACAGCCCAATGTAATGCTGTCCTTTCATAGGTGGCATCTATTTTATTGAGATCGGATTTTGGCATTGATTTAATTAATACTTTAAGTTCAAATAAACGCCCCCATGTAGCAGCCCTTCTTAATGCTTGATCATGAATCGGTGCACTTATTTCACCTGGTTTACGTAGTGAAGAACAAACTACTGCAAGTTGTACTTGATCTTTTGTTTTTCTTGTTTCACCTAAAAAAGAAAGAAGCCTTGTTGCAATTTTTCCACTTGCTTGATCAATAAGGGTTTGTTGGGTACTAATTAACCTAGATGTTACAGAAGACATTCCTAACAAATCATGGGCTCTTTCCATTTCAATTCGGCTAAGTGGTTTATTAACAAAAAGTAAGCTAGATAAAACGCCTGTCATTCAAAAGACAGGAAGCCGTTTTAAAGTCAATATGCTTGCTGCTATTAGCCCACAAG
>NZ_CAAAHX010000010.1:0-99359 GCF_900639865.1 Legionella gresilensis
CTTTATCGAAGGCAAACTTCGCTCTAATCCATGGACTGATGAAGACGGCAATAACCGCCACGCTATTAGTATTGTGGTGAGTAATATTCAGTTGTTAGGGCAAGCCAAAGCTAGTCAAAAGACAACAGCCTTAGCTGAGCAACACATGTTAGCAATGCGCGAAATACTGCAAGAAAACGCATCTACAACAAATGTCCCCTTTTAATCTTCTAAGTCATGAGCAAGCTATCTACTGAGTTTGCTCAGGCATCTTTTATTTAAGGAGAAAATAATGCTTACCCCAAGCATTTATGTGGCATGCCTGGCTTCTTATAACCATGGCATTTTACATGGCACTTGGATTAACGCTAATCAAGGTACAGACGAGATAAGTGAAGAAATCCAAACAATGTTAGCTCAAAGCATGACAGAGGACGTTGGCGACTATGCGATTCATGATTATGAAGGTTTTGGCAACATCAATCTCAGTGAGTATGAAGACTTAGAAACCATCACTCAATATACTGACTTTATAGCTACTTATGGTAAGTTAGGACAAGCACTCATTGCAGATGTTGGTTTTAAAGAAACTCAAACCATGATGACTGATGATTATGTAGGTTGTTACGATTCTGAAATTGATTTTGCCTGGCATATTTTGGAAGAATGCTATAGCCATGCGATACCGGATAATTTAATAAGTTATTTCGATTGCGAAGCGTTTGCTCGTGATTTGTTTCTTAGTGATTATTGTTCGGTTGAAGCGAATGGCGAGACGCATGTTTTTTCAAGGTATTAAGCCCCTATTTGGGGCTTAAATTACTATACAATTAACACTAATTTTTAAGCTGAAAATTTTAATCTGTTTAAAATTATCTTAAATAAATCTAATACCATTAAATACTCATCATAGAATTGCTCAATAACCTTTGATGTGCGAGTACTATGCCATATGTTCTAAAACTATTTTTTTGATACAACTTTTTACTACATAATTATTTATAACTACGATTAAATAGATTCGTCTTGCATTATTAAACTAACTTTTAATTGAAAAGGACTTAGAGTAAGAAAAATTATAAATTATAAGAGCTTAACTACCTGACTTAGTTAGGTAATTAAAATCTTACTTATTTTTTAAACTTCAATTTTACAATTATTGGAGTTTAATACTTATGTATAAAGCAAAAATGTTTCAACCAAACTCACCACTTGAATTTACATTGGATGTTGATGATTTATTGAAAAACTATCTTTATTTAGATAAATCATTATTTAAAATAAGAAAAGATAATAGTATTGAGCAAGGCGATGCATGTTTTAAAAAATTTTCAAATGAAGGTAAAGGGATTACCTTACCGTTGAGAATGAAACTAGATGCTATTGCTACCGCAATTAGAGAAAAAGAATTTACGCCTGAAGATGCCTTAAGCTATATTGATATATTTACCTTATATTCTAATCATTTAGACCAACAACGATTTAATGAAAAACCTGAGCCAAAAGAAAAAGAAAGATTGGTGTTAAATTATCTTGAAGCAGCCTTTATGCTTGATAAAAAATACGATTATGAGCATTTAGAAAAATACAGCCCACGCGAATTATCGAGTCATGCTCAGCTGCTCCATTATTTAGGTAAAGCACGTCGCTATGCAGGAATTTCTGCTGAAGAACGTTTACCTTTACTGTCCAATGCTTTGAAAATTGCTCAATATCTGAGTCATTTAAATTGTAATGAAAAAGAAGACCCTCACAATTATGAAAATCGTATTGCTACTTATGAAATGCCCGTTAATTATTGTCTGCAAGATATGAAACAGTATGATAAAGCAGCTGAATTAATCACACCCCAGTTAGCATTACCAAGTGCTTTTCATCGAGCTCAAGCCTCTATTCAATTAGCGAATATTTATATCAAAAAATATCAAGATTTTGGCTCTGGAATAGAAGTTGCGAAACAATATGCGTTACAGGCTGTTCAAGAAAGTCTTATGCCAGAAAGTAGCAGTTTAGTAAACTTTAATGCACGAGTTTGCTTGATGAAAGTTTTAGAAGCTGCAGATGAAAAAGATGAAGCCCAATCAATGGCTAGCAGTATTTTAGAAGAAATGGATAATAATCCTGAGTGCGGTGCTAAACCCACTCATAGGGAAGCAGCAGAAAAAGTAATTAATGCTCATAAAACCTGTACATTATAATTAAAAACATGATGCAGGTAATCATAGTCTTACCTGCATTTATTGATTTCTCTTATTGAAGGCTCATTATTTTTTGGGGCTCATGCTCTATAGTAGACTCTACATATGGAAGCAATAAAGTGATAAATTTGTTCAACCAAGAAGATATTTGCTCTACTGCATTAAAGATAGAAGGATTATAAATATCATAAATAAAATGAGAATAATTATACAGATTATTGTTAAGCTCGGAGAAGCGGTCGATATCCATTTTCATTACCGCAAAAATTTTCTTAAGTAGCATTTGAGCCTTACCATGGCAATTAAAATAGAGATTCATTAAATATTGGCCATTCCAATAGATATCAAGGTTAATAAAAAAATGCTCAACATATTGTTGTTCTTCAATATAAGGTAAAGGCAATTTAGGATTAAAATTATCTATTTTTTGTTCAGTAAAAAAATCACGAATTTTTGCTATTTTCTCTTGAGATATTCTAGAAGAAAGACAATATTTAGTAATATAAATTTTATCTTTTCGTTCATATTTCTCTGCCATTCTGTCGTATAAAGGATAGGTATGTAAGTGAGTTACTTGAAATGTTTTGCCTAGCTGATTTTTAAAAAAAGCTAATTCTCGCCAATCTAAAGAATATAGATGCAAATTAGAATAGCCGTCATTTACCTTTTCTAAGTAATAAGATGGTTTAGGACCAAAATAATCAAATTGAAGATTAAAGAGAGGGTCATGCGCTCGTTCCCAAAAAATGTGTGCAGAATTGCTTAAATTTGTTGTTTGCGGTTTAAGTAATTGTAGATGTTTTGCGTCTACCCGCTTACCAGCAAGATTTACTTCTTCAAAATAATCGTTCCAAAAATAGGTTTGACAATTAGCAGATTTTTTCACAATTTTATTAATACGATGAATTACATCTAAATAAGTTTGATTCGGTGTTGATAAATAAAGATTTGCCCATACGGGTATCTTATTAATTTCTTTTGTTTCGAGCATTAATAATAAATGTTGTCGTGCTAACATCAATAAAGCTTTTGACTCTTGTTTCTTTACTTTCAAAATTAAGGCGTCGAAGCTTTTAGTAATTTGATTGACTGCAGAAAGTTTATCAAACTTAGTTAATTTAATTTGTTTAAGTTTTTCATCATAAAAGCGGTTATTTAAAGTTTGAATGACAAAATTAATCAATTCTTCTAATAATTCAGCATGGTCTTTGGCAGATAGTTTTTGATACATTTCTGGTGGAAAACAATCAACAAGATGTAATGCTTTAATGTAATCACCCTGAGCAAGTAATTGTTTAGCTACAAAATAAGCGAGTGTGCCGCCATAAGAAAAACCTAACAAATGATAAGGGCCTTTAGGTTGTATAGTTTTAATCGCTTGTACATATCTACTAGCGGCTTCTTCCAAAGTTTTAGGTAGTAATGTGGCGTCATAAATACTAGGGTCTGATAGACCATAAACATTAAATTGATAATGAGATAAAAAAATCTGTGTTAATTCTTTATAAGTAAAATAGCCTTCACCTAATAAAGGCGGAAGGAAGAAATAGTTAGCTCTATCATTAACAGACGGGCATAAAGCTCGAACTATAGCACTGGTCTGCGTAGTTTGTTGGGTATTTTGTAGAGAGGCTCGTATTTGACTTAGTGTTAAAGAAGGTAAATTAAGTATTTTTTGATAACTAAAAGTTGAGTCAATATTCTGTTGAATTTGGAATACTAGCTGGCTTAATTGAATAGAGTCCCCACCTAAAAAAATAAACTCTTGATCTTCATCGCTCTCAGTTATTCCCAGGACATTACACCAGTTACGAGCTAATTGATCATAACGCTGTAATGTTTCTTTTGCGTCTCGTAAATGATGCGCCTTTACACCACAAAGTGGGTTAGTTTTATAAGCTGCAAGAATTTCTCTGGCTAGCTCGCACGCTTTGTTTTCTTCTTTGTTTTGTAGACAACACTTGATATAGGCTATTGCGGCATTGCAGAATACAACCTGATACTCATAAAATTGTCTCGATAATATGAGAGCCTCACTAGCCCACTCTAATGCTTCTTTAGGTTGCTTAAGGGAGAGTAATATCCCTGCGATATATGATTTGAATTGTATGATATGGAAAACTTCTTGCTTTTCTATAGCAAAAGCAACTTGGTTTTTTGCTAATTCAAGCGCTTCCTGTAGGCTACCTTTATCACGCAAACAAAGCATCAAACCTAGATTGTAAGTTAATAATCGACCTCTAAAGGTGTGGGGATCCTCAAGCTCTGATTTTTCTTCGAGATAAGAAGCAATAGTTACTGCTGCCTTTAAGAATTTAATGCGTTTTTCATGATAAGTTTCATTATAACGTAAGGCCTTACCATAATAATGCAGTAATTGAGCAAGACTGGCTAAATGAGAAATTGAATAGTTTTCCAAAATGCTCTGCGTTGTATTGTCTTCTAAAAGCTCGAGAGACTGAGGAAAAAATTTGGTAACTAACTGATAAGCTGCATCTACCCATGTCAGGACCTTTTCTTTATTACCATTTAAAGTTAATTCTTGATCAAGATGGTTTGCTGCAAGAACTAATTTATCAATTTTCATAAATAAATCGTCTTCAGTAGTGTACTCAATTTGATTGTTTTTAATTCTTTCAACAAATTCATTCATTTCATGCCTGACAGAAGGCTCTAAACCCATACCACTTGCAGAAAATTTTTCTTTATTTTGTCTTCCTTCATTAAAGAAGAATTCATCTGGATGATCAACTCTGGCAATAAGGGCTCGACGATCTATTTTTCCACTAGGAATTAAGCGAGGAAAATCAGATAGTGTAACAATAATAGGTAACTCTTCTTTACGTAGCCATTTCTTCAAATAAGCCATAAAATGAGGCTTAGAAAATTTATGCTGTACTACAAGGTAAGCAAACGGTTTAGTATTATTAAGCCATGGTTTAACGACTACATAAACTTGTAACGCATTTCTCCCTATTTCATCATTATACTTTTCAATACATTGCTGAATGGCATACGGGTCTACCTTAACGCCAGATACTTTTATATGTGCATCATTATCAATTCTCCCCTTAAAAATGAGTCGATTACCTTTAACTAAAAATTTATTTTCTGTATTAAAAACACGTACCCAGTGATCATTGATAAATAAAGTGGGGAAATTTTTTTTTGTAAGCTCAGGGGCATCAATATAACCATGGGATAAGAAAGGTGATTCTATATAAAGACACTCATCAATAAGATGGCATTTTACTTCTTCACTATTAGGAAACCCTATTGGGACAACAAGTTGTCCATTTTCATCCTGAATTTGTTCATCATTTACACGCAATATACTTATCCCAAATGTAGCTTCAGTTGGGCCATAGCAATTCCATAAATTAATATGGTATTTTTCACAAAGTCTCTTTAAGCCCATGCTACAAGCATCGCCTGTAACCATTAAATGAGTTAAACCTGCTTTAGCAAGACGTTGAATGAGTTCTTCCTGATTAGGCATTGTTAATTGAGAAGCAATTAATATCAGACAGGTTATATTCTCTTGCTCACACCGTTCAATAATCGTATTTAAATCTCTACGGGCAGCTTGCGGCATGAGAACTAAGGTGCTCCCTGCTGCAAAACTGCGAACATACTCAGAAATTCTAGCATCATAAGCAGGACTGCGTGTGCATAATATTTTATCTTTAGGTGATAATTTAAGTAATGTCCTCTCTACCTCTGCCCAGTAAGCAAGCCCTGATGAATTAATAGGAATCCATTTCTTATTACTTGATACACCTGATGAAGCAACTATATAGTTAGGTATATCAGGATTACGTTCAATTATTGGCAAACAAACAGACGTTAGTTCATTATTATTTTTAGGGATAATACCTTGGATAGGAAGATACGATTTAATTTGCTCAGGTATCTCATAATTTTGACAGAGATCTTTATCAATAACGATTTTATTTAAATTGAGTTTCTTAATATCAGTTACTAACTGCGCCGGTGGAATGTCCGTATCTAACGGTACAACAGTTGTATTAATCTTATCCAATGCAAGATGTAAAAAAGGATGTAAATCTTCATTTTTTGTAAGAACAGCGACTCTATTTCCTTGTTGTACGCCTATAAAAATAAAGTACTTTGCCCAAAACTCGACAAGTTCATCAACTTTCTTATAACTTAATTTTTCCCTATTACTTAAAATAATTGCAATTGCGTCAGAATCTTGCTGAACAGAATGAGAAAATATATTAAACATCAGAGTATAATTTGTTGAATAATTTTTTGATTGTAAACTGTCATGATCAAGCTACTTTTATTAGTAGCACCTAATTTCTCTTTAATGTTTTCGAGGTAAAATTCGATAGTTGTTTGCTTTAGTCTAAATGTTTCTGCGATCTCTTTAGCATTCTTACCTTTAAGAAGCTCAATAATACATTGAATTTCTCTTTTTGAGAGTGTAATTTTTTTGTCATAAATGACCACCGGATAAGAGCGCCTAATAAAATTATTATCCATCTCTTCCTTACTCATACTAATAGCAGTTTCTAGAGTTAGTTTGAAAGGTAAATATTTTGTTTTTACAACGCCTAATATTGCTGTAGGTTTACTTCCTTGGTTAAAGATAGGATAAATTGTCCCAGTCATTTGCTTTCTTAATAATTTATTTTTTTGCGGGAGAATTTCTTCATTGACTGGCAAAGATTGCTCTGTTTCAAGAACTTCTTCATCATGTTGTAAATAAACTTTTATTTTTGTTGTATCTCTGCAAAGATCATAATCTGTTTTTTTATAGAGGTTCTTTAATGTATTGAGTCCCATAAGATCTAAAAATTGTTGATTTGCATATTGGTACACTGAGAATTTATTTTTTATAAATATAAAGTTTTCTTTTTCTGATAATAAAGATAAAAAATCTTTTTGTAAGATAGTTAATTTATAAGAATTCAATTTGCTTACAGTAAAATCATACATCGTTAATATAGTCCTAACTAAACAATGCGCATGATCCGTTGCAAGTCTCCATAGAATTTAATTTAATATTCTCTAAAGTATTATTTTTAATAAAGAAAGATATTAGTGATAAAAGTGGCAGAGGTTAGCATATAAATTAGTTCTGTCGCAAAAATTTTCTAGAATGTTCTAATTATTTGATAAAGTGGTACTAAAGGTTTCCACGGCAAGATGCAACTTAGTTAGTAACCTACTTATAATTTTAGAAACTTTAAAATTATAGAATGCGTGTTAAGATGATTTGCAACTAACTTATAATGCCCCTATAAATGGGAAAGATCCTACTATTTAGAAAGTGTACCCAGAAGTGTACCCAAAAAGCACTAAGAATTAATTTATAATAGATAAGCCTTGATCTTACTATGCCGTTGAGCGGAATCGAACCGCTGGCCTATTGATTACGAGTCAATCGCTCTACCGACTGAGCTACAACGGCAATTTTTACAGTATAGCCTTGGGTATTTTGGTGGGCAAGTATAGCTATGTGCTTGTTTAACTTAAATAAGCGTCGATTGACCAGCTGCCGGCGCCTACTATTAATAAGTAACAGCATCCCATTAGCATGGCCCAATCTGATCTTAATTCATGCAGCATGCTCCAGAAACCGTAGCGGTTTACTTCGCGTACTTGAAACGGTCCCCACTGGCCGTTAAACCAAATAGGCATTTTTGTGGTTAAAAGAGCGATAATCATTAAAACAATGAGAGGAATACAGGCAATACGGGTAAATAATCCGAGAAGAATTAATACGCCGCAGATTAATTCAAGCCAACCTACTAAGGGGCCTAATATATGAGGATAAGGAAGTCCTAGGTTTTTAAACCAACCTCGGCCAAAAAGCTCAGGAAAAATTAATTTTTGTATGCCTTCAGGGAAGAAAATGAAGCCAACCCCTAAACGAATGAAAATGACCCAAGGAGATGGTATAGTACTGACTATGTCCTGAAATAGATTGTGCTCCATGCAAAATTCCTTTTCATTATTTCTAAATACAATCTTTTAAATTAACAGCTCTACTTTAAGACAAATAAGTGTCTTTAACTACCTTTTTGTTGTAGCACGACACCTAAGCTCCAATCTGCACTTTGATCTTTGGGCAAATAATTTAAAGCTTGCTCTGCTTGAATGCCATAACCATCAACAATTAAAGCGTAATAATAGGCTGGGAAGAGACAATAGCCATATAAATAATCATTATTTGAATATTGCGCACTAAACTCTGGCCATGCCTGCTGACAAACTAAGGAATTACCTTGATCGAGAAGTTCTTGGCTTGAGAAATGGTTATCGGCAAAATTAAAAGGTGCGCTCTTTGCTAACTCTTCTAGTCCACCACCTACATACCAATCCTTAACAGAGCTTAAGCTTAAAATAGGTTGAATGGCTTTATTAACATGATGTACGCTATTCATTAAAGCCGATACTTCGCTTTCACATTGATAGGCGTCCCCTTGAGCTAGCTCACCGCTTGGTAATTCATAATCTTTTATAAAGCAGCTATTGGTATCTAAAAATTGATGAGTGACTTCGGTTTGACCTAAGCCTAAAAAGCTATGTACAAACACTTTAAAATGTTGGCCATATAAATCAATATTCTTAATATCTTTTGTATCAGTAGCTTGGTCTTGAGCAACGGGGAAAGCAATTTCAACTGATGCGCCCCCCATATCCATATAGCCTGCGGGTTTTGCATCCGCATTGGCCAACTTATTTAATCGATAATTCAGAGCAAGCCAACCATATAAGCCTTCATCATTACCACTAATCGTTTTCGCAGCAGCCAATTGCCAATTTGAATTTGATTGAAACCAATTATCAACTAATGAATATAACTGTTGCTGTTTTGCTTGCGGAAGAAGACGCATGCCGGCTGTGGCATAAAAATAAACTGGGTAAGCTTGTCCCGGTGTACCAGAAAATAAAGTAGTAAGATAGGCATCTACAGTTGCTGCATTAGACTCAATGGTTGCAAAACCTGGTTTAATTTTCTTACTATAGCGCTCAGTAATCTTTATAGGTGAATTAGTCGGGTCTAAATCATAAGAATAAAGATGTAGACGTGAACCCGTACTCCCTGCATCAATAACAATGACACATTTTTGTTGCTCACAGCCACTGGGTGAAACGGCAAAAAGTGCTGAAGTATAAAGAAGACTTGATAAACAAAGAGTTACAGATAAACGCATTGATAAGGCACCTAAATCTTTAGTGCGCGCATAGTACACAATGATCATTTTAATGTCAATAAAAAATTGGCCGATTAACTAATTTAAATGACAAGTTTGCTTATAGCATTTGGTCGTAATTCCTTGTTTTTGAAGATTAAAAACGATTGAAATCATACCATAGTCGATGGTATTTAAAATGGTACTTTTATATTGAGCTAAGGTGTTGAGGGTTTGTTGATGTGGAAAGTGATAGCGATTATCAAATCCTGCTGAAATAAGCGCAAGCTTGGGCGCTACTAGTTTAATAAACTTTTGTGATGAGGAGGTTTTACTCCCATGATGGGCTACAACTAAAACATCCGAAGGTAATTGCTCTGCAAAATGCCTGATTAAATAATCTTCTGCTGCAACTTCAATATCGCCAGTCAATAAAGCACTACCTACCGGTGTAGTTATTTTCAATACACAAGAAGAATTATTTTTACTATGGTCTGTTAAATGAATAGGTAAGAAGCTAAAGCTAATTCCATCCCACTGCCAGGCTGGGTAATCATGGCAATTCTCGCCCCCTTGATAAAATTTAGGATTATCAACAAGTAAATCAACTTGGCCATATTTTTCTTCCAAACTAGGTAGACCGCCCCGATGATCTAAGTCAGGATGACTGATAATAACTTTATCAATTTTCTTGATACCATGTTTATTAAGGTAAGGTATAATCGCCATTTGGCCCATATCACCACCTTTATAAAATTTCATGCCTGTATCATATAAAAGTACATGCCTAGCCGTACGGACTACAATAGCCAATCCCTGCCCTACATCTAATACATCGAGTCGAGCTTGATTAAAATTAACTTCCGGGTACTTAGGTAATAATCCTGCGCATAATAAAATTCCTGCACCAATCCGTAGTTTATTTAAGGGCAGCAAAAAGATAATGACAATAGAAATAACTAAAGCAAGCAAGGTGTAGAACTCAGGTAAAGCGAAATTTAAATTGAGAAAGGTTAATTTATCTACCCATTTTAAGAAAATCAGTAGACCTTTAATTAAAGAATCCACAGGCCATAAAACCCAAGGCTCAGTAACCCAAAGGCTTACCATTAAACTTAATAAGGATAATGGTACAATAAGGTAACCAACCACAGGAATTGCAATCAAATTAGCTAATAACCCATTGATAGAGCCGTACGAAAACCAAAATAAAGTAAAGGGTAACAAACCAATTAAGCAAGCAACTTGCAGAGCAACGATTTGCTTAAATCCACGATAGTTAATACGTTGGCTAGCAATAATTAGAATAGCCACGGCAATAAAAGATAGGTAAAAACCAGGCAGTAAAACGGCATGGGGCTCAATAATTAAAATAATTAATAGTGCAAAACGCCAGGCTTGCCAGCTTGAATAATAGCGCTTAGAAAAATAGCGTAACATTAACACTGCACAAGCCGTTATTGCTCTTTGAGCAGGAATGCCTAAACCTGATAATAGCGCATAACTGAAAGCCATTATTAAACCGCCTAAACTTGCAGGTTGCATAGCAGGTCGATATAGAGATAAATAGCCAACTTGACGCCAGAGCCAGTAGATTAAGTTATAAAAAAGAGTGGCAACTAAATAAATATGTGCACCCGAAATAACCATCAAATGCGCGGTACCGGTGTGACGAAATAAGTCCCATTGGGTTTTATCAATATGATTTGTCAAACCTAAAGTTAAAGCTTCTATAATGCCTAAAGATACGCTTTCTGGTAAAAGAATAGCTAATTTACTGGCAAGATATTCACGAAAGGTAGACACATAATTTAAATTATCTTCTTGCAATAATTGTTGCTGACTTGGCTTTAAATACCCTACCCAATGAATATGTTCTGCTAATAGACGCTCCCGAAAACGAAAATGGCCTGGATTACCTAAGTTTTCAGGCTGTTTTAATTTAACTCGCAATTGCCATAATTGACCAATTTTAAACGTTGGACAATGATTGAAGCACGTTAATAAAATGGTTGTTTTAACAGGGTTACCATTTAATTGTTGTACACGAAATTGAAATTGGGTTTTTGATTCAGTAACAGTTGGAATAGAAATAACTTTTCCCACTAAAGAAGCTTTTTCAATAACTTTAGCAGCGGGCATGCCCCTATCAACTAGCCACCAATGGTGAGTTAGGCTCCAAAAAATGCCTAAAAAAAACCAATAAATAATACGTCCAGGGGCTTGCAATAAGAAGGCTATTAAAAGAAATAAAACAGAGTAGCCGGACTTTAAATAAATTAAAGCCACTCCAGCCAAAAAGCAGAGAATTTCCATAATTATTTTATTGGACTTGCAAGTGGATTAATTTAGAATAAATTTATATATTAATCAATTAATTAATTATCTTTTCCTTGAATAACCATTTATTTTAGACTTTATTAAAAACACTCTTATTTACTTAAAGTATGACAAATTTTACAATTTTTTTACAAAATGTACTAATATATTTAATATTATCTTAAGTTAATAATCTTATAGTAGGAAGAAAGTTGTAACATCATAGGTTTATTATGCAAACTTTAACAGAATATGAAAGTGCAGTCAGCAAAGACTGGCGAAACTTAAGGGCTGTTCCTTTTCACTTAACTTTTTCACTTTCAATGCAAGATCGATATAGGCTTTTAGAAAAGGCTATTGAACAATCACCTGAGGCGTTAGAATTGTTTCCGCGTCCAGTAGATAGTAATAATATCTCTAACGAGCACTTAGCAGTCTATTTAAAAGCACTTAATCATCCCCACTTTACTGTAGCGAACTTACGGCTTTTACCACTGCCTAATCTTACTACAGCTGGAAGTTTAAGCGAAAACCAATTAAAATTATTGGAAAAAGCAGCGACTATCAATCACTTAGCTATTTTAGGTCCTCTTAGTCAGATTTCACCCTTAAATCAACCAACTTTATATGGGGATTACCTGCAACTCCTTGAGCGATTAATTGTGAACGATCATCCTAACCTTAGAGAAAAGATAGGCGCACATTTCCCACATCAAGGTTCAGAATTTTCTCCAAGGGAGATAGCAATTTATATTGCTTTTGCTCAGAAATATCCTGAGGGAATAAGAAATGTTCGTAATGAGGCTATTAAAAATTTAATGATTGAACACTTAGGTGTAAAACATTTTATTCAATCAGATCTTACTTTAATCTCTGCAATGCCGGCTAAATATATAAAAGAGGCAAAGGAAGTAGTCAGACAAAGCCTTGCGGGTAAGAGTCAGATTATCATTACACCACCTCCCCCAAACAGCGATGAGCTTAAAGCAGTTTATAACGCTTATTCCAATCAAAACCATCCAGGCCAATGTGTTAGACTAACTTCTTCTCACTTGGAAGTTGTTAAAGATATTCTAGCTGAAGCTGGTAGGGTAAATGAAAATAAACCTACCTTAGTCTTTATGGGCCCGACACTAGGGGACTCTACAAGAATTGCTGATTATGATGCAAATCAAATTGCAGAGTGCGTGAAAGCACAGGGAAAAGTCCAACGAGTAGTATTAATGGGCTATAATACAGCAGGTGTTACTGGTTCTGTCGAGGATAAAAAAGGCCTTTTAGCACAAGTAGCAGGCGCATTTAAGGAAGCCGGAATCCAAGGCGTCAATGTTAGCGCTTTTAAAGGTGAAGGCTATTATAGTTTTGCACACTCATCCTATGCCCTATTCTCGTCTAATCAAGCTCAGCCCAGTATAGTAGGGCAAGTATCTGAAATTAAATACACTTCTCCTTAAACCTTTAAGTAGGGATATGGCCAGCCTTATCCCTACTTATCATTAATAAATTACTTTCTAAATAATGCCATAGCAAGAAAGCTAACCTGTTTAAATCTTTCCTTTAATTTCCGAAATTGGATAAAGAAATAATTTAGCTAAATTTAGTGAGCTAATTTCATAAATTTATTCCAAATTTATATAAAAGCTAGAAAAATCTATTGGTATATCATACGATAAATTATTTAGTTAAAGGATTAGCTATGATTATTGCTGCTTTAAATGAAAGCTCAGCAGACTCTCGGGTTGCTATTACTCCATCTATTGTTAAGCACTACACCAAATTAGGTTTTAAAGTTTATTGCGAAAAAAATGCAGGCCTTGCCTCTGGTTTTAGTGATAAAGCTTATGAAGAAGTTGAAGCAAGTATCAGTGATAATCGAGAAGAGTTACTAAATAATACGAATGTATTAACCTTCGTTAACTCTCCAGATCCTACTGTACTAACAAATCTACCTGATAAAGCGCTTATTATTGCGCCTGTTGATAATGAGCCTGAAAGTGAGCTGATTAACTGGTGTTGTAAACATAGAGTAAGCCTTTTTTCGATGAATTTAATTCCACGAATTAGCCGCGCTCAAGCTATGGATAGTTTATCTTCGCAAGCTAATTTAGCCGGGTACCGTGCCGTATTAGAAGGTATTAATCATTTTAACCGTGCAATTCCTATGATGATGACTGCTGCTGGCATGATTAAACCAGCTAAAATTTTAATACTTGGTGCTGGCGTTGCTGGTTTACAAGCGATTGCTACTGCTAAACGTTTAGGTGCGGTCGTTTATGCTTTTGATGTACGCCGAGCGGCTAAAGAACAAGTAGAAAGTTTAGGTGCTGAATTTATTGAAGTTGAAGATGGCGCTGATCTTGAAGCAGCAGGTGGCTATGCCAATGAAATGAGTGAAAGCTATAAGGCGCGTCAAGCAGCACTTATTCATAAGTATGCTAAATTAGCTGATATTGTTGTTACCACAGCACTTATCCCAGGTCGACCTGCACCAGTATTAATTAGGCGAGACACCGTTGAGGAAATGAAGGAAGGTTCAGTCATTGTCGACTTAGCCACTTCACGTGGCGGCAATTGTGAGTTAAGTGAAAAAGATAAAATAATTAAACACAGCGATACTACTATCATTGGTTACAGCAATTTTGCAGGTTTAATACCTGCAACTGCCAGTGAGCTTTATGCTAATAATGTCTTAAATTTAATACGTTTAATTACAGTTGCACCAACATCATTGTGCTTCCATGTAGAAGATGAAATTATTCAGCAAGCGCTGCTTTGTCATGAAGGTTCCTACATGCCATTTCAAAAAGCAAAGGAGGTTTAGCATGTTACATCACACTGTTACTGCAAATGACTATATTGCCATTTTAACTATTTTTGTATTGGCTTGCTTTGTTGGGTATTACGTCATATGGAAAGTAACACCTGCCTTACATACACCTCTCATGTCAGTGACTAATGCCATTTCAAGTATCATTATTTTAGGTGCTTTGATTGCTGCAGGTAATAAATTATTAGGAACGATCACAGTTTTAGGTGGATTTGCAATTTTTATTACTGCAATAAATATCTTCGGCGGCTTTGTTGTTACGCAACGGATGCTAAGAATGTATAAAAAATAATAATGGATACTACCATGACTTCATTAATTTCATTTCTCTATTTAATTGCCGCTGTCTTTTTTATTTTAGCTCTTAAAGGGTTAGCCAGTCCTGTTACAGCAAGAGGAGGAAACTTACTCGGTATCCTTGGTATGATTATCGCTGTTGTTGCAACCTTGCTGATGCCAACGGTTAATCATCATCTAATTTTAATAAGTCTTATTATTGCTGGTGGTATTGTAGGAACTATTATTGCCCTTAAAATTAATATGACTGCGATTCCGCAATTAGTTGCCGCTTTTCATTCTTTAGTAGGCTTAGCGGCAGTTTTGGTGGCCTTTTGTGCTTTTCTTTCTCCTGCTTCTTTTAATATTGGCGTACCTGGTGATATTGAATTTAAAAGTTTAATCGAAATGAGCTTAGGTTTAATTATTGGAGCGATCACTTTTTCAGGTTCAGTCATCGCTTTTTTAAAACTACAAGGAATTATGTCCGGTCAACCTATTCGTTTTAAGGGACATGTTTGGATTAATTTAATTATTGGTCTTGTTATTTTAGCGCTTTTGGTTGCCTTTGTTATGCAACAGACAATAAGTATTTTCGCAAGTCTGACTTTTTTAGCTTTTTTAATTGGTATTTTATTAATTATACCTATTGGGGGCGCAGACATGCCCGTTGTCATTTCTATGCTTAATTCTTACTCAGGTTGGGCTGCTGCTGGTATTGGTTTTACTTTAAGTAATAATCTTTTAGTTATTACCGGTGCTTTAGTTGGTGCCAGTGGTGCCATCTTAAGCTACATTATGTGTGTTAGCATGAATCGCTCAATAATTAATGTTATTTTTGGTGGCTTACAAGGAGCCTCAGATGACAATAATGCTGCTATTCAACGTGATAATCAGTCTGTTCGGCAAGCAAATGGTGAAGATGCTGCCTTCTTATTAAGTAATGCTCAAGATGTTATTATTGTTCCAGGCTATGGGATGGCCGTTGCTCATGCCCAGCATGCGGTTAAAGAGTTGATGGATGCGTTAGAAAAACGCTCTATTCGTGTACGTTTTGCTATTCACCCCGTTGCAGGTCGCATGCCCGGCCATATGAATGTTTTATTAGCTGAGGCTAATATTCCCTATGATCGTGTTTTTGAGCAAAGTGAAATCAATTCTGATTTTGCTACTTGTGACGTTGCTTTTGTAATTGGCGCGAATGATATTACCAATCCAGCCGCAAAAACCAATTCAAGCTCACCTATTTATGGTATGCCCATTTTAGAAGTTGAAAAGGCTAAAACTGTTTTATTTGTTAAACGAAGTCTTGCCGCTGGTTATGCAGGTGTTGAAAACGAATTATTTTATAGAGATAACACGTATATGCTCTTTGGTGATGCCAAGGCAATGACAGAATCCATCGTTAAAGCGCTAGCGAATTTATAAATGTTTTAACTAAAGATACATACTAATTACTTAATGGCACAATTGCTATAGATAAAAATTAAGGGTATCTTAGTACCCGTTTTTTACACTAAGGATTTACTAATGCGAAAAATTGCTTTAAGTTTTTTATGTGCTGGTGCTTTAATAAGCAGTACAACCATGGCTATGACTCATAGCTTAAGCCCACAGACAAGTATAGACTATGAACTTCCAGCCAACTCTCCAGAAGTTTTTACTAATTTTACTATTTTTAAAATTCATGCAGTTTGTAAAGTTCAGACGCAAGATGAAAGTAATATTATGCATGTTAAAGGATTAAATCGCTCCGGCCAGGTTAATGGTAGAGTGATTAAAGCCGGCGATGAATTAGATATCATTATCCATAATGGTGATGTTTTTGATCTAGTTGCTGAAGCTGCAGCACAGGTCGAGTTAACAAATAAAGGGCCTCACTCTATTAAGACTAAATGTCAAATATCTTAAACTTGGCCTAACGTCTACTATTTCCTCTTAAACTTTTAAGAGGAAATAGTAAATTTCTATCTTATCTTTTATTAATCAGATTTAATTTCTTTCCTAGAAATTGCGCCAAGCGCGCGATCAAGCATTTTAGTGGTTAAGAACCGCTTTAAGAAGGCAAGTAAATAGGCAGGTAAAGTGACTAAATATTTGGCTTTAGGTTCAGATGATTCAATCGCGTGAATTAATTTTTTGGTCACAGCGTCTGCTTCTTTAGTAAAAAACGATGTTTCCTTTTGTTCTTTATAAGCATTCAACATATAGTCATAATCATTTTTAAAATAACTATTTTCCAGATCTATTTTAGTTAATGAAGAATCAACGACATTGTCCCTAAATTTACTTTTTATAGGCCCTGGTTCAATGGTAATGACTTTGATGCCTGAGGGTGCAAGCTCAAGGCGTAAAGTATCGCTCAAGCCTTCAACTGCATATTTTGAAGCATTATAGGCACCTCGAAAACGCATGCTAACAAGACCCAAAATGGAGCTTATATTAATAATTCGACCATAACCTTGTTTACGCATGATAGGTATTACTAAGCGCGTTATATCAAGAAGGCCAAAAACGTTGGTTTCGAACTGTGATCGTAGGGTCTCACGCGAAACATCTTCAAGCGCCCCAGCTTGTCCATAACCAGCATTATTAATTAAAACATCTAAACGGCCATCTGTCTTAGCTAAAACTTCTTGAAACGCTTGTTTAATTGAGGTTGAATCATTTACATCCAATAAAACAGCTTCTAAGCCTTGTGCTAATAAATTTTGTAAATCTTCTGGTTTGCGACAAGAAGCAATGACACGATGGCCACGTTTAGCTAAGGCAAGCGCTGCGTCATAACCAATCCCACTTGAACAGCCCGTAATAAGAATAACTTGGGGTTGCATAAATTAATATTCCTACAAATTTTGTTTCAATTTTGCCAGAAGGCAATAAAAAAAGCTAAGCTTAATAGTCTTTAGCTATTTCTGACAGAACAATTTTAAAAATTCTTCAATCGTTTGGGAGTTTGCTTGAGCATAGGTGGCTCTGCGACTGATAAAATTGCCAGTTAATTCTTGTAATTTTAGGGCCATTTCTGCAAATTTAGCACAAACTGCTATTCCATTCACAATAACTGCACCGCCAACGGTTAGATTCTTTTGTTGGGCAAGTAAAAGCATCGGCAAGCCACCTGCCAAGATAATAACTTCAACACCTTCTGCTACCATAGGCTTAATTTGTTCTAAGAAACTATTACGTAATTTTTCATAAACAGCTTTATTATTGAATGCTTGCTCAAAATCATCCACTTGTGCATTGACTGCTTGAACCGAGAGAATTCGCCGCTCTAATCCATAGTAATTAATTTGATTTTCATGCCAAGGAATAAAAATAGGATTAATAGTGGCTAATCCTATTGTACGGCCAATGCTACAGGCATAAAGCATGTTTGCCTCACCAAGTCCAATGACAGGTATATCTAAAATAGCTTTAATTTCATTGATACCCGGCTCTTGAAAATGTCCAATTACAAAAGCATCAAAACCCTCCTTCTGTGCTTTAATCGCATTTTGAATAGTCTGTGCTGCGCAACGAAACTCAGTTAAAGGATGCAGATTTTTATCAGGCGGCGTCAATCCATATACTTCAAATTTAAATCCTTTATCTGCATAGGCGTCTAAAAAAGTTTGTAGGTGAGTTAAATAATTTTTCTGTTCTTTGGGGTCAACAAAACTTTGATACCAAATCCGTTTATTATGCAAAGTTGCTCCTAACTGGGTTATCTTGATAATAAGATAAATTATAGCACTTTGTTAGAACTCATTTTTATTGTTTAAGAAAGTATACAGTGAGATTTATAATTTAAAGGTAACGGTTCTAAAGAATATTTAGAACCATTATCTTAGTAATTTTAACTTTAAATCTTTAATTATATTCTAGAGAGCTAACAGGTTCTGCTAGGGTCAGTTTATTATTATGTATCTTTTTTACCTGTTTTTGTAAATGACCTGCCTTTTCTTCTAATAACTTCAGACCATCAAATAATTTGGTGTAATCTTGATAATATTCTTGTGAAGGTAAGATTTTATGAGATAAAGCTCCTTGGACATTATTTGTAGCACCAACCATTTTTGAACATGTATTTTCTATTTTATAATCTTTAACGATTGTTTTTGTAATTTCCTTAACATCTTCCTGAGCAAAACATTGGTTTAATACTTCTATTGATTTTTTAATTGATTTTAGATAGGTCATAAACTCTGATAAATCTACCTTCATTGTCTGTTGAGTGGGCAAAGTGCACTTAGAATTAAACATATTAATACAATTAGGCCCTGCTTCTTCTAATTGTGCAACGTAAGTACTTAATGCCTTAACTTCCTCTCTTAATTCTTCTAAGGTAATTGCTTTTCTAGTTTTCTCTGCAACTTGAGATTTATTGTTTGTTTGGAAGAAATAATTTCCTTTAAGCTTACCAAATCGCTCTTCTAAAGTAAGTTCTGGTTTGCTCGTGCTATGCGTTATAAAAGACGACGAGTAATTTCGGCTTGTCGTTTCATTTATTTTTTGTAGTTGAGGTTGAATAGTTACAGGAGTTACTTTAGTTGATTTAGCTTCTAAACTTGCAATAATTTGAGGAATCTGACGAGTTTTCGCTATATCTAACGGCGTATTACCAGTTATATCTCTTGCTAAACAATTTGCGCCAGCTTCAAGTAATAAATTTACAATTTCTACATAGCCAAAGTTAGCAGCAGCATGTAACGCAGAGAAGCCATTTTTTGCCCCAACTATATTCACATTGGCCTTACGTGCAATTAGTTTTTTGACCATTTCTGTATTACCAATACAACAAAAATGAAACAAAGCTGTATGTTGTATTTTATCATCAATATTTCTAATTGATGTTTCAATATCTGCACCCTTATTTAAGAGTTCCTCAGCCTGTTCCCAACTATATTCAAGGATTGCTTCCTTAAAATTCTTATTTAATAAATCACGATATTCCTGCATATAAATTTTAATAGGATGGTTATCAGCTTTTTTAAAAGCAGCTGAAAATGCATTTTCAGAATTATGATTGCTTATAGTAGGGCTAGCGTTATGTTGTAACAAATAAATCATTTCAGAATAATGATTATTTGTAACGGCATTTAATAAGGGTGTGGAACCATTTGAAGTAGTAGAATTAATAGCTTGAGGACATTTAGCAATAAGCTTCTTTAAAATATCTAATTGCCCTTCATTTGCTGCCCAATGCAGTGGATTGCCAGTATAAACAGGATCAACTATCTCAGTCATAGAAACATGCTTAAGAAGATTATCCAATAATGAATCTACAATAAGCACATTCCCTTCCTTAACTGCTTCAATAAATACACTAATTGATTTATTAATTTGATCATCTAAACGCACTACTGTTCCCCTTAATATATAGTTGAAATCAAATTGCACTGATTTTACACACTGGATTACTCGGGTCAATTAATTAATTAGGAGGATTTTACAGTTTTGCCAACCATGGCATTAGAAAGCCCTACTAAGTTAAATAATTTCAAATAGTTTAAACTTTGACGGTACAGGTTATTTCCTTTTTTAATAAAGAACCTCCCTAATCAAAATTTACTTCAATAAACCAATATGTCTAGAATATTATCAAATTTTGATTATAATGGGCCTCAAAATCATAATTTATTTGGGTATGTAGGGAAAAATCCTTAAAAAACGATTAGGTTACAACATGATTAATCAAGCAAACCTTAGCAAATATCACTTAAAGCAAGATCCTGAGCAGGATAAAAATATCTGCGAGGTTTTCGCCAGTCAAATTATGCGGTTTATTGCTGAAAAAATTGGTGAAGATCCAAATATTATTGCTAATGTTTCTTATTTGCCTTTGTCCTCTGACGAGGGAATTTATATTGCTTCTGAATTATTCCAAGATTACCGAGATCTATACTTAGATGCCTATCTTGCTTATCAATTACCAGCTTATCAAGACTTACGTAAAGCTGTTGGAGATAAATTCTACACTCTACCTGATCATAGGCCTCGTTATTTTGAGTATGATATCTGCATTGATACAATGACTGAGGCAGGACGCTATAAAGACCTGATTCCTGGATTAGCAAAGCGTGGGATTGTTGATGATCCAGATACCCACTATAAAAATATTGGCGCTGCTCCCATAAGAAAATCAATTGACCAAGAACTTATACCTATCTTTGAGAATGCGAATTACACCGGCTATTGCACAAAAAAAACGCTTCCCGAGAATTATTCTGCAGATGAAATTGAAAAAATAAGAATTAATGATACAACTTATTATAAATTTAGATTAGTTAGGCAACCTGATATTGATGAGTATAGTGAGGCTTTTATCATCCATAATAAAAAGTATTATTTAATACCTAATATAGGTAATACACGGGCTGTACAAATTGATTTTGGTGGGGCCCTAGGTGATTTCCGTTTATTTGGTCAGCGTAAATTTGATGAAAGAATTCATCTTAAAAGTTTTCATAATCTCTTTCGCTATCATCCCTCTTATAGTGGGCCTCCAGCTTATCATGATCAAATTTCTGACGCTCTTACCTATTCTGCTACTTACTTTTTTGAAACCTTAGCTCGCTACTCTATGATTAACAAAGATGAGTTGGCTGAATTTATTAACCAGCAAATCGACATAGCAATAGCTCAATATAAAAATCAACCACTAATTATTCTAAATTTTGCACATCGTATAGGCTTGAATAGTTCTGAAACTGACTTAACTAACCTCGATTTATTAAGTCACCAGATTAAGCAATTTTTACAAGAAAATTTTATTAGTCGGCAAGAGCATGCCAAATTACTTTTCTTACGCCATTTTTGTCAACTAGATTATACTGCTCAGCTTACTTTAATGAATAGCTATAAAGATTCACATGAACAAAATGCAAAACTTAAACAAAAGTTAATTAGTGATTTTTTTCAAAACTTAAAAGGGACAAACCTGTTATTTTTTACCGCTCTCGAAAGTATTCAGCAATTAAATCTGAGTAGTACCTATTACAATAAGAGCGATTTATTAAAACTTAAGCTTCTACTTCATCAACAACTTTGCAAAGCTTATCTTAAAGGCCATTTAGAGAATAAAGTGGCCGGAATTCAAAAAATTAGTGAACAAACGAATTATTTACTAACGGAATTTGTTAAAACTAAGTCCGCATTAAATAAATTATCTCTTAATGATTTACAAGGAGCGAATCAATTAATAAGACAATTTATAATTACCGCTAATCAATATAAACAAACCTGTGTAAAAGCAACAACTAACCAAAAAATTATCATGGCGGCCTGTACATTAGGTGGTGCTTTAGCAGGTGCCGTCTTAGGAGCAGCATTGGGCATCTTTGTTGGTGGCTTAATATTTGGGCCATTAACGACTATGGCAGGTACTGCACAAGGGATTACCATGGGTATTGCTTTAGGAGGAGCCATCATATCTCTTTTAGCGGGGGCAAGTGCTGCTAATAAGCTAACTCGTTATCACATGTTTAAATCTATGGATACATATACGAAAAACTTAAGTGATTCATTAACTTCTTCAATTTGCCCAGAATCACAAGCACCGTGTGTATGTTAATAAAGGCCTTTTATTATAATAAGAGGCCTTCTACTTTACTTAGTGTTCTCTTGTTGATGAAAAATGAATTTTCGGATAACGCTCTTCAGCCATGGTTAAGTTAACTCGAGTAGGCGCTAAATATATTAACGCATCACTACCATCTAGTGCTAAATAATCATATGCTTTTGTGCGAAACTCTTGCATCGCTTTATCATCTTCTGAATAAACCCAGCGGGCACAAGACACACTCACTGATTCATAAACACAATCAACTTTATACTCATGATGAAGACGATGCGCAACTACATCAAATTGCAATACACCTACTGCACCTAAAATCAATTGATTACTATTTAATGGTCTAAAGATTTGAGTGGCGCCTTCTTCAGATAGTTCAACCAATCCTTTTAATAATGCTTTACTTTTTAAAGGATCTTTTAAGCGTACCAAGCGAAACAATTCGGGAGCGAAATTGGGAATACCTGTAAATTTTAACACTTCGCCTTGGGTAAAGGTATCACCAATACGAATAGTGCCGTGATTATGTAACCCGATAATATCGCCTGCCATGGCCGTTTCAGCATGTGATCTATCACCTGCCATAAAGGTTAATGCATTGGCAATTACAACTTCTTTTCCTAAACGTAAATGATTTAACTTCATGCCTCGCTTAAAGGTACCTGAGCAAATACGTAAAAAGGCAATCCTGTCACGATGCTTAGGATCCATGTTCGCTTGAATTTTAAAAACAAATCCGCTAAAACTTGACTCGTCTGGGTTTACTTCTCGCTCCAAGGCTCGGCGAGGCCGCGGGCCTGGCGCGTGCATTGTAAAATCATCAAGCAATTCTTTAATACCAAAATTATTAATCGCTGATCCAAAATAAACTGGCGTTAACTTACCTGCTAGATAAGCATTTAAATTAAATTCATGCGAAGCGCCTTTAACCAATTCAATTTCGTCACGCAATTCTTGTGCAACATCACCGAGTAATTGATCAAGCTCAGGACTATCCAAACCATCAATCTGAAGTGCTTCTTGTTTTTGGGCATTTTTTCCTGGCTGATAGAGATAAATTTTATCTTGGTAAAGATGGTAAATTCCTTTAAAGCGTTTACCCATACCAACAGGCCAGGTGACAGGCGCGCATTGAATACCTAACACTTCCTCTACTTCATCAAGAAGAGAAATAGGCTCCCGCCCCTCTCGGTCTAATTTATTAATAAACGTCATAATAGGTGTATCACGCAAACGACATACTTCCATTAATTTAACCGTTCGATCTTCAACACCTTTAGCGACGTCAATTACCATAAGCGCTGAATCAACTGCGGTTAAAGTCCGATAAGTGTCTTCTGAAAAGTCCTCATGACCGGGCGTATCAAGAAGGTTAATCACGTGTTTATTATGCACAAATTGCATCACTGAAGTTGTGATAGAAATTCCCCGTTCTTTTTCCATCTCCATCCAGTCAGATGTTGCATGCCTGTCAGCCTTGCGCCCTTTTACTGTGCCCGCCAACTGAATTGCACCACCAAACAACAATAATTTTTCTGTTACGGTGGTTTTACCAGCATCGGGGTGAGAGATAATGGCAAACGTTCTTCTTTTAGTAAAATCCTCATAAAATTCGGACATACAAAACCTTAGTTTAAAAAGCGATAATTTTAAGGGAAAGCGCTTAAACAAACAAACTTAAAGTGGACATTGTATCTTATTAATTTTCGATTATAATGAACAAAAATCATATTTTCATTCTATTCCTTGAACAAATTACTAAAAATATTGATTGGTTTCTTTATTTTCTTCGCTGCCCAGCCTACCTGGCCTGCTATCCGCTTTTTGGCTCTTTCAGATATTCATTATGGAGCGAATAATATCACCGGCAATGGACATGATACAGGCGATATCTTATGGTCTTCTGCTTTAGAAAAGTTTAAAACGCTGCAGCAAGACGTCGATTTTATTCTGCTCCTTGGTGATTTACCTACTCATCATTTCCCTTTTTTCAGCAAGGTTGATAAAGCTCAATATGAAGCAAAAATATTTCATGATTTATTTATAACAGATAACACGCATAAACCCATTTACTATGTTCCAGGTAACAATGACTCTCTTGCCGGTAATTATCAACCTTTTGCAAAACAAGGTAAATCACCTCTTAGTTATGCTTATGATTGGCAAGGCGCTTGTGCTTATTGTGATGGGTTAATGATAGATAAAACTGCCATGGAGAGTGGCGGATATTACGCAACATATGTCCTGCCAAAAAACAAAGACATAATACTTATTGTCTTAAACGCAACACAGTTTGCTAAGCTCCCTCTGTGGATTCCTTCTTATTTGAATCAAGACGATGATGCCGAGCAGCAACTAGAATGGCTAGCGACCCAATTAAAAAATCATCAAGCTAAACAATTATTAATTGCGATGCATGAAGAACCTGGTATAGATTATCGTAATAAAAAAGTTTGGAAAGATAAACCTTTAACGCAATTTATTAAATTACTTAATAAATATCATAAAAATTATCAGCAAATTTCGTTATTAACATCGCATAGTCATTATGATGAATTACGTAAAATTACTCTAAAGAACGGGAAAGCTATTTATGCCTACTCAACCCCTTCTATAAGTCGACGTCACTATAATAATCCGGCCATGAAAATTTTTCATTTAAACGATGATTTAATTCTACAAGATTTTACTACCTACTTTACCAATGACGAAGCAAGGTGGGGTGATGATCATTATTATGCCATTAATTCCCAAAATAATATTTTTAGCACTTGCAAAGATAGATCATTAGCCGCATGTCTAAACTCATTAAATACTGAAAAAATCTGTGAGTTAATGGAAGGGAAAGCTATTTATAGTACTAAAAATGAAGATAAAAAAGGGTTTAATTGCCTAAAGAGTTATAACATAAATTAGATAAAACCGTTTTTTATCATTAGAGCTCTTATGTAACGTGTAGATTTTACTTTAGTGCAAGGCGCAAAGGTTTCAAAAGGCGGGATTATAGAAAGTAGAAGCTCTGCAAAAAATTTTGCAAAGCAACATTAAACTAAAAGTTGTAGTTACTCAAGTTAATGGTTCAGTTAATTTTAAGAATTTGTCATTTCCGCGAAGGCGGAAATCCATCTTAACAACCGCACTGTGCTTGCAGAGATAGATTCCCGCCTACGCGGGAATGACATTGGCTTTAGAAAAACACATTTATTAACTATGCAACACAGCCCCACAGGAAGGACAGAGCTGTTCTTAAGTTGGCGTCATCACATGAACAGTTACTCTTTAAGTGGTGTCACGCTTATTTCTTTAAAGTACACATGGCTATCTTTATTTAAAGCAGTATGATCATGATTTTGTATGCCTATGTAACCTACTTCAGGTCGAACTCCTCTATTTGGATCTGAATATAGCTTTTTCTCTGGCATAGATTGAGTAGAATGAAAATCATTTACTAACTGATCATTTAAGAAAATTTTTACCTCATCATTTTTCATTATGATTTCAAAAGTATTCCACTGGCCAGGTGGATAGGAAGCAAGCTTTAATGGCTTTGCCATTGTATAGATAGCGCCCGTTCGATAATACTCATTATGAACTTCTTTTCCTTTGTCACAAATTTGTACTTCATAACCTTGATGTACAGCATCCCAAACATCCTTAGGTTTATCAGCAATACGAATAAAAATACCTGAATTAGCTTCTGGATAATCAACTTTATAAACTACTTTTAATTTGACATTACCAAACTTCTGTTTAGTGTACCAAAGCAATCCCATCCCACCTTCAGTGACTAATAAGTTATCTTTAACATGAAAAACCCCTTCACCAATGTGTTGCCAGCCAGAGAGGTCGTGATGATTGAATAGCTCAGTCTGTTGTTTAGCCATTAGTGGACCTGAAATAAGTAGAATTAAAATAGTTATAAATAAATTCACAATAATACATCCCTTACTCAAATAATCCTATTACAGATACTTTAACAAAATAGTAACAAATAATCTTTTAAAAATTATTTTGGCTACTTAGCTAATTTTTCCAGGGCTGCACAAAAGTTATTTATCTCTTCCTCTGTATTATAATAATGAACAGAAGCTCTAATTAACTCCTTAATATTCCTGCTTTCTAAGTCTAGTCGTGCATATTCTTGTAAAGATATAGTGACATTGATATTTAATTGAGCTAAATGTTTTTTAATGGCTGGTGCAGAAAAATTTTCTAAGGTAAAAGTCACTAATCCACATTGATTTTCA
This sequence comes from Legionella gresilensis, assembly GCF_900639865.1. GTDB lineage: Bacteria > Pseudomonadota > Gammaproteobacteria > Legionellales > Legionellaceae > Legionella_C > Legionella_C gresilensis. The sequence continues at coordinate 26,574 of NZ_CAAAHX010000010.1, forward strand.
CCTAAGTCTTGTAATGTAAGCCCAGGTATTAACAATAAGCGTTGACGTAATAAATTTGCTAAATATTTAATCCTAGACCAAATAACAGGCATACTTAAATTAAGTGTATATGCTATTGCTTTAGCTAGGCCAATTTTAGCAGCGATATTTTGCTCCCACGTTTCAAAACAGCGCACGTCCGCTCTTAATTGATAACTATTCATTGCTGTCCAAGTTGCTGAATGTAGATCAATAAAAATGGGCTCACATTGCTTAAGCATTTTTTTGCGAACATATAAAAATCCAGTTCCCCGTGGACCACGTAAATATTTACGGCCTGTTGCACAGAGAAAGTCACAGCCAATGGCTTCTACATCGATAGGCAATTGGCCTACTGATTGGGTTGCATCTAGTAAATATGGAATATCCCTCTTGCGAGCAATTTTTCCTACTTCTACCACCGGATTCATCAAGCCACCTTGGGTTGGAATATGCGTTATTGCAATTAACTTAACATCCTTAGTTACTCTTCGTTTTAAATCATCTATATCAACCTGGCCATGCGCATCATTTTTTATAACTTCTATAATAATCCCAGAATTCTTAGCTCGTTGTAAAAGTGCTAAATAATTACTGGCATATTCACTTATACTAGTTAAAACTCTATCGCCTTTTTTAAGGGCAAACTATGAAAAGCCACAGCCCATGCATGCGTAGCATTATCTATAAAAGCAATTTCATTAGCATACTATTAATAAGCCTTGCAGCTAAAGTATAGAACGTCTCAATTTGATCGTTAACTTGTTCAGCTGCCTCATAACCACCTATTTTTGCTACTAAGTTAAGATGAGAGTGTAAAGCATCAATGACAGGAAATAGGCATTAGAGCAGCGCCTGCATTATTGAAATGCAATACATGTTCACAACCTGGCGTATCCTGACGTAACTTATTGATAAGCTGTTGCTCCATCTTAACTCCCAAAATTTAACTCTATTTGCTACAATTTATTGCGCCGATAATCTATTATTAATAAAGAAATTTCAACTGGTGAATGTTATGGACAACAGTAATAATGGATTAATTCCAGCAGGCTTAAAACGCCACTGGGGCTGGCTTCTGGGTTTAGGAATTTTATTTATTATCCTTGGCACTTTGGCTTTAGGTACATTAGTAGCTGTCACTTTAGCAAGCATCATAATGATCGGTGCTATCCTTGTTATTGCTGGTATCGTTCAACTTATAGATGCCTTTAAGTGCAAAGGTTGGAAAGCGGTAATCTGGCACATTCTTATTGCTTTGCTTTATATATGGGCGGGCATTTTAATCATTTATGATCCTATATTAGCCTCAACTATTATAACAGCTTTCTTAGCTTGGCTTTTAATTGCTATTGGTTTTATCCGCTTTATGATGGCTTTTACCTTAAAAAAAACTAAAGGATGGTTTTGGCTTATTTTAGCAGGTATTGCATCAATTATTATGGGTGTTATTATTCTTAGTAGCTGGCCTGTCAGTGGACTTTGGGTTATTGGCCTGCTTATTGCTATTGAAGTATTAATAAGTGGTTGGAGTTATGTTTTGTTTGCCCTAGCATTACGACAGACAAAATAGTCTTTAAGAGTAATTTTTTAATAAAATTAATTACTTGCAGTTGCTGTATTACATCCTAGCAGGATAATTATTATAATAAATTATGTGGTATTTCACTATCTTGGTGAGAGCTTGATCCATTACTAGTTATTATTCTGCTATAATTAAATGTCGTAGATTTAGATGTTCAAAATAGGATAATTAACTTAAACAAAAGGAAGAGCATCATGAATAAAGTAATATTAGGATTTTCTATTTTAATGGCAGGAAGCGTTGCTTTTGCTAGCTCAAGCACAAATAACCAAACACCCAGCACTAACATGAAAGCTAATTGGATTTGTACTACAAATGCTAGTAGCAGCGATATTGCAACTGAAAAAGCAGCTGATGACAAAATGGCTCAACAAAAAATGTCTGCTGAAGATTCATTTAAATTTGCTGCTAAGCATTGCCGTGATTGCACTAAAATTACTTGTGAAGTGCAAAATGATGACAATACTACTAATACTAATACTAATCAATAATAGAATAGGGCTCGATGAGCCCTTCTTTTTACCTTTATTTTATATTCTTACTTTCTTGTTTAATCCTTTCACATTCTTTTTCATAAGCAGCTCTTAAGCGATTTATTAAATCTTCTATTATTAAAAATTGGTAGTTTTCATGTTTTCCTAACCATAGCCCTGTGAAATCGAAAAAACTTTTTTTTCTACACATGCTTCTTAAATAAGTAGTCGCATAATGCTGTACTGGGAAAAGATAATCTGCTTTCTTCAAGCTAGTTGCTAAAGTATTTTCTATACTGCGTACCCACTTACCTGTAATAGCATCGGTAAGCTTAGTTTTAATTGGGGGCTGGTCTGATAAAAGATATTGTATACATTTTTTACTTAACAAACTTAGATTACTAAGCATAAAGAGTGTACCTAATTGCACTAATGCTGCGCCTGCTTGCCAATAAGTTTTGATATTATCTAAATTAATTCCACCTGCAGCTATTAAAGGTAAACTTAGTTCTAATTTTTTAACTTGTTTTAGTAGATCTAAGGTAGTTAACTCATTAGGTTCATTAGTTAAAAAACTACCTTGATGGCCGCCTGCTTCTGTTCCTTGTAAAATTAATGCGTCTGCGCCTTGCTCTGCAGCATATTGCGCTTCAGCACAGCTACAGCAATTTACCAATAATTTTACCTCATGCTCTTTTAAGTACTTAATTATATCTGCATCAAAAATACCGAAAGTAGTACTGACAATAGGCACTTGATGTTTAACAAATAATTGGGCAAAGCTTTGTTGATTAATTGTTTTCGGAATAATAAATGTTTTTTTTGGCACCAATCCTGCCTTTTTCTCCAGCGCTAAAATAGTTTTAGGCTTTGGTAAAACTTGTTCTTTACAGCGGGGCTCTTCAATAAAAACATTAACTATGTAAGGTTGAAAGGTAAGAGATTTAACCGCTAAAATTAATTTTTCACAGTCTTCTAAACTAAGATATCCGCTGGCAATAGAACCTAACATCCCAGCATTTGAAACCATGGCTGTTAATTCAGGCGACACGATACCGCCAGCCATTGGTGCCTGAATAATAGGATATGGAATCGATGTCAATAAATTAGATTTCTTCACGTTTTCCCTTATACGTCCGCTTAACATAGATTGTTTTTAGCACCAAAACCTAGGCGTTTATCTAGTTAAAATTTCCAATTAAGTAACCAATTGGCTTTAAAGGTTCAATTTCATCACAAATAACCTTAGTAATTGCAAGTACTGGAAGAGCAAACATAATACCTGTAAAGCCTAGTAACAAACCGCCAACAAATAGCCCAAGAATAGCAACAAAGGGATTGACGCTTACCTGTCTACCTACAATATTAGGTGTTAAAAAATTACCTTCTAAAAATTGTACAAACATAAAAACAAAAATAACGCTTAACATATACCCAAGGGAGCCCTTAGTTAACAAGGCAAAAATTGCCGGAAACAGAGAGCCAATAAAAATCCCGATATAAGGAATTAACGTAAGAATAGCTGCCATTACTCCAAAAAGAATAGCGTGCTCGATTCCTAAAAGCCAAAGGCCAAGTGTATTTAAAACACCTACGATAAAGATGACTAAAAATAAACCAAATATATAATGTTCTACAACAAACTGGCCCCTCTTTAAAATTCTTTGCAAGGCTAAATGGTTTTTAAGAGGGGTGAATTTAAAAAGAAATAAAACAAGATTTTTTCGATAATAAAGCAAGAAAAATAGCACAATGGTAAAAATTAAAAGAGCCGTAAAAACAGAGGCTGTAAAAGACATTGTCCGATTTATTAAAACAGAACTATTTTTTACTACCGTTGTAAGTCCTTCCATAAGAATAGATTGTTGTTGCTCTTGAGTCACGCCTAAAATACTTGTAATCCAATTTTGTATTTTAGTAGGAATGCCAATTATATTTTGACTAAAATTACCCAATTCAAAATCAATATTACGCACCTGGGCTTGAAAAAATATAATAAGAGCCACAAGAATTATTATAAGCAACAATACCGATATAATGGTACTCAACAACCTCGGTACTTTATAATTCTCAAGTAGCGAAGCAAAAGGCTTTAATGCTAAAGCTAAAATAAAAGCTGCCAAAAATGGATTAAATAAAGTTGCTGACACAGATAAGAGATAACCTGTAAGCATAATACTAGCAAGGAGGTAAAAATACTTTTTTAAAAAGGTCATTTTTTTTCATATGATAGGCCTATTTCTATCATATAGGATTTATTTGAAATATTTAATGGAAACTTTAACCCTGATTATAAATACGAAAATTGAGCATTATCTACTACGAGTATACCGCGTTTTTGAATTTTCTGACTTTGTTGTTTTTTCATCATTATCTTCTTCTTTAAAGAATTGCTGTGGAGATTTCGGATATTGCAGGAATAAACTATCCGGCTTATATATAAAATCAGGAGGATTTGCTTCATCTAGCTTAAAACCTGGACATTTTTTCCAAAAAGCGTCAGCATTTTGTGAAGTTGTGCGAATTGAAAATTTTTTCGCATCAGCAAATTTTGTAATCGCCTCGACAAGAAACCTTCCCGATCCCTTTGCATCAGTATCAAAAACATTAGAAAGAATAAAACGTATAATAATTAATTTATCTTTTTCGTCGCCGATTAGTAACGCACAAGGCTTATTACTTTCATCAGACTTAGCTAACAAAAAATGAGCATGCCTTTCGTCCTTTAACGTTTTTATCATTTGTGTTGCTATCGACTGTGCATTTGTTTCTATTTTATTTCTTTTTTTGCTTAAGAATTTTTTTTCCCAATCACTTAAAACCTCTAACATCCTTTTTGAATCTACTTTTTCTGCTTTAAATTTCATAATTTTAAAATAATAGATATAAGTAAAATAATTATAGTACATGCTTATTTTTTAGTTTAATTGAGATTTATAGTCGCTGTATTTCCTATCAACTGCACTTAAATTTATTAATTTTAAGTCGTAAACCACTTATGAGTCTCTGTTCTTGGCAAGGCTTCTACGCCATGGGCATCAATAAAAGCGACCAATGCCCAGCGCGCAAACGGCTGTCCAATTAAGTTTTCATCCAACTGAATCACATCGTGCCAAGCTGGAAATAGGTCTGGGTTATCAATCATTTTTCGATAATTTGATGAAATCATAAAAATAGCATGATCGGGATTATGTTTGATTATTTTTAAATCACTTGGATTTCTACCGATTCTTAATCCAGGACAACTTTCTGCAATAGCTAACGTAAAAGAGCCAGCATCATAATGAGGTTTAGCTAGATATTTCCCTGATTGCTGCCAATCATATTTTAAAAACCTTAAAAGGATATGTGGCTTACTTGTTGCAAAAATTTTATTAACTATATCAGGATAGACCGGCTCAAGGGATGTAAAAATTTTAAGTATAAAATTATAAACTATATCCCAAATTAGTTTGGCTTGATTGATAAAATTAGCTACGGTTTGATGCTCAGCCAAATAACTTTGAAACCCATCAAAAATCGCTGGATGGAAATGAAAAAATTCCTTATTGTCATTATAAATATGGTCATCTGCTTGCCGTTGCTGATAACCAACATCACCTCGGCGGTGATTAGGCGCTATGGAGAAATTAATAACTTGTTTAATTTCTTTAGGTTCCTTTAGGAATTGAAAAAAAGCTGTTATTGCCTTATTTATTTGCTGCTGAGTAAGATTAAATGGCAGCTGTACATAACTTTGTTGCTTTAATTCATTTAAGATTTGCTCTGTTATTTCCATCTTTATTGAAAACTCTATTCTAACTTATACAAAAATTAAAAAGCTGCTTAATGCAGGGGCTGTTTACAATTGCTATTTACGCCTACGTCCCGTGGCTTGTCCACGGGATCCAGCATTGATCTTAATATTAAAACTCTCATGGCTTATTCAAGATCTTATGGAGCCCATGGATAAGCCAGAGGTAGGGGAAAATGAATTTTCAACACACTTAATATTTAAACAGTTACATATTTATCTTTCGATAAGTAGTAAACATTATTTTTCGCCTGTTACCAAATAAACCGAACATTTGAATTTACAAATTCCCTGCCACCTTTTTTGGCATTCTTTTTCATACCAATCAACCATGGCCGCATTAAGCAATTTTATTTCAGAGTCTAAAATACGCCCCTGATAAAACGCAATACCGTTTACAAGTTTTCTAAAAATATCAATGCTTGGCAAGGTTATGGATTCCTGAATACGGTCTACCTTAATTTTTTTACAAGAAATAGAGGCTAATTTTATAGCTAGATTATCCAGTTCTTTATAGTCCATAGGCGCCTTAAAATCATGAAGACAAGCAAACTGCCCTGATTCTTTAAGTGCATAATAAGCCTTAATATAAGGATCATCTCCGGCAGGAAAAATGGTAAAAATCTTGCCACCTGGTTTAAGTGCGTGGACAATATTGATAAATGCTTTTTTAATGTCTGTTGCCCATTGCAAGCACCAAAAAGAAACAACCTGATCAAATTGATTAGCATATGACATATCAAGAACATCATTCTTCTGCACGGAAAAGTTAGAATAATCCTTACAGACTTCTTCTGCTAAAGCGAGCATATTTTCTGATGCATCAACTCCTAATACTGACCCATAGGGAACTTTATCAAGAATTTTACGTGTATAATTACCATCACCGCAGCCAATATCTAAAACATCATCAGTTGGATTAAGTTGTAAATTTGCAAGTAAATGATCTGCAATAGTTGCTTGTACATAAGAACCAACTGCATAATCTTGGGCAGGCCATTCCGCGTTTGGCATTTTCTATCCTTATAACGAAATTTGATTAATTTTCTAATTAAATATTTTGCAATTTCTTGCACAGCAAATTTTAATTTAAAAGAAATCTTTTTTATAGTCACTTAATTTCTAAAACTACAAAGTGTTTAACCTTAAGTTAAAACATTGAATTGATGTAATATTTTTATACATTTATTAATTGACTCAATTAACCAATGATTATTTTTAAGAAAATATGGTGGTTTTAAAACAACAAAAAATTTAAATTTAGGTATATTGTCTTCTCTTAAGTAATCCTTAAGCTTTCAAAAGTATAATCGGCGCACATTTTTGTCTATAAAACAAAAAGAGGTATTCTGTGCCAATTCATGTCTTTGTAGGAGCCGGCCCTGCCAATTTACACCGTGCTTTAAAGGTTAGAAAACTTAATCCCAATGCTCAAATTATTATTCTAGATCGTCGTTTAAAACCTGAAAATCATAGCATTGATAGAAAATTATCCCGGGCCAATATTTTTCGTTTTGAACGAGAAGATGTTACAGAGAAGTTAATTAATAATGGCATTGATAAACAAGCATTAGATAAATTAATGCACGAACGAAAATTTTCTGTTGCGCAAGGTTTCCAACAAGGTGATGATTCTGTTTTTGCTGCTAAGCACTTCAGTCAAATCCAGATTCGCGATTTACAACAAATCTTACTTGATACCCTTTTTCAGCAAGGCAATTTACAGCTTATTAAACAAAACCTTGACCTCAATGATTCTATTTCTGAGCAAGTACTCGACATTATAAAAGACTTAGGTTTAACCGATAATGATATTCAAATTCATGTGGCAACTGGCGCACTCGAAGGTGATTCAAAAAAACATGAAATTATTTATCCTGATCAGAAAAAATATCGAATGGAAAATGCAACGCCTGATGTTGAATCTATGCCAGTTGTTCCTGTTCATGGGACAACGACCTTTTTTATAAAAGACAAATTTGAGCAAGAAATCATTAGCTGTAATACATTAGAGCAAAATCAGCGTTCACTTGATTTATCGCCTTGGCAGAAGCCATTAAAACAATTTGGCTGGAATCTAATACGTCCTCCACGTATCCGGGTTTTTTATGCTAATGATATATTATATATTGGTGCAGAAATTCCTATCGCCATGATGGTCATGGAAAAGAAAGAATTCGAAGAAAAAGTTGCAAACTATATACGACAAATTGCAATACTAGTCTTCCCTAGATTACCTATAGATAGTTTAGAAGCAAATGAAGTATTACGTTCAAGGTTTCCTTCAGGACGTGGCGAGAGTGGCCAAGTTATTTCTTCTACTACAATTGAGTTAGAAAACCAACAAAAAGCAAATGTAACTATTTTTAATAATGGTGATAGTCGATACCTTCCTCATTACCAAACAGGTAGCGGCTTTGTAACGGGCTTTTTACAAAATGAAATATATGCGGAAATTTATCAACATCAAACGCTTAAAGAGTTATTTGAATGGGGACAAGAAAAGAAACATATCGATAAAATCAAAGATTTTCAAAAATATCGAACTACTTACGCGATATTAACTAATTCTCAAGATGAAAAAATTATCTTACGTGCTGCTCAAGAAGAATTATATATGGCACTAACTCGCGATGTCATTGAACAAAATAAGGAAAAAGTTGGTAAATATTTTAATGCGTTACACCAACAAACGTTAACATTAATGTCTGATAATTTTGATGAATTGTTTAGCATATTCAAAAATTATCACTCAACTCCAGCTATTTTACCTTTAAAATTTTCAACAAAATCAGATAAGACGATTGCTGTGCTAGCAATGTTAAAATCAGGCAATCCTGATTTTTTAAGAGCAATTTTACCACGCTTTCTTAACGACGATATTAGTATACTTACAAATGATCAATTATTAAATTTAAGAGATGCTTATTTCGATGATCTAAAGCGTAATATGTCAACTGCAGAGGGTAAAAGTTTTAATAATTTTGAAATTAAAGCTGAGTTTTTAGTTAAATTAAATAAGCTTAACTTTACTGAAATTCTTGCCAATTACAATCAAGTACATAATACAGATTATCAAGAAAGCGACTTTCCTGAAGGTCATCGTCTAATCACATTGGTAGAAATGCTTAACCTTAGCAAAACAACAAAAGGCATAGCGTTTATTCGCAACACGCTGCTACCTAAATTAGTGGAAGAAGATATCTCGCAATATACTGATGAGGATATTTTAGCTTTAAAAGATCAACTTACTGAAAATTATATTGACTATATTGATGTAGAGCAAATAGCAACAAAAATACTTACTCAGCTTGACCTTAATAAACTTAAATTACCTAAAAATGCTTTAATTAAATTTAACCGGCAAGACCCTCAAGAAAATCAAGTACGCTTAATAATAGCCTTAGCGCAAGAAAATAATACTGGATTAGTTGAGTTGATAATACGCCAATTAAATTTTCCCCTTATCAATAAAAAAGCTGATCAACAAGCAATAGGTTTAAGATGGGCAAAAGCACTTTTAATTGAGAAATGTAGCCATCCGATTGAAGGTTACTCGATTGAAGCAGACATCAATAAATTAATACAATGTAGTGATAAAAAAGAGTTAGTTAAAAGACTTAAGGGTGTTAAAGAAGTTCTTACAGGACATAAGGAGTTACATCAACGCGCTGCTTTATCGTTTTTTAAAGGTAAACACAGCAATACCATTAATGAGTTTTTCCTTGCGTTGGATAAGTTAGTTTCCCAACAAGATTTAACGCTAGAAACATTACAATTAGAAGCTTTAAATTTATTATTTAAGTTTCATTCTAAACTTAAAGCAGGTCATTCAGTAAGAACAATTGCTGTTTTAAAAGACGCTATTATTAACAATAAGCCTGTGCTAATGGAAAATGATTTTACCAACTTAGCTAATATTTAAAATATATAAATAGCGAGGGAAGATGCCTCACTATTTTTAAACGCTAATAACACAACTATGCAAGTTTTTTTCTCACATTGTGTTATTATGTTTTTATTTAATTCTATTAATGATTAACAGTGTCTTTTTCTAATACACTTTCAATTTGGGAAGAAAACCCAAACGCATCAATTTCATTGTTGTTTCTGCATGGACATTGCACAAACAAGACATTCTTCCATCACCAAATGAATGCTGATGTAATTAAATCTTATCATCGCATTGCAATTGATTTACCTGGTTATGGCCTAAGTCCCCCGCCTCTTTCACCTCTACAAACCTATAGCTTCCCAGGCTTTGCTGACACAATTATCAGTGCATTGCAATCTTTATCAATCGAAAAATTATTCATTATCGGCTGGTCCTTGGGCGGTCATATCGCTTTAGAAATGGTTGATAAAGTTCCACAACTCAAGGGTTTGTTACTTACAGGCACGCCACCTCTAGAAGTTTCCTTGCAAGGTATACAAAAAGGTTTTAAGGCTCTAGACCCAAAAATCATGGCCTGCTTTGGCAAGGCACATTTAACGTATACGGAGGCACAATTACTAGCAAGTGTTTCTGGCTATGACGGTCGTGCTGAAAAAGAATTTTTAGTCGATGCCATACTCAATACTGATGAAAAGGCGCGTATACTTTATCCACAGTCAATTATTGATGGGATAGGTAGAAATCAGTGTAATATTGTTGCGAATTGGGATAAGCCTATTGCAATAATAGGTGGTGAAGATGATATTGCAATTAATTATGACTATGTTCAACATGAAGTAAAATTTAAGAATCTTTGGCAAGATAAAATACATTTTATCAAGAACGCAGGACACGCAGTTATGCTTGATAAGCCTGATGAATTTAATCAGCTAATCTTAGAATTTATCCATGATTTATCCTAGCAAAATATTAAATTTTCTATCCTCTATTAGAGGATAGAAACAGATACCCCTTTAATTTTCTACAAGCAAAGATAATTCCTCTCCATCCTGCTCAAAATAATTAGCCACTAAAGCTGGCGTGACTGCAGCTAGGCTATCAGGTGACCAACGCGGTTTTTTATCTTTATCAATTAATAATGCTCTTATGCCTTCATAAAAGTCATGATCACGCATAAAATGAGTCACTAAACGATAATCCATTTTCACACAATCCGCCATAGATAATGATTTAGCTCGCCTAATTTGTTCAAACGTGACAGCTAAACTTAAGGGAGATTTTTGCTCTAGCGTTTGTAACGTAGTCAAAGCCCAAGAATCCTCACTTTTTCTTAATGCTGTAATGATATTTTGCACGCTGGATTCTGAAAAATATTGATTAATTTTTTCAATATTTGGGAAGGTTGTTTTAAAGCTGGTTGCAATTTGTTGTAAAAGTATTTTTATTTGCTGATGAGGATTATCACTTAAATCCAATTTATGTAAACAAGAAATAATTTCTGTAAACTTATCATTGCTAACAACATAGTCTACTAAACCTGCAGCATAAGCTTCTGCAGCATTTAAACGATTACCCGTTAAAGCTAAATATAAGCCAATCTCTCCTGGACAATGTGATAAAAGATAGCTTGCGCCAATATCAGGAAATAATCCAATACCAGTCTCAGGCATTGCAAAAACAAATTGCTCTTGGGCGATAGTATAAGAACCATGCAAAGATATGCCAACGCCTCCACCCATAGTAATGCCATTGAGCAATGCAATATAAGGCTTTTTTAATTGATGAATATAATAATTTAGCCGATATTCATGCCAAAAAAATTGCATCTGTTCTGCTTTGTTTCTTAAACCTGTTTCATAAAGCCATCGTACATCACCGCCTGCACAAAATGCTTTACCTGGTTCAGCCTGAATAATAATAGCCTGAACTGAATTATCTTTTTCCCACAGCAGCAGTTGTTGTTGTATTGCTTGAATCATGGCTAAATTAATTGCATTTAATGCTTGCGGGCGCGCTAAAGTAATAATACCAAGTTGGCTCTGGCAATCGAAGCGAACGTCTGTCATGCTTTAAACCCCTTTAAATGACGCTGGTCTTTTATTCAAAAACGCATTGACCCCTTCCGCTTTATCCTCACTCGCACATACTTTTGCAAAATGAACTGCCTCAAGATGTAATGCATCACTTAGAGATAAATCATAACCTCGATCAATAACTTCCATAATACTTTTAGCAGCAATAGGTGCCATGGAAATAAGATTTTTCAAAATCTGATTTGCCTTATCAAGCAATAAATCAGGTTCAACAACTTCATTAACTAATCCCCAAGCCAGTGCAGTTTGCGCATCAATGAAACGGCCGGTTAAACATAAATCAAGTGCACGACCTTTACCCACCAAGCGAGCTAAACGTTGGGTACCACCATAACCAGGAATGACGCCTAATTTAATTTCAGGCTGGCCAAATTGAGCATTAGTGGAAGCAACACGGAGTGTAGCTGCCATTGCTAGTTCACAACCACCGCCAAAGGCAAAACCATTAATTGCAGCAAGAGAAGGTTTGCCCATTGTTTCAAGCTGGCGAAAGACCTCTTGTCCATAACAAGCAAATTGATAGCCACTTTGTGCATCACATTCTGCTAAACGATTAATATCTGCTCCTGCACAAAATGCTTTACCGTTTCCTGTAATTAATAACGCTTTAACTTCTGCATTATATTTAGCTTGCTCAATTATTTCTTGCAAGGTTTGTAATACTTCTTCATTAAGTGCATTTAACTTTTCAGGACGATTAAAGGTTATGGTTAAAATTCCCTTATCTAAGTTCCTCTCTACAATACTCATTTATAATACTCCTTTTAATAGATCTCTTGCATAACCTACCTCTTTTACGCAAGTGCTGCGTTCCAAGTGTTTCTCCGGTGCTCATTTGCAGCGTGTAAATTCCGCTCCTCAAAACACTTGCGCCTTGTACTTACATAAAATAGGCAGATCATATAAAAGATCTAATCAATAAAAAACTCTTCATCTAATACAGATTTTGCAATAATTTCACGCATAATCTCATTTGTTCCTTCGAGTATTTGATGAACTCGCAAGTCACGAAATATGCGCTCAATTTGATAATCATGCAAATAACCATAACCACCATGTAACTGCATTGCCCTATCACTAATACGAAAAGCAACATCTGTGGCTAGCCGCTTTGCCATGGCACAATACATAGGTGCTTGCTTATCTTGTTTATCCAAAGCATCAGCAGCCCGATAAACCATTAAGCGAGCAGCCTCAAAGTCTGTAAGCATATCCGCAAAATAGAAACGTAATGCCTGCATTTGAGTTAGGGGTTTCCCAAATTGTTTACGCTCTTTTAAATAAGCTTGCGCTAAACGTAAACATGCAGTGGCGCCGCCAAGTGAGCAGGAGGCAATATTAACGCGGCCACCATTTAAAGCATTAAGGGCAATTTTAAAGCCCATGCCTTCATCACCAACGCGATTACTAATGGGAACTCGACAATTTTCAAAATAAAGCATGCACGTTGGCTGATTGCGCCAACCGAGCTTTTTCTCTAACTTACCAAAGCTTAAACCTGGCGTCCCTTTTTCTACTAATAAGCAAGAAATTCCATGATGCGACTCGTCACCGGTGCGAACCATACAAAGGTAAACATCACTTACACTGCCGCCAGAAATAAATGCTTTTGTACCATTGACGATATAATCTTGCCCATCTTTTACAGCATGCGTTTTGAGAGAAGCTGCATCTGAACCTGAGTCGGGTTCTGTTAAACAATAACTACCTATTACTTCCATAGATGTTAAACGTGGACCCCAAATCTGACGTAATGAAGCATCTGCGTACTTATCAATTAAGGAGGTAACCATATTGTGAATAGAAAGGTAAGCGCTCGTAGTAATACATCCAGCAGCTAACTGTTCAAAGATAAGAGCCGCATCTAAACGCTTCAGATTAGAACCCCCAATATCTTCTGCAGCAACCATACCGGCCATACCCAATGCGGCAGCTTCGCGTAAAATCTCTATAGGAAAATAACTTTGCTCATCCCATTCAGCAGCCTTAGGAGCAAGTTTATTACGTGCAAACTCTCTAGCCATGTCACGAAATGCTGAGTGTTCCTCACTATAGTAGAAATCCATAAGCCTATCCTTAATTTAAGCTAATTTCACATAAGAATAAAATTAACTTGTTATCTAATCTTAAATAAAAAACCATCTTCATGGCATCGTATTTATTTAGCAATTAAAATTTGTTATCCATTTTATTTACTATTCTAGTATTATCTCATACTCGTCATATTAATTATTTTCTTTATGATGATATAGATAAAAATGCTATTATTGCTAATTTTCGGCGTCCGTGAAATAAAAAAGAAAAGCACATGGAAATTTCGTCCAATCCGCAAACAAATTTAATTGATCCTGCAACTGCTTTAAAAAACTATTTTGGCTTTGCCCAATTTAGAGGATTACAAGAGTCTATTATTAATGATTTGCTCGCAGGAGATGACTTACTCGTTTTAATGCCTACCGGTGGTGGAAAATCATTGTGCTATCAAATTCCAGCTCTTATTCTTAAAGGTATAACTATTGTTGTCTCTCCCTTAATCTCTTTAATGGAAGACCAAGTTGCTGCTTTAAAATTACAAGGTATTCGCGCAGCTTATTATAATTCTTCCTTAGATAGTGAAGAATCTAGACAAGTTCTTGCTGATCTCCATAATGATCAACTGGATTTATTATATGTTGCTCCAGAACGTTTAATTAGCTCTGCTTTTTTGGACCGTCTAGATGACTGCCGTATTGCTTTATTTGCTATCGATGAGGCCCATTGTATCTCACAATGGGGCCATGATTTTCGCCCTGAATATGCCCTTTTGGGTAAATTGAAACTGCATTTTCCAGATGTTCCTATTATTGCCCTTACCGCAACTGCCGATCAACAAACGCGATTAGACATTGTCGCTAAATTAAATTACCAGCCTAAGATTTATTTAGCTTCTTTTAATCGGCCTAATATTCATTATTCGGTAACACTTAAAAATAATGCTTTTAAACAACTACAGAGTTTTTTAGAAACACAGCGCTCGCAAGCCGGGATTATTTACTGTGGAACGCGTAATACCGTTGATAAATTAACCGAAAAATTAAGAGCCGTAGGATTTGCAGCACGAGGCTATCATGCCGGCCTTTCCTATAATGATAGACGCGAAGTACAAACGTTATTTCGTTACGATAGAATCGAGTTAGTGATCGCAACGGTTGCTTTCGGAATGGGTATTGATAAACCTAATGTTCGGTTTGTTGTTCACTATGACTTACCTAAGACCATAGAAAGTTATTACCAAGAAACTGGCCGCGCGGGGCGAGATGGAATGCCTGCCAGAGCACTTTTACTTTATGATCCAGCCGATAGTGCACGTTTACGAAGCTTAGTAGCAACAATTGAAGATAATCACAAACAACATATTGAAATTGCTAAATTAAATCACATGTTGGCTTTCGCTCAAGGTAATCACTGTCGCAGGCAAATTCTACTCCGTTATTTTGATGAGGAGTATGATTCAGACTGTAATTACTGTGATATTTGTGATAATCCTCCTGTTTTGCAAGACACAACTGAAGACGCACAAAAATTGTTATCGTGTATTTATCGCTTAAGACAAAACTATGGCATGGCTTATACAATAGATGTATTACGCGGCAGCACGGCTGATAAAATTAAACAAGCAGGACATGATAAACTAAGTACTTATAGCATAGGTAAAGATAAGCCAGCTTACTACTGGAAACAACTTGCTTGGCAATTAATTCATCAAGATTACTGTTATCAGGATATCAATCACTTTAATGTTCTACGTCTTAAAAACAAAGCTATCTCCGTCTTAAAAGGCGAGGAAAGAATTAAGCTAGCCATTTTCAATACGGATAAACCTGAAATAGCTAAAATATCAGAAAAAATTAAATTGCCATCCCTCAAAAACAACCCACTGTTTGAAAAATTACGTACGCTGAGACGACAAATTGCAGATGAAGAAAGTAAGCCACCGTTTATGATTTTTAGTGATAGCACGTTACAGGAAATGGCTATAAAAAAACCACAAAGTTTAGAGCAACTATTATCTATTTCTGGCGTAGGCAAATATAAGTTAGATCATTATGGTAAAGCGTTTTTAAAGGTTTTACATGAAACTTCAGAAGTCTATGAGGCAGTAACTTAATTTTAACCACTTAAATTTATCATAATTCAAACAAATATTACTTAAATTTAACAAACTGGTCTAATATTTAATAAAAGTTTATATATTTTGCTTGGACTATGCCTGATTTAGACCCTTTTTTCTACTTATTACAAACCGTAAGTAAGCGCGTTTACCAAGAAACCCCTACGGGGAATATAGAGGTTAATGAGTTAATAAAGCAAAAACCTTATTGGATTCCTGCCTCTTTGCCTAAAAAACAGCAGCCTAAAAAGATAATTCTTGCTGATTGGAGTGCTAGAAATTGGTCTGAGGATAAAATAAGTGCTGTAATTGAAGAGCTAACCAAACTCATTGACGCTGGTTTTTCTGTTTCAATATGGCAAACAGGTCAGTTAATTCCCTTAACAAAAGATAATTTAACGATTCTTCGAGATAAAAGAATACGTACTGCTATGATACCTGCTTATCCTAATGAAATTAGAGCACCTAATAAGCACTATAATCAGGACAATAGTCTTATTTTAGATGACTACTGGGTTTCTTATTTAGTCGAAAATAAGCCTACCTTAACAGAAGGTCGTGGATTAAAAATAAGTGATTACTTAAGCTTAACTGAAAGTGAGCAGGCAAAAATCATCGCTATTTTACAACAAGCTACCCCTCCTTTTACGTATCTTATTCATGATATTTTTTCAAGCGAAGCCAATACCGCTTGTAAGCAATTTCAGGAGAAATTCCCCTTTATACCCATTAAAACAAAATATGAATCAATCTCTTTTTTAAATTTCGAGCAAGAAGAAGTTATCAAAAATTTTATTCTACATGGAATACCCATTGTTCTAGAGGGATTTACATTAACTCAAGAGGATTTAAAAACGCTAACATACTTTAATTCTAACTTAACGATACAGCCATTAGTATTACAATCGTTATTTAAAATCGCACCCAAGCTTAAGACTTTGCAAATTAAACTAGATTCTCAAGACATTAACCTTGAAAAAGAAAGCCTTAGTAACCTGCAAGAAATTTATTTTGCAGGCGTCAATTTTGTAAATCTACAAAAATTTATTCTAGCAGCATCTAATTTAAGATCGTTAAATTTATATCATGCCTTTGTGCTGCAAGAAAGATTAAATATTGATTTGAAAAATTTAATTAGTTTAGAGGAATTAACTTTATCATCCGCTTTTAATGGTGAAGGGTTTTATAGAGAAAATATTAATTTATTAATTGCAGCTGCAAGTCAACTTAAAAAAATTTCTATAGAAAGTTACACGCCTGAATCTATAACAACACTTAGTCATCTAGAACACTTATCTGTATCCTATAGTTCTATTTCACAGGATCTTTTACAGAAAATATTTTCTGCTTGTCCTATTCGAACATTTCAAGCAAGTCATATAAAAGAAATAAATCTAAGCAATGAGGAAATTGAATTAAATACGCAAAATGTAGAAGAAATTGAATTAAGTGATTGTAAATTTAGTGCATCTACAATTAATTCACTTCTTAAGGCTGCTTTTAAACTTAGAAAACTATCTATCAGAAATTCTAAAAATGATATTCATTTACAACTCGAAAAAGGTAGCTTAAGCCACTTAACCGAGGTAGACTTTTCTAATACCTCCATATCTGCTGATAATTTATCAATATTGTTATTAGCTGCACCCAATCTAACTAGCTTAAGTATAGAGAGAAATCTGCTATTAGATATCCCATTGAAAATAGATTTACAAGCAACAAAACTTGAAGAGATAATCGCCTTTAAAAGCAATATTTCAATTGCAAATTTACAAGTAATCTTGCGTGCCTCGCCTAAGCTAAAAAAATTAAATTTAGCCCAGTGCACAAATTTAAATGAAGCACTAAACTTAACACAGGGCAGCTTACCTGATTTAGAACATTTAACTTTAGACGGTAGTAACATTAATAAATCAAGTTTAGATGCACTACTTTTAGCCTCACCTAAATTAAGAGAGATTAGCTTAATAAGGTGTTCAGAATTATCGGGCGACTGGAAACTTAGCCAACAAAATTTAGCTAACCTTGAAATATTTAAGGCCAATGGCACCAGAATTAATATATCAACTGTACAATCCATATTAACTAAAGCAATAAAAATTAAAGAATTATCTTTAAGTCAATGTCAAAACTTAACAGGTGAATTAGCTCTCCCCAAGCAAAGCCTACTATATTTAGAAAAAATAGATTTGAGCTATAATACTTGCACAAGTTTTAACCTAGAAATTTTATTAAAAGCTGCTCCTCAAGTTAAAACACTAATTCTAGGCCCTTTAAGTCATCCTTCTAATTTAAATCTTCCAATACAAAGCCTTAAAAGCTTAGAAGAGCTTCAATTAGCGTCTGAAAGTAATCATGCTATTCAAGCTTTACTAACAGCAGCGCCTAATCTTAAGATAGTTAATTTCTGTAAAAGCGTGGCGTCACTAAATGATTTGGCTCTTGAAGAGAAAAGTCTAAAGCAGCTAGAGATCTTAAATCTTAAATATAGCCATATTTCTATTTTAGGCTTAAAAGGGTTACTTAAAGCCGCTCCTAACCTTATTTCTCTTGATTTAGAATCTTGCCCTGCCCTCCATGGCCAACTTAATCTCCCTATCAATAGTTTATCAAAACTACAAGATTTAAACCTAGGCTCAAGCTCTTTAAATCCTGATGGTTTAGTAAGTATTTTAAGAGCAGCACCGAAAATAGTTAATCTTGATTTTAGACATTGTCAGCCATTAATGGGTCAAATTAAAATCCCAGAGCGTAGCCTTTTATATTTAGAAACCATTAATTTAATTAACACTAAAATTACACCCAACGATTTAAAGGCGTTACTATTAGCAGCTCCAAACCTTAAAACCATTAACTTAAATAATTGTGGTATTGATTATAAGCAGATTAAACAGGATGCGCAGTTAAAACAATTATTAGAAAAAATTCAGGTCATTGGCATTAATCTGGATGCAGTTCCTAAAGATGAAAAGACTGACAAATCAGCAAATAAAGATGAAAATATTAATCGTAATAGGAACTCTCGCGATGCCATAATTACTCTACCCAATCTAGAAGACTCAGCATTAGATCGCCCATTTAATCCAACGGAGCAAAGAAATTTTGTGCCTACACCCGATGAATTTGAATTTCATTATCGGGGATTACATAAAACAAAAAATCAAGGCATGATCATTGAAAAATTATCACAGTACTTAACTTTAAAGGGACAACATTTAGCGACTATTTCTAAGATGCAAGATGGCATTTGTAACGCTTTAACTCATCTTTTTCAGGCGAGAGCTCATAATGAGTGGAATACTTTTATTGATACCATTGCTAATTGGGATGGAACGCAAGAAAACATAAATCCATCACTTCAAAAATACTTTGATGAATTACATGGCTTTGTAAAGAACTACCAGTTAAATCCTAAGAAGGTAGATCAGCAATATTTAGGGGATAATTTAGCCGATTTTTTAAAACTCAGACAACCTGCCATTTTAAATAATGCTTGGCATGCTATTGCTATACAACCTTTACCAAGCGGTAAATGGCTTGTTTATGATCCTAATTTTACACTAGGAGCGCGTGAAGTTGAGAATCATCGATTAATAGAAACCATTCATATGGCATTAGGTAATTTAGTTGGTGTGGAGGCACCTTCGGTAAAAATTAAACCTAAAGTAAAAGATCCAGCCATTTTTTTAGAGGAAGGCGGATTATTAATTTTAAGTAATTACAATAATCGTACAAAGATATTATCACAATTAACGCCTCTGAAAAATCTCTCAACTGCAGCCCTGGAAGGCATCTTACTGCGTAATAATGAAGGAATACCAGCATGGGTTATTGGCTTAAAGAATCCTGAACTGCAAGGATTTACGCACCTGTTGCTGCAACAATTTATGGAAAAAAATCCTGAAAATACAGCAACATTACGAGACAGTATTGCTCATTTAAGTGAATTTCAACGTCATGAAATCCTGACCTATCTCCCATTAATTAAACCTTTTAAAATTAATACCAAGCCTACAAATCGTACTGCTAAAAAAGAAAAAATTATTAATTTAGCCGACCTTGTTCACGATCCTAATTTACTATTAAAAGGATATGAAAAAGCTTTTACTACATGGAGGCCAACAAAAGCAATAGCTGATAATCTCTTAAGTTATACTCAATCCTGTATCCAGCCTTTAGCTGAGAACAAAAAACGTTTAATAAAGGTCAATGACACCAAGGAGGTCACGGCCGTAATTTATGCTTTAGAAAGTCATTGTCAATCAAAAAGACGGCCAGTTTTTCGAGTTGATAGCCCTGATGATTTAATTTGCTCATCACCCTTTATATCTTATGATAGTGGTAACAAAACCGGCCAATTAAAAAAAGGTCCTGGTGGGCGACTATATAATTTTTTAACAGCTCATAAAGGCGAATCACCGGTTATTCTGGTTAATTATGATCGCTTTTCAGCCAGTGATTTAGTCCGCTTTAATACCTTGTTAGACGAAAAACGTCAAGCCGACGGTACTCTTTTACCAGAAGATACTTTGGTAATTGGGGTAATCAATACTAAGAAACCTGACTGCTATCAAGGCTCAGATTTTTATTCTCGTTTTAAAATTATTGAAAATTGCCCTATTGCGCATGAGCCTTTAGTAAAGGTCGTTCCTAACTTAAGTATTCCTAAAGCAATTTTCAAGGAGTACCCATCTAGTGATGACCCTACCATTATTAACCTTTATCACGCTGCAGATTGGGAAACCCAATTATTAGGCCAGTGGACATTGTCTGGTGATCAATTAACTTTTAAGGAGGGAAAATTAGCTAAAGCAATAGATAGCGGGAAACATATTCAACTTCATAATGCTCCTTGGCATGACGAATCCTTTGTTCGGTTTTGGCAAGATGCCTATTTCCGAGGCTCAATTCAAACACCAGGCCCATCTATAAAATTTCCACAAGAAATCACGCTGGCCAAACATGAAGGTTATGATTGGGGTACTTTAGAAAAGTTCATAACATTGCATCCTGGTCTCTCTAAAGAAACTCAAACGGTTTTAAATCCAACCTCTTATGGCGATTTTCTAAGTCGTTATACTGTAGTTGGCCAAGGTATTAAACTAATACCAGGTATTATTGAAGAGAATAAAGGTTCAACATTAGATATCAATGTTACCCGCTCTCTTAGTCAACATGAATGGGCCAGACTAATAAATACCTGCCAAGTTCATGGCGTAAAACTAGCAGTACACTGTGCACCTGGGGTTGCTCTACCTTCTGAACTGGGCAGTACTCAATTAGTAGAATCTTCATCATCCTCTCTAAATAAATGGACAGGTGAACTAAGTCAAACTCAAGTGCTAGTAAGTTCAGAGTTAGACACAACCATAGCACAAATAACACAAAACGGAAGCTGGGAAGTCATTGATGTTTCTGAATGTAAACCTTCAGATTTACTTTATCGCTTA
Organism: Legionella gresilensis; assembly: GCF_900639865.1. Taxonomy (GTDB): domain Bacteria; phylum Pseudomonadota; class Gammaproteobacteria; order Legionellales; family Legionellaceae; genus Legionella_C; species Legionella_C gresilensis. The sequence goes on from NZ_CAAAHX010000010.1 coordinate 48,031, forward strand.
CATGGTCAGTTTAAGGAAAAAGAATTACGCTTCGAATTTAGTAGCGAAAATAAAGCACTTTTGCAAGCCCTGGCGCAAAAGAAAAAAGTTCTTCTAAAAGGGGAATTCTCAGCAGAATTGCGAGATGCGCTAGCCCCTTTACTTTTACAGCGTTTAAACAACAACTCCCCTGAGGGACAATTAGTTTTAATCACTGATAAAGCTGACGATTTTCATTTTGCAAATCCGCAATGCCATTTCGTCAGTGTAGAAGATATACAGTCTCAATTAAACTTTGATGAAGAAGTGGTTTCACAACTACATCACTATATTGAGGCTGAACCATTAAGTCAACTTAAAGCTCGTGCTCGTTATTTGGCCCAACACCCAAAATCTAACAGCGATGAGGCTTGGCAAGGCATCTATGATTTACCAATAAACTTTCGTGAGCTTTCTAATTTTAATCCAGAATCTAGCCAAGCTGAAGCAGAAAAATTTAGTAAAGCAAGACGCAATCAAATTCTTGAGATTTTAAAGCATTCACCCTTTGTATTTTTAACTGGGCTTTCGGGTGTAGGTAAGTCAACGTTTGTCGAAAATGAGTTATTAGAAAAAGATGAAGGAAAATTGTATATCGGTGAAACCAATATTACTGATTGGGCCACCAGTTCAGTTTTAGGGAAAAAAATTCTGTTTTTGGATGAAGCTAATTTAAGTCAAAAGCAATTTAGTGAATTTGAAGGACTATTTAATAAACCGCCTACTATTTTGATAGATGGGGTAATGCATACTTTAACTGATAAGCATCAAGTTATTTTTGCCGGAAATCCCTTAAGTTATGGTGATGAGCGACAACTTGCTCCCTTTTTCAAACGACATGGCAATACTGTCATCTTTAACCCTCTACCTCCGGCTGTTTTGTATGAAAAAATTTTAAAGCCAGTTTTTGAAAAAACTCCTCTCAGTGCTCAGCAACAATCTATCAGCAAACATATTCTAGAATCCTATCGCTTCTTATGTGCCTTCTCAACAACTGATATTTTAATTACGCCTCGTGAGTTACAAATGATGGCTCTTCTAGTGTTGGCACAATATACTAAAAATCCAACTATCAATATTGAGTCGCTTACAAAGCAAATTATCTCTGAAATAGCACGTCCTCTTGTACCAACTACTCATTTGGAAAATTTTGATAAGCAATATAAACCTGCGCCCAGTCCGCCTGTAACCAATATTCAAACTCTACGTGCAGGAAAAAAAGAATTCTTTATTACCTCTTCAAGACACGCCCTTACCAAACAACTTAATGATTTACTAGATTTATGTGAATTGCGAGACAGTAAAAAAGAGAATTTTAATGTTATACAACGATTTGGTGGTCTAGGAGGGATTATTATTGAAGGTGATCCTGGGATTGGTAAAAGTGATCTTCTGCAAGCACTATTTGCCGCACGCGGTTATGAGCAAGCGCAACTTAAAGACGAAAATCCGAAAGATAAACCTTTCTATATCATTCCAATTAGTATGTCGATTAATGAAAAAGAAAAATTACTCCTAAGAGCATTTGATGAGGGCGCTAAAGTAATTTTAGAAGAAGTTAATAGCTCACCTATGATGGAAAAACTTCTAAATAGCTTGTTGATGGGCAAAACACCTGAAGGTAATCTTCCTAAAAAACCTGGCTTTATGATTTTTGGAACCCAAAACCCTACTTCAATGGCTGGGCGACGCGCTGCAAGTACCGCTCTTTCCAGACGCTTAATCACCACCATCCTCACACCTTATCCTACTTCAGAGATGATAGCCATTTTAGTACATAAAGGCCTTCCTAAAACCCGAGCGGAGGTGATGGTTAAAGCCTTTGAAAATCAATTAGCCTATGCTCAACAACATCATTTATCACCGCCACCTAATTTCCGAAATTTGATACATTTAGCAGAATTAGAAATAGAACACTTATCACCCTCCAAGGCTTTAGAATTTTCTTCCCAGGTAGAAACAGCAAAAAACTCAGATGCCATTCAAAACATTCAACAAAATCAATCTCTAGCGCCTAATACATTAGCAGACATACATAATCCACAGGCTTTTCTTATCAAGGTAGTCAACAGTTACATTAAATCTCGTGAGAATAAAAATGAAGTCATATTACCTTTTCAATTTACTAAAAAAGAAAAACTGCAGGCAGCGAGACAATTAATTATTGCCCTAGAGAATACGAGTACGTTTATTTCATCTAAAGATAGAAAAGCCTTAATTGAAGGTAGTTTATGTGAAGCTATACAAAATGTTTTAACATCTGAAATTTGTCAAACAAAGTTTCAAGGTCAACTGCAAGCAAAAAACCCTATTAATTCTGTTAATGAGCTGATTGATTTTTTAAATCAACAAAATCCTAAAGAGACATTACGTCATTTGCTAGAAGATTATGTTAGCCAATATGAATCTGGTCAAAAAACCTCTACAATATCTTTTTTTAATCAAAAAACCAATTCAATATGCCTCGCTAGAGAGTTAATTACAAAACTTCAAAGTGATGATTTGTTCGAGATAAGCGGAGTTGACTATTTAATGCAAGGAGCCCTAGGTAGTCAAATAAAAGAACTTATGAAAAATTATGAAAAAATTAATGGTATTAAAATAAATGATCTTAAGCAATTGATTAATATTTGCCAAGCTCCTATACAATCTGAATCTCAAGCCTTGGATATATTTTAGATAGGATAAGGTTTGATTATCTAGTTTAATAATAATTCTTTTAAGCAAAGCACAGCTAATACTAAAAATTAAGCTGTGCCAAATTGGTAAATACTAAAATTAATGTGTATGACAACCAACTTTTAAATGTACTTGATAATATTTGTTTTTATTATCTTCAATAAAACCCCGAGTTTGAATCACTTCATACCAATCAAGTTTACCGTATAAACTTGCAGCTTTCGCAATTCCATTATTGATTGCATCTTCAATACCACTTTCTGAAGTTCCAACAAGCTCTACAATCTGATAAACGCGATCTGACATGTCTATTCCCTTTTGTAATTAGATAAACTATTTAATTTTAGCGGAATTATATAAAAAGTATACTCTAATTACTTAATTTCAAGCACTATCTTTAAAAATGGTTAACTTAATAAAACTACACTTAAACTTTAGTTTGCTGAGCCAGCGCTTTTGCAATCGCCTTGCGCAGTGCTGAAGCCTCTTCAGAATCTGGTGTCGCTAATTTCAGTAATTGCTGCCAATAGTTAACTGCTTCATTGTATTTTTTACTTTCATAAGCATCTAAAGCAAGCATTGCTAAAGCATCTGGCTGATTAGGATTGCGTTGCAATAACTGCTCAAAAAGCGCACGAATATCTTCGTTAAATTGCTGATGATTTAATTGCCATAAACTATTGGCATAATAAATAGAAGACGCCTCATCTTGTGGATTTAATTGATGAGCTTTAGCAAATGCATCACCTGCAGCAGTCCACTCACCTTGACTTGAATAAAGGCGACCTAACAAGAACCAACCTCGTGCACTAGCAGGCGTATCATCTAAATGTGTTTTTAATTTAGCAATAAGTTCCTCAGGCGACTTTATCTTATCTAATAAGTCCTTTGCTCGTTGCTCAGCCAGTTCATTTTGCTTGTATTGTTGCCAAGCAGGAAATGCACCCCAACGATAATAAGCAACACTAATGATTAAGGCGAGGCTTATAATAAACGGAAGAAAACCTTTTTTTAATGTTTTTCCTAAAGGAAATATGATCAGTAAAATAGCAAAGCTTGCGAGTGTAATAAAACAGCTAATTAATCCCCAACTAATCATAATTGTTTTCGCTTAATACAGGTTCGCCAAAAAATAAGAAAGCCTAATGCTAGAAAAATAATAGGCCCATACCACAATACTACTGTTAACGTTTTTACGGGTGGATTAAATAATATAAAATCACCATAACGGGCTGTTAGATACTGAATAATTTCTGTGTCACTCTTACCTTCATTAACCATCGTATACACTTGATCACGTAAATCTTTAGCTAAGACAGCATTTGAATCAGCTAAATCTTGATTTTGACAAACTAAACAACGTAACTCTTTTAAAAGATGTTCAAATTGAGCACTCTGTTTAGGTGTAGGTAATGGATAAAGTGTATTGGCGCTAATTGTAGGTAACCATAAAAATATAAAAACACCGCAAAATAACTGTTTCATCCTTGCCCTTTCAACTGCTGAATACGAGGTAGAAATTCTTTGGTCCAAACCTCCTCATTTAAAACACCTGCATGGCGAAAACGAATAATACCCTTTGCATCAACTAAAAAAGTTTCAGGCGCACCATACACTCCTAAATCAATAGCAGCCTTGCCCGCTTCATCTGAACCTATTTTTCTATAAGGATTACCCCATTCTGCTAACCATTTTTTAGCGCTTGCAGGATTATCTTTATAATTTAAACCGAAAATAGGAACACCAACATCAGCTAGGCGTAGTAAAAAGACTTGTTCCTCACTGCAAGCCGAGCACCAACTTGCCCAAATATTTAATAAAGAGACGTCACCTTGCAAATCCTTAGCAGTTAACATTTTATTTTCACCATCAAGCAAGGGTAAATTAAAATTTGGTACTTGTTGCCCTAACTTTACTGAAGGTAATTTCTGCGGTTCTAAAAACAATCCACGTCCTAAGAAAACAGCTAATGTTGCGAATAGAACGAGTGGTATAAAACGCAAGACATATTTTTTCATAATAGACTTTCTCCTATGCTATTTAGAGCAGCCTTTTTTTGTTTTAGGTAATAACGTCTATCAGTCATAGCAAGCACGCCACCTGCTAAGATCATAAAACCACCGCCCCAAATAAAACGAATAAGCGGTTTATAATAAAGTCGAACAGTCCAGGCCTTATCATCCAAAGGCTCACCTAAGGCAATATAAATATCTCGAATGGGATTTACATCTATAGCTGATTCAGTCATAGGCATTTTACCCACATCATAAACACGCTTTTCGGGGAAAATAACTTTTATATGCTGGCCCTTGCGAATTTCAAAGCGAGCTTGATAAGCATGATAATTCGGTCCTTTAAGTTGCTTTTCCCTAAGGAAAGTAATGGTATAACCTTTTAAGTGGGTACGATCCCCTGGCGCCATTTTTATATCATCTTGGATGCCATAGCCTGTTGAAACGCTAATACCAATAACTGTAAAGGCTAGACCACAATGAGCTAAGACCATTCCCCAGAAAGATTGATTTAAGGTATACCAAGTTCTTTGTTTAGCTCTGATAAAAACAAATTTTGCGGTACTCAATAAAATCCAAGCTGCAAAAATCAAACCTAATAGAGTAGAAAAATCAATAGAATTTTCAAAGCAAACTAGCGCTAGCAAAGGCACTAAAAAGCTCATCAAGCCAATAACACCAAGCCGAGAAATAAGTCGTTGTGGTTTATCTTGTTGCCAATTTAGATGAATACCTAAACCCATAAGAAGTAAAAGAGGAATCATTAAAGGTACAAAAACAGCATTAAAATAGGGTGCCCCTACTGATAGTTTACCTAAACCTAAGCTATCTATTAACAAAGGATAAACTGTCCCCATAAGAACGGTAAGCATAATAACGACTAAAAAAACATTATTTAAAAGCAGAGCACTTTCCTTAGAAAAAAGACTAGGACTAATGCGACTTTGTAGGGTTTGCGCCCGAAATGTGAAAAGACTTAAGGAGCCACCAATTACAACGAATAAAAAACCTAGAATATAAATACCTCGTTGTGGATCAACAGCAAAGGCATGTACGGATGTTAATACGCCTGAGCGCACTAGAAATGTGCCAACCAAACTTAAAGAAAAGGCTGTAATAGCTAAGAGTAATGTCCAAGCTAAGAATTGTTGCCGCTGCTCACTTACCGCCAAGGAATGCAGTAAAGCAGTACCAACTAACCATGGCATAAAAGAAGCATTCTCAACTGGATCCCAGAACCACCAACCGCCCCAACCTAGCTCTCGATAAGCCCACCAGCTACCTAAAGTAATACCAGCAGTTAAACAACACCAAGCAGCCAAAGTCCATGGCCTTGTCCATTTAGCCCATGCCACTTCAAGTCGTCCTAGCCAAAGGGCTGCAATAGCGAAAGCAAAAGCCACTGAAAATCCTACATACCCCATATACAACATAGGCGGATGAAATAAAAAACCAGGGTCTTGCAATAATGGATTTAAATCACGACCTTCAGTATTTAAAAGTTGAAACTGTCTGGCAAAAGGATTTGATGTACATAAAAGAAATAGAATAAAACCAACGCTTAGCCAACCTAGAACAATTAAAACACGAACTTTGAATACTTGGGCTAACGATCGACTAAAAATACTAACAGACACCATCCAAAAGCTTAAGATGCTTACCCAAAGTAACATAGAACCTTCATGCCCACCCCAGACAGCGCATAACTTGTAAAACCAGGGTAGCAAGGTACTAGAGTTAGCTAAAACATAAATGACACTAAAGTCGTTGGTTAAAAAGCAGTAGGTTAAACAACAGTAAGCTAAAGCAATAAAAAAGAATTGGCCCAGTGCATAAACAGGTGCTGCGGAAATCCACTCAGGTTTATTTTTTATTAGGCCAATTAAGGGTATAATGCCAAGAGAACTTGCACAAATTAAAGCTAATACCAGGGAAAATAAACCAATCTCAGCAATCATCCTTCTCTACCTGCTTTTTCTTGTATCGATTTCCCTAAAGCATCTTTTACTTCAGGTGGCATATAATTAGCATCGTGCTTCGCCAATACTTCAGTTGCTTTAAAATGTCCGTTATCAAGCACTGTACCTAGAGCTACAATACCCTGCTCCTCCCGAAACAAATCAGGTAAAATACCACGGTAACTAACTGAGACGGTTTGCTTAAAATCAGTTAATTTGAATTGAACAGATAAACCATCAGTTTCACGTATTACACTTTTTTTCACAACCATTCCGCCAATACGAACTAATTTACCTTGTGGTGCTAAGCCTTGAGTTACTTGGCTTGGTGTATAGAAGAGACTTATATTTTGTCGCAATGCATACATAACCAGTGCGAGAGCCACAGCCATTATAATCAATATAAATAATATCATACTCAACTTTCGGCGTCGTAAAGCGTTCATTATTGTTTCTTAAACCATTGTTGTAACTTTTTTTTAGTTTGTAGTTGCTGTACTTTAATCCCTAAAAGATTCATGACTAGCACAATGCATACTAAACCATACGCAGGCCAAATATAAATTGAATAACCGCTCATTGCTAACCAAGTTATCAGTTTATTCATATACTTTCCTTTTCAACTAAATCCTTTACCCAATGTTGTCGACGCTCCCGTAGTAATAATTCATTTCTAGCTTTATATAAAACTACCCCTAGACAATAAAAGGAAAAACCTAAAATACTTATTAATAAAGGGTAAAGCATAGGCGCTGCTATTTTTGGTTTAGCAAAAACTGATAGTGTTGAACCTTGATGTAGGGTATTCCACCAATAGACAGAATAATGAATAATGGGTAGGTCAATTACGCCAACTAAAGCCAATATTGCAACAATTTTATCACCTTGGTCTCTATTACTAAATGCTCTACCTATCGCTAAAATTGCGATGTAAAGCAATAGCAAAATTAGCTCTGATGTTAGTCGCGCATCCCATACCCACCAAGCACCCCACATAGGCTTACCCCAGATACTTCCTGTAACAAGCGCGAGAAAAGCCATGATAGCACCTGTTTGCGCAAGGGTCATTAACATGATACCAGCTAGCTTAATCTGCCAGACTAACAATAATAAAGCACAAAATGCCATTGCAGCATATAATGCCATGGACATAAATGCCGTTGGAACATGAATGTAAATAATACGAAAGGCATCGCCCTGTTGGTAATCCGGAGGAGCAAATATTAACCCCCAAAATAAACCTATTACCAATAAAAAAGTCGTGACTATAGCTATTTTTGGCAACCAACGCCCAGTCAAGCAATAGAAAGACTTAGGTGATGCTAATTGATATAAAAATTTCCACATCGAAAGTTTAAGCTTTCAAAAAAAGACAAATTTTATCATGTATTAGACATGACATACTATAGTCTTACTAAACAAATTAAAATTTGAACTCCATTTAGTATAAATTCAATATAAAAAACTTGCCTCTTTCATAATGCACGTAGCTCCTGTCTTGAATAAAAAATTAAAGACAGGAGCTATAGCACTTCTATGTATCCAGTAACCTTTAGCCGGACTACGTCCTGAGGCTTGTCCGCGGATCCAGTGAGGTGGCTGGTTCCTGGATTCCGCAAACAAGCCGCGGAACGTAGGCATAGAGTTAAGCTAGCCTCGCTAGTTATAATCGTAACCTGAATGAAACATAGCAATGGTAGGCACAAGGTTGGGGCTAGGCATAACGCAGCCTAACAGTTTTAATCATACTTGTAGTCTACTATCATTTGTTGGGCTGCACTTCGTTTAGTCCAACCTATGCTGGTTAACTTGTTAAGCTAATTCTTATAATTGCTGCAATAGCAAAAGGGAGAAAGCAGCTACAAAGCAATGAAATTGCCAATAAAATAGCTAAAGTACCTGTTATTTGTGAAAATTCAAACATTTCTAAACTACTGCTACCGAATATCATAATAGGTAATGTGAGTGGCAATAAAATTAATGCCATCATAATACCTTTTTGTTGTAATTTAATGCTAAATGCAGCAGCTAATGAACATAAAGCTAAAATGGCAGGCGTACCAACAATTAAACTACTGACTAAAATCATTAATTCTAGTCCAGAAAAACGGAAGAATAATGCTAAAAAAGGGCAGAATATTAGTAACGGTAAAAGTGTCAATAGCCAATGCACCGCCAATTTAGCACTAACAATGATTGTTAGTGAGTAGCCTGAAGTAAGCCACTGCTCAATAACCCCTTCTTCGTAGTCCTGCATAAATAATCGATCTGATGCGAGCAACATAGCCAATAAAACAGCCACCCAGATAATCCCAGGAATAACCTGCTTTAAAATATCTATATTTGGAGGAAAAGTTAAAGGGAAGAAGACAACAATCATTATAAAAAACAGTATCGCATTCATTAGAAAACGAGGCTGTCGCATATTTAATAATAAATCACGTTTAAATTGTCTTTTAAAACACTGCCATGACGTTAACATAATTGATATTCCTGGCAATTTTTAAAATTTTTAGGTAAAGCTTGATGGGAGGTCATAATGATTAAACCACCTTGCGCAAGATGTTTGCTAAAACAACCCAATAAAATTTCTATAGATGTATTGTCTAATGCAATTAATGGCTCGTCCAATAACCAGAGCGGTGCTTTAGTCATTAAAAGACGCAGTAGTGCTACACGTCGTAGTTGTCCTGATGATAACTGTGAACAAGGCTTATCCATTAAATCTTGTAATGAGAGAAGCCTAAGAAACTTCGGTAATGAAGAGGTATTATGCTGCCATTGTAAATCGAAAAGGCAATTTTCTCTGACTGTTAATTGACTGCTTAAACCTAATTTATGGCCCACATAACATAAGCTTCGCTGATAACTAGCTAAATTGTTATAAATTGACTGACCTTGCCAATGGATATCTCCATGTAAGGGCTGCAATAATCCGGCTAATATTTTTAATAAGGTTGTTTTTCCTACCCCATTAGGCCCTTGTAAATGAAGTAATGTCCCTGATTCAATGCTGAATTGAATCTCATTTAAAAGCGGCTTTTCTTCATAGTCAAAACAAATAGAGCAAATATCAAGCATAAAGTGTAATAATAAATAGAACCATGAGACTATATAATGTCTTTAATAAGGTATGCAAATATTAATTTATGATTAAATCACTTAAATTGGTAAATAACTAGACTAAATTAATTTTTTAAATGAGAACCAATTCAAGCAAAACACTTGCACCAAAGTGCAGTCACTGTGATAATTATTTCCTTTTTTAATCAAGGGCTGCCATGGATTTTCTCGCACAATATGGTTTATTTGCTTTAAAAGCACTGACAAGCGTTATTGCGATTCTTGTGCTTTTTGCAGGATTATTAGCTTTAAGCAAAAAACATAAACCTAAACTGGAGATTACGCCACTGAATAAGCAATACGATGAGCTTAAACAGCGTATGTATCATGAGATAAAAGGTCATAAGTTAAAAAAGGAGAAAAAAAAGAAGAAGGAAAAAGCCTTAAAAGACAAACCTTCTTTATATGTCCTTGATTTTCATGGCGATATTAAAGCGTCTCAAGTTGAACAATTACGTGAAGTAATTACAGCCATTCTCTCTATTGCCAAAAAAAATGATGAAGTTGTTTTACGTTTAGAAAGCCCCGGCGGCTCAGTAAATGGCTATGGGCTTGCTGCCTCTCAGCTGCAGCGTATTCGCGATAGACAAATACCTCTTACAGTATGTATTGATAAGGTAGCAGCAAGTGGCGGTTATTTAATGTCTTGTGTTGCCAATCGGATTGTCGCTGCTCCGTTTGCTGTAATTGGTTCAATTGGTGTAGTTGCTCAATTACCTAATTTTCACCGTTGGCTTAAGAAAAACAATATTGATGTGGAATTAATTACTGCTGGCGAATACAAGCGTACATTAACCATGTTAGGTGAGAATACCGAAAAAGGACGGAAAAAATTTCAAGAAGAAATTGAAAAAATTCATCACGCCTTTCGCGATTATGTATTTGTCCATCGTCAACAACTTGATATTGATCAAGTATCTACAGGTGAACATTGGCTAGCCACGGATGCTTATAATTTAAAATTAGTTGATTATCTTAAGACAAGTGATGACTATATTATTGAAAGGATGAATGATTTTAATGTCTTTAAAATTAACAAACCAACTAAGCCATCCCTTACAGAAAAGCTATTTAGACCTGCTTTAAACATTCTACAACCTTGGTAATTAAATTTTATACGCTTTAAAAAACTAAAGGCGCCTAAGGCGCCTTAAATTGCTTAGCGGCGTTGACCACCTTGACCACCTTGACCACCTTGGCTACCACCTTGACCGCCTTGCTGACCACCTTGGCCACGACCACCTCGTTCGTCTTGCTGGCCACTTTGACCTTGTTTTTGGCCTTGACCGAATTTTTGGCCGCCTTGTTGGCTATTTTGACCTTGTTTTTGACCGCCGGACTGGTTTTGTTGATTCATATTATCTCTTTCCATGGTATATCTCCTTTTTTTAAGTAGTGTATTAACCATAGTTTAAGATTTCAGAAATGGCAAATCAGTTTTTTATATTAATTTAAAAAATTTGTTAAATAACTAGGAGTTGTATTTTTTAAAGCAATTTTCTGAGAGTTATGTATACTTTAAGAATAAGAAATAGATAGCATGGAGTTTAATTATGAGCGATTTTAAATCCAAGTTACCTAGCTTACAGGAACTTACGCATATGGCAGGTAAGCTATTTAAAGATGTAAAAAATAGTATCTCGGAAATTATTGGTGAATATAAGCAAAACCGAGCTGACGATGAGCAATCTGATAATGTAGACAATACAAACTCTACAGTTTCATCTAATGATGTTGCTGCAAAGCGCTCCACAACCTCTACATCATCTACGACCAATGATATACATCATGGAACTATTAACCAACCAAACACTAATACTACCACAAGCTCAACTTCAGCAAGCTCAACGCAACCACTTAACAGTACAGTGGAAGCTCAAACAGTAGAACCCCTTGATGAGCTTACACCTACAGATACCGGGGTAGGCTACCAATCTACTCCGAAAAAGACTACTAAGCGTAAGCCGAAAACAACACCAATGGAAGATAAATTATCTACTAACGAGTCAAATAAACCATCTACTAAGGTAAATTCAACCGATGTAGAGATAGAGCATCACGTTGATGAACAAAAACCTCTAAAAGATGACGTATTGTAAATTAGACCTCTTTCCAGTTTAGAAAGAGGTTTATTAATTATATTTGCCAATTTGAAATTTAAGCTCTCTCTGGCCGAGACAAACCGTATTTACGCATCTTTTCAACTAAGGTAGTGCGACGCATATTTAAATAATTAGCAGCGTGCGCAACCACCCAATCTGTTTCTTCTAAAGCTTGGCTAATTAATGCTAACTCCGTTTTCACTAAGTGTTCTTTTAAATTGATTCTATCAGCGCACACACCTTGGTTAGCTTTCTGCAATAATGTTTCACGCTCACTATTTAAAACCCCTGTATCAGCTGAATTACCGTCATCAGGCCGGAAACGACGTGGCAAATCATCAACATCAACAATATCATTGGGATATAAAATTGTTAATCGCTCAACTAAATTAGCTAGTTCTCTTACATTACCAGGCCAATCGTACTGTGCCAATGCATTAAGAGCTGCTGGCAACAATCTAACTCCAGGACGACGTTCCCCTTCAATTTTTGAGACTAAGTCATTAAATAATAAATGCAAATCTTCCTTACGCGCACGCAGTGGTGGCACTTCAATTGGAAAAACATTCAAACGATAAAAAAGGTCTTCTCTAAATTTACCTTCTTTTATAGCTTGCTCTAGATTACGATGTGTGGCTGCAATGATTCGCACATCTACAGCAATACTTTTATTACTTCCGACCCGTTCAAAACATCGTTCTTGCAAAACACGTAATAACTTTACTTGCATTGCTAAAGGCATGTCACCAATTTCATCAAGAAACAATGTACCGCCATGTGCTAATTCGAAACGACCTTGTCTTGAAGTAATTGCACCTGTGAAAGCACCTTTTTCATGACCAAACAATTCACTTTCTAACAATTCAGCAGGAATAGCCCCACAGTTTATAGGAACAAAAGGCTTATTAGCCCGTGCTGATAACGCATGAATATTACGTGCAATAACTTCCTTACCTGTACCAGACTCACCTAAAACTAAAACACTTGCTTCTGTCTTAGCGACTTGGCCAATTAGTTTTCTGACTTGACGAATTGCTTCACTGTTACCCACTAAACTTCGAAATAAAGGCGTACGATTTTCATAAGCGACAAGGTAATTAATACTCTCTAAAGCAATTTGGCATTTATGAAGCGCTTCAAGTATTTGTGTATAAGTAAAAGGAAAATGAAGAACAGCAATGACATTGCTAAAATCGGCGGGCACAGTAAATGACGGAGGCCCTATTAATACAACAGGCAATTTTGGCATTGTTGTTTTTAACTTTTGTAGAACGTCAATTGTCGCTTCAAAAGAAGTAAGCGCTCCTACAATGATAATTCGAGTATTTTTAGCATCAAGCTCAAAAGGAATCGTGCTATCAGTCCAGAAATTTGGCTTTTCTAAAAAGTCCATGATAGTGATAAGTTTTTCGCGACGTTGCTGATCCTCATCAATGATTAATATTTCCTCATTGATATGCATAACCTATCCTTGAGAAAGTAGCGTATTGTTATTCTTTGAGTATTAGTTAACGAACCCAACCTGTCAAATAAATGACACAAATATAATTCTTGTCAATAAATTTGACTATTAGGAAACTAACCATTTCAGCATAAATTACACACCTAGGCGCTGTTCATAGAACGCTAGCGGAAACAAGTGATTTGTGTAAAGGCATGACAACACTCTTTGCCAAAACAAAGTTTTTGGTTACCTATTGCTTTCGTCGCTGCGACATGCTTTTGAATAGAGAAACTACTTACTTTAAGATAGCCCATACGACGACAAAAGGAATAAGCCGCTCGTCGCCCACATCCGCGCACCCCATCATAACACCAAGCGACACGATATTCATTGTAACGTGGGTAAACAAAGCGACGATAACGATAATGATAAGCTTTTGGTGGTTTATGTAATTGATAACCTACACAACGAATTGTTTTAAAGCCATTACATCGCCAACCTTTACATCGTTTAGGGCAAGAGATGTAATTAGTTAAGCCTACATTATGAGCAATTCGTTGCTGATCAGCACGCGCATATCCCATCATCTGGCAATATCGATTCGCTACTGGTAAACCACAATTAACGCCCCCAACCATACAATAATCTAGGCGCTGGCCGTGATAATAGGGCTGCCAAAAATTACGATAGAAAAGTTGTGAACGTTGCACAGCATAAACACTTTGCATTAGCAGTAACAATAGAATACAAAGTAAGCTTTTATAGTAAACATTTCTTTTCACAATCTAAAAATCCTTATAAACTTAAATCCAACGTTATTTATGAACCTATTTAATTAACGTGAGTTCGACATAAAAGAGACCTAGGCTCTTTTATGGCGCTAAACGAACGTTATCCCGTAAAATGCGAAGCATTTATACGGGATCTAGATTAAATATAACTAAATTCGACATAAACTATAGCAAATATAGTTTATGTCGAATTCACGTTAATTACTCATCGTAGCTGATGGTAATAAACAAAAAAAGAAGTTACTTTAAAAAAATCTTAAGTTTCAAGAGCTATTCAATAATTTAAAACAATGTTTGCTATACCTAAGAGATCTTTAAGTGAGTTAATGACCTCATCGCTTGGCGTTATCCACCATTGTTGCGGTAAGCTCAGCAGCCCTTGTGCCTTTTCATTACAATATTTTATTTGGACAGCGCACTTGCCAGGGCTAGAAGATAAAATAGTTCTTATCCTGGTAATCAATGCATTATCACTTGTCTCATTTACAGTGAGAATTAATGATTTGGCAAAACGAGTTCGTGCTTCACTAATAGAAAAAAGTTGCGTCGCTGTCATTCTAGCGTTTCCACTAAATTCATCATGAGCCACTTCTCCTTCAGAAAAAATCATCTGGCCTACCTGTAAAGGTATTGATAATGCTTCGTAGATTTCTGAGAAAATAACAACATCTATTTTGCCCGTTGCATCTTCTAAGCTAGCAATGACTAATTTTTTACCTCGTTTAGTGATAATTCTCTTTAATGAAGTTATTAAACCACATAGACAAGCTTTTTTAACTAAGGCGGTATTTAAACGAATAATGGGTGTAGTATAAGCCTTAAATTCATCCATATATTGTGCAGCTGGATGGCCAGTCAAATAAAACCCTAATGTTTCTTTCTCACCATCCAAGCGTTGCATAGTAGGCCAAGGCTTACACTGTAAATACTCTTCCTCTTCATTTCCTACTTCTTCAAATAAAGAAAATAAATCGGCTTGGCCTGTTGTTAAATTTTGTTGTGCTTTATCTGCCAATTTTAATGCTTTTTCCAACGATTCAAAAAGAGCAGAACGCTCTACTTGCCAATCATCCATAGCACCACTTTTGATTAATGCTTCTAGCACACGGCGGTTAACTTTTCGTAAATCAAGGCGACGGCAAAAATCAAATAAACCTTTATAAGTCCCATGCTGCTGCCTTTCATTCACAATACAAGAAATGGCTGACTCACCAACGCCTTTTATTGCACCTAGCCCATATAAAATAGTTTGCTCTTGGGTGACAGTAAAAGTGAAGTTAGATAAATTAACTGAGGGTGGTAAGACTTTTAAGTTCATCTGCTTACTTTCGTTAATAAAATTAACTACTTTG
The DNA here is from genome assembly GCF_900639865.1 of Legionella gresilensis. Taxonomy (GTDB): domain Bacteria; phylum Pseudomonadota; class Gammaproteobacteria; order Legionellales; family Legionellaceae; genus Legionella_C; species Legionella_C gresilensis. Next base: position 63,510 of record NZ_CAAAHX010000010.1, read on the forward strand.
TCTGTATTATCCATATCTGAGGATAATACCGCAGCCATAAAAGCAGCTGGATAATGTGCTTTTAACCATGCTGTTTGATAAGCTACAAGCGCGTAAGCAGCTGAATGTGATTTATTAAAGCCATAGCCTGCAAATTTTTCCATTAAATCAAAAATGTAGGTTGCCGTATCTTTTTCAACCCCTCTGGCAACAGCACCTTCTGTGAAAATAGCTCGTTGTTTAGCCATCTCCTCAGGTTTTTTCTTTCCCATTGCCCGTCTTAGTAAATCCGCTGCACCCAACGTATAATTTGCCAAAACCTGAGCAATCTGCATGACCTGCTCTTGATATAAAATAACGCCATAAGTAGGTTTTAAAATAGATTCAAGATCAGGATGCGGGTATTCAACTTTTGCACGCCCATGTTTACGATCGATAAAGTCATCCACCATACCTGACTGTAAAGGACCAGGACGAAAAAGCGCTACAAGTGCAATAATGTCTTCAAAACAATCAGGTTGTAAGCGATTAATAAGTTCTTTCATACCGCGAGATTCTAACTGGAACACCGCTGTAGTTTGACAAGCTTTAAGCAAATTAAAGGTCGCATTATCATCAGTAGGAATTAGAGCAATATCAATTTCTTCTTCCTGCTTATCCCGCTTTTGCTGATTAATGATTTTAAGCGCCCAATCAATAATTGTTAAGGTACGTAAACCTAAAAAGTCAAATTTAACCAAGCCCACCGCTTCAACATCATCTTTATCAAACTGACTTACTATTTGCTGTGAGCCTTCTTCACAATAGATAGCAGTAAAATCAGTAAGCTTAGATGGCGCAATAACAACCCCGCCCGCATGTTTACCCGCATTACGCGTCACTCCTTCTAATTTTAAAGCAAGATCAATAAGCTCTTTAACCTCTTCTTCCTCTTGATAGCGCACGCGCAGCTCTTCCTCATCCTGCAAAGCTTTTTCAAGTGTGATACCAATTTCAAATGGGATTAATTTAGCAATTTTGTCTACAAAGCCATAAGGATGGCCTAAGACGCGGCCTACATCACGTACTACAGCTTTGGCCGTCATTGTACCGAAGGTAATGATCTGAGAAACGCTTTGCCTACCGTATTTTTCTGCAACATAGTCAATGACTCTGTCTCGTCCTTCCATACAGAAATCAATATCGAAATCAGGCATAGACACACGTTCAGGATTTAGAAATCGTTCAAAAAGTAACTCATAGAGTAAAGGATCAAGATCCGTTATTTTAAGTGCATAAGCTACTAAAGAACCTGCACCTGAACCACGTCCTGGTCCAACAGGCACGCCATTTTGTTTGGCCCATTGAATAAAATCAGCAACAATTAAAAAATACCCAGGAAACCCCATGTTATTAATAACATCAAGTTCTATCTGTAAACGTTTGTCATAAGGAATACGTTTAACTGCAATTTCTTCCGCAGATTGACTACGGAAAATTATTTCTAAGCGTTCTTCTAGGCCTTTCTTCGCTAATTGTGACAAATAACTATCAACAGTAAAATTGGCAGGTATGGGAAATGTAGGTAAAAAATTGTTACCTAAATCTAATTTAACTGTACAACGCTGACTAATCTCTACCGTATTTTGAATTGCCTGGGGTAAATCTTTAAATAAAGTTGCCATTTCTTCTGCTGAACGAAGATATTGCTGCGAACTATATTCTTGCGTGCGTCTTGGATCAGCTAATGTGCAACCTTGATGGATACATACTCGTGCTTCATGGGCATCAAAATCATTTTTATCTAAAAAACGGACATCATTAGTAGCAACAATAGGTAGATTTAGCTCTTCAGCAACATCTATTAAACGTTCATTGTAAAGTGATTCTTCAGGCCTTCCTGTTCTTTGTATCTCTAAATAAAAACGATTTGGAAACAACTTGGCAAAATGGCGACTTAATTCATAGGCTTGCGCAAGATCATCTGCCAAAAGTGCTTTACCTATAATTCCTTTATAACCACCTGATAAAACAATTAAACCTTCAGCAAATTCCTCTAACCATTCGTATTGAACCCGTGGTTGGCCTTGATATTGCCCTTCTAAATAAGCTTTAGAAATTAAACAAGTTAAATTGCGATAACCTATATTGTTTTGACAAAGAAATAATAGTGATGAATAAGTATTAGGTTGCTCTTGAAAACAACAAGGCAAATCACTACCAAGAATAGGTTTTACGCCATTATCCACAGCTGCTTTAAATACTTTGACTGCAGCAAATAAATTACAAAAATCTGTAATGGCAACTGTATTCATCCCCCTCTTAATAACAGCCTTCATTAAAGGTTTAATACAAACTAATCCATCAACTAAAGAAAATTCTGTATGTAAACGTAGATGAACGAACTGCGATCGCATAAGAGAAGTAGTCCTAACATGAGTATTTAAGCAATGCCTAAATTCTATTGTAATTAATACTTTTGTTTATGGGTACCCTTTACTTCAATTTTTACAATGATTAATTAAAAAAAATTTTGCTATTTTTATACTAGAGGTTTTAGCAAACTAGATTATAAAGCAAAAAGAAATTAATCTTACTATTTAGCAACATTGGTATGAATAAATTAATAAAAATTATAACGCTTTGATTATCAACTTATGATTAAGGGCCTATTATGATAGAAGCTGTGATTGCTTTAATTATTATTATCTTAGAGGCGCTCGTGGTTAGAAAGATCACTTCTTCAAAGCGCGATATTCATACGGAAACTAAAACTGTTGATATAAAAAATAAAACAGTGAGCTTTAATTATCCGTGTTATATAAATACGGCTCTTATTAATTTACGAGCTCAAGGAGAGCAATATCTCTTTCTTGGTGGTTATAAAAAAGCAAATAAACTTTGTTTAATTAAAAATGATCGTTTAATTGATGTTTCTAATCAGGTAGGTTTAATAGACTCTTCTAATATTACTTACTGTGCTATAGCGGTTGATGTCAATAATGATGATTTACCTGATTTATTTGTAGCTCAAGATGATGGATTTTATTTGTATGAAAACCGGCAAGGTATGTTCAATATTAAAAAGCTTGATATTGACATTGATAAAAACCTCATCCCTATTTCTATGGCTGTTACCGATATTCAACAAAATGGTTTAGTTGATCTGTTTGTAACTGCTTATCGTAAAAAGACTGATGATAAGCAACTGATGAATCATTACCAAAGTTTTCTATTTAAAAATAAGGGAGATAATACCTTTGAAATTTTTAAGAAATAAGTTATTTATTTTAGGGTTTTTAAGTTTTAATACTCATGTTTATGCAGACTTAACTGATTTACACCGTCTGCAACAAGCTTACCCAGAACATATAAAATCTATTTCTAAAGATTACATTGTTTGGTCAGATGGTACCCACATGGAAACTAAAGATAAAAAAATCAATAAAACGCCGCAAGAAAAATTAGATTTTCCTTCCTTAATTGATCAAATCGAAAATGTTTGTTATGAGCTTGGCATACCTGCAGATCCTAAAACTTTCCAACCTAAAAATGACCCTGGCCGAATACGGTATGAGCCTTTTTTTCGTAAAATGTATGGAAATTCTAAAGAGGAAGTAAAAACACATTTAGTAACAATTTATTGGATGCCCAACCAATTTGGCCATAAGTATCCGCTTCGAGTAACAACAGTTAATCAAGTTAATCAAAAATTACAAAAGATATCGCAAGAGTTAGAGAACCTCGTTATTAAACATCCAGAATATATACCTTTTTTAAGTAATCCGGGTGGGACTTTTAATTGGCGACTAATTGCCAATACAAATCGTCTTAGCAATCATAGCTTTGGCATGACTATCGATATAAATTCAACTAAAGCGGATTACTGGCAATGGGATCTTAAAGCAAAAGGTAAACCCATTAATGAAACGACACCTTTAACTTACCATAATAATATTCCCTGGGAAATTGTACCTATTTTTGAAAAATATGGCTTTATCTGGGGAGGAAAATGGTACCATTACGACACGATGCACTTTGAATATAGACCTGAATTGCTATTACCTTGTTGATTACTATTTTTTATTTAACATTTGCTGTTTCCCTTAAGATTGAATATTTTTCAAGCTTCTCTAAGTTTTAATCATTTGACTTATACTTTTAAGTAATGTACTAAATAAGAAATGAACTAATGTATAGCTTATTGATTTAATAAGTAATTTATTTTAACTTGAAAATATGCTTTTATTCTTGTCAACCTAAATACGCTATCTACTTTTCATATAGAAAGTTAGTTAATTTTACTAGAGGGAAATAATTATAAATTCGTATGCCAATGCTAAATTTTACCGTAATTTAACATGCTTATATCACCTTTAAGTGAATTGCTAAATAAGCTGACAGTGCAAAAAATATACCGTACATTATATGGAGCGCAATAGGAATAAGATATTTACCAACTTTAGGTAAAATCACATAAAGGATAAAAATGCCTATTAAGATCACAACTGGATTAAAGATTACCATCCATTTAGGATAATAGGTAGTTCCATGCCAAACTAAATAAATGAAACAGACAGATAACACTTGTAAAATAAATCGTGTAATTGCTAAAAAAGCTTTATCATAGGATTGGTATACGCGTATTAAGCGACTTAAATCTCTAGTTGTAATTTGTACTTGCAAAATTAAACTCAAAATTGTCTTTAAACTAATCCAGGCTAATTGAACAATCAGACTATATACTGCTAAAAATACAATAACGGTAGGCAGAATTGCTGCACTTGGCGCTAACATTTTATATAGATGCCAAAAACCAAAACTATAAAAGGGCGTTATGAATATAACAATAAAGTAACCACCCTTTAGATAATTTTTAGATTTGGTTAAGATAGATTGTGGAGAGTCAAGCGCAGTTCTTTCAATATTACTCTGTAAAAAAAACTCCCCTATTCCTACCAAAATTGCGGCAATACAGCCAATAAATCCTGTAAGAATAAGGGCATCCATTAAGCTTCTCCTGAGGCTTTATTTAATTAACTAACTGAGCTTTTTAGCCCATTTATATATTAAACAAGCCACTATATTAGTGCCAGTCTCTATCGCGAGTTCGATTATGCGTTCTGCGAAATAAACGAAAAATAATAAATATTAATCCAGCGATAATTAACCAAGAAAATAAAGCACTACCAAAGCCATGTCCGAAAAAAAGACTAGCTAATAAGCCACCCATGATAAAACCCGCTAAACCGCTTCGCCATCGACTACCGGTACGATTATTTACATAAGATTGCTTTGGCGCAGTTTTACTGTAAGAAGACGTTGAGCGAGAAAAACCTATTGCGCGACCGCCACCAAAGCGTTTCGCGGCTGCTTCATTAACTACTAAGCCAAAAGAAAGCAAGGTAATCATAAGTAAGGAAAATATTGTACGCATAAAATAATCTCATCTAAATTGAGTGCTATCATACTAACATGAAAATGAGCGAATGAATGTGCGTTTGCTATAAAGATTAATAAATTTTTATCGCTTAATGCGATGTGGATCAAAGGCTTCACGAATAGCATCTGCAAATAAATTACTGGCAAGAACTAACGTAAACATAAAGAGAAAGGCTGCCATCATTGGCCACCAAACAACAGGTTCTCGTGCAAGCTCAAGCCGAGCACTATTAATCATATTTCCCCAACTAATGGTCATAGGCGATACACCAACTCCCACATAGGATAAAACAGCTTCGGCTAAGACTAAAAAACTAAAATCAAGCACGAGATTAATTAATACGATCGGCATCACATTAGGTAATAAATGTTTATAAAGAATTCGCCAAGCACTACTACCTAGTGCTTTCGCCGCGAGAACAAAATCAATTTCACGTAACTTAAGGGCTTCTGCGCGTAAAATTCGACATAAACTAGTCCAGCTGGTAATCCCTAAAATTAAACATAGCGCTAAAAGACGTGCATCAGCACTTTCTTCTAAAGTAGGAAACTCTTCAGGGTGATTAGCAATGTAAGTTTGCATAGATAAAACTGATGCAGTAATTAGTAATACGCCTGGAATAGAGCTCAAAGTTGTGTAAACATATTGAATGATATCATCGATTAACCCACCAAAATATCCAGCAGCAATACCGAAGATAATAGCTAAAGGCAACATAAATAATGTCGTAAGTGTCCCAATGATAAGACCCGTACGAATACTTTTAATTGTGTAATAAAAAATATCCTGACCAATTTTCCCTGTACCAAACAGGTGAAAATTGCGCGATAACCAATAGCTAGCAAATATAAACAGTAAACATAAAAAGAAAGTAATAAGCCCCCAAATCAAGCTAGGATTTATAATGATTTTATTTGTTAAAGAAAAATAGATTGCGCCACCTAGAATTAAAAATAAAATGAAGACAATCGAACTTTGCATTAACGATCTCTTGAATAGAAAAAAAATTAGCTTTTGTTTTTGCTCTGGGGTTTTAATCTCTGCAGGTGGATACTTTAAACGTGGGTGAACTTGCTTTGCTTGTCCGTTTAAAATTGTTGTTTCCAAATTATAGAGGTTTAAAGCTAAGGGTGCAGAATAAGTCTTTTCATAAACTTGGTTCACTGGTGCTATGAGCTTATCTAAGAGAGAAACTAAATTGCTACTTTCATGTTCACTACTTGCCCGGAAATGAATTGAATCCAAAATACCTATGACGAGAAAAAAAAGGAGAATAATGCCTGCGCTTACCGCAATAGGGTTACTCAGTAAGTAACGAAATGAACGTCTAACAGGTTTTTTGCTTAAACTAACTATTAATGCGATAAAGCTAATGCCAATTAAAAGTAAAAACCATTGATCAGTCCACAATAATTCCATTAATTTAGCCTTACACGAGGATCTGCCCAAAGATAAGAAATATCAGTTAAAATCAAACCTATGATATATAAAATGGAACCTAAAAAAACCATTGCCCTTACAATAGCAAAATCTTGTTGCCCAATTGCATCAATAATATAACTACCTAAGCCTGGCACACCAAAAAAGGATTCTAAAATTAAACTTCCCATAAATAAGGAAGGAATAATTACCACAACACCGGTTAGAATAGGCAACATGGCATTTTTTAAAATATGCTTAAATAACACCCTTGATTCTGCTAATCCTTTTGCACGAGCAGTTTTCACATATTCTTTATTCATCTCTTCTAAAAATAAAGTGCGATACCATCTGGACCCTGCGCCAATTCCACTTAATACAGCAACCAGTACCGGTAAAAATATAAATTTTAAACTGTTTAATCCATCATCATAACCAGAAATAGGTACCCACCGAAGTAACTTACCGAAAACATATTGCCCACCAATAATATAAAATAAACTTGAAATTGACATTAAAATAATACAAATGACTACCCCACTTAAATCTAGAAAAGTAGATCGGAAAAAAGCCATTCCCATTGCAAAAATAATATTTACTAGCATACCTAAAATTAAAATAGGTATAGCAATTGCCAAACTTGGCCACATACGATGAGAGATATCAAAACTAATATCTCGTCCGGCATCTGACATACCGAAATCAAACACAAATAACTTTAATGATTTTTGAAAAAATAATGTTTGCGTCAATTTTTGTAACCCTGGTTTATTATCATTGTAAAATAGAGGCAAGTCATACCCATGCAGTACTTTCCATTGAGCAATTGCCTCAGGTTTTATATGCTTTTGACCAAGTTGCATACGCGCCATATCATCAGGTGAATTAATCATAAAAAATAAGGCAAAGGTAAGAAGATTAATACCAATTAAAATAGGAATAGCATAAAGTATGCGTCTAATAAAATAATAAATCATAGCTTAATTCGCCTAGCTGACTGTTTTTGTGTTTGCCGATAAACTAAAAAAATAGGCAATATTAAAAGAAGAAATAAAACCAATATAATCACTAGCAGTGGCCATAAAATAGGCTTATTCCATAAAAGCCTAAATTTATTGCGCAGTGAAACATCAATGCTTATATACTTTAAAAAATTTAAACTAATTGTGTTAGGTTTTGTTAAAGACAACCATTGCTGAGTTAATGTAAAGGTCTCTGTATTTATTCCCCATACCCAAGGCGCGTCATGCCTTACTATCTCCACCATTCGATCAATTATTGCTTGCCGTTCCATGTCATTAGGGCGATTTTTCATTAAATTAAATAATTTATTGTATTCTTGATTATCATAATTCGCGGCATTCTCGCCACCATGTCGAACTTTGCCATTACCGCCGTAAAGCATAAAAAGAAAGTTTTCAGGATCAGGGTAATCAGCGTTCCAACCCCAACTGAAAATTTGTGCATTACCATTGCGCATTTTCTCTTGAAAACGATTATATTGTGTAGCACGTATATTTAAATCAATGCCAATTTTGGCAAATTGTTTGCGCATCCATTCTAATTGCGATTTATCATCAGGACCACCCGTTATAGGGGCATCATAATGTAGGATTAATGGTCTACCTGTGTTTTTATCTCGACCATTTGGATAACCTGCTTGTCTTAATAACTCTTTCGCTTCCTCGATAGAACGCCTTTCACTACTATTACCCTTCCAATGGTAAACATAAGGATTAATTCCCGCTTTACCTACTTTGTAACCAAAAATTCCAGGCGGAATTGGCCCCTGCGCCGCGATTCCGCGGCCATTTAAGAAAATGGCAATATTTTCTTCAAAATTAACGGCAATAGAAATTGCAAGTCTAAGTTTACGTGCCCGTTCAGTATTGCCACCAACAATAGGATCCAGCATATTAAAACCCATATAATAAATACTAGGATCCACAGTGGTAGTTAAATGCATATTTTTAGCTTGCATTTCTGGACTTAAAATAGGTTTTCCTTGCGAATTAATTTGTATAGCTTGCGCGTAACTGTCAGTACTGATTCCTGATAAATCGTAATAGCCTTGCAAAAATTTATTCCATCTAGGAATCGCTTCTTTCTCAAGCGTATAAATTGCTCGATCAATAAATGGCAATCGCTGCCCTAAATGATGGGCATAACCTAATCGCTTATCCTCATTACTTGCATTTACAGGGAAATATTCTTCATGAAAATTCGGATTTTTATCAAGAACCATACGTTTATTGGGATTATTTTCACTAATCATGAAAGAGCCTGTGCCAACAGGATACCAAGCAAAACTTAAATTTTTATCATCCATCCCGGGTTGACTATAAAATTGATCAGCTTCCCAGGGAAGAGGCGCAAAAAACGGCATGGCTAACCAAAATATAAATTGTGGATATTGGCCTATAAGTGTAATTTCAAACCTATAATTATCTATCTTACGAACGCCGCTTAAAGAATAGTTACGAAGATCGATAAACCCTGAGGTTGGTAATACCTTTGCAAACGCCCGAAACCCCATAATTTTTTCACTCATCAAGCCATAAATTGGGGAATTTATAGCAGGGTTTGCTAAACGTTTAATTTGATAAATATAATCATCGACGATTAACTCTCTAGTTCCTGTATAAGGAAAATCAGCTAATTCACTAATATCATTTTCATCTAAATAAGCTGCTGTTATATTTAAATACCGATATTGTCCGGTTTCATCTTTGGCAAATGCTGGGTGCGGCTGGTATAAAATGCCTGGTTTTATTTTTAAAGTATAAACAGTATAAGCAATGTCTGTAGAGCCCGCTGATACTGTTTTTAACTGGGTATTTAAATATCGAATACTTGGCATTGCTTGAGCTATTAAAGGAATAAGCTGGTAAGGTCTAATAAAATAATCATATTGCAGAAGAGGCTCATAAATTTGCGAAATAAACTGATACTCATTACTGGAATATGAACGTGCTGGATCAAGTGTTTTAGGTTGCTCACTAAATGAAGAATAGTAAATCTTTTGAGTTGATTCATTCTTAGGATAAGGATTGTTAAGTATCCAATTGAAAGCATACCCTTGTAACCAAGTTAGCAGCAAAACTAAAACAAAAATCCTTTTTGTATAACGTTTTGCCAAAATTGTAGTCCTAAGAAATAAATTATTATAATGATCCCTTTTAATCTTAAAGCGAACAGAGATGATTTTCTACTGTTAGTTAGAAAAGCGAGTATTGTAATGGATTTATTAGAAAAAATTGTCTTTTTAGAAAAAGAAGCAGCGCAATTTGGCTTTCGTTGGGAAAATGCTAAGCAAATTATGGCACAAATTGAAAGCGAATATCATGAAGTTAATGAACATCTACCTAACTTAGCTAAAAATTCTGTAAATAGAGATTTGCAAGAAGAAATTGGCGATCTATTGCATGCTGTTTTTTCTCTTTGTGTATTTTGTCAATTTGATCCTAAGGAAACGTTAAACCAAACCTTAATTAAATTTGAGCGCAGACTTAAAGCCGTTAAACAATTGGCAGTAAGTCGCGGCGAGACGAATTTAGAAGGCTACTCTTTTACCCAATTAATGGAACTCTGGGAACAAGCTAAAAGGATAGCAAATAACAGTTAATCAGCGCTCTTAGTATTTATATGCATATTTACCACTCATAAAGATCTTCTTGGATACCGCGAACAAGTCGCGGTACGTAGGAATGATCAGATAAAAAATTCCCACAAACCTAATATCTACATAGTCGATCCTACTTACTTGTTACTGGTTCACAGCATCCAGAACCAACCCCGCCTACGTGCTGCAACTCGTTCGCAGCATCCAGAAGATGGTGAAGGTTTGGTATTATGGTGTTTGCCTGCGCACAAATCTCAGTACGTAGGACAACGGTAATAACTTCTAAGTATCTAAGAATGATAGAACTTACAGTATATAGAAATGGAGCCAATCACGTGGTCTACTTATCTCTTTATAAGCACATTTATTTTCAAATTTCAGGTAATTCTATTTTCTGTATTTATAACGACATTATTAACATTTTCTTGACTTTCTGGGTTAAAAAATCGCAATGAATAGTTATTTCCTACTGCATTTTTACTTTCTAAATTCTCAACTTCATTTTCTAAACTATTATCATTAATTAAATCATCGTTATTATATTTTTCCGTTTCTTTCAAAAATAAAGTTGAATCAGCTAACGAATAATCTTGCGCAAAATCCTCCTTTAGATTCTCTTTTACTAGTAATTTCCATTTCTCATAGCGAGATTTTAAATAACGAATAAGCGCATCAACAGAATAATCTTCAGGATCACTTTGTTTGAGGCTAGCTTGAATAAGCTCTCTAGTAGATTCATCCTCTACATGAGCCAAACTTTTTTCTAACATTATTTTTCGATGAATTGACAAAGAAGATGTGATTGTTTCTCTAATAATAGCCTCAAATACTGTAAAGGGAGTGTCTGCAATTAACTTTATCATTGCAAATTTTTCATCTTGAAAAGTCCTAGAAGCTACAAGATTCTTAGGTAAAATAAGTTCAGATACACCTTCGTAATTTTTTTCTACTAAATAAGGGATTTTTTTTAGGGCAGATAATTCTAAGGACTCTCCTAGCATTTCAAAGTCAAGCGCTTCAGCCATATCGAGACCAAAAGCTAATTTTTTATTATCTAGCGCTGCTAAACCATAATTGCCCGAATGAGTATCTGTTTGAGCTATAAAATACCAAATAATAAAGATTGATATTAGCCCTTTAACTTTTAAAGAGTCTTGTTCTGTTAGTCCATAACACCCTTCAGAGAAATTTTTGATTTTGCGGCTAGCAATAAAATATTGATTATTTTCCTGGACTATTTCCATTTCTAAACCATAGCCCATTAATTGCTGAAAGATCTTGGCGCATGCTAATTCAACCTGCGCTGCATATTGGCTACGGCGATACAAAATAAAAAATTCATTATCAAAAAAGGCGCTATCTTTACAAGCAAAATTAGGTAATGCTGTGAAACCGTAATTAAATCCTTCTTCAGGCGAGCCAAACTTAAGTTTAATATCACTAAAATCTTTAAAACTTTTATATGTCATAATATTTTTTATTAAAAAAAACCGATTATACGTATTTTGATATTAAAGTACATAGTTTTAACTTTTAGATCTATTTAAGACTTTCAAGAGCAAAATAATTACAACTAAATTGATTAATTACAAAGTGGTTTTTAATCATTTAAACTAATAAATGCAGAATTTTTTACACGGATTTTATTAACAAGCATGAATGTGTTACATTGTTAGATTGATATAACTATTTTTTTATAATGATTAAAAAAGTAAAACCAGTCATTCGTTTCGCTACTTTAGATGATGCTAAAGCTATCGCTAAAGTTCATATCTTATCATGGCAAGCTAGCTATAAAGCTTTTATCCCAAAGAGTATATTGCAAGCTCTTTCTGTAAAAGAAAGAACGCAGCAATGGCAAGATTTAATGAAACAAGATGTAAAAATATTAATTGTTGAAGTAGAACAGAATATAGCTGGCTTTGTAAGTATGTGCATGCTTCGAGATATTTATCCTAGTCCATTAAATGGTGAAATAAGTGCTCTTTACCTACATCCAACTTATTGGCGTTTAGGATTAGGGACTAAGCTTTGTCAGGCTGCTTTCTCTGAATTAGCAAAAATGCATTATCAATATGCGTATGTTTGGGTACTCTCTGATAACCATCAAGCTTGCCACTTTTATGAAGCATTAGGGTTTGAAAATACGACTATTACCAAACTTGAAGAGTTTTATGAAAATGGTGCTCTCCTGAAAGAAATTCTTTATAAGAAAAAAATATAATTCTTGTTGTTGTAAAAACTCCTAATTTAAATGAATCATTTAAAACACTATAAATTTAAACAGATTTTTCAAGATAAGTAGACTGGGTACAGGCCGTTAGGCCGAAATCCAGGTTTCCCTTTATTTCACCCAAGTTACTTCCATGTATGCCACACCTTTCAAGCATGCCTACGTCCTGCGGCTTGTCCGCAGGATCCAGTGGTATAGTTCGACTCCTAGATTCCGCAAACAAGTCGCGCAGCGTTGGCATAAGTTTCATGTTTATAAAGTAGATACGGTCATCAAATCCTTTTTATCTACGTAACAATGCTACTTAAGAGAGATAGAAAGACAAAAGAAATGCTACCGATTACACGTTACAGAATGCTTAAAGTCAGAATTACATAAAATTTAATTTAAATACTGCAATAAATCCTCTTCGTTTAATACGGGCACTCCTAGCTGATTAGCTTTATCTAATTTAGAGCCAGCATCACTACCAGCAATGACAAAATGGGTTTTAGCTGAAACACTACCCGTTACTTTCGCACCTGCTGCCGCTAATTTTGCCTTTGCTTCATCGCGGCCCATGCTCGCGAGCGTGCCAGTAAGTACGACTGTTTTACCATACAAGGGATGCTCTTTATTAAATTCTTGCTTAGCCGTATCAGGCCATTGCACACCAAAAGCAATTAATTTATCAATCACTTCAACATTGTGCGTTTGAGCAAAAAAATCAACAATATGTTGCGCAACCACGGGCCCAATATCTTTAAGCATCATTAATTCATCTATCGTCGCTTTCTTTAACGAGTCTATAGAAGCATAATGTGACGCCAAAACACCGGCGCCTACTTCTCCAACTTCTCGTATTCCTAAAGAATAAAGGAATCGCTTAAAGGTTGTCTGTTTACTTTTTTCTATTGCCTGCAATAAATTTTCTGCTGATTTTTTACCCATCCTGGGCAAATTTATTAAGTCTTCTAATTTTAACTGATAAAGACCGGCAACATCTTTTACCAATTTTGTATCAACTAAGAGATCAACAATAGCCTGTCCTAATCCATCAATAAACATGGCTTTACGTGAAGCAAAATGCCAAATAGTACGTTTAAGTTGTGTTGCGCAAAATAAACCGCCCATACAGCGCGCAACCGCTTCTCCTTCCTCACGTATTACATCTGCACCACATACAGGACATGTTTTCGGCAGGGTGATAGGCATTGTATGTTTTGGTCGCTTCTCCTTAACGACTGAAACTACTTCAGGAATAACATCACCAGCACGGCGAATGATTACTGTATCACCAATTAAAATATCTTTACGAATAATTTCGTCCATATTATGTAGTGTGGCATTACTGACTGTAACACCTGCTACATTAACAGGCTTAAGCCTTGCCACAGGCGTTAAGGCGCCGGTACGACCCACTTGGAAATCAACCGCAATAATTTCGGTCATTTCTTCTAAAGCTGGATATTTATGCGCGCATGCAAAACGTGGTGCCCGTGCGACATAACCTAATTCTTGTTGCTGTGTAATACTATCTAATTTATAAACTACACCATCAATTTCATAAGGCAGCGAGAGTCGTTTATTAGCCATACTCTCATAATAAGCTAAGCAACCATCTAGACCCTTTGCCTGTTTATTTTCAGGAGAAATTCTAAAACCCATGTGATGCAATAGTTGCAATTGTTCAAAGTGACTATTAGGTAACGAACTACCTTCATAAGCACCAATACCATAATAATAAATAGCCAATGGTCTTGCTGCTGTGATTTGTGGGTTTAGTTGGCGCAAACTCCCTGCTGCTGCATTACGAGGATTAGCAAATGTTTTTTCACCTGCTTCTCGGGCACGCTCATTTAGCGCTTCAAAACCTGCTTTAGGCATATAAACCTCGCCCCTCACTTCAATAAAAGCTGGCGGATTTTTTATCATTAATTTAAGAGGAACAGCAGAAATCGTTTTAATATTAGAAGTGATATTTTCTCCAACAGCACCATCACCACGTGTAGCAGCATGAATTAGTAACCCATTCTCATAAGTTAGATTTACAGCTAAGCCATCTAGCTTAGGTTCACAAGTAAAAAGCAAATCATCTTCTTTACAGTTTAAGCGATCAGCGACTCGCTTAACAAAAGCATGTAAATCTTCAACTGTAAAAACATTGCCCAAAGAAAGCATAGGCTGCCTATGAGCCACAGGCTCAAAGGTAGTGACAGGCTGTACGCCTACACGCTGAGTGGGCGAATCATTAGTAATGTATTGTGGGTGCTGGCTCTCTAACGCCTGCAATTCGCGAAAACACCGATCATATTCGATATCGGGAACTAAAGGTTCATCGAGAACATAATAATGATAATCATATAATCTAATCTGTTGGCGTAACGCCTCTATCCTTTCTAAATCTTTATCCAAACTCACCATTCGCCAACCTAAAACAATTAAATTTAAAAAAAGATAAGTATGAACAGTTCATCGATTTGCATCAATACAATTATTTAATCTTAATTAAAATTATATGAGTTGCTTTCTAAACGCTTGCCGAGAGTTTTAAAATTATGGTATAGAATGAGCCAATGCTTTAAACACGGCTTAAATTTATGGACCTGCCCCGTTTTATCTTTATATTTTTTATCGTATTTTTCTCATCTACTTCTATAAGTTATACGCAAACACTTGATAAACATTATGGTATCGCTTTTATTCATGGCAATAATGATCATCGTGCTGATGCGGAAGGTGGTTATTGGAAAAAGGAATTAATTGACTCCTTAAGATCAACGTTGCCTAACTCAGAAAATTATATTGTTGTTGGCTGTGACTATAGTCAGTATATGTGGCATGAAGATGCCGCTGGCTGTACAGCAGACCAATTATTATCATTTATCAACAATAAACATATCAGCAAATTAAAAATTTATACGCACTCAAATGGGGCCAACGTTATCCGCTGGATTCTATCTAACCCAACCTATGATGAGCGATATTTATCATTATCTAATAAAATAATTGAAGTTATTGCTCTTTCTCCTTCCAGTGGCGGCACGCCACTTGCTGAAGAAGTTGTGGAAGGTAATTTATTTGAGTCTTCAGTGAGTTGGTTAATTGGCTATCTCAATGATGCTGTTCGCCAGCAACGTGTTACTGATATGGCAATTTATAATAATGAACTACTATACGGTAGTCTTGGCCGTCCCTCACTGTCTATCCCCTTTCGAACAATTATTGGTACTGATGTCACAGCTTCCCCTTTTAATCGAGCAAGTTATTGTAATGGTTATAGTTATAATGCAGGTCTCAAAGTAACTAAACTCTATCTTGATAAATGCGCGGACGGCTTTTTAGAATGTCTATCACAACGTACTGTTGGCTCAATTTGGTTTTACGATATTCAAAAAACTGAACATAATAATGCGTTGAGCCATAATCAAAGTCGTCATAGTTGTTTTGGGCTTGACGCAATATTAAGCAAAGACTTAGCTGATGGAGTGGCTTAATGAGTAAAGTATTCTCTTTTTTTTTAGCTATTGGGTATTTGAGTCAGGTCTGGGCAATATCAATGCCTACTCAACCATTAAAAGAATATGAATGCGCCCATTGCGATTCTCTTTCACATACCCCTTTAAGTACCTCTTGGCCCATTCATGATAAACTTTTTAAATTTAATCTTACCAAACAAAAAAGTAATAAGTATCATTTTGAGGTAACCGCTGCTGAGTTGCAACGAGGGATACCTATTTATACTTTAGCACCACAAGCTGTCCTTCGTATTGTTCCTAACAATAAGAAAATAGTTTTACCCGATTCAGTACTTTATCTAGCTAAAAGCCCAAACATAAGGCTTTCCTTTTTGGAAGCATCCACTTTATCGCAAAATAAATCATTAGATTCATCCTTAAGTAATTTAGACAAAGTTATTGAGTTAAAACCTGAAATCGGTAGTGGGCAATTCATATTGTCATTAACTGACTTTACTATTTTATCAACAGAGCGTTTTCAAATACGAATATTTGATAAGGCTTCAACCTCCTATCTTCATGTAGAAACGAATCAGCCTTATTACCAATATGGTGATGAACTTATTACCACTGTTTTTTTAACAAAAGACAAGCAGCGCACTCTTGTTAATTCTATTAAAGCAAGCCTGCTAAGCCCAGATGGTGAACGCTTACCCATTACTTTAGAAGAAATTGAGCCAACACTTTATCGCGGTAAAATAAAATTAAATAATGAAAAAAATTTTCCTGGTCAAAACTGGTATGTTGAAACGGATGTAAATGCTAAAGTTGGTGATCAAACTATCAATCGACATGCGCATACAGCTTTCTCTTACGCTATTCCCTCAGCACAAGTGACGCAAATTACAAGACTCCCTTCTTCGTTAAGATTTGTTGCAACTATTAACGTCGCTACAGGCAGTCGTTATATGCTTCAAGCTGTTCTTTTTAAAGGAGATTCACGAGGTAGAAAGAATGCAATAGAAATTGCTCAAACAGCCCATTGGATAGCGCCAGGTTATTCTACTTTAATAATCTCGTTTAAACATAAGATTGATAAAAAAGAACATTCACCGTATTATTTGGGGTCGATTCAACTTATCGATTATGGCCAACTTAAACCTGTGTATGAACACAATTCGCCTATCGATATTTCTCATTTAGGTTAATATGATTGGATGGTCTCAGTTTACACTGACACAGGGAATAATAGCGCTATTAGCCTTTCAATGTTGTTTTATTTTCTTCTTTTGTCGACGGTTAATCGGAATTCAGCAGCATACTGATGACCAATTTAGCAAATTACAACAGCTCATCGTAGATGAGTTACATCAACTGCAACTTGACCTACAAGATCACCACCAAATTAACCAACAACGTATTTTAGAGCAGATTAATCAAGGGCAATTAACTAATCATCAACTTATCAACCAAACCATTCAGCAATCTATGACAGATGTGCGAGAGCAAATTAATCATAGTTTTATGCAGCACGCTCATTCGCTAACCTCTCATTTACAAAGCTTAACTGAGGAGATACGTAGTCACTTAAATAATTTAACTCAGCAAGTTAATCATAAATTAGCTGAAGGTTTTGAAAAAACGTCAACTACATTTACGGATATTGTGAGACGGCTCACTATTATTGATGAGGCGCAGAAAAAAATAACTGAACTCTCATCACATGTTGTCAATTTACAAGATATTTTAGTGGATAAGCGCGCACGAGGCGCCTTTGGTGAGGTTCAACTGGCAACACTTATTGCCAATATGATTCCTAGTTCTCACTATCGAATGCAATACACGCTGAGTAATCAAAAGCGTGCTGATTGCATCTTATTTTTACCTGAGCCAACAGGACATGTTGTTATTGATGCAAAATTTCCCTTAGAAACTTATCAAAAATTAATGTCTACTGATGTTAACTCGGTTGAAAGAAAACTCCTACATCAGCAATTTAGACAAGACATTCAAAAACATATTAAAGACATTGCTGAAAAATATATTATTCCTAATGAAACAACCGATGGTGCAGTCATGTTCATTCCAGCTGAAGCTATTTTTGCAGAGATTCATGCCGGCTATCCTGAGGTAATTGCCCTATCACAACGTCTTAAAGTATGGCTAGTCTCCCCTAGTACTTTAATGGCTGTTTTAACTACAGCCCGGGCAGTGCTTAAAGATGATGCCACTCGCAAACAAGTCCATATTATTCAACAACACTTACAAGCCCTCGCTCAAGATTTTCAGCGTTTTGAAAAACGAATGGATAAGTTATCAAAACATATTGATTTAGCTCATCAAGATGTTGGTGAGGTTAGTATTTCAGCGAAAAAAATAACACAACAATTTCAGAAAATTGAATCAGTTGATTTATTGGCACATGAGGAATAGTACACCTAAATATTTGAACTGATGCCTCTCATAAGTAAAATTAGAGTGGTGTATATTTCAAAAAAATAATAAATATTTGATCAACTAGGTTTGTTAAAGTATATTATGCAAAAAATTTAAATCTGAAGAAAAGAAATTATGCTAAAATCAACTTGCCCGACTTCTACTTCAACCTTCGAAGAAATGATAAATCAACTAGATTTACTTGCAAATGAGATACATCTTATAAGATTAGCTGGAAACTTTACAAGATCAACAGTGTCTTATGATGACTTGTTTTTTAGTACTTATAAACGATGGACTGAGAAAAAAGAAGGATGGCTTTACAGCGAAGATCAAGCGCTTATTCTAAAGGCTCAAATTGCAAGCTTAACTAAAACAACTCAAAACCTTGTCAAAAATGATTCTTCTCTTGAAATTCAAGCAAAAAGAGTCTTATTACAGACCTATAAAACACTTATAAATCCAACTGAAGAAGCATATAAGCAGTTAAAAAAGATTGCTAATGAAGTACAAGGACGGCCAAATATTTGGGCTCAAACAGGTATAGTACTACTTTCTATTCTTTGCCTTATTAGCGGTATTATCCCAGGCGTTATTTATATTAAAGATATTAGTCAAAAAGAAGGCGCATGGGATCGCTATAAACGAAGTGGATTATCTGCAGAAACAAATAAGATGGCCCGAGTCATTCAACAAACTAAAGCTGCCGATAGATTATGGCAGGGTTCGTTTTTTACAGATAAAAGAGCTCAAGATAATACTTCCCCTGATTTAGATCATACTTTAGAGGTACATTTACCAATATAAATATTATCTTAACTTTTATACTGCTCAGGTAGTTAATTAAAATAAAATTAGTTAGAGCAGCACAGATAGATGTAATGCTCTAATTAAACAGACTCAAGTCTAGTGAAAAGTCAATTCATAATAACCGATGTTGTTGTGTAACATTTACTATTAGGCCTGAGCTTAATATTAAAAGTTCGTCGATTATTTCAGCAATTCAAATAATGCTTCTGAACAAAAATCTTTTACTGGCGTATAAGGCGAAAAAATAATAATAAATTAGCGTTATAACGTACAAGGTTGTTGTTTATGGCAAATAGGCGTATTGACTATTGTTAGGGCCTTGTTATTCGTCATGATGAGCTTATTTCTGAGCTTTTTTCGTACATGCTTTAGTCTGGCGCTGGTATACTTTGTATTCCTGGTTTAAAGATATCTGGCTGTTTTATTTTGGGTTCACTTTTTATTTGCTCCACTACTCTAGAAACAGGATCTAATAAATAGACTCGATTTCTTTCATCAGTAATCATAATTTTACCGTTTTGTAGAGCTAAATATTTAATGTAAACATCTTGCACATCCTCTTCCATATCAGTATAAATTGTTTTATATATTTGTACTGACCATAAAAAGGCATTTGTTTTACTATCGAATGCTTCAATGTAACCACCTGGCGATGAAGTAGGATGGTAATCTGTACCTCTCTTAGGCGACAAATACATATACTTATTAGCAAAGGCAGCATAGTAAGTCACATTATTATAAGTAAGTGGGGTCACAGGTTTAGGAGGCAATCTAAGTCCTAAAGTAAATAAGAGTAAAAAGCTAAAAATGATAACTGAGATACTTTTCTTCATCATAAACTCCTCATAAGCAGCTTTTCTGTTAACTATAGTTCACCCAATAAAAACAAACCAAATCTTTTTACTTTACTTAAGCAAATAATTTATCCGCAACTATTTTATTGCTCAAATAATATCTTATTCCATTTAGATCCCTTATTTCTTTCGCTTAATAACCTATGTTATTCTTCTTAATAAAAATTGTGGAAATCATTATGCAATTAATTGCTCGGGTGTTTGCAGTTTGGGTATTTGCTGTTTGCTTTACGCAAGCTTATGCAGGACGCTGCGGTGATTGCCAAGGCGATGATTGCCCTAAACACTGTCCCGGCCAATGCTGCGAAAAGATGGGTGGCGTTAGTTATTGCGATTCCTCTGCCGGCCGTTTGGTCTGTAAAAATGGTTATTATTCCTCTTGTTATTGTACACGCCATGCCATTATGGATTTACAAAATGTACAAGGTTGTTGTTTATGGCAAGGGGGCGTTTTGACTGTTGATGAAGGAGGCTTGGTGATTTGTAATAATGGTGGTATTTCTGAGCTTTGTTCCGCACATGGTAATGCAGGATCTAATAACTGTAATATTAATGGGACATTTAGCCCATAAATTTTCATTAAAAAAAGTATAATTGTGATTGTGACTGGACAATTTATATATCAACAATCATAATTGTGCTTTTGTTTTGAACTTATCATGACGGTACCGCTAATTGAAATTCGGCAAGTCTATAAATCTTATGGCAGTGCCTTAATCCTTAATAATATTTCACTGTCTGTTTTTGATGGAGAATTCTTAACCTTACTAGGTCCTTCAGGTTGCGGTAAAACCACTTTACTTCGCCTTATTTCTGGCTTTGAACAGCCCAGTGAGGGTGAGATTTTTATTAATGGTCAATGTGTTAATGCCTTACCACCCCAAAAACGGGATGTTCATACGGTATTTCAAAGCTATGCACTTTTCCCTCATTTATCCGTTTTTGATAATGTTGCCTTTGCTTTGCAGTGTAAAAAAATTAACCCTCAAGAAATTAGTCAACGAGTTAAAGAAGCATTACAACTCGTACAATTAGAATCATTAGCTGACCGCAATATTAAACATCTTAGTGGTGGGCAACAACAGCGAGTAGCTATTGCACGTGCTATTGTTAATCGTCCGCAAGTCTTGCTGCTCGATGAACCCTTAAGTTCACTTGACTACCGTTTACGTAAAGCAATGCAGTCCGAGTTAAAGCAATTACAGAAAAAATTAAATATGACTTTTATTTTTGTGACTCATGATCAGGAAGAAGCGCTATCGATGTCCGATAGAATCGTAGTCTTTAATCATGGTCATATTGAGCAAATAGGCACACCAAGAGCCGTTTATGAAAATCCTGCAAATTTAGAGGTAGCTAAGTTTATAGGTGAAACAAATATTTTTGATATTGAAGTTCAAAAAAGTGATCAACAGCAACTAACCACGGTTATAGAAGGCGTAGAATTAACCTGTAAAAATACAGGCAATTATCAACCAGGTGAACAACTGCATCTTGTTATTCGGCCAGAGGATATTCGTGTCTGGAGTCTATCTGAAGTAGATGATACGAATAAGATGTTGCCTGGACGAATTGTAGAAATCGTTTATAAAGGTTCAACTGTTGATTTAAAAGTTGCATTACCTTCGGGTAAACTTATTAATGCGTCTGAATTTTTTGATGAAGATGATGATAAATTAGAATACTCACCCAACGAATCTGTTTGGGTTGAGTGGCTGCCTGGTTGGGAGGTTTTACTGCCTTATGAAGGTTAAATCTGTCTCCCTTTATATACTTTATACCTGGTTAATTATCTTTAGCTTTGTTCCTCTATTACTTGTTTTAATAGCAAGCTTCTTAACCAATGATAGTACTAATTTAGTATCTCTACCTTTAACCTTTACCAATTATACGTCTTTATTGACGCCAGTTTTTGCGAAAATTTTTTTTAGGTCGATAATTATTGCGCTAGTAGCAACAGGTTGTTGTTTATTATTAGCCTATCCTTTTAGCTATTTACTTATCAAATCCAAGCATCAATCTGTACTTTTATTACTAATTATTATCCCTTTTTGGACAAGCTCTTTAATTAGGACATATTCTCTTATTGCCATTCTTAAATATAAAGGTGTTCTTAATGCCTTATTACTTAAATTTCATCTAATTCATACGCCTTTAAATTTACTTTATTCTAATTTCGCCGTGATTACCGGCTTAGTTTATAACTTATTCCCTTTTATGGTATTACCCATTTTTACCAATATGGAACGTTTTGATTTTCGCTTAATTGAAGCTGCGAAAGATTTAGGCGCAGGAAAATGGGCTATTTTCACGCGTGTATTCTTACCTAATACCGCACCCGGGATTCTTTCTGGTTGTCTACTCGTACTACTCCCGGCGATGACTTTATTTTATATACCCAATATTTTAGGGGGCGCCCGTTCTATTTTATTAGGTAATTTAATTCAAAATCAGTTTCTAGTTATAGAAAATTGGCCACAAGGCTCAGCAACTAGTGTAATTCTTACGCTTCTATTACTACTTTTATTAGCTTTTTATCGTCGAAAAAGCAGTGAGGTTATTCAATGAAAGCGCTAATTCAACGTAGTTTTTTAGTATTTGTTTTTGCTCTACTTTATATACCTATCTTTATTCTAATCCTTTATTCCGTTAACGATGCGAGATTTTCACTTCAATGGCAGGGTTTTACATGGCAATGGTATTGTGAACTTTTTCAAGATAGAGGACTTTGGTCTGCTTTTTTTAATTCTATTTTCTTAGGTTTTTGCGCTTCTTTTATTGCCACCTTATTAGGCTTGTTAGCCAGTGTTAACTTGTTTCTTTTCCGTGCTAAAAAACAAAAAACGTTCTATATTTTACTTTTATTACTTATTATTATCCCTGATCTAGTATTAGGCGTTGCTTTACTCATTTTCTTTAATGTAACTCAAATACCGCTAGGTTTTTTTAGCTTATTAATTGCTCACATTACATTTTGTCTTCCTTTTGTCATTTTAACGATTAAGTCGCGTATAAATACCTTAGATCCCAATATTTATTTTAGTGCTCTTGATTTAGGCGCAAGTCGCTATATAGCATTGTCTAAAATTTTATTACCTTTATTATGGCCTGGTGTATTAAGTGCTTTCCTCTTAAGTTTTACCCTCTCGTTTGATGACGTTATGATTAGTTATTTTGTTGCCGGTCCTGATTTTAATATTTTACCATTAGCCATTTACTCCTTAGTACGTACTGGGGTCACACCTGAGCTTAACGCGTTATGTACTATCACTTTCTTACTTTCGATGATTTTAGTTACTTTATCTTATCGGCTTTCAGGTAAAACATTATGATACGCTTGAGCTTATTATTAATCACTCTTTTTTGTTCAACTGTATATGCTAAATCAGTAGTTAATGTTTATGTTTGGGGCGGAGAAATCCCAAAAGAGGTGGTGCAACAATTTGAGAAAGAGACTGGCATTACCGTTAATTTTTCTACTTATGATAGCAACGAAACAATGTATGCTAAATTAAAAGCAAGTAGACAAGGCATTTATGATGTTATTTTGCCATCCGCTTACTTTGTGGAGCGGATGCGAAATCAGCATATGTTAGCTAAGCTTGATCATCGTCAGTTAACTAATATCACCAACCTTGATCAAAAATTTACTCAGAATGACTATGATAACGGCAATAACTACAGTATTCCTTTTATTTGGGGAAGCACCGGGATTTTTTTTAATAGTACGAACATCACTACACCGCCTTCAACATGGCGAGCTTTATGGGATAAACGTTGGCTAAATCAATTAATGATGCTTGATGATTCACGTGAAGTATTTGCCATTGCTCTACTTAGCTTAGGCTTTGACCCTAATACCAAAGACCCAAACCTTATTAAAATAGCTTATAATCAACTTGTTAAACTTGTACCTAATATTAGAATATTTGCTAGTGATAGCGTTCAAGCAATCTTAATTGATGAAGATGCTTCTTTGGGCTCTGCTTGGAATGCTGATGTTTACAAAGCATCTAAGGAAAATAATAATGTTCATTTTATCTATCCCAAAGATGGGTTTATTATTTGGGTCGATTGTCTAGCTATTCCTCAGAACGCACCACATCCACAAGCGGCACTAACGTTTATTAATTTTTTATTGAGGCCCGATATTGCTTCACAGGTGGCCTTAATTACCGGACAAGCGATTACAAATAGACAAGGTCGTACGCTTCTCCCTAGTACAATTCGCGACAATCCTGTTGTTTACCCTTCAACAGAAATATTAATGAAAGGCATTTTCCAACGTGATGTTGGTGAAGAGACACTTAATTTATACAACCAATACTGGCAACAGCTAAAGTTAGCGTTTTAGTTTGTTAAGTAGAGTAAAGCCATAGTAGGTTGAAATGGAAGTCATCTTCATTAGTCATATGTCATTCTCATTAATTCTATGTCATCCCGCGCAGGCGGGGATCCATCTATATAATTTGCATTAAGTTTAATTTTAAGATAGATTCCCGCCTGCGCTGGAGTGACAGTCATTATTTGAAATAATGTTGGTTATTTAAATAGTACTGTGGACTCGTTTATGGAATCAATCCGATATCTTGTGGTGGAGGATAAAAATCTCTCTAGGATTTACTAGATAACAAGTTAGCAGATCTTTGTATTTAGCCTAAAAAAATAAGCTATTTTTTCTTTTTTAAAGGCGCCTTATCACTTAGGGACTTTTCTGGTTCAATAAGCGTGTCTTCCTGGTTAAACTCATGCTGCTCTTCCATAATTTCCTCATCAATAGCAGTCACCTCTGGAGCCAACTCCTCTTTCTCAATTATTTCTTCAGCTAGTTGCTCTTCTTCGCTCTCTTGCTGAAAGGGATGAAAAGGCGCGCTATCATCTAAGGATTTTTTTGGCTCAATAAGCGTATCTTCAGAATTAAACTCATGTGGTTCTTCTATGATTTCCTCATCAGGAGCATTCGCCTCTGGAATTAACTTATCTTTCTCAATCATTTCCTCAGCTAATTGCTCTTGTTCTCTTTCTGGCTGTAAGTGTTGTTCGGCTGACGCAGGTAAATTTTCCTCAACGTTTTGATTTTGTTTCTGAACTTGATCGTTATGATCCGCTGGTATTTGGCCAGTTGGTAAATCTGCCACCTCTTGTACTTCTTGTTTACCGGGTGATAATGAAACGCTAGGTCTGACATCAGGATAACGTTGCTTAATACCCCGATAAAAAGTACCCTGCGCATTAAAAACAGCTAATAAAAACCCTTCTGCTCCCTCCATAAAACCACGCTGTAGAAAAAAGCAGCGAAAAAACATCCAGATTGTGCTAGACAGAATTTTCATAATTCCTGGTGGCTCATCTTTTTGAGATCTTATTTTAGCACTATAGGATGTATAGCGATTAATTTTATACAAGGCATGACTTACATCCCGAAATGAGTGGTGCATAATAGGGAGCGTTATTCTTCCAATTCTTGTTTCTGGCGGTAAAATAATCTTTTCATGCACAATATCATCACTATATTGCGCACCTTCTCGTTTAAATAAGCGTATGTGTCTTTTAGGGCTAGAAGAATAGCGTAAAGGCTTACCGTAAAAATTCATAAATATGGGAATACGATAAGCATCTGCCTCATCAGATTTTATAGCGTCTTCGATAGTAGTACGCAGATCCTCTGTAATTGACTCATCGGCATCAATGTTTAAAACCCAGTCTCCTGTTGCAAGATTGAGCACACGTTGCTTTTGAATACCATAGCCATGCCAATCCTCACTTTGATAGACATTGTCTGTGTATTCCTGCGCAATAGCAATTGTATTATCAATACTTCCTGAATCAAGTACAACAATTTCATCCGCAAAGCTTACGGATTCTAAACAGCGTTTAATATTAGCTTCTTCATTTTTACAGATAATAATCACGCTTAACATAAAGTAACCTAAAAAACCTAATTTATTAATTTACATAGAATTTTGTAATTGTAGCTAGGAGTATGAATTCAAGCAAATGCATTTAAACGTCAATTCTATTTAAGGATATAAAAAAATTCCGCCTATTTAGGCGGAATGCTTGATAGATAAGTTAGTTATATTATTAAATGACACCTTCACGATGATCATGGCTGTCAAAATGAAGCTTGCCATCTTTGACTCTAATAACAACATGGCCACCCTTCATTAATTTTCCGAACAATAATTCATCTGCTAGAGGCTTTTTAATTTGTTCTTGAATTAAGCGAGCCATTGGACGAGCACCCATGGTTCTATCGTAGCCATGTTCAATTAACCAGTCACGAGCTGCTTTATCTACTTTAAAGGTGACACCCTTATTACTGAGTTGTTCATCCAACTCCATAATAAATTTATCCACAATGAGTCCAACTGTATCCGTATCAAGGGAAGCAAAGTTAATAATTGCATCCAATCGATTTCTAAACTCCGGACTAAATTGTTTTTTAATTACCTCTAACCCATCACTGCTATTATCTTGAAATGAGAAACCAATGGAATTTCGGGTAATCTCAGCAGCACCTGCATTACTTGTCATAACTAAAATGACATGCCTAAAATCAGCTTGGCGACCATTTGTATCAGTTAACGTACCATGATCCATAATTTGGAGCAGTAAATTAAATACATCAGGATGTGCTTTTTCAATTTCATCCAATAATAAGACTGAGTGTGGATTTTTAGTCACTGCTTCGGTTAATAGTCCACCTTGATCATAGCCAACATAACCTGGAGGCGCTCCAATTAAGCGAGATACAGTATGTTTTTCCATGTACTCAGACATGTCAAACCGTAAAAGTTCAATGCCTAAAACATTAGCCAATTGACGAGTTACTTCTGTTTTACCCACGCCCGTAGGCCCTGCAAATAAAAAGCAACCAACCGGTTTTTGTTGATCTCGTAATCCAGAACGAGCCAGCTTAATAGCTGAAGCCAAGGCCGTAATAGCATTATCTTGACCATAAACTAGCAATTTCAGATCACGCTCTAAATTGCGTAATGTATCTTTATCCCTCGCAGAGACCTTTTTGAGAGGAATTCTGGCAATTTTTGCAACTACATTTTCAATTTCGTTTACATTAATAACCTTACGGCGTTTATTAGCTGTTAATAAGTTTTGATAAGCACCTGCTTCATCGACAACATCAATCGCTTTATCAGGAAGGAATCTATCATTGATATATTTAGCTGCTAATTCAGCAGCTGCTTTTAATGCAGGAATAGAGAATTTAACCCCGTGATGTTCTTCTAGTTTTTGCCTTAATCCTTTAAGGATTTCAAAAGTTTCTTCAATGGTCGGTTCACTGATATCAATTTTTTGAAAGCGACGAGCGAGCGCTCTATCTTTTTCAAAAATACCTCGATATTCCTGATAGGTTGTTGAACCTATACATTTTAATTCACCATTGGCAAGTAAAGGTTTTATTAAATTTGATGCATCCATAACGCCACCTGAAGCAGCGCCAGCGCCAATGATAGTATGAATTTCATCAATAAATAATACAGCACCATCTTGTTGACCTAACTGTTTTAATACCGCTTTTAGACGCTTTTCAAAATCACCGCGATATTTTGTACCAGCTAACAAAGCGCCTAGATCAAGTGCATAAACCACGCAATTATTAATTGATTCAGGTACTTCACCATCGACGATACGTTTAGCTAATCCTTCAGCAATCGCTGTTTTACCAACGCCTGCCTCACCAACCAATAAGGGATTATTTTTGCGGCGACGACATAGCACTTGAATGGTTCGTTGAATTTCTTCATGACGGCCAATAAGAGGATCAATTTTACCTAAGCGAGCGCGTCTATTAAGATTTAAACAATAGCTTTCAAGAGGTGATTCACTGCCTTCACCAGACATAGCGTCTTCATCCATTGCAGAATTAAGATGATCACTAGCATCATTATTATGATATTTAGATACACCATGAGAGATGTAATTAATAACATCTAAGCGAGTAATATTTTCGCGTCGTAGAAAATAGACTGCTTGGCTCTCTTGCTCGCTAAAAATAGCTGCTAAGACATTAGCGCCTGTTACTTCTGTTTTACCAGCTGATTGCACATGAAAAACAGCACGCTGCAAAACACGTTGAAATCCTAAAGTAGGTTGCGTTTCCCTATCATGCTCTCCCTCAGGAATTCGAGGCGTTGTTTCATCAATAAATTCAATTAGATCTCGCCTTAGCGCTTCAATATTTGCATCACAAGCCTGGAGAACATTGCCTGCAGCGGGATTATCAAGTAAAGACAACAGTAGATGTTCAACTGTCATAAACTCATGACGTTTTTCTTTAGCTTCCTTAAAAGCAAGATTTAAGGTGAATTCAAGTTCTTTGTTTAACATTGGCATTGCTCCTCTTCACCCACCTGCATTATTCCGGCTCCATCGTACATAACAGAGGATGCTCATGGTTTCTGGCATAATCATTTACCTGAGCAACTTTGGTCTCTGCTATATCCCTGGTATAAATACCACACACCCCTTTTCCCAAAATATGAATCTGTAACATAATTTGGGTTGCCAGTTCTTCATTTAGTCGAAAAAAACGCTTTAATACATCTACTACGAAATCCATTGGTGTATAGTCATCATTCAATAAAACTACCTTATATTTCTTCGGAACTTTGACTGCAGGGAGAACCTCTGCCTCTGCGCTTTCATTTTCAATATATTCTTCTAAATACCGGCCACTCATCTTTATTACCCTTTACTAATTTTATAGACTTTCAATGAGCATTTGGCCAGTAAAAAAATGATTTTATTACTCTAAAAAATCAAACTTTGTGACAATGTACATCACGGTGATTAGATAGAACCCATTTTGACATTCTTAAATAGGACATATATCGACTTTATATTAAATTGCTAATTTCATTTTTCTATAAAGTAATGTCATCAAAAAACGTTCTTCTTTTATCTTAAATTCAACACCAAGATACCTGGGATAATCGCCATAACTATCCCAAATTAATTAAACCTTTAGTTTGAATTTAATTAGTTTGACCTAAATGCTGAAGTTAATTTATTAAAGTTTATTAGTCATTTTAGGGAAATCAGTATAGATATGCCTATTAAACTGATCTCCCTTAGGGAATACAGTTAACTTAAATTAAGTTAATTATAGTCTCTTTTACCAAATATTATGCAAAGCCTAAAGAAAATTATTTATCCTCTTTTACCCTGATAACTTAAAAGAGACCAAATTAAGTTAGAACCTACATATTTTCAATCATTGCTTGTGCAAAGCCTGAACAGCTAACACAATTTGCATCATCCATCATACGAGCAAAATCATAAGTTACTGTTTTTGATTCAATAGTATCTGCCATAGATTGAATAATTAAATTAGCTGCCTCTACCCATCCTAAATGGCGTAACATCATTTCAGCTGATAAAATGAGCGATCCAGGATTCACTTTATCCTGTCCTGCATACCTTGGTGCTGTTCCATGGGTGGCTTCAAATACCGCAATTTCATTACTTAAATTAGCCCCTGGCGCAATACCTATGCCGCCTACTTGTGCAGCTAAAGCGTCAGAAATATAGTCACCATTTAAATTTAGAGTAGCAATAACACTATAATCTTCTGGGCGTAATAAGATTTGTTGCAGAAAAGCATCAGCTATCACATCTTTTACAATAATGGGCTTACCAGTCTTAGGATTAGTTAACTTCATCCAGGGTCCGCCTTCATACAATTCAGCACCAAACTCATCACGTGCTACTTGATAACCCCATTCCTTAAAAGCACCTTCAGTAAATTTCATGATATTACCTTTGTGCACTAAAGTGACGGAATCTCTATCGTTATCAATGGCATATTGGATAGCTGCTCTGACTAAGCGCGCTGTCCCCTGCTCTGAAACAGGCTTAATACCTATACCACAATTTTCTGGAAAACGAATTTTGGTAACGCCCATTTCATGGGTTAAAAAATTAATGACTTTGTTAGCATTCTCACTGTTTGCCTGCCATTCAATACCCGCATAGATATCTTCAGAATTTTCACGAAAGATCACCATGTCTGTTTTCCAAGGCTCTTTTAAGGGACTTGGTGTGCCAGAAAAATATTTAATAGGACGTAAGCAAGTATATAAATCAAGCTCTTGGCGAATAGCTACGTTTAATGAACGAATCCCACCACCAACAGGTGTAGTTAATGGCCCTTTAATGGCAATGACAAATTGCTTAATGGCTTGCAATGTTTCAGCTGGTAACCATTGATCGCCCCCATAAACTTGGGTCGCTTTTTCACCAGCATAAATTTCCATCCAAGCAATTTTCTTCTTATCGCCATAAGCTTTAGCAACAGCAGCATCAACAACACTACGCATTGCAGGCGTTACATCTACCCCAATACCATCACCCTCAATAAACGGAATGATGGGAAAATCAGGTACATTTAACCGTCCATTAGCACAAGTAATTGCTTGTCCTTGCTCTGGTATATGAATTTTCTCAAATGTCATCGATATCCCCTACTTTTAAAGATAAACATCATATCATGCGAAAACACTTGCCCCAAGAAAGAATAACGCCATAATTATAATTTTATATCGCGCTACCTAATAAACTTTAGACAAGGCGCAAGTGAAGCAAGGCGAAGGATTGTATATAGAAGCACTGTACTTCGCCGAGCGAGCATGCAACGCAGTATAAAGCTTAGTGAATGGCGATTAAGGTGTAGTTAACCGAATGACTAATATTTTACTTTTTAATAAACCATATGGCGTGCTTAGTCAATTTACCGGCAATTTAGGTGAAAAAACATTGGCTGAATTTATTTCTATACCCAATTTTTATGCCGCAGGACGGTTAGATAAAAATAGTGAAGGCTTACTCCTTTTAACCGATAATGGTAAACTCCAGCATAAATTAAGTCATCCTAACTATAATAAAAACAAATATTATTGGGTTCAAGTCGAGGGCAGTCCTACTGAAGAGGATTTACAACCACTAAGAGATGGTTTGAAGCTCAAAGAAGCCCATTTTTTACCAGCTGAAGTTAAGTGTATTAATGAACCAAAACTCTGGAAAAGGACACCCCCTGTTCGCTTTAGAAAATTAATTCCTACGACGTGGTTAGAAATCACACTTCGTGAAGGAAAAAACCATCAGATTCGTAAGATGACAGCTGCAATAGGCTTCCCAACCTTAAGATTGGTTCGCTACCGGATAGCTAATTGGTCTTTAGATGACTTATTACCAGGAGAATACCGCTTACTTACAATACCAAAACTGCCTTAAGTGCGATAAGCTTTAATTTTGTTACGTATCACATCATCAGCAATAAGTCGCAACCATGGCCATATTAAAATACTTATTATGGTGTTAACTAAGATTAATACTAAATTAATATGAAATCCTAAAAAGGTATCGGTTATAACCATAATAAGCTGATATAGAAAGCAGAAAAAACCTATTAAAGCCATTTGTTGGCCTATAGAAAAAAAATAAAAACGTCTAGCCTTGCTATTAGCAATCCAAGTAGTTAATGATAAAGCTAACACGTGCTCACCAATAACAGTTGATAATAATGCATCTAAAATAAGTCCAAGTATAATTACTGTGAATAAGTTAAACCGATCAGGTAAATAAAACTGTATATATAAAATAAATAGTAATATCCAAGGCGGCTTAATTCCCATTAATAAACTAGGCATAGGACAAATTGTTAGGCAAAGGGCAACAATAAATGCAATAAATAAACGCATAATGGTGAACCTTAAGAAGTCTCAATAATATTCATACGCTCATTAATCTGAGCAGTTAATTCTGCTTGTTCTTTATCTGGCCATATTAAAAGCACCAGCCGATTTCTATTTAATAAGGCGATGGGGCTTACGTCTACTTTAATAAATGCTTCACCTGGAATACTTTTAACATTCTCTACCTTACCAACTGGATACCCTTCTGGATAAAGGCGGCCTAAACCTGAGGTTACTAATAAATCGCCTTTAGCTATAGATGAAGTTCTAGGTAAATTAATTAAAGACAACTGACCAATACTATTTAAGCCTACTAAAATAGCACGCTCGCCGGTACGATTATTTCTTACTGGTACCGCACTTTTAGCATCAGAGATAAGTAAAACTGTACTTGTCATATAACCAGCGTCAATCACCTGCCCCATAACCCCTTTAGCATCTAAAACAGGCTGACCAACATAGACCCCATCGCGTTTACCTTTATTCAAAATAACGATTTGTCTAGCAATAGTGGTATCTACAGCTAAAATTTGGGCTGCCATGGCTTTCATCTTAGCTTTGGAAGAGGTTAAAAGTAACTCTCTTAATTGTGAATTTTCTTCTTTAATAACCAATAACTTTTGTAACTCTGCTTCTAGGAGTGTTTGTTGATAACGTAGTTGCATATTTTCATTAATTAACGACGTTTTTGTACTGACTAATGATTGTACCCACCCCATAATACGGACTGGGTAGTCAACGACATATTGCAAGGGCGCTACAATAAAAGAAAAAGCATGACGAACACTATTTAAGTAGTGATAATGATAGTCAGAAAACATAAGTCCAATAGATAGAACACAGGCAAACAAGAAACCTAAAAAATGATGTTTGCCACGCGAAAACAACCTATTTTTATAGTTATTCGGTTGAGAGGAAATCACCGCCACGTAAATCCATTGTTTCAAGTGCCTTACCACCACCCCGAGCGACGCAAGTTAAAGGATCTTCTGCGACTAAAACGGGTAGCCCTGTTTCTTCCATTAAAAGGGTGTCCATGTTCTTTAACAAAGCACCACCACCTGTTAGCACCATGCCACGCTCAGCAATATCTGCTGCTAATTCTGGCGGTGCTAATTCAAGCGCTGCTCTTACCGCACCTACTATACCTGAAAGTGGCTCTTGTAATGCTTCTAAGATTTCAGCACTCGTTAAAGTAAAACTACGTGGAACACCTTCAGCTAAGTTTCTTCCTCTTACCTCTATTTCAAAAAGATCACGACTCGGGAAAGCTGAGCCAATTTCATGTTTAATACGCTCTGCCGTTGTTTCACCAATTAAAGTACCGTAATTACGCCTGACATAAGAAACAATCGCATCATCAAATTTGTCTCCACCTATGCGGACAGATTGATGATAAACAATCCCACTTAAAGAAATAATTGCAACTTCGGTTGTACCACCACCAATATCAACTACCATAGAACCGCTTGCCTCTTCAACAGGCATACCTGAACCTAAAGCAGCTGCCATGGGTTCTTCAATAAGAAATACTTCTCGAGCGCCTGCACCCATTGCAGATTCTCTAATCGCACGTCTTTCTACTTGTGTTGACCCACACGGTACACACACAAGGACACGTGGGCTTGGCCTTAGAAAACGATTTTCATGTACTTTGTGAATAAAATGCTGCAGCATTTTCTCGGTAACAAAAAAGTCTGCTATCACACCATCCTTCATTGGGCGAATCGCATTGATATTGCCCGGAGTCCGGCCTAACATACGCTTTGCTTCTAAGCCAACTGCGGCGACTCGCTTTTGTCCTGACTCACTTCTCAAAGCCACAACTGAAGGTTCGTTTAAAACAATTCCTTTGTCCCTAACATAAATTAAGGTATTGGCAGTACCTAAATCAATAGATAAGTCATTGGAAAAAACACCCCTTAATTTCCTTAACATAGACTACATCACTCTCACACTTTTTTGGGAGAGTACTGTATCCTAAATTTGCCTAAAAATCGACAGCTGTTTGTGATGTTTTGTAATTATAGCCATCAAATTTATCTAATGATTAAATACAACACCTGAGGGAAAATACCAAACAAATAGATTTCTTTTAAATCTTTTAAAAAACAAGATTGTCTATAATAAATTTAAATTCATTGAAATTCAGGTAAGTTATTATGCAAGAGGTTCTTAAAACATTAGAGAATTTAAATACTAGTAATGTAATAGAGATTAGACATTTTCTTGAAAGAGCTGCTTGGCCAGGCGCTGACTATAGTAAATTTTTAGCCAACTTTCCTCAAGCTGTTGTCGACAGTGATAATAAGGCCAATCTTGCAAGAAAAGTAGCTGAACTAAAATCTACCTGGGATGCCTTTGAAGCAGAATGGAATGCAGCAGAAAAAGACCCAAACAAAGATAAGATTTATAGAGGTTTTACATCATTTAATGTGATGGGTTTTTCAAATATGGTTAAGGATATTAACTCTAAACTTAAAGCTCACCCTGAACTTAAAATCATAGTGCAGAGTAGGGAAAAGGAGATTTTAGAAATAAAAAAAATAGACACGGTAGTTAAAGGCATGGA
This sequence comes from Legionella gresilensis, assembly GCF_900639865.1. Taxonomy (GTDB): domain Bacteria; phylum Pseudomonadota; class Gammaproteobacteria; order Legionellales; family Legionellaceae; genus Legionella_C; species Legionella_C gresilensis. The sequence goes on from NZ_CAAAHX010000010.1 coordinate 98,011, forward strand.
AAGCCGAGCAAGTACCCCTAGGTTAGATACAGCAACCAAACTACATGATACACAAGTCGGTATCGAAGGATTAATTAAAGAAGCTTCTCTTTCTGGTCTATATCATTTATTAACTATTCTACAAGACAAAAATCAGTTAAAACATTTACATGCAGAAACTAAATTTTTTGGTCAAACTACTCTGCGTTCTCTCATTAATCAGATTCAGCATAAAGCGCACGAGCTTTTAGATGCACGAATCCAAGACAAAAGTATAACTGAGGATGATTTGAGAAAAGGTGAAGCAATAGCACATACTAAGGTAGGGGTAAGCTTTTTTAAATCTAAAGAAGAAACCCAAAATGCAGCTACCCATGCAGATAACTTTAGCAATTTAAAAACTCGATATCAATCTATAGTAGAGAATCCATCTCAAAAAAAATCACCTGAAGACATCCTACCGCCACATCCATAAAGTTTAGGATAAAAAAGCTATACAAAATTAGCTCATTATTAAAATATGTCTTAACAAATTAATGCTATATTCTTATTATTTAATTGAAAGCAGTTAAATATTTTATGAAACCAAAACGCTTTTAGGTCATAATAGATTTATTTGCAACGTGATATAATACTAAAGCTCTACAGGAATATTAGCTTGTATATTTAAAATTAAACTTAATGCCGTAAATTCTTTTTTATATTAAATCCTCCGAACTTTTAAAATTATTTTGTTTAGGTGGTAATAAAACCACCTATTAAACTATTTCACTGTAAAGACTCGCTCTAATTCTTCTAAGTGACTATTAATAAATTTTTGACCGAAACCAGGTACTTGTGCTAAATCATTTACCGACTTAAATTTGCCATGATTTTCACGATATTTGATAATCGCTTGAGCTCGCTTTGCACCAATACCTTTAGCAGATTTAGTTAACAATTTAAAATCAGCTGTATTTAAGTTAATTTGCTTATCGGTTATGGAAATTGCTGATGAATGATTGGTGGGAACAGCATAAGAAAAGGAAGGTAAAACAAAAAAATATGCCGCACTGACTAAATGTCTAATTTTCATTATTTTCTCCGTATTGATTGGACTATGAGATAAACTAATCTCGCTTCAGTAATGTTCCGTCACTGAAGTAGGCGAAGTATGTCAGCAATTTTAAGAATTGTCGAGTGAAAAGATATATAATTTCATGATTTATAAGTTATTTATTTTTAAATGATTATGTTGCTAAAATTATAAGCGACAGTGAAGTTATAACAATTAGCTATTACTTCATAAGAATCTGATAATTTAGTTTTAAAATGCTTAAAGCTTCGTACCTCACAGATTGTTAACTAATTCCACCATTTTCTGGATGGGG
>NZ_CAAAHX010000010.1:99388-129221 GCF_900639865.1 Legionella gresilensis
CCACGTAGAGTTTCTTAGGATAGCCACATAGATCTCATAGGATAATTGTCAGCAGCTCTAGAAAAGGTGTTACCTTTAGACTATTAAAATAATAAATCTCGTCTAGCGTGCCGTTCTAATACAAATGAAACGCAAGCCGTTAATTTCTTTGCCATATTAAGGTGTAAAAATTCATTGGGACCATGCGCGTTAGAATGAGGTCCAAGGACACCAGTAATCATAAATTGAGCTTCTGGAAATAATTCACCTAACATACCCATAAAAGGAATAGTACCTCCCTCACCCATATACACTGCAGGTTTATTATAAAAAGCCATGGACGCGTCATTAACCGCTCGTGCAAACCAATCTGCTACTAATGGTGCATGCCAGCCGCGAGCGCTATCTTGAATATTAAAAGTCACATGAGCGTGATAAGGTGGATTTTCTGTCAGCGCATTTTGCATTGCTACTGCCGCCTGTTTTGGCTCTGTTAAAGGAGGAAGGCGCATGGATAACTTTAGAGATGTTGTTGGCCTAAGTACATTTCCCGCATTTGCAATAGTAGGCAAACCATCGGCACCCGTAATAGTTAAAGCAGGACGCCAAGTACGATTTAGAATTAATTCAACTTCATCTTTATTAACAGGTTCAACATCCTGATGTAATGGAAATGATTTATAAATCTCTTCCTTTAAAGCCTTTGCACAATCAATAGCTTGTTTCTTTCGTTGTTCAGGAATATCACAATAAAGTTCTGGTAGAGTAATTTCTCCAGTCATCTCATTTTCAATTCGATTGAGTAACTGACGCGCAACTCTAAAGCTGTCAGCAACAATCCCACTACCATTCCCTGAATGAACCCCTTCTGTTAAAAGCTCTACTTTTAATTCACCAACAACATTACCTCTAAGTGAGGTTGTCATCCATAACTGCTCATAATTTCCTGCGCCAGAATCAAGACAAATGACTAAAGAAGGTGTGCCTATTTTTTCTTTAAGAATTTCCATGTAGAAAGGCAAATCATAACTGCCACTTTCTTCACATGCCTCTATAATTAATACACAACGTGCATGCGGTATTTCTTGCTCTTGTAAAGCCCGAATGGCGGTTAAAGAAGCATAGGCAGCGTAGCCATCATCAGCACCACCTCGACCGTAGAGTCGATCTTCGCGTAATACTGGCTCCCAAGGACCTAAACCCTCTTGCCAACCCACCATCTCTGGTTGCTTATCAAGATGACCATATAAAAGCACTGTATCGTTAATCGCACCAGGAATATCTAAAAACAACAAGGGTGTACGACCTGGAAGGCGAATCACTTCTAAATTTGTGCCCTTGGGCGCATATAATCTACACCAATGCGCAATATGACAAACAGCCTGCTCCATATAACCATTTTTTTCCCAATCTGGATCAAAGTGAGGAGATTTATTAGGTATTTTTATGTAATCACATAGGCTAGGTAAAATTGCATTATCCCATTCTTCGGCAATAAATTTATACAAAATTTCGGGATTCAGCATGCAATTGCTCCTTAATAATAGTTAAAATTTTAGTTGTGGCAGGCTCGATTTGCAGCGCTTTAATTTTAGTAATGATCTCATCTTTATTATGATAAGTTTGCTTAACAGCCTGAATTAAGGCTTGACTTGTTAAAGTATCACTATCAAGGACGGTGCTAACCCCCAATTGACTAAAGTAGTGGGCATTTTGAATTTGATCACCTCGACTTGCTTGCAAAGATAAGGGAACTAATACGTGTGGTTTTTGTAATGCTAACAATTCACAAAGTGAATTAGCACCAGCACGCGACACGACTAAATCGGCTGCAGCAAATAAATCAGGTAGCTCTTTATCTATAAATTCAAATTGGCAATAACCTGGGTGATTTAAAGAGATGTCTTTCTTTCCCTTGCCACATAAATGAATAACTTGAAATTTTTGTGTCAACTCACTTAGCGATTGACGAATAATTGCATTCAAACTACTAGCGCCTTGACTACCGCCCATCACTAATAAACAAGGTTTTTCAGAAGTGAAGTGGCAATATTCTAACCCACGCAAGCGCGAGCCTAAAAACAGTTGCGGTCTAATTGGTGTACCTGTTACTTCAACTGATCTGTTTTGCTTAAAATATTTCTTCGCTAGCTCAAAATTAACACAAATTTTATCTGCAAAAGGAAAACTTAACTTATTTGCTAAGCCAGGCGTCATATCCGATTCATGAATGACAACAGGTATTCGGTTTAACCAGGCACCTAGTACAACTGGAAACGCAACAAAGCCACCTTTAGAGAAAACTACATTCGCTTTAAGCTTTCGTAGCAAATGATAAGATTGGATAATTCCTAGTAAAATTCGAAATGGATCAAAAAAATTTTGCCAACTAAAATAGCGTCGCAACTTACCTGAGCTAATTGCATAGAAGGGGATATGGCCAACACTATTGATTATACTTTCCTCTACACTATTTTTTGAGCCTATATAATTAACTTGCCAATCTTCTTGTGTTGCTGCTTCAATTAAAGCTAAATTGGGAGTCACATGTCCTGCAGTACCACCACCTGTAAAAATAATTTTTGGCTTCATGTCCCTTCCTGATTTTTAACAAGCTCTAATTAACAAACTTAAATCAATTGCTTGAATTGATTTAGTAATATTACCTACTGAAATATAATCGACCCCTGTTTGAGCAACTGCTTTAATATTGTCTAGATTTATCCCGCCGGACGCTTCTAAATCACATTGATGCGGTGTATTTAAGTTTACGGCTTCTACAAGCATGGCTTGCGTAAAATTATCAAGCAAAATGCGATCAGGCTGAGCTTGTAAGGCTTCTTGTAATTCTTCAATCGTTTCAACTTCTACTTCTACTAACAAATCAGTATTAGTCTCTCGTGCCCGCTTAATAGCATTGGTAATTGAACCGCAGGCTTTAATATGATTTTCTTTTATTAAAAATGCATCATACAAACCCATACGATGATTAACACCTCCTCCACAAACAACAGCGTATTTTTGCGCATAACGAAGACCAGGTAAGGTTTTTCGTGTATCTAATAGCCGTGCTTTAGTCCCTTCTAATTCCCTAACATAATAATGAGTTTGTGTTGCTGTTGCTGATAATGTTTGTAAGAAATTTAAAGCACAACGCTCAGCCGTTAATATATCTTTAGCCAAACCTTTCATGAGGCATAATGTCGTTGCTTTCGGTAACCAATCGCCTTCTTTAGCGAGCCATTGAAGTTCTATAGACGAATTTACTTCTCGAAAAGTGGTTTCAACCCAAGGTTTGCCACAAAGTATCATGGGCTCTCGTGAAATAATTTCTGCTTCGGCATATACATTTTCTTCAAGTAGACCAGCACTGACATCACCATTACCAATATCTTCTTCTAATGCTCGTCTGACATCATTTAATACCCAAGATAAATTAATCATTTAAAGCTTCACCTTTTTGTTTAGCATAACGATTCTTTAGCCAAGGGGGCGCAACCACCGTGGTCACAATAACCATTAAAATAATGGCAGAAAAAAGTTGATCAGAGATAACACCTAAGGTTCTACCAATTGAGGCAAAAACTAATCCTACCTCTCCTCGAGGAAGCATACCGATACCTATTAGCATTCGGTCATCGTTTCTACTTCCACCTAACCCACTAAGTAATTTTCCTACAATAGCAGCAACGATTAGACCACTAGCCATAATAATTACTTGCCAGTTCATAAATGCCTCAAGCTTAACTTGTAAGCCAATTAACATAAAAAATAAGGGAGCTAATAAAGATTCAATCGGTGAAATTAAATCGTTAATCTTTAAACTATGCTGACGTGAATTTTCTTTATTTTCAAAAAAGCTATCATTAATAATCAACCCTGCAGCAAATGCACCAATAATGGAAGCAAGTTTTACTACTGTGGCAAGCCAGGCAAAAAACATGACAAAAATAAATGAAATAAATAATTTCTCTTCCCATAGATCCAGAAATTGAAAGTACTTAATTGATTTATTTAGTAACCAAGGGCCAACTAAAATAGCTACCATAAAAAATAAGATAGTTGCAATAATAACCTGCCCTATCATAAACAAATCAACATGTCCTTGGATCACGATACTGCTAACTATAGCAAGGATAATAAGTCCTAAAATATCATCAAGCATAGCGGCACCAAGTATTGTTCTCGCTTCACGTGTTTTTAATTTATTCATCTCCGAAAGTACACGCGCCGTAATACCTATACTTGTTGCTGAAAGTGTCGCAGCTACAAAGAGATTTACCTTATAGGAAGCCTCTGGCACGATAGCATAAGCAACTAAAAAACCTAAAATAATAGGCGCAATAACGCCAATTACCGCAACTTTTACTGACGCAACGCCTGTGTGCTTTAATTCTTGAATAGAACTTTCTAAGCCTACTTTAAAGAGAAGAAAAATAACGCCATAGCGAGAAAAAACATCAAGTACGTAACCTACTTTAATAAACTCCATACCTGAAGGACTACTCAAAGCTTGAGTTACTTGAGCAGCATAAAAAGGATTGGGTACATATTGAGTAACTGCTTGAGCAAGAGGATTCCCTACTAATAAATCCTTCATAATAGAATAGATTGCAGCGCCTTCACGCAATACAACTATTAATTGAGAACCAAAGAAATAACAGGCATTACCGATTAAAACGCCCATTAAAAGCTCGCCCAGTACACCTGGCTGATTTAAAAGCTTAGCAAAATAACGGCCTAAAATAGCAAAAGAAAAAAATAATGTTACCCATAGAATCACATTAGCGATTGGATCATGGGCCTGCATATCGTTTGCAAATACGGTAACAGGCGACATTAATAGTAAGAGAAAAAACTTAAATTTATTTAGCATCTTATTTACATTTCGCAAGAAACAAACATGTTTCCAAAACAGAATCTGGATTCAAAGATACGCTATCAATCCCTTCTTGCATTAACCACTCTGCAAAATCCTGATGATCAGAGGGCCCCTGCCCACAAATTCCTACATATTTGCCCTTAGCTTTACAAGTTGCTATCGCCATATGTAATAATGCTTTGACTGCTTCATCACGCTCATCAAATTGAGCTGCAACCAATCCTGAATCTCTATCAAGTCCTAAAGTTAACTGAGTTAGATCATTTGAACCAATTGAAAAACCATCAAAGTAGTTTAGGAACTTATCTGCTAGCAACGCATTCGAAGGTAATTCACACATCATAATAACACGCAATTCATCTTTACCTCTCTCCAAGCCATTTTGTTTTAGTACCTGAATAACTTGCTCGGCTTCTGAAACTGTTCTAACAAAGGGAATCATCACTTCAACATTCTTAAAGCCCATTTCCTCACGTACTTTTTTAATAGCTTGACACTCTAAAGCAAAGCAATCAGCAAAATTAGGAGAAACATAACGAGAAGCACCTCGAAAACCTAACATTGGATTTTCTTCTAACGGCTCGTGGTATTTGCCACCGGCTAAATTAGCATATTCATTTGATTTAAAATCAGACAGGCGTACAATCACAGGCTTAGGATAAAAAGCTGCTGCAATAGTGGCCACTCCTTCGCTTAAACGATCAATATAAAAATTGACAGGCGAGTCGTAAGCAGCGGTTTTTTCATCAATTAATGCGATTAATTCTTTATCTTCTAACCGATCATATTGAATGAGCGCTTTGGGATGAATACCAATTGTATTGGAAATTAAAAATTCTAACCTTGCTAAGCCAACACCTTCGTTAGGAATAGCTTGAAATGCAAAAGCTCGTTCTGGATTACCAACATTTAGCATCACTTTTAAAGGTAATTCGGGCATGTTTTCGACATCCAATGTGACACGCTCAAAGGGTAATAATCCTTCATAAACATAACCAGTATCACCCTCAGCACAACTAACGGTGACAGATGCGCCATCGGCAATCATTTTTGTTGCATCACCAGAACCAACTACAGCAGGTATACCTAATTCACGGGCAATAATGGCTGCATGACAAGTCCGTCCACCGCGATTGGTTACAATTGCTGCTGCACGTTTCATGACAGGCTCCCAGTCGGGATCTGTCATATCAGAAATTAAAACATCACCTGGCTCTACTCGATTTATTTCACTAATATCTTTAATGACTTTCGCTTTACCCTGGCCAATTCGCTGACCGATACTGCGTCCTTCAACAAGAATTTGCCCTTTACTTTGTAATGTATAACGTTCAAGCTTTTGCTCAGTTACACGACTTTTTACTGTTTCAGGTCTTGCTTGCAAAATATAAAGGCGGCCATCTTGCCCATCTTTAGCCCATTCAATGTCCATGGGCCGACCATAGTGTTTTTCAATAATTAATGCCTGACGAGCTAATTCTTCAACTTCATGATTGGTTAAAGAAAATTTAAGACGCGCTTGCTGCTCTACTTCAACAGTTTTTACGGTGCGTCCCTCAATTTGCTCTGTACAATAAATCATTTTACTTGCCTTACTACCTAAATTCCGCCGTATTACAGCGGGTCGGCCTGCACAAAGGCCTTGTTTATGCACATAAAATTCATCAGGGTTTACGGCACCTTGTACCACCATTTCACCTAAACCATAAGCAGAAGTAATAAAAACAACGTCATTAAAACCAGATTCAGTATCCATAGTAAACATAACACCACTGGCTGCTAAATCACTGCGTACCATTTGCTGGATTCCCGCCGATAAAGCAACCTCTTTATGCTCAAAACCATGATGGACACGATAAGCAATAGCACGATCATTAAACAATGAAGCAAATACCTGTTTGATAGCAGTTAATACGCCATCCAAACTGCGAACATTTAGAATGGTCTCTTGCTGGCCTGCAAAAGATGCATCAGGTAAATCTTCTGCTGTTGCTGAAGACCGAACTGCTACGCTAAAATCATTTTGGTTTATTGTCTGAGTTAGCTTTTGATAAGCTGCACTAATGGACTCTTCAAAGTCAGCAGAAAAAGGCGCTTGAATAATAAGTTCGCGAATCTTCTTACCTACTGCAATAAGCTCATCAATATCATCTGTATTTAAAGAATCTAACATGGTATAGATTTTTTTATCTAAACCATTTGTAGATAGAAATTCTCGAAATGCGTCAGCTGTGGTAGCGAAACCATGAGGCACTGAAACGCCTAATTGAGTTAAATGGCTAATCATTTCACCAAGTGAGGCATTCTTACCACCTACTTGTTCTAAGTCCTTCATCCCTAAATAGTTAAACTCAATCGTATGTTTGCTCGCCATCATTGTAGATACCTTAAGCGCTTTTAATTTTTGTCATTCTACTTAAATTACTAATTAATGTGAATGAGCTTATAGTAAAGGCAAATAGAAAATATTTGAGAAAATATACAATCAGTATATTTTTTAGCAGCATAGAGAAATTAAACACGCTTTAATTTATTAAATCCTAGACTAACTGATGAAAATACTTATTTTCTAAAAGACAAGCTAGCCACAGCTGGTTTTGTAAGTGTTTTATTTATTTGGATATGTTATTTTATTTATATTATCTGTATCTGGCATTACACTAGTTTTACCTTGATTAGGAAAAAAATTTGATGAGCCAGACGTTTTTAATTTCTTTAACGGCGCCTCATAATTATCTTCTTGTTTTGAAGTTTTTAACTGAGGCTCTTCATCTAAATCAGATTGCAAAAGTAATTGAGCATTTTTATCGTAATTTTGAACATAGGTCGCTGGTTGAATGGCTCTAGCTGTCATCTGCTGAATAACTATTTGATCCTTGCATAAAAAAACTGAGATATCTTGGCTGGGTATACCATCTTTTTCAATTGTACTGATATTTAAAAGCCTTGATTCCGTATCAACATTACATCCTTGTGGTGCAATAATACCACCCTCGTCATAAATAGCGTCGAAGGTTTCAGTAGTACCCCCATAGAGTAAGAAATCAATCGTGACATTATTATTTCTATTATCTTCATCTAAAGTAGCTAAGAGCTCAGTTTGAATTATCTTTAGTGCTTTATTAATGTCTATTAATGAAGAAACATGGGAAAGAACCTGAATTTTTTCAACTCGACTATTATATTCACCATAAACAGCAATGCAGGTATTTACGCCGCGCGTACAAACAAAATCGATATCCTCTAATTTAGCAAGTAACTTAGATGTAAGATAAGGCTTCTCACTTTTTTTACTCTCATCTTCAACGAATTCGTAAAGTAAGACAGACCTATCTGCACGTAACAATGCAAAATTATCCATTTTAATCTCGTAAACGACATCATTATTTTGATAAGGATCGGTTTCCAAGACGACATAGGAAAGTTCGTCATCAGAAAACTCATCATCTAATTCAGAATCAGAAAGGTCATAATTTTCATCTTTCATCTAGCAAGATACCTAATCAACTATCATATTAAGTATATGCAAAAAAACATCTTCTATTTTATCAGGCCATGAGATAGCCTACTTATTACTAAAGATAGGTAATAAATATCAATGACTTATATTGATATTGCTGCGTAAATAAGTGATTGAAGTATTTGCTTTAATGGTAAGCCCTAATAAGTTCACCTACTCAAATATATGCTTGCTAGTATTTTGAGACATGGTGAATCTATTTTGCAGATTTTGCCTTTGAAAAAAGAGTATAATTACTACACTTTTACCAATCCATTGTATTGATACTTTATTCATTTGATTTAACTAAATCTCAAATAAAAAACTTTAAAATTGAAATAAATTTTTAGTCTATACTTTAACCATTGTATTAAATAGCTGCACAAATCAATCAATGCCTACAGATTCTATTAATTTTACTAACAATGACAGGGACTACGATATTTTTTCTAATGTAGTAGAGCTAGGAATTCAATTTTGGTTAGATGGAGAATTATATCAAAGTCACTCTATAGAAGCAGCTTATCAAGGTATTCAAGGTTATATACCTTTTAGGGGTGACAGTGAAAATGACAGTTATGCACGTACTCCAACCCGTCAAATAGCTCAGCAAGTCATCGTTAGTGAATACACTAACATTGCGGATGTAGGAAATTTTACACAGTTATTCCAGGCTAATGTTTCAAATTATTTCGATTCACCAATAGAACCTTATGAAAAGGGTTATTTTGCAATTCCAGAAGAGGAAACTCTTTTTTTAAAAGAACAGTTCATGTATGAATTGCTATTAATGAAAGCAACTCAAAATATTGAAGTTTTAAAAGCTTTGCTGGAAACAGGTAATAAAAAAATTATCGCCGAACCTCGAAACCCGTTAGATTTGGAAAGCCCTTTTTGGGAAGGCAAAGCCAACGCTTTAGGACTAGCATGGATGCGAGTAAGAGATACACTTAAAGCTGAGTTGGAGCAAAGTGGAAAAATTAGGGTTCGTAAGGAATTTAGCAATGCTTTAACAGGCTATTTTTTTGGTTTAGACTTAGATAAAAATATAAATCAAGCGGATGATGAAGTTCAATATATTGATGCAGAAGAAATAATTAGCCAAACCCAGTTGTTATTAACAACAGCACAAATTCATCAAAGTAGACGTAGTCAGATGTTTGATGATGAATATTCGTTTGATATAGAATATCCATACACTACTTTCGGTGACCTTAGTACTTTTAAATCCCGCCTACCACCTAACCCACAAGATTTTCCTCTTCATACTGCAGCATATCAAGGTGATACTAATAAACTAAAAGAACTACTAGGTAAAGGGGTTGATCCAAACGCTCTTGATCAAGGCGGCGATTTTTCTATCGAGGATCTTAATTTAATTGATCCTGATATAAGGGACCAAGTTAATAGTATAACGGTTGAGGGTAGAAGTCCCCTATATTTAGCCTGTTCAAGAGCTTCTTCAGTTTTAGAAGGAAATAATCCTTATACAGGTAGACCTGAAACAGCACAACCTCACCCAAATACCTATGTGGATAGTGTAAGGCTACTACTTGAGTATAAAGCAAATCCACTTGTTGAAAAATCAAATAGTGATTCAGAAATTTTTACCCCAATCCATTTGGCAATCTATAGTGGTAATTATCAAGTCACCAAGCTTTTTAGAGAATATCAAGATGCAAGTGGCAAAAATTACATGCATACATTTTTAGAACAGTATGGATGTCACATTCGAGATCAATTTGACTGCGAAGATGTAAAATATCCTGATACCAAAAAAAGTATTTTCCTAGGCGGCTACCCCTTATTGTTCCAGGCAGCACAGGATGGAGACATAGAAATGATTAAGGCTATTTTTAATCATGCTAAAGAATTTTCAAGCAAATCAAATAGGAATTCTTTTTTTCAAGCAGGTAACAATTCAAATGAATCAGCGGTAAGAGACCAAAAAATTAAAAACTACTTAAACACAGAAACAAGCGATCAACCCTATGATTATATCTTACATGCTGCTGTAAAAAGCGGTAATCTTGAGGTTATTAAGCTAATTATAGAGAAAGGAGCTGATATTACAAAAGTTAATAGATTTAGTGAAACCCCTCTAGATGTTGCTCAACGTCTAGGTCATAGTGAAATTTGTTCTTATTTACAGGAAATATCAGACAATACTGCCAATAAAAACAATATTTATAATAATATTCACTCATAAGCTGACATATTACCAATCGCTACTTTATAATCATATCCCGACTACTGATGATAGAAGCAATCATCTAAATGATTAAATTAAAAGATTTAACTCCGAGAAATCTATTTTGTAATGCTACTATACTCTATTTTTGAGGCAGGTCTTATGGATGGTATTTCTCTTATTCGTTATGGTAATGGATCATCTCAAGTACGAAAATATTTTATCAAACTCTGTGCTTGGTTGCAGAAAAAAAAGGTCTTAATTTTAGATAGTGATCCTGTTCTTTGTGCAACAATCCTAGCATGTTCTGATATAAAGGGGACTTTTGTTGAGCATCTTTTTGCAATTCCTGCATGGCAACCAATTTATTCTATAGAATCTGAAGATGGGGTGCGTTGGAAAGCACTTTCACTGAATTGTTGTCAAGTATTTCGTACATTAAGATGGAAAGAGAACATTCCCCTGCAAGTGAACTCACATATTCAAACGCTAGCATGTGAAATGCACCATAACTCATCACTCGTTATGAATGCAGAACAGATATCCCGTATTGCACTACGGGTTTTATATGAGATTCTCTTTGAAAAAAAGATTAATTTACAGGATGAAATGCTTTTTTATAATGCCTCTATTGAGTGGCGAAAGGAAATCGCTTTAAAGGGTTCTGGAGATATTCAAGTAAAGCAAGCGTTTTGCCAACGTTTAACGGAGATTATTAGAGATTCCAGATATGGAGAAGGTCTTGTAAATGATGATATTAAAGATCCTACTTTGTGGTTATCCATCTTTGCGCAACCATTTATTTTGTCACCACAAATCAATGTTAGCGATATTATGGTCGCTGTTTTTTCATTTCTACGAGAAGATCCAATATTATATGAAGTCACACGTAAAAAGGTATTAGAAGGAGATGATGCTTTTTTACTAGCGCTACTCATGGAAGCTATTCGGCTTAAACACCCTTTTCCTATTCTAGAACGAGAGCTTTTAACTGATATGATAATTAACGGTAAAAATGTTTTATCCGGCACGCAAGTTATTATGATTCTTGATCAGTTCGTTCAGAGTCCTATCTTTAATCCCCAATCTTGGTTAGAGCCAGGTTTAAAACATCCCTTTGAAGGACTTGTGTTTGGAGCCGGTAAACGAATCTGCTTAGGTAAGTCACTCGCTAAGAGTTTGATGGTAGAGTTATTGAAATCGCTGTTAATTTATATACCCGATACAAAAATTCAACCTAATCTTAATCATCTCTACAGCGGTCGTGATAATGATGCTAAGACCTCTTTTAGGGAGTCTATATATCAGGCTAGGATATTTGGTAGAGCACTTTGGAAGAGTTTTAAAATAGGACTTAATAAGGCATCAAGAGGATAATGGTGGAATAGTAAAGTATAACACGAAAGAAAAAATAGAAATTACAGTGAAGATAGTCATAAACATCCAATTACGGTACGTAATGGCACATATGTTTTCTACCCAATAATCAAAGAATCCTGTGCTATAAAGAGGCATATTAGATTTTTTTCGACAGTTGTTTTCGATCGTAGTTAGGAAGCAAGGAATTGAAAAAAGCACTTCAACTATGACATAGGTTAATAGGAATAAATGAACGTTGCGAAAGAGTTGATTTTGCGTCCAAAACCATAATTGCCATTTACCTATTAAAATAGCAAAAGGTGTTAGAACTATAAAGAAGATAAATGCAATATGGATACTAAGAGTAGTATATGCAGCTCCTCTCCAAAATTTTTTCATCCTATCCCTTAATTAGTCAAAAGATACTCTTACTTTGCATCACAAAAGCTATATTTTTATCGTTTATATTTCTTAGATGCCTCTAGTTAATCACATATAGATCCTTTTATCTAAAGCTTTTCATTTACTCATTTTTATTTTTTAAATGTAATTTATTTCTAGGTTTATTTGACATTATACTAAAAAGTTAGTTATTACTTTATAAATTATTCTGTTGCACTCTATCTTCATTTAAATAGTCGACTAGCGTTAAAAGTGTTAATATAGCTATTTAACTTTATAGGTATTTAATTTATGTCAGATAAAACTCGTGGAACAGTAAAATGGTTTAAAGAAGATAAAGGCTTTGGTTTCATTGAAAGCAACGGCAAAGATTACTTCGTTCATTTTAGCGCCATTCAAAGTAGTGGTTTTAAAACCCTTTCAGAAGGTGCTGAAGTTTTATTTAAACCTGCACAAGGTCAAAAAGGACCACAAGCTGAGGAAGTTGAAGTTATTTAATTTAATTATTCAAGCCTCATTATTATATTGTAGATATTAAAATAATTAGATTGCTCTTATTAATATTGATAGGAGCAAAATAGCTCTGAAATTTTAAGCCTAGCTATTTTATTCCTTTCTTTGATTAACTACCTAAAACATTTATATAAGATAAAAGCAAGTGAGCGTGCTTTTTTAGCTCTTCCTAGTAAACTTTAGCAATCACTTTATTTGTTTGCGTAAACTCATCTGTATTAAAAATGGTATATGCTATAAAGGCTGAGGATGTTGCCAAAACAGATAAACAGTTTAGGCAAAGGTTTTATATTTATAAATAATTAATTGAGTTAGTGCTTATATGCCACACCTCCCCTATAGTTATCATGCTTTTTTTATGATTATCTTATATACTAACAAGCAACTTGATTTTAAGTAATTTATATACATGATTTTATCTACTTTAAATGCTATTTCTCCTATTGATGGCCGTTATCAAAAAAAAACTAGTGCTTTAAGTCCTTACTTTAGTGAATTTGCACTTATTTATTATCGCTTATTGGTTGAAGTGGAGTGGCTAAAGTCACTGGCAGCAAATTCTGATGTTAAAGAAGTTCCTAACCTAGATGGTGACTCTAAGGCTTTTTTGGCTGAGATTATTAGTCAATTTAACGAGTCCGAAGCTGAAAAAGTTAAATTTTTTGAAAAACAAACTAATCATGATGTAAAAGCCATTGAATATTATCTGAAGGATAAACTAAGTGAGCATAAAAATTTAACTAACTATGCTCCCTTTATTCATTTTGCTTGTACTTCAGAAGATATTAATAATTTAGCTTATGCTTTAATGGTAAAAGAAGCGCTTGCCCAGATTATTCAGCCAACTTTGGCTGAAATTATCGGCGGTATTACTATGTTAGGTAAACAACATGGTGATGCAGCGATGCTTGGTCGTACACACGGACAACCAGCGACTCCAACCACCGTGGGCAAAGAATTAGTGAATTTTGTTGCTAGACTTAAACGTCCTCAACAACAATTAGCAGAAGTACTTATACCTGCTAAATGTAATGGTGCTGTAGGTAATTACAATGCTCATATTATTGCTTATCCTGAAGTTGATTGGCGCAAACATTGTGCAAATTTTGTAACTTCGCTGGGCTTGTCGTTCAGTGCTTATACTACACAAATTGAACCTCATGATGGCATCGCTGAAGTTTGTCATATTATGATGCGTATAAACAATATCTTGCTTGATTATACTAAAGATATTTGGATGTATATTTCTTTAAATTACTTTACTCAGAAAGCAGTAGCAAGTGAAGTTGGCTCCTCAACCATGCCACATAAAATTAATCCAATTGATTTTGAAAATGCTGAGGGTAATTTAGGTTTAGCTAATGCCTTATTTTGTCACTTTGCTAGTAAATTAACTCAGTCGCGTATGCAACGGGATTTATCAGACTCAACTGTTTTACGTAATTTAGGTTCAGCTTTCGCCTATACTTTAATTGCTTACCAAGCCATTGCTAAAGGTAATGATAAATTACAAATCAATCGTCGTGCCTTGCAAGAAGATTTAGACGCTAATTGGGAAGTATTAGCAGAACCTATTCAAACTGTAATGCGCCGTTATCAAATCCCTAACGCTTATGAGCAATTAAAAGCCCTAACAAGAGGGCAAGATGGTATTGATAAAAATACCTTAAAAGAGTTTATTGACTCGCTAGATATTCCTAAAACAGCTAAAGAGCAATTACTTAATTTAACACCTGAAAAATATACAGGGCTTGCCGCTCAACTGGTCAAGGCGTTCACATGAGTTATAGTTCACAGCAAGGTACCACTCACGAATTTGATGTCTTAGTGTTAGGTTCAGGCTTAGCTGGCTTGCACTATTGCTTGCAATTATTAAAATTACAACCTGCTTTACGTATTGCCTTAATTAGTAAAGCTTCTTTAAATGAATGTAATAGTAAATATGCGCAAGGTGGAATTGCTGCTGCTGTATCAGGTGAAGACTCTATTGAAGCGCATATCCAAGACACCTTAAAAGCAGGCGATGGACTATGCTATACGCCTGCAGTTGAATTTATTATTCAAAAGGGGCCTCATGCTATCCAAGAGCTTTTAGATTATCCTATTCAATTTATTAAACAAGCTGGCGAATATGTTTTAGCTAAAGAAGGCGGGCATTCGCATAGACGTATTTTTAATAGTGGCGATCAAACAGGCTTAATTGTGACACAGACTTTGCTTGCAGCTATTGCGCGTTATCCTCAAATTCATTGTTTTGAAGATCATGTAGCTGTCAATCTCATTACACACTACGAGCCCCACTCCATTGAAAATCAAGGCGAGGTTTTAGGCGCTTATATCTTAGACTGTGAGAAAAATGTTATTCATACATTTCTTGCCCGTTGCGTTATTTTAGCTACAGGCGGCGCTGGTAAAACATATCGATATACGACTAATCCGATGGTTGCTACAGGCGATGGCGTGGCTATGGCTTATCGAGCAGGTGCCAGAGTAGGTAATATGGAATTTTATCAATTTCATCCTACCCTATTACATCATCATACTTTAAATAATTTTTTAATTTCAGAAGCCGTGCGTGGTGAAGGCGCTTTCTTAAAAAATGCAGAAACAGGTGAGCGCTTCATGCACCGTTATGCGCCAGAGCAACTTGAATTAGCCACACGCGATGTGGTTGCACGTGCTATTTTTACTGAAATAGAGCAAAGTCAGAGTGGTTTTGTTTACTTAGATATTACCCATCAATCAAAAGAATTTTTAAAAAAACGTTTTCCTCATATCTATACCACACTGTTAACTATTGGCATTGATATGAGCCAAGATTGGATTCCTGTCGTACCGGCAGCTCACTATCAATGTGGAGGGGTTTTAACCGACTTGCATGGACGAACCGACTTAAAAAGACTTTATGCTATTGGCGAAGTTGCTTTTACGGGTCTGCACGGTGCCAATCGCCTAGCGAGTAATTCTTTACTTGAAGCCATTGTCATGGCAAGTAGTGCTGCACAACATAGCTTAAATGATATTAATGCCCCCTTTAAAAGTTTAAATAACATTGATAATTGGAGTTCACCTAGTGAAGTTAATAACCGTCGTGCAAGCCAAATTAATGCTCATTGGCGCGGTTTACGTGGTGAAATGACCTCCTATGCTGGCATTGTACGTACAGAAGCAGGATTACAAGATTTACTACAATTAATTATGAAACGACAACAAATTATTGAGGAATATTACTGGAAACACTCTATTACTCGAGATTTCATTGAATTACGTAATATTATTTTAAACGCAGAACTTATTGTTCGGGCAGCTCTTGCACGTCGTGAATCACGCGGCGGTCATTACCGTGAGGATTTTCCAGAAAAAAGCGCGCAAGCTAGAGAAAGTATTTCTAGGCTTAATTTGCCTCTTAATCCATTTATTTAAAGGTATTAACTTATGTTTAATAACCCTGAGATTTATCAACCTGAAAGAACATTGATGCGCATCACCAATGATATGCAAATATGTCAAAGTGATTATCCTCTAGATTGGTATCAGCCTGAATTTGTGCCTTATGCTGAAGAATATCAAGCGCTGCCCGATCGCAAATTGACGACTGTATTAGCTTGGATGACGCCTTACATGAAAAAGGCACAAGCTCATTTTGGTGAGAAATTACTGCTGCTAGCCCATTATTATATGGGCGGGGAGATAGTTCGGCTTATAGAACAATTTGGCGGTCAAATTGGTGACTCTTATCAATTAGCACTTATGGCTGCAAATAATCCACAAAAATCGGTTATTATCGAGTCAGCGGTACACTTTATGGCTGAATCTATTAGTATTTTAGCCAATGAACATCAACACGTGTATATTACCAATCCCAAATCTGGCTGTACCATGGAAATGTTAGCCAAAGATTTTATGGTAGAACCTGCTTTTCTCGATTTAAATGAACGCTATGGTAAAGATAATATTTTACCCGTTTGTTATATGAATACCTCTGGTCGTGTTAAAGCAATGACTGGCGCTCAGGGTGGCGCAGTATGCACCAGCTCTAATGTTAAAAAGATATTTCGTTGGGCCAGGGAGCAAAATAAAAAAATTCTTTTTATTCCAGATCAGCATATGGGTGAAAATGTAGCTTATTGGTTAGGTATTAAAAATATTGCTTACTGGCCTGGCGGCACTGCTGGGGCTCAATATTCTTTACTTAATCAAGACAAACAAACATTAGATCAATTTGATAAAGCAGAGCTTATCTTATTTGCAAGCCATTGTGCAGTTCATACCCACTATACACCAGCTATGTGTGATTACTGGCATGCTTTAGGTTACACAACAGTTGTGCACCCTGAATGTCGTAATGATGTTATTCGTGTTGCCCAACATGCAGGCTCTACTGCTTTTATTTGGGATTTAGTTGTTAATGATCGGGCAGGCACTAAACATTATGCCATTGGCACTGAAAACCATATGGTTGAAAATGTAAAACAGTACTGTCATAACTTAGGTATTAATGTTGTTAACCTAGCAGAAGCGCCCATAAATGAGAATGAAAAAGCGTTAGGATGCGGTTGCGCTACGATGTCGCGCAATGATCCACCTCATTTAATTGCCCTTATAGATTTACTGCGCCAAGGTAAAGCAATGCCTTACAATGAAGTAAAAGCGGGTGATATGGTTAATGAATTTACAGGCACTCGCCATCGCCTAGAAGTAAAAGATCAACAATGGGTTATTGAAAATGCTAAAAAAGCATTACAGAAGATGATTGAAATTACAGAAAGTTAGAATTTATTGCTCGGCGCCGTTCTGATGCCAGTTTAACTCGATAAATTAGGCCATTTATAAAATATATTTTAACATAATAAATGCCCATTAAGTTCGTACAAAGGTTATTCCTATGACGTTAGAATCATATAGAAAATATTTTAACGGTAAAGTTTTTTTCTTGCTAAAGAGACTTGGTTTGATAGTAATTTGACTTATTCTAAAAAAAATCCTATTTTTTAAATATTCAAATTAAATCAATATGGGCAAACTATGCGCTTCCTTCATAAATCATCCTCTACTCCTTCTTTAAAATTGAAGGATGTACAAGAGATTCTCTCTAAAAGAGGCGTTGGGATATCTGATCATCTTTTAAAACGTGGAAAACAAGCTTATGAGGGCTTTTACGAATTAATAGGTAAAATTGATAAACAATTTCCCATAGAGGATAAAGAACAAAAAAAATTAGGCAATGGTCATTTAGTTGATTTAGCTACACATGTGCAAAGAAATATACCTATTGAAGATGATCACTATCTAGGAACAGAGCGTTTTAATCCAGATATACCCGGTGCTGGTAAAGGTTTACGATAATTATAATTTAATTAATTAGTTTTTTTCTTGAAAATAAAGGAAATCTCGCCATTGCGTTCTAAAATGGCTTTCTCAACTTCAGTCATATCATCAGTACTATGCTGAGTTCTTAATGATTGTAAGATATCATTTTCAGTAATATGGCAACTATGTAAATTGTCTCGATTATAATTCTCATCTTGAAAAATAATTATTTTCTCACCCTTGATATATTTACCTATAGAGCGACTTTTGTAAGTTATCAAAGCTAACAAGCGATGCACCGTAACGATAATCGCACAAGCAATCATAGCCGGTAATAATGGTAGGTTTTCAACCACTGCTTCACCTAAAATAGCACCAAGAACAATTGAAATAATGAAATCAAAGGTAGAATACTCGCCAATTAAACGCACGGAAGTAGTTCTAAATAACACTAAAGCATAAAAAGTAATAATGACACTGCGCAGGTAAAGCTCATAATTCAATACTTTGCTAAACCCTATAATTTGATCCATTATCTATAACCAGCCCTTGTGTTTAAAGTATTTATAAGGGATCCAAGCTGAAATAAGCATTAATAAAATAGCTAACTCATAGCCCCACTTAAAAGATAATTCAGGCATAAACTTAAAATTCATGCCATAGATACTAGCAATAAGCGTTGGTGGTAAGAAAATAACAGCTGCGACAGAAAAGATTTTAATAATAGCACTTTGCTCAATGCTAATCATACCTAAAGTGGCATCAAGTAAAAAATTGATCTTATTGGAAATGAAATTAGCATAATCACTTAATGATTCTAAGTCTTTCATTAAATTAATTAATCTCACTTTACTCTCTTTATCAATTTGAGTATCTGTTGACTGTCTAAAAAAAACGATTAAGCGGTTAAAATTAATTAAGCTTTCTCTTACTTTTGCTGTTAAGTTACTCTTACTACCAATATTCTGCATGATTCTTTGGTAATCTGGATTAGGCTTTTTTTCGCCATTATACTCAGGTTGAAAAACATAATTAGAGTATTCATCTAAATGTTGTCCAATATATTCTAATGCATCTGCAAGTCTATCAACAGTTGCCTCTAAAAGCGCGATTAAGATATCTGACGGACGATATTTTTTATTATTTTTGGCAAGACTATTAGTTAACATTTGAAATGACTGCGGTTCTATGTAACGAATTGTGATTAATTGATTAGGAGTTAAAGCAAACGTTACTGGATCACATTTAGGATTTAAAGTTGACGATTGGGCAATCATAAGTGCTGTCATGAATAAAACATCATTTTCCATATATAAACGACTTGTTAACTCAATTTCACGCATTTCTTCTTGAGTTGGGATTCCTACTGCTAACGCTTTTTCTACCCAATGTTCTTCTTCCTTAGTTGGTGTAATTAAATCTATCCATACAGCATCATTTAAGCACGATAAATTTTGGGCATTAATAATTTCTGGTTTAAAATGATTATCATATAAATAGGCAATTATCATAACTAACCTTAGTAAAAGAGTTAAAGTACCAATGTGTGTATTTAATCATCCTATACTAAGGCAGTATTATTATAAATATAAATGCTCACATTAAGTGCTGCTTATAAAGAAATATGGAACGACTATCTATTTAAAGACGCAATGAATAGTGAGCTTAAAAGCATTTCCAAGCACATATCTTGTTCTAATTTTTAGCTAAAATTAAGCTCACTATCAATATGGAACTATCCCTACATAAAGCTACCTTTTTAAGAATTTAAACAATAGATATAAAGTATAAAGCGCGCTTAAACCAACTAAACTATAAACAATACGTGAAAGAACACTCATAGGGCCGAAAAGAAAAGCTACTAAATCAAAACCTGCAATACCAACAAGCCCCCAATTGATTCCTCCAATAATTAAAATAATCAGTGCAACAATATCTAGCCCGTTTAAAATTTTCATAATATTTCCTTATTTGTTAAGAGATTATTTATAATTATTATAGATGCTTTTAGTAAAAGCATCTAAAATTTAGTTAGTAGAATGAAAAGGAAAAAATCAACATCATTATGCATTATAGGAAAAGAAAGCAGTTATCCTGTTCAGCTGTAATAAGTGATATAACTAAACCATACACTTTTCGTAATTAATTTAGTTTATTTGCTTATTATATACTTATGATTTTAGCGGTTAACTTTTTTCTTTACATTTAGATAATTATTTAGATTAATAGGAAAATATTATGTTAAGACATTATTTATTAAGTCGATTACGGAAAGAATTTCAGCCTATTTCATTTGAAAACCCTAATCCCTATGAACCAGCACCTTCCAAAACCCCTGAACCTGAACCTAATAATTCACCTGAACCAGAACCAATTGAGAAACCTGAGCCTCTGTCAGATTAATTTTAAGAGGGTAAAGAAACTCAATGGAAATTTCGTTATATTCCGCCGAAGAATGTGAACGTATTGCCAAAGCAGCTTCATTGCGCTACGTAAGAGATATCTCACCAGGTATTACGCGGAAGAAAGTTGGTAAAAACTTTGTCTATTATTATCCAACAGGTGAGAAAGTCACCGACCCTAAAGAATTAGAACGCATTAAAGCACTCGCCATTCCCCCAGCTTATACGCAAGTTTGGATTTGCCCTTATGCTAACGGTCACATTCAAGCAACAGGGCGTGATTCTAAAAATAGAAAGCAGTACCGTTACCATAAATTATGGCAACAAGAACGCCAACAAAAAAAGTTTCATATGATGATAGAGTTTGGCCGGGCACTTCCTTTGATTCGCAAGCATATCAATCAAGAGCTAGATAAAACCATTAAGCTAACCAAAGAACAAGTTATTTGCTCCATTATTTACCTTATGGACAGTTTTTTTATCCGCATTGGTAATGCTATTTATGCTAAAGAAAATAAATCCTATGGCCTTACAACGTTGCGTAAAAAGCATTTAACTTTGGAATACAATAAAGCAATCCTAGAATTTATAGGTAAAAATGCTAAACCTTGGCATATTATACTGCGAGATAAAAAAATTATTCGAGTATTAAAAAAATGTGAAGCCATTCCAGGTTATGAACTATTTAAATACTATGATGAGGATCAACAATTAAATGTGATCAGCTCACAAGATATTAATGCCTATTTACAAACGCTTACTGGGCAAAGCTTCACAGCTAAGGATTTTCGAACTTGGGCTGCTTGCCGTGAGACTTTAAATCGCCTAATTTGTAAAGATTGTTCCGAACTATCTTTATTAAAAGATGTTATTGAAGAAGTTGCTAAGCTTTTAGGCCATACGCCAGCAATTTGCCAAAAAAGCTATATTTATTCGGAAATTATTGACTGGTGGAAAGAAAATCGTTTTTCTACTTGGCTGAAGCAACAAGATAAAAAAATTCAAACACTTAATGAAGATGAACTTCTTTTGTATTGGCTAGAACAGAGCTGTAATGTAACAAGTTGATAAAAGAACGTACTTGAGCTCATCTTTTCAAATCGAATAGATAGGATTAATAAAAGATGTAGCGATTTTTAGTTTAACTAGATTAAATCATTTTAATTACAGACTAAATTAGAAACTCATGTCATACTTACAATGAAGGCTTAAGTTTTATCTTTAAGGAATAGTATGGAAAAGGTTAAAATTAACTTCACAGAAAATGAAGTTACTGTTATTACTTCCTTTGTTGGTCTCGCTACTAAGATTCTTAATGTCGATACTATTATTAATCAAGGCTTGACAGTTACAGAATGGAACTTTTTAGCTAAATTGATGGAGGTGGATGTTTTATTGATTCCGGACAAACGTGGCAACATTACGCCTATTTCACCTTCGCCGGTCATTAAGAAAATTACGAAAGCAGTAAAGCAGAAATAATTTAATTATTTTTGCCTTACCCTTAAAATGCTTTACTTAGCTTTAATCTGATTTTTTACGTCCTGATCCAGACTTTTTCCCGCCACCACTGCGCTCATTTACAGTAGCCCAAGCCCGTTTCTCAGCCTCTTTTTTAGAAACACCTTTCTTTTCATATCCCTCTTCTATATGTTCAGCTTGACGTTTTTGCTTATCTGTGTATTTTGATTTATCTCCCTTACTCATACCAGCCTCCTTTAGTTAAAGTAACTAATAATATCCATACTTATTTAACCAATTTGAGTTTGCAGCAAAATAGAGCGTTACCCACTAAGCTTTATATGGTATTCCTAGTACATATGGCTTTAGTGATATATTACTTACCCTTGTCTTCGTCACTCGTCTTTAACTTAGTGGATAATGCTCTAATATCGGATATATAAAATGCCTCTAATCATGCATTTTATTGAATTCATTCCATTCAAAATCAATATAATCTTCAAGCATTTTTTTAATTTCTTCTTGTACGCCGGCTAAAGTACTATATTCGGTATGAAATTTTTGTGGTGGATGATTGTTTTTATCTAAAAGACATTGGACATATCCATCTGCCTTATATAATTTATTGTTGCTTTCATCAGTATCGATATCATAAACAACTTTAAACCCTTTATAGATATATTCAGGCATCTTATATCCTTTTACTAAATCAAAACCGCAAAGCTTTAAAGCTTTGCGGTGCATTACCTGTTATTAATCATCATCTCTTCTACAATTCATACCCCATACTGCCCCAAAGCAACAAGCGAGTGCACCAAGGAAAAATAAAACAAAGACAATAAAGGCACTAGCCGCCAAGCTCTCTGGAGAAGCTGCAACAGTATTTGTTTTATTAGCAGCGCCAGCCTGAGTATTGGTAGGAGTTAACGTATTTGCTGCAGTAGCCATTGTATCGTTCTTAGCTGCTACACCTGTAGGAGCCATATTACTAGTATAGCTTGCTACATAATTTCCCATATGAGCTGTAACAATAGCACTTAACAGGAGAGCGAGTGTCCAGGTAGCAAATCCATAAATCACCCCAACATTTTTCTTTGGGCAATAATGTCTTCCTAAATAACCCGCCGTATATCCAGCTGCAAGCATAGAAGCAATAATACCAATTAGCATCCCAATTAAACCACCAATCGCTACTGCAGTAGCACCAGTATCACTATTGACACTAAAAGCTGTTAACCCAATAGCTAATCCAAAGAGGTTTAAAAGAAACCCTAAGCCTACACCTACAAGAGCACCTACAAAAATTGCACTCCAAGAAATACGTCTCCATGCTGGATATCTACCTATCATTGGCTCATCCATATGAGTATGGTGAGTATGTACAGGATCCGTAACCTTATGTTCATTTGTCATGATACTTTCCTTAGTCTTATCTTAATACTGCAATTAAAAAATGTGTGATACTAACCAGATTAAAACTAATATACTTAATGGCACGCCTAACAGCCAAGCAAGTAAGTATTTAATCATTATTATCTCCTTGTTATTAACACTTTTAAATGCCTAGATAAAGTTTTCTCACGCTGGTTACTGCAGTAGAAAGCCCTACTCTAGACATTTGCCGTAACCACTGCTTAAGATGTATCCTTTTACCACTTTCCCACCCTGCAATAAAAGAAGGAATAAGCAGAGCAACTACTGCTAATTTATGATCATTAGCAAATCTGTTAAAATACTGCTTATGTTGAGCTAACTGAACTTTGTTGTTTCGAATTTTCAAGCTCGTGCTGGTTATCAACGCTTGCAGTTCTTTCTTGGAGCTCATGAGCGTCCCTCACTTTATGACTTGCATAGCAAGCCCGTGTTTTTTCAAAACTCATTTGACGTACATTAGTAAGTAAACGTTTAACAACGATACCTAAAATAACAGCATTAAGAAGTAATACAGCTACTATACCTAGCCAAACATAACCACTTAACACTGTTAAAATATAACCTACCAAAGTCATTAAAGA
Organism: Legionella gresilensis; assembly: GCF_900639865.1. Classification (GTDB taxonomy): domain Bacteria; phylum Pseudomonadota; class Gammaproteobacteria; order Legionellales; family Legionellaceae; genus Legionella_C; species Legionella_C gresilensis. The sequence goes on from NZ_CAAAHX010000010.1 coordinate 123,402, forward strand.
AAACCAAATGGTTAACAATAAAACTGGTACTAGAACTAAATTGATGAATAAGGGATAAATATTTAATCCCGCCAGCTTTGCTTCCAGCTTAAATAGAGACCAAAGATTCTTGGCAACCTCTATTTTGCTGGAAATAAGCCCTTCTAAGTGTTCTAAAAATTTCATTATTTTTTAAGCAAAGCAGAAATAATGAAACCAATACCACCTGCAATTAATAAAGAAGTAAGTGGTTTTTCTTTAACAGTTTTAACGAGCTCATCTGAATACTCTTTTAAATTTTCTTGAGCTTCAGAAACCTTCTTCATACTTTCTTCATAGATTTCACTTGCTTTTTCTTTAGTTTGCTTGTAAATCTCTTCAGCTTTATCTTTACCTTGCTCGTAAACTTGGTTAACTCTGTCTTTACCCTCTTCATACATGTTGCTTGCGCCTGCTTTACCCTCTTCATACATATTGCTTGCAGAAGCTTTTGCATTTCTTAAATTGTCTTGGCCATTATTTTTGTCAGTAGGCATAATTCTATCCTCTATATTTTAAAAACATTAAATTACTTAAGTAAAATTAATTAAATTCTCCTAAGCACCTTTTCCCAAACGTTAAATCTAATAAAATCCATATAAAACCATTTACTTAAAGTTTAGACTTTATTCGGCATTATTATCGTCATTTTCATAATTATCTTGATTATTATTATTCATACTATTAGCATTTTGGTTTACTGTTAAGGATGATTTAACAGATTTTACGCCACTTACTTTTTTAACCAAGTTTTCGATATTAGTACGTTGCTCGTTTGTATCTACATTACCAGCTAAATATACTACGCCATTTTTAGTTTCAACACTTACTGGCCAATATTCTATGTCCTTATCACCAAACAATTTTTCTTTCATTAAACTACCTTTCACCTTTGCAGTAATAAAAGTATCTGCTAAAGGAGATTTACTATCCTTTACTAGTAAGTTATCAGCATTTACATCATTGATGCCCTGAACTGACTCTGCAAGGGAAATAGCTCTTTCATATTCCATATCAGTATCTACTTTACCACTTAGTATTACTCGATGATTCGTAGCGGTAATCTTAATATTTTTATCCTTCAATAATGGGGATTTTTGATAAAGTGCTTTAACTTGATCTGCCATAGCTGTGTCATTTACTGCACTTTGTGTATTTACAGTATTACTTGTCGATGTAGTAGGTGTAGTTGCTGTGGTATTGCCATGCATTGGCGTAGTGGTTGTATGATTTTGGGTTGACGTAGTAGAGGTATTAGTGTGAGATGCCGCAAAAGCTTCTAGCTGACTAGCAGCGGTTATAGCTAGTGCACTACATAGTAGGCTTTTCTTTAACATGAATCTCTCCTTTATTATTCTTAGTCTTTAAAGAGTTTAATTAAAGTGACAACTCAATTTTTTATTACCAACATTTCGTCACAACGCATAACTCAAACTGTGTGACCGCTTTAAGTTAGTTCATATTGCAAAATCTGTCAATATTTATAAGACATAAACTTAAACGCATACGTGAATTTCCTTACATCTAATTTAAATCTAACTCACTGCTTATCGATAGTAATCATCAATTGAGGATGTAAAATGAGTATCAGCAAAATTAGGCCAATTATCTTTATCAAAACCAGGAGCGTTTTTAAGCCTTTCTTTATCAATGTTAATGATAAAGCAGTCTTCTGCGGGATCATAAGTAAACAAATGCCATGGGAGAGCAAAAAATTTATTGCCAAAACCTAAAAAACCACCAAAATCGAGTACAACATAGTTAACCTTGCCAAAAACCTTATCAATTACTATATCATTGACAGTACCTAGATTCTCTCGTGCTACGCTTTTGACATCAACTCCAGTCACTTCACTAGCCTTGACTACACTTCTATTACTCATAGTTAACACTCCTTGTTAATACAGCCATAGATAATTAGCATAAAGCTATTTTTATATACTAAGTTTAGTAAGACTGGTAAATCCTTTTATTTAGAATCGTTATTTGTTGATTGTTCTATTGAATTATTTTGTTTGTAAGCTATCCATTCATCATCGTGAGTAAAGATGTAACGGCAGGCATGCTCAATAAAAAAATCACGATAACGGATACCGGCCCACTCACAATAAGCACTAATTTCATTATAAACTGCTTCACTCATACGAATACGAAATTGGGTCTTTTTTTCAGTAGCAGGTTCCCGCGTAATAAGCATAGTCCTCTCCTTCCCCATTACTGCTTATGCAGGTTATAAGTAATATACCGACCTAATCATAGTCATCCTTTATCTATTTTAAGTCAATATAGCTGAAAATATACATTTTTATGGAAATTTAGTTAGTTAGTCAATAGTTTATAGCTTTGACAAATAACTTTTTAACATTAACAATAATTCTAGTCTAGATACATTAAATTTTTCAATATTATCAATTTATTAAAGAAAGATAGATTATGTTAACGAGATTAGCAATAATAGTTAAAGTTTAAGCGATAATTTAATGCTAATAAAGCATAGTCAATTATTTATAACAATTATTTAGAGCTTTTAAAACCAAGTTGTATTAGGAGAAGTATCATGGATAATGTTTCCACGCGGAAAATTAGTGCAATTTTAAGCAGTGAGCATCGAGTAGAGCGAGTTTTTAATAAATTAACGCAAACAACGGTTGCTAGGCATGATATTACAATTCAAGGTAATCCTACCGATATAGCCGACAAATTTGGTACGCAATATTTAGAACCTGGTCGAGTACAAGAAAGCACAGACGCGCCTAAAAAAGAGCCTTATCTGGCTGATGATTTCGGCTGGCTTAAGGGATTTACCTTTTCTATACCTATGTTTATAGGACTTGTAATTGGCCTTTTTATTGGTGGTGATCTGCGTGACAACTTTACTGATAATTTAATTTTTGGGTTGATAGGCGCTGCAATAGGTAGTGCAATAGGTTATGTTATATCGCGCTTAATTACACTTCGTCGTGAAAAGGCTTTTCGTAAGCAAGCTGATCAGGGTGGTTTTGTGATTTGGATTAATATTACTAATGAAAATCAAATTGAAGAAGTTATGGAGATTCTAAACAAATACGGTGCTACTAATATAAAGATAGAATAAAGTTAATCCAAACTTTAGTTATTGAAGAGGAATTAACTATATAAAAAGTTAATTCCTCTAAAGTTTAGATAGGTAAGATTCTAAAGATTAAAAGTATAACTAAGATTAAAACTAATAGTCCTACAAGCCCTGATGGGCCATAACCCCAACCACTACTATATGGCCAAGCAGGTAACACAGCTGCTAAAATTAGAATTAGAACTAAAAGAGCAATTAGACTCATGTCAACTCCTTGTATTATTACCCACGTAAATTATAGCAGTTTATAAAAAAATTTATTATTTTTAAAATCTTGTCTATGCTTAACATGAGATTTCTTGTGAAGCTGTAAATTTTGATTTATTAGAAATCTTAAGACCTTTTAAGATTATTTTTGTAAAGGTTAAATAAGAAGTCTATAGGCGAGATCAAAATTAGAAATCGTTTTTTAGTAAACAATTTATAGCAACAAGGAGAGAACAATGGATGTCACAGGAAGGACTACTGGTACTCAAAATTTTCAAAATATGGGCGCTGGTTCAAATAGAGGCACTTTAGGTGATACAACTCTTAAAAATAGCAATTTAAGCTCAGCTGCTAGTGATCTTTTAAAAGATGGCAAAAAAGTAGCTAATGAATTATATGAAGAAGGCCGACACCGCGTAAATGAAATGCAAGATTCAATTCGTGTCTATTCTGATGAATTAATTAAACAAGTTCATACACGGCCAATGACTACTCTACTTATAGCTGCAGGTGTAGGTTTTATTTTAGCTTCTTTTATACGTCGCTAGGATATGAACGGCTCTGGTTTAGTAGATTAACTAAAGCAGAGCCTCTTTCAAGCAAACTAATTATTTATCATCCTTGATCCTCCCCATCTAACTCTTTACAAAGATGATATCCATCCCTATCTATTATTAGCTACTAATTTTGATGAATCATCAATTGAGGATATGGTATTTCAATCCCTTCTTGATCAAATCTTGCTTTTATTAATTCCTGTAAATAATCCTTTGTAGAACTTAGCATATCATTTTTCACCCATGCTTGTAGCTTAAGCTCTACAGCTGCAGCTGTGAAATTGTTAATCACTACTTTAGGTTCCGGATCACTTAACACTTGATCACATTGATTGGCAATTTCAAGCAACATTTTTTTAATTAAAGTAATATCACAACTATAAGCTATATTAATGACAATCTCAGCGCATCGAGTAGGAAAATAGCTTAGATTAGTTATTTCAGATTTAATTAATGTCTCATTAGGTATACGTACTAATTTACCATCTGCCGAACGAAGTTTGGTTGATAATAGATCAATAGATACAACAATACCAATAATGCCTTTCACATCAATGGTATCGCCTACACGAAAAGGATGCTCAAATAGTAAAAATAACCCACTAATTAGATTTGAGGCAGCTGTTTGAGATGCAAACCCTAAAGCGACAGTAATAATACCAGCCGTACCTAATAAAATTTTTAGATTAAACCCTAATTCTTGAAAAGCATTAATAAAAAATAATCCCAATATAATATGGAAAATTAATCGCTGAGCAAGCATAGCCTGATGTTTTGAAAAATGTTTATCAACTGCTCTTTGTACAAGAACACTAACCCTCTTAGCAATTAAATAACCAATACCAAGACTGCCTAAAGCATAAAGAATATTAATTAAGGGCAAATAATTAAAAGTATCCACACCATTACTCCTAATTAAATTCATCATTATGCCATATTCCATAAGTCTTAGGATAATTAAACATTAGACTTCTTTCGAAACTCGCTGCAATGAGACAAGGTGTAGGGTGCACCAGCGCGCAGAACCGGAGTGTATATAAAGTACAGGAGGATTCGAGCACTGCCGCAACCTGCAAATTGGCCGTTGCAGTAGAGTTTTGTAAATTGTCTATACTTAAATGATTACGGCTTGTCTTAATACAAATCCTAACTTCTTATTTTGACAAGTTTATTAATATTTATGCTTGCAAATTTGCGTAATTGAATATATAGGACTAAGCTTTTGTTGTGCATCGCAACATCTAGGGAGAGAACTATGAATCAAGAATATTTTCAGCGTTTAACTCAGATAATTAAGAATGTGCAGCGGCCTTTACAAGCCATAACTGAATTAAATATTAAAACAATGCGAAATCTAAGTTACCTTAAACCTGATGAGTTGGTTCGTATTAAGCCAGAAGACTTATTTGAAAAACAAGTTAATTTAGCTATCGAAAACGGTCATAAAACACTTGATTATATGCAAAAGACTTTTGAAATAATTGAAGACGCTGTTTTTGCATCCAATGACAAGCTACGTGAAACAACCGATTCTATGGCTGATATGACTTATCCTGGCGGTAATATGGGAGTTGGTAGAACTTCAGCAAATCCTTCTAATATGATGATGGATATGGCTCAAACTGTTTTTGATCCTATGTCTAATCCTATGATGAATGCTGCTAGAGAAGCCTTTAACCCTGTTATTCCTATGGAAGAGTTAGCCAGGGCGACTTCTAGCCGCTCTAGCAGATCAGATCAATCTAGAACTAAAAAAGCTAGTTCAGCTAGTAAGTCAAAATCCGGTTCTAGTACTCAAAAAAGGCAAGCTAGTTCAACTAATAAGTCAAAATCCGGCTCTAGTGCTCAAAAAGGAAAGGCTAGTTCAGCTAGTAAATCTAAATCAGGAACTAGTACTCAAAAAAGACAAGCTAGTTCAGCTAGTAA
>NZ_CAAAHX010000011.1 GCF_900639865.1 Legionella gresilensis
GCACACTTAGCAGAAGGAATAAGAGAAGGACAGTTTATCCTTCTGCTTATTAGAGATGATTTTTAAGAAAAACTCCATAATAGACGTGCTACAACACCGTTATCTTTGACTTGAGATGAATATTGGCCAAAATAAGAAACCGCTAAATGCACATTATTCGTTAAACGTACGGCTTCTAACCCTGCGTCTATTAACAGCGCATCTTCAGCAATCGGCGTACCAGCGATTAAGAAGGGTGAGCTACTGGGGAGAAAATTAAAAGTAGCATAAGGGGTTAAATGATTATATGCATGACGCCAGCCTAAAAAGAGATGTTGATTAAAGGAGTAAGTTTCGGTAGTAGAAATAAGGCCTCTCTCTCGGGCGCCTAAAGTTGAGAAAAAGACATCCTGACTGGCACTACGGGCTCTTAAACTGGCTTCCCCACCTGATTCAGTAAAACTATCTGTATGAGTATCAACATAAGCTAGATTAATTAGAGGTTTGACTAAAAATCGATTAACTTGCCAGTTGTATCCTAGTTCCCCAAAGACCTGCGCTGTATGGCCATTATAGTGGTTAGTTAGTCTATTCACTAGCGTTGAGAAATCAACAAGTCGATGGGTATCATTTTTAATTTCACTCCAACTGTAAGCTGCGCCGCCACTTAAAACAAATTGGTTAAAGAAACTCGTGCCATAAAGACCTAGGTGGCCATTACTACTTTCATGACTATGCGAGTTAACGTTGTTAACATCATGTTGAGATTCGCTAAAACCGCCCACAAGACCTAATCGGCTATTGATACCCACTGCTTGGTCTGCACCAATGAAAAAGCCTTGCGTTGCGCGTTCAAATTTGGCAGCATTCCTATCGCCTTCTAATTGACCCCAAGCACCGAAACCATGCGCCCAAAAGACAGTGCCGGTGGCAGTTTTCACTTGTGCCAGCGTTTCACTGTCATCTAAGCGATTTAAAATTGCATCACGGATATAGCGGCTCTCTTCAACACGGGCTGCTAAAGTTGAGGCGTAAAGCTCGCCGCTTAAATCATCTAAAGCATTTTGTATTTCTGTCGGATGAGATAGCTGCAAAAAAGCAGTATGGAGGCTATGAGCGGGTGCTAAACTGTTAAGATGTAGGCTATGGGCGGGCACTAAATTGTTAACCGGTGCTAAGCTTTCTAGNTCTCGGGCGCCTAAAGTTGAGAAAAAGACATCCTGACTGGCACTACGGGCTCTTAAACTGGCTTCCCCACCTGATTCAGTAAAACTATCTGTATGAGTATCAACATAAGCTAGATTAATTAGAGGTTTGACTAAAAATCGATTAACTTGCCAGTTGTATCCTAGTTCCCCAAAGACCTGCGCTGTATGGCCATTATAGTGGTTAGTTAGTCTATTCACTAGCGTTGAGAAATCAACAAGTCGATGGGTATCATTTTTAATTTCACTCCAACTGTAAGCTGCGCCGCCACTTAAAACAAATTGGTTAAAGAAACTCGTGCCATAAAGACCTAGGTGGCCATTACTACTTTCATGACTATGCGAGTTAACATTATTCACTTCATGTTGGGATTCACTAAATCCACCCACAAGACCTAATCGGCTATTGATACCCACTGCTTGGTCTGCACCAATGAAAAAGCCTTGCGTTGCACGTTCAAATTTGGCAGCATTCCCATCGCCTTCTAATTGACCCCAAGCGCCAAAACCATGCGCCCAAAAGACAGTGCCGGTGGCAGTTTTCACTTGTGCCAGCGTTTCACTGTCATCTAAGCGATTTAAAATTGCATCACGGATATAGCGGCTTTCTTCAACACGGGCTGCTAAAGTTGAGGCGTAAAGCTCGCCGCTTAAATCATCTAAAGCATTTTGTATTTCTGTCGGATGAGATAGCTGCAAAAAAGCAGTATGGAGGCTATGAGCGGGTGCTAAACTGTTAAGATGTAGGCTATGGGCGGGCACTAAATTGTTAACCGGTGCTAAGCTTTCTAGTGCCTGGGCAACACTGGCTTGATTGCGAGTTCTTGCAAAAGAACCAAACAAAGTTGAACTTCGCGTGATGTTTAAAATGACGTCTTGTGGTGTATAACTTAAAGAAAAATTTAAGAAGGGAAGAAAGCTTGGCAAGATGAGATTACTATAAGTACCTGTTACCCCTTGATTGGCATGTAAAATACTATAATTGCCTATGGTTGGATTTTCAGGTAAAACTTGTACAAATGAGCTAGGGCGTAATGTTGCAGCGCCAGCGATAGAAACTCTATCGGCTTGATTAGTATTGACATTGACTAAGTATATAGAGTCTTCATACTGCGTATAATCGCCATTAATTGTTAATGTACCAACTGGGTTAAAAGCATTACCCGGTGCAATGATACCTTCTACCATGGTTGTTCCAACGGTACCTGTGCCACCTAAATAAGGGGTGCCAGAAAAAGGGATATTAGCCCCTACAGATACAGAACTTTGTAGGTTGCCCTCAACTATTAAACCGCCTGCTTGTACGAGGGGCTGTCCCGTATAAAAGTGGGTTCCTGTTAATGTTAATGTACCTGCGCCTACTTTTGTAAGCCCGCCCGTGCTTATGAAAGTAGTGTTAGTCGTTCCGACATCAAAGCCATTGGAATTTATAGTAAGGCCACTACCAGGAAGGCTAGCATCTTGTAAGCTAAATACATTAAAGTTTGATATGAAGCTAGGTGTACTTGCAGTAGCCACCAGCGTGCCACCATTCGAAAAAACCATAGCTCCTGGCCCCCCTACAAGCTGTCCTGTCGTCAGTGTGCCACTTGTAAACAGCTCACCATTTAAGCTTAAATTTCCTGTTGTTCCAGGATTAACGGCAATGTAGGTTGCAAGAGCAGTCACAGCACCACCGGAAGAGATGGTTAAATCGCCAATACCTGAGTTACCTACCAACAAGTTAATACTCACGTTCCAACTACCAGCGTTGCTCACATTGACAAAAGCTTCGCTAGTAGAGTTAATACCAATGATGCCATTTACGCTATTTACCAGGGCGCCATTCGTAATGTTAAGTGTGCCAGAATCTATATACATTTGATTAGCAGATAACCTAGAGCCCATATCTGTAACTAAAATAGAGCCCTGAACAAAAACAGGGCCAGTAATGGCAGCGGCAATAGTGACTGAATCAGCTATTAAAAACCCAGCATTTGAAATTTCTAAATTACCACCATTGATAGTGACTGAATTTGCCTGGGCTATTTGCCCTGTTGAACCTGTTACAGTAGGAAATAACAAGTTAGAATTTGCGATAATAACAGCATTATCGGGTAAGGGAGGGCCTAGAGGAGTCCAATTGGAAGAAGTAAACCAATCAGGGGTGCTTGCCGAAGGATTCCAGACTATAGGCGTAACAGCATAAGTAATCGTTGAAAAACTTAGTAGCAGCGGCGAAATGACACAAACATGCCATCAATTTTCTTAACTAACATTCTAAATCCTTTTAAAATCAGTGTGGAGAGTTAAATAATTAGAGTTTACTTACTATAGTTAACATAGACAAATTTCACAAACAACAGAAAATTAATATAAACTAATCTATTTAATAAGCCAAAGATTATAAGTTTTTAGATAAGCTGCTGATAAATCGATCGAGGTGATTAGAAAAATTTTGAATTTCTTTACTGCTTAATTTGTCGGCTCCCCCGCTTATTAAACCATTATCTCGCAATGATTCATTTAAATTTCGCATGCTTAAAATTTGTTTTATATTATTAGCTGAGTACAATGTACCACGCGGATTAAGTGCATAGGCTTGCTTTGCAATCACGTGATCTGCCAAAATAATATCAGCGGTAATGACGAGCTCTTTGCTCTGTAAATGCGTAATAATGTAGTTGTCTGCTTTGTCAAAGCCGGCTGAAACAATCACTCGTTTAATAAATGGCGATGGTGGAATGACGGCATAATGATTAGCGACAATCGTAACCAGAACACTACGTTTTATAGCTGCACGAAATATAATTTGTTTAATTACTTTAGGGCAAGCATCGCCATCAACCCAAATGCTCATTTAAAAAACCTTATCAAAACTTATCAATATTAATCAATTAGGGAAGTTTACCTTATTTTTAATTAATTACTTTGTTATTTTCTTAACTAACGTTTTTAAGTTAATTTTTTTAATACAGCCTCCCCTACCGCTTTCGCACTCGCTGGATTTTGTCCAGTAATAAGAAAGCCATCTTCTACTAAATGCTTTTGAAAAGGAATCGGAGCTTTACTGTATTGTGCATCACGTTTAATTAATTCCTCTTCTAAATTAAATGGCACGGCTTGCTCACGTTTTGCCCATTTTTCTTCTCGCCAAGAAAAGCAGGTTACCCTTTTTCCTGTAACTAGATATTGGCCATTGCTTAATTTAGCGTCTAGTAATCCAGCCGGACCATGACAAACCGCGGCTATTATTTTGTTAGCTGTATAAAATTGACTGATTAATTCATTAAGACTCTTACTGTTTGGAAAATCAAAGCATACGCCATGACCACCAGTCAGATAGAGAGCACTATAATTGTCCGGATTAAGATCAGCAATTTTTAAAGAATTACTTAATAAATTCATAAAATCACGATTTCTATAATAACGATGGACTACACCCTTAAAGCCCATAGTAAATCCAGCTTGCGTTAACATTAAACTTTCAGGATCTAATGGTACAAATCCGCCTAGGGGGCTGGCAATGTCCATTTTTATACCAGCTTTGTCTAGCACATCCCAAAAATGAACTAACTCACTCAGCCACAAACCTGTTCTATAACCTACTTTTTCATATTCAGGTGTGTTTGTTACTATAATGACCACTCGACGCTCCATGGTATTTTACTCCCTTAAGTTATGCTAAATAAGTGAAAGAAATATTAGCAAGTAACTATAATCTAGCAGACCAAGCCCTTTAACTATTGAAAAGGGTTATTCTGTGCCACATAATTAGTTATAGGATAATTTTGTAAAAATGAAGATGAAAAGTGTTAAAAAAATTGCATGCCCTACTTGTGGGAAATGCCAAGTTTGGAGTAGCGCCAATGTCTTTAGACCTTTTTGCTCGGAGCGTTGTAAGCTTATTGATTTAGGTGAGTGGGCTAACGAGACTCGCAGGATTGCCGGTCATTCGATTGCGCCCGATCTTTCATTACCTATCGATAATGAACCAAGTGATTCTAATGAGTCTTAGCCTTAAATAGCTATATGACTTCTTTGACATATCATTGCCTAATCAAATGTTTAAAAGACTAAATTGCTTTAATCGCTTTTTTGAAGTACTGTCAAATAACTATCATTGATTAGCGAAAACCACAGATATGGATAAGTCGAATCAGGCTCGAACAATGATTATATTGCTATTTGCCCTAAATTTTCTTAGTTATATTGACCGCTCAGCCATGGCTTATGCCATTCCAGTCATTACCAGTTCATTAAGGATAAATAGCTATCTTATCGGCCTAATACTTGGTAGTTTCGGTATAGGATATTTTATAACAACGTTCTTAGGCGGCTTATTTGTCGATAAATATGGTTCAAAAAGAGTGCTATTGCTATCTACGTTAATATGGACATGTTCAATGGGACTAACAGGATTAGCAACTGGATTTTACTCGCTTTATTTAGCCCGTTTTGGCCTTGGAGCTGGTGAAGGGCCAAGTTTCCCTGCTGTTGCAAGAACAGTGAGTGATTGGATACCCTTACGCTCACGTTGCCAAGCTTTAGCAAACTCACTCGTTGCTGTTCCCCTTTCTTTAGCCATAGGTGCACCACTGGTTACTTTTTTAATAACTTACCTTGGCTGGCGTCTTATGTTTTTAGTGCTCGCAATTTTGGTATTATTATGGTGGCCTTTTTGTTATTTCTTTTTTTTAGATAAATCCAATGAAGATAAAGTTGATAAAGCTACTTTAACAACCTTAACTGAAGATAAATACTACTTTTTTAAAAATAAAACACTTCTAAGCAATGCTTGGGGATTTTTTGTTTATGGTTATTCCATGTTTTTCTTTTTAACTTGGTTACCTGATTTCTTAGCCAGTACTTACCATTTAAGTATTAAACAAATAGGGCTATTTTCCATTTTACCTTGGGTTTTAGCGACTGTATTTCTATGGCTAGGCGGGTACCTTTCAGATTTTTTATATAACAAGACCAAATCTTTAAGATATTCAAGGAGTTATTTAATTTTAGTAGGTCAGCTATTCACGCTTTTATCTCTCGTTGTGGTTTTGAATTTTAAAGATTTAACTATTATTTTAATGGCGATCTCTTTTGCAGTGGCTTTTAATCTTAGTAATAATACGCCTTTTTATTCAATAAATATGGATATTTCAGCAAAACGCGCCGGTACATCATTAGGTATTATGAATTCCACTTTTGCTATTGCGGGTTTCCTCGCTCCAACTATTACTGGTGCTGCTGTACAATTAACCGGAAATTTTCATGCTGCTTTTTTATTGATGGGACTCTTAACCTTGTCTGCCATTATTAGTATTTTTCTCTTTCATCATCCTGATAAAACTATATCTAAAAGCTTAGTTTAAAAAAGATGCTAAAATTATAACCATAGATGCATTCTATATTTAATGGTGAACGATTCTCATTTTATTTAGGGAATTAAAGAATGGATGGAGCATGGATGAGCAAGCAAAATGTTTGGATTATTCAAAATACCGACGTTAAACTTTTTTTTCCTCTAGGCATTGACGATGCTATCTTGCTTACAGAACTACCGGCTAAGCCTCCTTTTGCCTTAGTATTGGCAAAAAATTCCCAGCAAAATTGGATTGATTTACTCAAAGAAATAAGAAGCAAACCGGGGTATCGTTTTACGCCCGTTTTTTATTATGATGATGTACCATCTAATTTAAGGCATCTTTTTGCCGGACCTGCTGATGATAATCTCATAAACAGTGCTAACAAAATTTATGAGCGTATAAACCATATTTCTCCCTTTACCTTTCAATCTCCCAACAAGGAATCAATATTATTAGCTTATTTATACTCGCGTCCCCATTGTCCCGTTAAGGGATATAAAAGCGACAAATCACCCTTTGTATATGAATATCCTTTATTAAATATTCTTTTTAAAGATAATTTAGAAATTGATAACTGGAAATTTTTAGAGGGCTTAGTAACCAGAAATTTACTTGCTCATAGCGATATCATTGATGAAATTGAAACCTGCCCATCTTGCTATTCAGGATTAATAAATTTAAAAAGATCTTGTCCAAGCTGCCGTTCAATTAACTTTAAGCCACAACAACTTGTACATTGTTTTTCTTGTGGAAAAATTGCACCAGTACCTGAGTTTTTACGTCAAGAAAGATTAATTTGTAGTAGCTGTCACACGAAGTTAGATTTACCAGGTATAGATTACGAAAAACCTATCGAAAATAAATTATGCAATACATGTGGCCATTTTTTTGCCGAACCTATCATCGAATTAGTGTGCTTAAGCTGCCAGCGAACTTCAACGCCAAGTGAATTTATACGCAAGCCTTTATATAATTATCATTTAACGCGTCAAGGAGAGTATGTTGTTTTAGGAATAGAAAATAGTTTCTATGCTAGTTTTGGTCAATATTTTAAAATGACTGATTACCCTGTCTTTCTGTCTATTCTAAGTTGGCATATAAAATTAGCCGAACGTTATGGTTTGTTTAACTTTAGTGTAATGGCTTTAGAGATAGATGTTGAAAACAGAGAAGATGGCTGTATGATAATTATTAATCGACTCCAAAATGCAGGTCAAAAATTAGTTAATAAAGGAGTTAGTACAGGATTGACAATTAAAGTAAGTTATCTGATTTCTAATGAAATTGTTAGCAATGCCTTACAAGGTGAATTAGTTATTGCTGAGTTAAAAGTACGTATGCAAGAAAATAATTTTTTTATTGTAAAAAAGTAGCTAACTGTAAAAAGTAGCTAGAAGAAAATTATTAATAATATAAATCTTTCTTAGTTAAGTTCTAATTAATTAACATGCCTCCTTGTTAAACACATTGTGATTTTGCTAATATCCCTGCATTTAATTTAATCGTTAAATCTTTGCACTTAGATAAAGCCATAGTTTTATTATCAAAAGGCTTTTTCTAATTAAATGTTTCTTTTTTGTCTACATAATTAAACCTAAGTTATCTAAACCGATAACTTAAGTTTCCCTAATAAGTGAGTTATTATGAAATGGTATATTGAGGCACTAGAACCTGTTTTAAATAAAATTGTTTTTGAGCAAAGAGAAGAAGCAGAGCAATTTTTGAAGGTATGTTTAGATATTTTTTATACCCTTGATAATAACCCAGAATTAGAATTTTATTTAGGACCTATTGAAAAGCTGCATAAAAAGTTTGCCAATTATAAAAATGATTCGGTTTCTTTGAAGGAATTTGCTACTTATCTATTGCCACTGCTGATTGTTTATACCAAAGTTACAAATGATAGTAGGGTTTGGAATAATGATTTTATGGATTATTTAAATGAAATTATTCCTTTAACTCATGAGAAATCATTTTTGCGCGAAGTATCAATAAAAGCATTAGAACAATGGGAACGGTCTTTTCTTAAAGAGCTAAACTATAATGTACAAGTTGATGAGGATGAAGCTATTCGACTAGTAAAACCCTATGAAGCTGATCTTCCGCAAAGCTTACGAGCTTATATAACATTCAAACAGGAGCAAACAATACAAAGCAATAATCAGCAGTTTGATATTAAATCACCAAATAAATCGTTTGAGGAAATAGAATTTCACTTTACAGAAAATGAACTAAAACAGGGCTTGGAAACTATTTTAGGACGACATAGACAACAACCCATCATTGAGAATTTTATTGAGTTAATAAAGTATTGTTTTAATCAAACAATCGAAAGCCCTCAAATAAAGCATCGCCTTCCTTTTTTTCAAACGTTGGTATCAGATGAAGCAAGGGCTGCAAAACACTTAGTTGAAGCATTAAGAAATAAGGATCAATCTAATTTTACAGCAAAAGATAAAGAGGCACTGATGAGTAATATTAGATTAGTATTAACAATTAAAGATGCGTTGGAGTATCTAGAAGAGGATTATTTAGATCAATTAAAAAATGATTTAAATATGACGCAGACTCTTAAATCATTAAATCAATTAACTGAAGTTCTAATGAATGAAGAGTCTAATCACATGCTAAAAGTCATTAACTAATTCTAACATGGTTAGCTAACTGCTTTATTAATTCTGCATATTTAGGTGTAATGTTTTTTTATTCATCCCATTTGGGTGCTAACTCGGCAGGATTAATAAAGCGCTGCGGCTTATTCCCAATTGCTGCTATTGCCTTCATGTCTTCTTCTATGATTTCAAAATCAAAGATAGCAGCATTAGAAATAATGCGTTCTTTATGAGTTGATCTTATTAAAGATGGAATACCTAACTGATAAAGCCAGCGAAAAATAAGTTGTGGCACATCCTTTTTATATTTATTTGCTAACTTTACTAAGGTAGTTTCTTTTATTAATTGTCCTTGCGCTAATGATGAATGAGCAATAATGCTAATTTGATGTGCATTAGCAAATTCAATTACCTTAGGTTGTTGTAATAAGGGATGAAATTCAATTTGATTAAATAAAAGAGGAACACTCGTTAGCTCAAGAGATTGTGCCATTTGAGCAATGGTAAAGTTACTCACCCCAATATACTTTGTATAACCTTGTTTTTGCACCTCATTTAAGGCTGCTATTGTTTCTGCTAAAGGCACTAATTGCGTTGGCCAATGCAGAAGTAATAAATCAACATAGTCTGTTTTAAGCTTATTAAGACTTGTTAAAACAGAAGGTAAAAAAGCTTTTTCAGAAAAATTATCAATCCAAACCTTTGTGGTAATAAATAAATCTTTGCGATTTATTTGCGTATCTGCAATGGCCTGCCCTACTTCTTCTTCATTACCATATATTTGCGCGGTATCAATGTGTCTATAACCCTGCTCAATCGCATAAATAATATTATCGATAAGATCTTTACCGCTCAGTTGAAAGGTACCAAATCCAAGCGCAGGAATTGAACTATGATTGAAATTTATTGTGTTCATAACGTGCCTTATTTAAAGAGTTAAACTAATGTTTCTAACATTGCGACATCATAAGAATCCATGTTAGCCGCGTTTTTTATGCGAGTAACGAGATCAGGATTAGCAATAAAAGGTCTGCCAAAGGCAATTAAATCAAATTGATGCGCAATGATTTGCTGAGCTGCCTTATGCACGGTATAACTGCCGCTAGCAATTAAATGCCCATTAAAATGCAAGCGCATAAATTCAGTCATAGTTTTGTAATTAAGCTCAGGAAAGCGGGTTGCATCATCAAAATTACCGGTATGAAGATAGGCAATGTTTTTTTCACTTAACTTTGCTAATAAATATTGAAAAACGTCAGCATCCCGGCTATCGCCTACAATCTCATTTAAATAAGCACCAGGTGATAACCTAATTCCTACTCGCTCAGCGCCAATTTCTGCTATACAAGCATCCATAACCTCTAAGGCAAATCTAGCAAGGTTTTCTGGTTTAACACCGTAGGCATCTTGACGCTTATTGGTAGAGTAATGCAAAAATTGATCAATTAAATAACCATTGGCACCGTGTATTTCAATGCCATCAAAACCGGCCTTCAGAGCATTTTTAGCGGCTGTTGCATAACTACTAACCAAATCCTGGATTTCTAAATAGGAAAGTGCTCTTGATTTGCCATAGTATAACTCGCCGTCTGCTCTACGTACCCGGCCATTCATTTCAGTTTCCGAAGCAGAGATAGGTAATGACCCATTTAAAAAAATGGGATGGGAGACACGGCCAACATGCCAAATTTGTAAAAAGATCTTACCTCCATTTTGATGCACAGCTTGAGTAACCTGTTGCCATCCTTTTATGTGCTCTTCTTTATAAATACCTGGCGTATTACTATAACCTCGGCCATCAGGACGAATAATCGTGCCTTCAGTAATAATTAATCCAGCATCCGCTCTTTTGGCATAATAGGTAGCCATTTCCAAAGTAGGACTAAAACTATCAGTTGCTTTATTACGTGTCATAGGTGCCATAACAATGCGATTTTTAAGCTCAATTGCTTTATTAAGCTTAAAAGGTTCTAAAAGAATACTTGTGTTGACCATCTTTTTCTCCTAATTTATTTCTAAATATCGCAAATTCTCGATATAAGCAGGCAAAAAATTTTAAATCTTTGCCTTAAACTCCTGAAAAAACTGCTCAATAAAAGGTTGATTTAATTTACAATAAGTCCATTGACCGCGACGCTCCATCGTAATAAGACCGGCTTGATGCAATTGCGATAAATAAGCAGAGATAGTTGACTGCGATAAGCCTGCTTTTTTTTCAATAAGTCCTACACAAACCCCATCAATACTCACGTCACAATGTGAGGAAGTGAAATGCTTAGCAGGTTCTCTTAACCATTCAATAATCTGTAGTCGTCTTTCATTAGAAAGTGCTTTTAAAATAGGTACAATATTCATATTGATTATTATATCGGAATTTTGCGATAAGTCAATATAATATCCAGCTTATTTAGTCCAACTTTAGCTTAAGTTACTAATTTTTTGACAAATTATTTGATTAAATAATTTTTTTTAGAAAAATAGAGTAAATTATTTTTACTAAATAATCAGTTAAGCACCTCACTAAAAAGAATTATTGTTGCTAGCTGAAGAGTTATTATCTATTACCATATTATCCGTTGACTCTTGGCCAAAAAACTTCTGAGAGAAGAAATGATAGTTTGTACTGTTATAATGGGCACCACCCTCGAGGATAGAAAATTTAATTCTTGAGGAAATATAATTTCGGCAAAATTATGAACTTATAGATGAATTATAGCCCACCAAAATTAACAAATTATTAAAAGAAACAATAAGTTTTATTATCAGTAACTACCTACAAACTGGTTATTAATTAAAATCAATAACGAATGGTTCAGCAGTTTTTTTAATAGGGTCGTATTTACAACGGTTCGTATAATTTAAATTTTTACCATATACATGCAATGAAATGGCTACCTCATTTGCAACATTAACCACACTATGGATTTGATTGGCTTCGATAGCAATAACCTCGCCCGGATGACAGGTAATTGGAGGTTCTTGCCGTTTAAGATCAGCGTAGCCAGGGCTTGAACCATCATCAAGTCGTGTCCAAAAGTAATTTTCTTCAATACCCCTAACACAACCCACAACTGCCCAGGTGCGATGATCATGCGGCAAAATTTCCCGTCCTGGCTCCCAAGCAACTAAATTTACCGCCAAACAATGATTAGGTTCTTCATACAGTAACCACGATTTGAAACCTTCCGGTGTATCAACTATTTTAAACTGATCTTCTAACCAATCAGACTGTTTAACCCAGGATTGCAAGATTGAGGAAATCTTTTTCATGTTCGAAGCATCATGATGCTCTTGAACATGTAGTGCTTTTAAGTCGTTAATAAAAGGGGTTAAAGCCTTCATAATTAAATTCATGATAGGTTTCAATTTTAAAGGGTCTTAATATGGAGCTTAGCAGAAACAAAATAGATTGCTTGAAAAAAAGCAAAATCCTATTTGATTGCCTTAAAATGTTTTACAATGAGCGTGCTTATTATAAAAAGGATATGATTATCAAGTTTTAAGCTTATTAAATTTAAATAGCCAATAAAAAGAATAATTATGGAAAACAATTGTTTGCGAAACCATTCTCTTACCTATCGTGCAGACATTGATGGTTTAAGAGCATTAGCAGTGATCTCAGTCGTAGGATTTCATGCCCTTCCTCATAGTTTACCCGGGGGATTTATTGGCGTTGACATTTTTTTTGTTATTTCTGGTTTTTTAATCTCAACTATTTTGTTTAATAATTTAGAAAATAACCATTTTAGTCTGCGAGACTTTTATGCTAAACGAATTAGAAGAATATTTCCTGCTTTATTAACCGTTTTAGTTAGTTGCTTGATATTTGGCTGGGTCGTTTTGTTTGCGGCAGAATTTCAACAATTAGGTAAACATATTGCTGCAGGAGCAGGTTTTGTTTCTAATTATATATTATGGCAAGAGGCTGGTTATTTCGATAAAGCGGCCCATTATAAACCCCTGCTACACTTATGGAGTTTAGGCATAGAAGAGCAATTCTATCTAATTTGGCCACTCTTATTATGGTTTATGTTTAAAGTGCGCTTAAATGCTGGCGCTATTTTAGTTTTTGTCATTCTTTGTTCATTCAGTCTTAATCTTAAGATGATTCATCAGGATACAGTTGCCACTTTTTATCTACCACAAACACGCTTTTGGGAATTAATATGTGGCAGTTTATTAGCTTGGATTAATTTATATAAACAAACAGAGTGCGAACAAATTAAGTTTAGCTTACAAAGGCCTCTTGCAACTATTTTTAAAACTAATTCTTTCCTTTCTAATCCTAATCTTATAAACCATCTCTTAGCATCAGCAGGTTTGGCTTTCATTATCTATGCTCATTTTAAGGTTAAAAAAACATTCCCGTTTCCCGGCGGCTGGGCAGTTTTGCCTTGTGCAGGGACAGTATTATTAATTGCTGCTGGTTCAAAAGCTTGGTTAAATCGCAACTTGTTAGCAAATCGCTTCTTGGTATGGGTGGGTCTAATTAGCTTTCCTCTTTACTTATGGCACTGGCCTATTTTATCTTTTATAAAAATTACTGAGCCTACCCCAAGTAAACTATTATGTTTGTTTGGCGTTGGCGTAGCTATCCTTTTAGCTTGGTTAACCTATCAACTTATTGAAAAACCAATACGCTTCGGTGCTTATAGACAAAAAAAAACGATTACACTAATCATTTTAATGACTTTGCTAGCAAGTTTGGGTGGCTTTATTTATAAGCAATCTGGTTTAGTCTTTAAATCGTCACAAGTGAGTGAAATTGTTAATTTAGTTAACAATCCGCTTCCAGCAGTAAATGATGTTGAGTGCAGCGAATTAATTCCTGAATTTAGACAATTTAAATTTATTGCGGGCTGCAAGCTTTCTAAAAATACATTGCCTGATGTTATGTTTATTGGTGATTCCCATGCAATGCATTATCGGAATGCAGTTTGGCAACAATTTTCTAATCATTCCGTATTAATGATTGTCGAACCAATGTGTTTTCCTTTTTCCAGCCATCGTTTCTTAAAAGGTGAATGTCGAAGAAAATTTGATGCTCTTTTAGCCTTTTTAAAAACAAACAAAAGTGTTAAAAAAATTTATTTATCGGGTTATTGGTCTTATTTAATGACCGGTGGCTTTGCTATCCAAAAGGATCATTGGCGTCAAGCAAAACCCCTTACACTCAAAAAAGCGCTTAGTTTTCAAGAAAATGGTAGACGCTTAATTAAA
Source organism: Legionella gresilensis (assembly GCF_900639865.1). Lineage (GTDB taxonomy): Bacteria > Pseudomonadota > Gammaproteobacteria > Legionellales > Legionellaceae > Legionella_C > Legionella_C gresilensis. The sequence continues at coordinate 14,362 of NZ_CAAAHX010000011.1, forward strand.
ACCATTCTTGCCTCTCAGAGAGAAATTATCTTTTTAAAAGATATACCTGACTTAGATTTTAATATTAATACTTGCTTTAAATTAAGACCTCTTCGTTTATCTTTTCGGCCCCTTCGTACCAACTGTTGGATGGATTTTGCCAACTATCAAAAGCGAATGGCGCCCTATGATAGAGTTATTGATAATTTATTAAGTGAATTTCCCCAAGTAAAATTATTTGATCCCCGTCCTTTATTTTGTACGGATAATAAATGCTTTGCACGTGATGCTGAACTGCCTTATTACTATAATGGTGATCATTTAAATCACTATGGCGCAGAATATGTGTTTAAAAATATGCAAAATCTAATCAGCTAAAGGCTAGTACCTTTAGCTGAATATTTTATGCTTTGAATTAGTCGCCAAGCGTATGCTGATAATGCTCTAAACTTTCATCTAAGCTTGCAGCATCCGTTAAGGCTGCAACATTTTCTTTGGTAAAGAACCCATCAAAGCCATGACATCGTTCAACATATTCAGTAATTAATAAGGAATATTGTGAATGCTTAGAAAATATTTGTTTTAGGTCAGGTACATCCGTACAGGCACCAAAGACTTGCGCTAAAAATTTAATGGGTAAATTGGTTTTTAAAATATCAACGACAAAATCAATGTTTTTTTTGCCGGGACTATGATCACCATCACTTATTTCATAAGCGATATGATGCATACGTCGGCCATAATTACGTACAAATGTTTCCGTTGGCATAGGAAGGTTTTCAAATGAGTTGACCATATAAGGCGTATTGTTAGCAGTAAATACTTTTGCTGGTGACTGAATATCTTTACCATGCGGTGAGCGATTAACATTGGTTGATGAATTCATGTCATAAATATTGTAGGCGCCCCAAAAATAATAGTTAGAGAGACATAGAAATTCTAAAATAGCATCTTCTCGCTCACCGGCTAAAATGCGGGTAGCCATATGATCAATACCCTTTACTAAGCCCTTTGTACCATAGTTTGCTCCCCATTGATCAGCCTCATTCAGTTGTGACTCTTGTTCTTTAGTAAGAAAAAATCGCTGACCTAATTCAAGGCTATCAAAATCGAAAATATCGCTATCTATATAACCAACACTGTTATAGGTAAAATCAGATAACTTAGTAAAATGAATGTGGCTACTGCAATAAAATTTATTTTCAGTTATATCAGGAATACTGAAATTAAAATCATGAGAAATAAGAATTTTACGCACTTCATCTTTATCTTTGCAGCGATATATTTCTCCGACATAGCGGGCATTAAATTTTGGTCGCGCTAATGGATACATTTTGTTAAGGCGGGTAATATCGTCCCTGAAGTTAGGATCTAAGGGTTCAAGGACAATATAAACAGGTGCATTTTCGGTATTAACAAGGCAATAAAACTTGTGGGTATCGCTAATATAACTTCTAACATAACGATAAGGTGTCATGTAATACATTTCTTTCAGATATTCAATTGCATCACCCGTTTGGACTTGCACAACAATCCCACACATATCGCCATATAAATCCTCAAGCCCAGAAGTTTGCCTTCTTTCATAAATTTTAGTTTTATACTCATTAAAATAAGCAGAATTTTCTTTATCACCTTTGGGCTGATACTCAAATGGATTAATCATTGCTAACCTCTACTAACAGACAAACTATGCACCTGATATTAATAATAAGTATATATTGTCTGTGAATTTTTGCTTGCAAAGTTACTTAAATGAACCAAAACCATAAGGCAAAAAATGGCAAAAACCAGCTTGTTAATAAAGTATTCAATCAGCCAGGGAAAGAAAAAGAATGTTTATCAAAAGGATCGCCCTGGGTTATTATCGATTTTAGAAAATGAAAACAGGCGCTCGCTTGCCATTTACGTTGCTCACTTCGCCACTCAGGTCCATGAAGTTTTATGTGTTTATCATGGACTGGATCATAGATAATTAGTGTTTCAGGTATATGTATACTTACAGGTGCGCTATCAGGGTACCTATATTTATTAGTAGTTTGACTTCCTTTAGTATTAAATCTAATACCTTTTAAACTATGGCTCAGCATATTTTTCATCATGTCTATTAATATATCTGAGCCACATTCACCGCTTAACTTATAAGCACTTGGGTGATTTTCAATGGTGATATTATAAGCTTGATAAATTTTCTTAAAAGGGATTGTTTTTGATAAATCAAATATACCCGTATGACCACTGTCTTTGCCAATAAATCCTCGTATTAATAAAATTTGGACAGGAATATCGTTTTTATACTTGCCTTCAAGAATAATGAACGCATGAGTCGTATTATCTTTCATATTAGGAATAATATTATCCTTTGGAGCTAAAAAGGACTTATCTTCTTCATCATTTGCCTTACATCTACCTGCACCGATTACAGTCCCATCTTCTTGCAAAATAATAAAGCTATACTCTTTTGGAATATTTTCAGTATAATACTTACTTTCAATAGTATTCGTAAAAAATTTCATGATTTACAGCACCCTGGCTTTACTTTCACTTTAATCCTATCATAGAAAAATTAAGTAAATATTAAGATTTATTTAGCCCTTTTTTGTTGTTCAAGTAAGCTCTAAAAAAACTATTTATTTACGATAATTTCGCTACTATTTTACAAGGAAGTCCTGTTTTTTCTGGTAAATTTAACCACATCAAATAAATACAAAAATCACCTTTTACTTGCTTGTTCAATAAATCTAAATTAGTTATATTTTCAACAATATAAATACCTTGTGCTTCACAACGTTTATCAGCTAACGCATGTTCTTGGCCCCGACGAATACCGGCTGCATCAATAGCGATAACATGAATTTTCTTTACAATCAAAAGATCAATTAACTCGCTCGATAGTTGTGGGTGTTGATGAAAATAAGCTTGTGTGCCATAAGCATGTTCTCTGATTCTATCGGTTTTAAATATCAAGCAGTCTTTTTCTTTTATTGCATCTATATCAATATCTGTACTTTCAATGTCTCGATCTTTAATATGACTTACGTCAAATAATAAGGCTCTATTTTCTATGTATTCTAGGGGTATTTTTGTCTTCAAATGAATATCAATATGCGTACCATAATGACCCGATTTTAAAATAACATCAGCTTTGTCATTGATAACTTCCTTATCCATGGCTAATTCATTGAGGTTAAGTGTTAAATCAATATACATTGTTACATCCTCATCTTCTTTAAATTAATCCTATAGTAGTTTTCTTTAAGATGTATTAATATCCTTATTTTGACAAAAAATAATAAAATTAAGACATGCCTTACTATACAAAAACGGATAAAATTGATCCGGATGAAATTAATTCTCCTATTATAGGGCTTGCTTTTGATAATTATCCAACCACACCAGGCGAACACTGTCACCGCAAAGGACAACTTTTGTATTGTAGTCAAGGCGTGACGCATTTTTACTGTCAAGGTCGCTATTTCTTATTACCACCGAGTAAAGCAGCGTGGATTCCTCCTAATGTAGTACATGATGTTTACTCAGCAAGTAAAGTGAGTTACCGCTCTTTATATATTGAGGTAGAGCATTTTTTACCACTGCCAAATGTAATGCAAATATTACAGGTAGAACCATTATTAAAATTAATGGTTGAAAAATTTTGTTTTGTTAAACCAGGCTATTTAAAAGATAGCCCTGAGTTTCGACTAGGCACAGTTATTGTTGATTTTATCAAGCAAGCAATAACTCTACCGCTGTCTTTACCAAACCCTATCGATAAGCGTTTAAATAAAATTTTTCAGACAATACTGCTAGCGCCTGGTGAAGCAAAATCTGTAAATGATTATGCTGAGATGGTAAATATTACTGCACGAACACTAAATCGAATTACTCAAAAAGAGATAGGCATGAGTTTTGAAAAATGGCGTATGGAATTGCGCTTAATGCATGCCTTTGTGCTCCTTGAACGCGGCTATTCTGTCACACAAGTCAGCCAAAGCTTAGGCTACAGTAATGACAGTAGCTTTATTGCCCGTTTTAAGCAATGGGCTGGCGAGACGCCTGCGCAATATCGACGTAAGGTTCAGGCCAGACTCTAAATGCTCTGTGCCAGCTTAATTGCATCAAAGGCTATACTATAATAGTTGATAAAGAATCTATTTCTTTAATCGCTCAATACAATAAATAATACATCTTAATCAGTGAAGGATAGGCCTGCATGCCTAAAATGAAAATTAAAAATATTTCCATATATTATGAAGTACATGGCTTTGGTGAGCCTATTATTTTTATTTCTGGTTTTAGTGTTGATCATACTGTTTGGCAAGAAATTTTGCCTTATTTCAAAGATAAGTACAAAGTCATTTTAATCGATAATCGTGGTGCTGGCCAAACTGATGTTCCGCAAGGCCCTTATACTATTGCTGAAATGGCAGATGATATTGTCCAATTATGTAGGCAATTGAAAATCAAACAAGCACATTTTGTAGGTAATTCCATGGGTGGGCTTATTGTACAAACACTAGCCTTTAAACAGCCAGATTTAGTGACATCAGCAACTATTAGTAATTCCGTCATGACTATACATACCCCCTACCACCTTTATATGGATGCCCAGCTTGACTTACTGAAAGCGCAAGTGCCTATGCACACCTTAATTAAGGCTTCAGCAAGCTGGCTCTTTTCTTTTCAATTTCTTGCCAAACCGGGGGCTGTTGAGCAATTAATTAAACAGGGATTAAGTAATCCATATCCTTTTACGCTGGCAGGGTATGAAGGACAATATGCAGCATTAGCAAACTTTGATTCCAGCGCTTGGGTGAGTCAAATTAAAGCGCCAACTCTTGTTTTAGCTGGTGACGAAGATTTAATCTTTAATAAAGAAGCAGTTCATAATTTAGCAAAAAACATGTTAAATGCGGAATATTTTTGTTTTACTCATTGTGGTCACTTACCTTATATTGAATACCCAAAACTTTTTGCTAGCGAGATAAAATCCTTTCACGCTAAACTGGACTAGGCAATTTTGAAAAATTTTGATTAAGTAAAGCATAACCTACTAAAGATATCATTGTTATAATTACTAGGCTTAAAAGAAGAAGCAAACAATGATTTAATTGGCTAATTGCTAAATTGGGTGGCGGATAAAAACTGACACTAAAGGCAATTAGACTACCCAGTATTCCTAATAGGGCCAATATAATTACCCACCATTTATGCACTTCTTGCTTTTGTATAGCTAGTCTAATAGCACTTAAAAACATTAAAACATACATCGCTAAATACATCTGGGTGGCGAGTACAATCATGAGCCAATAAGACATATTAACCGATGGGAAAAATAAAAAAAGAACGCTAATTATAGAAATGATACTAGCTTGAATAACTAAAAGTTGATTGTTAAGGCTATCTGAATGAATCGCATGATGCTGTTTATTAAACGCAAAAGCGAGCCCTTTAATTGGCGAAATTAACCAATTATTGGCACATCCAATACAACCAATAAAGACCATCATATCAATGATAAGGGCTATCTTATCTAATTTTATTTGCCTGAAAAAAATTTGGAATAAATCAGGAATGCCGGTGATAAAACCAAGTTGCTGGCTTGGAATAATAAGCGCTAATGTTAATGCGCCGAAAAGCATAGTAGAAAAAATGATAAGGGTAGAAAAGCCTATCGCTATCGGTAGCGCATTTTTTTTACTGTCTTTAGCATGTATTGCTGCGATTTCAATACCGCAAAAAGAAAGAATGATAGCTGTTAAAGCTGACCATGAATTTTCTGTATTTGATGTCAGTGTGGTAAGTGTTTGCGGATTGCTTATAAGCCATTTTAAACCAATAGCTAGAATTATTATAAAGGGAATAATAAGGCCAATAAAAGAACAACATATTGTCAGAAATGACGATAAAGTAAAGCCGCGCCGATTAATCCAAGTTAGCCCCCAAATTAAGCCATTGGTAATTAAAAAAATCAACCGGTTATTTTGTGCTAAAGTGCTATCAAAGCAATATAAAAAAAGGCCAGCAATAAAGGCAAAAAACGTTGGAAAGATAAAAAGGTTTTGCATAAACTGAAGCCAAATGGCAATAAAACCCCATCCTTTACCAAGACTTAATTTTACCCAGCCATAAATACCTTCATCCGATCGTTGAGTAAACCAGCTGGCGATTACTGCACTTGGCAAGAGAAAAAAAAGAAACGCTAGTAAAAAATAGAAAAATAGATCGCGACCCATAGTAGCTGCTGCAGGTAAATTACGAATACTATCTACTGAGCAAACGATAATTAAAGTTAATTGTAGTGTGCTTAATTTTTTTAGCATTAAAATCTCAGCGATAAGCAGCTTAAACCACCATCAACCTTTTCAAACTCGGAAACATCTAAAGCAAGTATTTTAAAACCATGTTCCTCTAAACTTTGCGCAGTTTTTTTAAATCCTGCTGGTAAAATAATAGTATTATTAATGCTTATTGAATTTGCTGCATAAGTTTCTTCCTTAACTACATTGATTTGTTTAAAGGATTGCCATTCCGGATGGTTAATTAATTCTCCTGCCACCAATAAATAATTATTACCAAGATAAGACACACCACTTTTTAAATGCAGAAACTCTTTTAACTCAATAGTAGAACTGGTAAAACCAAAAGAAGCTAAAATAGTCATTAACTGTTCTGCACCTTGTTGATTGGTACGCTTAGATAATCCAATATAAAAATGATTTTCTACTCTTAAGATATCACCAGCATCAACTGTGCCTGGCGATTTGATTCGGACAATACGGTCTTTATAAAAAGACGCAATAAATGGCTCAATAAAGGCAACTTCCCCTTGCCTGCTTAAAGCCCCAGGTCGAGTTAAAATGGCAATTCTATCTGTTAATAATGCCGCATCTTCAACAAAACACGCATCTGGGTAGTCATCCAAAGGCGGCAATGTCGTTACCTCTACGCCGCAATTTCTAAGTGCGGTAACATAATTTTGATGCTGCACTAAAGCCAGTTCAAAATTTACCGGCATAGGATTTTGATTTGAAGTCAAGCCATGAACTAAGCTGGTAGCGGGACTACGAACAAGCGCTTGTGAATACATTATCTGATTTACCAATCATAAAAGTAATTTATTATAAACATAAAATAAAAATATTTAAGTAAATTTATTGGCAGAAAATCGTTACCAATATTCACTAACTGCACGCTTGCCAAGATATTCTTCAATACGTTTTTTTGTAGCGGGTGAAATATCTAAGGGTAAATGATCTAATTTAAACCATTGCTGTTCAGCAATTTCAGCAGAGTAACTTATCTCTTGTTGCAAAGCCTGACAAATATAAAAAACAATATAATCATCGCGCTTTTCATTATTACTATAATAAACAGCAAATAATTGTGCAGGCGCTAAAAGGCTAACACCTACTTCTTCTTTAAGCTCTCTTTGTAATGCTTGATAAGGGGTTTCACCAGGCTCAACACCACCACCAATGGTATACCAACCTAATTGATAGGTGTGCTTAACTAATAAAATTTCATCATCTTGAATAAGTAAAGCTCGTACGCCTATTGTTCTTTTGGCAAGAATAGAAAAAAGTGCATTTTTTGTTAAATGGTAAAAACGCATCATAACGTTATTGCTTCCTTAGAAAAATGCTGAAAATTGATTTTATTGCATAACGAATACCATATAAACAGGAAGCTCGCTAGTTATGAATTTTTTAATACTAAAAATATAAGGTTCTGCAAAAAGCAGAACCCTAGATTAAATTAAGGGATAAAAACATCTTTTTGAACCAGCGTTGAACGTTTACCATTCTGACAAATTGTATTCATAAAATAGGTAAATTTTCCAGAGGTACCGGGTAAGCTTTTATCAGTCCAAGTTAAAGAAGTACCGCGCCATAATAAACGCTTTATCCAATCTTTCACTTCATAAGAGGCAGCTGCTGCACCACTAGTTGGTTTACCCCACTTTAAAGTAATTGATCTTTTATCAGCTGTATAAGTTGCTGTAATATTATTTGGCGGATTACAAACGCTATCAGAAATATAAACATCATACTGAATATCAGTTGACTCTTGGCCACCACAAACTGACGTTAAAAAATAAGTATATTTACCAGGTTGTCCAGGTAAAGTCTTATCGGTAAAGGTAAGCTGCGTACCTTCCCACATTAAATTTTTGCGCCAATCTTTTACACGATACAATTGAACTGCTGCGCCATCTTGGGGCTTATTCCAATTAAGGGTTACACTTCTTAAATCGTCAGTATAAGAAGATGTAATATTTATTGGTGGTTTACATTGATCCGTAGGAGTACTGCTACCTACTTCATAAACCTTAATGCTATTTACATCCATACTTGCCTTTTGCATTTGCGGATTAGGCGCACCAGCATAAGGTCCACCGATAGCTAAATTGACTATCAAATAAAATCCACCATTAGGATCATTAAAACCACGTCTAAAGGCGTTAGCGCCATCAGCAGGCAAAGTATCAGTTCTTAAAGGACCCCAAACGCGAGCGTTATCAATAAAACCTGTCATAATGTAGCCTCCACCAGTACTTTGTGGATCCTTTTCCCATTCAAAACCCCAGGTATGTGGTTGCTTATAAGCTAGCTCAGGAAAAGTGTGGCTATCTAGACCATAACCCCAGCCGCGACAGTCAAAACCTCCGCAACTTGGATCATTACCATTAAAATGAAGCGCGGCTGTTGTAACATTAAATGCTGTATCCTTAGGATAGGCCTCCATAATATCGAATTCACCATTTAGCGGCCATTCATTATCATAAGTAGGCATCATCCATATAGCTGGCCAAAGTCCTCGATTATAATCAGCTGGGTTTGTACCATTCTGACAGCGACCATCCGCGCTTGCTGTACAGAAAGGTAAGCGAACATTAACTTCTAGATAACCATGTGTCGTTACTTTAGTTGTCCAAGGCGTAGATGGTGTAGGAGAGTTATAAGGCGGTGAAGTTAAGTTATGACGCGTCATAATTTCCCCTGCCCGCCAAAATCCAGGGTTTATAAGATCAGCTAGCAAAGTTAATGTGCCATCTGTTTTTTTAATCACTTTTGAAACATCATAAACATTTATCTCGCCAGACATCCGATGATCATAATTAGTTGGTGAATAATAATTTAAACCTTCCGGTGATTTATCTTTCAATATATCGGTTTTCAATTCACATGATTTCGCTTGATCAAATGGACAAGGTGCGGCATAAATAACCTGAGAAAGCAAGAGTGAAGGTAAAATCCAGTTCTTTTTCATAGCTAATTCCTTTTTTTTAATTTAGAACTCTTTACATCCTATAACAGCTTAGCATAAGAAATTTTAGATACGAAAAAATAGTACAAATTTATTGCGATTCTCTTTTAAGATTGTTATAAAATATTAAATTTACAATTAAATTTTCCCTTTTAATAAAACCATAAATTTAGTATTTTACACTCCCTTTTAATTAACTCAGAATAGATTTAATTTAAGTACGCAACCATAAGTTTGGTATGCTTTAATTTAAATATCTAATGTATTATTGGAAATAAAGATGAATAAACCGATGCGCATATTAATAGTTGAAGATGCAAAAGCGGCGCAAGTGGTGGCTAAATTACACTTAACTGAATTAAATTGTATTGTTGACACAGCCGATAATGGCATGGCAGCTTTAGGGAAAGCTAATAGTACACACTATGATGCTATTTTAATGGATTTAGGTTTAAGCAATGGTCCCAATGGCTTTGAAACAACCAACTTAATTAAAACGCAAAGTCGTTTAAATAGAGACACACCGATTATTGCTTTAACTATTCACAGTGAAGCTCAATTTAATGCTCAAGCTGCAGCGGTGGGTATGGCAGGCTTTCTTTACAAACCGTTTACTCTCTCCGAGGCTAAAGAATTAGTCGATTCAATTAAAAAATTATAACCACTAAATTTCTTATAATCTTCCAAGTTAAACAAATTCCTCACACAGTTATCCACAGATTCTGGGGATAACTCTTAATAGCTGGGTTAATAAGAAACATAAAAATTAACCAATATTAATAAAAAATTAATTTACTTTGGTTTTTTATAGCGATAAGCAGCTGCTGAAGGTAAAAAAACTTCATCTTCAATTTTTTTATCATGTCTTACTGTTGACAAGGCACGTTTTTGGCGTCGACTAAAATTTACCTCGGGAAGTGGTAAGTCGTCTTGTTGCAGATAAATAATAGGCATTGAGGTCATTAATTTTCGAGTAACAGATAAGCCTTCTTCATTTTTAAAGGTAGCAATATTTGCAGCCCATAACGATGACGTATCACGATGTATAGCTAATTTATCATCATCTAAGAATTGTAATTTTTGCTGTTGCACATCAATATGGCGGCCTTTACCTATTTTATTTAATCTTGCTGCCAGTTCCTTTTTACTGATGACAATATGAGAGTTATGTTTTACTTGAGTAAATGCAATACGTCTCGGATGATAATCAATACAAGGTATATGACGATAGACTTGTTTTAACTTAAGCCGTGGAAACCCTGCATTTTTTAATAGAGTATGAATAACCTGCGTGTCTTTAGTTTGCAATTCACTTAAGTATTCATTAATTACCGACTTTAATTGATCTTTACTTTTATTAATTAAAATTACTAATTGTAAGGTTGTTAAATTACCACCTAATGCCCCTTGAAACGATTTAGTATGTTGTGGTGTTTCAAGATCGCCAGGATAAAAATCGGTTAACGCTGCAATAAAATGATTGTAATCAGAAATCAATCGTTCTTTATTAGATGGATCATTAATCCACACGGGCCTGTTTTCTAACTGAGTATAAACGTGTATCTGAAATTCTTCTAAGCTTTTCAGCAAAGCATTAAAGCAATCAACTATATCAATTGCACTCATAACTTAGCCACCCTTTTTCTTAGTCGAATTACAATATTATACTAATAATTTTCTAGCCTTAGGAGTTAGACTAAGAAAATTTAATTCACATAAATTAGCCAATTAGGGTTTAAAATTTGCTTAATACTTTTATTTAATTTAAATTGTTGCAAAATGAGTCACAGGGTCTATCATTTTGAATAATGACAGCAAAGTTATTTTAACAACAAGAGGGAACCGCTTATGTTTATAAAAAGAACTATTAGCAAGGGCCTGATTGGTCTTCTCGTTTCAACATCGAGTTATGCCTTCTATACTCAAGGCGGCAGTATTTATGACAGCGCTGGTAATATTGTAAAAATTGATGGGATATCTTGGTCAGGCTTTCAAGATTCAAAAATCGTGCAAGGCCTAGCATCAAACCCATTTTATGCCGTTGGTAATTTTTCTACCAACTACAGTAAAACTTATGGGATGTTGGACGCATTAGTTCGTCCTTGGGATTTTACAGATTCTGGGGTCACGAAAGCAAATGGTGTAGCTTTTAAAACGATACGTTTACCCATTCAACCTGGTGTCTTGTATGACAATACAGGTCAAGTGGATATGAATCGTTCGCTAGCTAATAAAGCTGAGCCAACGCGTGCCAATGGTATATTTTGTAAAGTTTGGGAAACTAATGGTTCAGCTTGTGCGCAAACTGTAACACCTCAAGAAGCATTCTGGATTACTCTTGAAGAGTTTAAAAAAAATAATGTTAAAGTGTTAATCGATTTTCATCATAGATATGGATATGGTGATGGCTATCGTGATGGTACGGTCTACAGTTTAACACAATACGAAGCAGACTTGAAATTACTTGCTAATGAAATTAAAGCACGCAATTTAACGAATGTTATAGGGATTGATGTATTTAATGAACCTCATCGACTTTTTTGGTTTCGAGATAATGCTGATCAACCTGCTTGGATAAAAGTAATTGCTACAGCTGCTAAAGTCTTCAAACAATATAATCCAGATATATTATTATTTGTTGAGGGTTCAGGTCCTGGTTCGGGCGATCCTGACCAACCTATCGCTTGTGTTAAAGAAGCTGATTTAGTACCCAATCCTGAAGCTTATTCTATTTCAGATGATCCTAGCAATTGTGCAACTGGAACAAAGCGAGTGGAATTTAAAGGTAATTGGGGTGAAGACTTTAAGCCATTATTAGACAAAAATAATGCTAAAATTGGTGTACCTAGTTTTAATCGAGCAGGCTTTATTCAGCAACTTAAAACAGCTGGTTTAGATGATGCAACTGTTACTTGGTTAATGGGTGATGCCAGTGCTAACAAAGCACACCTTGTGTTTTCACCACACGTTTATCCACGTGAAGTAGCCACTTGGGAATCAGCACCAGGCAAACCTAGTGAGCTTCGTTTTAATTGGACCTGGGGATTTTTAAAAAAAGCAGGCTATCCTGTTGTGTTAGGAGAAGCCTCTTGGAAAAGTGCCGAAGGTCTTGCCTTTTTCCAAAAAGCTGTAGTCCCTTATATGATCGCAAATGGCCTACAAAATGATTTATTCTTTTGGGCGGTTGGTTATCTAGGTGATACAATTAGCTTAATTGACCCGAATGGTGGCGCAATTAACCTTCAAGCTGAAAAAGTATTACATGATTTGTTTAATCAAACAATCGCCACAGGCAAACTGAATGTTGCATTTACCACGCCTGGATTTCCTGTAAAAGGTGCTGCTGTTTTAACTGTTAAAGAGACAGGGCAAACGTACAGTTGCGATATAACTAATGGCTGTTCTCTTGATCTAGATAGTGGTACTTATACTTTATTAATTGCTGATAGCTATCAAATAGATAATACAGCGCATCTTGTTTATCAAGTGAACGCTAGTAACTCCCCTATTGCTTTTAAGATTACTAATGGCCAGGCAACTGATGTCAATGTAAACTTGCAAGGCCAACAAATAGGGAGTCAACCTGCAACCCAAGTAAGTTATAAAGTTAATCTATTAGATGAAAAAGGAGTTCCTGTAAGTACTCAGGCTTTAACAACACAACTTACATTCACTTCCGACTTAAATAGTCAAAATATTTTAACTTGCACAACGCAAAATGGAGTATGTAGTGCAACTGTTCATAATCAGAATATAAATAGTAAGACTGGTGTATTTAGCAATGAACCTTATCAAGTTGGACTACCTACTTCCATTACGTTTAATGGTAAAACTTACAGCTTAATAGCAGAGAAAAGTGTTAAAAGCTTCGTTGTTACGGGGACTGCTAATCAATTACAATTAAATGCTGCTTATCAAGCTGGTGCAGTGAGCCAACAAAATTGTGATGTTAAGTTTACCTTGCAAAATCGCTGGGACACCGGCGCTGTTTTTCAAGGTAGCATTACCAATACCAGTACTACTGCAGCAATTAAAAGCTTTACCTTTAAAATAAGTTTCAATAATAGTGAAATAAGTAATCCAACAATTGTAAGTTATTGGATTGGTGGTAATCAAACTTATTCAGTAAATGCGGGGGTATTTACTTTTAGCGCTAATACGTATGATCCTTATAATGGAATTCCTGCTGGACAGCAACAAGGTATAGGATTCCAAATATCAGGCGCAGTTGCTAAAGATCCAACCGTAACTGTAATTAGTTGTGAGGCTAAATAATTATTAAGTTGGGCTTTAAAGCCCAACTTTTTTGCCCTTCTAAGCCCACCAATTATTTATGCTAAGCTTAATCACCTTTGTATCGTTAACGAAATATAGGCTGCTCTTTGTTTTCATTTTCAAGGCATGATGAATCTTTGATTCGCTTTTTACCTTGGCGGTTATAATCATCAGTTATTTTTTTTAAGTTTATTGCATAGGTTTCTAGTTCGCTTTGACTTTGAGGTAAGGGTTCCAGGCGGATGAAATCTTTTGCTTTTTGATAATTGCGATTTTTATTAAGTAAAAAACGGTTTATGTCTTTACATACTTTATCCTTAAATTTCGGATAGTCTCTCTTTTCCAAGCTTGGGTTGGCATCATTTTCTATATTAACCTTAGCAATATGGCGAAAATTACGATTAAAAAAACGCAAGCCTGGATTGCTTATGGGGATCTTAATGACCTCAGCTAAATGTTCTTTGCGCAGGCGAAAAACTTCTTGGGCTAACTCAATACCTAGCGCTTTGTTTTGTATTGATCTAGGTAATAAAGCTTTAACTCGTGTTATTTCACTAAGCTCTCTACTATCAATAATAATAAACCCTAAACTTAGACAATTAGTAAAGGCATTATCACTGATATGAGTAATACTTGTTGGCAAAGTAAGTGTTCGTAAGTTACGGCACCCGCTAAAGCCCCAAAGACCAATTTTAGTTACATTGTTAGGGACAATAAGGGTTCGTAATTTAGTACAACCGATATACATACCATCGCCTATGGTATCAATATTGTTTGGAATATCAAAAGTACCACTAGGCTTAACATCACTATTATAAAACCTTACAAGTACATTCATGCTTATTAACATTATTATTTCCTTTAACTTTTAATAATCCCTAAGTTTGAACTAATCTCATGCAGTGTCAGGCATTGTGTTGAAAAGCTTTCAATTTTATTATTAAAGAATCTCTATTTGGAGCTTTGTATTGGTTGAAAATAAGAGTCGATGCACATAATATGCTGACTCTTTTATCTATAAAGAAACTTAGTATGTTGAATACGAGTTAATTACTATTTTTTTAGAAATTAATAACTTTTGCAAGTGATTAGAAAAATTTGTTGCAACTTTCTCATAGATTAAACGTTTTTACGCCTAGTACAACATAATTATGAATAATATAACTCGTAAATTAGCATTGATTAGTTCCTTTAGCGAATTTGAAGATTTAAAACAATCTAGCCATGTTTTTGAAGAAACGGTAAAAGAAATTCTTGTTCGCTATCATTTACCTTTAAAATCATTAACCCCTTTTTCTGAAGGTACTAATATTGTCTTTTCTTATGACAATCGTTTAGTGATTAAATTATTTCCCCCTTTTCACCGAGACCAGTTTGAAAGTGAACGATTAGTTCTTAAAGCGCTGGCAGGAAAATTAACGGTTGAAACGCCTCTACTTCATTATGAAGGTGAAATAGCTGGATGGCCCTATTTAGTTATGACTCAACTTAAAGGCACCCTTTTAGAAACACTTTGGCATACATTGGACCATGCTAATAAATTAATTATCATCACAGAACTTGGTTTATTAATAAGAGAGGTTCATTCCCTATCAACAGAGGGCTTAGAATCAATTGATTGTCATTGGCAAACCTTTATTAAAAATCAACTAACACAATGCATCGAAAATCATAGAATTAAAAATTTACCTAAACAGTTATTGCAAGAAATTCCTTCCTATATTGAAAAAGTGATGGAATCGTTAGTTCAGATTGAAAGAGCAGTTATTTTAACCGGTGAATACACACCCATGAATTTTTTAGTCAATCATCTTGATGGCGCTTGGCATATTTCAGGTTTAATTGACTTTGGCGATGCCATGTTAGGCCACTATAAATATGACTTATTGGGGCCAGGCGCCTTTTTAATTCAAGGTGATAAAGAATTACTAAGAACATTTTTAATCGCTTACGGTTTTTTACCTCATGAACTAAACGAAGATTTAAGTCACCAATTAGCTGCATTAATGCTTCTTCATAAATATAGCAACTTAGACATTCAAGTAAGAATTCCCGATTGGAAACAGAAAGCAACTTCATTAAAGGAGCTAGAAAAGTTAGTTTGGGGCATTTAATTCTAGGATAGCAAAGTGCTTAAATTAGTTGGTCATTTCATCGCCTCCTCTAATTTTTGCTCTCTCATATTGTACGCTTTATTAAACAAAAACCATCTTAATTGAAAACTAGCCAAACTTTTTGTAAATAATCTTGACAGCAACCTTAAAAAGTTTAAAATTCGCCATTTTGTATTTAATTTAAAAATAGAGCCTAATTTTTTTTATTTTTGCCTAAGCTAAATAGCAACGGAGCTATCATGCTAGTGGCCACTATAACCAACATTGAGAAGATAGAATTATGAAATTATCTAAAGATGAAAAAGTACTGCTACGGGTTGATAATGAAGATATTGATTCAAATGGTGGTTTTACATTTCCTGATAGCGTTACAAGCATTGGCTATGCTGCATTTGAAGAATGTACTGATTTAAAAAAATTGCTCATTCCCGCACAAATCACCACCATTGGTGATTGGGCATTTTGGAATTGTACCAACTTAAAAACAGTTGTTCTTCCTGAAAATCTCACAAAAATTGGTCAATGTACCTTTCACAGCTGTACTAGTTTAGAGGGCCTTGTCATCCCTAAGCATGTCACAGTAATTGCAGAAGGCGCATTTTACAGGTGTTTTAATTTTAAAACTATCATTCTTCCTGAATCAATCAATGAAATTGGCAGATCTGCCTTCGAAGAGTGTATAAATTTAGAAGCTTTATTTATTTCCAAAAATATTACTTTGATTGGTAGAGAAGCATTTTTTAAATGTAATAAATTAGAAACTATTTTCACTGAAGGTGAGGATAATTACATTGACGGAGTTAAAAAATTCTTACCTTATGAGTTAGCAATTAAAGTAACTCCAGCTACTTTTAGCGAAGAAATTTTTAGCAAGCTCAACAATAATCAAGCCTTCAAACCAACCCAAGCCACTTCGCCAATCCTCTTTTTCAATAAAAATAAAAACCTCGCTCAGATTAATAACAAGTTAACTCAAGACGTAGCAAATTCTTTAGATAACCGACCTGATAGCACTATATTTTCTTAAAATAATAAATGTGTTAAAAAATAACTGTTAATATACAAGTGGTGGAAACTATTTAGCTTCCACTACTGCTTTTCCATTACCTGAATTTAAATCATTCAATACATCTAAGCGAAACGTATGACAAAATTTCCTCAATAGGTAAACCCATAACATTATAATAAGAACCTGTTATTTCTTTAACAAAGCTACTATGCACATTTTGAATACCATAAGCTCCAGCTTTATCAAAGGGATCGTCAGAATGAATATAATCTTCTATTTGTTGCTTAGTAAGCGTGTGGAAAGTAATTTTCGTTGTTACACAACCAATCTGCCAGTGTTTTTCTGGCAAAAAAATTAAAGCATAGCCTGTAAAGACTTCGTGAGATTGGCCACTTAACATACTTAACATTCGATAGGCATCAGCGTGGTCTTTTGGTTTTTCTAAAATATGATTTTGATAAACAACGGTCGTATCTGCTGCTAGAATTAAATCTGCCTTATCTATTTCAATTTGAGACAAAATAGTTTGAGCTTTTTCTCTGGCAAGACGAGTTACATATTTTTTAGCTTCTTCATCTTTTTGCTGAATTTCAGCAATATTTGCTGGCATGACCACAGCATTTAAGCCATGTTCTTTTAATATTTGTAATCGTCTTGGCGAGGCGCTGGCTAAAATTATTTTTAATAAAGAATGTGATTTCATAATAACATAGTCTGATGTTTAAAAAACATGATGATAGCTTATTAAAATAAAATTCCAATGACATTGGCTTTCCTAAAGATTGTCAAGATTCACAAGGGTTGCGTTCCCCTTCTTTTACTTATAGAACCATTTCTATTCTATTTTTTATTGAGCTAAGATATATAATTATTCATATATTATCCATATTTATATTTAATTTATCTATTAATAGACAAAATATTGACTTTGCTCCATTTATAGGCTAATTTAATACATATATAGATTATTATGAGAGACTGTAATGAATAATTCTACAGTTTTAAAAAACAGCCAATCCCTTGATCATAATAATGTTGATAACTTAAAGAGAAACACGGCAAATATAATACAGTTATTTAAGCACTGGGATTTAAAAGTTGATGAGCAATGTAATTTGCTGGGTGGAATAAGCCCTCAACAATTAAATAATTTCCAGAATGGTAAAGCCCATATTTCAGGCCGGGATACGATTGAGCGTGTTGGTAATCTCCTTGGCATACATAAGAGTTTAAGAATTTTATATCCTTATAACAGAGCTGTTGTCTACCGATGGATAAAAGCTAGGAATAAAAAGCTGCATAATTTAACCCCTTTAGAAGTTATGCTATCGCAAGGTTATATTGGCATTGCTCAAGTGAGAAAATTAACAGACTACATGAGAGGGAATTAATGTCATTGTTTGCAGTAATAGTTGATTACTCTGAAGATGTTTTTCGAAATATTCCCTCTATAAAACCCACGCAAAATCTATTTGATGATCTAAGTGACAATGCAGATAATTGGGAAGCAGCTAATAATTTAGAAGCTATTACCCACTTGCCACTTGAAAATAGTCAATTAATACAAAGGGGATTTGAATACAGTGAAAATTCTTTCATTGATTATCCTTTTGAGAATTTAACCGCATCTCGTTTTAGTGATGGACAAAATCCTTGCTGGTATGCCTCTGAAACATTTGAAACAACGATATATGAAACTGTCTATCATTTTACCAAACACATTACTGATTCGCTCGAAGCCTTTAGTGGAGAAAAGCAAATTCAAGTAGATAGACGGGTAGCTAAAATATCTTGTATTGGTATAGCTATTGATTTGTCATCTAAAACAGAGGAGTTTCCTTGGCTTTTAGATCCAGTAAACTACAACAGATGTCAGGAAATAGGCAGGCGCGTTGCTAATGAAGGTCATCCCTTGTTAAGAGTGAGATCAGCTAGATATTATGAAGGCATCAATGTTGTGGCTTTCAAAAGTAATGTTTTATCAAATGTCAGAGAGCATTGCTTTCTAAAATATACTCTTAATTTAGACAATATGGAGGTCATTGTCACTCGTGGCGAAGACCCAATTATAACTATTTAGTTATAATTTAAAATAAGTAAAGAAATTACAAAATGAATAATTTATTACCAAAACAGCCAGAAGAAATAATCCATGATTTAATACTTGCGCAAAATGATTTTCCGAATAATGCTCAATATCCTTTGTTAATTTATAAGCAAGTCTTTAAATTTGCTAATCAAAGTCCAGAGGAAATTCAACATTATTTAAAACAAAATCATTGGATTAATTCATGGGTGGATAGTATTTATAGTTATCACCATTATCATAGTAATACTCACGAAGCGTTAGTCATTATCGCAGGTGACTGTAAAGTCCAAATTGGCGGTGATTCGGGCAATATTTATAATATTGCCAAAGGGGATGTCATTATTTTTCCGGCTGGTGTTTCACATAAAAATATTAGCGCTTCTCCCGATTTTAAATGCATAGGCTCTTATCCGAATGATGTTGATTATGATGTGAACTATGGCAGAGCAGACGAGCATCCTAGGGTTGATATGAATATTAAAAAAGTTGGTTTACCAAAAGCTGATCCAGTTTTTGGCAATGATGGCTTAATATTTAACTATTGGAAGTAGAAACTTCTAATAGGGCTCATCTAGGCTGCTACAATTTACGACTAGGTAACCCTTGACGTAGTTACCATATATACCTATCTTTAATAAATACATTTTAAGCTAATTAAAAAGGAATTTTAGCTTGGCAAAAAAATCTTTGCAAAAAAGACCTGGCTGCAAGGTTTGCGATATTGAGCTTGGCTTTGATTTTACCTTTGCTTTTCAACTTATTATCGATATTAACAAAAAAGAAATTTTTGCTTATGAGGCCTTAGTACGCGGATTAAATGGCGAAGGAGCAGCAGACAATCTGGCAAAGGTAAATGATAAAAATCGCTATCGCTTTGATCAGGAGTGCCGGATAAGAAGTATTTTCAAAGCGCAGCAGTTGAATATAAAAGAATGTATTTCGATTAATTTCTTGCCTAACGCTATTTATTCCCCTGACCTTTGTATACGAACAACCATCGCTGCTGCTGAAGCAACAAATTTCCCCCTGCAAAAAATTATTTTTGAAGTAGCTGAAAATGAGCAAGTTAACGATCCTAAGAAACTACTTTCTATTTTTAAATATTATCGTGAGCGAGGTTTTGGTACGGCTATTGATGACTTTGGTGCAGGCTATGCAGGACTGAGTTTGCTTGCCAATTTTCAGCCAGACTTTATTAAAATTGATATTAAACTAGTACGCGATATTAATGTCAACTTAGTTAAACAAGCGATGGTTAAGGGCATTATCTTAACTGGAAGTTTACTTAATATAAAAATTATTGCTGAAGGTATAGAGACAGCTGCAGAAGCTCGCTGGTTGAAAGAAAACGGTATTTCTCTTATGCAGGGTTTTTATTTTGCAAAACCAGAATTAGAACATCTTCCTACCTTTAATAATTGGGAGCTAATCTAACTATTTAATAAATCCCTTCATGCCCTGCGTTCCACGACTTGTTTGCGGAATTTAGAAATCAGCCATATCAATGGATCCTTCGGACAAGCCGCAGGACGTAGGTTGGGTAAACAGTTGCTACTGGCTCATGCCCTTACTTCTTAAGTAAAAATTGATTAGCTACATTAAAATCAATAATATAACTATTAAGTTCACAGGTTAATGATAGCTCTGAAGAAGTACTAAAGTAGGTTTTCCATTTTTGAAAACCAATCTTTGTAAGCATTTGATTTGGCATATTATTAGACGAACGAGGTTCACATAACATCATTTTTAAATTAAAGATCTTATAAAATTCAAGTGCAGCCATGCAAAATAATTTTGCGCCATGCCCTTTTCCTCTATTTTTTTCATCCCACATATGCAAGTGAATATGAGCAATTTGTTGTTTTACAATGTCCTTTAAAGCACTATACCCGACCTCTTTTTCACCAATAAGCCAGATTAAATAATAGCTTGTTACTTGATCCAGAGAAGCGTTACATATAGTTTCCAAAGAGTCTACAAAGTTGGTTTTTGAATTAAATTTGGTTTTATCTGCCCCCATACGGTTAAAATTAGCATCGGTATTTTCAAACCAATAATTAACAATACTAGGAATATCTGTTTCTTTTAGCGCTCGTATAGATAGAGTAGTCATCATTCAATGTTAATTAATTTATCTAGAATTCATATTAGCGATAAAAAGGTAAAGATGCGACTTTAATATATTACTTCATTTTAGGTAATTTATGGCTGCTATAATTTATAAGGAAATAAAGAAACATTAATTTTAGGTATTGAAAACATGTTTTACGCAATCATAAAAATTAAATTAAACAGTGATATTATCAAATTTGAAGAAATTACTTCACAATCAATAAATCAATGCACCTGCATTGCCATGGTAAATTCATTGGAAAAACTTAGAAAAATAGCCCTTGAATTAATTCCTATAGAATCCTCTACATTTATTGCTTGCGTTACTGAAAATAAAAAATCGCCGCTACATATTATCAAGTATACAGATGCTAATAACCTTTTAGGTGATAATGAGTTTGAGTGGATTTACTGTACTGAGGAATTCATTATACCTGTAAAAAGTCCAAGTATAAAAGAAGAAATCTATACCAAAACTCCCCTGGCTCTAAATAAGGCAGCCGCCACATTTTATGGTAAAAGTTCAAAAAATCATTTGGCTGAGCATATTGATAAACAGGCATTAAAACCATGTTTAGAGACCGAAAGAGATTTTTGTTTGGGTGACATATATTACGATGGTGTTATTTATTCTCACCAACGACGTATAACTGATTGTGCAGATACTGCAATGGAAATGTTAAAGGGATATCATCTATGGAAGTGTAATGAGCAAAATTACACTGATTTTTTAGAGCAGCGTCAAGAGCTAAAACGCAACTATGAAAATAGAAAAATTAAACTATTTTCAGGAAAAAATTCTTCAGATTTAAAAAGCTATAGCGATTTTTTAAACAGCGTTAATGTAAAAGATTTCATTAAAGATGTGTTGCCTGGCCATCTTACCTATTACTTATATAGATATGGGCCTGTAATTGCTAGAACTAATGAAATTGGTGGGCATTTCTTGCTACTCAAAGGAGTTATAGATAATCAAGTTATAATCGATGATCCTTGGGCTGGCTCAAATATCTTCATTGAATTTAATGAATTTAATAAAAAATGGGATGGCAGAGTTATTTATTTTTCTGCTGGGTATAGCATGTACATTGAACAAAGAATTAAACAAGGAAGTCAAATTAATCCAAGTATATGAAACCAGTTATATGATTAATAATACGGTTTATAAAACACATTTCCTACTTATTCATTTTTATTACTTGTCCATACCTTTTATAGAGGACCAATTTTAATCATAGAAAAAAACTATCAGACTCATTGAATAATAATATTATTCCTCGTGCATTTTATTGATTAAAGTACGTTTTGTTAGTTTTTTTAAAAGGGAGATTTTATGCAAAGAATAACGTTGGACAAGCGCAATAATCAATTTACCGCAAAAATATTAAATTATTTTAATGATCTTAAACCTTATTCAACACCATACCTTGAATGGTTAAGCATGGAGCACTATCAGTTTTCATTAAACAACACGCGCTTTTTAATGACTTCACACATGCAAACTAAATCGCTTATCGATCAGGGCGTTTCGAAAGCATTGTTAGATAATTACAATGAAGAAAAAAATCACGCTAGAATGTATCAACATGCCCTAAAAAAAATTGGGTTAGATGTTAGCAGGCGTATCCCTTTTGCCGCAACCAAACAATTTTTTACCAAACTGGAAACTATGATTCAGTGCAATGCATCGAGAACCCTAGGTGTTATGTATGCGACCGAAACTGCTGCAATCTTTGAACATACTTTATTTAAAAAAATTAGTGATGAGATATATCAACGTCATGGCTTACGCTTTACTAATTCACGCTTAAAACAATTTCATGATTTGCACTTAGATGGCGTTGAACAAGCCCATAAAGATGAATTAGGTATCTTTATTGATCATACTAAAGAAAATGTTGATCCTAATATTTATTTGCAAGAAAAAGAAGTACTAGACGGCGCTTTTGAAGCCATTGAGGCGATGGAGGCATGGTGGTCTAATTTAATTAAAGTGCAAGAGCAACTCGATGAATTAAATTATGCTTAATGTGATTATAACAAAATAACAAATAATATGGCTGAATAAGGCTCATTCTATAAACATGTCTTTCTCAGCCTATAATATGTGTTATTAATTTAAATCTATCTATTGCTTAAAAAATTTTTTAATAAGATAATATTAGACTAAATTATTTAAGTATTTCCCAATCACTTATGTCTGAGTTGTACCATCTTATTTATAAAAGCCAAGCAAAAATGCCTTTTAATACAAGTCAACTGACTCAATTAGCTAAAATTGCTCGTTTTAAAAACTTCACACAGCAAGTTAGTGGACTTTTAATTTATTCAGGCCAAGAGTTTTTTCAAATTTTGGAAGGTAAGCTTGATTCAATTGAGAGTATTTATAATAGTATTCTAAATGATAAAAGGCATAAAGATATTGTTTTACTTGTTAAAGAACCTATAACCAATCGAACATTCTGGCGATGGAATATGGGCTTAACAATTATTGATGATAATACTGATATAAGAACTCAATTAATAGAATATATGCAAAATGATATTGAATTAGCTAAGGCTAATAAAGACGACGCTCGTTTTATATTGCAAGCCTTTTCAAATAAGATTTTTCAGCAATATATACATTAAATTCCACCTCCTTTCTTCAAGTTTATTTTTAAGCGAATTGCCTATTGTTATCTTTCGTGTATTATCCAGCTATTATGCATTTTTTTTAATAAGAGGGGTAATTTATGAAGCATCTTGTTAATAATCTATTACGTACAACTAATATGGTAGAGTTATTGCGAGCAATGGGTATTTCTCTCGATAACAACACTGTTAGCTGTAAAGATGAGCGTGTTATTTTTACTACAAAAAATATAGAACAAAGTGAGAAGCTAGCGTTTGATTTACAGGGGCTTTTGCAAAAAGATGTTGTCAAACCTCAGATTAGGCAAGTGAGTATTGCGGATCTTATCGCTGATGAAATTGCGCAAGCTACCTCTACAAACGCCCTCATGATTGAAACACACAAAAAATCTTGTTTGGCTGTTTTAAATGTTTTACAAATGACAGGACTTAATTACACGCTTGATAAAGAGCAGGAATATTTGAACATTGAACTTCCATCTGCTGCTTATGCTCCCTTATTTAATTCTCTAAATTATAAATATATGAGTATACAAAATGAGGAGATAAAATTTAATATTAAAGCGTTTCTAAATGATCATAAACAAGAGATTATTTTAGTGACAGGCAATTCCCCACTTCTTTTCGCTCATTCAGATTCTTTTGAAAATAAAAAGGTTTTTTATGCAGAGAAAAAATTAAGCAAGGATACAACCGAAGTAACGCCTTACTTTTTTGTCCCCGATACTCTCACGCCACCTACTTATCATTTTGTTTTAGATACAAGTATTAGTATGGAAGGAGAGCCACTGGCTAAATTGAAAAAAAGTGTCAACGAATTTGCCGATGCTTTATTTGAGTTTCAACCTGATGCGGTGATTAATCTTACAGAATTTAATATAAATACCAAACAAGTAGGTAGGGGAAGTTATCGAAAAACAGATTTGTCACAGCTTGTTAAAGATGTTAATAATTTAAACGCTGGAGGAACTACGCGGCTTTATGGAACAGTCTCTGATAAATTAGCTCAACTGTTGCAATCAAACCAGCATAATAATGTTTTATTATTTACTGATGGCGTAAATACCGTAGGAAATGACGATGATGAGACACAGTCACTGAATAAAACTGTGACATCTATAAAACAAAGATCTGCTTTAATTCCCGTACGTAATAAATTTTTCATTTTAAGCTATGGAGTAACTCAGCCTGAAATTTTGAGGAAAGTTGCTGAAACTTTTTCTTCTCCTATTCTTTATACAGATACGATTGATTTTACAGAAGCATTATCTAAAAAAGGAAAATTACAAGAATGGGCGGCTGCACGTGAATTATTTACCTGTCGTCTAGAGGTGACTACTAACTCTCAACAAAATACTAGATCAGAAGAATATCTTCGCTCGTATGATATGTCGGGCCAATTTGTAGCATTAAAAGCAAGCCAATTTAAAAATGATGAAATCATGCATTTAACGATAACGGATGGTAATGGTAATACGCTTCTTGATGATAAAAAATCGATTGCTAAGGATAAAACAATGGGTAATTTTGTATTACCTGGTAGTGCCAAAACAGCAAGTCAGCTTGGCGTGTTTGCATTACAGGAAGCACATAACAAAGATGCTAGTCAAACATCAACACCTACATCTACTTTTCAGTAATTGATAATTTTTAAGGCAAAAGGATTTGCTAAATACCTTTCTTTTATCACTTTAAAATTATATTATTTCCCAAACATACTCAACTTGATCATGGCGTATTGCATAAATTTTATTATGTAAAAATCCCATGGCATCAGTATATCCTGGAATCAAAACTAACTTGTCGCCTCGACATAACGAAACACCTTTAGCCGTATTTGCAGGAATAATTCTCGTATGTTCAGCACTTAAGCCTGCAACTTGCAAATCATCTCGATCGCGAAAGCCAGGAAATCCAGCCATAGGGTGAAGACCTACTGATTTAAATCCAGCATTGGCAATTGCTCTACTTTTATCAGATGGAACACTAATGATTTGGGCTAATAAGTATGCTCCCATTAAATGATCGTAATCTTTTAAATATGCCTTATGATAATAAAGTTGATCACCAATCGCCGCCCCTCCAGCTTGGATTTCCGTTACGATTTTATTATTTACAGCGTCTATATAATTACAACTCCCCCCAGCGCTAACTATTTCAACAGGAATACCTCTTTTTTCTATTAATTTTTTTGCTGTAGCTAAGATTTCATGTGAAATAGTTGTTGCTTTTGCTTTTTCAGCAGAGGGCATGATCGGAGTATGTCCCTCATATCCAGTAAGGCCCATAAATCTTATTGCCTGAGTGTCTTGTTCAATCTTTTTAGCTAATACTGCTAAATTGACACTCTCCTCGATTGTTGTCCCACAGCGATTATGATTAATATTTAATTCAACTACCACTTCTACAGGTGTAATGATTTCCCATTGGTTTATGCTTGCAGCAAGTTGTTGTAAATATTCATGGTCATCAACAGCAACACGTAAGCGTTTTAATTTTTTCGCAAGCAGTGATAAGCGGTTTAATTCATCTAAACTACCTAGCTGGTTAGCTAAATAAATATCATCAATTCCCTTTGCAGCAAATTGTTCTGCTTCAGCTAAAGTTAATAACACAACACCCGTTGCTCCACGCTGCAAAATATATTTTGCCAGTTCTGGACATTTATGAGCCTTGCAGGGAATTCGCCAGGCGTAGCCTTTATCGGCAATGCGCGAACGTAATAACTTACAATTATGATCAACAATATCAAGATCAATCATAAAGGCAGGCGTTGGTAACGCTTGGATAGATTTACCAATATACGGATTGATTTCGGGCTTGCTCTGAGTACGAATGATAGAGCCTTTATGTTTAGATACACTCCACTCTGTCAATTCAATCCACATGCCCCACGGTGAAACGAGAAACGTTGATGTGCATATTTCGCCCCGCAATGGAAAACGCATGGGAGGATCTTGAATGAAACGTACGCCCTTATATTTAGGTATAACGTTAGTATAGATATGCTTAAATACTGCATCCATGTCTTTAACGGTAAAAGAAATATAACTATTGCCAATGTCACTAAACTTATGCCAACCTCTTTCACCTTGTAATTGCAATTGATCTGGCGCTTTCCATTCAAATAGTTCCACATATTGCGCTAATGGTTGTTCACCACACTTAAGCATAATAACGTGAGATAAATAAGATTCAGAATGTACACCGAAAAGTGCTGACCAGCCACGCTCACCTGCAGTTGGTTTTGGCTCTCTCTTAACTTCCCAATCAAATTCAGCATCAAACACGTCAATGAGAAAATTTGCAGCAAGTTGGGCATCCGGTACAACTAGCCCTATATGATCCATACCCATATTAGTTGGTATGCTATTTCCATTATTCAGCATAATATAAATCTACCTCACCTGTTTGATAATTACGAATAGGTGGTGTTTGTATACTTAAAAATAAAGTTTCCGTATCAGTCAAAAAGCCATGTGGCGTTTTCTCAGGCAAATCAAAGCGCATTCCTGGTTGATAAGATACTTCATTTTTTCCTAACAAAAATAATCCTTCACCTAAGATCATATAAATAACAGCACAGCTTTGCTTATGATAATGTGGCTGATATTTTGATCTTGCTTTTAATCTGACTAGCTCAACAATTTCATTAGTGTCACTTGTTGTTTCTGAAATTGCAGTAAGAATTGATTTCTCTACATTAAAAATACCTAATTTTAATAGCTCAAATTGTTCATTCACCTTCACATACTGACTTTGCACTCGTTCATGCGGTATTGCCTGCAACATCTTATGTAGTTCACTCATGGTAATTCTTTCCTTTTTAGAGAGAACATACTGCTATTTTATTTTGAATAAAAGTGAAACTATTTCTATAATACGTTCCATTATGGAAACAATCAGATTAAAACAATTTTGTGTTATTGCTGAAACAGGAAGTCTTTCTAAGGCAGCTGAATTACTACATATCACTCATTCAGGACTTTCAAAGTCCATGAAAATACTACAAGATGAGCTTAGAATTAGCTTGTTAAGGCCGGCAGGTAGAGGTGTCACGCTTACAGAAGATGGCATGCGTATCTACCAACGTGCCAAATCATTTCTTGAAATGGAAAATCTTCTTTTTCATAGCACTTCCCAAGCAACAAAGCAAACTACAAGAATTGGCACTGTGGAAATATTTATTCCTTTAATTTGTGAACACTTAGCTTCTTTTCAACCAAAAAATCAAAGTATTACACTTCTTGATCTCAATCCAGGGCAGATTGAGCAAATGGTTGCAAATCATGAATTAGATTATGGCATAACCTATACGCCATTCCCCATGGAGCAAATTGATATTATCACAATAGGTCAATATCAGTTGGGCTGTTATCACTTACAAAGTTTTTTCGCAAATATGAGTATTAATGACTTACCCTTTGCCGTTCCAGCAGTTGTTATTCCAGTTAACCCTTTAGGGATAAAAGAACGTGATGGCTGGATTGAAAGCATCATACCCCGTAATCGAAAATACCTGGTTAACCTGCTTTCCACAGCTATTGAATTAGCCTTACAAGGGTTATGTGCTGTTTATATTCCAAAATTTGTTGCAGAAAAGATCAATAAAACATTACCTAGTAAGAAAAGATTAATTGAAAAGCCTATCCCTAAAGAAATTAACAATAATCAAAAAATTTATTTAATTAAACATAAAGATAGTCTTATAAATGCACAGTTTGAGGAGCTAAAAAAATCCATACAGTTTTTTACAAACCCCTTAACATAATTAAGGTAATTAACGCTGATTCTCTTTAGTTTATAAAAATGAATTTTTGATTACTAGTTTGGCCAAAAACGCTTGGATGAATAATATTTAAATACTTAAGATTTATTTAAGGTTCAATTTGTATACTTGCACAACCTTTAGGAATAAATTACTTGTAATGAAATTTAAATTAGCTATTAATACTCCAGAAAATGTTCTAGTTGCATCCCATCAAGGTAAATTGAAATCAGATGGCAGTGTTAAGCCCCTAAAGGCTCAAAACCGGGCCCTCCTGTACACTTGCCTCCCGTGAAAGATTACGCACCTTTTTTGGTAAAGAATGTGATAGTTCTACAAATTTATCAATCCAAAATAACAGAAAAATTGAGTTGCTCATAAAAAAATTTAAAAAAGCTTTATATAAAACACCAATTAATTACGCATTATTAGTAAAAGAATCAAACGAAGTAATAGAACAATTAGCCTATGATCCATTAACGGAAGTTTTTAAAAACCCCTATTTTATTGAATTAAAAAATATACATAATAAAATGAATAAAATATCTTTAAATGCCCAGCATTTTTACAATAGTTTGTCATTAGAACAGAAAGGCAAAGTCTATTACTTTACAGCGCTGGATATCATTGACTCTTTATTAGGTTTTAAAAACGTTGGTTGGAAGATTCAAGATGGTTTTGCAGGCCTTCAAGATGCCTTAAGAAAAAATGGGCAAATTATCTTTCAAGGAAAATATGGCGCCTCTTTTCACCTAGAAAATTCATTATTTATTCATAAAAAAGAAAGCACTAATAGTCGAGAAGTATGTTTTTTTAGAAAAAATAGTATGTCTCCTAAGGCTTTCTTGGGTTCATGGACACATTGTGTGGTTGTTGATCAAGCAAAGATTATTGATGGCACCCCTTTCGTTTTCTTTAGGGATCCTAATGATCCCTCGATTCCAGGCTTACCGGAAAGAGTTTATATGCTTAACTATGAGAACTTTGTTGCACGTATATCCAATAAATATAGTAGTCCACGAGAAGCTAATCAAACTTATGGTACAGCTCTAACTTCCCTTATGAGCACTAGCTAAAAAGTACAATACATTGATTTGTACTTACAGTTAACTACAATTTAATTTGATACTTTAATTATATATTTATTAAAGATAAGGACATCATAATGAAAAGACTATTACCAACAATATTAGGTATTTCATGTTTTGCAATGGCAAATTTAGCATTTTCAAGTGGCATGCCAGTTGGAATGCCAGGAAGCCCATGTGTAGGAATAGATGGAAAGGTATGCAACTCTGGTACGCAAAACTGTGTTTGCCAAAAGAATCAAATAGGCAAATGGTGCCGTGATGTAAATGGGGTGCGTTGTCACCGAGGCACACGTGGCTGTATTTGCAAATACTAAAAAAATATTTAATTTTAAATTTAAATAAAAATGGGGACCATTATATTGGGTTCCCAGTTAACTAATACAAAAATTGTATTCTATTTCATATAAAGTAGGGTCTACTTAAGTGATTCTTCTTAATAACCTCCTTAGTGCTTTTAAATTTGCTTCTATTCTTAAAATTTGCTGCGATTTATCTAACAATTCTTGTAATTGTGGGGCAATAGGGATCTTAGAATTAATGATGAGCTCAATTAATCCATCAAATTTACAAGGATTGGCTGTTGCAACAATAATCCAAGGTTGTTTATTTAGTTGACTATAAGCATAAAAAGCAGTCGCTGTATGAGGACAACAGATGTAATTATACTGTTTGTATATATCATATATTGTCTTATGAATTGTGGCATCATCCACGGATATAGCCGCCACTTTGTCTTTAAATTGTGTATAAGAACTAAATAATTGACTTAGTCTTTCAAAATTACTAGGATTTCCTACATCCATCGCATTGGCTAGGGTTTTTATACTCGGCCGCGGCAGATAAGTACCTGTGTTTAAATAGTCAGAAATTGTTCGGTTCGCATTAGTAGCTAAACTAATTTCTCTGATTGGAAAACCCATCGCTTTCACCCAATAAGCGGCTGTTGCATTTCCTAGATTGCCCGAAGGAATAATAAATCCCGCTTTAACATTATTCGCCTTATAAAATTGTAAACTGCTATAGGCATAATAAACCATTTGCGGTAACAACCGACCTATATTAATACTATTGGCACTACTAAGCTTAGTTAATGATTGACAAACCGGATCTTGAAAAGCTAATTTAACTAGTTGCTGACACTGATCAAAATTTCCTTTCACCGCGATAGCAAAAATATTATCATTCCAACAAGTTATTTGTTGCTCTTGTACTGCTGAAATTTTACCTTCTGGGTATAAAATAATTATTTTGTAATTTTTTTTCTTATAAAATGCGCTAGCAACAGCTGATCCAGTATCACCTGAGGTTGCAACTAAAATAGTTTGCTCACCATCATCTATTTCATTTAAACATTCAGCCAAAAAATGAGCTCCAAAATCTTTAAATGAGCACGTAGGGCCATGAAAAAGTTCAAGCACAACTATATTTTCATCAAGTTGCTGTAATGGCACTGGGAAATTAAACGTTCTCTCACAAATATTTGCTAGTTTTGAATAAAGCAAGTCTGTTTTGAAAAAAGGTTTAAGTAAATTAAAGGCAATCTCTCCATAAGACAAATCACTTAAACCTATAGGATTATCAATTATTGGCATAACTTGCGGAAGAAATAATCCGCCATCAGTTGCAAGCCCAGTTTGTATAGCTTCTGATAAGGACAATGATAGCGACATATTACGAGTGCTTATATATTGCATAAAATTTCCTCCACTACATGGGCGCCATTTTTATTCAAATTTTCTATCCAGTAGTCAGATTGTATGTTCATTTTTGCCAAGGGTAACTGCATCGCACAAACCACCTCTTTTGCCTTTTCTTGTGTCTCAGCAAAAGCGAACATGGTAGGACCAGAACCAGAAAATGACATGCCTATTGCCCCAGCTTCAAGGGCCGCACCTTTAATTTCATAAAATTGGGAAACAAACTTAGCACGCTGAGGTTCGATAATTACATCATTTAAATTTTGCTTTAAAAGAGTCATATTATTTTCATAAAGAGCTACTATAAAGCCAGCTAGATTAGTAGATTGTTGAACATGCAAAGTTAAAGCAAGTTCTATATTAAGGGCCTCTCTTGCTGCCCGGGTAGACACGTGTAGGTGAGGATGTAGCAAAATACAATATAAATTTGGAATAGGTAATTTAATAATCTTTAAAGGATTTTGTGAGTAAGTTAAAGTAAGGCCGCCAAACAAACATGGAATAATATTGTCAGTATGAGCTGACCCACAGGCAACTTTCTCACCCAATGCAGCAAAATGTGCTAATTCCTGAATAGATAAAGGAGAGGTTAAAAATGAGTTACAAGCAACCAGTGCCGCCACTGCAGATGCAGCAGACCCGCCCAATCCAGAACACAAGGGTATTCCTTTTTCAATATGAATTGAAAAACCAATTTCCAAATCTAATGCTTGGCAAAATTCCTGAACTACAACCGAGGCTGTATTTTCATGGCTCGTAAAGGGAAGTGATTCTTGAGAACCGATCGATTCAACAATAATTCTCTTGTCTTTCCGTTTAGTTAATGTGACATAATCACCAAGGGATTCAACGGAAAATCCTAAAATATCAAATCCAACAGCAACATTTGCACAAGTTGCTGGTGCAAATGCCTTAATCGATTTAATAGAATCTTTTATTTTATTCATTACTCCCCCCTCTTTATAAGATAGATGCTAAGCGCAACAAATCGGAAAAGATACCTGCTGCAGTAACTTCCGCGCCAGCACCTGGGCCTTGTATAATGAGGGGGTGGGTGCGATATCTTTTAGTGCGAAAAAGGATTATATTGTCCGTGCCTTGCAAGCTAGAAAATGGATGTTCAATAGGCAACGATTGGATAGTTACTTTAAGCTCGCCATCTTTACTAATTTTGCCTGAATAATATAGACGTTGATTTTTAGATTGTGCTTCTGCTACCCAAGTATTAATTTCTTGATCAAAAAGTGGTAATTTTGCCAAAAACTCTTCAAGATTGCATGTTTGCAAATTAGATGGAATTAAGTTCTGAACAACGACATCATTTACATTTACGTTATGACCAATTTCTCGGGCCAAGCATACTAATTTACGCGCCACATCCATTCCTGATAAGTCTTCCCGAGGATCAGGCTCGGTAAAGCCTAAGCTTTTTGCCTGCATAACGGCTGCAGAAAAGCTTTTTCCTTTATCCATTTCATTAAAAATAAAACTTAATGTGCCAGAAAAGATACCTTCAATAGATTCAATAGTATCGCCTGTCTTTATCAAATCTTGTAAAGTACTAATTACAGGCAAACCCGCACATACAGTTGCTTCATAAAAATAATGCCTGTTTTGTATAGCAAGTTGTTGCAATTTTTGGTAATAAGTTAAATCACCAGCATTAGCATGCTTATTAGGCGTAATAACATGTATCCCTCTTTCCATAAAGCTTTGATAAAGCATGGCAATCTGTGGGTTAGCTGTGCAATCAATTACAGCCGTATTTGGACAGTTAGCTGAAGCGATATGCTGTAAAAATTTTTCCATATTTGCTTCAATAGCGTACTTGTTAAAATAATCTTGCCAATGCCTTAAATCAATTGGCTCATCTAGCAGTAACATTTTTTGACTGTTTATAATCCCACGAATAAAAAAATGGATTTGATTAGTACGGCTTAATTGATTAATTGTCTCTCCCAACTGTTTAAGTAAGCTTTGTCCAACAAGTCCCGGGCCTATTAATCCTATGGATAGAATTTTTTTCGATAAATAAAATCCTGAATGAATGGCTTGAATTGCTTTGTTAACATCTTTATCTTTTATAATTAAAGAAATGTTGCGCTCCGATGAGCCTTGTGAAATAGCACGAATATTGATATTAGCTTTGGCCAAAGCCACGCTAAGTTTACTCATAATGCCAATGGCACCAATCATATTATCACCAACGATAGATAAAATAGAGCAATCTAAATCACAGTAAATACCCCTAATATACTTACGCTCAATATCAAATTGTAAGTTTTCTAATAAAACGTCATTCGCTTTTTTGGCGAAATTGGCAGGTATTGCTAAGCAAATAGAATGTTCAGAGCTTGCTTGTGATATGAATAAAACATTTATTTCTGTATATTTAAGGATTTCAAAAACACGAGAAGCAATACTAGATACACTGATAAGTCCACTACCTTCAATATTAATTAAAGCAACTTTATCAATACAGCTTATTCCTTTAATAAGCTCGGATGAAGGCTTTGGTTTTCCTAAAATACAAGTGCCTTTATTTTCTGGGTTAAAACTATTTTTTATATAAATAGGAATTTGTTGTTCAACAATGGGAGCAATAGTCATGGGATGCAATACTTTTGCACCAAAATAGGCCAATTCGAGTGCTTCTGAATAAGATAACGTTTCAATTAAAAAAGCATCTTTTACAATATTGGGATCAGCTGTATAGATACCATCAACATCCGTCCAAATTGTTAATGAATTTGCCTGAAATAAATTTGCAAAAATTGCTGCAGAAAAATCACTGCCATTTCTGCCTAAAATAGTTTTTTGACCCTCAAGAGTCGATGCAATAAAGCCTGTTATAACTAAAGATTTAAAATCACTGTTAAGTTGTAAGTATTTATCTAATGCTTTTTTACTTTTTTTCCAATCAATGCCAATTGAGCCATCTTTTTCATAAATAAAAAGAACCGTTGACGCATCTAAGAAAGCAACTTTGTTTTCTTGAGCTAGATATTCTTTTAGAATCATTGCAGACCATTGCTCACCATAACTCAATATAAGATTTTGTGTTTCTCGTGAGTAGGCGCCTGTTAAATAAACTGCATATAAAATATCTTGTAATTTAAAAATATCAGCTTGGATAAGTCTGGTAATAGATTTTCCTTCTAAGGATAATTTTTTTATTATCATCAAGTGCTTTTCTTCAAGCTCTTCTAAAGCATGTCTATAATTTACAGACCTTGTAGCCTTATCTAATATATTCTGTAAAGTTAAAGTAACATTTTGAACTGCAGAAACTATAATTATTTCATCCCCTTTGAGTAAGGATTTAACAGCCATAAATCGTTCTGCATTGGCAAGACTACTACCCCCAAATTTATGTATGGAATAAGAATTATTTATCATTTTGATTACCTAAAATTTTGATAAAACAGCACACACACCAAGTGCCTTAAATACTAAGCGTTTAAATTTCTTTTATAGATTTGAAAAGGTGCTTATTTAAGCACTAGTCGTTGAGGTGGTAGTGATGGTGGTAGTAATAGAAGATACAATGCTATGAAGAGGGAAAAATTGTAAATGAGAAAGCGAATAGATAAGTCGCCTTAATATATACATGATACTCATAGCTCATCCTCTAAATAATAAAAACAAATTATAAACTAGCATCATCTATTTTTTAGGTCAATCAAATTATGATCTTTTTTTGATTTAAGTAGTCAATTTTTGACGTTATTTATTTTATTAATTTTATTTTTTCAATATTGGCTTTCTGATTTAAAGTTATAAATATCAGTTTTTCTTAATCTTCATAAGATATAATGAAGGCAAGGAGAACGATTCTTTATGTTGGAAACTAAGGGGAATGATAAACTAACTTTATTTGAAGCAATACGCCAAGCTAATCTATGCTTAGTAAACTATAAAGCGCTACAAACATCTAGAAAAACCTTAAACCAAACGACCTCTGCAAGCCTTAGGACTGAGTCCAGAACTGCAATCCAAACAATGCAAATAGCCAGACAAAGGGCACAAACTATATCCGGAAATTCTCTTAATTCCTCCACTAATAAAGAACCAACTAAAACATCTGGAGGAATTAAAAAAAAAACCGATCGCTACACATCCCTTGGAAAAAGATTAGATCAAACAAAATTTGAAGCCGATAAGGCTAAAAGCACAGCGATAGATGCTGTTAAAAAATATAATCATCATAAAACACCTAAAGCAAGACATGAGGCGTTCAGACTTTTAAAAGACGCGAAAATCAAAAAAAATTTTGTTTATACTTTACAAACATCAGTGCAGAACCTTGAAACGATACGTGGCAAAACAACTCAACTTAAAATATGCACTTCATGATTTTAAAACAGCGAGACAAAAAAGCTCAAACGATAAATTGGAAAATAATAATCCTCGTTTTAGGCCCTAGTATATTTCTATGATTAATATCATCTATTTTGGCCCTATATGCACGTAATTTTCTTGGCCTGCTGGGTTTGTTAATACCAGATTGCTAAAATTATAAAAAAGTAGGGTTTGCTTTATCATTTCTAGCTCAATTTTCAAGTTAAGTGCAAGATAATTATCTATAAAATCCTGCTGAGGTTTAAAGATTTTAACAAAATCAGTTAAAATTTTAAGTTGTTGTTCTGGCGAATAATAAAATCTAAGGTTCTCATAAGTTGCTTTAACGAAATGAAATAATATACTTTTTTTAACTGACTCAGATGGTTTTTCGGGTTGACTCAGTGCTTCTTGCACTTTTACAAAAAGGTCTCTTAATTGATTTAATTTACTATAATTAAGGACAATCTCTTCATACAAATTAAATTTCCTTTCTTGCTTCATTTTTCTGTGCATCGAATAAATTGCTAAAGCTTCCTCATAAACTTTAACTGCAAAAGAGAAGTTGCCTTTTTGATAGAGTTCTTTTCCTAATTTTGTAAAAGCATCTACTAATAGCTGTAATTGACTTCTCGCTTCCTGCTGTTCAAATTGAGTTAATTTACCTATATTTAAAATTATCAAATTACGTCTAGTAATAAGTTCACCATAGGTATCTGTTCTTGTTTTAGAACCCATTACTTTTCTTATAAGATAATAAGAAGTTCGTGCTAAAATTTCATTAAATCTTTTTGATAAATTATCCATCTCCTGTTGATTACTAGCTTGAGAGATAGCAAATTTATAATATGCTTTGGCTGCAAAAACAGCTTGCTCAAAATAATTCTTTCTATGTTGATAATGTCTAATTATTTCTTGCTCATGTTTTTTAATAGCATTATTAACAGCATAATCATAATTAGCCAAATTTAGATAAACTATTTTCTCCTTATAAATCATCGCTTCTTCAGCAAATATATCAATACGTTTAAATGCTCCTTTAATACCATGACCTAAAATATAATTAGGTTCAATTTGGCCATCGCCAAAAACGACTACCTTAGGTAAGCTTAGATCTTGATAAGTAAAGGAGTTTAGGCGCTGCGGGTTAACCCCAAAAATGCAGAAATTAGGTTTAGGATGACCAGGTTTGGAAGTTAAATGCTCAAAATGAACGCTAGACTGATTAGTAACAACTTCTAATACAGTTGTTAACCAAGCATCTTGTTGACTTGTTGGAAGATTATCTGGGCACTCAACATAAACGCACGTTTTTCCATCTTTAAATGGGGTGTTGTGACAGTAAGGAAATGCAAATTCAGTCCAACCAAATTGGCGCAATCTTTCTATTGCCCTTGTATACTCTAAAGGTGTCCTATAAAACAATAAATCATTTTGTGAAAGTTTTGTGTTATCTGCTAATGACGTGGTATTTTGATCTAACTTTATATAAGCTATTAAATGGTTTTTAATAACTACATCTTTAGAAATAGGTATCAATTCGAAAGATTTATCAATTCCTTTTGATTCATTTATTTTATTTACCTCGGAAACTACTGCTCGTTTGGTACCTGTACAGTCAAATACATAATCACAAGCAATGAATTCCTCTATTAACTCATTGTATTTATTTTTATATGAAACAATAATTCCTTTTTTTTTCTCTGAAAAACGCACAAATTGTTTTGTTTCAATTTTAATACCCTGCGAAAGTAAGTATTGATATAAACTTTTTTCTACATTTCTAATATGATCTGACTTTGCCGGAGGAAGCACGGATTTAAGCCCTCTTTCCGCTTGCTCAAATATAGCATCGTCTATAGCGCCAGGCCTACCATAGTTGCCTGCACGGGGGTCTAAAACTAAAATGTCCAGTATTCCCTTCTTCCTTAATTTATTTGCTAAATATAATCCGCTGGGGCCTGCTCCAAAAATTACTATATGAACCATGAATAGGTAACTTAAAAAAATAAAAAAGAAATTTTATTTTAAAAAACTTAAGAAAAGATTAAAAATGAAATAATTAATCGGTTTTTTTAATTGTTATATGTACCTACTTTTATTATTAATAACATTTTTATATTTCTTGTTCTTTAGTTTTTTTTGCTGAACTTTTTTTTTCAAATAATTAATTTCGGTAATGTGCTAAATTTTATTTAGTATTCTATATGTCAAAATTTGCTAAGTTTCACATGAAATCATGTTTTTAATTAGAGCGAATTGGCACTAAAAATAGTAATTAGCTATGTCGACGGCGTGATTACCGATATATTATTTGGCTTTCCTTGTGCTTGAATAGCTGGATAATACATTGATTCAGCATAAATAGGTGGCACTATAAACTGCCCTATATTGGTTGGTTTAATTCGATAACGAATTTCTTTTGTTTCACTTCCTACACTGGTAAATAAAACCACCCTATCCTCACGCAAGTCAACGTAATCAACTTCTTCAGTATTGATAGAGTCAGTATTTACCTCAAATCCACCGGGTAATAAATCTAAAATTACAATATTATTAAAAAATTGATTGTCTAAAGCTCTTATTTTAATGCGAACTTGTATTTCATTACCTAAGAAAATTTGTGTGATTGGTTTGCCATCTAAAGAAAGATATTCCCGATAAACTTCTAAACCTTGCTTGATTTCGGTGGTTGGCAGTTGTTTATTAAACCCTTCTTCAGTTAATTGATAAAAATAACGCTGGTTATTTAGATTATTAATCAAGACCTGCTTTAAGGTATTAGTTAAAATAATTTTTTTATAGGAGTTATTAGTGGCATCTAGTGTTTCTTGCTGATTATTAACCCCTACTCCACTTACAATTAACGGTTCGGCTCTATTAGCTCGATTACCTTGATCATAGGAAGCCAATGCTAAACTCATATATCCAGAAAATAGGGTATTGATTTCACTACTATTAAGTGCTTTTACAAGTGGTAGAACTAATTTATCACCCTTTTCTGCTAATTGATCAGGAAAATGTTGCGCCAGTATATATAGATATTGAGCATCAGCGACGTTAGTATTAAAGAAGTCATTATTTTCTATATTAGTATTTTGTATCTGATAACGATTAATTAATTGCAAAGCAACACGATCATTTTTAAGTAATTTATAAGTCGCAGCAATATAAGCGCCAGTAATTGTTTTTTGCCAATTAAGGTTTTTATCGTTATCTAGGTATAGTTGTAAATTAATTAAATAGTTAGTCGTAACAATTTCATTACGAGTCAAAATATAAATTGCGTAGGCCTGCAATCTTGCTGTTTCATCGTTATTAGCTTTTCGAGAGACAAACTCCTTAAGATAGCTAATGCCTGTTGACAACATTTCTGTTGGTACAGCGTAACCTTGATTTTTTGCTTCAGTTAAAAAATGTATGGCATAAATTGTTGCAAAAGTATCGTTTAAGTCATTATTTACTTCTGGCCAGTAATTAAAACTACCATTAGACAGCTGTCGCTGCCGTAGTAATTGAACCGTATCTTGTATTTTATCGTTAATCGTATTCTTATCTTGTATAAACCAGGGCTGGTTGGCCATTGCTAATAGAGGAATAGCTTTACTAGTAAGTTGCTCAGTACAACCATAAGGAAAATTATTTAAATAACGCTCTAACCCAGTTACTAAAATAAGCGGGTTAGCAGATAGAGCAATCTCTGCTTGATGATGCTCTTGATAAGAATTTTGATTAAGAGTAAAAGATTTTTTCGTTTCTTTAGTTACACCACTGTCAATGTTGGTTATGAAATTACTTGCTGGTCTTATACTTAATGTACTATCTAGCTTACTAACTTTATCGCCTAGATAAGTTGCCAATGTCATTTTGGCATTACCTAATTCGGATTTAGCTTTTAATTTAAAACGAACTGTTTGCTCATGACCTTCATTAATATGAATAATGGTTGCGTCTGGACCAAGAATCTCAAGGCCAGCTGTAGTTTGTAATTTAATAGTAATAGGCGCATTGAGACCAGAACCCTGAACATTATTTGCAATACTTACTGTTATTTCAAATTCATCATTAGGGGCTACAAAGGTTGGTACATTTGGCGTAATAACAAAATCACCACGAACCAAAACCTGTTTATCAGCTGAACCAACTGCATCAACTGCTACAGCAACAGCCATAACTTTTAGACTACCATTAAAATAGTTTGGTATTTGATAAGTTAATTGATGCTGAGTACTATCGCTAGCTAAAATCCCAGACCAAAACACGACAGGAAGATCAGTTTTTCGCTTAAAGGGATTCAAATGCTGTGCTAAAAGAGCTTCACCGCCATCTCCTCCCACAGTTGATAGCTCTCGTTCACGAATATATTTTGGTAAAATTTGATCCACCGTTTGTTGAGTAAGCACTTCAAGGGCGCGTTTTTGAAAGAAAAATGCCAAAGGATCAGGTGTTACATATTTAGCTACTTGTAAAACTCCTTCATCTACAGCAAAGACAATAATTTTTCCCGGCTTATCAGTGCTGTAATTAATTAATAAACTATCACCGGGTTTAGCTAACTTAGGTGTATTAAGCTGAATATGGACATTTTGACTATCATGGTTAATGGTAAATGGAATAACATTATAGCTAAGCGGACTAATAAAAAGCTCTGGCGAGTCCCAATTCCGAATAAAAGCGACATTGACATAGCCATTACCTTGAAAATTTTCAGGAATATGAATTTTTTGCACCGAACTGGTTAAATCAGTCTTAAACCATTGCAAGGCATATACTTTATCTCGTTCAATAGTAATTAAACCCGTGCCGGTATAAGGCGCTGTGATTTGTAATTCAATATCCTCTCCTGCATTAAATTCTGTTTTATTAAGTTTGACATTAAGTTCAGCATTTTTAGCTAATGATAGTTGGCTCGCGCCAACGATAGAAAACTTAACTCGGCTAACCTCAATATTATTTTCATTTAAAATACTTAAGGCAAAATCACCAATTTGATCAGTAACAAGCGGATAATTTGTTCCTTGTTCATTAATAGATAAAGGATTAGTAGCAATCACTTTTGTTTGAATGACAGATTGATATTGATAAGTTCCATTAGGATTTTTAACGAGTGTTGTTATAGGTCGGAGTGATAATAACTGCACTTTTAAGTTATTAACTGTTTGTGTATTTAGTTCTGGATTAATAGCAATTAAATTTAAATATCGCGTACTGTGCTGTTTAATATAAGTAAGATCCCCATCAGGTTTATAACCAACAAAATAAGGTAGTGGACTTACTAATGCCTTAATTTGAGCGGTAACACTTCGTCCCCCTTCCGCTTCAAATCCTTCAGCGAAAAATGTTAATTGATAGGTGGATTGTTCAAAGCGATTTAAATTTAAATTAAATTGTGCCTCTCCTTTGTCATTTGTTTGGCTATCTTGAAGTGTTTCTGTATAAACTTTCGCTGGCTTTTTAGGATCAAATAAAGGATCAAAGAAAATATAGCTTGGATATCTTTCAAATTCTATGCGTTGTGGCGTTAATAATATTTTCCCACTAACACGTCTACTCTCAGCTGGAGCGCCATAAAGATTCCATAAGTTAATATGTGCAGTAACATGCTCAGGTGGTATCCACCCTAATTGATTAAAGGGTAATAATTTTGTTGTTATTCGCATTCTATCTGGTTGAAATTCAGCAACCTTAAACGAGGTACTACCTAAAATAGCCTCTTTATGTTTGTCTTTTATAGTATATAAATAGACTGAATATTGTCCTGTCGGTGAGGTAACATTGGTTTTAAAATCAAAGTTAAAAAATCCAATTTTATCAAGTGTAAATTTTTGGTCATAAACGGTTGTCCCGCGTGGATCTATAATGACAGCTTCTAATGGGGGTCCAGGAAGTTGCGTTTGCGCATAAGCCTTTTTAATAATTAAACCTATGTGAGCTAAGTCGCCTGGCCGATAAATGCCTCGATCTGAAAAAAGATAGGCGCTTAAACTTGGTAATTCCTGGTTATTACTATAAATACCACCCACATCAAAATGCGAATAATTAAGCTGTCGATTGGCATTACTATAAGGAATAAAAGAAACATCGCTGCCCAATCGTGCTAGATAAACAACAGGCTCTCTATCATCAATAAAATCTTTAAGTGTTGGGAAATTTACATGGCCATAATTATCCGTAAATCCAGTCACAATGGGGAGGCCATTTTTACCCAAAACAGATACTTCTACGCCGTCAGCGGGGGCTCCTGCAACAATAGACTGAACAAATACATCATGAGTACCATCCCTATTGTCTTTAACTAACATACTTAAATCGGTAATTAGAATTAAGCGGCTTGCTTTAATATCTAATGGCGTTTTATTAGCAATATCCCAACCAGTTGCTTTTAGTAAAAATAAGCCCTTCATACCTTCTTGGTTGAGGGGAGCTGCTAAATATTTTGTAAGATCTAAAGCCGTATATTGCTGCTTAGTTAAATCATTGTCGGCAAATAATTGTACTTCTGAAAAGATTTCACTAATATTTTGTTGATTAAAGGTATAGTTTATAAAATTTGGATTATTAAAATTACCTTCAGTTTGCGTAATTAATTGATTAATATTACCTGGTAATACCCGAGCTATTTCAAATTTAACTCCCGGCACCCCACGAACAAGAACCGATAATTTTTTTTCACCACTTAAAGCAAGCAAGGCGCCTTTATGAAGAAAGCTAATTTCTTGCGGTAATTCCGGTACTTTAATAATAGCAGTATAGTCATTAGTTAATTTAAAATCACCAAATGCAGAAGTACCTTTATCTAACTTAACATACAAATAGTAAGGCTCTTTTACACTTAATTTATAGCTATGCAGCGTTGAGTAATTTCTATCAGTGGGTATAGGTTGAAGCAGTACAGGTTTAGCTAATGCTAAGACTGTTGGCGTTACTTCACCAGGATTTTGCCAGGCATAATTTTCCTTTTCAGCTTCCAAGCGGGTAGCTGGATAATTAGCAGGTAATAGATATACATGTAGAGATTTATTAATTTGCTCATCAGTAACCCCTATTGAAGTTTCTAGGGTTAATACTTGTTCGGGCCTATCTTGCTCATTACGTATAATAGAGACAGCGCCATTTAATACTTTAAAGTAATTAGATATATCAGGAATTAATAGATTTTGAGTAAATTCATTATTTGTTGCATTACTACCTGTACTCGATTCAACCCCTTTATTAATTTTTAATACTAAATATCGCTCTACATTGGTAATAGGCAAACTTTCAGAGTGAATGTAAGCAATCCGCTTATGTTCATCATAGTCTATTGTCCATTTAAATTTTTGCGCCGCTAAGTTAAGTTTGTCATTTTTTATTTCTTGCAGAAAAAGTGCTATTTTCTCTTCTAAACTAACAGGATTGACTGGATAATTAAATTCTACAGTCGCTACTGCCTGCCTTACTTTAGGATCAATAGGATCTTGATAAAATTTAAATTCATTAATTTTAGCTACGAAAGGTTGAGTGGTGAATTTATAATTTAGCCGCTCTAACTTTATACCTTTAGCAAAAAAAGCCTGATCAAATTGAATAGTAAAATTTTGCCCTGCGGGCCAATCTTGTTCAGGCTTAAATATTAATTGATGATCATTTTCCCAAGTCCATATACCTTTTACTTGTGGACTTAATTGAACATGTTTAGATACTTCTTGGCCTACTAACTCTAGTGGGGCAACAGGTTTAGAAATAAATTCTTTTTCCAATTGCAAGCCAAAATCAACGACTAAATTATCTGGCTCCAAAGTATCTGCAATAGGCGTAATTTTAGGTGTCGTAATTGCTGCGGTAATTAAATGTGGCTTGGGTAAATTTTTATACCAAATATAACCGGCGATAGCAGTTAAAAATAAAATAAGTAAGAGTATAAAGATAGGCCAAAATAAAAACGGCCGATTTTTTGCTTTTCTTTTTAGGTAAGTAACCCACGGTGGGCTAGACCATTGTATTTGCCCTAGTAAGAATATAAAAAAAGCGTTAATTTTAGCTTTTTTTTTAGTAATCGGCGGGTTGTTCATATATAATCCAGCCAGTAAAGAACTTGCAAGCACAAAAGGTGCCCAATATTGCCAGGTATTTTATTTTTTTAAAAGTCAAGATTCAAGCATTATGAAATATTTTTTTACGCGCTTAAGCTTAATCTTCCTACTTTCTCTCATCTTAGGATATGCTTTTCTATATTTTCTACCTGCTCCTCCTTTATTAAAACAATTAGATTTCTCCACTGTCGTTTATGATGATAAGCAACAATTATTACGATTAACTCTAAATAAAGAAGATAAATATCGAGTTTTT
This sequence comes from Legionella gresilensis, assembly GCF_900639865.1. GTDB lineage: Bacteria > Pseudomonadota > Gammaproteobacteria > Legionellales > Legionellaceae > Legionella_C > Legionella_C gresilensis. Next base: position 58,069 of record NZ_CAAAHX010000011.1, read on the forward strand.
ACCCCCTTAAAAAAAATTGCGCCTACTCTTGTAGCTGCTACTCTTTTGCAAGAAGATCAATATTTTTATTTTCATCATGGCATAAATCCACTCGCTCTTATTAAAGCCACTTGGAAAACTTACTTTGAAAAGTCACGACGCATAGGTGCATCAACTATTACTATGCAAGTTGCTCGTCTGCGATTTGGTATTAATTCAAAAAAAATATTGGGAAAAGCAATACAAATTATTCGAGCCTTACAATTGGAAATCCATTATAGCAAAGATCAATTATTAGAAGCTTATTTGAATCTGGCGCCTTATGGCAACAATATTGAAAGTGTTGGCGCAGCAAGTTTAATCTATTTTAATAAAACAGCAGATAAAATTAATTTGCCTGAAGCATTAACATTAGCTGTAATACCACAAAATCCTAATAAACGAACGCCACAGAATAAAGAGTTAAAAGAGATTCGAAATAAATTATTTCATCGCTGGATAGTTCTTCATCCCGAAGATAAGAAATATGCCATAACAATTAATTTACCTCTTGAAATGAGATCTATTCATTCTTTACCTTTTTTAGCTCCTCATTTTGTAAACTCGATATTACGCACTAATCCTCCTCGCTTAAAAGCCATTAATACAACTTTAAACAGTGATCTTCAACAACTCTTAGAACGTATTACTAAAAATTACATTCAAAGAAAATATCAGCTTGGTGTTTATAATGCTGCTGTATTGCTAGTTGATGTACGCGACATGAGTATTAAAGGCTCTGTAGGGTCCGCTGACTTTTTTAATAAAGCCATAAGCGGACAAATTAATGGCACTGAGGCCAAGCGCTCACCCGGCTCAACGCTTAAGCCTTTTGTGTATGGCTTAGCTTTTGATCAAGGTTTAATTCATCCTTATACAGTACTAAAAGATGTGCCATCAAGTTTTGGCCATTATAATCCAGAGAATTTCGATTATGATTTTATGGGCCCAATTAAAGCGAAGGATGCTCTAATCTTAAGTCGTAATATTCCAGCCATTTATTTAGCCAATCAACTTACCCATCCTACTTTATATGATTTACTTAATGATGCCCATGTTACCCAGTTAAAATCAGAATCATTTTATGGGCTTGCTCTAACTCTGGGAGGTGCTGAGTTAAGCATGCGAGAATTAGCGAGCCTTTATGCCATGCTTGCTAATGATGGCTTATGGCGTCCTCTACGTAGCTATCAAGATGAAATCATACATCCTGGTAAAAGAATGTTAAGTCCTGAGGCAAGCTTTTTAGTTGTAGAGATTTTAAAAGAGACACCGCACTCAGCGACCTACTTATCTAAAAATAATTTTCAAAATAAGGTTGCTTGGAAAACAGGAACTTCATCAGGATACCGTGATGCATGGACAGCGGGGATAATTGGCCCATACGTATTGGTAACCTGGATTGGTAATTTTGATAACAAAAGTAACCCAGCTTTTGTAGGTAAAAATATTGCAGCGCCATTATTTTTCGAACTTATAGATGCCATTAAACATGCGAAAGGAAATTTGCCTTCTCTACCTAGAAATATAAACGCTTTAAACTTAACAAAAGTTGATGTATGTAAAGCTTCTGGTTTACTTCCAACTCGATTTTGTCATGATACAGAGCAGACTTGGTTTATTCCTGGTAAATCACCCATTCAAACAGATAATATTTATCGGGAAGTTGCTGTTAACAAATTAACAGGCCTCAGAACATGTCACTTTGATGAAAATACTCGCTTTGAAATCTATGAATTTTGGCCTTCTGATTTGTTAGCTATTTTTAAACAAGCAGGTATTGCACGTCGGATACCTCCTAGGTTTGAAGCAAATTGTGCCTTAACATCAACTAATACTTTAAAGCCTCAAATTACTTCACCTCAGAAAGATCTCCATTATATTTTTCGTATTAATGGTTTACAAAAAACAGTTATACCATTCTCTGCGGTGACTGATGCTGACATTAAGACTTTGTATTGGTTTATAAATGATTCATTTTTAACAAAGACTCGTTCAAATGAAACCTATTTTTGGCAAGCTAGGCCAGGCCATTTTGTAGTTCGCGTCGTTGATGATCATGGATTTTCCGATGCGCGTATTATAGATATTAAAGCTGAATAAATTGTAGGTAATCAGCCCCGTCACTGAACGGCTATATTTGGCGCACCTTGCACGAAAACAAAGCTTGCTCCCATACGTATAGGGATGCTCACATAGATAGCTACGCTTCGCTTTTTCAGCATCATTTTCCTGCAACCTGCATCCAAATCTAACCGTTTGCCAAGTTATTGAAATACCTCCTCATAAAATAAATTTTAACAAGGCACCAATAAATTAATAATCGTATGATTTGCTTCTGGAAAAGAATAGGTTGTTAATGCTTCTAAATCAACCCAACGTAAATCTGCTTGATTTTCTAAACACTGAGCGATTCCTTTAAACTTTTTTATTTGATACACTTGTAAAGTTACATTTTTAGAAGGATACTGGTAATTAATTTCAGTTAAAAATTCGGCAGATTCTATAACTAAGCCAACCTCTTCGTGAATTTCTCGCACTAACGCCTCATAGGGTGTTTCTAAGTCTTCTACTTTACCACCGGGAAATTCCCAAAGGCCACCATGATCAACATGCGTAGGCCTTCTAGTAATAAGAACTTTATTTTGATTATTAATAATAACGCCTACAACCACCATAATTGACATATTCTGTATTCTTTTAAATCAAAATTTAATAATTAAAGTCTATAGACATTCACCAATTGCCTACGTGCCGCGACTTGCCCGTGGTATTCAGTTGACGCTCAAATCAAAATCCATGATCTCTATTCATTGAATCATAAGAGCAAATAATAATATAACGATTCTGATACCAAATATAAGATGAGTTTGCAATGGCTAGATTATATGCTTAATCTATAATGGCATGACTTGTATAAGAAAATTGGCCAATAATTTAGATCAATCTGGATGTCGCGGACAAGCCGCGACGCGTAGGCGATTGATGGATTAGCTAAAGCTAAGCTAATTTACCGTGACAATTTTTATATTTTTTACCTGAGTCACAAGGACAAGGATCATTACGGCCAACTTTTTCTTCACGACGACGAAATGGAATTAAATTGCCAGGATCAGCTTCATTTTCATCAACAGTTTCATCTTCATGTACAAAATTCATTTTATGAATCTGCTCAGCGCGTCGTTGCTCTTCAGCTGCGTCAACATCTGCTTCACTTTGAATTTGGACTGCACTTAAGATACGAATTAAATCGTACTTTAATGCTTCTAACATTTCTGAAAACAGTGAAAATGCCTCACGTTTATATTCTTGTTTAGGATCTTTTTGGGCATAACCGCGTAAATGAATTCCCTGACGCAGGTAGTCCATAGCGGCTAAATGCTCTCGCCAATGGTTATCCATAGTTTGTAAAATAATTGATTTTTCAAACTGAGCAAGAACTCCACGCCCTACTTGTTTTTCTTTTTCTGCATACTGCTCTTTATTTAAGTTAAAGATTCGTTCATGTATTTGTTCCGGCTGAATATGATGATCTTCTTCTACCCATTGTTCAATGTCGGCTTTGATTTGGAAGTCCTCGGCCAACGTTTTTGTTAAACCCTTGAGGTCCCATTGATCTTCTAGGCTTTGCGGCGGAATAAAGCTATCAACTAAGCTCGTTATTACATCTTCTCGCATAGCTTCTACAACTTCTTTAGGATCAGACATAGCCATAATAGAGGCACGTTGCGTGTAGATAACTTTGCGCTGGTTATTAGCGACATTGTCATAGTCTAATAACTGCTTACGAATGTCAAAATGATGACCTTCAAGTTTACGTTGTGCATTCTCAATTGCTTTCGTAACTAAACTATGTTCAATCGGTTCACCTGGCTGCATACCTAAACGACGCATCATGGCAGCAACTCGTTCTGAGGCAAAGATTCGCATTAAATTATCTTCAAGAGATAAATAAAATCGACTACTGCCTGGATCACCTTGACGGCCAGCTCGTCCACGTAGCTGATTATCAATTCGCCGAGATTCATGGCGCTCGGAGCCAATGATTCGCAACCCACCGGCGTTTAAGACTTCTTGATGCCGCTGCTCCCATGCTTTTTTAACTTTAGCGCGCTCTTCTTCAGAAGCATCAGCTGGTAATTGTGCTAACTCAGAAGAAAGGCTTCCACCTAATACAATATCTGTTCCCCGCCCAGCCATATTCGTTGCAATTGTTACAACTCCTGGACGGCCAGCTTCAGCAATAATTTGTGCTTCTTTTTCATGAAATTTAGCGTTAAGTACTTGATGTTTAATACCTGCTTTCTTTAATAGATGACTAACTAATTCTGACGCCTCGATGGAAGCGGTTCCTACTAAGACAGGCTGCTTACGAGCAATACAATCTTTTACATCTTCAATAATCGCTTGATATTTATCTTGCTGAGTAAGATAGACTAAATCAGCTTCATCTTTTCGACACATCGTCTTATTCGTTGGAATAACGACAACTTCAAGGTTATAAATTTGTTGAAATTCATAAGCCTCGGTATCCGCTGTACCCGTCATACCTGATAACTTATTGTAAATCCTGAAGTAATTTTGGAAAGTAATAGATGCAAGTGTTTGATTTTCTTGTTGAATAGCAACGCCTTCCTTTGCTTCAACTGCTTGATGTAATCCTTCAGACCAGCGTCGACCAGGCATAGTACGGCCAGTATGCTCATCAACAATAATAACTTGATTATCTTTAACGATATAATCAACATCACGGTGAAACATAGCGTGTGCTTTAAGTGCTGCATTAACATGATGCATAAGCATAATATTACTAGCATGATAAAGACTATCGCCTTGACTTAGTAAGCCTTCCTGCACAAGTAATTCTTCAATATGCTGATGACCAACTTCAGTTAAGTGAGCTTGTTTTTGTTTTTCATCAATCGTAAAGTCGCCATCATCACCTTCAACTTCTTGTTTTTTAAGTAATGGAATTAATTTATTTACTTTAATATAAAGTTCAGAGCTATTTTCAGCAGCACCTGAAATAATCAAAGGTGTTCTCGCCTCATCAATAAGGATCGAGTCAACTTCATCGACTATAGCAAAATTAAGTTCTCTTTGTACTTTGTCATCTAAGCTAAATGCCATATTATCGCGCAGATAGTCAAAACCAAACTCATTATTAGTTCCATAAACGATATCAGCAGAATAAGCTTGTTTTTTTTCTGGGTGAGGCATATCAGGAATAATAACCCCAACTGTTAAACCTAAAAATTCATAAATAGGACGCATCCATTCACTATCCCGTTTAGCAAGATAATCATTAACAGTAACGATATGAACGCCAGCACCACTAATAGCATTTAGATAGGCAGGTAAAGTGGCTACTAATGTCTTACCTTCACCAGTACGCATTTCTGCAATATTGCCTTCATGCAACACCATACCACCTATCAATTGGACATCGAAATGTCTAAGTCCTAGTGTTCGCTTAGCCACTTCACGCGTGACAGCAAAGGCTTCTGCTAACATTTCATCCAGAGTTTCGCCCTCGGCAAAACGTGCTCTAAACTCATTTGTTTTTGCAGCCAGCTCTTCATCTGATAGACTTTGCATTGAGGGTTCAAATGCATTAATTGATTCGACAACTTTCTCCATGCGTCGTAAGGTACGTTCGTTCCGACTACCAAACATCTTTTTAATCAACGTATTTAGCATTGCCTCGATAATCCTCTAACTGTCTCGCATCAAAACTGGTTAATTTACTAGAATTCTAGTTAAATTGCCATGTATGTTTCAATTTTTCATCAATATCAATGAATTAAATAAATATTTCAATTTCTTCATTTAGTCATAAAACAAAAACTTAGCTAAAACAAGCTAATTAATCGCTATTTCAGCTGTAATTTCGTTTGTTTCTATTCCGGCATATTCATTGCCCCTAAGCCAATCTAATGCTTCTTTTAAATAAAAAGTTGCCTTTTTTTGTTGCGCTAAAACAAGCCTATCCTTCCATTGTTTAGCTAAAGGCAACCCATGTGCAAAATTAAAAATAGGCTTAAGTAAAATACTTAATGGTACGCCTTGCTGATATTGCTCAATAACATAATCAAGATAGATCTCTATAATCTGACTGCGTGTTTTAATTTCTACATTAGGAAAAAGCCATTGCTGTATAACTGCTAATGCATAGGGATTTTTACAGGCTAAGCGACCTAACATAACACCATCTACATAATTCATATGGTGTTTAACTGCCGATAAATCAAGGATATTACCATTAATAATTACAGGAATAGCTGGCAGCTCTGCTTTTATCCGATAAACATAGTCATAATGTAGAGGTGGAATAGTGCGATTTTGTTTAGGGCTTAACCCTCGTAACCATGCTTTACGTGCATGCACAATTAACTTGTCGCATCCAGCATTTACAAGTTTATGGGCAAAATTAGCAAAAAAATCGTAGCTATCTTGATGATCGATACCAATTCTGGTTTTAGCTGTTATTGGTATACTTACCGCTTCTTTCATCGCGGCAATACAATCTGCAACATGCTCTGCTTCAGCCATTAAACAAGCACCCATACGGCCTGATAATACCCTATCGCTTGGACATCCTAAGTTAAGATTAACCTCGCTATAACCATATTGAACAGCAAGTTTTGCACAGGCTACTAAATCTACTTTATCAGCACCACCTAACTGCAAGGCTAATGGAAGCTCCATTGGCGCAAACGTTAAGCATTTCTTTGAATTATGTTTAATCGCACCAACGGTCTGCATATCCGTATATAATAATGCAGAGGGCGCAATAAGACGCATTAAAACACGAAAATGCGTATAACTCCAATCAATCATCGGAGCTACTGTTAAAGGTGAAAGAAGTGCATCAACCATGGTTATAATTACAGCAAACTATAGGGGTTTATTATAATACATATTCCACTTAAAATGGTTATTTTCCTTAAGTTTGTTTAATTATTTTGCGTTTAACTGTTTATTTCCTGCCAAAACTCACACTAAAGCTTTCAAAGCAGTCACCAGAAGCTGTAATTTTGAGCGTCCTTGAAAAACGTTTATATCTAATTTATAGGCAACATGAACTTTCTTCGCGCGATGATTAGGCCAACTTGTTAAATCAACATTAAACGCTATGGCATCTATAGGTTCGCCGCCTAAATTATGTAACAAAGTTAATTTAAGATGATGCTGACCTACTAAACGTTGTTCTAAGATTTCAAATTCATTATCAAAACAAGGTTCAGGAAATTGTTGCCCCCAGGGGCCTGCTTGCTGAAGTAAGGTAGCCATTTCTAGATTAAGATCCTGAATATCAAGGGGTCCATCTGTAAGTAATAACCCTTCACAGTGAGAGGCATCCATATGCTTTTCAACCTCGGTAAGAAAAGCTTGACGAAAAGTGTTAAAATTGTTCGGATGCAGACTTAAACCAGCAGCCATGGCATGCCCACCAAATTTACTAATAAGCCCTGCATGATTTTTATCAATAGCAGCTAATACATCGCGAATATTTAAAGCCGCTATTGAACGAGCTGAACCTTTTATCTCATTTTCGCTCACGACAGAAAAAATAATAACTGGACGATGGTAACGATCTTTTAACCTTCCAGCTAAAATACCTATCACGCCCTGATGCCATGAGGGATCAATTAAACATAATGCAATAGGCAATTGTTGTGAATACTCTATTTGCTGAGTTAATTGTTCAATTGCTCGTAAAGCTTGCTCTTTCATTTCAGCTTCAATAACTCTTCGCTCTTGATTTAATTCATCTAAGTGCTCGGCTAACTTTTTTGCTTGATTAAAGTCATCACATAATAAGCATTCAATCCCTAAAGACATGTCATCTAGACGGCCAGCTGCATTTAAACGTGGTGCAATAGCAAAACCTAAATCACTTTCGCGAAGACGTGAACAATCACGCCTGGTAATTTCTATTAATGCCTTAATACCAGGTCTACATAAGCCTTGACGAATTCTTGCTAAGCCTTGATTGACAAGAATTCGATTGTTTTGATCAAGCGGAACAACATCTGCTACAGTGCCTAAGGCCACTAAATCTAGCAGTTGAGCCATGTTAGGCTCAGGCAAATTTTGCTCTGTAAACCAGTTATGATTTACAAGATGTCTACGCAAAGCGAGCATGACATAAAAAATAACGCCAACCCCAGCAATTGCTTTACTATTGAATGGATCATCCAACTGATTAGGGTTAACGATTGCGCAAGCTTTTGGTAACAGCTCGCCAGGTAAGTGGTGATCGGTAATAATAACATCAATGCCAGAAGCATTTGCGGCATCTACACCTTCTATACTGGTAATGCCATTATCAACAGTAATAATTAAATTTGGACCCCATTTTTTAGCTACTTCAATAATGGCCGGTGTTAAACCATAACCATACTCAAAGCGATTAGGTACTAAATACTCAACATTTACCGCGCCCATACTACGTAAAGCCGATACTGCTAAAGCTGTAGATGTTGCGCCATCAGCATCAAAATCACCAATAATTAAAATTCGTTGCTGCTCATGCAACGCAGTCTCTAAGCGCAAACAGGCTTTATCTATGCCAGTTAAATGATTAAAAGGTAGTAATGTCTGTAGCCGCTTATCTAATTGAGTTTCATCTGTAATACCACGCGCTGCGTAAATCCGTTGTAAAACAGGTGAGATACCGCCTAAAACCGGCAATGAATCTGGTAAAGTCCTTTGTTTAATTAGCATTAGTTAATCCTCGCCATAACTTATCCCACCAATACTTTTTAACTGTTCGATAAGCAGTATTATTCCAAAACCAATTCACTGGACGATTTTTTAATAACTCAGTAACCTGCTTAATATCCCTATGATTTGTATTTTTTAATAGCAAAATACTTTTATTATCAATGGGCCTGTTTAATTCTAACTGTTTTATTTGTTGAGAAAAAGCTAATCTAAGTTGAGTATCATTAGTCATGATTATTTTTTTTGAATTTAGTACAAACTGACCACGTCCATAAAACCATAACCCGTTAACAGTAGGTTTATTTAATCGTTGTTGATTATAATTATGATTACTCAAAAACATTTGTAGTTCAGTAAATATACGTTGCCAATAAAATGTGTTATCCATTTCCTCTAAAAAAGGCATCAAAGACTTATGCATTATAAGGTGCACAGGCTGGCTATTTAACGGTGGTTTATTCGTGACTTTGATTAACCATATATTGGGACTATGGTAATACATAGAAAAATTCTCTTCTATAAGAAACTGCTCAACTTCTTTAAACCAAGCATGGGATTCTTCATCACTTAACTCTAAATCATTATTTGCAGCAACAATAAATGCATCATTATGGCTGGCTTGCCAAGAAATAGGCGAAGCCACAAGCCATTCTCCCTCTAAGTTATAATATTGTCTTAATAAATCGCCTAACGGTGGCTGACTGGATTCATAACCTAGCGTTGTTAAAAAATTTAATTCAAAATTTCCTTGGGTAATTAAGGGCTTAGAATTTTGTGGTGCTGTTGAGAAATTATTATCATTTAAAATTACATCCATATTAAATTACCTTCAGTTAAAACAGTTTTTGGTGCAGCAGAAATAATGATTTTTAGAATTTAAGGCTATTTTTTTTATATTAAAATCCTGCAATATGTTAGCAAACTCTATTATATGGCCACCTCACTGGATCTCGCGGACAAGCCGCGGGACGTAGGCATAAATCACTTCTAATCACTAGGTATAAAGTAGTTCTAATCAATTAGGTCAGCTAACTATTTTATTTTTACCAAACTTTTATTCCTGATAATAGATCAGATAGCGGCGACAACTTAAGTATTTTGTCATTTCCGCGCAGGCGGAAATCTATCCTTACATTTGCACTGTGCCTACAAAGAAATGGATTCCCGCCTGCGCGGGAAGGACAGAACTTGTCTTAAGTTGCCGCCGTTAAGTGATGTATTACTCCTCCAGCCTTAAGCTCTTTTAATCTTCGCCTACGTTCCGCGACTTGTTCGCGGAATCTAGGATTTAGTTTAACTAGTCTTGTCTTGCGTTGAGTAACTTAGAAATCAAATAGCGTTTAAATTGCTTCAGCGTAACCATCTCTTTTAAAGAGTGCTTTTAAATTCCGTAAGGCTTGTCTTATTCGCTGGTTATTTTCAATTAGTCCAAAACGAACAAAACTATCGCCTTGCGGCCCAAACCCTATACCTGGAGATACAGCTATATAGGCTTCTTTCAATAAATATTTTGAAAACTCTAAAGAACCTAAATGACGATAAAAAGGAGGTATTTTAGCCCAAACAAACATGGTCGCTTTGGGCTTATCTACATGCCAACCTAAATCTTGTAAGCCTTCGCATAATACATTACGACGCCGCTCATAAAGTTTACAAATATCTTTCACACAATCATCTGGCCCTTCTAAAGCAGCAATTGCAGCAACTTGGATAGGCGTAAAAGTCCCATAATCCAAATAGGATTTTATACGCGTTAACGCAGCAACCAACTCCTCATTGCCACAGGCAAAGCCTACTCGCCATCCAGGCATGTTATAGGATTTAGATAAAGAATAAGTTTCAATAGCGACATCAATTGCTTCGGGTACTTGTAAAATAGAGGGCGCTTTATAACCATCGAAAACAATGTCTGCATAAGCTAAATCATGAATAATCCAAATTTTATGTTTCTTTGCCAAAGAAACCACTTCTTCAAAAAAAGCATAGTCAACACAATGAGTACTTGGATTTGCAGGAAAGTTAATAACCAATGCTTTAGGACGCGGCCAAGTTTGTTCAATAGCCTCTTCAATAGCACATAAAAACTGTTTTTCTTCAGTTAAGGGAATTTGTTTAACATTAGCACCAGCAATGATAAAACCATAGGTATGAATGGGATAGGCAGGATCAGGTACTAAAATAGTATCACCAGGCCCACTAATTGCGAGAGCCAAATGTGCTAGCCCCTCTTTTGAGCCAATCGTTGTAAGCACTTGTTTTTCAGAGTCTAAATGAACATCATAATTTTTTTTATACCAATTAGCCATTGCTCGCCGTAAACGGGGAATTCCTTTAGACATAGAATAACGATGCGTATCAGGACGTTTTACTGTTTCAATTAATTTATTGACTATATGAGGTGGCGTTGGTTGATCTGGATTTCCCATCCCAAAGTCAATAATATCTTCGCCTCGCGCTCGTGCTTCTGCCTTTAATTGAGTTAAAGTATTAAATACATAAGGCGGTAAGCGCTTAATACGCGAAAATTGACTCATAATTTTACCTCTGTGTTATAATCAATTAATATTATTTAATGGCCAAAACGATGCATATTAGTTTAGAAAATAGTGATCAATACGCTATTCAAGGTTATAGCGAAACAGAAGTCAAAATTGACTCCGTTATTTATGAGCACAATATCATAGTCAGTAAGCATGGTGTCATAACAGACTGGCCTTTATCTGATATTCAACATTTAAAAGAGGAAAATCTAGTCCCTTTATTAACTCATTCACCTAATATAATTATTATCGGTCATGCGCTAGAAGGAAAATTCGCCCCTATTTCTTTATTACATACACTGTCTAATCAACGCATTAGCCTAGAGTCAATGTCAATCGGTGCAGCCTGTCGTACTTATAACATCTTACTTAATGAGCAACGTGAAGTAGCCCTAGGACTTATTTTATCATAATTTAAATTTAGCTACCTACTTGCCGACGCGCCTCAAGCACGTTGGGAACACGCTCTAGTTTATTTAAAAGACGAGATAGGCTATTTAATCCATCTATTTCTACTGTTAAGGTAATAAAGGCTGTGTTATCTTGCTTACTACTCTGGGTCTGTAAAGCATAAACATGCGCACGCTCATTAGCTAATACTGCAGTAAGATCGCGCAGTAAATCTTGGCGATTAAAGGCCTTTATTAAGATATCAACAACATAATGATCTCTTGTTGAACTCCCCCAACTGACTTGAATCAAACGTTGACGCTGTCTTTCACTAGAGTGAATAATATTTGGGCAATCTTTGCGATGAATAGAAACACCACGACCAATAGTAATATAGCCAACAACTTCGTCGCCTGGGAGCGGCTGACAGCAGCGAGCCATACTAGTAAGAAGATTGCCTACGCCTTCAATCTTTAAATCACTGCCTCGCGTTTCTGGAATAGGCTGCGGCTTTGCTTTTACAATTACTTGTTCAGGCACTATTTCTTCTATCGGCGATAAGCGATGTAAAATTTGGCCTAATTTAATATCGCCTCTTCCTAATGCTGCAAGCAAATCATCTAATCGTTTGAAATTAAACGCGGTAACTACATCATGCAAACGCTCTGCCTTAATGCCTAAATTTTTTAATTCTTTATCTAGGATTTCCTGCCCTTCAGCGCGGTTTTTATCATAATCTTGCATCTTAAACCAATGCAATACTTTGGCTTTGGCTCTTGAAGTTTTTAAATAATTAAGGTGAGGATTAATCCAATCACGAGATGGGCGCTCCTCTTTACCAGTAAGAATTTCAATACGGTCACCTGTTTTTAAGGCATAGGTTAAAGGAACTATTGCACCATTAACTTTTGCACCTCGACAACGGTGGCCAATTTGACTGTGAACATGATAAGCAAAGTCGAGTGGCGTCACACCATTTGGTAAATCCAATACGTCACCATCAGGGGTAAAAACATAGACTCTGTCCTCTAAAAATTCCCTTTCCATGGCTTCAGAAACACCACTTGAGGTTGCCATTTCCTTATGCCATGCTAATACATCGCGTAACCATTCAATTTTACGTTCATGGCTTTCTTTACGAGTTTGCCCGCCTTCTTTATATTTCCAGTGCGCGGCGACCCCCATTTCCGCTAAATCATGCATCTGAAATGTACGAATTTGTACTTCAAATACACGACCCTCCGGACCTTCTACAGCAGTATGCAGAGATTGATAACCATTTGGTTTTGGATTGCTAATATAATCGTCAAACTCAGCAGGAATTTGCTTCCATAAAGAATGAACCATCATTAAAACGTCATAACATTGGTCAACTGTTTCAACGAGCACCCTTACTGCTGTAGCATCATAGATTTCATCTAAGGACACATTTTTTCTAGTCATCTTGCGATAAATACTATGAATATGTTTAGATCGACCATAAACAGCAAAATGTTTTGCCCCTGCTTCTTTAATACTTTTGTTGAGCTCTGCCACAATTAAATCAACATACTTATCACGTTCTAAACGCTTTGCCTTTAACCCTTTCGCAATCGCTTTATACTCTTCAGGGTGGAGATAGCGAAAAGCTAAATCTTCCATTTCCCATTTAATAGCACCAATACCTAAGCGATTAGCTAACGGGGCATAAATATCCATTGCTTCTGTTGCTATCTGCTTACACAACGCCTCGGGTAATTGTGCAGAAGCGCGTAAAAAGCACAATCGCTCAGCTAATTTAATTAAAACAACTCTTGCATCATCGACCATGGCTAACAACATCTTTCGAACATTGTCTAGCTGATGCTTATTTTGCTGATAAGCATTTAAAGGTTTCAAAATATTAATGGCATTCATTCTTTCAATGCCTTTAACTAATTTAGCGATGGGGGCACCACATTGTTCCTCTACATCATCTAGAGATAAATCAGCATAATGGACACTAACAAAAATAATAGCTGCAATTAGAGTATCTTGGTCAACTTCTAAATCCGCTAGAATGTCAGCCATTAATAAACCTTGCTGTAAACAAGAAAAACCTGCCTCTGTGGCATGATCAAGGCAAGCCAATTGACTTAATGTACAAGCATTTCTTATTTTATTTAAATCTTGAAAGTAGCCTTTTGATCCTAGTTGAGCTAACCACTGTTCAACATCAATTTGTCCATCTGCGGTAATCCATGGTGTACTTTCTTTAACCTTAACCATACTTCACCTTTTCTCAAATAGAGCAATGGATTCAACATGCGCTGTATGTGGAAACATGTCCATAACCCCTGCGGCTTTTAAATGATAACCTAACTCATTAACCAAAATATGACTATCACGAGCCAGAGTTGCAGGATTACAAGAAACATAAACTAACCGTTGAACATTTAAATTAGCAAATTGTTTAATAACTTCTAGTGCACCTGATCGTGGTGGATCAATTAAGACCTTGTTTGCTTTTTCTATTGGAAGTTGAACTAATCCATCCGGTTTATCAAGATCAGCACAATAAAAATCTGTATTGGTAATACCATTATTTTGCGCATTTAATTTAGCTCTTAAAACCATAGCCTCACTGCCTTCAATACCTATTACTTGTGCACAGCGCTTAGCAAGCGGTAGAGAAAAATTCCCTAAACCGCAAAATAAATCTAATACCACGTCATCATCGTTTAAATCCATTAAATATATCGCTTGGTTAATCATTAATTGATTTAAACTGGCATTAACTTGCGTGAAATCTGTAGGATGAAATTTAAATTTTATTTCTTCATTAGATAAACTATAGGTTAAAAAATCATTATCAGCTTTCGGATAAAAACGCGTAACTGTTGAGGCATTACCAGGCTGTAGAAATAGAGTAAATCCACTACTGTTACTAAACAATCTTAATTTTTCTTTATCTGCTTCAGTTAAAGGCTCTAAATTACGTAAAATTAAAGCAACTTCTTCATCACCTGCAGCCACTTCAATCTGAGCAATACTATGTGGATTATCTAATGAATCAATTAATTGCTTTAAATCGGGAATATGCTTATCTACTTTAGCATGTAAAATTGGGCACTGATTAATCTCGGCAATATAGCGCGGATTATCTTTTTCTCTAAAACCAACCAAAGTGGCTTTTTTCTTTTCCACATAACGTACGCTTAAACGCGCTTTATTGCGATAATTCCAGCTTGTACTTGCAAGAGGGGCTAAAATAATTTCTGGCTTAATATGAGCAATACGCTGCAATAAATCAAGTAGTAAGGATTGCTTCTCTTGTATCTGCATATGCTCATTTAAATGCTGTAAAGAACAGCCACCACAAATTTGATAATGTGGGCACCGTGGCTCAGCACGCATAGCAGACGCTGCTACTACCGTTAGCGTTTTCCCCTCATCAAAATCTTTTTTTATTTTAGTGTATTGAAAGTTGACGGTTTCACCAGGTAAGGCACCCTGAATAAAGGTTGTTTTACCATTAATACGTGCAATACCACGCCCATCATGACTAAATTTTTCAATCTGAGCAATTTGAGGGGCACGGGCTAAGTGACGCTTATTTCCCATTCTATAACTCTACTTTAAAGCGATGATTTAATTGTAGAACTAGACTCAATTAAACCATACATCAAATAAACAATTGTTTTTGCAATATTATAACTAAATTTTAATCAAACTTACTCATTAATCTAAAAGTCGTTAATCTATTGGCAGATTCGGCACAGATTTCAATAAAGAGTCAATTTCTTGAGCTGATAATTCATGATAACTACCACGTGATAAGAATCGAGGCATAGTAATATTACCATAACGAATACGTATTAATCGACTTACTTCAACGCCTTGTGACGTCCATAGTCGTCTTACTTCGCGGTTACGGCCTTCCGTTAAGGTAACATGATACCAAGTATTACTTCCCTCGCCTCCTTTAAATTCAATCTTTTTAAACTGAGCAAATCCATCTTCAAGTTTTATTCCCTTTAATAAATTATTAATTATTTCAGGATTTACTTGTCCGCGTACACGCACAGCATATTCTCTTTCTAAACCAAAACTGGGATGCATTAATTTATTAGCTAACTCGCCATTATTAGTAAATAATAATAATCCTGATGTATTAATATCCAACCGGCCAACCTGTACCCAGCGACCTTGGCGCAATTTAGGTAACTTATCGAACACGGTTCGTTCATGTTTAGGGTCATGGCGGCTAGAAATTTCGCCAACTGGCTTATGGTAAATTAAAACTCTAGTTTTTAACTGTCTTTTTAAAGGATTGTTAATTAATTTACCTTTTACACTAATTTTATCATTGGCTGTAGCACTATCTCCTAATTTTGCTATTTGTCCATTTACCCGAACTAGTCCTTGTTCAATCCAGCGTTCCATTTCCCTTCGAGAGCCAAATCCTGCTTGGCTTAATATTTTTTGTAATCTTTCAGCGCTCATAATTAAGTGTACTCTTTGACTAATATTTGTGATCTATCTTCTTTAAGCTGTATAGCTTCGCCCACTAAGCTTTATACTACGTTGCAAGTTCATGCGGCTTCAGTCATATATTATCTATACACTCCTTCGCCTTAATCACTTGCGCCTTGTCTAAAACTTAGTAGGTAAAGCTATATTCTCTTCTAAAGGGGGTAATTGTTCAATCGTTGACAAGTTAAAATAATCTAAAAATTGCTTGGTAGTTATATAAACAGCTGGCTTGCCCGGAACATCCCGGTATCCACCCACTTTTATCCACTCTCTTTCAAGTAATGTCTTTAATATTGAAGTACTTACACTAACTCCACGTATTGCTTCTATATCAGCACGAGTTACAGGCTGTTGGTAGGCAATGATAGCTAACGTTTCTAATAGAGCCTTTGAATATTTGGGCGGTTTATCAGCTTGGAGACGGCTTATCCAGGGGCCATATTGTATTCTAGTTTGAATACAATAACCACTCGCTAGTTGTACGAGTTCAATTGAACGATTAGCATAACTTAAATTTAACTCATACAAGACTTCTTTAATTAAATGACGATCAGGTTTCTGCCAAACCTCAAAAACCTCTATAATTTGATCAAGCGTTAAAGGATTTTCCGAACTCATTAATAAAGCTTCGACAATGTTTTTTAATTCATCATTAGTCATTACTTTGTCTCTCAAGCCGTATAGAAGAGAAGCTGTCTGTTTGAGTAACGATTAAGAGGGCTTGTCTGGCTAATTCTAAAATTGCTAATAAAGTGACTATAATTCCCATACGACCTTCTTTAAGTATTAAGAGCTCAAAAAAGGTAATTGATTTATCTTTTTGTACTTTTTCTAAAACCCAGAGGATACGTTCTTTAACTGAGAGTACTTCTTTAGTAATACGATGAGTATCTTTATGGCCTTGTTGCTCAATTAAATCTAACATGGCTTTCGTTAAATTAAGTAGGGAAACTTCAGGGTGATAAATCAAGCGTGATAACCCCTGCGATTTTATATTAAAACGAAAGTTATCGCGCTCACAGCGGGGTAAAGTATCCAGCCTTTCGGCAGCTTGCTTAAATTGTTCATAACGCTGCAACTGCTGAACTAGGGCAAGTCGCGGATCTTCTTCCGATTCTTCAGGCAAGCTAGGATTTTTAGGCAATAACAGCCTTGATTTAATCTCTGCAAGCATTGCTGCCATGACTAAGTACTCAGCTACTAATTCTAGTCGATGCTCTTTCATGAGCTGAATATAATTCATATATTGCTCTGTTATCATAGCAATGGGAATATCCATAATATCGATATTTTGCCGCCGAATTAAATATAACAGCAAATCAAAAGGTCCGGTGAATGAATCTAATAATAATTCTAAAGCATCAGGTGGAATAAAGAGGTCAGCTGGCATTTGGGTATATGGTTTACCGCTTACCGTTGCAATAGGTGAAGCTGATTGTTCTTGATCAGCAATCATTAATAATCAAGGCCCATTACTTCACGAACATCTTTTAATGTTCTATTCGCTTCATCTCGTGCCGCATCACTACCCTCGGCAATAATTTGCTTTACTGAGCCAAAATCTGATTCAAAATCTTGTATGGATGTCTGTATTGTTTTTAATTCCCGATTAATGGCATCGATAACGGGCCTTTTACAGTCAATACAACCGATACCGGCAGTCCGACACCCTATTTGAGCCCAATTTTTAACTTCGTCAGAAGAGTATATTTTATGAAACTGCCAAACTGGGCATTTTTCTGGCTCACCGGGATCAGTTCGCTTAATTCGAGCTGGATCCGTAGGCATAGTCAAAATTTTACGTTCGACAGAAGCCGGATCTTCTCGCAAACTAATTGTATTATTATAGGATTTAGACATTTTCTGCCCATCAATCCCTGGCATTTTAGGCATTTCAGTTAATAAAGGCTGCGGTTCGGGTAATATAATTTTGCCAGAGCCATCTAAGTAACCTAACAGTCGCTCTTTATCGCCTAAAGATAAATTATGTTGATTAGTGAGCAGTGCTTGTGCTGTATTTAAGGCATCAAGATTACCGTCCTGTTGAAATTGCTTTCGTAAGTCACTGTATAATTTGCTATTTTTTTTGCCCATTCTCGTTATAGCTTCTTGAGCTAGAGCTTCAAAATTAGGCTCACGGCCATACAAATTATTAAAACGTCGAGCTACTTCACGAATAAGCTCAATATGAGATATCTGATCTTCTCCAACGGGAACATATGATGCCTTATAAAGTAACACATCTGCACTTTGCAATAAGGGATATCCTAAGAAGCCATAAGTGGCAAGATCTTTGTCACGTAACTTTTCTTGTTGATCTTTAAATGTAGGGACACGTTCTAACCAACCTAGTGGTGTAATCATGGAAAGAAGAAGATGTAATTCTGCATGCTCTGGCACCCAAGATTGAATGAAAAGTTTACATAAACTAGGGTTAATACCACAAGCTAGCCAATCGATAATCATTTCCCAGATAATAGTCTCGATATAACCAGGTTCGTCATAATGAGTTGTTAAACCATGCCAGTCGGCAACAAAAAAATAACAATCATATTGATGTTGTAAAGTAAGCCAATTTTTCAATACACCATGATAATGGCCAAGATGCAAACGACCACTAGCACGCATACCTGAAACCACTCTTTTATTTAAATTAAATAAAGCAGACATAAAACCTCAAAATAGCACTATTAAAGTACAGCAAAAATTAATTTTATCTAAAAGGCTCTGGGTCACCCTTACCTTCCCTTAAAATAACGGGGTAATCACCAGTTAAATCAACCACAGTGGTTGGTTCATAACCGCAATTCCCTCCATCAATAATTAAATCAATCCTATTACCTAAAATATCCTGTATAGCTTCAGGTTGACTCAAAGGAGCCTCTGCACCCGGGAGAATTAATGACGTACTCATTAGGGGTGCATGAAAATGCTCTAATAATGCTAATGTAATGGTATTGTCCGGAATACGTAGACCTAATGTTCGTCTTTTGGGATGTAACATTAATCGAGGGACCTCATTGGTCGCTTGTAAAATAAAAGTATATGAACCCGGGGTAAAGGCTTTTAATAAACGAAATATGGGATTTGATACACGAGCGTAAGTACCCAATTGCGAAAGATCACGGCAAACCAGCGTCATATTATGATTCTTATCTAAATGTCTTAAAAGCCTTATTCGCTCTAAAGCATTTTTATTAGCTAGCTTACAACCTAATGCATAACCTGAGTCGGTTGGGTAAGCAATTAAGCCCCCATCTTCAATCATCTTTGCAGCCTGCCTTAATAGGCGAGCCTGCGGATTATCAGGATGAATTGCAAAGAATTGGCTCATATAATCCCCTATCAGATATTCCAGTTATGCCAAATAGGCGTACAGTTTAGCGGTAGTTGCGGCTGTCGTCCAAGAGAAATACGAGATAAGGAATCGCCATGATAATCTGAACCTGTTGAGGCTAATAATTCGAAATGCCTACAAAGGGTAACAACAGTATTCATTTGATCTAAGCTAATATTTCCTGATACTACTTCTAAACCCTCACCACCTGCTTGTTTAAATTCTTTAATTAACTCTCGTAATTTTGTTTGAGTTAACTGATATTTTAATGGATGCGCTAATACAGCTTGCCCGCCGGCTTTAATTATTCCTTCTACTGCATCAACAACAGAAATCCACGGTGTTTCAACATAAGCTAGCTTGCCTCGAGTTAAATATTGCTTAAAAGCAGCTTGAATATCAATTGCTTTAGCATCTTCTACGCATAATTTAGCAAAATGAGGTCGACCAATTCTATCATGGCCAGCAAGCTGGCAAGCTCTTACAAAAGCATTTTTCACACCAACACAAGCTAGTTTTTCTGAAATTTTTTTAGCTCGATTTATGCGGTTATTATTTTGTTTACTAATTAAATCATTAAAAAAATAATTAGCAATATCTACACCTAAACCAATGATATGAATATCATATTTTTTCCAGCGAGTACTAAATTCAATACCGGTAATAATTTTTACAGAATAATTGTCTTTTATTTTTAATAACTCTTCCACACCTTCAATAGTATCATGGTCAGTTAAAGCCATAACAAGTAAATTAATTGAATTAGCCTTCTCAATTAATTTTTTAGGAGAAAGAAGCCCATCGGAAAAGTAGCTGTGGCAGTGCAGGTCAATCATAGTTCTATTTCATTAAACTTCATACATTAATATTAGGAGATTTCGTTATCTTATTGGGTTTTAACTTTAAAAATAAGTGTAATTATAAATTACTTTAATATGCAATTTATATTTTTTGTAATATTCAGTACTTGCAGAAATAGCAGTTTTTGAACTATTCTTTAGGTAGATAACTAACTATTTATAAACATACCATTGAGCAGTACACCGCAAAGCGAACACGTTTATTTACCTCACTTAAATGTGCAGCGTTTAGCTAATTTGTGTGGCGTCTTGCATGAAAATATTCTTTTACTTGAAAAATCTCTGCAATTATCTATAAAAATTCAGCAAAATGAATTAATTTTATACACTAACTCCCTTTCAACTTTAATTCGGGCAAAATCTATTATTAGAGAATTATATCGTCTTGCTGAACAGCCTATAAGCCCAGATACTGTGCAGTCTCTGCTCACCTTTGAGGACAATGAAACTATTATGAGAACTATTAACTCCATTAAATTAAGTCGAAAAGTTATTTTACCTCGCAACAGTAAACAAGCTGAATACTTAACCAGTATTGATAAAAATGATATAATTTTTGCTGTAGGGCCTGCTGGAACAGGTAAAACTTATCTTGCTGTATCTAAAGCAATAGAATGTTTTGAAAAAGGTGAAGTACAGCGTTTAGTGTTTGTCAGGCCCGCAGTTGAGGCAGGAGAAAAATTAGGATTTTTACCTGGTGATTTAGTAGAAAAGGTACTTCCTTATTTACGGCCTATTTATGATGCAATTTATGAAATGTTAGGATTTAAAGAAGCACAAAAATTAATTCAAAATGATGTCATTGAGATTCTTCCTCTTGCTTTTATGCGCGGAAGAACATTAAACGACGCATTCATTATTTTAGATGAAGCGCAAAATACTACTATCATGCAAATGAAAATGTTTCTTACCCGAATGGGATTTGGTTCTAAGACAGTTGTAACTGGGGATATGACGCAAGTTGATTTACCTAAAGGTACCCAATCAGGTCTTTCCCATGCTGTTAACCTATTTAAAGACTTAAATGAAATTAGCATTCATACGTTCACTAGTCGTGAAGTGGTTAGACATCCGTTAATTTCTCGTATTGTAGAGAGTTATGATAAAGAAACGGAGGAAAAAAATGAATGATTGTTGTCTAGATTTAGCCGACTACATTGATATTCAAATTGCGTGCCAAAAACCATTACCTATTGCTAAGAACGTTTTATGTGATTGGGTTAACCTTACTGTAAATGAATTGGAGAAGACTGCAGAATTAACTCTACGATTCGTTGAAATACAGGAAATCACTGAATTAAATAAAACTTATCGAAAAAAAGATAAACCTACTAATGTCTTGGCTTTTCCTAGTAATTTACCTAAGGAGATTCAATTAGAATACCCTTTTTTAGGTGATATTGTAATTTGCCCAGAAGTTTTAGAAAGAGAAAGCCAAGAGCAAGAAATAGCATTAGAAGCTCATTGGGCACATATTGTCATTCATGGCGTACTCCATTTATTAGGTTATGATCATATTGAAGAACCAGAAGCTCATATTATGCAAACGATGGAAATTAAACTGTTAGCAAGCTTAGGTTATGCTAATCCCTATCAACAAGAGGATGCGATTTGTGAATAAAGAAGACGATGCTAATTCGTGGTTTATGCGTTTAAAACAATTCCTGCAAGTTGAACCACAAAATCAGGAGGAGTTAATTAGTTTATTACGTGACGCTCAAATTCGCTCACTTATTAACGCTGAAACATTAGGCATGATTGAGGGTGTTATTCAATTCTCGCAAATGAAAGTGCGAGATATTATGTTGCCTAAAAAGCAAATGACAACCATTTCACAAGATGATAACTTTGAAAAGGTAATAGAAATTGTAACGAGTTCTGGCCACTCTCGCTTTCCAGTAACAGGTGATAATCCTGATGATGTGATTGGCATTTTACATGCTAAGGATCTGCTAAAGTTTTATGCAAACAATGCAGGTGTATTTGATTTAAGTGATATTGTCCGACAAGCAACCTTTGTACCTGAAAGTAAACGCTTAGATCTTCTCCTAAGTGACTTTCGAAGTAATCGTAACCATATGGCCTTAGTGGTTGATGAATATGGTACAGTCAATGGTTTTGTAACAATTGAGGATATTATTGAACAAATAATTGGTGATATAGAAGATGAGTTCGATGTTGATGAAGAAGCGTATATTAAAGAGCATGGCGACTCACACTATATTATTAAAGCCCATATGCCTATTGAAGAATTTAATGAGTATTTAGATGCCAACTTTAGCGATGAAATATATGATACAATTGGTGGTATTGTTATGGCTAATTTTGGTTACCTACCTAAACGAGGCGAAGTTACTATCATCGATCAATTTGAATTTAAAGTTATTAATGCTGATGCAAGACGAATAAAATTGTTAAGTTGTTTTGATAGACGCACTAATACTATCGATAAAGCAGAAAGCTTATATCAAGACAATTTACCTACCTTTTCAAAACAGAAAGGATAGAATGTCCAATATTTCTCGTTAAAACTTAAGATCAAACCGAGGGTTAATTATTAAATGAACAGTAACATTTTAATTGTTGATGATGATATAGAGCTCACTGATTTATTAGAACAATATCTTGAACCAGAAGGTTTTAACGTTATTTGTGTTCATGATGGCGAAAGTGCTGTCAAGAAAGCTTTAAATCAAACTTTTGACGCGATTATTTTAGATGTGATGTTACCTAGGTTAAATGGTTTTGAAGTCTTAAAAGCTATTCGGGAACATTTAGAAACACCTGTACTAATGCTTACTGCGCGCGGAGATGATATTGATCGTATCGTTGGCTTAGAAATTGGTGCAGATGATTATTTACCTAAACCTTGCAATCCACGGGAATTAGTTGCCAGGCTACGAGCAATTTTACGTCGAACTCAAAAAATACCCGCACAACGACCCATTATTGAGCTTCATGATATTGTAGTTGATTGTTCTAAAAGATTAGCAACCCATCATGGGCAACCTATGGAGTTAACAAATGCCGAATTTAATATTTTAGAAATGTTAATAAAATCACCTGGGCAAGCATTCTCAAAAGAAGAGCTAACTGAATATGCCCTAGGCCGAAAGTATACAGCTTATGATCGTAGTATTGATGTTCATATTAGCAATCTCCGCAATAAATTAGGTGATAACGACCAAGGTGAGCCCCTCGTTAAAACTGTCCGGGGATTTGGATATATGTTTAATGCGTAGTTTATATTGGAAAATATTTCTTTCTTTTTGGCTAGCAACAATTCTCATCATTATTACAACCGCCTGGGTAACCAGTGAAATTGCCCAAAAATCCTCTATACCAGCGCGTGAACATGTCTTTATGGATAGCTATGCCAATGCAGCTGTAGCTACCTTTGAATCCGGGCAACACGCAGCCTTAAGAAAATGGCTTGCTCAAACCGGGGCTTCTAAGAAAATGACTTTATACCTATTGTGTAGTACAGGTGAAATAATAGGTAATGCCACGCCTCCCTTAGAAATCAAAAATATCGCCTCTGATTTAGTTAATGAAGAACTTGATGAAGGATTACTTAAATTTGGAAATTTAATTATAAGCCATGAGATTTTATCTACATCAGGCAAAGCTTACCGTTTAGCTGCAGTTAGTGAAAAACCCCTTTCTCACTTTGTTGTTATACCCTGGGCCGGTTTAACTATTCGCTTAACTATCGCTATTTTTATTAGTGGACTGATTTGTTATTTGCTCTCTCTTTATTTAACACAGCCACTACGCTCTTTAGGTATGGCAGCAAAATCTATAGCAACAGGGAAATTAAATACCCGAGTTGGCCAGTTTAAAGGCCATTATCGTGATGAAATTGCTCAATTAAGTAATGAATTTGATAGAATGGCGGAACAATTAGAAAGTTTAATTAGCTCGAAGGAGCGTTTGTTACAAGATATATCCCATGAATTACGCTCGCCCCTTGCCCGCTTACAAATTGCTATTGAATTAGGCCGAAAGAAAGCATCTCCTAAAGCTGATATTGAATTTTGCCGTATGGAAGTTGAATGCCTACGCTTAAATAACTTAATTGGTGAGATTTTACAATTTGCGCGACTTGATCGCTCAACAGAAGAGCTTAATAAAACACACATTAATATTTTAGATTTAGTAAATCGAATTATTGAAGATGCTAACTTTGAATTTGGTGAAGAACAGAATAAAGTTCAATTAATTGCTGCGGAAAATTATGAACTATTAGTCGATGAACGTCTAATGCACCGCGCAATTGAAAATATTGTCAGAAATGCTATGCGTTACTCTCCATCTAATAAGAAAGTAACAATTTCCTTATCAACTAACAAAGAAAAAACAACTTTATTTATTGATATTGATGACTATGGTCCAGGCGTGCCTGAGGAGCAATTAAAAAATATATTTAATCCATTTTATCGAGTCGATACATCGCGAGAAAAGAAAACAGGTGGTTATGGTCTAGGTTTGTCTATTGCTGAAAAAGCAATACAACTACATCAAGGTACTGTCATCGCACTAAATCGACCCCAAGGTGGATTGCAAGTTCGCATTACTCTTCCTCTTAAACCTACTATTCCTTACTCTTAAGCAAGACTTAATCTAAATTTGCTATAATTTTTATAAAATTGTATAACTTTTATGCTAATTATGAAATTGGAAATAAGGTATAAATCGACTAGCATTTTCATTGATTTCTTCATATGTTCTACGAGCTCTATGAGTACTCAAAATAACTTATTGCCTTATCGTGGCGTTGAGGAAAATGGTCAATATGTTTTATTAGCGAATGAAGAACAAATAGGAACTATTGATTTTTTAGTGATTCTTATGAAATAACTTTAGAATTAATCTTTGTTAAAGAAGGTTTTCGAAATAAAAATTTTTCAATGTTAAATGACCATGACGGTAAAGTATGTATAGATTTTTACATAGGAGAACGATTATTAAATGCATTAGTCAATAATGCGAAGCAAACCAATAAATCCCTTAATGCGTTTATTACCAGCCAAGACGCGCTTAATTTTTTTGAAAAATATATTACAAATAATTTTGAAAACACAAATTATAAATGTATTTTCGGTAATATGTTGCAAATACCTAGCGCCCACATTCAAAATCATTTTAGCCCAAAAAGTCACGATGTTGATGTTAAATTTAACTCAATCATCACTAATTATTATTCAAAATTATAATTTTAGTAATTTCTTAAATCAGCAATTATCACAAAATAATAATATTATTTTATTATAGAATATAGCGTTCAATGCTAATTTTTGTCCACGATGCTCTCAAGTTTTTAAGTTAAATAACTTCAAAACAGGACAGTGGATTAGATAGTCAGATGCTATTAAAATTTATACTCATCACCTATTACATCCAGGAAAGATAACACTTTTTCATTCCTTTAGCAGCTCAATTTTTGGCATACTTTATTTTTGCTGGTCGCATTTTTAGCTTTTTTACAACAAAGTCATAATTTATTTATATAGGAGCATATTCCCTTTCTTTTAATCAACTTATGTGCTAAAGCTATTCGATAATAAATGGGTTCTTTTATTACAGGGTAGTTCTAAATGAGTTATGGAAAATATCTAAATAAATTTAGCAGTTTATTTTTTTTTGTGGGTTTTGCTACAGCTAAACTTCAACTTCTACCCTTCTATCTTTTCACGTTTATTACGTCTATTTTTTCTATGGCCTGTTATTTAACAGGTTATTTACTCTGGTTAATTGCCAGCTTTATTAATCCACATTCGACAAGACATTCAGATTTTTGGTACGGGTTTACATCATTTACTACCCAACATAAACTTGCTGCTACTTTAGGAGCAATTGCAACTGTTTTCTTTTTTATTTCTCTCACTTCTCCTTTTGTTGCAATACCAGCAGTTTGGTTATTTGCAGCAAGTAATACTTTTTGGTGTATCGCAGAATATCATAAATGGAAACATCCACCTCAAGATAAGGAATACTCAGCAAACCGGCAATCAAAATATTTACAATATGCCTTACTAACAACAGCAACGAGCTTTGTAACAGCTTTATCCATTACTTTTAGCATGATTTTTCCTCTATCTGCTTTCGCCATTTTAACAAGCGCAGCCATTATTAGCCTAATATTTAGTATTCAATCATTAAATGCTTGGGCAAGCGCAAATCTGTCTAACGATAAGCCAGATTGTCCTCTAACTGAAAGCTATTTACAAATGGTAGAAAACTTTAAAATATCTAAATCTGAAGTATCTCAAGTTCATAATAAAGAAAACGCAAGCGATAAAAATTTAACGTCACAAAAACCTTTATTTTCTGATGAAACTACTCATTATTTAACTAATCTATCTGCCAATGAAATGAGCATTTCAATAGAAACCTCAGCGACTTTCATTTTAAAATAAGCATTTATATTAGGATAACAAAGACCAATTACCTATAGTGAATTTGCAATTTCCTCCATCCTAACCTATTTTTTAAAGGGGATAGAAAAATATATCAACACCTAAGTTGATATATTCTTAACAGTGGAGGTTATCATGATGCGATGGGCAAGAAATTCAATGCGTTTAGCATTATTAGCTTTTTTATGGAAAATGATTAAGCAAAAATCTTTCAGTAAAAAACGTATGGGAAATGATTTGCATTAGTATTTGATGCTTTTCTGCTTCAAAATAGTATTCCCATTCTATAAATAATTATAAGGCCTGCCTGCACTCGATTTTTTAATGCAGGAGGCCCAAGATTGTCCTGCACAGAGAAGATTTCTTTCTTGGTTAGAGTAAGGTTCCTCTTTCTATAGAATAATGTTTATAATTTTAAATTAATTAATCATAGCAATAGGGATATTGATGGAGCCTAGAGAATACCTAGACAAGCGACGAATGCCCATTGGTGCAGAGCTTATCAGCAAAGGCGTTCATTTTAGAGTCTGGGCGCCTAAAAGAAATAAAATAAGCCTTATATTAAATAACAACAATCATCATCCAATTCAATTAACATCTGAAGGGAATGGCTATTTTTCTACTTTTATTAGCAAAGCTAAGGAAGGTGACTTATATGGTTTTCAGCTTGATGAGGACACAAAAATATACCCTGATCCTGCCTCAAAATACCAACCAAAAGGCCCTCACGATGCATCGGAAATAGTTAATCCTAAAAAATTCAAATGGACAGATCAAAGTTGGCGAGGAGTCCAGAAGGAAGATGCCATCATTTATGAAATGCACATAGGCACTTTTACCCAAGAAGGAACCTTTTTAAGCGCGGCTACCCAACTAGAATATTTGGCCGATTTAGGCATTACCGTTATTGAAATGATGCCTATTGCCGAGTTCGCTGGTGAATTTGGCTGGGGATACGATGGGGTTGATTTATTTGCGCCTATGCATACATATGGGAAACCCGATGATTTACGTTATTTTATTAATCGCGCTCATAAATTAAATATTAGCGTTATTTTAGATGTTGTTTATAACCACTTAGGACCGGATGGTAATTATCTAAGGCAATTTTCAGATAGCTATTTCTCTAATAAATATAGTACCGATTGGGGAGAAGCCATTAATTTTGATGATAATGCAATCGAGGTACGAAAGTATTTTTTAGCAAATGCAAAATATTGGATCGATGAGTATCATTTTGATGGCTTAAGAATTGATGCTTCACAAAATATTTACGATAGTTCCAAGACTCATATTTTACAAGAAATCAGTGAGACCATACGAAAGGCAGCGTCTAGTCGTTTTATTTATTTGATTGCTGAAAATGAGCCCCAGAACACTGATTATGTACGAGATATTATGCAAGGTGGATTTGGGTTTGATGCCCTCTGGAATGATGATTTTCATCATACCGCACAAGTACTTCTAACTGGCAAGCGAGAAGCTTATTACACTGATTACACTGGCTGCCCACAAGAATTTATTTCAGTTAGTAAGTATGGCTTTTTATATCAAGGCCAATGGTATAAATGGCAAAAAAAAACACGGGGTAAACCAACTTTTGATTTAACACCTACTTGCTTTATTCATTTTTTAGAAAATCATGATCAAATTGCTAATTCTGTTTATGGAGATCGAATACATAAAAAAGCAAATCCATCCTTATTGCGAGCTATGACAGCTTATTTATTGCTTTCTCCTCAAACGCCTTTATTATTTCAAGGGCAAGAGTTTGCGACCTCGAGTCCATTTAATTACTTTGCCGATCATAAACCTGAAATAGCGGAAAAAGTCTATCAAGGTCGTCTTGAATTTTTTAGACAATTTCCTAGCGTACGTACTCCAGAAGTACGTGCCTCTATAACCAATCCAATTAATAAGGAAACTTTTGTTAATAGCAAATTAAATCTGTTTGAGCGAGAACAAAACGATACTTGGTATCAACTGCATAAAGATTTAATTGGGCTTAGAAAAAACGATAAAGTTTTTAATGGCTATACGACTAAACAACTTGATGGTGCTGTATTATCAACTCAATCTTTTGTTATTCGTTTTTTTAGCAATCAAGGTGATCGATTAATGGTTATAAATTTAGGTACAGACTTAAATTTAGATCCAGCACCAGAGCCATTATTGGCACCACCCGTTCATTGCTATTGGGAATTATATTGGTCCAGCGAGGATCCTAAGTATGGAGGCCATGGCACAATTCGTCCTAATATTAAAGATAGTTGGTATATACCCGGATTTTGTGCAATGATTTTAAAGCCTAAAGAGTTGACATAATGGATCAGATAATTAGGCATCACCCTATCGCTAAGTATGAGGAAAAAGATAGCCCAGTGAATAATGCACAGAGGCTATTACGTGGCGAATGGCTGATAACCAATGGCCTAGGTGGTTATGCTTCTAACTCCGTAGCTGGCATTACTACCCGTAAATATCATGGCTACTTGATCGCTGCTTTACCGCCTCCTTATGGGCGGACAATTATGCTGAATCATCTGCATGAAGAAATTACAACAGAGAGCGGTGATTTATTTTTAATTAGCTGTCATGAAAGAGGAAACAGTAATATATCCTTAACCGGAATGAGCTATTTACAAGAATTCTACTTAGACTACGGACTACCTGTATGGCGTTATAATATTAACGGAATTGTAATTGAGAAACGCATTATCCTTATTTATTTACAAAATACCGTACAAATTACCTATAAGCTCATTGAAGGTGCTAATAGTATTCGCTTAAATATTCAACCCTCATTTAATTTTCGTTCACATGAAGCGCCTGTTAATCAACAGACTCAATCCCCATATCGAATTTTCGCTATTGAAAACCGTTATGAAATAATGCTTGATGATCATCTTTATGTACGGCTCTTTTTATATGGTGAGAATATTAAATTCGTTTTACAAAGCTACTTAATCCCAGACGCTTACTTTCGCATGGAAGAAACACGCGGCTATGAGTATTTAGGCAACCTTTGGACGCCTGGCTATTTTAGTCTAGATTTAGCTAAAGGAAATTCCGCGACCTTTGTTGCGTCAACGGAGAGCTGGGAAATTATCTCGACGCTTAAGCCAGATACGGCTTTTGCTGCTGAATATACACGTCGAAAGCACCTATTATCACTAGCTCCCCAAACCGCTAAAGAGGGCATGGGAGCTGAATTAATTCTCGCAGCTGATAAATTTATTATTACGCCACAAACCCGTACTGAAGATAGCATTTTAGCCCATGCTGAAGGGAATGAAGTCCATACCATTATTGCCGGTTATCATTGGTTTACCGATTGGGGTCGAGATACCATGATTTCTTTAGAAGGATTGACTTTATGTACAGGTCGTCATAAAGAAGCATTATGGATTTTAAAAACATTTGCTCATTATGTAAAAGACGGCCTCATTCCTAATATGTTTCCAGAAGGCGAGAATGAAGGGTTATATCATACAGCCGATGCAACTTTATGGTTTTTTCACGCTATTGATCGGTATTTAGCAATTACTCATGAATATTCTGAATTACCCTATTTTCTACCTACACTTAAAAAAATTATTGGATTTCATGAGAAAGGAACTCACTTCAATATTGGGATGGATTCTACAGATGGTTTAATTAAACAAGGACAAGAAGGTTATCAATTGACTTGGATGGATGCAAAGGTAGGTGATTGGGTGGTAACACCTAGGCGTGGTAAAGCAATTGAAATCAATGCCTTATGGTATAACGCATTAAAATTAATGGAAGAATGGACTGAGCATAATGATAAACAAGCCAGCCAACATTATAGAAAATTAGCTAAGCGAGTTTATCAATCATTTAACCAAAAATTTTGGATTGCTAATAAACACTATCTTTATGATGTTATTGAAGGTGAAACAGGCAACGATAACGCATTACGTCCCAATCAAATTTTTGCAATCGCATTAAGTTATCCTGTATTAGATAGAAAACGTTGGATAGATGTCATACAATGCTGTAAAGATGAATTATTAACGCCCTATGGGCTACGCTCCCTAGCACCTAACCATCCTGATTATAAATCTCGTTATGATGGGGATTTAAGGGCTCGAGATGCTGCTTACCATCAAGGTACAGTCTGGGCATGGCTAATTGGGCCCTTTATTGACGCCTGGATTAAAGCCTATCCACATGAACGCACCAAAGCACGCCAGTTTTTAACGGGCTTTGAACAACATCTAGAAGATTCAGGCGTGGGCTCTATTAGTGAAGTATTTGATGCTGAAGAACCCTATATGCCCCGTGGCTGCCTAGCACAAGCTTGGAGTGTCGCGGAAGTATTGCGAGCTTGGGTAAAAACAGCACCTGAAATAAACTACTAATTAAAGATAATAACTGTAATTCATTAGATTATATTATCTTTACTTCCCTAATTTAATAAAGTAAGTCTTTAGAAGATATATACTTTATTCCTAATTCAAATATGTGTTTAATTTTTAATCTACTATACTTTATCTTTAAGCAAGTAAGTTAGCTTAATAGAATGTTTTAACAAGATTGTGCTCTATCCTCAAAATTAACTTGCATAAATATCCTATGAAAGACTCGGTAGCTTTTTATGTCTTTCAAAGTTAATTTGATAAAGCTGATATTTTCTAAAGGTTTATAAAACTTATGAATAACATCACATATTTTACTTTCTTTATCAGTACCTTAGCTATTCTTAATCCATTGAGCAAAGTACCCATTTTACTTAGCTTAGGGGAAGGAAATTCGGAAAAAAAGTTAAAAAATATTGCTTTTATCACTTCAATAGCCGTATTTATTATTCTCTTGATTAGTTTATGGATTGGTTCACTTTTTCTGAAAGCATTTGATATTTCTATAGGTGCATTTACAACGGCTGGCGGCATTATCGTATTTTTAATCGGTCTACAATTAATGCAAATTAATCTTCATGCTCCCCAGCCCAAAGTCAGCATAAGAAAAGAATCAATCGCTGTTGTACCGCTTGCCATTCCTCTTATTGCAGGCCCTGGTACAATAGCAACCGTCATTTTACATGACTATCATGTACAATCTATTTCCGAGCGCTTAGGGTTAAGTCTACTTTGTATCATTTTAGCTTTAATTGTTTGGCTTTGTTTACATTTTGCGAGTTTTTTAAATAAAAATTTAGGTCCGGACATTTTAGCCATTATTAGTCGACTAATGGGCTTAATTACCAGTGTGATTGGTGTACAACTTACAAATACTGGTGTGCACCTTTTGTTTCCCTAAGTAACAGGTTAAAATTATTCTCTTCTCTGTTAAACAGAATTTCAACAAATTAAGAGCGCAATACTAAGACTTAATGAATAATAAACCCTACAAAATTCCTCGTTTAATATCTTTAGATGTCTTAAGAGGACTCACTGTCGCCTTAATGATTATCGTTAATAGTCCTGGAAAACAACCGTCTTATACGTGGCTTGAACACTCAACTTGGAATGGATGTACCTTAGCCGATGCTATTTTTCCCATGTTTATTTTTATCGTTGGCGTATCGAGTGTTTTTCAGCTGTCAATTCTTAGAGAAAAATTGCCAGTTAACTTCTTAATTATTAAAATTTTTAAACGTAGCCTTGTCCTTTTTGTCATTGGCTTATTATTAAATGCCTTTCCTAACCATTTTGATCTAACTACTTTAAGATTTTATGGTGTTCTACAACGTATAGCAGTATGCTATTTTTTTGCAGCCACTTTATTTCTGACAACTAGTATACGTACCCAATTCATTAGTTTTATTTTAATACTTATTAGTTATTGGCTTATTAACATTGGCTTTCCAGGTTACTCAGGAGCTAACTTAACGGCAGCGTTTAATATTCCTGCTCTAGTAGATAGAATGTTATTTTCATCAGCACACTTATACGGTAAATTTTTTGATCCTGAGGGTCTATTAAGTACTGTTTCCTCTTTTGCAACTGCATTGTTAGGCAATCTTACAGGCTTCTGGCTTTTATCTCGTTATAATGAGAAACAAAAATTTTATGGGTTAATGGTAGCTGGATTTTTAGGAATGCTGTTAGGTTGGCTTTGGAGTTTTTTCTTCCCTATTAATAAAACATTATGGACAAGCTCTTATGTTCTCTGGACAGGTGGCATAAGTTTGCTAGCTTTAGCAGGATGTTATTGGTTGATAGAAATTAGAAAGCTAAAGGACTGGTCATACCCTTTTAGAATTTTTGGTTTAAATGCTTTATTAGTCTATGTATTACACATTGTATTCTTAAAAATCCAAGTGCTTATACAAATTTCTTATCAGGGAACGAATAGTAATTTAAAAACATTTATAACAGATAAATTATTTAATAATTTGTCTGCAGCAAATGCCTCCTTAAGTTATGCACTTAGCTATATGTTATTTTGGCTTCTTTTTTGTAAAGTTTTTACTGAGAAAGGCCGATCTCTAAAAGCGTATTAGGGTTTGTTGACAATTCGCCAGCCGCCTACGTACCACGGCTTGTCCGCGGTAACCAGTTGACAGTCAAATTAAAATCCATTTTATCTCAATACTCCGAAAGATATGGCAAAAACTTGGTGAAGTATTGGTATTTGAGAATAAGATGCGCCAAATACAACTTATAGCTTGTAGAAGGACATCACCTGTAACTTAAATTATCCAATTATTTAAAGCCAGTCCAATACCGAAACTTGTCGTTTTATGGTTATATTCAATTAAGCTTTGCCCATAGCCACTAAAAAATTGGGTATAAAGAGAGAGTGTATTTAGAATAGGATAGGATAAGGTCATTTGTATAAAGCCTCTTTTAAGTCCACTGGCAAGATTTTGCACTTCTAAGCTTGCCTTTAAAGCAGCAAATTGATAAGAGATAAAGGTATTCTCATAACCTAAATAATAAGCGATATTAGGGTTATGCACATCACTTGATCTTTCTTCATCAATTAAAGTCCATGTTCGTACGTGAGCTAACCAGCGTGAGCCAGAAAATTGTAGCTGGAGGAAGAGGCGATTCCAACTACGTTCAAGAAGGCCACCGCGTCCATTCGATTGATGATTAATACCAAACTGAGCAGCAATAGAGGGATTAAAATAATTTTCAATAAAAAATTCTGGCGCGTAATTAATTTCACGAAAATATTGCGAATCAGCATAAACTTGCCAGTACATCAGCTGAGTATAAGCAAAATTCAATGACATTGGCTTATCTTTAATTAAATGATGAACGAGTGGAACTAAAAAACTAATTTGCGCTTTTAGTTCATCTTGCATAACAGACTGGTTATCCGGTGTTGCCTGCCAATAGATTTCTTGAAAGGGATTTCGTGTATGATAATATGGCAAAATATAATTAGGATGATATAAATTAAGAATATTTATATAGCGCGCAGTTTCTTTTTTTTCGCTTACCTGCTTTTCAAGTACTGTTTCTTCATCTTGCAAAGGCTCAGTCTCAGAAAAGCAAGCTCCGTTTAATAAACAATAGTTTAAAAAAATAAAATAAATTAAAGGCTTAATTTTCATAAAGGCTAGCGCTCCATTTCTATGCCTCTTACATTCAATTTAACTTAATTTTATATATCTGCCTAGCGATAATTAATTATTCAACTATAAAATAGTTAATTGCTTATTATTTCTGTTTAAAAGCATTCACTATCTTTCTTGATACTATCTCTAGCTATAACGGATTGATAACGTTTGTTTAAGGGCTAATATATGTTGATATGCATCATCTATCCTCTGCTGGCTGATTTCACCTGAGTTAACTTTTGCCTCGATAATATTAATAATTTCTTCTGGGTTTTGGGGTTTGTCTGTTAATTGATTACCAAATATAAACATATCAGCGCCAGCATTAATAGCTAAAGTTAACGCTTGGGGAAGACCATAATTCTCGCTAATTGCCTTCATTTGCATATCATCTGTAACAATTACACCATTAAAATTAAGTTTCTTGCGCAGAAGATTAGTTAAAATATTATAAGATAAAGTCGCTGGTAAACCAGTTTTATCTAGCTGCCGGTTAACAACATGAGCAGTCATTATCACGCCACAAGCTTGATCACTATTTAATAAAATCTCGTAGGGAAGTAATTCATACCCTTGCCAAGTATCAGTTATATCAACAAATCCCAAATGAGAATCAGTCGTTGAACTTCCGTGCCCTGGAAAATGCTTATAGGCGCATTGAATTTTATGATTTAAAAATTGATTATTAAAAAGATTAGCAAAAAGAGCAACTTGTTGCGGTTGAGCTGAAAAACTACGCTCTAATTTACCAATAATAGGATTATCGGGATTTACATTAACATCTAATACAGGCGAAAAATCTAAATTAAAACCTGAATTTTTCAGAGTTTCAGCCATAGTCATTGCCTGTTTTTTAGCTTCTTCTATAGGCATTTCACTAATCTCTGCGGCAGTAAAAGTCTTCGGAAACCCATATTTTTCTTTTAAACGATCAACTTTACCGCCTTCATAATCTACTGAAATAATTAAAGGAAGTTGTGCACGATTATGCTTTAAATTAGCTTGATGATTAAAATACTGTAGATCCTGATTAAGTGTTTTCACTTGTTCTGGGCTTTCTATATTTTTGTCATATGCTTTAGTGACATAATTATAATCAAATAAAATAACGCCACCTATATTACTTTTATCGATTATTTTCGTGATCGGTGAGCTTTTTGTAATGGTTTTCCCCTCGAAACCAATAATCAACATTTGTCCAATTTCTTCACGTAAGCTAGGGGGGGCCGCATAGGTGATTTTTTGAAGAAAAAGAGATAAAAATAGCAGAAAAAGAAGGCGAATTTTCATAAAAATTAAGTGTAAAAAATTACAGCCCTATATAATATATAAAACTTACAAAATGGTCAAATATAGATTTATTAGATGTATTTTTAATTAATTGATATAGAGTTATCTGTATTCAATAGTTTTTGCATTATATTGGAGTAGGAAAATAAGTATTATAAATTTTTAAATAGCTGCCATCTTTTTCCATTTGTAGTAACTGTTGATTAATTTGATTAATTAAATTGCTATTATTGGGAACCGACATGATACCAATCCCCTCACCAAGCGGAGTTTCTATATCTAGATCCTGTAATTGATCACCACAGGTCATCACCCAGTAATTTGCAGTCATATAGTTTAAAAAAGCAGCATCAATTTGTTTATTATTCAAGGCATTCATCACATCTTCAATGTCATCAAATTGTTGAATAATAAAGAGATTGGGAAAGTTTTGGGTTAAGTAATCATAATAAGGCCCCTCCTTTTCCTGGGTCTTTAGAATACCTATTGTTTTTCCTCTTAAATCATTGATCGATTTATAAGAAGCGTCCTTTCTAAGGATAAACTGACCCTTACTAAGCATATAAGGAAGACTAAAAAGATAATTTTCTTTAAGTTTTTTAGAAGCCGTTATACCACCTACTGCTATATCAATACTACCATTATTAAGTGCTGTAAATAAACGATAATAATCCATAGGAATGATGGTGCAATTTTGATTCAAATTATTACAAATAGTTTTAATTAGTTGAATATCAAAACCGCTATCAGGTGAAAGAACAAAGGGAGGATAAAATAATAATGTCCCTACTTTAATATCGGCAAAGCTAGGGGCCGTGATGAAACAAGAAAGTATAATACCTAACAACCTCGTTCGCAGTTGCATATACTACTTCCCTTATTTTAATTTCATTAGAATTGATATTTAATACGGTAAAATATTAAATTCCCTTAGAATTTTTTAAATTCTATTTCTTTATTATAGATTAATAACTTACTCTTTTAAGTTAGAATCTGCTTAAGTTTCACACAAAACACATATTAAACTTAGTGAAAAATGCTATAGTTCATTAAGTACAAGCATATTAATAGCCTTTAGCCATCCCTTAAAATTACGCTCTATCTGCTGATAATGATCTTCAGGTAAATATTCGTCTTCACATTGCCAGCTTTGTTTAATTTCTGCAATTGATCCCAACTCGCCACAACCTAAAGCTGCAATTAATGCAGCACCTTGTGCCGTTGTTTCAATATCTTTTGGACGCTGGACAGTTAATTGGCATTGCGTTGCTAAAAATTGCAATAACCACCGATTTATAGTCATCCCACCATCAACGCGCAGAATGGCTGTTTTAATCTTGCTATCATCCTCCATACATTGTAAAACCTGCCTAGTCTGATAACAAACACTCTCTAAAGCGGCGCGAGCAAAATGGGCACGACTACTTGTTCTTGTTAAACCAACCACTAAAGCACCGGCAGATGATAGCCAGTATGGCGCCCCTAAACCAGTAAAAGAAGGCACTAAATAAACACCTTCATTATCTTTTAAACTGCTTGCTAATAGTTCTGACTCAGTAGCAGAAGATAGAAGTTTCATTTCGTCTCGCAACCATTTAATAATAGTGCCAGCATGATAAAGACTTCCTTCTAGCCCATAGGCTAACTGGTCTTTTATTTTATAGGCAACTGTAGTTATTAAGTTAGTAGAGTGTATAGGTTGCAAACCTGTGTTCATTAGCAAAAAGGCCCCTGTGCCATAGGTTGCCTTTACCATGCCATCCTCGAGACAGCGCTGCCCAATTAAAGCAGCTTGTTGATCACCGGCAATACCTGTAATAGGCACTGAAAAACCAAATAACTCTTTATCAATTACCCCAAAGTAGGCATCACAGGGTTTTACGTCTGGCAATAAATTAGCATTAACTTCAAATAAGTTAAGCAGATCTTCATCCCAATCTTGCTTAAAAATATTAAATAACAACGTTCTTGAGGCATTTGTCACATCAGTAGCATGAACTTTACCGTGCGTTAAACGCCATAATAAAAAGGTATCAATCGTACCAAAAGCTAGTTGATTTCTTGCAGCAAGTGTACGGGCCTGAGAACAGTTTTTTAAGAGCCAGTTGAGCTTGCTTGCTGAGAAATAAGGGTCAGGAAATAGTCCTGTTCTTTCCTTGATATAGGTCCTATCTAAAGGAGAGCAAAAAGCTTCGGTACGTCTATCTTGCCATACTATAGCTGGATATAAACATTCACCTGTTTGCTTATTCCAAACCAAAGTAGTTTCTCGTTGATTGGTGATACCACAAGCCAATAATCTTTTAGTATCGATTTGTGCTGTAACATCTTTAATTGCTTTGACTGTTTTCGTCCAAATTTCTTCAGGGCAATGCTCTACCCAACCCTTTTCAGGATAAAATTGAGTCAGAGCATATTGGCTAACGGCGATTAATTGACCGAATGGAGTATAAATCATAGCCCGCGTACTACTTGTCCCTTGATCAATTGCTAAAAGATATTTTTCCATTTCTTTCTATTTCCTAAATATAAAGGTAGTATTAATTGATTTTACATGCTTTTTTAATAAGGCAAATACATGACTAAGTTTTTTGATCTCGCTGTAATAGGGGGTGGAATTAATGGCTGTGGTATTGCTGCTGATGCAGCCTTACGTGGCTTGTCAGTTGCTTTAATAGAAAAAGATGATATTGCTTCAAAAACATCATCAAACAGTAGTAAATTAATTCATGGCGGTTTAAGGTATCTTGAGTATTATGACTTCTCTTTAGTAAAAAAAGCACTGGATGAACGGCAACTTTTACTCTCTTTAGCACCACATTTAGTTAATCCACTCCCTTTTGTATTACCTTATTTAACTTCTATGCGTCCTATGTGGTTATTACGTTTAGGTTTATTTTTGTATGACAATCTCAGCCGTAAAAATAAGCTACCAAAAAGTAAGATAATTAAACGCCAAGCCTATCCCCCTTATTTTGCACCATTAAAATCGTCTATAAATAAAGGGTTTCTCTTCTATGACTGCCATACAGATGATGCGAGGTTAACTCTAGCTAGTGCTTTACAAGCCCAAAAACATGGGGCGGATATTTATTCTTATACTGAGCTAATTCATGCCATAACCGAAAATAATATTTGGCATTTAACGCTTAGGAATCAGCAAGGCGAAAAAAGTTCATGCCATGCTCGGGCTGTCGTTAATGCAACAGGCCCCTGGGTTACCTCCATCAATAATTTATTATCCCTACCCAATCAACAACAGATGTCTTTAATTAAAGGTAGCCATATTGTTGTACCTAAAATTTATGATGAGGCTCATGCTTATTTATTGCAAAATAATGATAATCGTATTGTTTTTATTATTCCTTATTATCAATATTCTGTCATTGGTACAACCGATACGCCTTTTACAGGTAACCTCAATCATGTTGAAATTGACAATGAAGAAATAGATTACCTTCTACACATCGCTAATAACTATTTTAATGTGACTTTAAAATCTAAGGATATTCTCCATACCTGGAGTGGTGTAAGACCTCTTCTTGGAGAGGAAAATGGTTCGCCTCAAGCACTTAGTAGAGATTATATGTATCACTATACATCTAATCCTGCGCCTGCGTTAACTATTTATGGTGGTAAAATAACTACTTACCGGCAACTAGCTAAAGATGCTGTGGATCAACTTAAAACCATTTTTCCTCACTTAAATTCGTCTAGCACTCATAAAATACCCTTACCAGGCGCAATATACGAGAGTATGGGCTATAAAGAATATACAGAATATGCCCGCAATAAATACAATTGGCTTCCCCCAGACACCTTATCTCGTTTACTTAAAACTTATGGTACAAATCTAGAAACTCTCCTCGCTAATTGTAAGACTTTAGCTGATATGGGCCAAGATTTTGGTTTTGGGCTCTTTCAAAAAGAAGTTGACTACTTACGTAAACATGAATGGGCAGTAAAGATAGAAGACATTTTATGGCGCCGTACTAAATTAGGTTTTTATTATACGGAGCCCTTAAAAGAAAACCTAAACAATTTTTTGCTCTCATAAATTCTAATCCTTTTTATCTTTATCAATTGCTTCACGAATACCTGTAATATCAGCCGCAATAGCTTGTTTAATTAATTCCTTTAAACTAGATTCAGGCAGATTGCCTGAATCAGAATAAATAATGATACCTTGTTTAAAAATCATAAGGTGAGGTATAGAGCGAATTTGAAAAGCTTCGGCTAACGCTGTCTCTTGTGCAACATCTATCTTCGTAAAGATAATATTGGGATTTGCCTGAGCAACCCGTTCATAGACAGCAGCAAATTGCTTACAAGGTTCACACCAATCAGCCCAAAAATCAATAATGACGATATCATTTTGGCTTATAAGCTGTTCTAGTTCTGCAGCATTGGTATTTAACTTTAGCATATACTATTTCTCGCGGTCGCCTTATTGAGTACGGTAAGAATATTATTAAAAATACTATCAGTATCGCCAGTTCCGCTTACCCGATGAAATAAAGGTGCATTAGGCTCTCCTGACTTAGCCCATTCTTCGTAATAATGAATTAAAGGCTCTGTTTGCTGATGATACACCTCTAATCGCTTAGCAATTGTTTCTTCTCTATCATCATCACGCTGAATAAGAGGCTCACCGGATATATCATCAAAGCCATCCAGCCTGGGCGGATTAAATTTAATATGATAAACTCGGCCTGAAGCTACATGAACCCGTCTGCCACTCAGTCGATTCATAATTTCATGATCTGGTACAGCAATTTCAATAACATGATCTAAATTAATATTTGCCCTTTTTAGTGCTTCAGCTTGAGGTAATGTCCTTGGGAAACCATCAAAAAGAAAACCATTTTGACAGTCAGCTTCTTTTAAGCGCTCTTTAACTAAACATATTATTATATCATCGGAAACTAACTTACCTGCGTCCATTATTTCTTTAGCATTTTTGCCTAATTCAGTTCCTGCAACAATAGCTGAACGTAACATATCTCCTGTAGAAATTTGAGGGATATTGTAGTATTTAATCAACTTAAGGGCCTGGGTGCCTTTGCCAGCACCGGGGCTACCCAATAACATTAAACGCATTAATTAGCTCCTAACTATACTTTTAAATTCAATCTGCATTAATTTTACAGCATAAACTATGAATAAACTCGACTAATTAAGATTTATCTTTAATTAGTGACAACGACTTAATTGGGCATGATAAATATCTGCTCGTGTACTTACTTTTCTTGCTACTTGCATAACCCAAGGTCTTTTCAAGTAAGTTTGCCGTTGATACCCGCCAATTCCCTCATGATAAGCTAAATAGAGATTATAAGCATCATTTCGAG
The DNA here is from genome assembly GCF_900639865.1 of Legionella gresilensis. Taxonomy (GTDB): domain Bacteria; phylum Pseudomonadota; class Gammaproteobacteria; order Legionellales; family Legionellaceae; genus Legionella_C; species Legionella_C gresilensis. The sequence continues at coordinate 99,035 of NZ_CAAAHX010000011.1, forward strand.
GAATTCCTGTACGTAGATTAATTTGATTAATATACCAGCCAATAAAATCTACAGCATCCGTAAAGTCGCTCCGGGATGACCAGAGTCGGCCATTATTTTTTTTATAAAGCGCCCATGTCGTACGTAAAGCTTGTGTATAACCATAAGCGCTAGAAGGTCTTTTCCAAGGGATGACCCATAATATTCTGGTTCGCTTAGGACGAGCACGACCATCAAATTTTGACTCTTGATGTATGATTGCCATCTGTACAGAAATAGGAACTTTCCAGCGATGTGCCACCTCTCTGGCATCCCTATACCAACCAGGATATTGCTTAAAAATATAACAAAGATTATCAACATTGCGCGGTGGTTTCGTTGCGCAAGCAGATAATAAGAACAACAAGCTAATTATAACGAGGCGTAAGAAATTCATTTAGGACAGAAACCAATATAAAAATAGGCTTATTAGTAGCAAAAAAGCTTTCGAAATAAAACTCTTTTATAAAAATTCTTTACGTGTTTAGATTGTTTCTCTAAAAGGACATGTTAAAATCTTAAATCGCATTTTTAGGATAAATATCACAAATCAAAAAAACAATGAAGTTACAGCGAAAGTAGGCATAAATGCGGAAATACTCCTAACTTAAATATTTTGTCCACTTATAAAATAATCATTGATTTAAAGATTTTGATGATTCTTAAAATTTAAAATACATTACTTATTGAGAGTTTAATTGAATATCTTAGTCTTTGATATTGAAACTATTCCTGATATTGAAACAGGAAAAAAATTATATAATCTAGATGATTTATCGGATGAAGATGTAGCTACTGCAATGGGTGCCCTGCGCAAGGCTAAAACTGGTAACGATTTTCTTCCTCATTATCTGCAAAAAGTTGTGGCAATCTCTCTAGTACTCAATCAAGAACAGCAACTTAAGGTTTGGTCTTTGGGAACTGAGCAATCCGATGAAAAAGAATTAATTTCACGTTTTTTTACCGGTCTTGATAAATTTATGCCTACCTTGATTACCTGGAATGGAAGCGGTTTTGATCTACCAGTATTACATTATCGCGCTCTCCTACATGGTATAAGTGCACCAACTTACTGGGAATATGGCGAAAATCAGCAAGCATTTCGTTTTAATAATTATTTAAATCGTTTTCATTATCGTCATTTAGATTTAATGGATGTTTTAGCAGCTTATCAGAATAAAGCATTTGCTCCCTTAGATGAAATTGCCAGTATGTTAGGCTTTCCAGGCAAAATGGGTATGAGTGGCGCCAAAGTTTTAGATAGTTATTTAGCTGGGAATTTAAAAGAGATTCGAGATTATTGTGAGACTGACGTATTAAATACTTACTGTATCTATTTACGCTTTGAATTAATGCGAGGGACATTTAATCATGACCAGTACAACCAAGCTATTAGGCAAGTAAAAACCTATTTAGCCGATAATTCATATAAAGTACATTTTCAAGAATTTTTAAGTAAAATGACTTAAAAGAATTAGATTAGAGAATTAATAAACAAGAGCGAAAATTAATTTTTTATTCAAAAGGTGTAGTTTGATGTAGATTTTTTCTTAATAGCCAGGCATCTTCAAGACCACCAGAATCTTGATAATAATCCTTTTTTATAGAATCTTTTTGAAAACCAAAATGCTCATATAAAGCGATGGCAGGCTGATTACTTGGCCTAACCTCTAAAATAATACTATCAATATAACTACCTTTTAATTTATCAATAGCTGTCTGTAATAAATATTTGCCTAAACCTTTACCCTGCATTGACGGCATGATACATAAATTTAATATATGGTAGACAGTGTACGTTTCACGAGAAATAATGTAACCAACAATAATTTTTTTATTATCCGTCTCTTGCTCTAGCACCTGGCAATCATACCCCACTAAAATACAATCGCTGATAATATTACGGCTCCAAGGCGCTCGATGTCCTTGTAATTCAATGCCATACACTTCATCTAAATCTGAGAATTGCATTGAGCGGACGGTAAACATAAATGGCTCACCTTTGTAATTATTGATAGTTAAATAGCTAAATAACAATTTAGAAGCTTAGAAAGAATTTAATTATAATTGTTTTGCCTATAATCTCTAAAGCTAATTGTAGATTCTACTATAAGGTTTATCAATTTATAAATAAGCACTTATATATTTTGGTAATGTGCTAAATTATACTTGTCCATTTTCTTTATTATGATTCACCAATTAAACATACCACCTCGTTAACACGGTCAATGTCTATGGATTTTAGTGCTTGGATAACGTATGTCATTCTCGAGTAAACGAGAGTTTATGGAGAAATTAACCTCATTGCTAAGTGAGGAATAGATCCCCGCCTAAGAGCGGGGATGACAAAGTACTAGAAGGGCATCATAAAGAAATTATAGAGGATTATCTATAATTTATAAGGGTTGACATAGAAACGTTTTAGTTATAATTAGCACGCAAAATTATCCATGCAATAAAGCGGTGTCTGTTCAACTTAATTAACGATTACGCCCTACTTTTTCTTCTTTTTAGGTAAATATAAGTCAGTTATTGACCCTTCAAAAGCCTCTGCGGCTTGTCCTACCGATTCTGATAATGTAGGATGTGGATGAATAGTTAATGCAATATCTTCTACATCACAACCCATTTCAATCGCTAAGGCAGTTTCCGCAATTAGATCACCCGCACTTATACCAACTATTCCTGCCCCTAAAATACGCTGTGTATCTGGACAAAACAATAATTTGGTCATTCCTTCTTCGCGACCCATACTAAGTGCCCGCCCACTAGCTGCCCAGGGGAAAACACCTTTCTCGTAAGCAATTCCTTTTTCTTTCGCCTCTTTTTCTGTTAAGCCTGCCCAAGCTATTTCAGGATCTGTGTAGGCCACACTTGCAATACACTTAGGAGCAAACTCATGTTTCATTCCGGCAATGACTTCTGCAGCAACTTTTCCTTCTGGTATTGCTTTATGCGCTAACATAGGTTGCCCAACAACATCGCCAATGGCAAAAATATGGGATACATTCGTACGCATCTGTTTATCAACAGGAATAAAACCCCGCTCATCGACTTGTACGCCAGCTTTTTCAGCATCAATCGCTTTACCACTTGGCCTTCTACCTACAGAAACAAGTACTTGTTTGAAACATATAGGGGTGTCAGTTTTATGCTCACCTTCCATGCTTACATATATACCGTCTTTTTTTGCTTCTACGGCAGTCACTTTAGTCTTGAGTAAAAAGTTCACGCCTTTTTTACTCATGCGCTTTTGTAATACATTAACTAAATCGGTATCAGCACCAGGAATAAGCTGATCCATAAATTCAACTACCGTCACTTTAACTCCTAAAGCTGAATAAACAGTAGCCATTTCTAGTCCAATAATACCACCACCAAGAACGAGTAAATCCCCTTTTATATCTGCTAATTCTAAAGCGCCAGTTGAACTAAAAATCCGTGGATCTTCAGGAATAAAAGGTAAATTAACGGACTCACTACCGACTGCAATAATTGCATTGTCGAAGTCTATCGTTTGCTTATTATCTACGTTAATTTGATTCGGTCCAATAAATTTTGCAGTACCAGTAACCACCTCTACTTTACGTTGTTTAGCAAGTGCTTTTAAGCCACCTGTTAATTTGCCAACAACGGAATTTTTCCAGGCAACAAGCTTTTTATTGTCAAACTTAGGCTTACCAAATGTAACACCCTGATCTACCATCTCATGGGCTTCTTCTACTACTTTAGCAATATGCAAGAGCGCTTTTGAAGGAATACAGCCTACATTAAGACACACACCACCTAAAGAAGGATATCTTTCTATTAAAACGACTTTTTTACCCAAATCAGCAGCACGAAAAGCCGCAGTATAGCCACCCGGGCCACTACCTATAACGACTACATCTGCTTTAATACTTTCACTCATTACGGCCTCATTATTAATCAATATTAAGTTTAGTTAATTTTATTTACATTTGTTATGCGCTGAAATAAAACACGCATACTATAAAATAATTCTACGAATATCACTAAGTAACTCAGCAATATAGCGAGTAAATCGTGCAGCTTCTGCACCATCAATAACACGATGATCATAAGATAATGATAAAGGTAACATTAACCTTGGTTTAAATTCATTATTAATATAAATGGGTTTTATAGTAGAGCGAGATAAACCTAGAATAGCAACCTCAGGACTATTTACAATGGGAGTAAACGCTGTACCGCCAATGCCCCCCAAACTTGAAATAGTAAAGCAACCGCCACTCATATCCATAGGCGTTATACCTTTTTCACGAGCTCGTTGACTTACTTCAGCCATTTGACGTGCTATTTCACTAATTGATAACTTATCTATCCCTCTTATCACCGGCACAACTAAACCATTTGGCGTCTCAACAGCAATACCAATATTAAAATATTTTTTATAAATTAAATTTTCACCCGTATTATCTAACGAAGCATTAAATTGTGGAAAAGCAAGCAAAGCCTTACTAACAACTTTCGTAACAAATGCTAATATTGTTAACTTATAGCCTGCATTCTTGGCAGCTTCAGTTTCAGCTTTACGAAAAGCTTCTAAATCAGTGATATCTGCTTCATCAAATTGAGTAACATGAGGAATAGTTAACCAAGAACGATGAACATTCTGGCCCGTTAAACGTTTTATCTTATTTAGTGGTTTTGTTTCAATTTCACCAAATTTACTAAAATCAATTGTAGGCGCTTGGGGTAAGGAAAGTTGGCCTGATGCAGGTTGCTCTACTAATTTCGCTTTAATAAAAGCTTGAACATCTTCTTTAGTAATTCTAGCTTTACGACCTGTACCTTTTACCTTAGTTAAGTTAACACCTAGCTCTCTAGCCATGCGTCTTACCGCAGGACCGGCAAAAATATTGTTGTCTGCTGTAGCTTCTGAATCTTTACTATCTTGAACTTGGGCCTTAGTTTGCTCTACTTTTGCAGGTAGTTCGTCTTCCTGTTTAGATTCATTTATACTGTCTTTAGAGGCTACTTTTGATTCCTGAAAAGCAACGTCATCAGATTTATTTTGACTCAATCCTTGCGTTTTTAACGTTAAAATTAAGGTACCTTGTGCTACTTTATCCCCTACCTTTACAGAAACATTTTCTACACTTCCAGCAACAGGTGCAGGAATATCCATGGTAGCCTTATCGCCTTCTAGCGTAATTAAGGCTTGATCTTTTTCAATAGCATCGCCAGGTTTAATCATTACATCGATAACATCAACATCAGTGGCCCCACCAATATCAGGAATAACCACCTCTATCACCTTGCTCTCTTTAGATGTATTGTCTTTCTTTTCTTTAGACTTATCTACTTGATTATTAACTTCTTCTGTATCAGCTTGTTTGACTGCGGTATCTTCTTCTGTGGCAACTGCATCAACTTCTTTAGGCTCTGAAGCGTTTTGAGTTTCATCTACAAGCGTTAAAATGACATCACCTTCACTCACTTTATCACCAATATTTACCACTATATTTTTTATTTTTCCAGCTTGAGGTGATGGGATCTCCATGCTTGCTTTATCTGACTCTAAAGTAATTAAAGATGTATTAACATCAATTTCATCGCCAGGATGCACTAAGATTTCAATAACATCTACATTATTAGCTCCGCCAATATCAGGAACTTTTATTTTAATTTCATCTGTCATGTTTATCCTCAGCCATAGACTATGGAGCCTAATGTCATTTATTTCTTACAACATATGCCCTTTATAAAAATTTAATAAAAGGCATGAGATATATTTTATTATTGTAGTGCTGGATCTAACTTATCAGCATCAATTTTATAACGTTTTATGGCATCACTAATGACACTTTTTGATAGATCACCTTGCTCAACTAACGCTTCTAATGCTGCTAAAGTAATAAATTTTGCGTCAACTTCAAAGAAATGTCTTAATTGACTTCTTGTATCACTTCTTCCATAACCATCTGTTCCCAATACTTTATATAAACCAGGAACGAAAGGTCTGATTTGATCTGCATATAAACGCATGTAGTCGGTCGCCGCAACTACCGGGCCCTGACAATTTTTCAATTGTTGAGTGACAAAGCTTTGACGAGGCGTCTTTTCTTCAGGATGCATTCTATTATAACGCTCAACTGCTAAACCATCACGACGTAACTCATTAAAACTGGTCACACTCCAAATATCTGCACTTACTTTATAATCTTTTTGTAATAATTCAGCGGCAGCTATTACTTCACGTAAAATCGTGCCACTACCTAAAAGCTGAAGGTGCGCTTTTCCTTTTTTAGAACTTTTACGTAATTGATACATCCCTTTAAGAATACCTTCTTGAACCCCTTCAGGCATTTCAGGTTGGCTATAATTTTCATTCATTACAGTGATGTAATAGAAGATATTTTCCTGATCAACATACATACGACGTAAGCCATCTTGAATAATAACAGCCAGTTCATAAGCATAAGTCGGATCATAGGTGACACAATTAGGAATAGTTGATGCCATTATATGACTATGTCCGTCTTGGTGTTGTAACCCCTCACCTGCTAGTGTAGTTCGGCCAGCTGTACCTCCAAGTAAAAATCCTCTGGCTTGAATATCACCAGCAGCCCAAGCTAAATCACCAATACGTTGAAAACCAAACATAGAATAATAAATGTAGAATGGAATCATAGGCAGTTTATTAGAACTATAAGATGTTCCTGCAGCAATCCATGAACAAAAAGCCCCTGCTTCATTAATACCTTCTTCTAAAATTTGACCATCACGTGCTTCGCGGTAATACATAACTTGTTCATGATCGACCGGAGTATATAATTGCCCTACCGGTGAATAAATGCCAATCTGGCGAAATAACCCTTCCATACCAAAGGTTCGACACTCATCAGGAACTATTGGTACAATTTTTTTACCTATTTCTTTATCTTTTAACAATAGCGTTAAAATACGGACAAATGCCATGGTTGTTGAAATTTCTCTATCACCAGAGCTTTTTAATACCGGTTCAAAATAAGATAGCTCAGGAATCTTTAATGGCTCAAATTCTGTTGTCCTTGCAGGTAAGTATCCCCCCAAGGATTCACGCTGCTTACGTAAGAACTGCACTTCTGGGCTATCATCAGCCGGACGATAAAAAGGAATTTCGGTAATTTTATCATCACTTATTGGAATACTAAATCGATCTCGAAAAGCGCGTAAGTGCTCAATAGACATTTTCTTTTGTTGATGAGTGATATTCTGGCCCTCACCAGCAGCTCCCATACCATAGCCCTTAATTGTTTTTGCTAAAATAACAGTTGGGGCACCTTGGCTTTCCATTGCTTGAGCATAAGCAGCATATACTTTTTGTGCATCATGACCGCCACGATTTAATCGCCAAATATCATCATCTGACATGTGCTCAACCATTTTTTTTAGCTCAGGGTATTGACCAAAGAAATGTTCGCGAACATAAGCGCCATCATGTGCCTTGTAGGCTTGATAATCACCATCAACACACTCTTCCATGCGCTTTTGCATAATACCGTTTTTATCGCGTGCAAAAAGATTATCCCAGCGTGCACCCCATATTACTTTAATCACATTCCAACCAGCACCTCTGAATAAACCTTCTAATTCCTGAATAATTTTGCCATTACCACGAACAGGCCCATCTAGGCGTTGTAAATTGCAGTTAACAACAAAAATTAAATTATCTAATTTTTCACGAGCAGCAATAGTTAAGGCACCAACAGATTCTGGTTCATCCATTTCGCCATCACCTAAAAACGCCCATACTTTTCTTCCTTCAGGCTCGATTAAGCCACGATTTTCTAGATACTTAAGAAATCTAGCTTGATAAATAGCTTGTAAAGGACCCAGACCCATGGATACTGTCGGAAATTGCCAAAAATTATTCATTAACCATGGGTGAGGATAAGAAGATATTCCTTTTCCATCAACTTCTTGGCGAAAATTAGCAAGCTGTTGTTCAGTTAGCCGGCCTTCAAGAAAGGCGCGCGCGTAAATGCCGGGTGATGAATGGCCCTGAATATATAATAAATCGCCACCATGCTTGCCATTTGGTCCTTTAAAAAAATAATTAAATCCGACTTCATATAAAGTAGCAGCTGAAGCATAAGAGGCAATATGACCGCCGAGCTCAGGTGCATATTTTCCAGCTCGTAAAACCATTGCTACAGCATTCCAACGGATAAGGGCGCTAATCCGTTTACCAATTCCTTCATCTGGTGGTATAAGCTTTTCTTCATGAGGCTTTATAGTGTTTCTATAAGGTGTACAGATGGTATTAGCAAGCTGTACACCTTCAGCATTAGCCAAGTTTTGTAATTGTTTTAAGAGGAACCCTGCTCTCTCGCTACCCTCATTTTTTAATACCGATTGTAAGGCATCCAGCCATTCACGTGTTTCAATTGGATCAATATCATTAAATGTTTCACTTGCCATGAATGTGTTCCTCATCTTAAGTCTTATTGACAAACTCGCACTGATCGTAACTGTTTAGATACAGCTCCAGTGCAAGCTTGTACACAAATGCGATAGTCAGAGCGACAATCACAAGTTGTTTTGCGGCATTGTAGTGGATCACGATAAGAATTCAAATCACGAATTATCTCTCCACCTTTTACGTATTGTTCATGCTGATAATAAAGATAAGCTTCAGATGCTGATTGCTTGGCAAAAGCAAAACATTGCGGACAACTGTTTCGACAAACTTTATTACAAGCTGCTGCTCGTTGTTCACAAACGACAGTGCATAAATTACATGAAGCCTTCGTTTGACCTACGGGATAATGCGTACAAGAGCTCAAAAAGATAAATAAAAAACCTAGTACGCTACGCATAAAAATAGTCATTTAAGTATACTCATGATAATAATATTTAGCCTATTATAACCAAGTCGACAAGGTAAGTAAGGCAATTAAAATTAAATAAACAATCAGGGCACACTCTACTAAGCTTTGAGCATAAGGTAGTGTAATTACTTCTTCTTCCTGACCACGGGCTGCAAGTAACCCTCCGGTACTTAATATGGCATCATTATTTCTGGGTGAAGATAAAAATATTTGCTGATAATAATTAAATCCTTTCTGAAAATTACCAACAAATAGATATAGCATTAGCGTTATTCTGGCTGTAGGCCAATCTAAAATATTAATTATATTTGTGGCGGCTCTTTGTGTAACTTCATATTGCATACATAAAGACACTAATCGATAAAATAACACACCTATGGGACCCGTTAATATAAACCAGAAGATAATTGCAAAAAGCTCATTATTGACTTTAGCAAAATAATTTCCTGCACTTAATTCATTTTCTAATTCATTGGCAGGTGTGGAATTTGGATAAAAGGGGTTTTCTGGTCCAATGCAATAATAAAAAATAATAAAACTTATTAAAAAACCAAAAAGACCAAATATTAAATGCCCTAAAAGCGCAAATACAATCCAAACAATTAATAACAAAGGTAATATAACAAAGATTAAAGCTACATAAGAATTTTTAAGCAGCCCGCTTTGCGAAAATTTGTTTGTTAAATTCTTAATATAATTAGGAAACCACTTAAAGCGTGTTTCTGAAACAGCGTGTATTAAATAACGTTCGCTTAAAAGGGTTAACATCATAATCAATAACTTCATTATTAATCCTTACGCATTTTATCTGATAATGCAATTGGAGTTGGGTATTTTAAAACAACTAGGTAAGAAGAAACGATAAAAGTCAGAATAGTCGTTGCTTGGATTAAATTAGATGCAACCTCTGAGATTAAATTAGTGCTTAAAGCAATACTTGCAACTAAAAGGGAAAACTCACTTGCTTGGCCTAAACGAAAACCTACTTCTTTCGCAACTAGCTTTTTTTCACCCGACTTTACAAGAAGATATTGAAATACTAAAGGCTTAAGTAAGAGCATTAATAGGCCAAGCAAACACGCAGGTATAATAACTTGTGCTACAAAACTAAAGTTAAACGTTGCTCCTATAGAAAAGAAAAACATGACTAAAAAGAAATCTCTTAAAGGCTTAAGGCTTTCAGCAATATAAAGAGAAATGGGACTTGAAGCTAGGGCAACCCCGGCAACAAAAGCACCAATATCTTCTGACAATCCTATCTGCTCAGCTATAAAAGAAAGAGCAAGGCACCAACCAATTGATAATAAAAATACATATTCTTGTGTTCTATCAAATCGAGCTAAGAGTTTTACAAGCACATAACGCTCTACGGCAAAAGCTAGAAGAGTTAAAGAAGGTAACGCAAATCCCACTAAGATAAAATCATTTAAAGAAAGGCCATCACCTTGCGCACCATTAATTAAAATAAGCACAATTATGGCAATAACGTCTTGCATTAGTAAGACGCTAATCATTACCTCACCTGTATGCTGATGGTGCAAAATAGTTGTTGGTAAGAGTTTTAAGCCAATGATGGTACTTGAGAACATCATCGTTGCACCTAAAACCCAAGATTCACTAATACTGAGGCCAAACCATCTTCCTATGCAAAATGCTATTACAGCAAATAGAGCTGAGCTAATAAAGGCTATTCCTGTAATTTTTTTTAGCATATGAACCAGGTTCTGTGGCTGTAGATGTAATCCTAATAAAAACAAAAGGAATACAATCCCAATATCACCAACCTGTTGGACAACGGTTACATCTGTAACAAGCTTAAGACCCCATGGTCCTAGCGCTGCGCCTAACAAAATATATGCAACCAGTAGAGACTGTCTTGTATATAAAACAAGCGTTGAAAATACTGCAGCCCCAGCAAAAATTAAAAAAATAGTATAGAAAACTGAGTCTGTATACATAGTCAAATCACTGTTTAAAGAGTAAGGAAGGCTTATCGCCACAACAAAAAATAATCACTAATTTTTTATTAAACTGCATTATTTTAAATCCATATATTAAATTATTATCTTAACACTTATAACCTAGAGCGTTGGCTTATTTAATATTAAAAAAGTACACTGCTTTTACAACAGATGGAATTCAAAATCAAGTAAGCATGAGAGAATTCAAACTGCAAATTATCTTTTATTTTTAATAAAAGGATCCAGAGGTTTTTCCACGAAAAACATGATAAGAATAAGCCGTATAAGCTAGCAAAACAGGCAACATAATTGCCACACCTACTAAAATAAATATAAGGGTTGAATCTGGCGCTGCAGCCTCCCAAATTGTTACTTGATGAGGAATTAAATAAGGATAAATGCTAATAGCTATACCTAAATAAGCGCAGAGAAAAATAATAACACTACCAATAAAAGGTTTGATTTCATTACCAGTCGATAAATTTGAAAGGTTATACCAAGTTATTAGGATAGCAACACCAGTTAAAATAGGGAGCGGCGCTAAAAGAAAAATATTAGGAATACTATACCAACGATTAAAAATTTCATCGCTATGCAGCGGCGTCCAAATACTAACAATAATTAAAAACAAACTCACTAATGTTAACATTCCTTTAGCATAATGTATCATTTTACGCTGCAATTTACCTTCACTTTTAATCACCATCCAGGTTGCACCTAGCAACCCGTAACCACAAATCAAAGCCACGCCGGTTAGTAAACTAAAAGGGGTTAACCAATCTGTACTATTTATAGTAAGCTTGGCCTCATCAATTGGAAAACCTTGCACAACGCATCCTAAAACAATACCTTGAAAAAAAGCAGCTGAAATTGAACTAAGCGAAAATATCCAATTCCATAATGGTTTACTTGCAGATGCTTTAAAGCGAAACTCGAAACTTACACCGCGAAAAATTAAAGCAATAAGCATTAACATTAACGGCATATATAAAATAGGAAGTAGTAACCCATAAACGATGGGAAAAGCACCATATAACATGGCTCCCCCAAAAACAAGCCAAGTCTCATTACCATCCCAAACAGGTGCAACTGAACTCATCATCTGGTCTCTTTCAAGTTCACTTTCAGTAAACGGAAATAAGATACCTATTCCTAAATCAAAGCCATCTAAAATGACATACATAATGATGATAAAGGCGAGCAATCCAGCAAAAAGAAAAGGTAACATTATTTAGACTCTCCTCTTTTATCAATTTCGGCCATATATTGAAACGGCATATGATCTACAGCCTTGTTATCAAGGATAACTAATCCATGACGAATGGTTTTAAATAAATAATAGAGATAAAAACTAAAAATAATTCCGTAAACTAAAACCAAAAGTATGAAAGAAATAGCAACATCTTGCCAAGCAACATCTGAAACAGCGTCATGTGTCCGTTGTAAATTATAAACAATCCAAGGTTGACGACCGAATTCAGCAGTAAACCAACCACTTATAGTAGCAATAAATCCAAACGGGGCGGTAATTAAACACCATTTATGAAATAATTTTGATTTAAATAGTTTTTCTCCTCGTCGTAGCCAAAGAGCAACAATTGCTGTCGCTAGCATTAAAAGCCCAATACCGACCATAATGCGAAAAGAGAAAAAAACAGCAGCTACTTTTGGTTGATTTGCCACACTAACTGAACGCAATCCAATTAACTCACCATTTAAATCATGCGTATTAATCAAACTTGCAAGTTTAGGTATTTCAATTGCATATTTGTTTTTTTGTTCTTGCTGAGATGGAATAGCAAATAAAACTAACGGGGCACCTCTTTGCGTTTCCCAAACACCTTCCATAGCAGCAGTCTTAAGAGGCTGATATTTATGAATAGCCAAACCAACCGTATCTCCTATCCATATTTGCAAAGGAACAACAATTAAAGCAGACCACATCGCAAAAGATAAACATGTTTTAGCCACATCTTCATGTTTTTTTTGTAATAGAAAGTAGGAAGCCACACCAGCAACCACAAAACAAGTTGTCGTATAGGATGCAAAAATCATATGGAGAACACGTGGAATAAATAAGGGATTAAAAACCACATCCCACCAGTTATTAACAATGTATTTGCCATTTTCTATCGCATAACCTGATGGCATTTGCATCCAAGAGTTTGCTGATAAAATCCAAAAGGCGGAGATTGCCGTACCAACACCAACAAATACGGTAGCAAAAAAATGTAATTTAGGGGGAACACGATTCCAACCGAATAGCATCACACCTAAAAAACCCGCTTCTAAAAAGAAGGCAGTAAGCGTTTCATAAGCGAATAATGCACCTAACACATTGCCAAAATGAGTTATAAAAGGGCCAAAATTAGTGCCAATTTGATAAGCCATGACAATTCCTGACACGACACCCATACCAAATGTTAGTGCAAAAATTTTAGTCCAAAATTTACAGATGGTTAAATAAAGAGGGTTATTTGTTTTTAACCAAATAGCCTCCATAATGATTAGAAAAATACCAAGACCTAAATTTAGAGTCGGAAACAAAATATGAAAACCAATACTAAATCCAAATTGTGCCCTTGATAAGATTTCTACAATCATATTTTTACCCTTGGAAGTATTACGGTGAAAAAACTATTTAATACTACTTACATACTTTGTTTTAATGCTCCATTATATATTTTGCAAAATATGTTAATGTCTATAAAAATTCAGTTTTTTTAAAATATTTATAATCCCTGTACTCCATGACTTAGATGCGACAATTTTAATTTTTTAACCAGCATGGATAAGCCAGGCCGATAAACGTTTGTAGAGCAAGAGCCCATAGGCTTAGATAGATTAAAATTTATATTTTATACTTCTTTACTTAAAAAATATATTTTTAATCAATATTTAATAGCGTTTTAACCGAGACAACGATATTATTGTCTTTTTAAAATTTATATTGATCATTTAATAGACAACTAGTATTTAAAATGTTATTATTTAGTCATTGCGCATCTGACAGGATGAAAGTTAAAGGATTTAATAATAAATATTTGATTTTGGTGATAACCAAATAACTCGTAATGCAAGTACCAAATTAGGGAGTTTTAGATATAAATGGGCTATACCAATATTCTATCTCGATTAAAGGCTAGGAAGACGTTCTCACTGTTACCATGGATAGTTTGGGGCTTAGGCTGTATTTTTTACTTTTATGAATGTTTATTACAAGTTTCGCCAAGCGTTATGAGTAATGAGCTTATGCGTGATTTTGCTGTCACCAGCCAAACATTAGGTGTGTTATCAGGAATTTACTTCTATTCATATGCAGCTTTACAGCTTCCAGCTGGTGTCTTAATGGACTATTTTGGGCCACAACGACTACTTACTATCGCTACATTAATATGTTCATTAAGTACAATTACTTTTGGGTATACTAATAGCTTTTATGCAGCATGTTTAGCCCGTTTAATGATAGGTTTTGGCTCTGCTTTTGCCGCTGTAGGCACCCTGAAGTTAGCAGCCAACTGGTTTCCTGCGCAACGATTTGCTTTGTTAACCGGTATCATGGTCACTATTGGCATGCTTGGGGCGATTGGCGGCGAAGCACCCTTAGCGTTACTTATTGAGAGCTATGGCTGGCGGGAAAGTATGTTTATTATGGGTACGGTAGGAATTGTTTTAGCAATTCTCATTCTACTTATTGCCAAAGACTCGCCTAACCAATCTTTATCCACTACAAAAACAGAGGGTGAAAAAGAACATGTGTGGTCAAACTTCTTACAATTAATTAAAAACAAGCAACTCTGGTTAGTTGCTATCTACGGTGGGCTAATGTATATGGCTACACCTGTTTTCTGTGGTTTATGGGGCGTCCCGTTTCTAATGTATAAAATGAAGCTTACCAAAGCCATAGCCGCCGATTATATTTCTTTCGTTTTTATTGGCTGGGCTATTGCAAGCCCATTATGGGGTATTTTGTCTAATAGAATGGGTAGACGGAAACCTCCTTTGTACATAGGGAGTATGGGTGCCTTAATTACAAGTTTATTATTTATTTATGCGCCCATTAACTCTGACATTTTAATGCATTCAATCCTGCTATTATTTGGTGTTTTTTCGGCAGCCTTTCTTCCAGCATTTGCAATAGCAAAAGAATTATGCAATAAGCAATATGTTGCAACAGGTTTAAGTTTTATGAATATGATGAATATGATAGGTATTGCCGTATGCCAGCCCTTAGTTGGTTTTATCTTAGATAGAATGTGGCACGGACAAACAGTAGATCAAATTAGAATTTACCCCATTGAAGCCTATCATTTAGCATTGGGTATTTTACCTTTAGGCATTTTTATAGCTTTAACCATTTTACCCTGTATAAAAGAAACATACTGTCATAATATTCATAACAAAGAATAAGTAAAATAAATAAAAATTAGGGTATACTTGCGCCCTATTTGATGAAGCAAACTAGCAGAGAAACTATGTCTAAGAAACTTTTTATTAAAACAAATGGCTGCCAGATGAATGAATATGATTCATCAAAAATGGCAGAAGTCTTACTACATTCACATAATCTTGAAAAGACAAATAATGTAGAAGAAGCTGATGTTATACTTCTAAATACTTGTTCCATTCGTGAAAAAGCGCAGGAAAAAGTTTTCTCTCAACTTGGCCAATGGCGTGAATTTAAAAAAGCAAATCCTAATGTGATTATTGGCGTAGGCGGCTGCGTAGCTAGTCAAGAAGGTAGTGATATTATTAAGCGCGCACCTTTTGTGGATTTAGTGTTTGGCCCGCAAACACTGCATCGATTACCCGCGTTATTAGATGAGCGTTTGCAGACAAAAAGACCCGTTGTTGATATTAGCTTTCCTGAGATTGAAAAATTTGATCATTTACCAGCACCACGTGCTGAAGGTCCTGTTGCTTTTGTATCAATTATGGAAGGTTGTAGTAAATATTGCAGTTACTGTGTAGTTCCTTATACCCGTGGTGAAGAAATTAGCCGACCTTTTGATGATGTTTTGGCCGAATGCTATCAGCTTGCCATGCAAGGGGTACGTGAAATTAACTTGTTAGGTCAAAACGTCAATGATTATCGTGGACAAATGGAAAATGGTGATACAGCCGATCTTGCTTTGTTAATTCATTACCTTGCTGCTATTAAAGGTATAGGTAGAATCCGCTTTACTACATCACATCCACTTGCCTTTTCTGATAATCTTATCAATGCATTTGCTGAAGTGCCGCAACTTGCAAATCATTTACATTTACCAGTACAAAGTGGCTCTGATCGAATTTTATCACTTATGAAACGCGGCTACACGGCATTAGAATATAAATCAAAAATACGGAAATTACGCAAAGTAAGACCTGATATTCGTTTATCCACTGATATCATTGTTGGATTCCCCGGCGAAACCGATAAAGATTTTCAAGACACAATGGATTTAGTTCATGAGATAGGTTTTGATACTTCCTTTAGCTTTATCTATAGTCCTCGTCCAGGCACTCCTGCTGCTAATTTGGTTGATGAAGTTCCTATGGAAGTTAAAAAGCAACGTTTGCAAATTCTGCAAAATCGATTAACTTTAAACGCCTCTCGGTACAGCCAATCTATGATTGGTAGTAAGCAACAAGTACTTGTTACAGGAAAGTCGAAGAAAAATGCACATCAATTAGCTGGCAGGACAGAATGTAATCGTGTGGTCAATTTTGATGGCTCAACCGAACTTATTAGTCAGTTTGTTTCAGTGACAATTACTGAAGCATTGCCAAACTCTTTACGCGCACGTATTGAGGAAAGCGTCACGGCTTAATATGATAACAATACCTAAAGATATGTATGGACAACGGATTGATGTTGTCCTGGCGCAACTATTTCCTGATTATTCTCGTTCACAATTAAGCCAGTGGTTAAAAGAAGGAAAAATCACCGTTAACGATGGTTATTTAAAACCTAAAGATAAAGTACTTGGCGGTGAAATTATTCACCTTGATCTTCAGCTAATTTCAGAAAATAAAAATGAAAAGCTAACACCAGAAGCAATTCCTCTTAATATTGTGTTTGAAGATGATGAAATAATGGTGATCAATAAACCGGCAGATTTTGTCGTTCATCCAGGCGCAGGAAATCCTACTCATACGTTAGTTAATGCTCTGCTGCATTATAATCCTAACTTAGAAACACTACCTCGTGCCGGTATTATCCACCGCTTAGATAAAGATACGACAGGTCTAATTATTATTGCCAAAACCCTTGCTGCACATACCTATCTTATACGACAGATGCAAGCTCGGGAAATTAAACGTTTTTATCTTGCTTTAGTACAAGGTCATGTTATTGCTAGCGGTGAGGTAAATACCTTTTATGGGCGCCATCCACATAATCGTTTAAAGATGGCCGTGCGTGAGCAAGGTAAAGAAGCAATTACCCATTACAATGTCCGTAAGCAATATCAATTTTATACATTATTAGATATTGAACTTTTTACAGGTAGAACACATCAAATTCGTGTTCATATGGCTTATAAAAAACACCCTATTGTTGGTGATCCCCTCTACGGTACGCGTATGCGTATTCCGCCGGGCGCCAATGATGAATTAATCATGGCCTTACAGCAATTTAAAAGGCAGGCGTTACATGCTTATACGTTATCTTTAATACACCCTATTAAGGAACAACAGTTGACATTTAAAGCACCTTTGCCTGATGATTTTGAGCATCTATTAATTTCATTGGATAATTATATTGAATTACACACGCCCTAACTGGACAGCACCAGTAAATGTATTTGCCTTAACGACCGAGCGCTCAGGTGGTTTTAGCGAAGGCGTTTTTGCAAGTAACAATTTAGGGAACCATGTCGGTGATAATCCCGAACATGTTAAAGCAAATCGTCAGGCGCTATGTTCTATAGTGCCGTCTGAGCCTGAATGGTTAGAACAAACACACAGTATTGATTGTGTCGTGGTCGAAGATACTGATCAACGTTCTGCTGATGCAGCGATTACTCGCCTACCTAACTGGGTTTTAGCAATCTTAACAGCGGATTGTTTACCTCTTATATTGTGTAATCGTCAAGGCACAGAAGTCGCAGCAATTCATGCTGGTTGGCGTGGTTTAGCCAATGGCATTTTAGAACAAACGATTAGTCAAATGATAAGTAAACCAGAAGATTTACAAGCTTGGATTGGCCCTTCCATTTGTGCTAATTGCTATGAAGTAGGCGATGATGTTTATGAACATTATCAAGGGAATTACCCTTTTTCTAAAGATTTTTTTAAGCCTTATCAGCAAAAATGGTTAATTAATATACCTAGTATTGCTGAACAAATTCTTAAAAGAATGTCAATTTCAAAGGTATATCAGTCACATTTATGTACTTTTGAGAATAAAAAACAGTTCTATTCCTATCGTAGGGAGGGACAAACGGGTAGAATGGTTACACTAATCTGGTTCACAAACTAACTAGGATAAATTTATGCATCGTTATCTTCGACTCTTAGTGAGTATTTTTCTATTAAATTTATTACCTTTTTCTTTATTCGCTGACACATCCACGCAGCAACAAGTATTACCTATGCCGTCTTTAGCTCCAGTGTTAAAGAATGCCATGCCTGCTATCGTAAATATTGCTGTACAAGGTATTATTCAGACTCCTTTACCGAATGTTGAGGATGATGATAATAATAACGACAAGAATAGTCCGCCTGAAAATCAACAATTAATGCCAGAAAAACCAAGAAAATTTCAAAGTATTGGTTCAGGTGTCATCATTGATCCTACTAATGGTGTCATTATTACCAATGATCATGTCATACGTAATGCTAATTTAATTACAGTTACCTTAAATGATGGCCGCCGATTAAAAGCAAGGCTCATCGGTACAGATAGTGAAACTGACTTAGCAGTTTTAAAAATCGATGCAAAAAATCTTAAAAGTTTACCTATAGGCGATTCTGATAAAGCTGAAGTTGGCGATTTTGTTGTTGCTATTGGAAATCCTTTTGGCCTAAATAGTTTTGGTAATAGTCAATCAGCAACCTTTGGTATTATCAGCGCAATGAAGCGCAGTGATTTAAATATTGAAGGAGTTGAAAATTTTATTCAAACGGATGCAGCAATTAATCCTGGTAATTCTGGCGGTGCACTTGTTAACGCCAAAGGAGAATTAATAGGAATTAACACTGCAATTATCTCTCCTTATGGCGGTAATGTTGGTATTGGTTTTGCAATTCCTATTAATATGGCTAAAGATGTTGTCATGCAACTTATTAAGTTTGGCTCTATTCACCGTGGCCTTATGGGTATTTTTGTGCAACACCTAACGCCTGAATTAGCGCAAGCAATGGGTTACGGGGAAGATTTTCAAGGCGCTTTAGTTTCCCAAGTAAATGAAGGATCTCCTGCAGAAAAAGCAGGCTTAAAAGCTGGTGATATTATTACGCAAATTAATAATACTAAAATTACGCAAGCAACTCAGGTTAAAACAACGATCAGTCTATTACGTGTTGGTAGCGATGCTAAAATAACGATTCATCGTGATGGCAGAGAAATGACCTTGAATGCGGTTGTAACTGATCTCAAGAAACATGAGCAACAGTTACAAGCAAGCAATCCATTTTTATATGGTTTAGCTTTAAGAAACTTTGAACAAGACTCACCAATACACGGTAATGTCATTGGCGTTCAAGTTGTTGGTGCTTCTGAAAACAGCGCTGGATGGCGTGCTGGCTTAAGACCAGGCGATATTATTGTCTCCGCAAACAAACAGCCAACTCCAAATGTGAAATCTTTACAGACTGTTGCACAACAACAAAATCAACGTCTTTTAGTTCAAGTCCTTCGTGGTCCCGGTGCACTTTATTTGTTAATTATTTAATATAGTAATTTACTTCTCTTTTAATGAAACTAGATCTCTCAATATAGTGATCTAGTTTTATTGTTTCTAAATGATATAAATCTAAAATTTTTCTTAAAAATTAGTTCCATACTTCTTGACATACAACTCATAAAAAGCCACAATCACGCCTCTTGTGGCTATGTAGCTCAGCCGGTTAGAGCGCGGCACTCATAATGCTGAGGTCGGTAGTTCGAGTCTACCCATAGCCACCATAAATCAAGAACTTACCCTTTACGACCTCAAAAATATTCCTACGTCAGGGTGCAAACTGAATGAATAACCATACAAAAAGGGGCGGGTCTTCCCCAAATTAGGGGCACAATAATCAACCACATAAGACTTTACCCTGATACGATAATTTTATTTTAATTAATATAATCAAAAACTTATAGAATATTTAATAATTCCTTAATAATCCCTTAATAATTTCTTAATATAATTACAAAATTTTTACTTATTGTAGAATTCAAATGCAGTCTAAAGTTGATAGAAATCTAGCTATTCTTAAACAACTTAATGAAGAAGTTAACCAACAACTCATTCACACCCCTAATCATTTTGATAATCTAGAAGACGTAATATATTTTTTAGAAAATGGCAAAGATCAGCGCTTCTTATATTATCTTTATAAACATCTTAATCAATTGTTTAAGCAATTTTTACACAACAATAACACTTCAATTACAAGATTAACATTAGAGCTCAAAGAATCTTTTCAAACCGAAGTACAACATAGTATCAAAAAATTACGCGATGACCTCATCATCCAAAAAAAGTATATTCTTTCAACTGATGAACTACAAAAGATGGAAGAAGGGACAGATAAAGATATCCTTAAAGCAGAACAAATAGCTTTAGATAAAAAAATAGAGCAATACTTTAAACTAAACTTGTCAAACTCACTAGAAATACTCTATTCCGGTCAAGAGCTAGCGATTGAAGATAACGGTTTAAATGAACGATTTAAACAACAAGATGCTTTAGTAGATTATCGCAAGCAGTATGGCAAAGATTTTCTATCACAACGCACCCTAGTAAGTAGTTTAGATGAATCTGAAATTGCTAACCTCAATCAAAAACTTAGTAATTTTTGTACAGGCTTGTATTTAGAGCGGATGAAGGTACGGGTAGGTCAATGCGGTGAGCATACGTCACTTTCACTCGTTAAGTTATTGAAAGAACATCGTCTACCTTGGAACACGACGATTGAAGTTATTTATAGCGATTATTATGACCAAGGCCTTATTGAAGACAATCATGTTTTTTTAGTGATTAATCGAGACCCTAATAGTGATTTGGCTGATATTTCAACTTGGGGAGAGGAAGCTATTGTTTTTGATTCTTGGAAAAAAGAAGTCTTTAAAGCAACTGACTATTTATCTCATCGTTATATGGAGGGCGGTGAACAAAAAAATTATTCAGCAATAAAGTATGATTGGAAAGACGCAGAACTATTAAATAGTTTAATTGATAATGATGTTTATTTACAGATAACTGGCAATACCCAACTGGATAAACTTGTACCTGCTTTAATTGAAGAAAATCAATTATTCGCTATTAATGAAAACCAACTTAAGCAGACAAACCAGTTGCTTAATGACATAGTTAAGGAGGTACGACCTGCTAACTTTGATCTGAACGTTAAATTTTATTTAACCACCGCTGGTAATCAATTAATTCAAACGATAGCAGGCTTTCCGGAGCCAACTATTATTCTTCATCGTGATTTTTTTAATCATCTTGATGATCAATCGTTAAGAGCTGAGTTACGATTTGCCCTAGCCCAGCAGCTACTATCAATTAAAAAGCATGGCGTATGGATTAATAACAATCTAAGCTCATCAATGCAATATGAATTAGATCGTGAAGCTTTATACGTGTCAGGTGATGGTGAAGCAGTTATTAATTATCTACGACGTGCACAACACTTTCATGAGGCTCGTAAAGATGAAATCCCCTCACAAGCGCTACCTGAGATGATAAATAAACTAGTACGAGGAAAAAGTCTACCCTCAACATATGAGCAACGGATTAAAAACATCATGACCTACTTTGCCTCTAACACAGTTAGTCTAAAAGAACCTATCTTTTTTGGTTCGTTAGAAGCAGTGCATACTGAAGTAGCAACTATTAGCCCTTCTTTTTTCTACCAAGAAGGCTTTAAACAGCACGATTCTGTTGTGACAAAAATTAATTATTTAACTGAGCAACTTTCTTCCCTTAAAGAACATGAGTTATTGCCTTATGAATTAACTCAGGCTCCGAGCGCACGGGTGCGTGAGTTTTGTCGACTACTCTATAGTTTAACAATTGACTGGTCTGATGACGCACAAATTAAAGCCGTTGATAAGCTCATTAATCAGGCCTTTGAATTAAAAGTGCCAGGTTTTGATCGCATTTATTTAGCCATACAACAGGTTCCCTTTCCAAAATTTTTTCATGCGCTAGAAAATAAATTAAAAGTGTTAGGTCCTTTTAAAGCCTTACAGGACACTGTTAATAATTTTGGCAATGCTATTGATCAAACAGCAGCTAAAAAAGAAGCAAAAATATTCATAAGACTTTTTAAACAGTTATATTCACATATAACTATAATACATGCTTCTGAATATCTAGCAGATTACCAAAAAAATCACCAAGGCAAATTGCCAACCGGTAGTGACCGGTTTTTTGGCTCTCAAATTGGGCAAAAAATTGATTGGCAAGGCTTTAATGAAAAACAAGCTTATCGTTTTGATAGATTTCTACAATGGGCAGCGGCAGATAAAGAGGGCCATATTGCTGAATTTTTATGGCATATAGGCATTAAAACGCATCCTCTCATTTTAGAAAATCTTTCTAATAATATTAAAGCACAGGCACTATCAGAAAATAATATCGATCTAATTAGATTTTCTACATCTAATCCGCTATTAAACCAATATAATTTAAATTGGAGTAGGCTAGCAATAGCCGTTATCCAAGATGACACAAAACGTCATCAATTGGTAGATACATTTCAAAGTACGGAGCCTTTTGAACAACAATTTATTCAATTTTTTGATAATAATATAAAAGCGCTACGTGGTGCAGCCGATCTGGACGAGTCTAAGAAAAAACTTAATTTAAATAATGATAATCCTACCGTACGTTGTTTATTAGCAAAATTTACAGAAATTGCTTTAACGGGAACGCCACAAGAGAAAGCTATTGTTAAAAGCTTCTTTTTAGGCCGTCAAGATAAGCGTGATTTAAAATCACTTCAAGTATCTACAACTTGTTGTGATTTAACGTTAGATTCGCTTTATTATCAGTTTTGTTTTTATCAACGTTATGAGAAGCAAACGTTTTCTTTATTTAGCGCTGATGAGTTAATCGCATTAATCAAAGAAAAGCAAGTTTATGATTTTCCGCCGCATTTATTATGGTACTATTTTGCCCTTCCTGACAAAGAATTTACACTAGCATATTTATCGCTCTTCTTTAAAGAATTAAATAAGAAAGAATTAAATATGATAGCGTTATTAAATGCTGATAAAATTATAAATCAGCACATTGATACTTACGGACCTTATCCTTTATTTAGCCATGAAACTGCACAGTTGTTAGCATTGGCTCGCATTAATTCACATATCGATCAAAAAGAAATTTTTAGAGCCTGTCTAAAGCAAGAGCCTTCTGAGTTACTTTTTTCTCAATTAGAAATAAATGATTTAGTCACGATTTATAAAGCCTATGAAGCAAATTTCTTATTTACCTCCTTTGCAGAGCAACAGGAATGGGGGCAATTACTTTTAGCCCAGCTCAAAGCAAAACCTAAAGAGCAACAGCTCGAAGCTATTGAAGCTTTATTAAACAGCAAACAATACAAACGACCCTTAACGGATGCTACCTTACGAAATAATCTTATTGAGAGCTGGGTCAGTATCCAAAGCGAATTATTAGGTTTAGATGACAATACAGAAGGCTATCTTACTAAAATAAAAACTATCATTGAAAGCCTGTCAATAAAGCTAGCTCATATTGAGTTAGAGCGCCTATTAGCCAAGCTAGCTTCATCAATCCAATCCCAACGACAAGTGAGTGAATTGATGGGCATGAATCTTTATCCAGAGCGTTATTCAACAATTCATGAAAAAGTAAATAAACAAAAGAATGAATTGATTCTTACTAATCTAGCTACAACCACCTCTTTTTTAGGTGAAGACAAATTTACTAAAGAACAAGCACTCGATTTTATTTCCACCCCCCTTACCTCGGAGTCCGTAAGCAATTTTGCTATCTATTTGGTCGAACACGAAAAAGCCAGCAAGTTATGTGAGCTATATTATGGTTCAGATTATATATTAACTGGTAAGAACAAAGATGAGCAGATTATTCAAACTAAAATAGCGCTTAATCAATTTTATTATCAATTTTGGGATTGCAATTTAACCCAGCGTGCGGTCTTATTGGATCAGTTAACACTGCCGGCTAGTGAAGTCGTGACCGATGCGCAAATGGTCGCGGCCTATCAAGACACCTTTGCTTATGCAGCGCAGAAACTATTTCCTAAGGCCCATATCAAAAATTCAGATGATGAATTAGCCTTAGAGTTTTTAAAAACCTATCTTGCAGTTGCTAATAAATATGAACGAAGTATCCTTTTAGCCGGCTTAATAGTGGTGACCAATGAGACCGCTACCGCTGACAACGACATTGGCATTGGTAAAAAAATAGCGCTTTTATGTGAGCATATGGGACCCGCTTATATTAAGCTTGCGCAAGCCATTCACAGTCATCCGCAAACACCTGATTATATCAAACGGGATTTACATCATATTAAAGGGCGTGCTAATCCCCCTGCCCGTTGGGATTTATGGCGTCTTTTAACCGATGTTTTACCTGATGTTGAAATCGCGAATATTAACCACGTGGGTGCCTTGTTAGGGTCAGCCTCTTACAATTTAGCACTAGACATCGATTATAAAGAACCAGGCAATCAAAAAGTCTTGATTTTATTGCGTGAGCATGCCAAAGCAGACGCTGAAAAAGGCTTTGACCAACTTATGAAAACCATTGAGCAATGTCCTCACCCCCGAGCGCAAGCGATGCGCGATACCTTAAGCACCATGCTTGACGAAGCCAAGCGTTTATCTCAAGCGGAATTAGATTATCATATCTCCGATAAGCAAAACGCCCTTGCTCATACCATGTATCAGCTCCCGCTATCGGTGACACTGCAAAATCAACAATACACGGTGTTATTAACCTCGGCAACCAACCTGAGTAGTGGCGATGGTTATCGCGTGATTGAACGCATGTATGGGACTGAATTTAATGACCTACCTGACAATACGCAAGAACAATGCACCGCCAAAAAAGTCATTGCTACCGCTATTGTGACTCTGGAATTAATTCATATCTTGCAAGGCAAGCAGTTCGATAGTGACCGCCACGGTAATCAACTGCGTGCGCTCATTGATGAGGAATCGCAAACCATTTATTTAGGGTTATATGATTTTGGTGAACTCTCGCTAGAAGAACCTAAACCAGAGGAGCTCCAACAGCTAGCCGCCCTTCTCAAACAACTGTTAAGTCCAAAAAACTGGTCAAACCCACAAACTTTGGCGACACAAATCGATGGTTTACTGTCAAAAACAATTACTCAAAATATTAAGGAACACAAACCTACCACTTATCTCATGCACATTAAAAAAGGTTTGTTGGCCTTACAAGATTTTCAGAAATATTTAAGTACCCA
>NZ_CAAAHX010000012.1 GCF_900639865.1 Legionella gresilensis
TCAGCCTTACCGGTTTTCCTGGCGACCATAGCGGTTTGGAACCACCTGATTCCATCTCGAACTCAGTAGTGAAACAGACCAGCGCCAATGATAGTGTGGGGTTTCCCCATGTGAAAGTAGGTCATCGCCAGGGCTTTATTCTTAAAAGCGGCTTCGTGCCGCTTTTTTTATGTCCGCCAGATTCATATTTTTCCTTTTTTAAGTCGTTGCAAGTAAAGTTTTCTTCTCTTCTGACACTTAATTTTTTTAATTCTGCAGATTAATTGACGCTTACTTTTTTATCGAGTATATATGGTCTCTCTATATTAATACTGTATAACGCTAGTTTTATGATTGTTGAAATAGAAGGTTTTAAAGTCGAGCTTATTAGAAAGCCAGTTAAGTACATTAATCTTCGTATTACCTCTCAAGGTAATATTAAAATTAGTGCTCCTAGACGCTCATCACTTGGCAGTATTTCACGGTTTGTTAAAGATAAGTCTGCTTGGATTACTTCTAATCAGGAGCGCTTAAAGAGTCAAGAAACTATTATTAATATGCATTTACGAGAAGGTGAAGAACATTTCTTTCTTGGTAAACGTTATCAATTACAACTTAAGAAGAGTAAAGTACAAAAAGGTATTATTTTAGATGATCAGGACATGCATTGTTTTACTAATAGCGATGATCATACTGCTGTAAAGCAAACAATTTTGCATGCTTGGTATAAAGAGCAAATGTTAATTCTTTTGCCTAAGTTGATTAAAAAATGGGAGCCTATTATTGGTGTTAAAGTATTGGAATATGGGGTGAAAGTAATGAAGACCCGCTGGGGATCTTGTAATACTTTAGCTAAACGAATTTGGATTAATTTACATTTAATACAAAAACCACTTATTTGTTTGGAATATGTGTTAGTTCATGAAATGGTACATTTACTTGAGCCAAGCCATAACAAGCGTTTTCATATGTTGATGACGAAGTTTATGCCCGACTGGCCTCAATATAAAAATTTACTCAATACCAAGCTAAGTTAATTCCTCTTCCAAAATTAAGTTAAATATTTTATTGTGCTCTAAGATATCAATTGCTATGGACAACAATGAATATTTTAATTGCTGGTGGAACGGGATTTATAGGCCGTGAGCTAATTACTGCCCTAAAACATAAGCACACTATTACTGTTTTAGGCCGGAATAAAAATAAGCTTAAGGCAACTTTTCCTGATCTATCACATCTAGTTTGGGCAGATTTATTGCAGCATTCAGCGCAACCATATCAATGTGTTATTAATTTGTGTGGTTACAATATTGCTGCTTCACGATGGCGTCCTAACGTTAAACAGGAAATCATTAGCTCGCGTGTCGATACAACGACTGATTTGATAAATTGGATTATTAATGCTAAGGCCAAGCCTCGTCTTTTTGTTGCCAATGCGGTTGGTATTTATGGTGCGCAAGCTCATCATGATGAAACTGTGTTTGATGAAGATACAATAATCGATAGCCAACATCCCAAAGATTTTTTAAGTGAGATAGGTATAAAGTGGGAGCAAGCCTTACAACCTGCGCTTGATTATGGGTTAGAGTCAGTTATTACTCGTTTTGGGGTTGTTTTAAAAAAAGAAGAGGGAATATTAAAAAAACTGGCATTAAGTTTTAAATTAGGTTTAGGTAGTATAATCGGCGATGGCCAGCAAATAATCTCTTGGATACATATTGATGATGTTATTGCAGCTTTTTTATTTCTTTTTGACCATCCTAATTTAAAAGGCACGTTTAACGTTACTTCACCAAACCCTGTGACGCAGAGAGAGTTTGCTCAAGCTCTAGCTAAATCAATGCATCGACCTTTACTGCTGAAAATGCCGGCGCCTATCGTTAAACTTTTGTTTGGTGAAATGGGTGACTATTTACTTCTTCGAGGTCAGCGTGTGTTACCTAAACGGCTATTAGAAGCAGGTTTTAAATTTAATCACCCTTATATTGATGAGGCGCTCCAGATGAGCTAATCAGTTTATTTTGGGATAGGTATTTATCTTTCAAGCGAATATAATGTGCAGCTGAATATTCGAGCTGTTCTAATTCTGTTTTATTTAATTCTCTAATAGGCTTTGCCGGACTGCCTAAATATAAATAACCACTTTGTAAGCGTTTGCCAGGTGCAACAAGAGCGCCCGCACCGATAATAACTTTCTCTTCTACATGAACATCATCAAGTAATAGAGCGCCCATACCTATAAGACAATAGCTCTCAATCGTACAAGCATGTAGGACAGCTCGATGGCCTACTGTAATTCCCTTACCAAGAATTAAAGGCCGACCACCCGGCGTGAAAGGGCCATTATGAGTTACATGTAAGATCGCACCATCTTGAATATTCGTGCCTTCATCTATATAGATGCTATTCACATCGCCACGAATAACCGCCATAGGCCATACAGAAACATCATTAGCAAGTCTTACATCACCAATAACTGTTGCAGCTGGATCGATATAGACGTCTTTGCCAATGGACGGAATTTTGTTTTCAAAGGGACGGATCATACTAAACTCAAATTAAGGTTACAAATTCTTCTGCACTAGTAGGATGTATAGCGACAGTGTTATCAAAATCGCGTTTACAGGCACCCATTTTGACAGCTACACCGAAGCCTTGCAACATTTCGTCAGCACCATAACCAATCACATGTAAACCAATAATTTTTTCATCTGGACCTAAGGTAATAAGTTTCATTGCAGTAGGTAATTTTTGATCACTTAAAGCATCAAACATTGGATTAAAGCGAGTTTTATAAATCTTAAGCTTTTCCGCTCCAAATTTAGTAAGGGCCTCGTCTTCGCTATAGCCTACACTGCCAATAGGTGGATGAGTAAAAACAACGGAACAAATATTTTCGTAATCTAAATGAGCTTCTTTTTGTCCACCGAATAAACGATCGCAGAGTCTGCGGCCAGCGGCAATTGCCACAGGTGTTAGTGCAGGCTCATTAATAACATCACCAAGGGCATAAATGCCGGGGATATTGGTATTTTGATACTTATCAACCACAATTAAGCCTTGCTGATCTTGTAAAACGCCTACTTTATCTAAATTTAAATTAAAAGTTCGTGGTGTGCGCCCAACGGCTGCAATAACAACATCAATATTCGAGATAAGTGATCCTTTAGTGCAAAGAATATTTTTTTTACCATCAGGCTGTAAAGTAATGGCTTTCGCACAGTGATTTAAATGTACATCTAAGCCTTGTAGTTTCATAATTTCAAGGAGGGTATCACCTAACATACTATCAAAGCGACTAAGAGGACGATTACCACGAATTAATAAATGGGTTTTAACACCTAATCCATGCAAAACACCGGCAAGCTCTACACCAATATAACCACTACCAATAATGGCAACGCTTTTTGGTTTTTTTGTTAAATGAAAGAAGCCATCTGAGGTGAGAAGGTGTTCATTGCCTTCTAAGTCATTAGGCATCGTTGGTTCACCACCGGTAGCAATAATAATATGGGGCGCTTTGTATTGTTTATCAGCTACTGAAATAGTTTGCTTATCAACAAAGAAACCTTCGCCTCGTAAGTGGGTTATATTATATTGACTAAAGCGACTAGCATAAATTTCACGCAATCTTGCAATATAAGCTTCACGTTTGTTAACTAAAGTAGGCCAATCAAGATTTACATCAACAGGCGTAAAACCATAATCTGAGGCTTTATGCAAATGCTCTGCTATCAACGAAGCATTAAACATGATTTTTTTAGGAACACAACCTAAATTAACACAGGTGCCACCAAGATGGGATTTTTCAACAACTGCAACTTTAGCACCATACTTTGCTGCTCGAACAGCACTAGCAATTCCACCACTGCCGCCACCTAATACGATTAAATCAAAATCCATTGCTCACCTTAGGATAAAACTAGTTAATAAGTACTTTAGCTAGCATATTTCATTTATTCAATGATTAATTTGGTTATTAATTTGCTGAAAATATTAATTACCGTCATTATAATTATTAATAGAATAAATCTTTATTTGCTCATGACCTTAAAATTTAATTTGGTAATGTTATTTATTTTAACTTTGCTAAGCTGCAGCCGACATGAGCAAGCAGCATATCAAGGTTATGTTGAAGGTGAGAATATTTATTTAGCCTCGCCTAATTCAGGTATTCTCATAAAATTAGCTGTACAGCGGGGCCAATTAGTTAAAAAAGATCAATTTTTATTTGAGCTAGATCCGAATCCACAGGCGTTAGCTATCAGGCAATATCAAGTAGAAATTGCTCAGGCTGAGCATGTTCTTAAGGATTTGCAAAATCCTAGACGCACAGAGGAAATTGCAGCGATTGAAGCACAAATAGAGCAAGTGGATGCCCAAATAGAATTAGCTCAAGCTCGTCTAAAGCGCTATCAACAACTGTATGAACGTCGTGTGGTAGCGAAAGATATTTATGATGAAATTGTTTCGCGCTATCAAGAGTTAGTCAAAAATAAAGCGCAATATCAAGCAAATCTAAATTTAGCAAAACAGGGGAGTCGTATTGAACAAATTCGTGCTCAGGAAGCACAGATACAAGCTTTACAAGTAAAACTTAAAGAAGCAATTTGGCAACTTGGGCAGAAAAAGTTATTTGCCCCAGCCGCAGGGATTATCTATGACACTTATTTTCGTGAAGGTGAATTTGTAGGTAGTCAGCAACCCGTCCTCTCCTTACTAACGCCAGAAAATGTCCATATTGAGTTTTTTATACCAGTGGAACAATTAGGGGTGCTTAAAATAGGGCAAAAGGTAAATTTTACTTGTGCAGGTTGTAAGCCTAGTCAGGCAATAGTCAATTATATTTCTCCCGAGGCTGAGTATTTACCTCCTTTAGTTTATAGCCGTGAGAATGATGCTAAACTGGTATTCCGAATTAAGGCTAATATGATGACGTTTAACCAATATAAACCTGGCCAACCTGTAACTGTTTACCTGCCATGACTAAAGACATAATTATTGATGTCCATGATTTACGTAAAAGTTTTGACAATCGAGTGGTTGTTAACAAGGTTGATTTGCATGTAAAAAAAGGGGAAGTTTTTGGTTTTTTGGGTCCAAATGGTAGTGGAAAGACAACAACCATTCGTATGCTTTGTGGCTTGTTAACACCGGACACAGGCAGTGGAACATGTTTAGGCTACGATATCATTAAGGAATCTCAAAAAATTAAGCAACATGTTGGCTATATGACCCAAAAATTTAGTTTCTATACGGATTTAAGTATTGAAGAGAATCTTTATTTTGTAGCGCGTGTCTATGGTATGAATAATCGTAAACAGCGAGTTGAGCAAACCATAGAAGAATTAGGTTTAAGTAGTCGACGTAAACAATTAACAGGTTCTTTATCAGGTGGTTGGAAACAGCGAGTAGCACTTGCCGCTTGTCTTTTACATACACCAGAATTACTACTTTTAGATGAGCCGACAGCCGGCGTCGATCCCATCGCAAGAAGAGAATTTTGGGATAAAATTCATTCACTTAGTGAACAAGGGGTTACAACACTTGTATCTACTCATTATATGGATGAGGCTGAACGCTGCACTCGGCTAGCTTATTTGGCTTATGGAGAATTATTAATTACAGGTACTGTTAATGAAGTGATTGCGGCTACTAAGTTATTAACTTGGGAGATTACAGGACAGGTAACTACAACATTATTACAAGAAGTCAAAACCTTACAAGGCGTTGTTCAGGCAGCATTAT
Source organism: Legionella gresilensis (assembly GCF_900639865.1). Lineage (GTDB taxonomy): Bacteria > Pseudomonadota > Gammaproteobacteria > Legionellales > Legionellaceae > Legionella_C > Legionella_C gresilensis. The sequence goes on from NZ_CAAAHX010000012.1 coordinate 5,728, forward strand.
TTGGTAATCAAATCCATATTAGCGGTTATGACAAACAAATTATTGAGCAAAGTTTAAAAGAATTAGCTAAGACACAAAATATACAGTGGCAGCAGATTCCATCAACCTTAGAAGATGCATTTATTAGCTTGGTAACAAAATCACAAGGAGAATTAAAGTGATTGCAGGGATGCAACGGTTAATGGCCATAATAAGTAAAGAATTTATTGAGATGCGTCGCGACAGGGCTACTTTTGGCATGATCCTGGCGATTCCTTTAATGCAGTTAATTATATTTGGTTATGCTATTAATAATAATCCACGCTATTTACCGACAGCTATTGTTAATGATGACGAAACTAATTTTACTCGTCGAATTTTAGTTAGTATGGAAAATTCAACCTATTTTCAATTTATAAGTCCTGCTGTAAGTGAAGAAGAAGCGCATGAATTGCTAAAGAGGGGGCAAGTACAATTTGTCGTTAATTTTCCACCCAATTTTACTGATAACCTTGTAAAGGGTTTAAGCCCGCCTCTTTTATTAGAGGCAGATGCTAGTGATCCAGCTGCAACAAGTCGTGCCGTTGCTGTTTTTACGGAGCTTCCTTATCTAACGTTAAAAGAAGAATTAGTAGGACCCCTTAAGCGATTAAATGCAAAGTCTTTGCCTTATACACCGGTAGTGCATACTCTTTATAATCCTTTAGCTATTTCTGCCTACAATATTGTCCCTGGGCTGTTGGGTGTGGTATTAACCATGACGATGGTTGTAGTAACTGCATTAGTTATTACCCGAGAATATGAGCGCGGTACTATGGAAAACCTACTAGCTACCCCCTTAAGGCCCCTTGAGATCATGATTGGTAAAATCATTCCTTATATAATCGTAGGATATGCTCAAACATTACTTATTTTAATTTTTGCAAGGTTTTTATTTGGTGTGCCTATGCAAGGTAGCATTATCTTATTGCTATTCTTATGTCTTCCATTTATTGCGGCTAATTTAGTAATGGGATTAACCTTTTCAACCGTTGCTTCTAATCAATTACAAGCTGTACAAAGCGCTATGTTCTTTTTTTTGCCTTCTATTTTATTATCCGGTTTCATGTTCCCTTTTAGAGGGATGCCAGAGTGGGCTCAATGGGTTGGCAGCGTATTACCGCTTACGCACTTTCTAGTGATTGTGCGGGGAATTTTACTTAAAGGAAATACATTTTTTGATGTGTGGTATGAAATAATACCTATTTTAGCATTTACTTTTGTAGCTATGTTAATAGGCTTTAAGCGGTTTAAACAAACATTAGATTAAAGTAGGAAATCCATAACCATGTGCTCAACACGCTCATCAATTAATACATTGACATGATCAAGTTTGGCAAGCAAAGCAAGCGATGCATAAGGATAATGACGACAAAATTCAATTGATTCTCGTGGTGGGATAGAAATATCCTCTGTCCCATGAATACACAAAATGGGTGTTGTGCCTCGATTAATAAAATTACGAAAATTAAGATGAGTAATATTGGTTTTGGAGTTTTGCCGAATAACTTCCCGCAGCCGTAAATAACCTTTACCATTTAATTTAAAACGTCTTGCATGTTTACCTACAGGTGTTCGCATATTAGTTGGTGCGGCAATAAGTACGGCGCGTTCTGGTATAGATTCAAGTTCCCATTCGGGTAATTGGCAAGCTAGGTTTAGGGTATTTAAAAGCATAGAGCCACCAAAGGAGTGGCCAATAACACCATAAAAGGGCCCCAGATGATTGATGACGGTTTTTAAGGTATTGACTGCATCAATCCATGTTAATTGTAACCCTTTAGCTTCTCCATGCGCTGGAAAATCTAAGGCATACACATCATAGCCTTGCTTATGAAGTGCATGAATTAAGCGTGCCATATAGGCTGCACGTGACATCCAGCCATGCGTAATAAGTACTTTCTTTGCTCCTGGAGTGCTCTCATGAGCAAAGCGGTGGATCACGTGATGTCGAGGTGAATTAGCTACTAAAAAGCTAGTTCGATGATTAACTAAGAAATCACACGCCTTTTGAGCAAATTCTCTATATTCCTTTTCAACAGGCAGCGGAAGAGGCGTAATAAATAGCTGATAGCATAGCTGGGCATGAAAAAAATTTCTTAGTTCGGCCAATGCATTAGCTAGCATAGCATTATCCTTACTACTTTATTTATTATTAAGAATAGTCAATAAATTCAATAATAACCAACAGTAAAATTAGACTTCTTCAGAAACTCTACTACAGCGGCGCATTGCTTCGTCGATACGGTGCTCGAATCCTTATGTACTCATTTGTACACTCCGGTTCTGAGCCCCGTGTCTTCTCGCACTGCACTCTCTGTAGCGAGTTTCCAAAGAAATCTAATATTTTATTTACAATCTAAATAATTCTTATTATTCAAAATAGTAAGTGATCGATTAATTGTGATAAAGATTTATTGTTTGCATAGCTAATCAAAGGTATATTGACAATATTGATTAGAACTTTCGCCAAACTACCATTAACGGCCAATCTCGACTGAAAAAAGGTCTTCAAAGCCTGTCCCCATGCAGATGGAGATACTCATCTACACTGCGCTTTTTTCAGCTTTTTTCGACCGACCCTCTCTTATCGTTGATAATTTGGAAAAAGTTCTATTACTATAACTTTTAATAAAGATATATAATTAGATTAGCTAAGATTTAAATTAAGCTTAAAAGGATTGATATGCACACATCAAATTATCTTTATCATGATGGTGAGCAGGAATTGTATGGTTTTCTTGCTTATGACGATCGTAATTCGCAACCAAGGCCTGCAGTTTTAGTTGCTCATGACTGGAGCGGTCGTAATGATTTTAGCTGTCAGAAGGCTAAAATGTTAGCGAAAATGGGATACGTTGGGTTTGCATTAGATATGTATGGTCATGCTCGGATTGGTGAAACTGTTGACGAGAAAATGGCGCTTATGCAGCCTTTAGCAGGAGATAGAGGAATGCTTCGGGCTCGTATTCGTGCTGCATTTGATGCCCTTATAGGTATGCCTGAAGTGGATAGCACTAAGGTCGCTGCAATAGGCTTTTGTTTTGGCGGTTTATGTGTACTTGATCTAGCTCGTAGTGGTGCTGAGCTTAAAGGTGTAGTTAGCTTTCATGGCTTACTCAGTAAACCATCTGATTTAGAAAATCAAAATATTCAAGCGAAAGTTTTGATTTTACATGGTTTTGATGACCCAATGGTTAAACCTGATCAAGTTAGACAATTTTGCCACGAAATGAATGCTGCTAATGTGGATTGGCAAGTTCATGTCTATGGTAATACAAAACATGCTTTTTCTAATCCAGAAGCCAATGATGAAAAATTAGGTACAGTTTATAACCCGATCGCCGAAAAACGTGCTTTACAAGCAATGACTAATTTTTTACAAGAAATTTTTAGTTAAAATCTTTAACAGCAAGATATTGAATTTAAATTAAAGTAGCTTGTTATTTAATTAAATATTATTTTAAGCTAGCTAATGCGTCTGGAATAATTGCAGGACTTGATATAGGTATCACGAGTTGGTTGGCTTGTAAGGACCAATCTATTTTTTTCAAATCGATTTTCTGTAAAGTAGGATTCGTATAGGATTTAAAATAAAAAATCCCATGAGTTAAATCTTTAAAAACAGTCCATTGTGTTTTATCTAGATTATCCTCTGTATCAGGTGTGCCTTTTTCTCCTCTAATAAAACCAAAGGGGATATCAACATTATTTAAAATATGTTCGCTTAATAGGAGGGCATTTAAGGCATCTCGGACGGGCATCGCTGTTTGTTGTAACATGGCTACTTTAACAAAACGGGAGGGCGGGGAAGGATCGCCTGGTAAACCTATCAAACCTGAGCCTTGTCCTGTGCCTGAATAAATAATGTCATCATACTTAATGACTTTCGGGGCATAAGGTGAGAGATTAACATAGTTCTGTAAATTAGTAATTTGCCAATCAAATGTTGGTGCATTCGTTAATATTCCAAGTGGATTATGATAAGTCTTAATCCGGCCATTAATAAACTCTATCACTAAACTTTTACCTGTTTTTTCAGTGACAATAGCGTGGGCTGGTAAAACTGCTAATTTACCTGCCATTTTAATGGGTGTTGCGAAAACATAAATCGTTTGAATGGCCTGCTCTACTTCATCAACCGAGCTAAAATTACCTAAAATCCAGTCTCCCAGAAAGGTATAGGGGATCGCCTTATTATTATAATTGGCCTCTACCGTGGGGTATTTCGTATAGCCTGGTAAGTAAAGGTAACCAAATGAAAGCCCTTTTTCATTCATACCATCTAAAGCTTGGCCTGTTAGAAAAAAATCTGCAAACAAATAGCCATATTGAGCTGTCCAACTCATAGTAGGCGTACCGTCTTCACGGCTCGTTTTAAACTGCTTATTAGGTGGTGAATTCATAATTCTTGATTGTAAATCTGGGCCAAATTCTAAAGTCCGGCCAACAATGAGTGATTGATCAAGTGCTTTGATCTGAATATTAGTGCAGGCATTAAGTAGATTTGAAAATAATAAAATAAAGAAAAAAATACATGGATAAGTTGTTAGTCTTTTCATTTTAAACTCTAAATGTCGATAGTTGGTTTTTAAAACGTAATTCTGTTAAATAAGTTTACCAAGCCTCAGTAATTAAATATTTGCCATGTTCGTTTGGTAACTATTATTATTAATTAAATAAAATAATCGGATCCATAAAAAACCACTAATCAAAATTAAAAAACCAGCCATAAATAAGGTGTAATTAGCATGGTTTTTAAAAATATAGTTGTAAACAAGAGGTAAAATAAAACCGCCAAAAATTTGAGGCAAAGTAACGCTAATATTAAAAATACCTAAATAGGTTCCGTTGCTGTCTTTTGGCAAATACTTAAGAACAATGACATAGGGTAAGACAACTAAACTTCCCCAAAAAATACCAATACATGTGCAGCTAAAAAACATACTAACGGGGGTGGTTTTAAAACATATTAAAGAAATACCCAGTCCACCTAATAATAAAGCAGTACCATGAATTTTTTCACTTTTAATATATTTTGACAAACTAAAAACAATTAGAGTGAAAACGAGGCTAATACATTGATAAAGCGAAAAATAATAAGAGACATCTAAACTTACTTGATGCATGATTGCTTTATAGTGTTCAGAATCACTTACTATTACATTTCTAGGCAGATGATAAACCTGTTGCGCTACACACAAGCTAAAGTAAAGCCAAAAGGTAAATATACCTATCCAAGCGATGCAATTAATGGTTAAAACTTTTAAAAAAATAGGATGCGTATTTTTAATTTCTATCTTAATCGACTTGGCTTTATAAAACAGTTCTTTGACTAAAGAAATAAAAAGGCCTTTCGTAATAGGTGCATCATGAGTTGGCTTTTCTTTCGTTTTTCTGAAAAAATAAATTAACGTGATGAGTAACATAATACCTGTAAATACATAGGCGCCTACTAAATTGGGAGGAATGGCATAGACGTTGTTTAGGGTATTTTCATGATTGTTATTTATAAAAATTTTTTGAATTGCATTAGGTAAGTAGGCCCCACAAACGCCGCCTAAACCTGAAAAAAAAGCAAAGATTGAAAAGGCGCGAGTGCGGGTTATATTTTCCTGGAAAAAGTCGGCAGTTAAAGCACGTAGCCCTTCAGCGCTACCATTGATGCTGCAATCAATTAAAAAAGTAAACCAAACAATGTAAATAATTGAACTTGAAAGTGGTAATAATAAAAAAGAAAAAGCAGCGCAAATTCCCCAACCTATAATATAGGGCTTACGTTTACCATAACTCGTTGAACTGTTATCACTTAGATAGCCAACAATAGGCTGAATGAGCATGCCAGTTAGAGGAGGAATTAACCATAATAATGGAATGGATGCATCACTTGCACCGACTAATTTCAACAAGACAGTTAAATTTGAAAGTTGAAAGGTAAAGCAGAAATTAATAGCAAATGCTAATAATGCTAGACCTAAATATTTCAACTTGAAAATTTTTTCCATCCAGCAATCCCTTGACTGTTTCATTTTTTAAGATAGGGTAATAAGTAAAATTATTCAACTATTTAGGCCATTTTAAAAATAGAAAATTGAAAAAAAAATTTTTATGCCTGTGATTTTAACACTATGTTTAGGAATGGATGCCATGTTAAAAACAGAACAAAATCCGGTAATGGATATCAATCAAAATAAGCAAGAAATAGTTGGGTTAAAAAGAGTATGGATTAGCAATGTTTACCCTGAAATAGATAACGGGCAATTTCCAGCTAAACGGATTATTAATGATATTGTCACAATCGAAGCGGATATTTTTTGTGATGGCATTGATGAGATTCAGGCCGTTTTATTTTATAAACACGAAAAGGATGAAAATTGGCAGCAAACTTATTTTTCGCCTTTAAATAATGATCGTTTTCAAGCATCTTTTGCTGTGGAAAAATTAGGCAATTATTTTTATAAAATTCAAGCTTGGATTGATGAATTTAATACTTGGAAGAAAAGATTTTTTAAAAAGCTATCTTTAAAAGATGATGTTGAAGTAGAAAAATTAATTGGTATTGAATTACTTAAGCGAAATTATCAAGATGTAGTACCTGAAATCGTTAAATCAACATTAGAAAAATTTTCGGTAACAAAGCAAACTGAACAGCTAGAAAAATTATTAAATAACAAAAAATTACTGCAATGGGTACAAAGAGAATTAAAGCCCAATTTTATTACGGTATATCCTTATGAGTTAACAATTAGCGTTGATCGTGAAAAAGCACGCTTCAGTACTTGGTATGAATTATTTCCTCGTTCAGTTACCAATGATCTAAACAGGCATGGCACCTTTCAAGATGTCATAAATTATTTACCAACTATTAAAGAAATGGGTTTTGACGTGCTTTATATGCCTCCTATTCATCCAATTGGCACTACTAATAGAAAAGGTAAAAATAATAGTGCCAAGGCAGCAGAAGATGATCCAGGTAGTCCATGGGGAATAGGCTCTTCTCTTGGTGGTCATAAAAGTATTCATCCTGAATTAGGCACCTTAGATGATTTTCGCCAGATGATAAAGCGAGCTAAGGAATTAGATATTGAAATTGCACTTGATTTTGCTTTGCAATGTAGCCCTGATCATCCTTATTTAAAAAAGCATCCCAATTGGTTTAAACATCGCCCTGATGGCACTCTACAATATGCAGAAAATCCACCTAAAAAATATCAAGATATTTATCCTCTTGATTTTGCCACAACTGAATGGCCAGCTATGTGGGAAGAATTTAAATCAATTATCTTATTTTGGATTAAGCAAGGCGTTAAAATATTTCGTGTCGATAATCCACATACTAAACCCTTTATTTTTTGGCAATGGTTAATTAAAGAAATTAAAGCGCTACACCCTGATGTACTTATGTTAGCTGAAGCCTTTACTCGTCCAAAAATTATGTATCAATTAGCAAAAGGTGGCTTTTCTCAATCCTACACTTATTTTGCTTGGCGAAATACGAAAGAAGAATTAATACAGTATTTAACTGAATTAAATTCGCCACCCGTTATAGATTTTTTTCGGCCTAACTTTTGGACAAACACACCAGATATTTTGACAGAATTTTTGCAGAAAGGTGGGCGTCCGGCCTTTATTATTCGCTTTATGTTAGCTGCAACATTAAGTAGTAATTATGGTATGTATGGGCCTGCTTATGAAAATTGTATCAATGAACCTTTGCATGAAGGTTCTGAAGAGTATTTAAATTCAGAAAAATATACTATCCATCAGTGGCAAAAAACTAAAGATAATATTAGCGATATTATCGCGCAAGTAAATGAGATTAGAAGACAACATAAAGCGTTACAAAATATGATTTCACTTCACTTTTATTCGACTGATAATCCAGAGCTCATTTGTTACAGTAAATATACTGCTGATAAAAATAATATTATTTTGGTTGTGGTTAATTTAGATTATCAATACAAGCAAGCAGGTTTTATTGATATTAATTTTGAAAAATTCGGCATTAAGCAAGGGCCTTTTAAAGTTCATGATTTATTAACAGACGATATATACACCTGGCATAATGGACGATGTTATGTCGAGCTAAATCCAGGGAAAGATCAATATGCGCATATTTTCCAGGTAAGGAATTAATAATAACATGACAGATTTAACACAAGCGGAATGGTATAAAGATGCAGTCATCTATCAAATTCATGTGCGTAGTTTTTATGATAGTAATGATGACGGTATTGGTGATTTTAAAGGATTAATCCAGAAATTAGATTACATTGAATTCTTAGGCGTTAATACCATCTGGTTACTACCTTTTTATCCTTCACCATTAAAAGATGAGGGTTATGATATTGCTGATTACATGAGTATCAACCCGATTTATGGCACGCTTAGAGATTTTAAAAAATTTTTAAAAGAAGCGCATGCAAGAAATATCCGAGTTATTACAGAATTAGTTATTAACCATACTTCGAATCAGCATGAGTGGTTTCTTAAATCACGTTCAGCGAAGCCAGGTTCCTATTGGCGTAATTTTTATGTCTGGAGTGATACAGCTGAAGAGTATTCTGATGCGCGTATTATTTTTAGAGATTTTGAACCTTCTAACTGGACTTGGGATCATATCGCTAATGCTTATTATTGGCATCGATTTTATGCTCACCAACCTGATTTAAATTATGATAATCCTGCGGTCCAAAAAGAGATTTTTAAAATTGTCGATTTTTGGTTAGGTCTGGGTGTGGATGGTTTACGCTTAGATGCTATCCCTTATTTATTTCAACGTGAAGGTACCAATTGTGAAAATTTACCCGAAACGCATGAGTTTTTAAAAAAATTAAATTGCCACATTACATCAAAATTTGAAAATCGTTTTTTACTAGCTGAAGCTAATCAATGGCCAGAAGATGCCGTTAATTATTTTGGTAGGGGTGATGAATGCCAAATGGCTTTTCATTTTCCTTTAATGCCCAGAATGTATATGGCTGTGCAAATGGAAGATAGATTTCCGATTCTTGATATTATTGAGCAGACACCACCTATCCCTCAAAATTGTCAATGGGCAATTTTTTTGCGTAATCACGATGAATTAACATTAGAAATGGTCACGGATGAAGAGCGAGACTATATGTATCGTATGTATGGTCAAGACCTGCAAATGCGTATTAATTTAGGTATTCGCCGACGCTTAGCGCCATTGATGAGTGGTGATCGAAGAAAAATAGAACTTCTCAATGCACTCTTATTTTCCATGCCTGGAACACCGGTGATGTATTATGGGGATGAAATTGGTATGGGTGATAATATTTATTTAGGTGATCGTAATGGCGTAAGAACGCCTATGCAATGGTCTAATGATAATAATGCTGGTTTTTCTAACGCGACACCACAAAAATTGTATTTACCTGTAATTATTGATCCTGAATATAATTATCAAGCTATTAATGTTAAGTTACAGCAGCAAAATTCACAATCACTTCTATGGTGGATGAAAAGATTAATAGAAGTCCATGGGCTATACCTCGCTTTCAGTCGTGGCACTATAGAATTTTTAGATTCGGATAATAATAAAATCCTTGCTTTTTACAGAGTATATGAAGAGCAAGTTATTTTAGTTCTTATTAATTTATCTCGCTTTACTCAAAGTTTTAAATTAGATTTATCAAAATATGCCAATTATTCACTTACTGAAGTTTTTGGTAAATCATCATTCCCAATAATTACGGATTTACCCTATTTTTTTGTGCTTTACCCCTATGGTTTTTTATGGTTAGAGATTAACAAACCGGATACACAACATAAACTAGCTGCTACCCATAAACATGAGGTCTTAACAATTAAAGATAAATGGAGCGACTTACTTGCTTCTTCAGAGAGAAAGAAGTTAGAAAAGATATTGGCACATTACCTCGTCGATTGTCGTTGGTTTAGATCAAAAAGCCATGCTATTGCTAAAGTGGCGATTATCGATCACATTTTAATTAAAAATTCAACGACACCAGTTTATCTTTTATTAGTGAATGTAGAATTTAATGATAAGGAAGCTGAGCAGTATTTCATGTTCATTACCGCTGAGACTAATGAAGATAATCTATATACGTCTGACCAACCTGCTAAAATCATCTGCTCACTTGTCGACAAAAATAAGAAAATCTCTTATTTAATTGATGCCATGTATTCTTCAGGCTCTTGGAAAGATGTTTTTCATATTTTTAGTGCTAATAAAACATTGCCGGGCGCTAACGGTAACATGGAAGTAAAAGTTAATAGTCTTTATAAGAAAATAGTCTCAAATCGTGATGAATCTATTGAAATTAAAGCGTTAGCAGTTGATCAATCGAATACGTCTATTTTATATGGTAAAACAGCGCTTTTAAAAATTTATCGGCGTTGTGAGTTTGAAGAGAATCCCGAAGTTGAAATTAGTCAGTTCCTAGCGCAGCAAAAAGATTTTAAATCCTCAAAGATTGCTTGTACTTTAAAATACCATCATAAAAATAAAATCATGACGGTGGGCATTATTCAAGAGTATATTCCTAATGCCGGTAATGCTTGGGAGCATACCGTTAATTCTATTGCTAATTTAATTGAGCAAATGGATCTTTCCATACCAGCCAAGATTACAACTTTCCGTGTGTATCCTTGGCAAAAAATTATTCCTGCTCTACCCAAAGAAGTTGTTGAGTCATTAGGTCTATACGCTCATTCAGTGATTATTTTAGCAGAGCGTACAGCACAAATGCATATCGCCTTAGCTGCGGAAACAGATAATAAGCATTTTGCTGCAGAACATTTCACATTATTTGATCAACGAAGTCTATATCAGTCGTTACGCAATGCTTTTATTAAGACCTCAGCTTTATTTAAATCAGCTACGATTAAACTTGATGAGGAGTTACAAGCAAAGATTGATAAATTTACCATGAACAAAGATTTGCTGTTAGAGCAGGTAAAATCTATCTTGCAGCATAAAATAGGTGGTAAAAAAATTCGTTGTCATGGTGATTACCATTTAGGTCAAATTCTCTATACAGGTAATGATTTTGTCATTATTGATTATGAAGGCGAACCAGGTAGGCCTTTATCAGAAAGAAAAATAAAACGTCCGCCACTAAGGGACATCGCTGGAATTTTACGTTCATTTCATTATGCATTATATACGGTGTTAAACAACAAAACGGTTTTTTCTACTGCGCATCATTTTGATGCGGAAGAATGGTATTGTTGGGTAAGTCATTTATTTATTAATACTTATCTGGATTATCCAGGTATTAAAAATCTAATGCCTAAAGGAGCAGAGTGTTTTGCCCTACTGCTTAAAGCATTTATGTTTGAAAAGGTATTACATGAAATCGAATATGAAATAAATAATCGGCCTGACTGGTTGTATGTACCCTGTAAAGGGTTAATTCAGCTTCTGGAGTGAAAAATTCAGCATGGATAAAATAAATAAGGATAGTTCGAAAAAAGCACTCTTAGATTTAGCTAAAGATGCAGGTATTTTACTTTCTTATGAAAATGCCTGGAAAAAAAAGGTAAAAGCAACCCCTGAAGTGATTATATGTCTTTTAAATCGCCTAGGAATACCTATAGAAAAAATTGAACAAGCACCTGAGTTTTTAAAAAAATCAATTGAAAAAAAGGTTGCTGAAAAAATTGATAAAAATTTTGTTTTGTGGGACGGCAAAGCTAAAGAAATTCCTATACTTTTAACTCAGGATGAAGTAAAGGCGCAGCTTGGTTACGTTATTACCCTTGAAGATGGCTCCTTAATTAAGGAATCTATTGATCTTGATAAGATTAAATCAAAGCGTAAACAAACCTATGGCGTAAAGTATATAGAAAAATTAATTCGTATGCCTACATTACCGATCGGTTACCATCAGTTACAAATAACATTACTCTCAAAAAAATATACAAGCCTGTTAATTGCGGCACCTACAAAATTTTATACCAAGAATATTGCTAAAGAGCCATGCTACGGCGTGTTTGCCCCAATCTATGCGCTTCATGATGAATTCACTAATCAATGTGGTGATTTATCGACATTTGCTCATTTTTCTCAATGGTTAGCCGAACAAGATGCTAAAATTGTTGCAACAATGCCTTTTTTCGCGAGCTTTTCTGAAAGTCATTGTGAGCCTAGTCCTTATTCGCCTGTAAGTCGCTTATTTTGGAATGATTTATATCTCAATTTAAATCATCTTGATAATGAAGTAGAAGAAGACAATAAAGGTGATAGTGAAGAGACATTAAATGATCAAAGCTTAGTTAATTATACTTTAGCTGCAAAAACAAAACGGCAACTATTTACAAAACATATTGAATCCTTGTTAGCTAATCCTGAATTACAAGAGCAGCTTCAAGTTTATCGGGAAAAACGTCCTCTAATTGAGCAATATTCTCTATTTAGAGCAAAAAACGAAGTAGATAATCAAACTTGGCATGCATGGACTGCTAAAGATAGAAAAGGCAAACTTAAATTAAACGCGGATTTAGAAAAATATTATCATTACCATCTTTTAGCGCAGTGGCAATTTGATAAGCAATTAAAATCATTTAAAGAAGAACTTAATCGACGTGGCCAACTGCTTTATTTAGATTTACCTGTAGGTGTCCATAAAGATGGCTTCGACACTTGGTATTTTCAAGATAGTTTTTTAGAAGGTATTAGTATTGGTGCACCACCTGATCCTGTGTTTAAACAAGGTCAGAATTGGGGTTCTCCGCCTTTAAGTCCTGCAACCTTAAAGGACACAAACTTTAACTACTTTATTTTAATGCTGCGTAATATTTTTCAATATGTAGATATTTTGCGTATTGATCATGTGATGGGTTTTAATCGCTTATTCTGGATCCCTGATAATTTTCCAATTGCTGAGGGTGTTTATGTGCAATACCCGGCAGAAGAGATGTATGCCATTTTATCGATTGAGTCTAATCGCCACAAAGCGTCTATTATAGGTGAGAATTTGGGTTGTGTTCCGCCTATAACAGATGAAATGATGCAACAGCATGATATGATTCAAATGAATATTACTCAATATTTATTAGAATCAAAACTGCCGCTTGAGCCTTTACATGAATTAATGCTTACTAGTTTAAATACGCATGATATGCCGACTTTCTTTGCATTTTGTCAGGGATTAGATATCGAACGAGATAAAGAGGAAAAAAATTTATCGCCAAAAGCATATCATGACGCTATTCAAACACGGAAAAAACAAATTCTGTTCTTAAGAAAAACGTTAGCTAAGCACAAGCTAGATGAAGATGATTTACTTGAATCAAGCCTTAAATTACTTGCTATCAGTAAAGCTAAGATCTTAATTATAAACATCGAAGATTTATGGCAAGAAACTGAGTCTCAGAATATACCGGCTAGCGGGCCTGATAAACCCAATTGGCGCAGGAAATTTGTTTATTCTATTGAGCAGATTAAAACAATGTCTTCGGTAAATCATCTTTTGCATATGATAAGAGAATTAAGGCCAAAAAGATCTAAAATTTCTAAAAAGCATAAACAGTTCTCATTAATAAGTAAGGATGATTTATATTTATTTAATGAAGGGACACACTATCAACTTTATGATCATTTAGGTGCTCATTATATTTCTAAACAAGGAATAAAAGGAGTTTATTTCGCAGTATGGGCGCCAAATGCGCATTATGTTTCCGTAGTAGGGAGCTTTAATTTCTGGAATCGTGGCGAAAATCCTATGGCCACAGTCGATGATTCTGGGATTTGGGAAGCTTTCATTCCCAATGCGAACCCAGGTGATTTATATAAATTCTATATTGAATCAAAATATCATCACTACAAGACAGAAAAAGCAGATCCATTTGCATTTTTACAAGAAGTGCCGCCAAACACAGCGTCTATTGTTTGGCATTCTAATTATCAGTGGCATGATGAAACATGGATGAATAAACGGCGGGAACATCAACGTCTAAATGCGCCTATTTCAATTTATGAAGTCCATTTAGGTTCTTGGCGGCGAGTACCCGAAGAAGGGGGGCGTTTTTTAAATTACCGCGAACTGGCACCGTTGCTTACAGAATATGTTTTAAAAATGAATTTCACCCATGTTGAATTCTTACCGATTATGGAACATCCCTTTTATGGTTCCTGGGGATATCAGACACTTGGGTATTTTGCGCCGACTGCTCGTTATGGTAGCCCTGATGACTTTAAATATTTAGTTGATTACCTGCATCAGCATGATATTGGTGTCATACTTGATTGGGTGCCTTCTCATTTTCCCAATGATGAGCATGGTTTAGCTTATTTTGATGGTACCCATCTGTTTGAACATAGCGATCCTAGAAAAGGGTTTCATCCCGATTGGAAAAGTGCCATTTTTAATTATGGTCGCCATGAAGTGAAGTCATTTTTAATTAGTAGCGCTTTGTATTGGTTAGAGGAGTATCACATTGATGGTTTACGGGTTGATGCCGTTGCTTCTATGTTGTATTTAAATTACTCGCGTTCTGAAGGGGAGTGGATTCCTAATGTGCATGGCGGTAATGAAAATTTAGAAGCAATTGATTTTTTACAAACCTTAAACAAAACAATTCATCATTTATTTCCTGATGTGCAAACATTTGCAGAGGAATCGACTGCTTGGCCTGGTGTCTCAAAGCCAACTTATATTGGTGGCTTAGGATTTGGTTTTAAATGGGATATGGGGTGGATGCATGATACTTTATCTTATCTGCACCTTGATCCTATTCATCGACGTTTTCATCAACACCGCTTATCATTCCGAATGATTTATGCATTTAATGAAAACTTTACTCTTTCTTTATCGCATGATGAAAGTGTACATGGTAAGGGCTCTTTATATTCAAAAATGTCAGGTGATGAATGGCAGCGTTTTGCTAATTTACGTTTGTTATTTGGCTATATGTTTGGCCTTCCTGGTAAAAAATTACTCTTTATGGGCAACGAGTTTGGCCAAAAGAGTGAATGGAATCATGAAGTGAGTATTGACTGGCATATTTTAGATTGGCCGTTGCACCAGGGTTTACAGGATTGGGTTATTCACTTAAATAAACTTTATAAAGAGGAACGAGCCTTACATGATTTTGATCATGAGTCAGCTGGCTTTGAATGGATTGATTGTGAGGATGCTCACAATAGTGTTTATAGTTTTTTACGCAAATCATCAGAGAGTGAACTAATATTAATAGTACTGAATTGTACGCCTGTAACTCGATTTTTCTACCGAGTTGGTGTTCCTAATCAAGGTAGATGGAAACTGATTGCGTCAAGTGACGCAACACAATATGGTGGGTCAGGCAATCAAGACAATCTATTAGATACAGAAAAGCACCCATTTCATTATAGGGATTATTCAATTAGCCTGACGCTACCGGGCATAAGTGTGAGCTTTTATAAATGGATAGAAAAATAACACGGACGATAGGTGCGAACCTGGCTTTAAATGGCTCTTGCACATTTCGCGTTTGGGCACCTTATGCAGAGCATATACAAATTAAAATCTTTCCTCAACATGGATCAGCTTATTATTTAGAGATGCATAAAGGCGAAGATGATTATTTTGAACTTATTACCTCGGATATCACCGCAGGCGATCGCTACTATTACTGTTTTGCAGACAAAAAGCTACCTGATTTAGCTTCTGATTATCAACCTGAAGGGATTCTTGGACCATCAGAAATCATTGGTAAAAAAAAGCCTAAACCCTGGAAGTCTACATTATTAGCGGATTATATTATTTATGAATTGCATGTAGGCACTTTTTCCGAAGAAGGTACATTTACCGCGGTTATTCCTTATTTAAAAGAACTTAAAGCACTGGGTATTACTGCACTTGAACTTATGCCAGTTGCACAATTTCCAGGTGATAGAAATTGGGGCTATGATGGCGTGCTTCCTTTTGCTGTCCAAAATAGCTATGGTGGACCGCAAGGTTTAAAGCAATTAATAGAAGCATGTCATGAGTTAGAGATGGCTGTTATTTTAGATGTGGTTTATAACCATTTAGGTCCAGAAGGAAATTTTTTTAATGAATTTGGCCCCTATTTAACAGACAAATATAGTACGCCTTGGGGTAAAACCTTAAATTTTGATGGTGAATACAGTCACTATGTGCGTAATTATTTTATTGAGAATGCGCTTCATTGGTTTTCTGAATATGGTATTGATGCGCTACGTTTAGATGCATTACATGCTATTGTCGATACGTCTGCTTATCCTTTTTTAGAGGAACTTGCTGATAGGACAAAAGCTTTATCTGAAGCACAAGGACAAGAGTTTTATTTAATAGCAGAAAGCTGCGCTAATGATCCAAGACTGATTAGAACTAAAAAAGAATATGGATTTGGTTTACATGCTCAGTGGAATGATGACTTTCATCATGCTTTGCATACCCTTCTTACTAAAGAGCGTGAAACTTACTATCAAGATTATGGTGATATAAAACATTTTCTAAAAGCCTATCAAGAAGGCTATGTCTATTCAGGTGAGTATTCTTCATTTCGTAAGCAGCCACATGGAGTAAGCTCCCAAACTATTCCGGGCGAGCGCTTCGTTGTATTTATGCAAAATCATGATCATATTGGTAACCGCCCTACAGGTGATCGCTTAACGCGTACTCTATCACCGGCACAGCTTCGTTTTGGCGCGGCTTTACTCTTTTTTTCGCCTTATATTCCGCTCATCTTTATGGGAGAAGAATACGGCGAAGTTGCACCATTTCAATATTTTATTAGTCACACAGATGAACAACTAATTGAAGCAGTGCGGCGAGGCCGGCGGCAAGAATTTGCATTTTTGGAAAGTGTTGAAGTGCCTGATCCCTATGATATTACTACTTATCAGCAAAGTAAGCTAAATCATGATCTTAAAAGGCAAAGTGAGCATCAATGCATGTGGCGATATTATCAGCGACTGATTCAAATTCGCCGTAATCACCCAGCCTTATTTGAATTAAACAAGAATAACTTGTCTTTCGAATTGTTTGAAAATGAAAGATTATGGCTAATTAAACGGACAAATAAACAAAATGAAATTCTACTGATTGCTAATTTCTCAAATGAGAATCTTAGTTATGAGAATCATATTAAACCTGCTGGATTAAGGTTGTTTTTAGACTCTTATGACTATGAGCCCACAACCGTCGCTTATCAACAAAATAGTACAGAACTTAAACCATTTGGCGTTTTACTTTTTGAAAGGATAACAGAAAGTGACTAATAGATACCTTTGTATACATGGCCATTTTTATCAACCACCACGTGAAAACCCATGGTTAGAGGCTGTAGAAAATCAAGAATCAGCAGCACCTTATCATGATTGGAATGAGCGTATTACCGAGGAATGTTATGCGCCTAATGCTGCCTCTAGAATTTTGAACTCAGAAGGAAAAATTACGGCTATTTCTAATAATTATGAAAAAATTAGCTTTAATTTTGGGCCTACATTACTTTCTTGGATAAATGAAAAAAATCCTTTATTGCTGCAGTTATTGCGTGAAGCAGATACAAAAAGCCAAGAGCGTTTAAGTGGCCATGGCAATGCACTTGCACAATCTTATAATCATATCATTATGCCTCTTGCTAATTCGCGTGATAAATATACTCAAATTTATTGGGGAATTAAGGATTTTGAACATTATTTTGGCCGAAGCCCAGAAGGTATGTGGTTATCAGAAACTGCAGTTGATTTAGAAACACTAGATATCATGAGTGAGTTTGGCATTAAATTTACAATCCTTGCTCCCAATCAATTACAACATATTAGACGCCTCAACAGTGACGAAGAATGGTACGATGATTTCACCATCGGGACGCCTTACTTACAGCATCTTCCGTCTGGTCGAACGATTACTCTTTTCTTTTATGATGGTGGCGTGTCTAAAGCAGTTGCCTTTGAAAAATTATTAACGCACGGCGAAAATTTTGCTCATCGTTTATTAGATGCTTTTCCCTCCGAGTGGACCGCAAATACATTGATGCATATTGCTACTGATGGCGAGACTTACGGTCATCATCATCCGCATGGTGATATGGGTCTTGCTTATGCGCTTCATTATATTGAACAGCAGGGGGATGTTGAAATTGTAAATTATGGTTATTTCTTAGAGGCTCAACCTCCTGAGTTTGAAGTAGAAATTTGGGAACATTCTTCTTGGAGTTGCGCGCATGGCGTAGAACGCTGGAAAAGTAATTGTGGTTGTAATAATGGTCAAGGCTGGCATCAAGAATGGCGCGGCCCCTTGCGTCAAGCACTAGATTGGTTACGGGATGCCTTAATTCCTGCATTTGAGGAAAGAGTGGGTAATTTAGTAAACGATCCTTGGGCGGCTAGAAATGATTATATTGAAGTTATTCTTCATCGTGATAAACAAAATGATTTTTTAGCAAAACATGCCAAACGAAAATTAAAACAACATGAAAAGGAAAGTGTTTTAAAATGGATGGAACTACAACGCCATGCCATGTTGATGTATACAAGTTGTGGTTGGTTTTTTGATGAATTATCTGGCATTGAAACAGTACAAATTATGAAATACGCTGCCCGTGTTATTCAGTTACATGCTGAATTAACGGGCGAAAGCCTTGAAGACACATTTATTGAAAAACTAGCGTTAGCGCCTTCTAATTTCCCGCGCTTTAAAAATGGTGCTCAACTATACAATATGTTTGTCAAACCGCTTCGTATTGACTTATTTAAGGTATCTGCGCACTTAGCTGCAAGTTTACCATTTATGGCTTATGAAGATAAGGTGGTCATGTATTGCTATGAGTGTGAATTAATTAATACGCAAAAAACAATTGAAGGTAAAACACAATTAATTAGCGGTGAATTAATAGTCACTTCAAAGCTAACATCTGAATCTTTAAGAGTTTGGTATTGGCTTTTTTATCAAGGCGATCATAATTTAATATGTGCAATTAAGCATCCCCATGAGTCCTTAGAACAAATAGGCAAAATATTACATGAAACGTTGCTTACTGGTGATATTTTTCAGGTTGTAAAATTATTTGAAAATTACTTTGGTGAAGAAACTATTTCTTTACGCGACTTATTCTATGATACAAAATTAAAAATTACAGAAGACATATTATCTGCCTCTTTAGCTGATTTGGAATTAAATTATCGACGCTTCTTCGATGATAATGCCCCAATGATTAATTTTATTTCTGATTTAAGTATTGAATTACCAAGAACAATTAAAAGTGCGCTTAATTCATTAATTAACACTGATATCGTGCATTTCTTTTTAGGCCCAAATCCCAACATTGAAGATTTGAAGTCCATCTTTGATAAAGCGCGACGCTTACGCGTTCGACTCGATAAAGAAACCATTGAATTTCACGCCAATCATATGCTGCATGATAATGCCATGATGATTGAACATCATATTAATGATAAAGATTTTTTAGACTATCTAATTAAATTAGTGGCTTTTGTAAAAACAATACCCGTTAACGTTAACTTATGGCATATGCAAAATGAAGTATATAAATTATTGCAGGACAATGAACAAAATCAGAAAAATCCTCTTTTAACAGAGTTAGCTAGCCAACTCGATTTGGAGATCGAATATGCATATTCCACTAGCCACGTATAGGGTGCAGCTTAACAAAGATTTTCCTTTTGAGAAAGTTGAGCCTCTGTTAGATTTTTTAAGAAAGCTAGGTATTTCTGATATTTATACTTCGCCTGTTTTGCAAGCACAACCTGGTAGTACCCATGGTTATGACGTAACTAACTATGAAGAGGTAAATAAGGATTTAGGAGGCTATGAAGGGTTTAAGCATTTTTGTTTAACATTACAAGAAAAAGGTTTAAATCTTTGTGTGGATATTGTACCTAATCATATGGCATCTACTGAATATAATATTTATTGGCAAGATGTGCTTAAAAAACGAGAAAATTCAGAGTTTGCCTTTTTATTTGATGTGAATTGGGTCCATTCGAATCAAGATAAATTAGTATACCGACGCTTTTTTGATATTAATGAATTAGTTTGTATGCGAGTTGAAGATCCAAAAGTCTTTGCTAAAACGCATCATTTACTTTTTTCCTTAATTAATAAAGAATTAATCCAAGGTCTTCGCATTGATCATATTGATGGTTTGCGCAATCCAGCAGATTATCTTAATTCCTTAAAAAAAATTACCCATTCTAGTTTGTATATTATTGTAGAAAAAATATTAGGTTTTAATGAAACGCTACCAGAAACATGGTTAATTGATGGAACAACTGGCTATGATTTTTTAAATCGTTTAAATCAAGTTTATATAAAGCCAAGTGGTCTAAAAAAAATGATTGCCTTTTATGAACCATTAACCCAATCCACAAAGACAGTCGAGCAAATTAGGCAAGAAAGTATTATTTTAGTTATTGAGAAATTGTTTAGTGCTGAATTTCAAAATTTAGTCACCACATTACAGGAATTAATTAGCGAAAAAGATCACGAAGTAGGTATTATCTTGTTGCAAATTTGCGCTTTAATGCCAATTTATAGAATTTATGGTAACTCAGATTTTTATTCGCATCAGGAAAAAGAACTAATCAATAATATCTTTGAAAGAGTAAATACTAAAAGACGGGATTTATTAGAGAAAATTCAACAAGTGTTGTTATTAGACTTTGATGGCAATCAAAATGAACAGCAAAGGAAACGTTGTGCTAAATGGTTAAGTAATTGGCAAGTGCTAACCGGGCCTTTAATGGCTAAAGGGTTTGAAGATACAACATGCTATAGGTATAACGCTTTCTTATCCTTAAATGAAGTGGGAAGTGCGCCAGAATATTTTTCAAGGGCAGGCGAGCTTAATGATTTTCATTCTTATAATGCGCTTAAACAAGAAAAATGGCCTAATAGCCTAAATGCTACTTCAACGCATGATACAAAACGTAGTGAAGATGTGCGGGCCAGATTAAATGTATTAAGTGAAATCAGTGAGGAATGGATTTCAACGGTAAGACTATGGATGGAGCAAAATCAGTCTAAAAAAACCATGGTAAATCAGCAACTAGCGCCCGATATTAATGATGAAATAATGCTTTATCAAACATTAATAGGCATTTGGCCATCCAATGGTATTAACCAGGCATTAAAAGATCGCATACATACGTTTCTAACCAAAGCACTAAGAGAGGGCAAATCTCATACTACGTGGTTTGCGCCCAATGAAGCTTATGAAAAGGCTGTTATTAATTTTTTTGAATCGTTATTTCATGATCAATGGTTTTTAAAAAGCTTTACCATGTTGCAAAAGAAAGTAGCTTTTTTTGGTATGTATAATTCCTTATCTCAAGTTGTTTTAAAAATAACATCACCAGGCGCGCCCGATTTTTATCAAGGGTGTGAAAGCTGGTGTCTTAGCCTAGTTGATCCTGATAATCGCAGTTTAATTGATTATAACCATCTTACTTCTTTGTTGAGTGAAGAGCCTTTATCTGATTTATTAAGAACCTGGGAAGATGGACGAATTAAATTAAACACCATGCGTAAGCTTTTAGAAATAAGAAATCGCTTTAAAAATGTCTTTATGTATGGCAAATATATTCCTTTAGAAGTGCAGGGCAATCTAGCAAAACATGTTATCGCTTTTGCAAGAGAATTTGATAATTCTTATATCATTGTTATTAGTTTACGTTGGGTATCGCAATTAATAAGTCCTTTTACATTTTGGTCAAGTTCAGCTTTTAACCAAGATGATAAAATCATTCTACCTAAAATGTATAATCGAGCATTTCACTCCCTGTTAACAGGTGATGAAATTTTAAGTACCGATGATTCTATTTTAATAGCAGATGTCTTAGAAAAATTACCTTTTAATATTCTTTAAGCGCTTTAGCAAGGTAGATTATTCTTAATAAATTCCTAATTTGCTTTTAAGAAAGATACTTGAAAGAGTGGAATTCAGTTCATTAATCGTCTACATTATTTTAATTGGTTATATTTCAAGGATGAAATGTATGTTAAAAGAATTAAGAATTATTTCATATTTAATGATCTTATTTTTCTCTTCGTCTTTAATTGCTGCGCAGATAGGAGAGCCAGTACAAAAACAAACAAGTGGTATCTCAGTTAAAGCAGAGTTTAAAAATAAACAATTAGTAGTTACTAACACATCTAATAAACCCATTAATTTAAATGATACGACAATAAAATTTCATTATTTAGGAAAAGTATTTTCTGCAGCCCTAAATCAAAAAGAAGTAAAATTAAACTTATTAACAACGGATGCAAAAGCAGTAGAGGAGGAAGATAATTTATATAATTTAACGATTCAAGAAGAATTATTATTAGCGCCTAATGAATCGCTTCAGTTTATGCTAGTCACAGACAACAAAGATACACCCCATGGTTTTCAGGTCACCAAAGAATCTAAAGACGCGCTTGCCATAGCAACCGGTACCCTGAAGTTGACTTTGCAAAGTACACCTCTAGAAGGGCTTCGCAATCCAGTTATTACTGTAGAAGGATCAGGTGTTACCCGTATAAGAAGAGTTACTTGGGGAACAACTTGGGAAGTAATAAAATTACCTCCCGGTGATTATAAGGTTTCAGCGACAGCAGTTCATAATAGGATTCAATTTTATGAGTTCAAACCAATTACAGTAACTATTAACGCTTCACAAGTCATTTCTAAAGAGCTTTTCTTTGAACAGGCACCTACTACGCCCGTTAAAGTTACGTTAACGAATGCACCTATCGCACGACCCCTAATTACTTTAACAGGGGCTAAATATACGATACCTAAATACGTATACAATAATACGATAATGAACTTGCCTGCAGATATTTATAAAGTAACTTCAGATATAAGTGGTTATTCTGTTTCTTATACACCTAATCCTTTCACAGTTCCCCAGGCTACTACCTTAAATATTGTATACACTGCGATCAATCAAAATGCGGGTCGTAATATTACATTTGTAAATCAATGCCCATTTCCTGTGTGGTTTGGATTTATTAGTGGTGCAACACCTAACCCACCTGGAGGATCATGTAATAGTGATGCAGATTGTCAAGCGGGCTCTACCTGTGTTAATCGTGGTGCAGGCGGTAATCAATGTTTTTGGAAAAACCCAGCACCTGCAGATAATAACTTTAGATTAGCTGCAAATGGCGGCACCAATGTAGTGCAACTGCCAAGATATCAAAATAACTTAGGCGCTATCTGGAGTGGCGCTATTGCCGGAAGAACAAATTGTACATCAGCTGGATGTGAAACTGCGAATTGTGGTGGTGGTACCGGTGCATGCCCTGCAGGACGAGGTTTTGAGCAGCCGGCAACGCAAGCTGAAATTACTATGGGTATAAACTCGCCTGATTTTTATGATGTTGAAGTAATCAATGGCATGAATATCCCTGTGCAAATGTCGCCTGTATTGTCAGGGCCTGCACCTGCTAACCCTTATGAGTGCGGTAGTCCTGGTGCTGTTACTTCATCAAACTCCATGGGCGCTTGTTCTTGGGCAATGAATCCACCAGTAGTTGAGAATAATTATGTCAGAGCAGGCGGTAATGCTTGTTCTTCAAATAATGATTGCCAGGCGCCTAATGTTTGTGGATTAAGTTTTAACCCTGGTAAGAATCCATTGTTACAAAAAACTTGCGGTACTCGTATTGGATATTGGACTGCCAATCAAGTTTGTGGCATGCAAAATAGTTATGGTACACCTTTTAATTGCAGAGAGGTTCTCCCGCCGCCACAACAAAATTTAACCCTAACAAATCTTTATCAATGCACACAAGTTGGTTCTTGCTATCAAGACGGTGCGGCAAGTACTTGTTGTGGCTGTGCTAATTGGGATCAATTAGGGATACCAGTACCAAATGCTACTTACACTAAGCAATGTGTTAACCAAAATCCAACTTGGCTTTCTAAAGTATTACCTACGTTACAATGGTTGAAACAGGCATGTCCTTCTGTTTACACCTATCCTTATGATGATATGAGTAGTACTTTCATTTGTCGGATTAATAATAGTTCAAATATTAATAGTGTGAATTATACGGTAACATTTTGCCCAGGTGGTAAAACAGGTGGCGTAACTGGAAGTTAAAAGAGATGCAATTCCTTGCAATATCTCATTTTAAAATGGGGTATTGCAAATTGTTAACCTAGCCAAAATTTGCTCTAGCTTCTATAATATATCAGCATTACAGAAAAATATTTTGTTTAATGATATAAAATAGAGAAAAGCTCTCCTATAAAAATCACTTGAATATAGAAAGATTGTCTTCTAGCGATATCCCCCTTATGATCAGAGCCGTTTATCTCTTTAATTGCTATCTAATTATTTAGGATTTTCATGAAAAAGATTATTCTCACTGGTGATAGACCTACTGGAAAATTACACTTAGGGCATTATGTTGGCTCTCTAGCTAATCGTATTAAGCTCCAAGATGAATATAATCAATTTGTAATGATTGCAGACACGCAAGCACTTACTGATAATTTTGAAACGCCTGAAAAGATTATTGATAATGTTTATGAAGTTGCTCTAGATTACTTAGCAGTCGGTATTGATCCTACTAAGAGTACTATTTTTATTCAATCACAAATCCCAGAACTTGCTGAATTAACCACCTATTATTTAAATTTGGTAACGCTCGGCCGCTTAGAGCGTAACCCTACTGTCAAAGCAGAAATTCAGCAAAAAAATTATGATCTATCAATCCCTGCAGGATTTTTTTGTTACCCAGTTAGCCAGGCTGCTGACATTACTGCATTTAAAGCAGAAGCAGTTCCTGTTGGTGATGATCAAGTGCCTATGATTGAACAAACGAATGAAATTGTTAGAAAGTTTAATCGTATTTATAATACTGATTGTCTTAAAGAGGCTAAAGCTATTCTTAGTAAGACCCCGCGTTTAGTAGGGATTGATGGACAAGCAAAAGCCAGCAAATCTTTAGGGAATGCGATTTTTCTTGCTGATAATGCGGAGGAAGTTAAACGTAAAGTCTATATGATGTTTACTGATCCTAATCATTTGCGGGTTAGCGATCCAGGCCAGGTTGAGGGCAATGTCGTATTTGCTTATTTAGATGCTTTTCACCCAGATAAAGAAGAAGTTGACGCATTAAAAGCTCATTATAGAAAGGGCGGCCTAGGAGACTCAGTTATTAAAAAATTACTCACTCAAACCTTAGAGAATTTATTAGAGCCCATATGGGAAAGGCGAGCATCTTTAAAGCGCAACGAAGTAATTGATATCCTCATTACAGGCACACTCGCAGCACGAGAAGTAGCTAAAACCACCGTTACAGAAGTAAGAAATGCAATTGGCTTGCGTTACTTTAATTAACGTGAGCTCGACATAAAAGAGACAAAGGCTTTTTTATGTCGCTAAACGAACGTTATCCCGTAAAATGCGAAGTATTTGTACAGGATCTAGATTAAATAGGTTCTAGCGTACAGAAGGAAAAGCTTCTTTATCGCTAAACTTCTAGCAAAATTGGATAGGAAAAGGATGTTCTTGCGTGTAGTTATTTTTTTAACATGTTTAAATAATGCTGTATTCAGTTGGTCTGCTTGTGTTTTTAAAGATTCAACTAATAATATAGCACCTATCACCCATGACGCTTTGCGATTAATTATTGAACAAAGTAAAGGTTGTCCAACTGATGTTTTTGCTTTTCATGCTCTTCTTAAAAATAAACAATTAACTTTACATACAACCTTAGTAGCAAATCGTGGCTTTCACAATCCAAGCCTTGGCAGCTTTAGTCTATTTGAAATAGTGACAGGACATACAAAGGGAATTCCTATAATTAAATCTGGCGAATTCTTCTTTGGCCATTTTACCGATATTGATGAACAAAATCGCTTAATTGCCAATCAAGAACCTATGCAAGGCGCTTTAATGATTGAAGCTATTGCATGGGATTATAAGAAAAAGCTATTTAATTTTTATGAGCTGCGTGGCGATGGTGAAAAAGGGCAGTGGTTTTATCGTGGTAATTCGCTAGATATTTTTTCAGATAATAAACAACTTCATTTGCAAAGCGATCCCCTTCACCCTCAATTTGGGCAAAGGCTACGTTGTTCAGGATGTCATGGCCAAGGCGGGCCTATTATGAAGGAGATAGATAAGCCTTATAATGATTGGTGGACACAAAATCGTCCCTTAGATTTGGGCGGTAGAAAACCTGATGATAATTTGTCTGCAATATTAGTAAATTTAGTTTCAGCAGAAAAATTAGCAGAGCATGTTAAAATAGGTATGAACAAGCTTACACAAATTTTTCCCTATAAGCATTTAACATGGCAAGAGCAATTAAGGCCGTTATTTTGTCCAGTTGAAATTAATTTTATATCTGATAATTTACCTAATGATTTAGGTCAAACCACCATTAAAATTCCTAGTGATTTTTTCATTGACTCAAGGTTATTGTCCACAATAAAAAATTCATCCATTATTATTTCTCGTAATCATTATCAGGAAGCGCTCACTAAGGCCTTAAGTCATTTCCCTGAAACCAATCAGCTAGATGCAGATCATGCTTGGCTTACGCCCGTAAAATCACTATCTGATCAATTAGCAATACAAGCGCTAGTTGATAGAGGCTTGATTACAGAGAAGTTCGTTGCCGATGTATTAGCTATTGATATGACCAATCCAGTTTTTTCAAATAAACGTTGTACTCTTTTACGTTATATTCCTAAAACGTATTCCGCTAATTGGCTTCCTATTTTTATTCATAATCTCAAACATAGTAGTAATCAAACTGCCCAAGAATTATTAGCAAATCTTATGGATATCACCCATCCCAAAGAATTTTATCAAAAGAAGGCCGAAAAAATTATTTATCAATGTCAGAAGAAATTAACTAAGCAGCGCAATGTTGAAAAACTCTATGCTCTTTTATCGCAAAGAAGGATAGAAATTAAAGCTTCTGAAATTTCGGCCAATCCATTAGGACAAATTTTAGAACCTGGTTTTCGAGTTATTTTTCCAGAAAATAATTTAGTCTTATCACCTGGACAATTAATATTGGATAAAGACTGTACTATTAGAGGCCAAGCCAACGAATAAATTGCTTAGTAGACTTTAAGCTAATAAAGGATTGGGTATCAAAATAAATATTATATACTTTGGTATCCCCATTCTCTATTAAAGATGTACTGTTAAGGCGCACATCTTTTGCCTTGCCTAAAAGAATAATTTTCATTTGCGTTTGATAATAACCGCGATTCATTTTGACTTCTGGAATAACGAAATAAACTGCATTTAAATCATCTTTGTTAGTATTAAGAAGAATATTGCTGGTAGCTATTAAAGTTTTAAATTCAGAGCCATTAAGAGCTACATATTCAGTATTATTAATTTGTCGGCGTAGCATTCTAGAAAGGGGGACTTTAATTTGAAAGAGACGTTCATAGTTATCTGCTGTAATTGCTAAAATAGGTTCATTTTCCTCGCGTTTATTATTTTTATTTAAATCAGCAAAAAGTATTTCTTCTTTAGGAATACTATCTTCATCTGGTTGTAGCTCAGGGAAAAGCTGTGCATGACTCGCTATAGTTGAATGATTATCACAATTTAAAAATTTTGATTTTGCAAACCACTTATCATTGGGATAATAAATGACTAATAATGCCTTATCTTTGATAGTATTAATAATCGCTTCACTTAAATGTTCAGGCAATGCCGGGCAGCCCCAACTGCGGCCCGCTCTACCATATTTTTTGATAAAATTTTCTTCAACATACCAACCTGGATGTATAACAATAGCACGTCCTGCAGCATTATCATTAAAACTTTGATCTAAACCTGTAAGTTGTAAAGATAATCCTTCTCGACCTCGATAAGCTTTATCAGTCTCATAAACCCCAATACTGCTTGCTTTACTATTGTATTTATTAGAAAAATAATTAGATAAGAGCGTGCCTGAGTTAATACCATGTGAAACATAGGTATGAAAAAGTAGCTTTTTTTGATTTAAATCAAACACCCAAAGTCTTTTTTCACTAGATGGTAGAGAGTAATCAATGATTGCTAAAATATTATTATGCGCAACATTATATGTTGTTGCACATCTTAAGGTAGTTAATACTTTATTAATAACCGCATCACTTAATAAATAATCCTTATTTTCAAGCATTGCTTTAATATCATTAAATGGATCATCTTGTATATTACTTTGTACGGCAGAAGGATTAAAAATAGACGTGATTAGGCCCATTAAATTATAAGTATTGGCCACTTTTTGTTGGAAAAAATCAAGCGGAGGCATGGCAAAACAAGCTGATGTAACTGCTAAATATAATAGCAGGCCTTTTATCATGAGCTTCCCTCATTTCCTTAATAATTTTTAACCCGTTATTAACTAATATAGCCTAAGCTAGCAATTTAATTTTGATTCTAAGTAATTTAAATCGTTTAATATTAGTTTTAAAGCTAAGAAATTAATTAATTATTATTGTTTTAATTTAAAAATAACTTTTTGAAAGCGAATAAAATATTAAATTACAGACAAGATGTTAATATATAGCCTCTTTATGGTTCATAAAATTTAGTCGCTAGGTTTTGCAATTAACGCTATAATTTGGGATTTATTGCCGAATCTTCTTTGTTAGAAGCTTCAGCCACTTTATCTATAAAGCTTCCTCCATGAGATTTCCAAAATTGAAAAGTTCCTTTCGAAAACCTTGAATAAACTCCTAGACTTAAGGCTTGAAATACGTTTTCTAAAAAATTTCCCAAGCTTGAGCCTCGTCTTTTACTTAACGTTTGTATATTTTCCTGAGTGAGAACACTTTTAAAGCTAGTTATTTTAGTGTTTTCATCAGAATCGTTGTTAAGTGTTTTTAACATCTCTGCAACAATTTTATATTTACGAAGTGCCGCATGTAAGGATTTATTCTCTTCATATGATGGCTTATTCGGCAGACAATCTGGTATTTCCCCATATAGGTAAAGATCAGCGGTTGCAGGATATTGCTCTATTTTATATTTATAAAAGTGATCTTGAACATATTGTGGAAGTGAAGACATACCTTTTTTAATTTCTTTTTCAAGATGTTGTCTATATTTTTCACACAAATATTTTAATTCTTCGGACTTAGTTTGCATAAAAAAATGATGCAATTTATTTCAATTAGTTTTAATTATATCTTATTTAAAAATATATATAATAAACTTAAATTATAAGACATAATTTATCCCATAATATAAAATGGTTAATTTTCTATTTTCACTTCTCAAAAATAAACAAACTCGATATAAAAGCTATTCGATTCTTTTATATCGAATTCAGGTTGACTACATAGTTACAGGATAAACCTTAATTAACCATTTACAATCACGCCACCATTAGGATGCAAAACTTGACCGGTCATATAAGAAGAGTCTTCAGAAGCTAAATATACATAAGCAGGTGCCATTTCGGATGGCTGGCCCGCCCGTTTCATAGGCACTTGATTGCCAAATTCCGCTACTTCTTCTTTGGAAAAGGTAGCTGGAATTAAAGGTGTCCAAATGGGGCCTGGTGCGACAGCATTAACTCGAATTCCTTTTTGCACTAAATTTTGTGAAAGGGAACGGGTAAAAGCAATAATTGCACCTTTTGTAGATGAATAATCAATTAAATGATCGCTACCTTTGTAGGCCGTTACTGACGTCGTATTTACGATAGTGCTTCCTTTTTTTAAATGAGGCAACGCTGCTTTTATTACATAAAAATAAGAAAAGAAATTTGTCTTAAAAGTCTCTTCTAATTGCTCACAGCTAATATCTTCAAAAGATTCTTTGGGATGCTGCTCGGCACAATTATTAACGATGATATCCAATTGTTTAAATTGTTTAACAGTTTCATTAACAATGTCCTCGCATGCTTCATAAGTTTGTAAATTGCGAGCAATTAAATGACACTGGCCTCCTAATTCTTCTTCAATAATCCTTTGAGTTTCTTTAGCATCTTCTTCTTCATTTAGATAATGAACGACAACTTTTGCACCTTCTAAAGCAAAGGCACAAGCTACAGCGCGCCCGATACCGCTATCGCCACCCGTAATTAAAGCAACTTTATTTTTTAATTTATCACTTCCCTTATAAGAGGGGGAAAGATACTCAGGCTTTGGCGTCATTTCTGCTTCGATACCTGGTTGCTGATTTTGATGTTGGGGTGGTTGTTGTTTTTCTTGCATACATCCTCCAATTTTTAAACAAAAGTTATAAAATGAAGCGATTAAGCTGCATCTAATAGGAATATTTAGTTTTCTAGGTTAACTAATTTTTACTTGTAGTGAAACCTAACAGCGAAGAAAAAGCCAAGAGTACTGGCCCTTAATTAAGTAAGGAAGAGGTATATCTATGATCTTTTATATAGCTTGGTAGAGCAATTTTTAACAGTAATGCTCGCATTAAAAATTCTATCGTGACTATTATGAAAAATTCAATAAATCCTTGCTTAATTCATCTGTACTAAAACCTGCTACTAAAATGATTGTTGTATTTTCTTGCTATCAATGAGCCCTTTTATTCTTCTCATTCTGACAAAATAGTTAATCTAATTTATTAGCTATTTTTTAAGAATAGACACAAAATTACGGATAGCAAGTTATGAGATTACCTTAGATCTAATCTCTATTTAATAATTAATTTAAATGGACGTTTTCCATAGACTTTCAGGGCTATTAATTAGCAGTAAATTACTTAATATGTTTTTTTATTGATCATTCAATGTATAATCGCTCTTTTAACAACAAGAGAATTATAATAATGAAAAAAGGTATCTTTAAACCAATTCCTCTAGCAGAAATGCCCGCGGTGACAAGCCATCTTAAATTTAACAGTATCTTAGATAGAGAAGGTGCTGAAAATTTTTTAGACACAGCCTCTTCTGATGAATATATTATTAGAAAAAGCTCTCTAGGCTCAGACTGTTTGGCTTTAACTTTAGTGACTAAATTTACTGGTATTGCAGAACCCCATAAAGTTACCTCTCAAGGCCTAAATCTTCATCATTTTCTGATAGATTCAAATAATCCTACTGATGATAGATTTACAAAAGCCCAAGATCCAGTTGAAGAAATAAGAAGGTATATGGATTTTATTGAGAAAAACAGGGAGTTTGTAACACCTCAAAAATATACCAGTCTAATGAAATTGAAATTTTCTTTAACGTCAGCTGTGGTGTCTACGAATGAAGATTTACCCTCGCCGCCAAGCTTTCAACGCTAATATTAATTGTTACTAATTAAAATTTTCAAAATAAGAATACCTATAAACTTACAGACCTTGGGTTTATAGGTAAACGCTTTAACTGATTAGAATAATATTATTTAACTAGAAGTTATCCATAAATGTTCGAACCCAGAAAAAGATAAGCTATGATGTTTTCTAACAGCGGGCAAATGCCTATCTAACTTTAATGCTGGATAATATTTCAATAAAGTTTGAAAGACTATATTCATCTCTATCCGCGCAAGCTTTGCACCTAAACAAAAATGACCACCATAACCATAGCTAAAATGGGCATTCAAACGCTCGCTAAGTTTTATCTCATCAGGATTGGGAAAATAACTAGGATCGCGATTAATAGCATGAGTAGAAATAAAGATTACACTGCCTGCTTTAATAAACTGGCTACCTATATAGGTATCATTTTTCGTTACCCGAAAAATAAAAGTTACGGCAGGATCTAATCGATTGGCTTCTTCTATGTAATTGTCTAATTTAACAATCTTCTCGCCCATTTTTTGCCAAAGGCCAGGTATGGTTAGCAAACTATAAAGATTATTACATAATTGATCGGTGGTTGTAACTTGTCCTGCGACTAACATCATAATAGCCTGAGAAATAATTTCGTCATCGTTTAAATTAAAATGTTCTTGATATTTTAGGAGAGTACTTAGAAAATCATCTTCGGGGTTTGCACGTTTACGCTGAATTAAGTCAGCAAAGTAGTTATATAAATTCTCTGCGCTATTGTTAACTTTAATACCATCCTCATTGAAGTAAGTCGTTGAGCCGCCAAAAAATTGGGTCATGTTATTGGACCAATTATAAAAGTCTAAGCGTTCATTATCGGGAATAGCAAACAACTCTGCTAGCGTTGTTGATGGAATAACTTCTGCAATATTTTTGACAAAATCAAAAGGTTCGTTGGGATTAAAATGTATCAAACAACGCTTTAAGGTTTGTTCAACAAGAGGTTTAAGCTCATTTAGTTTTTGATTAGTAAAGCCTTGATAACAAATACGGCGTCTTGCCGTGTGCAGAGGCGCATCACTCATGACCATCATTTTACTAACGACTTTAAAAAAATCTTGAATCAAGGATAAGTCCATTTCAGGCATCCGAGAAATAAAAAAAGGACTACGATCACAACTGAAATCTGAACTCAGTAAAACCTGTTTCGCTAAGTCATATTTAGTAATTACCCAAAATTTACCTGGCTCCCACCAAAACAAGGGGCCAATTTCGCATAAATGATGAGCAAATTCTTGTGGTGTAGAGTTTTGTTTTAACTGCATTAAGGTATATGTAGTCATAAAATTTGAATCCTTCTTAAATGCCTTGGCGTAATTTTATTAAAAGCATTGCGTCCATGTAATAGTGAAAAATTATCCGCAATAAGGTAATCGCCCGTTTGCCACTGATGCTGGCAGCAATAGCGGGGTTGCCGCATTAAAGAGCTAAGAGTTTTGAGTATTTTTAATGACTCACGTGGATTTTTATTAATAATATTCACTTCGACTGGATTAAGATAATCTTCCCCAACAGGCTCAGCAAACCGCATGATTGTTCTTGCTGTGTCTGGATGTTTAGCGATTAATTTCCGTTTAATATGGCCACCATAGTGGGCTAATTTTTCAGTAGAAAAAGTTAATTCATAAGTAAGCCACTCTTGCCTTTGCTCATCGGAAGCTTCGTCCCAGATAGCTTCTGTATTAACAAATAGTGTTTCGCCGCCTGTGTTTTGCTTAGGTGCATCTAAGCAATGAAAGAATAAAAAACGCGGTTCTTGATAAAAAGCACCGTCCCAATGTAGAGGGACATCGCCATGGGTAAATAAATAGTTTTTAGTATTCATATCAGGCCGCATTTCCATAACAGGGCCAAAATTCCAATGCAATAATTTCGCCTGGGACGAGCAGTAGTTTAATAGCTCATCTCGTGTCAGTGCTTTAAAACCACGCAACAGTATTACCTTGTGGCGTCTCGTCTCTTCTAAAAGATCATTTAAGCTAAAATCAGCCAAGCTTTTTTGGTTTTTATTTTCAATAAGATAAGGATGAAAAGAAGCGTCTATCGGTAAGGTAATCATTAGCAAGCCTCCAAAACATAATGATCATGGTTAAATTTGGCACCTAATCGCTCTGCCTCAGCTCGCTTGATTAACTGCCAAGCATTTTTATTTTTAAGTAAAACATTATGCCAAGGCGTTGCCCAGCAATTATTAGCAGGTAAAAATTGAATACCTAATTTTTCTGAGCCACATGGTTGAGGATGAATGGATAAGCGAACTGCATAGGGAAAATAATTTGCCAATAGATGAGACCAGGCATTAGAACGCCTTAGCACTTCATAAGCAACATGTTTTGCTTCTTTGCGCACTTGATTTTTAGAAAGATTTTGGCGTAAATACAATTGATCTTCAATAATAAAGCGATGAATCCCGTTAAATTGATATAAAAGTATTTCATTAGCAAGAACTCGTTTCTTTAATGACGGTAGGGGCTCACCAAATTCATTGATTAATTTTTCTCGCATCATTTCATAACTACAATGTGTATAAACATCATCTAAAGAAAATGTACTTAAATAAGTTAATTCATTCTTGGCAATAATCGATTTAATTTCTTGTTGATAAATCTCGACATCAGTATCCTTAACTAACACTAAGTCATTAAAAACGCGGCCATCAGAGCAAATAATGAGCTGAACACCAGGCGCATGTAATTGTTTAATATGATGACATAGCTGATTAAGATTTTTTAAGCCCATAATCTCACCTAAATCTGGGCGAGATGAAATTGTTTTTTGTCTATTTGCTGATTTCGCTGGGAATGCAGGCAAAATTAAAGTAATGGGTTGCTCCATGACAATAGCCTGAAATACTTTAGCTAAATGTGGTTCTTGACAATTAGGGCAATAATTCCCCTGGCAATTAAGTGCGTATGATTTTACCTGACGCTTCTGTTTTAAAAGTAACGCAATAATTTCTTTAGCCATCCTCTGCATACTATTATCTCCTATCTAAATGCGAATTATTCTCATCCTAGTCAAAGTTTTGATAAATTGATAATATTATTATTTTATTAAATTGATAACTTACTATAATCATGATTGATTTTGATGCTTTAAAAGTTTTTGTCACGGTGATTGAAAAAGGTGGTTTTCATGCTGCAGCGCAGGCCATGTTTAAATCGCAGCCAGCGATTACAAATGCAATTAAAAAATTAGAAGAGCAAATAGATATTATTCTTTTTGATCGAAATTACTATCGACCAAAGTTAACCAGCCAAGGTGAGAAATTATATCAACGTGCTAAAACGTTGATTACGCATTGGGAACATCTTAATCAATTTGTAGAGTTACTACAGGAGGATATGGAAACGGATATCACCATAGCAATTGATGTCTTCTTTCCCTTAACCAAATTAGAAAATTTATTTCGTCAATGGATTGCACGATTTCCGCAAACCCATTTTCATTTTCTTTCTGAGTCTCTTGGTGGGGCGTGTGAACGTTTATTACAAGGCCAGGCTGATTTAATCATTAGTGAAAATTTAATCTCTAAACAAGCTGTTGAAGTTATACCGCTTGCTATAGTATTAATGCCTGCTGTTGCAACGCCACAATTTATTGAACAATATAAAGAAGAGTTAAGTAACTTAGACACGCTTAAAGATTGCATGCAAGTTATTTTAAAAGACTCATCTAAAACTAACTTTTCATTTGGTGTCATTGAGCAATGTAAACACTGGACGGTAAGTGATGTAATGGCAAAAAAAGAAATTATTTTAGCTGGTTTAGGGTGGGGGCGTTTACCTAAGCATCTTATTAATAATGAATTAAATCATGGTCGTTTAAAAATTTTATCAGGCCACCATCTTGACGAACGTTTGGTACCCTTGGAGGCAATTCGCTTACAAAAGCCTGCTCATGGGCTGATAGCAAAGCAATTATGGTCAGATTTATTAGATTTAAAAAGTAATAATGTTATTCCCTAAAATGCACAGGATTAGCAAGGAATAGTCCAAAACAGACGCCCTTAATGTAAAAAGATTTAATAGGGCGTTATTGCCAAGACTTAGACAGAGTGCAAATGATTAAGGCGAAGGAATATAAATAATATTGTATTAAATTCCAAGGAACTAGCAACAATTTATAAAGCATAGTAAGGTACTATATAAGTGCAATTCTATTCTCATTGCTAATATAAAGGAGCTTAAGTCTATGTCAACGAAATTTAATGATATCACCAAAGGGATTAATACACAGCTTGCTAAAATGCAGAAAGAAATGCCAGATGTCATGGCTAGTTTTGCAGCATTAGGCCAAGCAGCAGGGAAAGAAGGCGCATTAAATAAAAAGACAAAAGAGCTTATTGCTATGGCTTTGGCCGTTGCTAATCACTGTCCTGGTTGTATCGGATTTCATTCACAAAAACTAGTTAAATTACAAACCACTAAAGAAGAGTTAGTGGAAACACTAGCAATGGCGGTTTATATGGGTGGCGGGCCTTCTTTAATGTATGCTGCAGAAGCTTTAGAAGCTTTTGAAGAGTTTAATAATTAAATTTTATTTAAACTTATTACTTACAAATAGTACAACTGTTATTATTAATAATAACAGTTGTGAATAAATTCAATTGATTATCAATCCCAGCTTAATGATAAAAAATATAAATTTTTGATCTTAAATCTTTCATAATAATCCCTTAATGTTTTATTTGTATAATAAGTTACCTTTTTAATTGGTATTATCTTATGAAAAATTCACTATTAGAAATATATAAAATTCAACTAGAAACTTATAAAGATAAAAGCACAACCATATCTGAGAAAAAACTAATAGAGTCTTTAATAGAAGAATTAAATAAAGTTACAACGCTTAGCGAGGTCATTAAGTTATTTTCATCAGTTATACAAGAGCAGACGAGCTCCAAATCGGACCCTGGTTTCTTAGAAAATATTCTAGCTAGATTTAAAAAAAGACCAAAGTCGCCAGTAAAAACTGTCTATGATCAACTAAGTGAATGGAACAAGGAAGCTCGAGAAAGATTAGCAATGGTTAATGAAGTTAAAGATAATCTATTTAAAGTTAGTGAAAAAATAAAAGACATTAATAATTATAAAAAAATAGAGCCTTTAATCAATCTATTAAAAGAATTATTTAAAAATGAAGATCTATTACTGCTTAATACTAGGGGAAAAAGTTTATTAGCATATTTAAAATCTGCAAATTTACAGGCAGTCTTAGAATATTTAGCTAATTTACCAAGTACTCCACCAGCTGTATCTTTCTCTCAACCCTTAAGTATGTTTAGTTCCTCTTCCCTTAGAGGAAGTTTTGACGCGCAACCGATTGTCGATGATATCCATAAAGACTGTAAACTGCTTATAGGTCAGATGGCCAAAGCATATAGTGATTCATGTGATTCATACTGGGAGGATAGTAATAGTTTATTGCAAACTGCAGTACCAATTTACACAGATATTAAAGAATTTTTAAAAAATGATCTAGTAGTTGAGTATAACTAAAGAATTGGGGGTTTATAGGATTACCAATTTTTACTTAATGTCCAAAATACTTACAAGTACAATTTTTAAAATTAAATAACCCTTTATAATAGGGTTATTTTTTATCCAAGAGTGCAGTTTCTGAATGCTGCATCGCTGGGTTTTGATTGTTAAAGCCCAAACTTGGTGCTGTTTGTTTTTGGCAAGGATATTTCTGTATAACACCTAGCCAGGCGATCTGCGATACTGTCATTTTATTTTTATCGCTTTGTTGGCTTGAAAGGCTATTATAAGTTTGAACAATAATGTCATGTAATGCTTCTGCAGTTAAATTTGTGCCAGTAGGTAGGCAGAAGAAAGGTCTTCCTTGATTTCTGGCTAATTCATTTCCTTGCGCAAGTGTTTCGGCAATGCTTTCATCAGCTAAGACTAATATATTTCTAGCTGAGCGTGCCCAAGCTTGAGCTTGTGGATCAGCTTTCATTTGCATTTTAGGAATATTATTAAAAATATTCATATAATGATTAATTGTATCGGCAGCAGTATAAAAAGATATTCCTAAAAAAAAGAAGCTAATTAGAAAGCGCATAAGTATCCTCATAAGCTTTATTAATAATTGTTAATTTTTAGGGTAATATAACAATTAGTAGGCTTAAAGCAATTCTAATAGAGTAACACATTATTATCTATACTACTTGCTTTCAAAGACACGACTAAATTTAACAGGTAACTATACTTATATCGCTTCGTCTGGATTTAAATTAAAAATATTTTCTAGCCACTCTTCGAGATGCTCGAGATTAAAAGGAGACTCTATATATCCTATATATTTATCTGGACGAACAACCATGGTGACAGAATTTTTTATGTTGAATCGATTTTGAATAATATAATTTTCATCTAACCAAACTGAAGAAAGTTGTGAACTGATATTTAAAGAATCTAATAAGACTAAATGAATATGCAAAACGAGTTGATATTTTTGGGTCAAATCTATTAACTTTTCTTCAACTTCTTTATTAAAATCTTTTCGTTGTAAGAAAATAAATACATTATGTAAAGTTCCTAGACAAATTGTTTCTAGGAGTTTGGAAGTTCGCTGGCTTAGAGATTTTAAAGTTATAGCTGGAATAAATTCGCCAATATGAAAGCGAGTTTTTTGACCTTTAACACTTACTATAGGACTTTTGGCATAGGAAATATTAAGCTCAGCTAAATCTTTGACAACAGGCGTCATTAAAAAATCATGCGCAGTAAATTTAATCATAATTTTATTACGTAAATTTATTAATGGCTTGCTTTTAAGTGAAATCATTTTTGTCATTAAATCTGTCTTTTTTAAGATAGCTCTAGCAATAGGATGACGTTCTATTTGATAGCTATCTAGTAAAACCTCTTTAGCGTAGCCTTTGAGTACGAGACTTAATTTCCAGACCAGATTATAAACATCTTGAATACCCGTATTAAGCCCTTGCCCACCCATTGGGCTATGAATGTGAGCTGCATCCCCACAAAAGAAGACATGACCATACCGATAATTATCAACTTGGCGATGGTGAATGGAAAAATCTGCTAGCCAGATTGGATCATAAAGCTTGGCTTTATCTGAGCTTCGTTCATTAAAAAGGGTAATAATATCGTTTAAAGTAGGCTGTGTTTGTTTAGTAGCGGGTTTAGTCATAATAAGACGATAACGCTTATCCCCCATAGGAAGACAAATAAGAGGGCCATTAAGGCTTGTGTAAATCACTAATTTATCTTCAGGCAATTCTCCTTGAATATATAAGTCAGCAAGCCACCATTGTTGCTTATATTCTGCGCCTAAAAATTTGGCATTACACAAATGGCGTAGTGTACTATGTGCTCCATCACAGGCAATAATCCACTTGGTTGCGATTTCTTCGATTTGGCCATTTGCTTTTTTAACTAAAGCAGTAACTGGATCACCTTCCTGAAAAGAAATTAATTCTGTTTGCCACTCAAGAGAAATATCTTTTGCGCATAAGCCTTGATAGAGAATAGCTTCAGTTTTATTTTGTGGTAAATCAATTAAAAAATTATAATTACTTCCTATTTTTTCAAAATTAATTTCAGACAGTAAGCCACTATCTGATTTTAATAGCACACCATAAACTTTATGGCCTTCGGCAAGTACATCATTTAAAAAAGAAGTATCTTCGAAAGTTTCTAAAGTACGAATATGAATAGCTAGTGCCTTTGATTTATCACTTAATGCTGATTTCTTATCAATAATACGGCAGCTTACCCCGTGTCGGAACAGTTCGTTAGCACAGAATAAGCCAACCGGTCCGGCTCCTACTACAAGTGCATCTATTATTTGTTCAGCCATACGAGATCCTTAGCGAGTCACGATTGAGCTTACTTAATACTTTTTATAGCGCTATACCTATATACCTTATACACCTGTGCTAGGCTCAGCTGATGGAGCGATGGGTAAATAATTAAAGCGTTCCTCAGTTGGTAGGGAGCCGCATTCATCATAGGTGTTATCTAAACAAAGGAAAAAGCAGGTTGCACCTGATTCCCGTGCATTACGAACCGCTTCATCCACAGTAGAAAAGCTAGCGAGGTCTTCCCCTGCATGAATATAGTCAGCTCTTTTAAAGGTAATTAATTCTACCAAATATTGATTTAAATCTGCTCGTGAGTAAATGAGCCCAACAGGTTCTTCTGTTGAAAGCTCAAGAATCTTTGATCGCGATATATGCTCCATGATCCATTGCCTTAAAACTTAGCTCTTTTAAGTATAGCTAAAATTCTTAAAATTTGAGCTTTATTTGGGCAGTTATATAAAAATACTAAGCACTCGCATAGAAAGCGTTTAAATTTTGCTAGGATTAGAGTTATTAATGACAAATCCATTTAACTTGATTAAGTATGGAAAATACTTCATTGTCTCCAATTACTAAATGATCAAGTAATTGCACGTCAATTAAGTCTAAAGCACGTTGAATTTTTTTTGTTATTGTAAAATCGTGTGGACTTGCCTCTGATAATCCTGATGGATGATTATGGGCAAGGATGAGGGCTGCTGCGTTTAAATTTAGAATACGTACAATTAAAGGCCTTATATAAATATAGGCTGTATTAATTGTACCCTGAAAAAGTTCTTCGTAGTGGATAATCCGATGCTGATTATCCAAAAAAAGCGCTGAAAAAGTCTCATTATGTTTATCTCTTAATTGTCGTTTAAGGAAAGTAGAAGTTTCTTGACTATTAGTAAGTTTTATTGTTTTTTTAAGCGAGATGAAGTCACTGCGCCGGCATATTTCTTTACTGGCTTGTAATTGCAAGTAGCGTACTAATCCCAGACCGGTTACCTGGTTGAAGTGATTAAAGTCGGCATTAAGAATTGCCCGTAAATCACCAAAGCGTTTTAATAATTCAAAGGCGAGATCTAGGCAAGATTTTTTATTATTGCCTGAACTAATAAAAAGAGCTAATAGTTCAAGATCGGATAAATGATGAGCACCTTGTATCATTAATTTTTCACACAGGCGCAAAGAGTTGGTTGGTAAATTCATGCTAGTTATTCCTTTATAGCGAGGTTTGTGTTTTGATCCACGATATTCTTATTTAGAATGAGCTAATGATGCAAGATTTTATTAATAAAAAGATCTTATTGGGTATTTGTGGTGGCGTTGCTGCTTATAAAGCTGCTTACTTAGTAAGAGAGTTAACCAGATTAGGCGCCCAAGTTAGAGTAGTCATGACTGAGGCTGCTGAACAATTTATAACGCCTTTAACTTTACAAGCCTTAAGTGGAAATGACGTGCGTAATAAATTATTTGATTCTCAAGCTGAGCGAGCTATGGGACATATTGAATTAGCTCGTTGGGCTGATTATTTAATTATTGCGCCAGCATCAGCAAATTGTCTGGCAAAATTGGCTCATGGATTTGCCGATGACTTATTATCAACTCTTTATCTTGTCATAGAAGCACCAGTTCTAATTTG
The DNA here is from genome assembly GCF_900639865.1 of Legionella gresilensis. Classification (GTDB taxonomy): domain Bacteria; phylum Pseudomonadota; class Gammaproteobacteria; order Legionellales; family Legionellaceae; genus Legionella_C; species Legionella_C gresilensis. The sequence continues at coordinate 46,414 of NZ_CAAAHX010000012.1, forward strand.
CCCTGCTATGAATCAAAGTATGTGGAAGCATCAAGCCACACAAAACAATGTAGCAATATTAAAAACACGAGGTGTTTTATTCTGTGGTCCTGAAGAGGGAGGGCAAGCCTGTGGAGAATATGGCTTTGGTCGCTTAAGTGAAATAAATAACATTATTAATTCGCTGCGATTATATTCGGTTAAAGGACTATTAGAGGGACAAAACGTTTTAATTACAGCAGGCCCTACCCGCGAACCGCTTGACCCAGTGCGTTACTTTTCTAACTATAGTTCTGGGAAGATGGGTTATGCCTTAGCTCAGGCAGCCTCCCTTGCAGGTGCTAATGTCACTTTAATAAGTGGGCCAACTGCTTTGCCGGCGCCACCTGATGTAAAAATTTATCAAGTTGTTACAGCCAAACAAATGTATGATGAAGTCATGAAGCATTTACAAGAAAAAAGTATTTTTATAAGTTGTGCTGCTGTTGCTGATTATGCTCCTACCACCCAGGCTAACAAGAAAATAAAGAAACAAGTGGAAGAAAATTTAATCCTTGAATTATCGCTTAATCCTGATATTTTGCTTGCTGTAGCTCAAACTAAAAAGGCTTCTTATATTGTTGGCTTTGCAGCTGAAACAGAAAATATCCTTGAATATGCTAAACAAAAATTGCAGAAAAAACAGCTAGATATGATCATTGCGAATCAAGTTGGTGAAGGCCTTGCTTTTGATAGTGATAATAATGCAGTTACCGTAATTACAACTAATAAACAACTTGAATTACCAATCACAAATAAAATTTGTTTAGCTGGGCAAATTATTGAAATTCTTGCGATAACTATTCAAAATGACGCTGTTTAATAATAAGGTATAAAAATTTATGAAGCAGGCTATTGAATTAAAAATACTAAATCCTCAGCTAGGAGAAAAATTTCCTCTACCTACTTACGCTACTGAAGGTTCAGCAGGACTTGATTTACGGGTTTGTATTGATGAATCACTGCAAATTGCACCGCAAGAGACTGTTTTACTGCCTACAGGTTTAGCGATTTATATTGCAGATCCTAATTTAGCTGCAGTCATCCTGCCACGTTCTGGCTTAGGCCATAAGCATGGGATTGTGTTAGGGAATTTAGTTGGGTTAATTGATTCTGACTATCAAGGTGAACTAAAAATTTCATGTTGGAATCGTAATCAAGAACATTTTACTGTTCATCCTGGTGATCGGATTGCTCAATTAGTATTTCTGCCTATTGTTAGAGCTGAATTTAAAATGGTAGAAAATTTTAGCGCAACCGATAGAGGAGAAGGCGGCTTTGGTAGCTCAGGGAGAGCATAATGCAATATCAAATTAAAAAAGTAAATCGAGCTGTATTTCGCGCTTATGATATTCGTGGTGTTATTGATGCTGATTTTGATGAACATGCATTTTACAGTATAGGTCGCGCTATTGCTTATCGTATGCATGAACTTAATCGACAAAAGATAGTTATTGCTCGCGATGGGCGTCTTACGAGTACCAGTTTAGCTACTGCTTTAAAGCAAGGTTTGCTTGACAGTGGCATTACCGTGGTTGATTTAGGTAAATCTTCTACACCTGTTATGTATTTTGCGACTTATGAATGTGGTATAGATTCGGGCGTGATGGTTACAGGTAGTCATAATCCTGCCGATTATAACGGCATTAAAATTGTTTTAGCTGGTAAAACATTAGTTCAAGCGGATATAGAGCTTCTTTATCAACTTATTTTAAAGTCTGATTTTATAGATGGTACAGGAAAATCAGAAACGTTAGATGTTCTACCTGCTTATAAGCAACGAGTAATTCGGGATTTAACTTTAAGACGGTCCTTAAAAGTTGTTGTAGACTGTGGTAATGGTATAGCTGGCGCTATTATTCCAGAAGTCATACAAAATTTAGGTTGTGAAGTCATTCCACTTTACTGTGAAGTAGATGGCCGTTTTCCTAATCATCATCCTGATCCTGCCGTTGAAGAGAATTTAATTGATTTAAAGAACGCTGTTGCTAAACACCAGGCTGATATTGGACTTGCGTTTGATGGGGATGCAGATAGGCTTGGTGTTGTCACTAATACAGGTAAAGTTATCTGGCCTGATCGGTTAATGATGCTTTATGCTCGTCATTTACTCAAAAATAAACCTGGTGCTACGATTGTTTATGATGTTAAATGTTCCTCACATTTAGCCGCAGTGATTGAAGCAGCTGGCGGGCGTGCTCAAATGTGCCCGACTGGTCATTCAATCGTTAAAGATGTTATGAAAAGGACCGAAGCAGCTTTAGCTGGAGAAATGAGCGGTCATCTCTTTTTTAAAGATGGGTGGTATGGTTTTGATGATGCACTTTACAGTGCTTGTCGTTTATTAGAGATAATTAGCGAAAGCCTTTTATCTGTTGACGATCAATTTTTAATGATTCCTGATAGCGTTAATACCCCAGAGATTAAAATCATAATTGATGAGAATGATAAATTTAATTTTATGCAGCGATTTAGTGAATTAGCAGAATTTAATATGGCTAAAATTATAAAGATTGATGGCATAAGAGTTGAATTTGAACATGGGTGGGGATTAATTCGAGCTTCTAACACTACACCTTGTTTAGTTGCTCGTTTCGAAGCGCAAGATAAACCAAGTTTAGATAGCATCCAACAATTATTTAAGCAGGAACTGTTAAGAATTGGAAAGGATTTGGCTATTCCTTTTTAATGGGTTTAATAAGTATAACACCGGCCGCTAAGTTTTAGACAAGGCGCAAGTGGCATTATAGAACTGCTAATAAGCAAGCTTGGCAAAGAAGCTTGCTTATTTAGAGAAAAGCAAACCGCGGTGCAGAGGAGTTGACTGCTATGTCTAAAGAGTGAATATCCTTAATTGGACTCGTTCTATAGGTTTCTTGTTCCCAACGTTCTTTATACCAGTCATAGTAATTAATCGTCGTGAAGCCTCGCTCTTTGAGCAGAGGCACAGCAATTGATCGTAAACCCTCTTGTCGCTCTTCAAATAGTTCACTACAACGTAAAACATAAAATGGGTTATTCGGTACAGTCTCCATGGCTTTTTTAAAATATTCTGGATAAGGCAAGTTGAGATCAAAAAAATCAGCAATATCGCCTAATAGAAAGTAAGCCTTTCCCAACAATATTTTTTGTTCTGAATCTTTGCAGCCTGTAAGTAATTTTGTAATACGCTGGAGAGTGTTTACGGCAAGATCCAAATGTGTTTGATGTTTTATTTTATGTTGTGTCTTAGTATCACGATCATTATAGGCAGCAGGTACCAAAAATAGGTGAACTAAATAGTCAACTTGGCGCATCAATCCATTTGCTAATGCTTGGCTAAGAAGTTGTTTCTCCCTTTTGTCGACTACCTTAGAAATGCACTTATCTAATAATTTAATGGCCCTTTTGAGTTCAGTAATATTACTGTGTGCTGGTTGATGCTGATTTAAGTCAGCATCAATAAGTAGTTGAGCATAAAGTCGCATATGAATAAAGTATTGTTCTTTCCTTTCTTCAGTGGGGTTAACTTTTAAGGCTTTTCTTTTCGCTTCGAAACTCTGTTGATACTCCACAGTAGCTTTTTGCCATTGCTCTGTTTTTCGATAGTCTTTGCCCTTATCATAGGTTTGTTCACCTAATTCATTAAAATAATTAGCTAATTTAGCTAAGTCATTAAAATCAAAACTATACTTATCATGGTTGATTAGCCATAAATCATAGGCTTTATCATATTGCTTTTCAGCTACATATAAATGAAATGTATTTAGTGGATCTGTTTGGGCAAGATCAGTATCTAATTGTGCTGCAAGCTTTAAGTCTATAAGTGTTTTTTTCTGTATGTAATATTGAGCGACTTCTTTGGCTAAAGGCGTGTTAGGTTTAATAAGCGCAAGTTGATCAGCTACTTCATAGTTTAAAACGATATAATTAGCAGCTTGCTTTAAATCTGAAAGTTGATTAATTAAATTAAAAGCTTGTCCCAACTCTCGCTTTTCTAAAAAATAATCAATATATAAAGTTAAATTTTGATTAATGATATTGGGATTAAAAGTTATAGCACGCTGTAAATGATAATGTGTTTGCTGCTGGGCACTGCTAAACCAAGACCAACGATATAAAAAGCTATTTTTCTTATCTTTCGCTCTATCCAGATAACTTTGGGCAGTGAGTTGAGCATAGTAACTACCTGGGTAGAAAGGGTAGTCTTTGATTGCAAGCTCATATTCTAGTTTATTAAATGTGGTTGTAATTAAATGAGGTGATTGTGGATCAAGTCTAGGTATTTCCGCCCATTGTTCTATAAATTTAAAGCAATCGCCAAAAGCATAATAAGAGGTAATTGGTAAAGTAGGTATTCGTGGTAGCGTATTAGAACTGGTCCGATAGTAATTAATAAGCAAATCTTGCAAAGCTTTTGATGTTGCTGTATCACGTGGATTTTTTACAAGTCTAAGGTATTGCTCAGGAATTTTATAAGAAGTAAAAGGTTTTTGTAGAGCGTTTTGCGAATAATTATTTAGGTAGCCATAGTAAGCAAATTTACACAGTGAAAGCTGTACTTTTTGTGGCTCACAATGGTTATTATAACCTAACCAGCCTTTAAATGACTCAAATGCATAACGGAACATTCCTACGGGTTTTAAATTATAGCCATTGGTATAAATGTATTTTGCGCGTATTAGTTTTTGCCATTGTTGTTCATATTGTCTTGCATTATGTTGATAAACAAGCATGTCGGGATAATAGCCAAGCGCACTTCTATAATCACTAGGGATATTATTAAGTAGATGATAATTTAATTTGCTCACAATATTTCCTGATTCGAACTAATAAAATTCAATCAGGAAGAATATTAATTGTACTTTTAAGAATAAACCAGACTTTTAAGAGACGTTTTTTAACTTTTATTGTGAAAGGGTATTTTTCTGCATAACAATTAGCCAAGAAGGTAAAGGTTTACCTTCCTGATGTCGCGCTACTATTTGTTTTTTGAAAATCATTTTCAAAGAATTAGCCTCAGCTAATTGTTCAAGATATTTTTCATGATGGCTAAAACGCGCGCTTTCTTGTAATTGCCAAGGCATAGTAGAACTAATCTCTGTACTAAAAATAAAATAGCCTTGAGTTTCAAGATGGTTACTAATTTGCTGAAACAAAGGGGAAAGCTCGCCAAAATAGGGCAAAACATCGGCTGCAACAATTAAATTGTATAGTTCTTTTTCTGCTTTTAAGTAGGTAAGTGCTTCACTTTCAATAAGCTTATCATAAATACCTTTAGGGCGAGCCCAATCCAGCATTTTCTTGGAGATATCTATCCCAATAAGTTGCTGAGAAACATCACGTAATACTTGGCCAGTTAAGCCTGTCCCGCAACCTAAATCAAGTGTTTTCTCACAATGGGTAATATTTAACTCACTCAAAATATGAAAAATTTGCTGAGGTAGTGAATATTTTAAATACTTTTGTACATGCTCATCATAATATAGAGCATAATTATTAAATAAATTGGCTGCATATTCAGGCGCAGTTTCTACCGGTTTATCTAATCCAGACAGTGCGTTTAACATATGCTGACTTGCTTTATCTTCTGGATTAACAATCAATGCTTGTAAAAGTAATTTTTTTGCTTTTTCCTTGTCATTTAGACGAATATAAATAGCAGCAAGGTTATTTAGGGCAGCAAAATGTTTATTCTCTACACTGAGTAAATGTTCAAAATGATTAATGGCTTCATTTAAGTGGCCTAAAGCCATTTGTGCAACACCACTATTATAAAGATATTCAATATTGTTGGGATCTTTTTGTAATAAATAATCATAATGCATTAAGGCATTTTCAAAACGGTCGTGATGCATAAAAGTTGCAGCTAAGTTATTGCGCGCTTCAATATGATCGTTGTTAAGTGCTAATGCTTTACTAAAATAATCTACCGCCAATTGGCCTTGATCGCGTTTGACTGCGATAACACCAAGGTTTGTTAATGCATCGACATGACTATTATTTTCCACTAATATTTGCTGAAAAGCTTGTTCCGCCTGAGTCAAATCATTTATGTCTAATGCTAAAACACCTAAATAAAATAAAGCATCTAGATGCTTTGGATTTAAAATTAAAACATTTTGAAATTGAATGCGCGCTGCATCTAATTTATTTTGGTTAACGAAAAGTAACCCTAAATTAAAATGTGCTGCAGCAAAATCAGGTGCATTTTTTAAAGCAAGATGATAATGATGTAGCGCTTGCTGATGTACACCCTGCATTGCATAAATACCGGCTAAGTTATTATGCGCTTGTGCATAATCTGGCGCTATTTCAACTGCTTTCTGATAATTAAGAATGGCTTCGTTAAATTGATAATTCTTTTTATAAGTATTAGCTAAGTTATTATATAAAATAGGGTTATTAGGCTCTAACGCCAAAGCTTTTTTAAATTTTTCTATAGCCTGTACCGTATCACCAAGCTGAGCATAGGCTAGACCTAAAAAATGTAGACTCTCTATGTGAGTAGGATTTTGCCCAAGCAAAGCTTCATAGGCTTTAATTGCCTGCGGCAATTGATCGTCTTTATGAAGCTGATTGGCCTTTTTAAATAATTCATCTTCAGTTGTCATAATAATGAAAGTTGCTGTTTTAGTTGTGCTAGTGCTTGGGCACGATGACTGTGTTTATTCTTTATATTAGCAGGCAATTGAGCGACTGTGCATTGATAAGTAGGTATATAGAAAATAGGATCGTAACCAAAACCTTGATTACCAGCTGGCTCATAAGCAATCTTTCCTGACCAACGACCAAAGGCCACTAAAGGAGTAGGATCCATAGGATATTGCATGAGAACGATAGCGCAATAAAAAAAAGCATCCCGCTCGTTATCAGGGACATCAGCTAACTTTTCCAAAAGTAAATGCATATTTGCTTGATCATTATTCTGTATTCCTGCATAACGTGCCGAATAAATCCCAGGCTCGCCTTTTAGAGCAGGAACAACTAAGCCTGAATCATCAGCTAAAGCGGGTCTATTAGCTGCTCGGCTAACATGACGGGCTTTTAATAGCGCATTTTCAAGGAAACTAAGGCCTGTTTCAGCAATACTGTCTATACCTAAACTTAGTTGACTTATACAAGGTATTGGTGAAAGTAGTGTTTGTAACTCAGCAACTTTGCCTTGATTAGTTGTAGCTAGAATAATTTCTTTCATTTTATTAATTCTTATATCTTAAGAAATAGTCCTATATTATAAGCGTATTGTATTGTTAGCTAGCTTCTAAGGATAATAATTTTAAACTCTTTATATACAAATTAAGACTTAACGTTTTCTATATAGCCAAGGTGGAAAAGCATAAGGATCAGCCCATAAACCTATTTTATTTTTCTTTGCCTCTTCTTGTAATTTATAGAGACTATTATCAGTATGATAGCGATCATAAACCCAAGCCATGCCTGTTCGAATTTGCTCGGCGTTAACATCGATATTATTGCATTGGACGCGGGCCAATAAACGTCCATAATGATCCCGCTGTTTAATATTAAGGACCGCCTGTTTGCGAAAGCAAAGATCAGCAAGCGCTTGCCTTGAGCGATTACCATAAGGTTGATAACGTTCAGGTGCATCAATTTCGGTTAATCTTATTTTTTCTGGCAATTTACCATCGATTAATACCACTAAAGTATCACCATCAAGTATTCGAATAACTTCTCCAGTAATAATTTGAGCAAAAGAGAGGGCCGGTATTAAAAAGACAGCAAGCAAAAAAGCAACAGGTTTAAAATGTGTCACTTTAAACCCCGTAATAAATTAAAGAAGCTTTAATCCTAGTATAGTGAATAAAAGTTTTTGCTGTTATTAAAATTTAATACAATCAAACTAGATGAAATTTATATTTTATCTTAACTTTTATTTTAAAAATTAATGAATTGGCAAAACACAAACCTATGTACTAATCTTTAAATTTGAATGATTCATTTAAAATAAACAAGGAGATTATTATGCCTATGCAAGGACGTGGTTCTAATTTATCCAAAGAAGCTAAATCAAAAGGCGGCGCTCATTCTCATGGTAGTAAATCTACTAGTAGCCGTAGCTCTAATTTATCTAAAGAAACTAAATCAAAAGGTGGCAAGAGCAGCAAGGGCTCTCGATAAGGAGTGCTTTGGCTTGTAGCCCAGGTGAAGTAGTTATAGCCTGGGCTATCAATGTTAACACTTTGTTTTAATTCTTAAATTATAAGCGCTCCCTTTAATTACCCCCATTAAAAGTAAGTCTGTAGTTAAGTACTTTTAATATCTCTTTATAACTAAAAACTCTATTTAATTATTAGTGGTTACTACAAATTATTAATTTTTTTTTAATAAGAACTATTATTAATAAAAAGGGTTTTTAATAAATTTAAAGGGAGCAGGGAGTGAGCATCAAGAAAATCAGTACAGGGATTATTGGTTTAGATAAAATCTTACATGGTGGATATCTAGCAGGCAAGCCAACCCTTTTAAAAGGCAGCCCAGGTACTGGGAAAACAATTTTTACCTTGTTTTTTGCTTATGCTCAGCTTGTCGCTGGAAAAAAAGTCCTTTATATCTCTTGTGATGAAAAGCCCAAGCAAATTCTTTCACATATGGATAGCTTTAATTTAAAGGGAGCCCAATTTAAAGCCAAAAATAAATTAATGATTCTAGATTTTACGCCGGAATTTGATGAGGTCGTTGGTGAGTTCGATTTAAATATCCTTTTATTAAGAATATCGCAAGCTAAAAAGAAGTTAGGCGCGGATATATTAATTATTGATTCGCTGCATTCATTGTTTATAGGACTTACTAAGGATAATAACCTACCCTTAGAAGTCTTAAGATTATTTCAATGGGCAAGTCAAGAGAAATTAACTCTTTTGACTTCTATGGCTGAACATATCGATATCTGTAAAACGAAACTTTATGAAGAATATATCGTCGATTGTATAATTAAGCTAAATCAGAAAGTAACCAATAACTTAATGACCCGTTATTTGCGAATTATAAAATTTCGGGGCTCATCACATGGTACTAATGAATATCCTTTTGCTATTGTTAATAGCGGTATCTCTCTTATTCCTATTACCGAAACAAGGTTAGAAACTAATATTGCTAAAAAATATTTAAGCACAGGGATTAAAGGTTTAGATAAAATGCTTGGCAATAGAGGTTATCAAAAAGGTGGCCCTATTATGATTAGCGGTAAATCTGGAACAGCAAAAAGTATTTTTGCGGCTCTCTTTGCTCAATCAGCAGCTGAGCAGGGACAAAAAGTGTTGTTTGTTTCTTTTGAAGAATCACCTAACGATCTCGTTTCCCATCTACGTTCTATTAATTTAGATCTCAGCCCTTTAATTAAGAGAAAGAAGCTAACAGTTATTTCCAGACGCTCAGTTGAAATGGGGTTAGAAGATCATATTATTTCTTTAATTGAGTTAGGGAATCGTGAGCAATTTGATGTCTTAATTCTTGATCCTATTACTTCTCTTCTCGATTTAGGCAGTATAGTTGATGTTAAATTTCTTTTTATACGCTTTATTTCTTACATGACTGCCTTAAATAAAACGCTACTATTTACCGAATTGCTACCTGATTCTTCACATGAGCAAAGTATGCTTGGATTATCTAGCTTAACAACAACATGGATACGTTTATCACAAGTGGATAATAATGCTGAATTTAATCGAATGCTGTATATAGCTAAATGTCGCGGCCTCAAAACTTCAAATCAGATTAAAGAATTTATTATCACTGATAAGGGTATAACTATTGAAGATCCATATGTAGCAGATAAAGAAATAGTTTTTGGTAGTCAAAAGGCAGCCTGTATTTTGAAAGACAAGCAACAAAAGCGTTCTCACGAGCAAGAAGTACAGATACTGAAAGATGAATTAACAGCGTTAGACGAAGAAATTAAGTCACAAAGAAAACTTAATGAGCTGCGTTATATTGCTAGAAAAAATGAACTTTTATGTAAAAAAAATAATTTATTACAAGAGAATGAACAAAGGGAAGAACGTCAAAATACTAATAAAGTGCTGAGAGATTAATAATGACTAAAATGATATTAAAACTTTATATAATTGGTCATGGTTCTATCTCAAAGCGAGCAATAAAGAACCTTAATGCAATTTGTGCATTACCTGAATTAGAAGGTTTATGCGATATCGAAGTAATTGATTTATGTAAGCATCATGATTTAGCAGAAAAAGAAAAAATTTTAGCCACACCTGTGTTAATAAAGAAGGAGCCTATGCCTCAAAGACGTATTATAGGCGATTTATCAAATTATCAAAAAGTATTGGAAATATTGGAAGAACCGGTAAGCAAATTTTATGATAAATAGAAAGGAAATCTATTGGCAGCAACTCGTTGAAGCTCTAGCGCAAGGGGTTCTGATAATAGATAAAAAGGGGGTGATTCATTATGCTAATGAGCAAGCTGCATGTCTATTTGGACTTGCGCTTGATAAGCTCAAGGGTACTTATTTTACTCAACCCTTAGATACACAAGAAACGCAAGAAATAGAAATTTTTAAGCAAAACGGTGAGATACGTATTGCCCAAATGGTGGTAAGGCCAGGCGCGTGGCAAGGGCAGTTCGCTTGGATTGTGTCTTTATTAGATATCAGTGAACTAAAAAAGAAAGATAAATTATTAACGATAACATCTAAAAGTGTTAATGCAGCATCTGAGGGAATTATTATTACCAATGAAAAAGGCACTATTGTCCAGGCAAATAAAGCATTTTTAAAATTAACAGGGTTTAATGAAAGTGAAGTCATTGGAAAAAATCCAAATTTTTTGCATTCAGGTAAACAAACACGCGAGTTTTACGAAAATTTATGGAGTATTTTACTTAGACAAGGGTATTGGAGTGGTGAGTTAGTTAATAAGGTCAAGAATAATAAATTAATTTCTATATTATTAACTATTTCTGCTGTTAAAGATGAGAATGGGGACGTTAGCAATTACATTGGCTTTCTCCATGATTTAACCACACTAAAAGCGCAGGAAAAGCAACTTGAGCGAGCGAAGTATTATGATGTAGTGACGGCTTTACCCAATAGGTTTTTCTTAACCCAGAATCTTGAGCAGTATATTAGAACTTCACATCATAAGCACAAAAATCTTATTATTTTAAGTATAAGAATATTTGGCTCTCATAAGGATTCTGTTTATACTGAAGATCAGCAAACAAGAGATAAAATAATTTTACAAGTCGTTGAACGTATTCGCCGTAACACACATAAAATACAGTTTTTAGCGCGGATTGGTTATAATGAGTTTGTTATTGTCTATTTTACTCATCAAAATCTTACCAGTTTTTCATTGGTTGCTAAGGAAATTATTAAGGTTCTTTCTAAGCCTTATAAAGTTAATGAAAAAAGTTATAAAATTTACTGTGTCATTGGCTTGGCTGCTTATAAAAAATACAGCGCGTTTAGTGCAGAGGAATTATTGCATCAAGCTGAAATTGCGCGTCATAAAGCGCGTCTCTCAGGTGTTAATACTTTTGATTTCTTTGACCCACAAGTTGAAATTGAAACCATTGAATTTAACAAATATATAAAATCAATTCAGCATGCGATTCAATCCAACGAACTTAAGCTTTATTACCAACCCAAAGTTAATTTAAAAACCGGTAAAGTAATTGGGATTGAAGCGTTACTGCGATGGCAGCACCCTAAGCGGGGCTTATTAGCTGCTTCTGAATTTTTGTTTCAAATAGATTATCATCCTATTTCATTGGAGCTTGGTCATTGGGTGCTTCATCAGGCGTTACAACAAGCTGAGGCTCTAGTAGCTCAGCATTTAGAAATTCCTATCTCTATAAATATTAGCTCTTATCAACTTCAGGATAAAGATTTTGTTAAAAAGATAGATGAGGCTTTAACAAGATATCCAACAGTGCCTAGCAAACTATTAATGCTAGAAATTTTAGAGACAGAAGCTTTAGCTGATTTACAACTTGTTTCTCAAATTATCAAGGATTGTAAGAAAAGAGGTATCCATTTTTCTTTAGATGACTTTGGCACGGGTTATTCATCTTTAACTTATCTTAAGGATTTAGATATTGCCGAAGTAAAATTGGATCGAGGCTTTATTCGCAATATTTTAACTAACGCACAAGACTTAGCTATTTTAAAGCCTACAATTGATTTATGTCGAGTTATGGGTCATGAATTAGTAGCCGAGGGCGTAGAAACAATTTTGCACGGTAAATTATTAATGCATTTAGGATGTTCGCAAGTACAGGGGTTTGCTATTTCTAAAGCCATGTCTTCTGAGGCGCTGATTCCTTGGTTAAAAAGTTGGAAACTTAGTCCTAAATGGAATAAAAATAAAATTCCCAGTGAGTTGATTATTAAATTTATGGCTATTGCTATTAAACATTATATGCAATTTCAAAAGATTGAGCAGTATTTAAAAAATAATCAAGTTTCTTTACCTGATTTAACTTTAAAAAATTGTTCTGTAGAAAAATGGCTAAATAAATATAAATCAAATTTTGATTCTGATGTATTTAAAAAACTAACTACTTATCATAAGAAGCAACATCTTTTAGCCAAGAAGATAATTACATTGGCTGATAACAATAATTATGAACAAGCTTATAAGCAGCTGAAAACATTTGGAAAAATAAGGGATCTAATTTTACATAATTTAATTTTAGCAATCTTTATACCAGATTAAAGTAATAAGTAATATCTAAGCAGGCCCACATTTCTTAAGTAGGAACATGTATTAATTCCTGTCCATCTTGCTGTTTAAGTTGACTAAAAATTAGCAGGGATAAACAAGTAACTAATCCCATTGCAATAAAAGTATGATGGAGTGTATCTATACTTAGCAAAGATGTTTTAGCTGGCGTAAATACATGAAGTAGAATAGCAGCAATGGCCACACCAAAACTTTGTGATATTTGCTGGACTGTACTCATAATACTTGTTGCGGCACTTAAATCTTCTGGTTCAACGTTGGCATACGCAAGTGAATTCATGCCGGTGTATTGTAATGAGATAAGCAAACCATAGATAAATGTTAAGATACCAATTTTTAGAAGAGTTGAATATTCATTAATAAAAGAGAAAGAAATTAAAGAAAAACCGACTAAGAGAGTATTTAGAATAAGTAATTTTTTATAGCCTAAAAAGCGTAGAATATAAACAGCTAAAGGTTTAGTAATTAGAACACCTAATGCAGTTGGTGCTAATAACAGACCTGAAGTTTGTGGCGAGTAACTTAGGCTAATTTGTAAGAGTAGCGGCAGCAGAAAAGGAATACCACCAAAACCTATTCGACAGATTAAATTGCCAATAATTGCGACCCGGAATGTTCTGATTGATAGAAGGTTAATTTTAACAATGGGATGACTTTTATTTTGCGAATGCCACGCATAACTTAACAATAATAAGATGGCAGCACTTATAGTTATTAGCGAGCGTGCATCGGACAACAGAGTTTCACTAAAACTAGCAAAACTATAAGTTAAAAGCGCAAGGCTACTACCAAATAAAATAAAACCTAGTTTATCTAAGCGGTGAACTTGACGAGGTGGCATATATGGTAATAAATAATAAGCTAATAAAAAAGCGATTAAACCGATAGGTGCATTAACCCAAAAAATCCAACGCCACGAGAAATAATTTGTAATTAAACCGCCCAATACTGGCCCTAACATTAGGCCTATTGCGCCTATCATTACAACAATACTTAATTTGCTGACTAATTCATGCCGTTCACAAGTTCTAATAATAATTAATCTACCGACGGGCATTGCTATGGAGCCACCTAAACCTTGAATAAAGCGAGCGACAATTAATTCTAAAAGATTCGTAGTAAATCCACACCAAATTGAACTTAAAGTAAAAATCGTAATGGCAGTCATAAATATTTTTTTAGCACCGAATTTATCAGCTAACCAGCCACTAATAGGAATAAAAATTGCCAAACTAAGAAGATAGCTGATAAGAGCCAGCTTTAATGAAACAGGATCTGCTTTTAAACTGTGTGCCATCACTGGAATAGCAGTATTAATAATCGTGGTATCCACAGCTTCCATAAACATTACAAAAGCAACAATAATTAAGATAATAGTTTTATTCATAATATATTTTGTTTAAGTGTTAAATAAAAACACAAAGATGGTTTGTTTATTCCTCTCATGAGAAGTATTATAGGCATGCTTAGATTTTAAGTGAAAGGAGTAAGGAATTTATGAAAAAGATAGCGATCGTTTTAGCATGTAGTTTGTCGGCTGTTGCCTATGCAAAACAGTCAGATGCAACTCTCTTATGTGGTTATAAAGATTATTTTCGTTTAAGTGATGCCACCCATCCTGGCATTTATATCGTAGAGGCTAATACATCCCCTGAAATTTATATGCAAGTTATTAGTCCTCGTAGTTTTGAATTACGTGATACGCCTGCTTGTCGTAGTGGTTATGCGCATATTACGGTAGCTTATGATAATTATAATTGGTGTATCTTAGATATCAAAGATGGCCCTTATATGAACCATCCTGTCGTAAAGGCAACTTGCAGCGGTATTAAATACAAAGGTACAAAATACGATGGCGTGGGTTCTTATTCATATACCATCGAACTTGATTAAAATATTATTATTCGGAGTAGCTTAGCTACTCTGAACATGACTAGACTTCTATGGAAACTCTACTATAAAGGCACATTGTTTCGTCGATACGGTGCTCGAATCCTCATGTACTCATGTACACTCCGGTTCTGTGCTTCGTGTCTTCTCGCACTGCACTCTCTATAGCGAGTTTCCAAAGAAGTCTATTGTTATTAGATTAAGGGGTAAATAAGTTGGGCGAGGGATAACATGAAAGTCGGATCACCCTTATCTTCAATAAACCATTGAGCTGATAATATCACCCGTAAAAATACCCAGGATATTAAATAAGTTAAGTCAATATCTAAAGCTACTGCTAATTTATTCAATCGTTTTAGAATGAGTGTTTTACAGATTTGTGTCTCTTGATTTAATTCCTCTTTGCTGAGTAAATCATAGGCTGCCGCCTCAAATCCTAGATCACCAATAATACCTTTAGGATCAATCGCTAACCAACTTTCTTGGTGATTAAGAATATTGTCTAAATGTAAATCACCATGACAAAGATAAATAGGCGCTCCTATATTAAGAAGCTTAGACTTTAACTGCTGTGCTTTATCAATTAAGGATTTTTCAAATTGATTAGACGTTAGGTTGTCTATTGTTCTTAACCAATGATTAACCGGATAAAATTGATGATTTTTAGGAAGTGGTTTAGCCGCGAGTTGCTTAACGACCTTTGCATAGCAAGTTATTTTCTCATGTAGTGCTAATTCGTTACTATGTTTTAAAGAATACCCAGGAATAGCCTGCTCAAGTAGTAAGGCATTATGATTTAAATCACGTGCTAGCACTTTAATGCAGCCTTGACCGTTAAAGTGAATTAATGCCTGATATTCATCACTAAAGGTATTTTTTTCACAACCTATTTTTAACACAATAGCCTTTTTTTGCTGAAAAATTCCTTTAGCCACATAATGCCAAGTCATGTTTTCAACGGGTTTAAGGTTTGAAAGTGACCATTGGGTTGATAACAGTTCTATGGTCGGAGGAAGGGCGTCTAACCACTGCTTTCCTTGCATACCAAAAGCGCCTAATATATTTTTTTTTAAAGTTTTCATGCCAAAGCAATATCCCGCTTCTGAATGTTTTAGAAGTTTAGCAATTTAAGCTGAAAAAGCGCAGTGTACACGAAGTACATGCTCATTTTGAAGTCCTTTTTGCAGCCGAGATTGACCATTAATAGTAGTTTGGAAAGAGGTCTAATACAGTTAACTTAAGAGAGACTTTAATGGCACATGTGATTGGTATAAGTGGTAATATGGGAGCTGGGAAGACTACTTTAACGCTAGCCTTGGCTGAAAGTCTAGACGCTTCTTATCTTTTATGGGATGACTTTGATGAGATTTCTATAAGTCCAAACGACTATATTGATTGGTATAAGCGAGGGCAAGATTATAGTGAATGGAATTATCAAAAGTTAGCCCAAACGCTTAACTGTCTTAAATGCGGTAAATTAACTCTACATCCTGCTTTAAATATTTTAATCAAGCCAACGTCCTTTATTATTTTTGATGCACCTTTAGGTCGGTTTCATCAGCAAACTGGTATTTTTATTGATACTTGGATACATATTAATACCCCACTTGATATTTCTTTATGTCGTTGGCTATTGAGGGATTATACTAATCCAACTAAAACAAAACAGGACCTATTAAATGAGCTTACATTTTATTTAGATAAATCAAGGCCGTTATTTGATGATAGGGAGCTTAAAGCGAATGCTGATTTAGTAGTCGATGGGTTATTACCAATTAGGCAGCAAGTGATTGTGATTAATAGAGTAATTAAAAATAAGAACGAAGCCTCCAAATAATAAAATCTATACAATAATGAGACAAGGCTCTTATTGATAGTAGGCGTTAACATCAAAAAGGTTTAGTGGAAGACAGAGCATGCTCTTTAGCACTACTAACGTCATTATTTAGCTGCTTAAAAAATAATTCTATTAGGGTAGCTTTTTCTGCGCCAGACTGCTGGATCTTAACTATAACTCGATCTTGATATAATACGGAATAACGTCTAATTAGCACAGAACCACCTGTGTGTTCCTGGGTTATCTGGTAGTTATTAGCCTTTAATGCGGATCGTAGGTTTTGCAAAAATTTTTTACTTTCTGCTTTATTATTGCCGCCAATCAAGAAGGTTTCGATGCTTTCTTTATGTTCATCAAGAACTTTATCTAAACATTTGATAAATTGTTTAATGTTTGTCTCAGTATCTAGGTGAGTCAATGTACCCAATACTCTATTATTTGTAATAACAGTTATACAACCATAAGCTGTGAATTTATCTTCTAGTTTCGACTGCAAACTGCCATCAAAATTTATGGTTCTTATAGGTCCATGAGACGAATTCCAAGCCACTACTTCATCTTCTTTTATATCTCCTTCTGCATCAACTGCTTCCATAGATTCATAAGATAAATCTGCTGTTAATGCTTCCTCTTCCATAGGGTCTGTATTTTTATGTGACGGCTTTTCTATTTTGAAAAACATATAAGTGACTTAAATAAAAACATATGTATCAAATTATGACCATAATTTGAGTTTGGTTTCAACTGTTTTAAAGAAGAATTAAGTAAATATAAATCGTTTATTTCCACTTTTTGTTAAAAAGCATACTAAAATTAGATAAATGTATAAATAATAATTAAAGTTTAGACATTATTGAAGCCATTTGAAATAGTTTAAAGTTGAAGCTACATTAATTAATGATATGTCAATTACAAGGAGAGTAACATGAGCAGCATGCAATATCATTCAGAAGATATCGTAAGAACAGAAGATGTGATTGGTAAAGAAGTTAAATCACCTAACTTAGAAGATTTAGGTACTATTGAAGAAATCGTACTTGATAAGTATAACGGCCAAGCTCGTTATATTGTTCTTTCATTTGGTGGTTTCATGGGTTTTGGTGATAAGTATTTTGCATTCCCTTGGAAAAGCATTAGTTACAATAAAGAAGAAGAATGCTTTATTTTAAATGTTGATAAAGATAAGTTAAATAGAGACTATGGTTTCGATAAAGATCATTGGCCTGATATGAGTCGTTGGGGCAATACTATTGATAACTATTATAGATAAGCAATTAAGGCGCCCTATTTAAGGCGCCTTATCTTTTCAGTCCTTACAAAGGCTAAACAACAAGTTAATCATGCATATGAAGTGCAACTTTAATCCAGCCTTCCTCGCGTTTATCAAAATGCTCATAAGCTTCTAATACATCAGAAATGGCGACTTTTTGGGTCAGAATTGCCAAAGGATCAATTCTTTTATCCTCGATGAGGGCAAGTAATTGCGGTATATAAGCACGGTGGGGACAATTACCCATCACTATTTTTAAATTTTTATTCATAGCCTCCCCAATGGGATAAACTTTAAAAGAGGGCGGGTAGACACCTACTATAGAAATAGTTCCACATTTGGCTGCTAGCTGTACCCCTTCTCTTAAAGCATAACTTGGCGCATTGCCTGGTACCCATTGTTTAGTTTGATTTAAAGCATTAGGCGCTATTTGCATAAGCTCACTTTCAAACTCGGCTTGCTGTTGCCTGGCCTTTTTAGCAGCAGGACCATGTTTTGGCGCAAAAGCATCAATTCCTACTGCGTCAATAACGACATCAGCTAAGGTCCCATTCGTTAAATCCTCAATCACTTCGACCGGGTCTTCTTTATTAAAATTGATACATTCAGCACCTTGTAGCCGTGCCATCTCTAAGCGCGAGGGAATAGAGTCAATAGCAAAAATACGTGATACGCCACGTAATTTACTGCTGGCAATAGCAAATTGGCCAACGGGTCCGCATCCTAACACAACAACGACATCACCTTGTTTAGCTCTAGCATTATCCACAGCAAAATAAGCAGTTGGAAAAATATCTGACACTAAAATTGCCTGATCATCTGAAATAGTATCTGATAATTTAATTAAATTATTATTGGCAAAAGGAACCCGGACATACTCGGCTTGACAGCCATGAAATGGCCCAGTTGTTTTAGGCCCACCGTAAAAGGCAGTACCAGCAGCAGGCCCATTTGGGTTAGCAGTATCGCACTGTGAGTAACAGCCTTTCCGACACATAACACAGTAGCCACACGAAATAGTAGAAGGTATAACCACTCGATCCCCTTCCTGTAAATTTCTTACCTCACTGCCTATGGCTTCAACAATCCCAACGGCTTCATGGCCTAATACTGTACCAGACTTCATAGGTCCCATTGTGCCACGAATAAAGTGTAGGTCGGTACCGCAAATAGCAGAAGTCGTGATTTTAACTAAAGCATCATACTGATCTTCTATCCTCGGTTTTCTGATTTCCTCTAGCCGAATATCACCAATGTCACGAAATACCAGTGCTTTCATTCCCATCACAACCTCCTTGTTTTTTTAGCTACCCGCTTATATGAGCTTAATACTTTAATATTAGTTTATAAGTAAATATCGTAGTTTACTAAGCTAAATAGTTAATTTGTTAAGTTAGCCATTGGTTAAATTAAGTTGGCCAGGGTGAACTTAAGAGTATAAATGATAATAGACCTCTTTCCCAACTCTACTGCAAAGGCCAATTGCCGGTCTTCGGCAGTGCTCGAATCCTCAAGTACTCTGGGTACACTGCGGTTCTGCGCGCTGGCGCAACTCGACACTTGACTCTCTGCAGCGAGTTTGGAAAGAGGTCTAATGAAAGTTTTAAAAGCAATAGTTATTTGTGATGGTAATTGATATTGGAACAAGTGTTCCAATATATTTATGTAGTGAATTTGGTTAAGACCTCATTGTAAACAGCATCACCGCCATTAACGATATTTCTTAAAGCATTATCTAACTCAAGACTCTCGGCTTTAGCTTGCGATGAGAAAAAGTATTAATTTTATTAATAGTATTAGAACCTGGCCTTCTACGTTTACCTAATTCATGAAGGTAGGATAATAAAAATGCATTTGCTGTAAGGGTAACGGTTAGGCCAACTTTAGTATCAAGGGCATAAAGTGGCATAATTATTAGATTTATCAAACCAAGCAATTTTGAAGTATTTGCTGCTTTATCTTCAACTTTTTTGTCATTTTTTTGCATATTCAATCCTTTTTAATACAAGTGGCTTTATGAAAATCAAATATTTTTCATAAAGGCTAAATAGGTGCCATTATGAATAAAACTTAATATTCCCTTAATAATTACCCTTTATACTCGCAAACTTTTCTAAATTACTAAGAAAGTCAATTAGGGTAAAGCAAATGAATATTCATGAATTACTTAATAAAATAGCAAAGATTAAAGAAGTATTTGCAGAATATAGTGAGAGTAAAGAGCCTAATTTTAATTTAGATAAAAACACGGAAGGGAAAAGTTTTGCAGCAGTAGATTCCCAATTTAAACCAACGCATGTTGCTGAATACGAAGAACAAATTGAGCTATTACAGCACTATTATACTGAACTTAAGCAATTACAAGTTCCCTTAAAAAATCCTAATTCTTTGCATACTCATGTAGAGCCTTTACATGAAGAAATACAAGAGAAGATAGGAGGTACTGAAGCGCAATTAGATCAGTTAATAACTGAAACGTTAACTGAAATAAATAAAACAATTGTCATCTTGCAACAAGAAAAAAGAAAATTATCAACGGAAGAAAAACAAGGCCAAATTCATGCATCATTTCAACAGCTACAAAAGGCTAGACGCCTTGAACTGCTAGCAACGATAGATGAAACTCGCTGCCTTGAACAGGATAATATTAATGTACAAAGGCTTAATAGGCAGGGAGTTCAACGCCTTGAAGAGGTTATCGGTGATCCTAGCGTCATTATAGACGAAAAAGGGAACAAATATTCTAGTGCATTTAATATTCTAAATTTAAAAGCAACTCAGCGAAGAGAATTTCTTCTTAAGGCACAAGAAGAGTTAGTTAAATATCAACAGGTGTTCAAAGAAAACAAGGGATTATATGTTTCTACCAGCCAAATTCCTAAAGAACAATTAAAACAGTACTTAGAAAGTGATAAGCGCTCTGAGTCATTGAACAAGTGGCTTGATGATTACTATAGTCGAGCAAAATCTACAGAAGGAAGTATATGGGGCTGGTTAACAGAGCAAGCTAAATATCGTACAACTATTTTTTCAACTGCGGAAGCAGACGAAGATTGGTATTACTTAGCTCAGTTAATTGACGAAAAATTAAGTCAAATCAGAGAAGAATTAAACGTTCAAATAAATAGCGAAGCTGTAAGTCCAGTACCGGAAAACCTAGCCGAAAATAACTTATATACTATCCAACGCAAGTATCAAACTATTAAACAATTGGAAAAGCAGGAAGTTGCCCAACTTGCTCAATGGAGTAAAGAAAATATTCCTGTTATCCAAAAAGCAACGCAAGCTAGGCTTTTTACACAATTGGCCAATCTTAGAAATCAGCAGGCGGTTTGCGAAAATAAAATTTATCTTGTTGATAATAAATATGCGGAAATTATAGACAAAGTAAGTAAACAATTACAGACAATAGTTAACTCAGTGTTAACCGATAATGCTCAAACCTCCGTAAATATAGATCAAGCACAAGAAGCGATAGAAACAATTGATGTTGATTCCTTACTTGCTAGCAGTAATCATTATCGTAATCCCAGCTGTAACATGTTAGCACAGGAAATTGATAGTCAACTTTCTACATTTGAGCGTATCTGGACTAAAGAAATCGCAGAGTTAACAACAAAAATTATTAACTTGCCCGATGAATTAGCGCAATTTAAACAAGTAACTCAGGAAAATTTGAATACTTTAAATAATCAAAAACTAAAATTACAGGAAACGAAGGAGCAGTTGAAGAGAGTTATCGCAACGTTGCAGTGCCTTACTTCAGTTCAATTAGAATTAGTTTCTCTGCAGCAACAATTAGATGCTTTAAATATTGAAGATAGCGAGGGTAGATATAAATTATTTACGCAAATTGTTGAGGTTCAATCTCAATTACAAGCCTTGGAAGTAAAAGAAGTAGACGGCCTTAAGCATCCAATAAGTCAATTAAAATTAGCTGAAGTTAAAACGTTAGCTAATTTAATTCAACAAAAGAAATCAGCTTATCAGCTTCGGTTGTTAGAGAATGCTGAGACCACCATCCTTGAATTAGTAAAATACTCAAGAGTGATGTCAGTAACAATTCCTGAAGAAAGGTATTATTTTAATGCACTCTATAAAGGAAAGTTGAATAAGATAAAAGAAATGCTGCAGACTACTTTCACCCTTCATGATGAACCTGAGGTTCAAAATAAAAAGGTTTTAGTAGAACAAAAAATTAAAGATTTCGAACAGCTAGCAGAAACTGTTATTCCGCTGCTTAATGATGTTGAATTAATTTTTAGGGATTATAATCATTTAATAGAGCGAGCTAATATTCTCGAAAAGGACACTCAACTTACGCCACGTCTTAGGCTTGGTCGCGATATTTCACACTTAAATAGTGACACGAAATCTATTATAGAGAAAGCTAAGTCTCTATCTAAAGATATGGCCTATGCACAGCCACTTTATGATAGATTAACTCAGATAGATTCTGCCCAAAGCCAGCTTGCTAAAATCAAACAAGCATGGGCAGCAGAGGTAAATAAAGACAGGATAGGTTTTTTTAATAGACTAACTAAAGAAGTAGAAGAGGGTTATAAGCAGTTAATTGATAGTTATAAGGCACTGCCATCATTTAATCCCTCTAAGCGCTTTAATGAAAATGTAGAGAGAACAGACTTTTATAAAAGTGTTGTATCATTTGAGCAAAGTATTTTGCTTGAGAAATTAAAAGCTTGTCAGGACAAAATTCCTCAGTCCTCTAATGAAGAAAATGAGTCTACAAATAAAATTAAAGACGCATATTTAAGAATTAATCACTGTAAAGCAGAGCTTCAAGGCCTTTTATTAGCTGATATGGAAGCAGGGTATAAAGCACTATCCGCTAAGTGTCGCACATATTCTCTGCCTTCATTTAAATTTTATACTAAGGATAAAACAAAAATAGCTGAGGAAATTCGCCTCTTTAAGAAAAGTCCTTTGTTTAAGGCTTATCAAGCCTTAACGGATGTCTCTTCCGTTTCTATCGAACGTTTTAATCAATATGAAATGCAGTTAAATGCCTTTGTAGCACCAGAGAAAAAGGATGTGCCTAAGTTTATCCGGGAGGTGAAAGCGGAATTAGGAAATAGCTACTTTGGAGACGATAATGAAGCAGGAATTTTCGATATTTATTTAGAAAGACGACATCAAGCCTTTTGGTTTAAGGATTTTATAGGTTCAATGTCTGCTTGTTTCTTAGGCGTTTTTGGTTTTCAAAGCGAGCAGGATAAGCGTAAAGAATATATACAAGATTTAAAATCAGCATATCAAGACTATAAAGCTGATATAACCAAATATGATAGCCTAATCAAGCTTATAGACGATGGATTAAAGCAATTTAAGCCAAGAGTTCAGGAAGGTAGATCTGGTTATGGGCAAACACTGCAGTCCTATTTACAAGGTTTTAAACGTGCTGTTGAAACAGTCTATGAGCAAAATACATTAGCCGCAGAGAAATTAAGATCGCACGTGTAAGCGAAAATGCACCAGCCTTTTAGAAATGCTTGATTGAGACGCTTTTAAACCGTCAATTTCTGAAAAAAGGCTATTAACATTGTTAATAGCCTTTTTATTTTAATTATTCCTTAAATATATTGTAATATAGCTGCTTATCTAGCTTTAAGAAGAAGGCTTCATGTTAAAAGGAATTCATCATATTGCTATCATTTGTTCTGATTATCTGCAATCCAAATCTTTTTATACAAATATCCTAGGATTAACAGTAATAAAGGAAACATTTAGAAAAGAGCGGCAGTCTTATAAATTAGATTTAGCTTTAAATGGTCAATATGTGATTGAGCTTTTTTCATTTCCTACGCCCCCAAAACGATTATCACGGCCTGAGGCAACAGGGCTTAGACATTTAGCGTTTGAGGTAAATAATCTACTAAGTGTAGTGAAAGAACTAGAGCAGCGAGGGATTTTGGCTGAACCTATAAGAATAGATGAAATTACAAATAAACAATTTACCTTTATCTTTGATCCAGATAATTTACCTATCGAGCTATATGAAAAATAGCTTTACCTAGATGTTTAACTTGGCTTTTAAATGTTAATCAACTAACTTGGCTGATTAACATTTAAAAAATAATTACAACAAAACTGAAATGCTTTATTCTTTGATACCTATATAAATGGTCACCTCCGAGCCATTATACCGTTCAAAGTCAGTGATATAATTGCGTTGGTGTCTAGTTTCATTCGCAAAATAATCCCAAATTAGTTTCCACGTACAGATAACAGTATTTGGCATAAGTCCTATTTTTCTAAAGACTAAATAGTTACCAGCTTTAATAGTCACATAGTTTAATTTGAGCTTATTATCCTTAGTAACGCCCACAGTGATATTATAAGAACCATCTGCATCTGACTCATAATCAGAGTAAACACCAAAAGCAGGCGTTATATCTTTTAACTGACTTGCATTAAGTTGCTGCCAAAGATTAGGTATTTTAGCGGTTTTTGGTATGAATTCATCACTGTTTTTAGTCCTTGTACTAAAACCTACAACTTTAAAAGAATCAACAAATTGAATATTAGGCTTTACTATAGTCATTGTTATTTTCCCAAAGAGACTACACGAAGGCGATTACCATCGGGATCTTGAGCTAAAAACGTATAACCAAAAGATAAATTTGTAGGTGCTTGGATAATCGCCATCTCTTTTTGTTGCCATTTGAGAAACAATGCGTCTACCTCTGCATTATCTGTTACAGTAAAGACTAATTCATTGCCTGAGCTGTCAATACCCATTGTTTGTAGCGCATTACTGTCTTTCAAACCTAGCATGAGTCCATTGGGTAGCTTAAACATTTTGAAAGTAGGTGACGATTCTTCTGCTTGTATACCTAATAAGCCTTGATAAAAAGAGTTACTCTCATGAAGGTTTTTAACATACATAACAAGTGCATTTGGTTCTAGCATTTAATTCTCCTTGATAGTTAGTATCAAGACTTATTTTAAGACTAGCCAGTGTCAGTTTCTGTCAGTAGTTTTTTAAGCGGTCTATTGTTCAGGAATATTGTGTAATTTGCGCCACTGTTTTACAAGTGCTTGCCTTTGAGTAAAACGAGATTCTAAAGAAGTTAATTGCTGAATTCTATCCGTGCGAAAATGGCGAAAATCTTTTCTTAGCTCACACCAAGCAATAATAATGCGTGTATCTTCAAAAAAACCAAGTGCTAAAGGCCAGATAATCCGTTGAGACTTTTCGTCTTTTAAATCAAGATATATTATTTCAATTTTATGCGCTTTGCGTATAGCTTGGCGAATAGTCGCTTCATAGTCATCATTGGTTTGAATAATTTTTGCAGGCCCTATAAATAATCCAGAGGATTCTAGCTGATGGCGTAGTGTCTCTGGAAGGACCGCTTGAATTTTAGTAAGTGCTTTAGTAGCAGCAAGTTTCAGTTTATCATCAGCTCTGCGTGCTACCCAGCGTGAGCCTAGAACCAGCGCTTCAATCTCTTCTTCAGAAAACATAAGCGGTGGTAATATAAAACCAGGGCGTAACACATAACCAAGGCCCGGCTCACCTTCTATGTTCGCGCCTTGAGATTGGAGTGTAGCAATGTCTCGATATAGTGTACGCAAGCTAATATCTAATTTTTCAGCCAGACATTTCCCGCTAACTGGATAGTGATGTTGGCGTAATAATTGGATAAGTTCTAAAAGTCGTTCAGTGCGGGACAACGATATAGGCTCAGTAAGATCGCGTTGTGATAGTTTGGCAGGACCTGACAGTAAATTCCACTTTTATTCATCTTGCAATGAAAGGAAATTAGGAATGGCTACTAAATTAAAGTCATAAAATAGTTTTTTCTATAGAGTGCTCTGGAACTAATTCCAGAGCTAGCTCTTGATGAGTAATTAAATCCTGATTTAATTTAGATAAAAATTTAAACTACTAAAATTTTTAAAAATTTGAATTAATAATTACATCATCTAAATTCTTTTTAATCTGATTCCATTGATCAAATATTTGGCTCTGTAAGTTTGGGTTTTGTTGAATTTCTAACTGCTTAGCATTCTCTTTAGTAAAATGAATATTTAAAACGCGTAAGCCTTTAGAATCGGAAAAAGCTTTGTTCACAGAAACGGTGTTCTTAATTGCATCATCAACAAACAAAATTGTTTTAATTTCTTTTTTTGTTTTGGTTAATACACAAAGTAGAGCTTGTCCTTTGTCTTCTCCATCTAGGAACATAATTCCTTGCTGGTAAATAACCTCATGGGTGAATTGTGGACAATGGACATTTCCAGCTACAGAAGTTTTATTATTTTTAAATTTTAACCCTTTTTCTTGAAACAATGGTTTATTGCCAATTGTAAAATCATTATCTTTAAGTTGTAGCATGGTGGCACTTAAGTGCTCTTTGCCGCGTGCTGTTAAGCCCATAACAATTGATCCCTGACTAGTAGCGCTTTTGAGAAAATGTAATACCGCATCATCGGTAACACGCATTTTAATTAATTGAAATAAAATGTTCTGAATTCTTACTAGTTGCTGGTAGTCCGCAGTAAATAATTTATCTGAAGTCTCTTTCATTTTTTGTAATTTATATTGCCAGTCCCACCAGCCAACACTACCTAAGGGCTGTGTCATAGTTAGCAAGGTATCATCTAGATCAAAGACTAGCAACGTTGTTTTAGGGTCAATATTAGCTTTATTATACAAAGCAGCAATTTCTGTGAAGCTGTCAGTCTGATAATTAATGACTTTAGCAAAGAGAGGGCTAAAGAAGACTGAAAAAATTAAGAATAATAGAATACGCATGTTGCCTCCTGGTAGTTGTCTATCAGAAGTTAATGGTATACATTAGCTAATTATTTGATTAGACTAAAAAATATAAATTCATTGTTCACTATGATAAACAATCAATTGAATCTAAATGATTTAGCTATTTTTGCTTTAGTTGTAAAAAATCGAAGCTTCACGCAAGCAGCAATTGAAGCCGGTATTTCTAAAGCTTGGGTTAGCCAGAAGATTTCTCAGCTAGAAAACGATTTGAATATCAAACTTCTCAAAAGAACTACCCGCTCTTTAAGCCTTACTAAAGGAGGGGAGATATTATTTCAACATTGTCAAGTTATGCTACAAGAAGTTAGTGCTGCAGAAAATCATTTACGAGAATATGCAAAATCACCTTCTGGTGAATTAGTTATCACTTGCCCTGAAATCAGTGGCTTAGAATTACTGCCAAACCTTTTAAGTGAGTTTAATTTTCATTACCCTCAGATAAAAATCCGATTAATTATCACTGATCAATTGATGGATTTGACTCGTGAGGGAATTGACTTTGCTTTTAGAACAGGAAAATTAACAGATTCAACACTTGTATCGCGCTATATTGGTAAGGTACCTCGCTGCCTTGTGGCGTCACCTAGCTATTTAGCAAAAAATGAGCCTATTAAAACCCCGAATGATTTAATTAATCATAAGCTATTAAAACATAGTTTGCTGTCTAATTGGCCATTAAAGAAAAATGAAAATATAGCTAAGTTTCATGTTAAAAATTTTGTCGTAGAAAGTAATTCACTTATTTTTTTACATCAGATGGCCTGCCGCTCTCAAGGCATTGCCTTTTTACCTTATTATGTTTGTTTCAATACATTAAAGAATAAGACACTGGTTAAAGTATTACCTGAATGGCTTAATACGGATAATCAATACTATTTAATTTATCATAAAGATAAAAGTACACTTTATATAAATCAATTATTTAAAGATTTTATATTAAACTCTAATTTAAAAAATATGATTTCTCCTTAAATAAAGAAAAATTTTACACTACCAAAGTCTTTCTTATTTATAGTAGTATTCTATTTTGTTAGTTATTATATGCCGTATTGCATTATTATTTATGGAAACATTTAGTACAACAGAGAAGTTGATTGAAGAGTTAGCCAGTCGGGTTTTAAGTATTAAAGAAAAAATTACTTATTATCACAATATCGGCAAGAAAATTTTTGCAACCTCCTCCTTTCAAACTCAAAGCTTACCGTTGCTACATATTCTTTCGGAGCTTGATTTTACAATTCCTATTTATTTTATTGATACAGGTTATCTATTTCCAGAAACTTACTTTTTTAAAGAAGAGTTGGTCAGTCAGCTAAGATTGCATGTTATTAGTGTAAAATCGCCTATTGCAAAATTAAGGCAAGTAGATAAACAGCATCAGTTTTTATTTATGACAGATCCTGATCAATGCTGTTATATAAATAAAATCTTGCCTTTAGAGCCTATTATCCAAACTCATGATATTTGGATAAGTGGTGTTAGAAGTGCACAAAGTAAAGTACGAGAAGGTTTTAGTGAAGAAGAAAAAGGAAAGTATGGTATTACTAGATTCCATCCTTTATTAAGATGGACCTCAAAAGAAATTTATTATTATTCTAAACACTATGAGCTTCCAGAGCATCCTCTACAAACTAAAGGCTATGTAAGTATTGGTTGTATTCCTTGCACAGCGAAACTCATTGATGCTACTTCTTTATCAAGAAAGGGGCGATGGGCAGGAATGAAAAAAGAAGAATGTGGATTGCATACTGAATTAATGGAGGTCGGAAGTAAGTGAATGTGTTAATTACCGGAGGCGCCGGCTATATTGGTTATGAACTAACCAAAATTTTATTAAGTCAGCCAGTTATTAAACAAATCACTATCTATGATAATTTTCTGCAAGCCAATTACCATTGTTTGAAAGAACTTATACAGTTACCTCAAGTTCGTTTTATTCGTGGTGATATTTTAGATGAAAATAAACTGGCAAGTGCATTAAAAGACATTGAGGTTGTTTGTCATTTAGCGGCTGTAGTACGAGCACCTTATAATGAAGAATTCACTCATTTGTTTGAACAGGTAAATCATTGGGGCACAGCAGTCCTTTGTTCAATTCTTGAAAAAAAACCTGTGCACAAATTAATTTATCTTAGTAGCGGTGCTGTTTATGGTTCATCATCAACGCCATGTGCTGTTTCTGAGGAACCCAATCCAAGCACGTCTTATGGCCATGCGAAATTGAATGGTGAAAAACAATTAGTGCGTATTAAATCAAAAATGGATGTAGTTATTTTGCGTTTAGGAAGTGTTTTTGGCTATAGTCCAGCCATGCATTATGGTTCGTTAATTAACAAATTTAATTTAGCTATCACTTTCCGTGAGCCTCTATTAGTGCACGGTTGTGGCAATCAAATTAGACCTTATATTCATATCGATAGAGCAGTAAAAAGTATTGCTTATTTTTTATCAGAAGATTATAAAGCGTCCGAAGGTTTATATAATATTTATGATTTTAATTTAAGTATTAATGAGATTCTGCAAAGTTATCATGAGCTTTTATTAAATTTTGAAATGATTCATGTCAGTCAAAACCAACGTCTAAAAGATTTAAGTTTAGATGGCAGCAATGAGCTTCACCATTTTATTGGTAAACCACAGGTGTTAAATGATTACATACAGCAAAGCTTAATTGGTTAAAACTGAGGAATTGCTTGGCTTGGTAGATAGCTAGGCTGATGTTTTAAAGGTTTAAAAAAATCTTTGCTTGTTTGTTTGGAAAAAATATCTGATAGCTCTATTTCATCACCTTGTATATTTCTAGGTGTTATACTTGTGCGTTGATGAAGTGAGCTAATAATAGTTTCATAGTCATTGGTAAACTCAAATTCTTCAGAGAGGGTGTCCAATTGGTTAATGATATTAATCTTATGGTGTAACTTATTTTTAGAAGTGGAAAAGGCCTCATATTTAGTATGCAAACTACGAATAAAATCGCTTAAATTACAAAAAAAAGTGATTAACAAAATTGGTAGTACAAGTGGAGGCATTGATGTTGCTATAGTTAAAAGAGCAACAGCAACAATACCTCGCAGTATAATAATAGCTACGCCCGAACCTGAATTAATAAGGTTTAAAAGTTTCGCATGTTTTGTAGGTTTTTTTTCAGTGAGCTGGCAATATTGATCAAGAGACATTTCTAATTTTCTTTCAGAATTAATCATGAGCTCTTGATCTTCGTGACCCATTACTAATTTTTTTACCTGCTGATATTGGCTTAGCAGCTCGATAAAAAGTGCATCAGAAGAAGTAGTTGGATTTAACTGATTACCTTTTTGATAATTGCTTAAACTTAAATTGAATTTATTGGCGCGATAAAAAAGCATGGTTAGATGAGCGCTAATAGTTAGTATAATTAACATTGTTGTAACAGCTGGTGCTAAAGACCAAATTGCACATGTCAATAAAAGCACAAAGAGGAGCGCTATAAAAGTTACAAATTTTAATTTTTTTGAGTAATTTTTATCAAACAGCACAACGGTAATTTGTAAGCCCAGATTAAGAAGATTTAAAGGAAATTTAAGTTGATTGAGTATTGCTTTGATAAAAAGTAACTGCAGAGACATCAGTTTTGCGGTGTCTTGACTAACATTTAACAACGTTCTTAAAATATTAGTATTTCTGCTGATATCTTCATTTTGCCTGCTTTTTTTAATTGCCCTTTTTATTAGGATTTTTCTAATATTCATAAACAGCAGTCTGGTTTTAATTATTAGTAAAACTTTTGTAAGAATAACAGTGTAAGCTAGATAATCCTAAAAGATTAATTTTAAACCTGAAACGCTTAAAATAGCGACAATACAATACCTTAACTTACTATTTTTAAATTGTGTTGCTGCAAAACTTCCTAAAATAGCTGCAGGAATAGAGCCAAGTAATAAAGTAAATAAGAGCAAGCCATCGACATGTCCTCCAATTAAATAACCGAGTCCTGCGACTAATGCTAAAGGAATGGCATGAGCAATATCTGTACCGACAAGTCGATTGGGGGTCATCTTTGGGTAAAGAAACAATAGTATTACGCTGCCTAATGCGCCAGCACCTATTGACGTAAGGGAAACCAGTATGCCAATTGTAATACCTGATATGACCGTTAAATAGTATTGTTTTTGACTGAAAATTTGTAAGTGCAAAGTCTGACGATGCGTAAGTTTATTTCTAAGCCAATTTTTTATTAATAACCCAGTAGCAGTTAATAAAATTACACCACCAATAATGGAGGTAAGAAATTTAGAATGCAGTGTTGTTAAATGCCCTGTTAGTAGAGCAATTATCATAATGAAGGCGGCAGGAAGACTACCAAGCCAGAGTTTCCGAACGATGGGCCAGTCAACTTGTTGTTCACGATGGTGAATAAGTAGGGCTGCAATTTTAGTAATGGTGGCAAACCATAAATCAGTCGCAACAGCAGCAGTTGGCGCAACTCCAAAAATAAGAAGCAAAATTGGCGTCATTAATGCGCCGCCTCCTACGCCCGTTAAGCCAACAATAAATCCGGTAAAAGCGCCAGCTATTGGATACATCAAGTCCATTTTAACCTCAATTCCTTAGGTCTATCTTATATGATTGCAGCGTTGCAAGAGGCCCATTTTATTTTTTACGTTTTTAACCGTATATAGTTTACAGTGCTTTGTAAAAATTTTTACAGTTTTATTATTCCATCTTGCCTATCATGGCTAATTCTTAGCACCATTATTCATCACTATATTGCTTTAGCAATAAAAAAAGGATTTTTAAATCCTTTTTTACCATAAAGTAGGGGTTGGCCTTTAAGTTGCTCAACGTTACCTCCTGCAGCTAATAAAATAGCATGGCCTGCTGCAGTATCCCATTCCATCGTATATCCAAGTCGTGGATAGAGGTGAGCACTACCTTCTGCAATTTTGCAAAATTTTAATGAGGAGCCGATAGCAATAAACTTCGCTACTTTTTTATTTAGCAAATAATTATTCATTGCTTCCACGTCATTATGGGAGCGACTACCTACTACATATAATCCATCTTCAGTTAAATTGGTAACCCCGATTACCTGTCTATTGCCATTCTTACACATTTTAATTGCGCCGCCTTCTTTAAAGCCAGCATATAAAATATTTAAAGCGGGTGCAGAGACTACGCCTAACACAGGTTGATTGTTTTCTATTAATGCAATATTGATGGTAAATTCACCATTATTATTAATAAATTCCTTTGTGCCATCCAATGGATCTACTAGCCAGAATTGCTGAGCATTCTGCCAATTGATAGGTTCTAAATTAGTACTTTCTTCAGAAATAATAGGCACTTTTGGTGTTAAGGCACTAAGTTTTTTTACAATAATCTTATGAGAAGCAAGATCCGCTTGGGTTAATGGACTATTATCTGATTTAATACAGAAATCAACTTTATCTTGATAAAGTCTTAAAACAGCGTCTGAAGCTTCCCAAGCGATACTAATAATTTTATCAAGTAAAGTGTTATTTATTTCAATAGGCAATTGCATATCATTCTTTAATATAATTTTAATAGCTGTATAACTTGTTCAGCTGCTTCAGCCGGCGTTTGATTTGCCGTATTAATAGTTAAGTCTGGTTTCTCGGGTATTTCATAACGACTATCAATACCTGTAAAATTTTTAATTTTTCCAGCTTTAGCTTTCTTATAAAGGCCCTTAACATCCCGAGCTTCAATAACTGCAAGTGGGGCATCAACAAAAATTTCTAAAAACTGTGTCTCACCTATTAATTGCCGAGCCATTTTGCGTTCAGCAGCAAAAGGTGAAATAAATGAAACTAAAGTAATGAGCCCGGCTTCGGTCATTAGTTTAGCGACTTCAGCAACACGTCTAATATTTTCAGCTCGGTCAGTCTCCGTAAATCCTAAATCACGGTTAAGGCCTAAGCGAATATTATCACCATCTAATAACATCGTGTGTTTACCCAAAGCATTTAAGTGATATTCAACAAGATTGGCTATTGTTGATTTTCCAGCGCCGGATAAACCCGTAAACCAAAGTACCAATGGTTTTTGCTGCTTAATCTCTGAGCGCATGATTTTATTAACAAGTAAATGCTGTGGATGAATATTAGTTGAACGTCTTAAGGCAAAATGAATTAAACCCGCTGCAACCGTAGCATTTGTTATTCTATCAATTAAAATAAAGCCACCTAACTCACGATTTATTTTATAAGGTTCAAAAGCAATTGGCCGATCTAAGGCAATATCACAATGACCAATTTCATTTAAAGTTAATTCCTTAGCTGCTAAGTGCTTCATCGTGTTAACATCAATACGGAACTTAGGCTTGCTCGGTGTACAAAGTGCTTTGACTGCACCAATTTTTAATAGATATTGACGGCCGGCTATCATGGGTTGCTTATCTAGCCATAATATATTTGTAGCAAATTGATCAGCAACTTCACAGGGTGAAGCAGCAGCAGCTAAGACATCACCTCGAGAAACGTCAACTTCATCTTTGAAAGTTAAAGTGATGGACTGACCTTGGTTTGCTTTATCTAAATCACCGTCAAACGTTACAATGCGTGCAATTTCAGTTTCTTTACCACTAGGTAAAAGCCTAACTCGTTCGCCAGGAGAAATAGAACCAGAGGCAATACGTCCTGTAAAACCACGAAAATCAAGATGGGGACGATTAACCCATTGTACCGCCATGCGAAATGGAAGATTTTCTTGCACATCGTCAATACTTACTTCTTCTAAGTACTGCATAAGTGTTGGACCCTGATACCAAGAAATATGAGAGGAGGGCGTTACAATATTATCGCCCTTTAAAGCAGAAACCGGGATCGCTTGCACAGTTGTAATATCTAGATTTTGCGCAAATTTATTATACTCGCTAACAATTCTTTCATAAATAAGCTCATCGTAACCAACTAAATCCATTTTATTAATAGCAAGAATTATATTTTTTACTCCAAGCATAGAAACAATAAAGCTATGGCGCTTAGTTTGAGTTAATACACCTTTACGGGCGTCAATCATGACAATAGCTAACTGTGCGGTAGAAGCGCCGGTTGCCATGTTGCGCGTATACTGTTCATGACCTGGGGTATCAGCCACAATAAATTTACGTTTGCTTGTGGAAAAAAAACGATAAGCTACATCAATAGTAATGCCTTGCTCGCGCTCAGAAGCAAGTCCATCAACTAAAAGGGCAAAATCTAGACTTTCGCCTGTTGTACCAAATTTTTTGCTATCGGCAGCAAGGGTAGCAAGTTGATCATCATAAATAGTATGCGACTCATATAATAAACGGCCAATTAACGTAGATTTTCCATCATCTACTGAACCGCAAGTAATGAAACGAAGGAAGCTTTTATTTTCATAAGCATTAAGGAAGGTTGTGAAATTATTTTGTTGTGGATGTACATACATTAGAAATAACCCTCTTGTTTCTTTTTCTCCATAGAAGCGGCTCCATCATGGTCAATAACTCGTCCTTGACGCTCAGAAGTCTTGCTAAGTAGCATTTCTTCAATAATGGCGGGTAAGGTCTTGGCTTTTGACTCAATAGCACCTGTTAAGGGATAACAGCCTAGGGTTCTGAATCTTACTTGTTTTAATTGTGGTTTCTCACCGGGTATGAGAGGTAGGCGATCATCGTCCATCATAATTAGAGCACCATCCCGCTCAACTACAGGACGTATCCCACTGTAGTAAAGAGGGACAATATCAATTTTTTCCTGGTGAATATATTGCCAAATATCCAACTCTGTCCAGTTCGATAAAGGAAATACGCGCAAGCTTTCGCCTGGGAGTTTACGGGTATTATAGAGATGCCATAATTCAGGCCTTTGATTTTTAGGATCCCAACGATGATTTTTATTACGAAAGGAAAAAATACGTTCTTTCGCCCGCGATTTTTCTTCATCGCGACGGGCGCCACCAAATGCGGCATCAAATTGATATTTATCTAGCGCTTGTTTTAAAGCAGCAGTTTTCATGACATCAGTGTGAATGGTTGAACCATGTTTAAAAGGATTAATACCTGCCTCTAGTCCTTCCTGATTAACATGAACAAGTAATTCAAGACCATATTTCTTAATAGTTTGATCACGAAATTCTATCATTTCGCGAAATTTCCACGTGGTATCCACATGAAGAAGAGGAAAGGGGGGCTTAGCAGGATAGAAAGCTTTTAAGGCTAAATGTAACATGACAGAACTATCCTTCCCTATAGAATAAAGCATGACCGGATTATCTGTTTCGGCCACCACTTCACGCATTATATAAATACTTTCTGCTTCCAGATGCTTTAAGTGGTTTAACTTCATGTATTTACTCCTTCAAATACTCAATTGGAGCCATTCAGCCCTATTCGACGAAGAGTCGTATTTGGCGCAAACTGTACTCAAATCCATTTGTTCACCAAGATTCAGTATTTTCCCTTAAAAACTTACCCTTAAATAGATACTTCTATGAAGATAGGATTACCGATAAAAAGGTGATGATGAGATAAAACCCTGATAAAAATTAAGTGATAAATTACTATAATCCCTTTTTTTTTAAAAGAGTTAAATTAAGTATAAAAAAATAACATATTAAATTTACACTTTCTTTTGCGCCAGTAATAGACCAAATAAACCTTGTATAGGTTTACCCGTATTGTCTAATTTATGTAGTTGCCCCGGCTTCTCATTGTATTCTATGATAGACCAGCCTGCATCTTGATAAAAATGATAGAGCTCCTGTTGATTAGCTAGATACGTAAAGTTTTCTGGGTAGTAATAAGGCTCAGCTTTAATAGGAAAAACTAAACAATGCAGGCCATTTTGTATGGTTAGTGTTTGTAATTCAGTTATTAAGTGATGAATCCTTGTAGGATGTAAAAATTGGAACGTCACAGTTGAGTAGATAAAGTCAAACTGCTCTTCCGCAAAAGGAAGCTGCTGATTTAGGTCATGTACTTGCGTGTTTATAGTCAATTGTTCTTCGGCAGCAATTTCATTGATTTTCTGAATAGATTTCGCATTAATATCAACTGCGGTAATATCATGTCCCGATAAAGCAAGCACTAATGGATTGCGACCTAGACCACAGCCAATGTCTAAAATTGACATTTTTTCTTGCTGTTTAAGATACGTTTGATAGATTTGCCACAGATCGGAATGAATAGGTGCAAGCCTATATTTTTTTTCAAAATACCGATGTGGTTGACAAGCAAATTTTAAGGTTGCTTTAAAATCTGAACTTTTCAAAATGATTTTATGCCATGATGCAGGTGGTATAATTAAGCTTGAATTTTGGTTATTTACTTCGTGTCGTGCAATTTCATTCGCTTGCCCATCTAAAAAGACAAAATCAATTGTCCCAGTTTGCAATTGGAAAACCCCCCAAGTTCCTTCTTTAGTGCTATGTTTATTAAGGAAAAATTGGAGATTTTGCTCACAATTTAGCTCGATTTGTTTATATATTTTAATATTTTTTAATAAGTGGTCATCAATAATCATAATATATGTTAGTTAATTAAATTTATTAAGCATATCTAAATAACTAGAACGTTGTCTATTTGCTATAATTAATATGAGAACTTTAAATCAAGTAATTTTATGATCACCGGAAAAGCCTCCATCTACGAGGCTATAATCAAAGTAGAAGATAAAATCGTTTTTAAAACAGATGGTGATGATCTTGATCATTTAATCGCATCGTTAAGTGTTCATTGTGAGTCCGAAAAGTCTGGAGCAGAAGCTGAAATTATAGAAATCAGCACTCATAATATTGTTTACCGTTGCCATAAACAAAGCGCTAGCGACGATTAAAGCCTAATTTTTAACAATTATTTAGTTAACAACTTCTTTAAGCACCCATATTCTAAGTTACTAACTTTATTTTATAGAAAGATATTAAGGGTTAAGTAAAACTTTTATACCCATTTTCCTGGTTTTCATAAACGCTAAAATGCTTATACAAAGCACAGGAAAGGCAAGAACCCATGGCTTTGGTTCCCATTGCGCAGTTAGAATACCTATAAAACCAGCTAAACTAAATTGACAAGCACCTATTAAGGCAGTCGCAGAGCCTGCTTGTTGTTTTAAGTCTTGTAAAGCAAGCGCAGTTGCTGTACCCATACTAAAGCCAATACCTGAGGTTAAACAAAGCATAGGCAACATAAAGCGTAAGACACTAGTATTATAATAATTTAGAAATATCATTAAGATACAAGCAAATAAAATACAAGCTAGGCCAAAGCGTACTATTTTTTCTAATGAATAATAATAGGTCAGGCCTGCGGTAATAATATTAATGAAAAAAACAGTTAAGGCATTTAGTCCAAACCACAAACCGTAATGAGTTGCACTAAGATGCAACTGACTAATTAAGATACCCGGTGATAAAGCACAAAATAAGTATAAACCTAATAAATTTACAGAAGCAATAAGCGTATATTGACGAAAATAATGATTAGTTAAAATGGTTTTAAATATTTTTAATTGCGCTGTATTTTGTTTAGGATAAGCATAATTTGGAATCCTATAAAAAGCGGTAATACTCATTAATAGGCCAATTAATGTAAGAAAATAAAAGCTACTGTGCCAATCGTGGGTGGTATCTATTAGAAGGCCACCTATGACCGGGGCAAGGCTTGCAATCATTGCATTTATTCCACCTAAAATACTGAATAATCGCGCACAAACTGTGGTGGGGAAATTATCTCTTACGATTATAAAGCATATTAAGTAAGTGCCACAGGAGCCAGCAGCTTGAATGACTCGAGCCATGATAAGTAGAGAGATTGATTGAGATAAAGCTGAAAGTATTGAGCCGATGAAATAGAGCAATGCTGCATAAATAGCAATACGACGGCGGCCATATTGATCTGCTAAAGGGCCAACAATTAATTGTCCCAAAGCAACAGTTAGCATAAATACATAAAGGCTAGCTTGCATTACAGTATCATTGGTTTTAAAAAAAGAGCTCATCACGGGAATTGCTGGAACAAACACATCCATAGCAAAAGAAATACTAATGACTAAGGGAAATAAGTAGCGAATACATTTTGCCTCTGTCCATTGAATTGAGTTCAATTAAAGATGATCCTATAAAGTTTATATTAGGTTTTATACTGAAAAGAAAGGGCGAAATTGTAACATATTAATTTAAAAATAAACCAGTTTTCCCTTGAATACACCAAATTGCAAATCACTACTTTAAACTTAAATTTTTTCGTTTTAACTGAAAAAATAGTTAGCTAAAATTAGCCCTCTATTTGATTATTCTGCTTAAGTTGCAATCACAAAAATGATCGATTAACATCTACACTCCTTTCAACTAAGGTAATAAACATGAGAAAAATACTTGTTATAACTTCCTTTGCACTATTGGCAGGTGGCTGCGCAGCTATTCCAGCTGAACCACAGGCAGTTCGTGGTGTGATTGTTTCAACAAAAGCTGCTCCACAAGGATGCAAGTATGTAGGGCAAGTGGTAGGAAACCAAGGTAATTTCTTTACAGGAGGTTTTACGTCCAATCGTAACTTAGAAGAAGGTGCTATGAATGACCTCAAAAATAAAGCAGTTCGGCTAGGGGCAAATTATATTCAGTTAATAACTAATCGGGCCGGTGTTACAGGATCAATGAGTGGATTTAGCGCACAAAGCAATGGTTATATGAGCGGTAGCTCACAACAAACCAACGTAACAAACCTTGGTAATGCTTATATTTGTTCACCAAAATCAATAGGCCTAGCTTAGGCTTCTTCCATACATACGTCCCGCGGCTTGCCCGCGGGATCCAGTGATGCTGCTAATATAGATTCCACGGAACGTAGACTAAGAAAAAACTTTTGAAAACAAGATAATTTTTATTGACCTAGCATTTACTGGCTTTAATTCAATTTAGTTGTATTTACTACGAAACTAAATATCACCACTCTTAATATTAATCTCACCTATAATTAAACTGAATAATAAAATATGGGAATAATTATGAGTGAGTTAACTTCGAAAGAGCGCTCCCTACTAAAAAATAGCCCCTTATTTCAAACATTGACTGAAGCTAATTTTGAAGAATTAATTAATATATCTCATGTGGTTACGTTCAATAAAGGGCAAACTCTTCTTATAGAGGGGGAATATAGTGATGATATTTATATAATTATTTTAGGCCAGGTTAATCTGTATAAGAAGAGCAGTGCAGGGAAAAAGAAGAGTTTAATTACTACTTTAAGTTCTGGAGAGTCTTTAGGCGAGATGCGTTTAATTAAAGATCAGCCCTGCTCTTTAACCGTAGAAGCAGATACACCCGTTAAATTATTACGTCTATCCATTCAAGTATTAAGATCGCAACCGTTTCAGCACTTATTAAATGCATTAACGCTAGCTCTAGCGAGAATTTTAAGTGCTAGGCTTACTTCAGATAATCAATTAGTGTCTGATAAAATAGTTGAAAGAGATAGGAAATCAACTCAGCTTTGGGTTTCACTTATTGTTATTTTTGCTTTGATTCTCTTATTATTGGAAGTTGGCGTTGGTTTTTATTATTTCCTAAATACTGATGATTTTCGCGAATTAAAAACTCAGCATTCAAATTACATTCCCAATACTAGAAGTTAAGTTGGTAAGGCGGGGATAAAAATGGCTTCCCCTCAATTAATTGGTTTTAATTTTTTTTCAAATAGTAAATTTACTTAACAATATCTTTTGTTGCTATTAGAATAGGCCACTTTTTGTCTTGTGGCTTTCTTGCAATGGTATTTTATAAAGAAAATGAATTAATAAAAATTGCTGATAAAAGAGGCGGTAAAAATAAATCAGATGTAGATGGCTTTTACAAAGATAGCCAAGGTCGAGAATTTTTTATAAAAAAACCAAAAGATGAGAAAGAATTATTTACAGAGCTATTCGCAGGTCTTCTTCTAAAAGAGCTCATGAATCGTAGCTTGATTGACGAGGCTTATTTTTCTTCATTAATTTGTGCGGATCTCATCAAGTTTGCAGATGATAGTTATGGACTTATTCAGCCAAAAATCTCTTTTACTGAATTATATAAAATTATTGGCACTGGATATCGTAGTGGTTCTGATAGGGATCCGCTCACTGAAATGCTTGCAGGCCCTAGTTATTATCCAGCTTTAACCCAACAAGGACAGTATTTTGGTTTATCTATTTCTTTAATGTTTTCACTTTTATTAGGTGATTACAGTGTTCATAGTGGTAATGTGGTTATTTTAGAGCCGTCTTCACCTCAAAATATCAACGACAGTTTAGATAAGGAAGAAAAGGATATACCTTCTGTTAAACAATTTGGCCGCATTGATTGGGGCGCTGCCTTTAGATATTTTGCGCATCCAGAAAACAATAAAGAGATTCTTAATCCTTATGAATATCAGGGGTTACTTAACTTTAAGTGGTTTACTAAGGGATATATTGCCAATTATAAAAATGTTGTTGGTTTATTTTCTGCCATTGCTGATAAGGCGAGTATTTTTAAATCTAGATTAAGTAAATCTGATAATATATTAAAAGATATCGTCAATAGTGCTTTTAGTAAAATACCTGTTGATTTACTTAGTCAAAAAACTAAAGCTGATTTAGCTAACTATCTAGCTATTCCTGATTTTGCCAAAATTAACTTTGGCCATGCAGATGGGTATAAAGATGTTGCCGAGATTTTTAGTGGTGTATTAGACTGGCGACTTAATATGATTGCCAGATTAAAGAAAAGAATCCCTGCAAACCAAGAGGATTTAAGTAAGCAGTCAGTTTATCAAAGTGTGATTTTTAACTCCGCTCAAATAAAGTCTACCGTATTAACTAGCGAAGCAAATATACCTTTTCCTGACCAATTGACCTCTTGGTTAAGTCTACTTAATGAAGAGAATCCTCTAGATTTAACTAAACTTAATTTAAACTACGTGGTTAAACAATTTAACCTTTATATTGAATTATTAGCTCATCAAGCAGAGATTTTTAATCTTTGGGATCACGAACCTCATAGCAATATAAATATGTTTGCTCGCTATTATAAAGGTGAAGCCCAAGCAATGTTAGGGCATGCTTTTGTTGCCCAATATCGGGAAAGTACGATTTTACGGAGACTTTTTAGCTTAAATTTAGAAAGCGCAGCAACCAGTCGTTTTGCACCTTTCGAAATACCCACTGTAGAGTATAAAAAAGAACATCCAGATTCTTTTTGGTTATCTATTGAAACGGCTTTAAATAGAGGCTATGACGTTATTACGTATCTAAACGTATTGAAAAAAATTCAAAACTTAAAGGATCAAAATTTAAATAATCCAGAATTAATAAAAGAGCATTTTTTATCATTAAAACAAGCTTTAGAGCAGTTTGCACAAGCTAGCATGTTTTTAAATAAACAATTGGAAACTTGCTCGTTTAAACTCAATTCAGATAGTCACCTTAGATTTGAAAGTTCATTTTTTTATCCTATGTCGGATAAAGAGCTTAGCTTAATGAATGGCGATCAGCTAGTCACTATCTGTTTAGAAGAATTAAATGCGAATAAACCAAGCAGTTTAGTGGGGCGGCTTATTAAAAGAGATGATTTATGGCAGAAAATAGAAAGCGCTTATGTAGAAGGTAATTTTAGTGATAGAGTAGATAACCCACAAACTAAAATGAAATCATTAAAGCAATGGCGCCAAGCTTTCTTAGAATTTCAGCTCCAAAAAAATAATTTTGATAAAGCAGAGAATCTTGATAAAAAACAGGTTGTATTTGACCTTTTGGATTTGGGCTATGAAGATTTACCTGAGTTTTTGCAAGAGGATGAAGAAATATCAAAAAATTTCAATCAAAGAAAAGAATTATTAAGCACTTGGCAAAAAAGTAACGAACTCTATTTAATTCATGAGAAAATTTTTCTTAAAGCAAAATATAAAATCACAGTTTTTAACGATTTAAAGAGTGCATTTGATGCACTACCTATTAGGCTACAAGAATCTTACCAGGTTAAGCAGCAAGACTATCAAAATCAAGTTGAAGATGAGAAAAAATTAATTACTTATTTACAAAGCCTTGCTAATTTTAGGAGGTGTGCAACAGTAGTTGAAAGTTATTCTGCTTTTGTAACAGTTACAAACTGTTTTAAGCAATTACCTGAGCTCATTAAAACGGAATATCAAGCTGAATTTGATTCATTGCAAGCCAATAATGATCATTATAAAAAACTCTTAGAAAATAGCGTTATAGAAGAAAATGAATCGATTAGAAAAATAAATGCTATATTTCAGGGCTTACAAACTAATAACTATCCAGCATGCCAAGAGACTATATATAGTGACCCTATATTTTGGCAAGCTAGTAGGTGTTCTGAAAAAGAAGCCCTTACTGCTGAAATAGTACATGACTTATTAGTACTTAAAACCTTTTATCAGACTAAATATAAACCAGAAAATGATAAAATTTTTGGCAAAGAATACAATCAATCACTTAAAGAATTTTATAAAGAAGCATTAAATATTCGCTTATCCCCGCTATCTATCCCGCAACAAGTAAAAGCAATAACCGATAAAGCACATAGCTTATTTCAACCACGTCATAGTACAAGACGACTTTTGGCTGATGCGTTAATGATCGTTAGTATTTTGTTTGCAGGTTTAGGTATAGCCATTATGGCAAGGCGATATAGTAAAAATAAACCTA
The DNA here is from genome assembly GCF_900639865.1 of Legionella gresilensis. Lineage (GTDB taxonomy): Bacteria > Pseudomonadota > Gammaproteobacteria > Legionellales > Legionellaceae > Legionella_C > Legionella_C gresilensis. The sequence continues at coordinate 88,586 of NZ_CAAAHX010000012.1, forward strand.
TCTTTTTTAGTCAGGCCATTACTAAACGAGAAGACGAACTAAGAAAAGACTGGTTAATTAAAAATCCGCTTGAAGAGAAAAAAGATGAGGCTTGTGTATTTACATTACCAACTATATCTATACAAGCCTAATCCATTTTAACTAATAAAAGTATTAGTTAAAGGATAATTCGTTTGCCCATTCTGGTGGTAAGGCAAAGTCTTTTTGTAAAGTGTCAATAGCATTTTTTATCTCTTTAATAAAAGAGTTAGGAAAACCATTGTTTATTTGACTAAGTTTAAATTTAAGATCTTTAGACCAGACATGCGTATTAACCAAGGTTTCTGCGTCTTGTACTTTTAAGTCTCGCAACGTAATTGCCGCATCATCTAAAATAGCTTTGACTTCTTTTTTTATATAAAGATTTTTAGTCTTAAAAAAGTATTCAAAAAAATTGGGTTTACATTTTTGAGTTAAAGTAGTTAATAACATGGATGTCGCATTAGAAACCTTTTGCATATTGTTTTCGATAGAAAGAAATTCTTGTAATGAACCATAAGGTGGTAATAGATTATGTATTTGCTTAGCCCTAATATGTTTATTAAGTGCTTTAATTTTAATGTCTAGATCTTTGGTAAATCCTCCTAATTTTCTTTCTTGATAAGCGACTACCCGATAATTAGAACCAAAAGGTGGGTTGATAACATGAATGCCATTATCTTCATTTAAGATTTGCATCTTAGGGTAGCGGCTTATTGGTTCAATAGTAGCTGGATTTAAAAATTTATCTTTATTAACCAATCTTTCTCTATTGTCTTTATCAAAGGTTGTTGGATCTGGATCAACATGAAGGATAGAAGGACTAATTTTTGCAGCGTTTTCTGGATCAATAGAGTTTGAAGTAAGAATATGATCAGCTTGTTCAGGGACGCAATGACTATAATCTATAGTTTGATTTAATTGACCTAATAGTAACTTTTTAGAATGCGAATAGGCATGATCTAAGCAAATATCAATTGCTTGAATAAATCGAGCGCCTCCTCGAGTTTCAATTTCAAGAATACTATTATTAGAAATAACGCCTTCACTGTCGATTTTACCCGCTGTATAAGCGCTAATCGTTTTTATTTTTGTCGGATTAAAATTGCTATTCTTTTGTTGAGAAAAATTCGTGGAATTTGGATAGGTAATGTCAATTTTAGATGCAAATCCTTTAACAATCGTGTCTATTTTAGGAGGTTGTCCACCTTGAACATATAAAGCAACATTTAAATTTTCTCCCTGGTTATTGACCACAGAAAAAGAACTTAATAAAAAATGAACATTATCATGAACACTACAGGCTAAAGCTTCAATTTCTTCTATAACAGAGGCAAATTGAGCTAGGGTTAGTGGATTTTGACTATATAAGGAAAATTCAGGCAATGAAAATCGAGTAATTTTATTAAGGCAACCTTGTTTCAATTGACAGCCCCCTTCTGGTAAAACCTCATAATAAGCATGTTCATGATAGAGATTTGCCATTTGAAAGAAAGTACTTATGTGATCCATTAAACGTGACAATGAGTCTAAATTTCTATATGGATTTTTACTATTTTTTGACTCACCAAAGGATTCTTTTCTATTTAAGGGGTAAGCAACTAGATCTTGAATGCTGACTGTTGCATTTTCTGTGCTTATCTTCTGCTCATATTCTTTAATACTCTTTTGCCAGCGGGAGCGGTAAGTTAGATATTGGTGATAAAACATAATAAACGAGATAAATTTATAAGGTTGGAAATATAAAACAGAAATATTAACGGAATATTAAGAAAATTCTTTTGTGAATCAATTATCTCAATAGATATTCTTTTTCCTTTTGAAGGAAGCTAAGATTAGCTTAAATATAGACTTATGATCTAGGTAATATCTGTTTAATAAAAACTTCTTATACTTAAATTGTACTTTAGGTGCTTAAAAGAGATAATTTAATTATGAATTATTTATTATGTCTTAAGTAATTAATTTAAAAGCAGGCCAGTAAAGGTAGGTTTGGCTAAGTATAGTGCAGCCTAACAGTTGGAGTCAGAAGGCATGTAGCATATTGGTAATCTGTTGGGCTGCACTTCGTTTAGCCCAATCTAGGCGATAACAAGATTCTTAGATTCTGCGAGCAAGTCGATGAACGTGGGGCTAAATTGCTATCTTTTCCTTAGGGCGACGTCTAGCCACTCCCGTAATCCGAACAATCTTTATTCTCTATGGAAAATAAAAAAAACTATTGTCTATAATTATATCAATCGAGTTGTATGAGGATTTATTATGGTTTCGAAAAATCTCGCTATTAGCGACGCATTAACAATTCAATATCAAAACTTTATAAAAGATTATAAAAATTTTGATCAAGAGTGCTATGCGACTTTAACCACTAATATAAGCGGTGCTACACAAGAATTAGATAAGTTAGATAAAGTTATTTCATTAATCGAAAATTGGCGTAAACGAAAATATAATCCTAAAGAAAATCCTAAAATTAAAGAAAAACTAAAAGAATTAATGGGCTATCATGAGCTAGAGAAAAAACTAAAGAAGGAGGAAGAGCGTGTTCAGGATTCAGAAAAAGAAAGAGATAGAGAGGTAGCAAGAGCACCTTACGGCCTAACGTTAGAAGAAATGCAGTTACTATTAAAGGTCTTCGGTACTAGTAAGGATGGTAAGGGAGTTATGTACATTGAATCTAAGGAGGCCTTGCTGACTGAAATAGGAATGAAATTTCCACGGTACGCAAATCCTAAGGATCCTAAAGCTGTTAATCTTTTAAATAGTCTTATTAAGAAAATACAGGAGTCTCAAGAGCCGTGGGAAGAAGAAAAGAGAGTTATTAACTCATGTGTTAACAAGATAGATGATTTTAATGAAAATCGTCAAATATATAAGAAGAGTCAGTCGAGGCTGGAGGCATTAACAAAAGACATTGAACAATTAGTCGAAGCTAAAGACAAGAAAGTTAGTTTAGAGCTTTTCAAAGAAAAAAGAAGTACGATGAAAAATTATAGGAAATCTAATCAAGATATTCTAGATATATTTACAAAACATAGACTGCCAATATCGACTCTAACAGGTAATCTTGAGACAGATTTAGAAGCAGTTCAGAAAGGGATTAAAAACGCCCCAAATAGTAAAGCTCGTAAGCAATATAAAGTGATTGAAGAAAGATTATTGCAATGGATAAAAAATCCAACTCGATTGGATGAGAGTCGTAAAGCTATAAACAACGCTTTGGCTTCAGTGGATCAAATAGTTCGATTTGAAAAATTAAAAGAAGAATTAGAAAACCAATCTTTACAAGGTGATCCTCAAATTTCCCCCATTTCCAATGGAGCTCATCCTCATACTTTTTTTAGTCGCAGCAATGGTGATAATGAAGAATTAACTAATGAAGAAAAAGTGAAGAAGAATAAAGAAAAAATTAAGGATCTAAGAAAGGCGGTTAATTGTAAGGGAGAGGGAGATTTAGACACAATAGTAGCTGAGTGGAAAAAGTTGGAAGAAGAAATAGATGCATTAGAAAGGAAAAATGAAGCACTCATGCCAAACAGAGAATTATCTGCTAATGAAATAAGGAATGAAGTTTTTATTGCGGTCCTAAAAGAAGGGGCGATACTAACAATTATGGAGCAAAGTACAAGCGGAGATAAAAACCAGGCAGAATTAATACAATACCTAGAAACAATTAAAAAAGAAATAGAGGACTTAAGAAGTGAAAAGGATGATTTCGCTAATGAGAATACCACAGCGCCAGAAGGTATGAGTTTTTAGATCAAGACAGTTGCTCCTTCTATACTCTATTAACATTTAATAACAACAGCCTGCCCATTTAGGTTTCTGATAATTTTTAGATCTTGCCTGCCTTGTAATTCATCAACATAGTCACGTATGCCATTGGTTGAGAAAAAACCATAATCATCAAATACAACAATAGCACCATGAGTTAGTCTAGGGAGGAGCCATTCAAAGGCATCATGTGCACTTTGGTAAACATCAACATCGATGTGAGCGAATTTAAACATATAATCTTTGACTTGATTGCCTGTTTCTTCGGGAAAAATGCCTGGAAGAGTCGTTACATTTTGTAATTGTATACGCTCTACCAAATCAGTAATGACATGCTCATCACTTGCTAATTCGCCTCCTTGATAAAAAAGATCATGCTTACTAGCTTTCACGATGCCACGAAAGGTATCACATAAAAATACCTTTGTTTCTTTATTTTCTTGCGCCAGACGATGAGCAATTAAACAGCCTGATCCTCCCCGCCAAGAGCCAATTTCAATAGCATGCCCTGGAAGATGATTGACTTGATTAGCGAGTTGCCAAATTTCATATAATCGCATGTTATCCAATAAGGTATTGGACTTTACTAATTGGATGACCTTGAGAAATTGCTCATCTGTGCGCCATGGACTATAAGTTGCATTTGAAATTAATGTTGAATGGTCACGATAATTGCGAAGCTTAGGTATTAAAAACTTTAGGGGGAAGTGGAGCATACTTGCAATAACTTGCCGTACATTGCTACTGAACTTGGCTTTCCAAGGCGTACTCTTTTGCAATATTTTTGCCATATCATTCAACCGATTTGTTATAACTTTAACATAACATAAGCATTAATTTTTAGAAAATAAGAGCCTGATCCAAACATAGCCACAGTAGTCCAAACAAGTTACAATCCGCTTTATATTTAATGCGTGAGGATTATGATGTTACTTTTTAGTTCCGCTTTAAAAAAGCATAAAATTACTTTTAAAACCCTAAATAATTGCATGGAATATGTGCCACTTGCGGCGAAATGGGCTGAAGATGAATGGGGATATATTCGTAATAAAGGCGTTGAATATAGAGAAGAACTTATGCGTAACTTAAGTTCAAAGGTTTATATTGGCCTATTTGCAGGCCAACCTGTCGCTATGTTTGCATTAATAGATCGCAATTTTGATGAGTCTACAGGTGCTTCTTTTGCGCAAGAGTTAATGTATGTTTATGTAGATAAAAATTACCGCGGCCTTGGATTTGGTAAGCAAATTATTGATCAAGCTAAGCAAGTAACGACCCAATTAGGCGCTAATTTAATTGTACTAGATACATTAAAACCTAGTTTAAATCGATTTTACGAAAATCAAGGCGCAAAAATTGTTTGTGAAGGTGAGCTATTTTCTCACCCCACAGAGGTTTTAAGAATAAATTTGTAATAAATAAAAATGTGAATGTTCTTATTTTGGTTGTAGCCTTATCCTTAGTTACTGCATTAAGGCTACTTAACTTTTGTTACCAACCACCTTCATAAGGGCGATGTTTTTTCATCTGATTTTTACTTTCGCCACGATGATAATGTAATTTATAGACGCTCTCTTTTGCATTTTTATCCCAGAATGGATGATAGTCGATAGCAAAAACACGTTTTGATTGTTGATATACATTAAATCCGCCACCGCCTTTAGAATAAAGCTCTAAAGCAGCTCGATAATTTCCTTTACGTATAAGTCCATAGATTGCTAGAGAGGTGGTTAAAAATAAGGATGTTTTGTAAGGAAAATTATCAACCTGTTTTTTGGGTTCTTCACATTCTTTCATCTAAGCCGCCTCACTAAATAAATATCCTATTTTACATCAAATTGATTTAAAAGCAATCAGATGAATTTATTATTTTAGGAATTATTAACTAATAAGTAGCCTGGCGCAGGCCTTTAGGCCGGAATCCGGATTTTACTGCATTGTACCCAGGATACTTGTTAGAATTTGATCTATAAGTAAATTTTTGACTTATTCAAATTAAGGTTGATTAGCCTTTGAATGGGTAAAATATTGATCTAATGTACTTATATCTTTTAAAGTTTTTTGTACAAGTTCTGTTAACTCACTATATTTTCGGCTTTCGGGATTTAGCTGACGTAGATCTTCCAGGGTGAAATATAAAGGGCTTTGAATTTCACTAATAGTACAATAAACTATAGATTCTGATATTTCAGGGTTTTTAACAAGTAATTGATAAATATGAACGGCAGCTGAATCTTCATCAGTTTCCATTTTATCCTTTACAGCCTTAGGTAAATTAATAATACCGAAATAGGCGTCTTCTTTTACTAACTCAAATCCCTGATCTTTAATGGTTTGACCGATAGAGCTGCCACTATAAATTTTGTTGTGGGTGGTTTTTAACCAGTCTGGAATTGGCAACGAAAAATTAACGATTGCACAAGTTCGCATTATGCCATCGGAATGTAAATTTGATATTCGAAAATTACCTTCTTGAAAAACAAGGTCTATTCCATAATGACCGAATAGAAGTTTAATTCGCTGGCTATTTAGTAGGCCTTTCATATTCTGAAGTTCTGTAATATCTCTGGACAGTGCCTGTTGATTGATTTGATTTACTCTATTTAGCTGAAAGAAGGTGTCAACTTTTGCAGTTGTAGTAGTATATTTTGAATACATCTGTAAGGCTCATTTTGGTCATCATGTATATTGGTTAGATATTTTCCATTTGCTACTTATGATGTCAATACATAAGTCTATTTTTAATCCAATAAACGTAGTCTATTAACTGGCTATGTTTAAAAATGTATTAATTTTTTTGGCAATTTTTCTTTTTTGATATGCGCCAGAGGTAAAATAGGATGTAATCGGATATGTTTGACCGTCTTTCATGAGAATGACTAATCTAAAAGTGCGGCTGCCGTCCCGTCTGTTGCTAATATTACTTTCAACATTGATTTTAGATACATCCGATAACACAAAACTTAAATTCTTATTACCAGTAATATTTTTTGTCATATATTGCAGTCTATTATTTGTTTTATCAAAAATAAGTTCATAACCACTAGAAAATAGCATTATATAAAGGCCAACTACGGTAAATAAAAGGGAGATTAAGCTAAGCCACCAAGGATTAGGATTAGCAAGCTTAACTGAGTTGTGCGTACCTGTAGCAATAAATTGGTTAATTGTATCTACAATTTTCTCTTTTTTAGCATAACCTACACTTGAATCTTGGGTCATGTTGATTAAACCATCTGTTGTTTTAAGCATAATAGAATAGGTTGATGTGCCTATGATTGCTGCACCTATAAGTGTGTTTAAATTAGTTTGCTTTTTAGAAATTCCAAAAAATGAAAAATTTAATAGACATTCTCTCGCTAAATTGGGCTTTATATCATTGCAGGTGATTTGATAATTACCTAGAAAATAAGGCAAAGGCAATATACTTAAATTAATTAACAAAAACCCCATTATACGTGGAAATAGGGAGCTAATAGTTAATTTCATAACATTATTGTTTAGCATTCTTAATTTCATGTTTTATTGTTTAGCTTTTTGCATAGTGATTTGCTTCTCACTCATCTACATCTTTAGGGTAGAAAAGTGGGTTTGATTGACTATCGGATTCTAAGGAGTACTTGGGTAAAATTAAAATTATCGTGGCGCCTTTGTTTAGCCCGGCGCTATTAGCCTGTAAACTGCCGCCTAGCTCTTTGGCAAAAAGAGCGCTTGTATGTAAACCTAATCCATGGCCAAATTCTTTAGTGGTAAAGCCATTAGAAAATATTTTTGTTAAATTTGCAGATGGAATGCCTATACCATTGTCAATTACTTCAATAATAATAGAGTTATCTTTATCATAAAGTTTAAGTTGTAATACCTTGTTTTTCCTATTACTTTCTGCCAGTGCGTCCATTCCATTTTTTATAAGATTTAAGATAATCTGCAGTAATTTTACCCTATCTAATTTTATCTTTGGAACTGGTTCAAAATTACGTATGATTTTAATATCTGAATGATTAGATTCTAATTCATGTATAATTAAGGCGTGTTCGATTAATTCTGCAGGTGAAATTAATTCAGTTGTCTTAATTAAATAATTAAAAGATTGCTGCATTTCAATGATGCGTTTAATGTGATGTACATTTTTTTTTAAGTTATTTATTTCTTGTGCTAAATGTAAATTTTCATCTTTCCATTCCTGAGCCAGCAGAGTTAAAAATTCAGGGATATATTGACCTTTTGCATCGTTTAATGTGCCCTTATTTTTTGCATGCTCAACGCATAAATCGGCAATCATTTCTAGTTTAGGCATTTTGGATAAATTTAAATTCTCTTGGATCATTTGAACGGAGGTATTAATACTGTTTAATGTATTTCCAACATTGTGCAATATTGATGATGCAACCTCAGACATACCAGATAATCTTGATAAAGTTGAAACTTTATTTTGTGCCTGTTCTTTTTCAATAAATATACCTAATTGATTACTGATATCATTCAAAAGTTCCATTGTTTTCTTATCAGGTAGCTGCGTTTCTTTTTTAAAAAATTCAAGCACTCCTAATACTTTCCCTTCAAAAAGGATAGGCAAAGCAAATCCACTACGAAGGCCTACTTTTTCAGCTGCAGTAGAGCGTGGGAAGTTTAATTCTGTTTTTATATCTGAAATCCATTTTATAGATTTATTTTGCCAAACTGTGCCAGGCAATCCGACTCCATAGGGAAAAGTCAGGCTTTTACTGATTGCTTCAGCGAAATTACTGATTTCTTTACTCTTAATCCAAGTATCTACACATCTTAATACCTTATTTACCTCATCTACTTTCCATAATGCGCCTTCATCTAATCCCATAAACTCACAAATAGTTTTTAAGATTTTGAGCGCAATTTCATCAAGAGAGGTGTGTTCAGCCATCAGACGTACTAATTCATGATGCATAGTTACCCGACGCTCTGCCATCTTCCTATCAAATATGTTACGTAAAACGCAGATAATAGATATTTTTTCGGTTAAATCGACAGTAGAGATAGCTAGTTCAATAGGAATACGCGTTTTATCTTTTTTTACAGCAATAAATTCAGTCAAACTGTCAGTAGGAATAGTTAAAAGTAGTGAGGTAATTTTAAGATTTGATTGATTAGGGGATATAAAATCAATTAATTTATGTATACTTTTTCCTTCTAACTGTTTAGATGTGTAATCAAATAACCTACATGCGGCTTTATTGCAGCGAACGACATGAAATTGCTCATCCATGACTAAAATACCATCAGGCGTTGCATCTAAAATGGCTCTGGTATTTTTCTCTTTATCAACTAGATCATTAGATAGCGCTTCTAAGTCCTGATTAATTTGATAAAGGACGCGGCATTTATTTTCACCAATATTTTCAGCTTCCTTGCGAGCTCTTTTTTCTCGATCCAGCTGTTTGAGCAAAATATCAATCCTTTGCACAGTTAATCCTTTTCTCGAGTGTAAAAAGCATTACATATTTTTTGTCGATTTCAGGTTTAAGTTCCTGACGCGTTAACTGTATGTTTTCCTTGAAATAACGACTACACCCTAAAATTAAACCTTCAGCAAGGTCAGCAAATGGGTGATTTGAACTATATTTCATAGTCATTACATGATCATTTAACATGTTACATTCAAATCGAGGTAGTTCTGCTTCAGGATAAAGTTTACGTACCTCAACATGGATATGATTATCAACTTGTTGGAGAAATTTGAAGGTTGAATTAGCCGTTTGAATGAGATCTTTATACCGATTTAAAAACTTATTAAAAAGATACTTGCCATATTCAATTTGTAATTGAGAAATAGGGATTTTTATAGCTAGGCTCAAATTTTTAATCAATCTAAGAAGCTCTTGATGATCATAAGTACCAATGTCTGTGTAAGCACCTTGGGTCGATAAATTAGATTGTTCAATAATAGTTTCTACCATTTCAGGTGAAAATACTTCAGCAACCATTTCCAGAAAATTACTGAAAATTATACCTTTCATTATAAATAATCCTTTATATTTCATCCTTCAAAATAAAGTATAAATCAGATTAAAGAAATTTTCTTTTAATAGGAATGGTTTAATAAACGCTGATTAAAAGGGGCTGTAACAGCCCCTTAACGAAATAGGAGAATAGAATTAATTTATGGTGTTATAGTTTGCCATTGTCCATTTAAGAAAAAAGGTTGATTCCATTGCATTCTTAACTGTTCGTCTTTTTTCTTAAGTGTTATCAAAGACTTATTTGCCTCTACTATAACTGAATGATCAGTATGATCTATTTTTCTAATCGAGATTAAATTACTGCGCTGATAGTTAATAAATGGAGGTAATATGATTTGGACATTCCCATCTCGAGCATCAATATCAATATTGCAATCATTAGGTTTGACAACGTAACTGACATTTTCATTACTGTGGATGGTTGTATGTGAACAATGATTTACTGCTGATACTAAAAGATCATCTGCCTGGTATTTTTTAGTATTAGCAAGCCGATTCAAAAACTCAGCTAAATCACCACTATAGCCACATAAGTTTATGCGTATAAAACTATTGCTAGCCCCCATAGTATTGCCATTATCAACTGCAACATTCAGATCTTTAAATATAATGTCTTCGCCTGTCATTGGTGTGCTATCAGAACTATGCAGCTTTGCAAAAAGCGTAGGGCTACCCGGAATACTTGTCACTTCTGTACCAGGATAACGCCTGAGAAGCTCAGATTTGACGATATCATGGCGTTTTACAATCGTTTTAAAGGCGTCATTGCGCAGTGATTGCCCTGCATCAGGGAGAGATAGAAGGGCGGAAATGAGATTTAAAGCATCAGCCGTACCCGGTGAGCTAGTTCCCACGGTTAATTTCCAAAGATAAGAAAAGAAATTATGAAAAATACTGGCAGCATACGTATCATGCATAGGAAACCAGATATATCCAAGCCGATACCCTGGTTTGCCAAGCGCTTTAGATACCGAATTAAACGTAAATACATGTTTGCCTTCACGCCTTGCTTGAGCGACCCAAGCAATATTGTCTTTAATATAGCCTGTACCATCACTGCCATACGAAGGTGAAGCAAAGACAAAATCAGCGATAATAATATTTGCTTTAGTATAGGGTTCACGAAATTTGCCATCGGGATTATTAGGTGAAGTGACAAACTCTACTAATGTTTCATCCGGATTAAGTTTAATTTCGCTAGGATCATTAAAACCTTGAAATCGAACATTGGGATAAGGCCGATATGAGATTGCATGCTCGTGAAATGAATAAAAAGGGATCTTTTCAACAAACAAAAAATGTTTTTGAGGCTCGGTTGTAGCAATAGCATAGACTAGGCCGAAAATAATTTGCAATGAACCATTAGAAGGAGAAAAGACATATTTATTTTCATTAGGATCAAGAAATAGTTCTAGGTTGCCAAGGCGCGTATGATAAGCTCGAAGTGTTTGCTCTATATCATTAAAAAAAGCGACGCTAGAAGGGATTACCAGCGGACCCTTTTCCCCCGGTTGCCCAATGTAAACGCCGCTCTCAAAAACATGAAGAGCTGGCGGATTAAGTAGCCCATAACGCTGATAGAGTTCGGTAAACATCGGCGTTTCGTTTGGCCGCATATAAATTAGAGGCTCCGAAGCAATACTGAACTTAGTAAATATAATCAATAAAAATAACATTGTAGTCAGCTTAAGTGCGCTTGGCGTAACTATTGTCTGCACACAATTAAAAGCTATTTTTAAAAAATTTGTCCTAGACATCAATAAATACTCCTATAAAATATCCCTAAAATATGGAGTGAATCTGTAGTTATTTGGAAGGTTAATTTAGAAATCTCACAATTTTGACAGCATCATTATTTGCCCCTTTGCATCCAATACCTTAGCAACTATTTTAATCGGATGGAAGGTTACTCGCTGAGTTTAAATTTATAACGTCATTCGCCTCATTACCTTGTGCTTTGTCTGAAATTTAGCCGGAAACGTTATAACTTTACAGAAATAGTCATTAGTATTTATTGCAAAATTGAATAAAAAAATTATCATAGTAAATTAATTATGTTTTACTCATTTTCTGTGATATTTAAGTTGATTTATAAACAAGCTTAGTTTAATAACAATATTTAATTTTAATAAAAAAATATTTATTAAAAGATTAAATTAAAAATTGCTTAAAAAGGGAAGTAGTTAGAGTGGACTACTTTTTTTTCTTACTCTTTGAACGCTTGTGATTTTTAACTTGAGCAGCTTTTTTAGTTAAATATGTTTCACAACCTTCGATAGTAAGCGGTCGTGAATAGTAGTAGCCTTGAATTCCGTCAACCCCATTTAATTGTAAGGCTTTAAGTTGAGTTTCATTTTCTACACCTTCTGCTATAACTTTAAGGTTAAGGTTATGAGCCATCTGGGTAACGCCACTAATTATTGTTTGATCTAATTGATCAGTATCACAATTTCTTATAAACGTTTTATCTATTTTAATTTTTTGAATAGGTAAATTTTTTAAATAGGATAAACCTGAATATCCTGTACCAAAATCATCCATTACCAGATTAATACCTAATGCTTGTAAGGCTTTAAGTTCCTGAAATAATTTATCGCTATATTCAATGAAAACTGATTCTGTGATTTCTAATTCAAGATAAGCGTGGTCTAATTGCGTTTCCATCAAGACCTTACTAACAAGCTCACTAATGGATTGACGTAAGAATTGTATTGTAGAAATATTAATAGCGATAGGACCTGGGAGTATATTGGCTGCTTGCCATACTTTCGCTTGCTTACAGGCTGTTTTGATTATCCATTCACTAACAGGAATAATAAGGGGACTTTTTTCTAAAGTCTCAATAAAACTACTAGCTTCCAAAATTCCTTTTGTAGGATGATTCCAACGCAATAAGGTTTCAAGTCCAATAATTTCTCCGGAATTAGTATCATAAAAAGGCTGATACATTAAGAAAAACTCTTGATTATCATAAGCACGTTGTAAATCCTTATCAAGGCCATGACTGCGTTGATATTCTTCATATAATTGCGTCGAATAATAATGGTATTGATTCCGCCCTTTTCCTTTTGCTTGATAAAGGGCAGTATCTGCTAGTTTAAGTAGTTTTTCTATATCATTTCCATGATCAGGAAATACACTTATACCCATACTAAAAGTAATTTGAACTAAATGCTCTCCTATTTGTATAGGTTTAACTAACTCTTTAAAAATACGGTCTACAATAGTTGTAATTTGCTTTTCGGAAGTAATATTGGCAAGCATAATAGCAAACTCGTCACCACCTATGCGAGCTGCAATATCACCTTCGCGCAATGTTGCCAGGAATGTTTGGGCAATGTGCATCAATAATTTATCGCCATTATCGTGACCTAGGGTATCATTAATAACTTTAAAATAGTCTAAATCCAAAAATAATAAGGCTAATTTTTCTTGAGAGCGTGTTATTTGCTTTGACGTTTGTTGGAATATTTCATAAAGCATATTGCGATTAGCTAACCCTGTTAGGGGGTCATGAGTTGCTTGATAATAAAGCTTTGCATTTTCAAGCGATGTCATTGCTTGTGAGGATAGTAAATGTAAACTATCTAAGTGGCTAGGTGTAAAAGTATGAGTATTACTTTTGTTTTCCAAATAAAGTAGACGGCATAATTGCCCTTTGTAAAAAAGAGGCATCATTAACAGCGATCGTGGTCGTTCTTGTTGTATATAAGGGTCATGAAAACTAATTTCAGATTCAGTAGCATCTTGTAAAATAAGGGGTTTTTGAGTTCTTTGCACATAATTTAAAATAGATGCAGGATATTTAGGTTTAGATTCTTCTAGCGATAAACTATTTAAGTAAATAGTTTGTTGCTCGAGATCACCTTCTGCTTCAACGACCCATTTATTATTAATATTTGTCAGAATAATACTGCGTTGTGCGCCTGCATTTTCTAAAACTATCTTCATAAATTTTTGTAATAACTTATCTAAACGGATTTCACTTGAGATAAGTTGAGTGAATTTCAAGATCGCAAGCATGTCTAGATTTGGTGCGTTAATTTGCTGGATCGCTAATTTTTGTAAACTACTATCTTGATCTAATAATTTCAAACTAGCATAAGTTTTCTCTAATAATTTTATCTTAGCTATCAGGCCCCAGTCTTTAAAATATCTATGGGAGTTTTGTAAATATAACTTTGCAAGTCTATCCATTTTACTATCTAAGCAATAACAGCCTGCGCTTTCACTAGCTATCGCTGCCACTAAAATACTTCCCTTAGCAAGGCCAATTTCAACAGCTTGCTCATAGAATCTTAGGACATTTTGATTTTGTAAGCAGCGGGCCATTTCAGCATCAAACAGTAAAGCATAACATTTAAAATTATTAGGGCACCAACGTGCATATTTTTTTATAAAGGCGCCAAGCACTTTTAATTGCTTTAAATAAGATTTTTGCTCAGGTTTAGAAACATGTGGGTAATGGTAAAATAAAGCTAATGCTAGAAAAAACTTACCGTCTATATTGCTTATTAAGCCTTTATCATAATCTGAAAAATGCTCATGGTTTAAGCCAGCTTTAATTGCTGCCTCATAATTTCCTAATAGAAAATGTAGCCGAGTTAAAAGACTATAAAAAAAGCTTAATTCCGTAATATTTTTTCCCTGAATAATAACTTCCTCAAAATGGGATAGGCGTCTATGATCTATGTTTTCAAGGTTCTCTAAACATTTTATGGCGTATTCTAAAAATTGGCCTAAAGTAACAAAATCAGAAATATTGACTCGAGCTATGAAAGATAAAAAAAAGTGAAGGTTCTTTTTAGGTTCATTTAAGTCTTTTCCAGCTGATAAAGTATGTAATACTAGAAGTAAATTACAATAATTACTATAAACTAAATCGCCTACTTCACAACATAGCTTAAATGCTTTAGCAACTGTGTTATTACAGACACTGAGAGGTATTTGATAAGGCTCTATAAAAGAACCTAGTACAAATTGGTTTTTACCTTCAAAATCTGAAGATCCATATTTTAATTTTAAATTATTATAGAGTTTGACAAAGGAGAGTGCCTCATCATATAGATTAAGCGAATGCATAATAACAAAGGCATAGACAGGCATTGCCATAGAGCTACTTTCAGTATATCCATAGCGTAAACTTAAACCAATACTCTTACAAATGAGAATGACAAATAACTGTTGATTGACTATAAAAGAGCTATTAAACAATTGCGTTATTAAATCAGCAATTGCTTTTTGCATTTGATCTGTCATGGGTTGTAATTCAATGT
This sequence comes from Legionella gresilensis, assembly GCF_900639865.1. Taxonomy (GTDB): domain Bacteria; phylum Pseudomonadota; class Gammaproteobacteria; order Legionellales; family Legionellaceae; genus Legionella_C; species Legionella_C gresilensis. The sequence goes on from NZ_CAAAHX010000012.1 coordinate 103,650, forward strand.
CTTCAATACGTGTTCTTCTTAATTGAATTTTAATTTTAAGAATGGCGCTTAAAACCTGTAATTTATTGGGATTTATAGGTATTTTTATGCCAAATTTTCTTAAAATATTAATTCCTACCTCTAAAGACTCATTATGCTTTCCTAATGTTGAAAACATTTCAATTTTCAAACGATTAATTTCTATAATATTAATGGGTTTACTTATATGATCTAATATGAAAGAGAAACTTTCATCGGCGGCGGTGAAGTCACTAATTAAATATTTACAGACGGCAAATTCTTTATAAAGCTGAAAGGTAAGATCATAATTGTCTCGCCAGCTATCTTCGTTTATTAATGAAATGCCGGCTGATAAATATTTATCTGCTCTAAAGTAAGCTGCAGCAAGCTTAGCTTTTTGACCAGCCCAAAGATTATATTTGGCTAACATTAGTTTCTCTTGCTGATTGGTAATTAAATTTAAGCTTTGATTGAAATGGTTCATAACATCGAATAAATTTTCACTTTTCTGATCAAGCGCTTTTTTACTTAACAGTAAGCGCCCTATTTTAAGATGAATAGTAGCCCTATCTTTGGGATCAATAAGTTCGTAACTTGCCTGTTGCACCCTATCATGGGCGAAGCGATAACGTAAGGAACGGATGTTGCTATCGGTAGTAATAATGCCTTGTAAACCTATTAAGCCTACTGTTTTGTAAGGCTCTTCAAGTGGATAAATTAAATTGGCTTTAATAGCATCACATAATCGTTCTGCTGTTTCTTGAATAGTTTGGCCAGTTACAATAAGCAATGTTTTAAAATTAAATTGATGGCCAAGACAGGAAGCTAATTTTAAATTTTCTTGAGTAGGCTCAGAAAGTAAATGAATTTTTGTAGTGAGTAGGTCAACGACATTATCGGTTGCGCTTTGCTGTTGTATTTTGTCTAAATCCCATTCCCAAGCACCTCTATCATAAGAAAAAGCGAGTATCTTTTTTTGATAAATAATTTTAATAAATACATTGATAAAGAAAGGATTGCCGTGGGTTTTATCATAGATGCATTTGGCCAGTGGCCGAATTTTTTCTGTGGGTGCAAAAAGGGTGTCTATTAGCAGTTGTTCAATATTATGTAATTTCAAAGGTCGTAATGTAATCGTTGTAAAAGGGATTTTTGTCTTTTTTAAATCGTGTATAGTGAGTTGTAAGGGATGATTTGCATAGACCTCATTATCTCTATAGGCGCCAATAATAAGCAAATAATTAGTTTCACGATCTTGTAATAAATTTTCGATAAAATTAAGTGATGAATTGTCAGCCCATTGTAAGTCATCTAAAAACATCACTAAAGGATGATTGGCTTGCGCAAACACACGTACAAAATTTTGAAATACTAGGTTAAAACGAGCTTGTGCATCATTTGGACTAAGTTTAGGGACTGGTGGCTGACTGCCTATAATAAGCTCAACTTCCGGGATAACATCGATGACTACTTGTCCGACGCCTCCCAATGCTTGAATAAGATGCTCTTTTAACTCTTGAATTCTAGTTTCATTTTCTAATAAAACTTGTTTAATTAGGTTCTGGAAAGCACCAACAATAGCACTATAAGGCACACTTTGTTGTAGCTGGTCAAATTTACCTTGGCTATAATAACCTCTATACTGCATAACAGGCTTGTGGATCTCTTTAACTAAAGATGTTTTGCCTATTCCTGAGTAACCTGCAATAAATACTAATTCTTTTTTACCTTGACTTATGCAGTCAAATGCTTCTAATAGCTGGCAAACTTGCTCTTTTCGGCCATAGAGATTACGTGAAATAACTAAATGATCTTTTTTATCCTTTAAGGCTAAGGTAAATTCGTCAATATTTCCTTTAGCTATCCACTGCTTTTGACATTCTTCAAGGTCATGTTTTAATCCAATAATATTTGCATAGCGCTCTTCAGGCATTTTTTTTAATAATTTAGCAATAATCGAGCCTAGTATTGCTGGCGCGTCATGTCTAAGCTCAAGGACGTCTGTAGGTTTTTTTGCAATATGACAATGAACTAATTCTAAAGGATCATTAGTAGGAAAAGGTAATTGATTAGTTAACATTTCAAAAAGGGTAATTCCCAAAGAATAAAAGTCAGTCCGATAATCGACAGGGCGATTAATTCTTCCTGTTTGTTCTGGTGAAATATAAGCTAAACCTTCGTCAAATCTACCCAAGTTTAAATAATCAAAGGTTTCAGTAAGTTTGGTAGAAGCACTAAGATCAATTAGTTTTAAGGTTAATTTACTAGGATCTATTATTATATTTGACGCTCTTATCTCTTTATGAATAATATTTAATTGATGTAACTCTTCAATAATATCTACTAGCTGTAATGCTAGATTTAAAAAATCGCCTATTGTTAACTGATGTTTCTTAAGATAAAGACTTAAAATCTGCCCTTCAACGCCTTCTAAAACTAAAATAGGCTCTGAAAGATTAGGAATAAAATCGTAGGGTTTTATGATAGTTGAAGATTTAATCTTTTGGAGTAGGTCGTACTCATGCTGTAAAATAGCTAAGTTTTCCGAAGGTGAGCCACCATTATTAGGCGTTTTTAATAGAACCTTACGACTATCTTTCCATCTTAAGGCATAGTAAGTGTCTATATTATGCTTGGTTCGCATTCTTTCTTGTAATGCATACCCAGATACGGTAACCATTCACACCCCTACCTTAGTAATGCAGTGGACCCTATAATCAGCTAGATAGGTAACTACGTCAAAATTAAAACTCTATTAAAGTATAATAATAACTACTCGTATTCGCCATTTTTTTATAAAAAATTTATACAATAAGATTATTTTAAAATCAAGTGATAGGGAAATCAATGAAAGTAAGATATTTAGAATTAAAGTATTGATAAGCAGAAGGATAGTTGATCCTTCTGCTTATTAGAGATGATTTTTAAGAAAAACTCCATAATAGACGTGCTGCAACACCGTTATCTTTGACTTGAGATGAATATTGGCCAAAATAAGAAACCGCTAAATGCACATTATTC
>NZ_CAAAHX010000013.1 GCF_900639865.1 Legionella gresilensis
GCTATTCGTGAAGGCGGCCGAACTGTCGGTGCTGGTGTCGTTGCAAAAATTATTGAGTGAGCAAGATGAGTAACAATCAAAATATTAAAATTCGCTTAAAGTCATTTGATCATCGTTTAATCGATACATCGACTCGCGAAATTGTTGAAACAGCAAAGCGTACAGGGGCTCAAATTAGGGGCCCTATCCCCCTTCCTATTAAAAAGGAAAAATTCACAGTATTGATTTCACCACATGTTAATAAAGATGCGCGTGATCAATACGAATTACGAACCCACAAACGTCTAGTAGTAATCGTACATCCAACTGAGAAAACAGTGGATGCCTTAATGAAACTAGACCTAGCTGCCGGGGTCGATGTTCAGATAAGCCTAGATGATGAATAATCATTACGAGGCAATGGATACTAAAGAGGTATTACTATGACGACATTAGGGTTAATTGGCAGAAAGGTAGGTATGACACGCATTTTTACAGATGCTGGTGTTTCAATACCTGTTTCTGTAATTGAGGTACTACCCAATCGGATTTCCCAGTTAAAAACTTTAGAAAATGATGGCTACATTGCTATTCAGCTAACTGCAGGTGAAAAAAAAGCTAGCCGAGTTAGCAAGCCTCTTGCCGGACATTTTGCAAAAGCACAAATTGAGGCAGGAGATGCGGTAGGTGAATTTATTGTAGAGTCTGCTGATGAGTTTCAAGCAGGACAGGTCATTAATGTTTCAGACGTATTTACAAATGGTCAATTTGTAGATGTCTGTGGAACATCAAAAGGTAAAGGGTTTGCTGGTACTGTAAAGCGTTATAATTTCCGCACTCAAGATGCTACACATGGTAATTCTAGATCACATAGAGTACCTGGTTCCATCGGGCAGAATCAAACGCCTGGTAGAGTGTTTAAAGGTAAAAAGATGGCTGGTCAAATGGGTAATGTCCGTTGCACCACACAAAATTTAGAATTAGTACGAATTGATGCAGAACGTAATTTACTGCTCATAAAAGGTGCAATTCCTGGCTGTCCAGGTTCTAAAGTGCGCGTAACGCCAGCTGTTAAAAAGAAAGCAAGGGGAGAATAATGGAACTTATTACGAAAGATACCAATACTTCCTTAAAAGTGAACGAGCAGATTTTTGATTACAATTATAATGAAGGTCTAATCCATCAAGCAGTTGTAACTTTCATGAATAATGCCCGTAGTGGTAATAGTGCACAAAAAACTCGTGCAGAAGTTAGAGGCGGCGGCAAGAAGCCTTGGAATCAAAAAGGAACAGGTAGAGCACGCGCAGGGACTATTCGTAGCCCTCTATGGCGTAGCGGCGGTGTGACTTTTGCTTCTAAAAAGAGAGATTATAGCCAAAAATTAAATAAAAAAATGTACAAAAGGGCATTACGTAGTATAATCTCTGAACTTTATCGCAATGGTAATCTAATTGTGGTTGATGATTTCCAATGTAATTCACATAAAACTAAAGATTTTATTGCGAAAGTAAGTGAATTTGAACTCACTAATGCATTAATTGTTATGGATGAAATAGGTGAGCAAGAATACTTAGGTTCACGAAATTTAGCTGATTTCGATATTTGTGATGTTATATCTGTAGATCCTGTAAATTTACTACGATTTGAAAAAGTAGTTATGACTAGTGGCGCTGTTAAGCGACTTGAGGAGTTATTACAATGAATGCTGAACACATAATAATGGTTCTGCGTGAGCCCCATACTTCTGAAAAGTCTACAATAATGGCTGAAAAATTTAAGCAATTTACATTTAAAGTATTGCCTACAGCTACTAAGTCAGAGATTAAACAAGCAGTAGAACAGATGTTTAACGTCAAAGTTAAAAGTGTGTCAGTAATAAATGTTCCTGGCAAGCAGAAACGCTTTAGACAATTACAAGGTAAAAGAAGTGATTGGAAAAAAGCTTATGTTTCTCTGCAGGAAAATTATGATATTGACTTTAGCTTGGCAGAATAAGGCAGATTAAGATGGCTCTTTTAAAATCTAAACCCACCTCACCGGGTAAGCGTGGTGAGCTAAAGGTTGTTCATCATAATATTCATAAAGGACAACCACATGCCGCTTTAGTTGAAAAATTAAATAAAACTGGCGGACGTAATAACTATGGTCGTATCACTGTTCGTCATATTGGCGGTGGGACTCGATCTAAATATAGAATTATTGATTTTAAACGTAATAAAGATGGTATTGAAGCTAAAGTTGAACGCTTAGAATACGATCCTAATCGCTCAGCTCTTATTGCTCTTATTGTGTATAATGATGGGGAACGACGTTATATTATTGCTCCCTCTAATTTAGAAGTTGGAGCTGTTGTTGTAAGTGGTGAAGATGCCCCTATTAGTGTAGGTAATTGCCTGCCTCTTCGTAATATTCCTGTTGGTACTACTATCCATTGCGTTGAATTAAAGCCCGGAAAAGGTGCTCAGCTATTACGTAGTGCAGGTTGTAGTGGGCAGATAGTTGCAAAAGAAGGTGTTTATGCCACATTGAAATTACGATCTGGTGAAATGCGCAAGGTGTTAACCTCATGCCGTGCAGTAATCGGTGAAGTTAGCAACAGTGAGCATAGCTTACGTAGCCTTGGAAAAGCTGGTGCAAAACGTTGGCGTGGTATTAGACCGACTGTGCGCGGTGTAGCTATGAATCCAGTTGACCATCCTCATGGAGGGGGCGAGGGAAGGACTTCAGGCGGACGTCATCCTGTAACACCTTGGGGTGTGCCTACTAAAGGGTACAAAACTCGGAGCAATAAGCGAACTGATCGCTTTATTGTAAGACGACGCAAAAAGAAATAATTAGTTAAGAGGATATTAAGGTGCCACGTTCCATAAGAAAAGGTCCATTTATAGATCGACACTTATTAAAGAAAATAGAATTGGCGAATCAAACAAAGTCTAAAAAACCAATTAAAACTTGGTCTAGACGTTCGACAATAATTCCTGAAATGATTGAACATACCATTGCCGTTCATAATGGTAAAGTACATGTTCCTGTCTATATTACTGATAATATGGTCGGTCACAAGTTAGGTGAGTTTGCTATGACTCGAACATTTAAAGGGCATTCTGGTGACAGAAAGGCCAAAGGTAAATAAGAGGTCATGATGGAAGTTACAGCTAAATTAAGTAATGCACCTCTATCTGCCCAAAAGGGCAGATTGATTGCGGATTTAATTCGTGGTCTAAGTGTTTCAAAGGCACTTGATGTATTGCGTTTCACTCCAAAAAAGGGTGCAAAGTATATGTTAAAATTATTAGAGTCAGCGATTGCTAATGCTGAGAATAATAATGGTGCTGATATAGATGAGCTAAAAGTTGGAACTGTCTGTGTGGATGAGGCTGCTACTTTTAAAAGAATTAGTCCACGTGCCAAGGGAAGAGCTAATCGTATTTGCAAACGCAATTGCCACATTTTAATTAAAGTATCTGACGGGGTATAGCACAATGGGACAGAAAGTAAACCCAATAGGTATTCGTTTAGGTATTACTAAAGACTGGAATTCAAAATGGTACGCCAGTAAAACGTTTGCCAAATTATTAAACGAAGATATTAACTTAAGAAAAGATCTTAAGAAAAAATTTATGGGCGCTGCCGTCAGCCGTATCCAAATTGAAAGACCAGCTAATAACGCTGTAGTAACTATTCATAGTGCTAGACCTGGTGTGTTAATTGGTAAAAAAGGTGGCGGTATTGAAGGTCTACGCAGTGAGATCGCGGCTAAGTTAAATGTACCTGTTCATTTAAACATTGAAGAAGTTCGAAAACCAGAACTAGATTCTGTTTTAGTTGCAGAGAGTATTGCTCAGCAATTAGAACAACGAGTAATGTTTAGAAGAGCAATGAAGAGGGCTGTAACTTCGGCTATGAAGGCTGGTGCAAAAGGAATTAAGATTTGCGTTAGTGGCCGTCTTGGAGGAGCTGAAATTGCTCGTAGCGAATGGTATCGTGAAGGCCGTGTACCCTTACATACTTTTCGTGCAGACGTTGATTATGGTACTGCAGAAGCAAAAACAACTTACGGTATTATTGGTGTTAAAGTATGGATCTTTAAAGGTGAAGTGCTGCCACAAAAAAATCGTAACGTTGAAAGCAGTAAATGAATGAGGATTGTTGATCATGTTACAGCCTAAACGTACTAAATATAGAAAACAAATGAAAGGTCGCAATCGCGGTCTAGCATTGACAGGTAATAAAGTCAGTTTCGGTGAGTTTGGTTTAAAAGCTTTGGAACGTGGACGTTTAACTGCTCGCCAAATTGAAGCAGCTCGACGTGCAATGACTCGTCACATTAAACGTGGAGGAAAAATATGGATTCGTGTTTTTCCGGATAAACCAATTACGCAAAAGCCACTTGAAGTTCGTCAAGGTAAAGGTAAAGGAAGCGTTGAATATTGGGTTGCTCAAATTCAACCAGGAAAGGTTTTGTTTGAAATGGAAGGTGTGACTAGAGAATTGGCTATGGAAGCTTTTAATCTAGCGAAAGCAAAATTACCTTTCAAGGTTATCTTTGAAGAGCGGAAGGTGATGTAATGAAAGACAATAGCGAATTAAGAAAGCTTTCTCAAGAGCAATTAAATGAAGAATTACTTGATTTAAGAAAATTACAATTTAAATTAAGAATGAAAAAAGCAAATGGCTTATTAGAAAAAACTCATCCTATTAAAGAGGCGAGGCGAGCCATTGCTAGAGTAAAAACAATTATGACGGAAAAGGTTGGAAAGACTTATGTCGAAAAATAGTGAATCTAGTGCCAGAACGCTGGTTGGAAAAATCGTTAGCGATAAGATGCAAAAAACTATTGTAGTCATGGTCGAGCGTACAGTAAAGCATCCTAAGTACGGCAAAATTATAAAGAAAAGAACTAAATTACATGCCCATGATGAAAATGAGATAGGTAAAATTGGCAATACTGTTAAGATTCGTGAATCAAGACCTCTCTCAAAGACAAAAAGTTGGGTTCTTGTTGAAGTTATTTCTTAATAGGTTGTAACGACTTTTAAAATTCAAAAAGGGCTGATATAATCAGCCACCTTTTTCTGGTCGTATTAAGAACTGGAGTTTATTATGATACAAATGCAGACGGTGCTTGATGTTGCTGATAACAGTGGCGCGCGCAAAGTGATGTGTATCAAAGTGCTAGGGGGATCTCATCGTCGCTATGCACGAGTAGGGGATGTCATCAAAGTTAGTATTAAAGATGCAATTCCGAGAAGTAAAGTAAAAAAGGGTGCAGTCATGAAGGCTGTAGTGGTTAGAACTAGCCAAGGCGTTCGCCGCGATGATGGTTCATTAATTCGCTTTGATGGAAACGCAGCTGTTCTTTTAAATAACCAAAACGAGCCTATCGGTACCCGTATATTTGGTCCAGTAACACGCGAGTTAAGAGAGAAATTTATGAAGATTATCTCTTTAGCCGCAGAAGTATTGTAAAAGGATAAAATTATGAAGCGTATCCGTTCTGGCGATACAGTCATTGTTATCACTGGTAAGAGTAAAGGGCATATTGGCAAAGTAAACCGTGTATTTGGTGACTCAGTGGTTGTTGAAGGCGCCAATTTGGTTAAAAAACATATTAAGCCTAATCCACAGGTCAATGATAAAGGTGGCATTCGCTCTATTGAAGCACCGCTGCATATTTCTAATGTCGCCTTATATAATCCTGCTTCCAAAAAAGCAGATAAAGTAGGTTTTAGAAACATAGAGAAAGATGGCAAAACATACAAAGTTAGATATTACAAGTCTAACGATGAAGTAGTTGACTTAATCTAATTACGTAGGTGGCGGGAAATGGCAAGACTTAAAGAATATTATAATAGCGAAGTAGTTGAAATGATGATGAAGAAGTTCGGCTACAAAAGCGTAATGCAAGTCCCAAAAATTGTTAAAATAACATTGAATATGGGCGTTGGTGAAGCAGTAGGTGATAAAAAGGTTATGAATCATGCTGTTGAAGATATGACTTTGATTGCTGGGCAAAAACCAATTATTACTAAAGCTCGAAAATCATTAGCTGGTTTTAAAATTCGTGAAGGCTGGCCTATTGGTTGTAAAGTTACTTTAAGAAAAAAACAAATGTATGAGTTTTTAGATAGACTTATAAGTATCGCTTTACCACGCGTTCGTGATTTTCGTGGCCTCAGTCCAAAATCTTTTGATGGTACAGGTAACTATAGTATGGGTTTAAGCGAACAAATCGTTTTTCCTGAAATTGATTTTGATAAAACTGATGGAATTAGAGGCTTAGATATTTGCATAACAACTAGTGCTAAAACCAACGAAGAGGCGAAAGCTTTACTAGAGGCATTTAATCTACCTTTAAAAGATAGAGACAAACATTAAAGAAGGGTATTACCGTGGCTAAAAAATCAATGCTCGAACGAGAAAAAAAGCGTGCAAAGCTAGTTGAAAAGTATCTACCAATACGAATCGAATTAAAAAATTTAATCAAAACTTCAAAAGATTTTGATACAATAATGGATGCACAAGAGCGGTTAGCAAAACTGCCTGTTAATTCTAATCCGGTCCGTCATAGCACTCGATGCCAACAATGTGGCCGGCCACACGCCGTATATAAAAAGTTCGGGCTTTGCAGAATTTGCTTACGGCAACAATTAATGAATGGTAATGTTACTGGCGGTCGGAAATCTAGCTGGTAATATCAAGACTATTGGAGAAAAAGAGTGAGTATGCATGATCCTGTAGCTGATATGCTGACCCGAATTCGAAATGGACAGCAGGCGAAACACCAAAGCGTTACTCTTCATTCATCAAAATTGAAAGAAGAAATCGCTCGTGTATTAAAAGAGGAAGGTTACATACTAGATTATAGTATTGAGTCTAGTAAGAATAATATTAAAAGTATTACTATCGATTTAAAATACTACCACGGTAGACCTGTAATAGAGCGGATTGAACGTATAAGTCGTCCTGGCTTAAGAGTTTATAAGCCTTTTAATGAGTTATTAGCTATACCTGGATTTGGAATTGCCATTTTATCAACCTCGAAGGGCGTTATGACTCATGTGGCAGCTAAATCCCAACGGGTTGGTGGCGAAGTACTTTGTGAAATAGCTTAAAGTTTGCGAGGAATGATATGTCAAGAGTAGCAAAGGCCTCAATATCTCTACCAAATAACGTAGGGTTAACTGTAACTAAAGAATTAATGACCGTAAAGGGGCCAAAAGGGGAATTAACTCAAACTTATAATAAGTTAGTTGATATCTCTACTGACGGTTCAAATGTAGTAACATTCAAGCCTGCTTCAAAAGATCCTAAAGGTTGGGCTCATGCTGGTACTGCTAGAGCGTTACTCAATAATATGGTTAAAGGCGTAACTGAAGGTTTTACCATAACTTTGGAACTAGTTGGTGTAGGTTATAGGGCACAATCAAGCGGGAAAACACTTAATTTAAGTTTAGGTTTTTCTCATCCAGTAGAATTTAAGTTGCCTGAAGGGGTAACTGCTGAAACGCCAAATAATACTACTATTAATTTACGTGCTATTGACAAGCAATTGTTAGGTCAAGTTGCTGCTGAAATTCGAGCATTTAGAAAGCCTGAACCTTATAAGGGCAAAGGTATTAAATATGCTGGCGAATATATAGCTCGTAAAGAAGCTAAGAAGAAATAGGGTTTAAAAATGAATAAACGAACTTCTCGTGTTCGACGTGGTATGAAAGCCAAAGCAATACAGCGAAAATGTAATCATCCGCGTCTTGTTGTTTATCGCAGTGCATGCAATATCTATTCGCAGATCGTGATTGGCAGTGAAAAAGGCGATGTTGTTTTAGTTTCTTGTTCAACACTAGATAAAGAATTAAAAACTTCATTAAGTGGCACTAAAGTTGAGCAAGCCCAACAAGTAGGTAAATTACTTGGTGAAAGAGCTAAAGCTAAAGAAATCCTTAATGTAGCTTTCGATCGCTCTGGCTATAGGTATCACGGCCGAGTTAAAGCATTGGCTGATGGTGCGCGTGCAGCTGGTTTGAATTTTTAAAGGAAAAGTAATGGCATTTGATGATTCTAAAGTAAACGAGGGCTACCAAGAGAAATTAGTTTCCGTTACTCGTACAGCAAAAGTTGTAAAGGGTGGTCGCGTTTTTGGCTTTGCTGTTTTAGTTGTAATTGGTGATGGCAAAGGTAAGGTTGGTTTTGGTCGCGGAAAAGCGCGTGAAGTGCCAATAGCAATTCAAAAAGCTATGGAGCAAGCACGCAAGAACATGACTTATATTCCATTAGCCGGAAATACTATTCATCACGAAATTACTTGGAATTATGGTGCTTCAAAAGTATTTATGAAGCCAGCTAGTGAAGGTACAGGTATTATTGCTGGCGGTGCTATGCGTGCTGTTTTAGAAGTTTTAGGCGTGCAAAATATTTTAGCTAAAAGTATTGGTTCAACTAATCCTAGTAATATTGTAAGAGCTACTATTGGAGCCTTAACTAATATTGGCACTCCTGACTATGTTGCAGCGAAACGCGGAAAGTCAATTGAACAAATAATGGCAGATCAGCATGAGTAAAAATATTAAAATTACTTTAGTTAAAAGTATTATTGGTCGTAAGCCTAAGCACATTCAAATTGTTAAACAGCTTGGCTTAGGTAAATTAAATAGTTCTGTCATTCATGCAGATAACCCTTGTATTCGTGGGTTAGTGAATGCAGTTGAATATTTATTGAAAGTCGAGGAGTGCGCTTAAATGAACTTAAATTCACTTTCTCCTGATTACGGTTCACGCACAGCGAAACGTCGTGTTGGTCGCGGGATTGGATCAGGCTTAGGTAAAACTAGTGGACGAGGTCATAAAGGTCAGAAAGCAAGAGCAGGTGGCTTTCACAAAATAAACTTTGAAGGCGGTCAAATGCCTATTCAACGTCGTCTGCCTAAAATGGGTTTTAAATCCCGCAATGGTAAGCTAATTGATGAAGTTACTTTATCTGAACTCGCTAAGTTAGATGCTGATACGATTGACATCAATACTTTAAGAGAATTTGGTTTAATTAATAAACTCATTAAAGATGTCAAAATTATATTATCTGGCGAGATAACTAAACCTTTAAAGATTAAAGGTCTTCGTGCAACGAAGGGTGCACGTGCAGCAATCGAGCAAGCAGGTGGAAGCGTAGAAGATTAATATGAATAACAAAAAACAATTAACTAGCCAAACAAAAGGTGGATTAGCCGAATTAAAAGCTCGGCTCTTATTTGTAGTTCTTGGTATTCTCGTGTATCGATTAGGTGCGCATATTCCTGTTCCTGGGTTAGATCCACAAAAATTAGCTAACTTTTTTGGCGAACAGCAGAATACTATCTTTGGCTTATTTAATATGTTTTCAGGTGGCGCATTATCTCGAGTTACTGTTTTTGCAATTGGGATAATGCCATATATTTCAGCTTCTATTATCATCCAACTTTTTTCTGTTGTTTCTCCTAAGCTTGAGCAATTAAAAAAAGAAGGTGAATCTGGACGGCGAAAAATAAATCAATATACTCGCTATTTAACTTTAGTGTTATCCATTTTTCAATCTTTAGGTATGGCACGCTGGTTAGCTGGTCAAAATATTGCGTTACATGCTGACATTTTTTTCTATTTTACAGCAGTAGTTACCCTAGCTACTGGTACTATGTTTTTGATGTGGCTTGGTGAACAAATTACTGAGAAAGGCGTAGGTAACGGAATTTCATTGATTATTTTTTCAGGAATAGTTTCCAGTATGCCTAACGCACTTGCTTCCATTTTTCAGCAAGTTCGTGAAGGACAAATGCAAGCACTTACTTTAATTCTGATAGGTTTGATAGTTATCGTTGTTACAGGTTTTGTTGTCTTTATGGAAAGAGCGCAAAGACGTATTCGTGTAAATTATGCTCAGCGTACCCACGGTAGAAAAGTTTATGCTGCGCAATCTAGTCATCTACCATTAAAAATAAACATGTCTGGTGTTATTCCACCGATTTTTGCTTCTAGCATTATTTTATTGCCTGCTACTTTGGCGCAATTTTTTGCTAAAGGTAAAGGTATGGATTGGCTTGCTGATATTGGTATGGCTCTTTCACCTGGACAACCTCTTTATTTAATAGTTTATGCTATTGCTATTTTGTTTTTTGCTTTTTTCTATGCTGCTCTTGTTTTTAATCCCAAAGACACAGCAGATAATTTAAAGAAGTCCGGCGCTTATATTCCTGGTATTCGTCCTGGTGAGCAAACAACACGTTATATCGATTCTGTTATGACCCGTTTAACGTTAATTGGTGCTATCTATTTAGTTTTAGTATGCTTGTTACCGCAAATTCTAATGTATACCTGGCACGTTCCCTTTTATTTTGGCGGGACTTCACTTTTAATCATTGTTGTTGTAATTATGGATTTTGTTGCGCAAGTACAAGCGCACTTAATGACACAGCAATATGATTCTTTGATGAAAAAGGCCAATTTTAGAGGCACAAAATTGCCTGGTCTTTTATAAATAAATTTTTTGGAGTTATCGATGAAAGTTAGAGCATCAGTCAAGCGCCTATGCCGAAATTGTAAAATTATCAAGCGAAATGGAATTATTCGTGTTATTTGTAAGGATGCAAGGCATAAACAAAAGCAAGGTTAATTATTGCTTGATTTTGTATCAATAAAATAGTATTCTTCTGTCCCTTTCTGGCAGAGCAAAATAACGTACGGAGAGATTAATGGCTCGTATTGCAGGTGTAAATATACCAGATAATAAACATATTGTTATTGCATTAACGTCAATTTATGGTATTGGTAAAACAACTTCAAAAAAATTATGCCAAATTGTGGGGGTTGATCCTGCCACTAAAGTTTCTCAAATTTCTGAGGACTTACTTGAGGCATTACGTGCTGAAATTGCAAAAATGACAATCGAAGGTGATTTACGCCGTGTTGTTACGATGAATATTAAGCGTCTAATGGACTTAGGTTGTTATCGAGGCTTACGTCACCGTCGAGGGCTTCCTTTACGCGGTCAACGTACCAAAACTAATGCGCGTACTCGTAAAGGTCGTCGCAAAGGCGTAAGTAAATAATTATTTTAGGAAATTGAGATGGCTACAGCTAAAGCAAAGCAACAAAAGACCAGAAAAAAAGTTAAACGTGTCGTTTCTGATGGTATTGTGCATGTACATGCTTCTTTTAATAACACTATTGTTACTTTTACAGATCGTCAAGGCAATGCCCTGTGTTGGGCAACTTCCGGCGGATCTGGATTTCGTGGTTCTAGAAAAAGTACCCCGTATGCCGCACAGGTAGCTACTGAACGCGCCTCAGCAGTTGCTAAAGAATTTGGTATGAAATCTGTGGCTGTATTTGTTCACGGGCCTGGACCTGGACGCGAATCAACTATTCGTGAGTTAATATCTCAAGATTTCAAAATTGTTGAAATTACCGATGTTACAGGCATACCTCATAATGGTTGCAAGCCCCCTAAAAAACGTCGCGTTTAAAGATTCAGGAGTGATTAATGGCTAGATATCTTGGTCCCAAGTGTAAACAATCTCGTAGAGAGGGCATTGATCTTCTTACAAAAAGTGCAGTGCGAGATTTTAAATCTAAATGTAAAGCAGATAAATTACCAGGTCAACATGGTGGTTCTAAACCACGTTTAAGTGATTATGGTCTTCAATTACGAGAAAAGCAGAAATTACGTCGCTATTATGGTGTTTTAGAAAAACAATTTCGTAATTACTATAAAGCTGCTGCTCGTAAAAAAGGTTCTACTGGTGAGAACTTGATGGTTTTACTTGAAAGTCGTTTGGATAACGTTGTATATCGTATGGGATTTGCTAGCACACGAGCTGAAGCAAGACAACTTGTTAGTCATAAAGCAATTTTAGTTAATGATCAAGTGGTTAATATTCCATCGTATCTTGTTAAGCCTGGTGATGTTATTGCTATTCGTCAACGAGCTAAAGAGCAAGGTCGTATTAAAGCAGCTATTGCTTTATCTGAGCAAAGAGCACCCTGCGATTGGTTAACAGTCGATTCTAATTCGTTAAAAGGTACATTTGCTTCTGCTCCTAGTATCAATGACTTGTCGTCTGATTTTAACGTCAATTTAGTTGTAGAACTTTACTCTAAGTAAGATCTGGAGACATTGTCTAATGTATGAAATTAATGAAATGCTGACACCTACTGTACTTAAAGTACAGGCGAACACTAAACATCATTCTCGTATTGTACTTGAACCTTTAGAGCGTGGATATGGTCATACTTTAGGAAATGCATTACGAAGAATTCTTCTATCATCAATGCCAGGCTGGGCAATTACTGAAGTAGCAATTGATGGTGTCTTGCATGAGTATAGTACAATAGAGGGCGTTCGTGAGGATGTAGTTGACATACTCTTAAATTTAAAACAAGTTGCAATTAAAATTGCTGCTGGCCGTGAAGCAACTCTTACTTTAAATAAAGTTGGTCCTTGTGTTGTTACTGCCGGTGATATTGAGTTATCAGCTGATCAAGAAATTGTTAATCCTGATCATGTGATTGCCACATTAAACGAAAATGGCAAACTTAATATGACAATGAAAGTAGAACGTGGAATTGGTTTTCACACAACTGATTATGCTAGTTCTATTTTTGAAGAAGAAACTACCCAGAAATCTGTTGGTAAGCTTAAACTTGATAATAGCTTTTCACCTGTGGTCAAAGTTGCTTATTTTGTTGATAGTGCGCGTGTTGAAAATCGAACTGATTTAGATAAATTAACTATTGATTTATTCACTAATGGCACTTTAGATCCTGAAGAAGCTATTAGGATTTCTGCCTCTATTCTACAACGACAGCTACATGCTTTTGTTGATATGCAATTTGAAGAGTCTCGTACTGATAACAAAGAGCGTAATGATTTTGACCCAATTTTATTAAGACCAGTTGATGATTTAGAGCTTACAGTTCGTTCAGCTAACTGTCTAAAAGCCGAAAATATCTATTATATTGGTGATTTAGTACAAAAAACTGAAAATGAATTGTTAAAGACGCCTAATTTAGGTAAGAAGTCACTTACAGAAATTAAAGACGTGCTTGCTTCTCGCTCATTGTCTTTAGGTATGAAACTTGAAAATTGGCCTCCAGCTAATCTAGGCGATTAATATTAGGAGTTTAAGATGCGTCACCGTAATGCCGGCCGAAATTTTAGCCGAACTAGTAGCCATCGTAAAGCGATGTTTTCAAATATGTGCTGCTCTTTAATTGAACATGAATTAATTAAAACTACGCTTCCCAAAGCAAAAGAACTACGTCGTTATTTAGAGCCCTTAATTACTGTTAGTAAAAAAGATTCAGTTGCCTCTAGAAGACATGTTTTTGATAAATTACGCTCTAAAAGTGCGGTTGGTAAATTATTTACCGTCCTTGGTCCTCGTTTTTCTGAAAGACCAGGCGGCTATTTGCGTATTTTAAAGTGTGGATTCCGCCCTGGTGATAATGCACCAATGGCTGTCGTTGAACTTGTTGATCGTCCTGTTACCACTGATGAGGACAATAACGAATAACGTTCAGATACTTTTAAATGGACAAAAGCTTTCATAATAAAAGCCCACAATATAGGGCTTTTATTTTTTTATTTAACTGCATTTTTATCATACATTTTATAAGTGAAATTAGAGAATTTATGATTCCAGCTGAGGCTGTTAAACGCTTGAGATTTCTATACCTTTATAGGTAAACTCAATTTTCTAACTCATTCCCGTTGCAAGACTATTATCATCACTACTTTCTTCAAATAAATTACTCAGTGCCTCATTCATTAATGTAATTAACATACCTTTTTGAAATGAAAAATCTCTTTCAAAGGTAACATGAGAATTACTTAAAGGTAGAACTTGATTAGGAAATTCTGCAGAATATATATAAGCTCGATAATTGTTGTAATCAAAAATAACATGTTTTGCCAACAACGCATCATCTAATACACTGGCATGAGCGTGATAATTATCGAAATAACTAGCAGTAATTTTTATATTCAAGCTTGATAAATAATTTGATATAGCCTCGAAAAGGCTTTTATCACCCCCAATTAAGATAGCTTCATAAGAATCTAAGGACAGCCTATTTGCACTTATGTGTGTTAGTATTTCCTGAAAGTCATTATGAAATAGATTTCTTGATTCCCCATAATTCACGCTATTAAAATGACCCAAAAAATAGATAGGGTTAGACCTTGAAAAGAGAATAAAGACACAGCAAGTAAACTCATTATGGGTTGCTGCATTAGAACCATTTAAAATCTTGTATTCTGGAAATTTAACTACTTCTTGATTTGTGATTGATAGTAGTTTCTCTTGCCATTGACATTTCTTAAAAGCACGAAGGTCTAGGTTCGCTACTCTATCATTTGGATAAAAAAAATTGAACATAAATTATGCAAGGTGGTGAATTAGTTACCTATTATAAAGTAAAATTATTAAAATAATCTTAAATGACGTTTTGCGAACGATAAAGTTATTTTTAAGCTCATTTAAAGACGTGCTTTTTTTTATTAAAAAAATTATACTTCTTGCTTATCTATTTGCCTTTACCTGTAAGTGAAATTAATATGTCAGCAAGCTTTAAATGGGCCTTAATTGATATTGAAACAACAGGCTTACATGTTAAGCAAGATAAAATTATTGAAATAGCGGTAATCATTTTAACTGAAAAAGGTGTAGAAGCAACTTGGCATAGTTTAATTAATCCTGAGCGATCTATTCCTGAGCAAATTATTAAGTTAACTGGAATAGATAATAATTTAGTACAATATGCTCCAACTTTTGAATTAATTGCCGAGGAACTAATAATACTTTTGCAAGGTTGTATTTTAGTAGCGCATAACGCTCGCTTTGATTATAGTTTTTTGAAAAATGCTTTTAAAGAATGTAATATCTCTTTTCAAATTCCTGTTTTATGTTCAATAAAATTATTAAAAAATTTCTATCCTGCTTTTAAGAGTTACAAACTAATCGCAGTAGCAGAAGCTTTTTGCCTTGCTAGAGAGATTATTCACCGAGCACAAGAGGATGTTAATTTATTACGAAAAGTAATTGAGCATTTGATTCAAGAGTTTTCTTTAATAGAGGTATTGAACAAAGCAAAAAAGGTTTATCAGCAATCGAGTATTCCTTCAACTTTAATAACTGATTGCAATGCCTTTCCGGACACACCAGGCGTTTATATATTTTATGGAAATGAGAGAACTTTACCCTTATATATAGGTAAAAGTATTGCACTTAGACAAAGAATATTATCTCATTTTCAAGCCGATCATGCTCACGCAAAAGAGTTTGTTTTAGCACAACAAGTTAAATATATCGAAATTATTCCTACAGCAGGCGAGTTAAGTGCTTTACTTTTGGAGTCAGCGCTGATTAAAGAGAAAATGCCATTATATAATCGACGCTTACGAAAAAAGAAAAGCCTAGTTACTATTCGAGCTACCGAAATAGATGGTTACATAACATTAACGGCTTTACGAACCACAGTCGAAGATGAAGATACAATGTTACAAAATAATTTATATGGTGCTTTTAGAAGTATAAATGCAGCTAAAAATTTGATGCTATATTGGGTGAAGGAGTTTGGGCTTTGCTCTAAGCTTTGTAATCTTGAACAAACAAAACATGCTTGTTTTGCTTACCAGTTAAAAAAGTGCCAAGGCGCTTGCATACATGAGGAGCCTTATGAAGTTTATAACAGGCGTGTTGAAGAAGTGTTAAAGCAATATAAACGAGAAATTTGGCCCTATAGGGGCAGTATCGCTATTAAAGAGGAAGATAAAGGCAATAAAATGACGCAATATTTAGTTTTTGATCAATGGCATTATCTAGGCTCAGTAAGCAGCGAAGCAGAACTAGCTAATTTGAAAATGAGCAAGAAACAATTAGCAGATACTTTCGATGATTACAAAATATTAATAACCTTTCTTAAAAATAAACACAAGCAGCTAAACATTTTAGAATTAAGCGACACCTAAAAGTTGTTTTAGATCCCCATCATTAATAATCTGATTAAATGGCTTAGTAATAAATTTACAGTTAGATGATAGTTCAAGAAAACGCCTTTGTAATTCCAAATTTTTTATCGGATTAATAACAATAATCTCTTTTTTTGCTATATCAGATTTAGATAATACTGCTTTAATATGAACATCAGATTCAGGAAGAGAGTAGCCAATAAAAACTATCTTTTTCGCTAGTCGAATCTCAGAGCTAGCTTCATTTAGCATTTGACTAATAATAGGGTGCATAAGATTTTTATTATAGGAAGGTGGAATAATTAAACTTTTCAATTCATTTCCATCTAGTGAACAAAAATTTGTATTTGTTTCCTCTAACAAATCCGTCGTACTAGGGCTACTTGCAAACTCATTCTCTTTTTCCCACGCTCTTAATATTAATTGATTACAACAATTACAATATTTCCAATTTAAGCTACCATGTAATTTAATATATTTTATTCTTAAAGGGTAGTTTGCTGAGGTTGATAGAATGGGCTTTTGTGGATTTACCCACCAGTCAGAGGGATGAAGGTATTCGAAATTATAATTTGCTAAAGGGTAGCAATAATCTAAATAACAATTAAGCGGGTATAAAACGGGAAATGCATCTTCAGCTAAGGTATCATAGTTAACTGTTATAATAGATATGTTTTGTTGAAACATATAAATCTGTTTCCAAAATTCTTTTAAAACGATACTTTTTTTTCGGGCGCTTGCTCCAATAATATAATAGATTAATTTAATTAAACTTTCTCTTAAGTAGACTATATGTTCTAACGTATATAAACCACTTAAACTTTCGCCCCGCATAATAAAATACTCAATGAAGCCAAAAATTTGTTCTAAATTTGGAAAGGAATCTTTATTTAAATCACAGATAAAGTAAGTTTTAATAAAGTCAGTGACAATTTTATAGAGGTTAGATTTTTCGTAATGATCATTTCTAAAGTTAAATAAGAGAGGAATAATATTTTTTTGTAGTGGCGCTCCATCAGCAATAGACGCTCCAGCGCCTAAAAAAAATACTGTATCGCGTATCATAGGGTATTCGTGGTAAACATTACGATTAAAAAAAGCGGTCTTCTTTGTAAGATTAGAATGGGATTGAGAAATATTAAGGGCCTGTTTATATAGGTCAGAGAGTGATTTACCCTCTTTATTGTGCCAGACTACCCAACCATTTATAGGACGAGCATCACCTATGGTAAGTAAGTATTGAATAGCAGCGAAGCTCGGATTTAAATAGGCTGTCCCTACTAATAACCCTTTAGTCGTTACTTTGGCTTCAAATCTGTAAGTTTTATTATTTTTAGCTAAATACTCAAAGAATAATGTTTCATGTAAATGAATTAGCTTGTTTTTCAATAATAATTGATAGATAGAGAACGCTTCTGACTTTTTCGCTCGCATAAGAACAATCATTATTTAAATTATATAATTTAGTGTAACAAACTTTATAAGTTAATTCTGCTTAAGATATGTTTAACAATATTTTCATGTCCAAAGCCATAATATTTGCTAGAAATAAATTATTTCACTGAAAGGTTAGATTAACCAAGAAACTAGATGTTAGTTTGAGTAGCCTAATGACCTTATAAATTTAGTAAGATTTAGTAATGAAAAAATTTTTGCCTATACTTATAAGGAGGTAGGTCGAGCCAATATTTAATTCGGCATGGGAAATTTAAAGCGACAAAATTGTTGTCCAGCGGCCGACCTAAGCCTTCTAATAAATATATTCTCAAATTAAGCAAGCCTAAAATAACGTCTGTAGTTTGCTAATGACGTTATGTTAAACGTTAATTTAAAATGGAATATCATCATCTAATTCTGCAAAAGCGTCTTCTGCTGGATTTTTACGATTAGTTGACTGTGATTGGTAAGAGGGTTGCTGCTGCTGCGGAGGAGCTGATTGTGTATCATCAAACCCAGCTGCGCCACCTACCTTGCTATCAAGCATTTGTACATCTGTAGCAACTATTTCAGTTGTATAGCGGTCTTGTCCTTGTTGATCTTGCCATTTGCGAGTACGAAGGCTACCTTCAATATATAATTTGGATCCTTTACGTACATATTCGCCAGCAATTTCTCCTAAACGATTAAAGCAAACAACACGGTGCCACTCAGTTCGCTCTTGCTTATCACCACTTTGTTTATCCTTCCAAGTTTCACTGGTAGCTATCGATAAAGTAGCAACAGCATTACCATTAGGCATGTAACGGACTTCGGGATCACTCCCAACGTTACCTATTAAGATGACCTTATTAATTCCACGAGCCATTAAATTCTCCTGCTTGCGAGATAGTTAGAGCAAACATTATAGCCAATGTAAGCTGATTTTCGAAGGTTTATAAAGAATAATCTGCTCTAAAATTTAGATGATAAATAAATGAATAAGCTATTTAAATTATAGTCATTTATTGATAATGTGTTAGTATTTTTTCAGCACTGCCGGCTTTATAAATTGCTTTATTAGCGCTTAGATAAATCGTATTTTCTTCGCTTGCAATAGTAACATTAATAACACCTGGTAAAGATTGTAATGTATTAATTAATTTCTCTTCCACATGTTTATTCATATTAGGTTTAGCGAGAATGATATTAATTCGATGCGCATGAATAGTCATCGGCAAGGCAATAATAAACCACATTAATCCTAGTAAAGCATTTGTAATAAAAATAGCGTGAATACCTAGATATTGATATAAAACACCGGCGCTAAAACCGCCAATAAAAATACCCAAAAACTGACAGCTGGAATAGACACCCATAGCAGTTCCTTTATTATTTGCACTCGCTTGTTTAGATATTAACGAAGGTAGGCTTGCTTCAAGAATATTAAAAGCAGTGAAATAAAGGAGCATAACAAAGCAAAAAGAGAGCCACTCACTGTGTGAAAATATAAGAATAAACTGGGCAATTGCAGTGGCTATTACAGCAGTTAAAAAAATAGGCTTCATAAATTGCTTTTTTTCAGCCAGAAAAATAAGCGGTACCATAAGTACAAAAGAAAGAACCATTAAGGGTAAATAAAAGTGCCACTGATGAGTTAAGTGGCCTAGCTTTAACTGTTGCTGTAATAATAGAGGTATAGCAAAGAACGTAGCCGTTAAAATAAAATGTTGCAAGAAAATACCAAGATCTAAACGTTGTAAGTTTCTATCAATAAGCGTCATTTTTAATAGTGATACTTTAGCTTCACTATCTGTATGAAAACGTTGTGTTTGCGGATTAGGAATTACGCCGTAAAGCATTACTAAACCAAGAAGTGCTAATAAGGTGGTTAGATAAAAAATACCGGATAGGCCATAATAGTGGGCAAT
The DNA here is from genome assembly GCF_900639865.1 of Legionella gresilensis. GTDB lineage: Bacteria > Pseudomonadota > Gammaproteobacteria > Legionellales > Legionellaceae > Legionella_C > Legionella_C gresilensis. The sequence continues at coordinate 19,324 of NZ_CAAAHX010000013.1, forward strand.
TGCAGGACTAAGTACCATCGCTAGACTAAAGGAAATACCGATAGTCATCCCTATAACAGCCATTGCACGCGTTCGTTCCTCATCCACGGTTAAATCAGCAAGTAAAGCAATTAACACACTACCAATTGCGCCCATACCCTGTAAGATACGGGCAATAATCATCCCATAAATAGAGTGAGTTAAGGCGCCTACTAGACTACCAATAGCAAATAAAATTAAGCCAATAGCTATTATTTTTTTTCTACCATAGTAATCAGATAAAATACCAAAAGGCATTTGTAATAACCCTTGGCTTAAGCCATAACTGCCGAGGGCAATACCAATTAAAGTAGGTGTGGCATGATTCAATTGGTTAGCAAGGACTGTAAACACGGGGATTAGCATAAACAGGCCCAGCATGCGAAACGAGAAAATAGCTGCAATTGGAAAAGCGCTTTTTGACCAAGAATATTTCATGTAAATTTAAATAACTACGTTGAACGTGAAATAGTACAAAGTTGAGCTGGTATGTACAAGTTGTTTTTCCGTTAAAACAATCAAACATGTTTTTTTAGAAGCACCTCAACAGCATTAGCTGTTAATGGTTCACTTAATAAAAATCCTTGAACCTCATCGCAATAACGCTCTTTAAGAAAGTTAATCTGTTTTTGATTTTCCACGCCTTCTGCTACCACCTTAAAATTTAAGCTTTGCGCCATAGCAATAATGGCTTGAATAATAACTTCATCACTTCGTGATTTACTAATATTTTTTATAAATGACTGATCAATTTTTAAGCGATCGAATTGTATTCGCTTTAAATAGTTTAAGCTTGAGTTCCCTGTACCAAAATCGTCAAGAACAATTTTAACACCAAGATTTTTTAATTCTTGCAGCATACTTTGTACTTCTGGATTGACAATAATAACGTTTTCGATGATTTCAAGTTCTAAATATTGCGATTCAATTTTATATTTTTGTAAAACTGCTGCTAAACGTTTAGCAAAATTTCGTTGTTGTAGTTGTTGTGATCCAATATTTATAGCCACTCTAATCCAAGGTAAACCTTGTGAATGCCAAGTATTCATTTGTTGGCAGACTTCATTAATGATTAAATCTCCGAGAGGAATAATTAGTCCAGATTCTTCAGCTAAGGGAATAAATTCATTCGGTAATAATAGGCCTCTTTTAGGATGTTGCCAGCGCACAAGTGCCTCAACAGCTAACAGATCTTGATTTTGCACGTTAAATTGTGGTTGATAAAGCATGAAAAATTCATGGTTTTTAATAGCGGCTCTAAGTTCTGCTTCCCTTTGTAACTGTTTACTTAAATATGGATTAGCTTTGCGAGTATAAAATTTAAATTGATTTCCTCCTTTTTGCTTCGCTTGATACATAGCGACATCAGCATTTTTAAGCAGTGTATTGGCTGTTTTACCATGATAGGGATAAACGCTGATGCCTATACTAGGGGGCATAATTATTTCTTGATTGCCTACGGATAATGGTTTATTTAGTGCCATTATAATTTTTTGAGCAACATTAGCTGCTCCTTTCCCATGTTCTAAACCTGTTAAAATGATGACAAACTCATCGCCGCCAAGCCGAGCTAACGTATCTTGAGAGCGGATTAAAGGAGCTAATCGTTTTGCAACTGCTTTTAGTAATTTGTCGCCTAAGTGATGTCCCCAACTATCATTAACTAATTTGAACCGATCGAGATCTATAAATAACACAGCACAGTGACTGTCTTGCTGTGCACAAAATCTTATAGTATTAATAAGTTTTTCATGCATAAGCGTTCTATTAGGTAATCCCGTTAACGGATCATGCGTTGCTTGGAATTGTAGTTTTTTCTCTAAAGAGGCTTTTTCAGTAATATCTCTAAAACTATAAATTCGTCCTACTATTGTTGTATCAATGCAATGTGGTTGCGAATAATATTCGAATGCTTTATTATTTTTTCCTTCAATTATTTGCAGGTTACTTTCGCTTATATTTTCTTCTAAGGAATGTACTTGATTAGCAAAATCTTCTGGGTAAAGCAGTTGTTCTAAAATAGATTCTAAAATTAATACAAAATTTCTAGTGTGTAAGACAGGTTCCGAGATATTCCACATATGAACAAACTGCTGATTATAATCTACTACCTTTTTAGTAAGATCGGTTACTAAAATGCCGTCAGTACTAGAATCTATTGTCGCCCTTAATAAGGATACTGATTGGTTAAGAGATTGAGTACGCTCTGCGACAATTTGACGTAAGGATTCTGTATGCAAGTTAACTTCTTTAGTCAAAAGCCATTTTCTAGTAAGTGCACTAGCAAGCTGTCGAACAGCAACTGTATCAAACGGTTTTTTTAAGATCAAAAGGTTATCTGATAAACCTAACTGTTGTACTGTTTCTTCCCAAGAATAATCTGAGTAGGCAGTACAAATAACTACTTGAACATTAGGATCTATTGCCCAAATATGTTTAATGGTTTCTAAACCGTCCCAGCCTGGCGGCATACGGATATCAACAAAAGCTAGGGCAAATGGCTTGCCTTCTTGAATGGCTAACTTTATCTTTTCTACCCCTTCTTGACCTTGCTCTGCTGTTTCTATTTCGAATACGGGTAAGGGATTTTGTTGTGCTTTATTTGTAGAAGTATTCCCAAATAATTCTTTATCTAATTCAGTCAACTTGGTTTTATTACTTGAAGTGGCTAGGACCTTTATAAAATCTTGATGAATTGCTGGATTATCATCAATTATAATTATTCGAAATTCAATTAATTGCTTACTCATTGCTGCACCTTTTTATAAGAAAATTTTCCTTAAAGTAGTGCCAGAAAAAGATTAAAATAAAAGCTCTTGTGGAATCTAGGCTTAAAGATTTATTTATATTACAACCAGTTAGAGGGTAGAATTGTAATATTTTAACATCCATTATATGGCCCTCCTTTCTATATTATTTTTTGCATTAAACATCCTGTTTGATATTAAATATTCAAGAATTCAATTTGATTAATCATTTGTCTAAATATAGCACGAATACGAGACAAAGGTTGTAGCAATAGGCCTAACTAAGGGTAGGATGTACTTTTGCGCAATGATGAAAATAACTTAACATTTGACAGTTACTAATATTGACGTTAGCTTTAGCCCTACATTTAGATTTGGACGATAATATGAGTCTCATTTTTAATAATAAAGTTGCATTAATTACCGGCGGTGCTCGAGGTATCGGTCGTGCTACTGCATTAAAGTTAGCTAAAGCAGGTAGCGATATTGCTATCGTTTATTACAGTAGCTCTGATGAAGCACAACAATTAGTAAGGGAAATTCAAGCGCTTGGGCGCAAAGCAATTGCTATACAAGCGGATGTGGCAGATCATCAATCAATTAAAGAAATGTTTGTAGAGTTTCGCAAGTCTTTTAATGAACTTCATTTTTTAATTAGTAATGCTGCAAGTGGTGTGCTTAAATCAGCTTTAAAAATGTCGACAAAGCATTGGCGTTGGTGTCTAGAAACGAATGCACTGGCTTTAAATCATTTAGTACAAGAAGGAAAGGATTTAATGCCTAAAGGTAGCGCTGTAATTGCTCTGTCTAGTTTGGGTGCGCATCGGGCTATTCCTAATTATGCTTTCATCGGCGCATCAAAAGCAGCATTAGAAGCATTAGTTCGCTCGCTTAGTCTTGAGTTGGCAGCGTTTGATATTCGTGTTAATACTGTTTCTGCTGGCGTAGTTGATACTGATGCACTGAAATATTTTCCTAATCGTGAGCAATTGCTTGATGAATCGCAATCTCGCTCATTGGCTTCTCGGCCTTTAAATCCAGAAGATGTGGCTAATACGATCTACCTTTTATGCTTACCGGAAGCTCAAATGATTAATGCACACACCTTAGTCGTTGATGCTGGCTATAGCCAAGTGGGGTAGTTGTTTTGCTTGGTAATGATGAAGGTTAAAAATAGGAAAAAATCCTTATATATAACGCATAGCTCGGCATTAAAACTTTGTGATATACTCCTTAAATTTACCATTTAGCAGAATTCGAGGATATAAAATGAATGTAGAAAGCGTTTACCCAAAGGTAAGGGAAATTATCGCTGATGTTCTTGTTATTGATGAAGATGAAATAAAATTGGACAGCCGGCTTATCACTGATTTAGGTGCTGAATCAATTGACTTCCTGGATTTAGTTTTTCAATTAGAAAAAGAATTTGGTATTAAAATTCCCCGTGGACAATTAGAAAAAAATGCGCGTGGTGCACTTGCTGAAGATGAATTTGAAAAAGGTGGTGTGTTAACTGAGCAAGGAATGCAAGCATTAAAGGATTATTTAACTGAAGTTCCTGCAGCTTACTTTAAACCGAATTTAAAAGTAAACGAAATTCCAATGCTTTTTACAGTCGAAACGTTTTGTAAGCTCGTCATTAATGCTGTCAATACTAATAAATCTTGCGAAACTGTTGCCTGATGCGTTTTTTATTTGTTGATCAAATTCTAGAACTCGTGCCAGGTACCATGATTCGGGGCATTAAACATATCACGCCTGATGATGGTTATATCTATAAAAATGAAGAGGGGCAATGCTATTTTGCCTCTTCTTTAATTGGTGAAACTTTAGGCCAGCTTGCGGCGTGGAATGTTATGTATACTAATAACTTTACTAAGCGCCCGGTAGCAGGAATTGTTGCTTCAGCTCATTTGTACCGACAAGCTTATATTGGTGAGACACTCCTATTAGAATCAACTATTGATTCCTTAGATGATCAGGCTGTCCAATATCATAGTGTTGCCCGTATTGGTAATGAAGTCGTCTTTGAAGTAGATGGTGCTTTGGGGCCTTTATTACCTATGGAAAATTTTATTAGTCAGGAAGAAATACGTCGCCAGTTTAATGAAATTTATCGCCCAGGCGACTGGTCTCGCTATCAAGAATTATTTGCTATAGATGGCGATGCTATTGCTAATTTAGGAATACTAAATCCATTTGAAATATCTTTTGATAAAATTATTGACTGTAAACCCGGTGAATCAATGACAGCAGTCAAACGAATTAGCCGTAGTGCTCCTTATTTTCCAGATCATTTTCCTAATAAACCTGTTTTACCTATGACAATATTATTAGAATGTAAATTAAATTTAGCACATTTATTTTTACAAAAAGCAGAGTTAATAGATCGTTACCAGGTTTCAGAATTACGTAAGATTAAAATGAATGAGTTTGTCTATCCGGGCGATGTATTGTATTGTTATGTGTCTTTTGTGCAGCAAAATGAGCAGGAGTTGATCTTACGGTTTCGTAGTGAAGTTGACAGTAAGAGAGTATGTATTTTAGATGTCGTTATGACTGCAAAGGATATTTAAATGAATAAACGAAGAGTTGCAGTAACGGGCTTAGGTGTTGTTTCACCTTTAGGGCATAATATTGACTCTACATGGCAAAATTTATTAGCAGGTCAATCAGGCATTGCACCAATACAGCAATTTGACGCGTCAGCTTTTCCTACTTATATTGCCGCTGAGGTAAAGCCTTTCCAACCTACCTATCAAAAAAGTAAACATAATCGTTTTGCTATGCATTTTACACATTTTGCCCTCGAAGCAGCAGAACAAGCCTTTATTGATGCGGGTATTAAACCTACTATGGCTGATGCTGAACGCTGGGGCGTTGTTACCGGTAGCGGAATGATGACTGCTGAATTTAATTATTTGCATCGATTTCAACAAACTTGTGCCTTAGATGGCGACATTGATTGGAAATTATTACAACAACAGGCAGATGAATTTTACCAATTAACTGATTTTGGTAAGACAACGTCAAATTCAGGTTTATCGTTACTTATCCAACAATTTAATATTCGTGGTTATGCTGGTTCAGTGCATACGGCTTGTGCATCGGGTGGACAAGCTTTAGGATTGGCAATGCAAGTAATTCAACGTGGAGAAGCAGATTTTATATTAGCTGGTGGTTTTGATTCAATGATTAATCCCCTAGGCCTATCTAGTTTTTGTTTATTAGGTGCTTTATCTACTTATAATAGTACGCCTGAATCAGCAAGCCGGCCTTTTGATAAAACCCGTAATGGTTTTGTGTTAGGAGAAGGCGCTGCTTTCTTAATTTTAGAAGAATGGGGAAAAGCTAAAGCACGCGGTGCAAAAATATATGCTGAATTAGCTGGGGAAGGTAATTCATTAAGCTCTTATCGTATTACTGACTCTCACCCCAATGGTGATGGCGCTATTCAAGCAATTGAGCGAGCCTTATATGATGCAGGAATAGATGCAACTGAAGTTGATTACATTAATGCTCATGGCACCTCTACTAAAATGAATGACTTAAGTGAAACGAATGCAATTAAAGCTGTTTTTGGTGAACATGCCTATGGGTTACCTGTAAGTTCGACCAAAAGCCAAACTGGCCATTTGATTGCTGCAGCAGGCGCTTTAGAAGCAGTTTTGTCAGTCTTATCTATTGAACATCAACAAATTCTTCCCACTCGTAATTTAACAACACCTGATCCTGAATGTGATCTAGATTATGTCACTGATGGACCTCGCGAGAAATCGTTAGGTGTTGTACTATCTAATTCATTTGGGTTTGGCGGCTCAAATAGCTGTTTGCTGTTTAAGCACCCTGAATTGAGAGGATGACTTAAATGAGCAATGAATGTAACAATCGTGTTTTTATTACAGGTTTAAGTGCTTTAACTGCTTGTGGTGATACGGCTGAATCGACATGGGATGCTGTTTTAGCAGGGCAGAGTGGATTAGAGCAAATTAACTACTGGGATATTTCTTCTTGGCCTAGCTCAATAGGTGGTGAATTAAAAAATTTTAATCCCGCTCGCATGTTACCTGATCGAAAGTTAATTAAAGTTATTTCACGTCAGGATGTGATGGGAATTTATGCGGCAATTAAGGCGGTTGAAGATAGTCAATTCTTAACATATAGAGAAAATTTACCAAACCAAGATATTTTTAACGAAAATACAGCAATTTATGTTGGCTCGCCTGGTAATAAATATTTTCAACAATATGATTTTTTACCTCTTTTAGCTAAAACAAATGGCAATATGGCTGAGTTTGCCAAACATTTATTTGAAGAAGTACACCCTATGTGGTTACTGCGTATTTTACCTAATAATGTTCTAGCTTATACAGGCATTACTTATAATTTTAAAGGTCCTAACCACAATATAACAAATCATGCTGTTGGCGGAACTCAGGCTATACTTGAAGCGTTTCATGCTATTAAAAGTGGACAAGCTGAGCGAGCTATTGTTGTTGCATATGATATGGGTGTTGAACCACAAGCGCTGTTTTATTATGACAAATTAGGTGTTATTAGTAAGAAGCATTTAAAACCTTTTGATAAAGAGCATGATGGTACACTGCTTGCTGAAGGTGCTGCTGCTATTGTTTTGGAAAGCCAAGCAAGTGTGCAAGCACGCGATGCATTTTGTTATGCTGAAGTATTAGGTGGTATGGCAGCAACAGAGGGAGCCGGTTTGTTTTCTCTAACCGATAAAGGTAGTCCCTTAGCTGAGTTACTTTCGAAAACTTTAGAATCCTTAAACCTTACCCCAGCAGAGATTGATTTGATTGTAGCTCATGGTAATGGCAATACAAAATCAGATGATACAGAAGCAGAAGCTATTAAGTCAGTGTTTAACGAATACCACGTGCCTGTGACTGCTTTCAAATGGGCTATGGGGCATACTTTATGTGCTTCAGGCTTAATTGACGCTGTTTTAACAACATATTCATTAAAAAATCGCTGTATACCGGGTATTGCTAATTTTTCCGAACTAGCAGCAAGCTGTAGTGATTTAAACATAAGTAAAGAGCACCGCTACTTACAAGACCGAAGCTCGATTGCTGTTATGATTAATCGAGGTTTTGCAAGTATGAATGCATGTTTGGTTATTAAATCGAATGGCTAACTTGGTTGAGAAAATTTCTAAATTACCTGTTTCATTAATAGGGCGCCTAATTTATAGATTTCTGCCTTATCGTCGTTCAGTTATTATGAGCAATATTAATCAAGTCTTCGGTGATCGACTAAACGAAGCCCAAAAGAAACATTTAGCCAGAGCTTTTTATTCTCATTTGGCTATTTCTATTAAAGAAACCATTTTATTGCGGTTTATGCGAGAGGAAACTCTAAAGGCACGCGTTGAAGTACGTGGCCATGAGCGCATGTTAGAGATCGTTGCTAAAGGGCGCGGTGTTCTCGTTTTAACAGGACATTTCGGTAATTGGGAATTTGCGCCGCTAGGTGGTGTTCTCAATTTTAAACAATTCCAAGGACAATTTCATTTTATAAGACGTACTTTAGGTAATAAAACAATAGAGCGAATACTTTTTCGCCGTTATTACAAAGCTGGCTTAAACGTTATCCCCAAGAAAAACTCGCTTCAACAAGTTTGCGATGCTTTAGAGAAGAATCATGCAGTCGTTTTTGTTTTAGATCAACATGCATCTTTAAAAAACAGAGATGGTATTGCGGTAGAATTCTTTGGCAAGAAAGCGGGGACTTATCGCAGTTTAGCAAGCTTTGCTCGTCATACAGGCATACCTGTAGTCCCGGCAGCAGGTTATCGTTTACCTAATGGACGCCACGTACTTGAATTTCATGAGCCCATTTTGTGGCAAGAATATACTAATACCCAAGAAGCAATTTATCATAATACCTTACGCTATAATCAAGCATTAGAGCGTATTATTCTCAAACATCCAGCGCAATGGATGTGGTTACATAAGCGCTGGAAGTTAAAAGATACTTAATTTTATTTAATACGTCCATGTAAGCAGCTTTAGTAGATTGAACTACTAGTTTGTATCTTTTGATCAACAGTTTGTTTAGGATTTCCTTCGGGGCTTTGAGGTCCAGATCGTGTTATATTGGCATTAGGCCCATGATTAATTTGAATATCTGCAATTGCCTTATTAAAAAATTGCGGCGCATAATTGTTATTATTGCCTGAATAGATAGCAACCGTTTTATTTTCCTCTTGGTCTTTAGAGGCTAGCACTACTTTATTATCATCTTTATCATTTGATCTTCTTTCTACTTGTTCCATGGATTCTCTAATAGCATGTAGAGCAGGCTTTAAGTTATAAATTAACTCAATGACCGTTTTTAAGATAGTACGTTGACGCAATTCGCCCTTCTCATAACGTTTAACATCATAGCCAATAGGATCAAGCAGCGGATCACCATGTTCAATATAATTACGTAGGCTTCGAATAGCTTCATAATCTTCGTTCAAGTACCTACAAAAACTGGCTTCTGCATAATGCTGAATTCGATCTAAATGCTGTAAGAGGTGCCCAGCATTATATTCAATAGCATCATTGAGCTGTCGATTCAGTTCAAGCTGATGAACAAGTGTTTTACGCCCTTGAAATTCATGATAGTACTCCCATTCATCCAGCGTTTTATAAGAGAGCCCTTTAATTAAATAACCTTCTTCGTAAAGAAATTCTTCAATATTATTTAAGGCTTCAATGGCTAAGCAAACTCGTTTAAACGGGTTTAATTGATGCTCACTTACAGGATCTTGTTTAAAGAGCTTCGCTAATTCTCTTAAGGTAGGAAAATGAATAAACTTACTTTCTTTTTCTAATTCTCTTTGTTTTGCTTGTTCTTCTAACTCTCTGCGCTTACGATTCCTTTCTTCTTCTGTTGTTTGAATTGCATCTGTTTTAGGGAAGATGGCCGCAAGCTTTTTATAGCGCTCTTTATTTTCTGCGCGAGGGGGCAGATAACGAAAAAGTTCTCCTTGTCTTTTTTTATTTGGAATAGGAATTTTGCCAGCAAAGATATTGCGGCATTCTTCAATGATTTCCTGTGGTGCCGCTTTCTCAATAAGAGCATCTATAAACAATTTTTCGTCTGCTTCCGATGTGCGTTGCGTTACTTCCGATTCCTCTTTCGGCTCATCATTTGCTAAAGAATTTATTTTAGTAGTATAGCGTTGTAGAATTTGTAACCATCGTTTTTGAGAGTCATATTCATACTTACCAATTTCCATTTCACGAGTTTTAAGAAGTTTAGGAATTGTGAGCCAAAACTTACTAACTTCACTTCCAACAATTTTTTCCAAGCGCGATATATCTGATAGTAATAAATCGATTTTATGTTTGTTATCTCTTTCGTCAGGATGACAAAGGCCATCTCTTACTGTTACAAAAGCGCCCCAATCGATAGTTTCATCCAAATCGGTCACTTCTCTAGAAAGCTTTTTACCAGTACATAATTCTCCTATTGCTTGTAAGCGCCGTAAGGCCGCATGTTGACCAGATTTTTTAGTTAAATCAAAACGCTGTTGATATTGCTTGTCATGTGTGAATCCTGTATCAATTATAAGTGCATTATTATTGCTCAATTGTTTGTTTTCATATAATTTAGACTCTTCATGCTCTGAATAGTTAAACAAGTTAAGTAAATTAAGAAGAGTTAAAGTATCGCCTATATGACTGGTGAAGGCTTTAGTAGCAACTAATGATATAGGAGTGATAGGTATATTCTGTAGTTGGGATTGATTTGTTAATATATTTTCAAAAAAGTTCCGTAAAACTGGAAGATCAGCACTAATAATAGAAGGGACAGCATCCTCAACGATTTCTTCTAAATCTCTACATTCATCGTAAAGCCTTAAGAAGGTATCAGGATAGGCTTTGTTGGGATCATCTAGAGGCAACTGCATAGGTAATAAAATATAACAGTTATCATTTTTAATTCGTATTAAACCGCCTAACAATTCAAAGGTATGCCAAGTAAAAGGCGCAGGGCCAAAAAGTTTTTTATATTGTTCCCGAAATGAACCGGATAAGTTACGGATTGTTATACAAATGCTTTCTAAATGAGTTCGTGCTTGTTGTAAAGTAAGATCAAAAATAACACGTTCTTCAAGTTCATTGCCAATAAATGTTACTGGAATTCGGTGTCCTGCGGCTATATCGTGATAACTTAAAATATGGTTTATTGTCTCTAAAATGAATTCTAACCTTTGTAAGTCATATTGAGCATTGTCATTATCTCGTTGAAAGCTATCTTTTGAAGGCAACTTACTAAATAAATTTTCAATTTTTGCCCGTTGTTGTTCGAAATCTGGCAAGAGATTATTTAAGGTTTTTTGCGCAAGATTATAACGATGAGCATCAAGTAAGGTATAATTTCCAGCTAACTTTTGATTAACATCTACTCCAGCATCTTTTAATAGATTAAATAAACCAATACTGTGATTTTCTATAGCATAAAAGATTGGACTTTTACCCAACTTGTCTTTTTTATTAAGATGTATTTGTATCCTATCTTTATAATTTAAAAGTGTTGCAATTAATTGCAGACGAGTGTTGTCATCATTTTTACACTTCTGGCAAAGAATTAGTAAAGCTTTGGTGTAGTTCTTCTTACTTACATATTTAAAAAAACGATCAAATGATTTGTTTGTTGTTATTTTTTTTAGATCAGACAGTAAATTGTGATGGGCTTGTTGGGTTGGCATTCATTTAACTCCAGAAAACTCTATTAAACTTGATAGTTAGTACTTAATAGTCCAAACAAATAAATACTAATTAAACAAATTTAATTTATTTAAAACAATAAATTTGCTTTTATATCATTTTGTTTATTTTTGTCTAGATAAGGTTGTAAATTCAGGCGATATTTATTTTAATTAAATATTTTATATACAACCAAATTAAGTAATCCTAGAAGGATTTAATGACAAATTATCTAGAAAATTAAAGTAAATGGGACATTTTTTCAAAATTTGTAATAATTCTAGAATAATTATTTTTCCCAAAAATGACGAGAAAATAAAATAAGTAAGGAGAATATTTCTAATCTACCCGCTAACATAGCAAAAATCAAAACCCACTTACTAGGCACATTCAAAGCAGCAAAGTTGGAGCTAATTGCTCCAATACCCGCTCCCGCATTTGCTAGGCTTGCGATAACAGCAGAAAAAGCAGTCGTAAAGTCATTATTAAAGGCCATCAATAGCAGAACTAAAGTCCAAAATAGAGCAATAAAAACTGAAATAAAGCCCCACATCGATTGTAACACTGATTCGGATAAAGCATGTTTACCAAACTTAATCGTAAAAACCGCATTAGGGTGAATTAACCGGGCCATTTCTCGCTTACTTTGTTTAAATAAAAGTAAAGCACGAATTACCTTAATTCCGCCACTGGTCGAAGCAGCACAACCACCAACTAGGGCAAGTAAAATAATAAGCAAAGGCACAAAAGTTGGCCAATATCCAAAAGGTTCAGAGAGAAAACCGGTCGTTGTGGCAAGCGAAATAATATTAAAAAGACTTTTAATTAAGGTATGATGACTAGCATTAAAAAAACCATAGAAAACGAGGCTTAAGGTAACAATTAAAGTTGCTATTAACAAAAAAGCTAAATAAGAACGAAATTCTTCATCCTGCCAATAATGGGATAAAGTTCTTTTTCTAAAGGCCGTGAAGTGAAGAGCAAAATTCGTGCCCCCTAATAACATAAAAAAGCAAGCAACTAACTCTATACCCTCATTATGATAGTAAGCGAAACTAGCATCATGCATAGAAAATCCACCCGTAGATACTGTAGCGAAACTCTCACCCAGCGCATCAAACCAATCCATGCCGGCTGCCCAATAACATAACATACATAATAAAGTTAAAAGTACATAAATGGACCATAAAGCTTTGGCAGTTTGGGCAATGCGCGGTGTAAGTTTGCTGTCTTTAAGTGGACCTGGTGTTTCAGCTTTATAAAGTTGCATACCGCCGACACCTAACATAGGTAAAATCGCTACTGCTAAAACAACAATTCCCATACCTCCTAAAAATTGCAATTGTTGTCTATAAAATAAAAGTGCATTGGGTAAGCCTTCTAAATGCGTAATAATACTGGCGCCTGTGGTTGTAAAGCCTGATACAGATTCAAAAACTGCATCTGTAATATGATGCCCATTAAGTGCAATGACAAAAGGAAGGGAGGCAAAAAAACATAATACGAACCAAAATAATACGACAATTAAAAAGCCATCACGTATTTTTAATTCATGATTTTCATGCCTAAATAACAGAGCAAAAAAGGCACCAATACTAAACGTGCAGGTAAAAGCTGCAATAAAGGGAAACCAGAAATGCTCGTGAAAAATAAAATTAAATAATAATGGGGTCAACATACTGATGCTAAACATCATTAAAAGCAAACCTAATAAACGAAAGATAGTTTTAATTTGCATGATAAAATTTGATACAGTAAAATATTAATGGTGACGGCCTCATTATAGTGACTTATTTTTGAATAAAAAGTCTATTAATTAATTCATGAAGGTTAAAGTGACTTGAAAAAGTGTTTCCAGTTGACGTATGTAGCGCCGTTTCAATAAAAGTAAAATAACATGATCATCTGACTCAATGATTAATTCAGGCGATGCTAAAAGAGGCTTATTATCACGAATAATGGCGGCGATAATACAGCTTGGCGGTATCTCAATTTCATCTAGTCTGCGGCCTACAACATGTGATGTATAGTGATCACCATGAGTAATTAGTTCAATTGCTTCAGCTTCGCCGTTTTGCAGTCTATGCACTTTAACCATATGACCACCTCGTAATTTTGCTAATATGCAGCCTATTGTAATAAGTTGAGGCGAAATGGCTTGATCTATAGCGCTGTCTTTAATTAATTCTACATAAGCATGGCGATTAACCAGTGCCATGGCTTGGCGCACACCTAAACGCTTGGCTTGTAAACAAGACATAATATTAGCTTCATCATCATCAGTAACAGCACAAAAGACATCCGTAAATTCAATATTTTCATTAATCAATAAATCACAGTCAGCAATATCGCCTTGTAAAACTGTTCCTCTATTTAATTGGGAAGCCAAATCCATTGTACGATTGCTGTTATGATCGATAACTTTAATACGGTAACTTGACTCTAATGTTTGAGCAAGCTGCGAACCTATATGGCCACCACCAGCGATTATAATACGCCGATTAGGAGGTGCGTAGCAGCCTAAAACAATCATAATATGTTGAATTGCTTGGGGCGGCGCAATAAATAAGATTAAATCATCTACTTGTAGTTTTGTGTCCCGATTAGGAGCAATGGCAGTATTGTTACGAAAAATAGTGATAATACGAAAATCAATTTGAGTAAGCTTTTGATGCAATGCGGAAAGCTTTTGGTCTACCATCGTACTGTCTGCGGCGAGCTTAATCGTTACCATTAATAATAAACCATCTCCAAACTCAAAAACTTGGGTAGCGCCAGGGTAGTCAATAAGATTTTGGATATGTTCGGTAATCAATTTTTCAGGGCTGATACACACATCAACTGGCACATGATCTTTATGAAAAAGCTCAGGATAATTGTAGTAGTGTTGAGAACGAATACGCGCTATTTTCATAGGCGTGCGAAATAAACTATAGGCTATTTGGCAGCCCATCATATTAATTTCATCACTATTAGTTACAGCAATTAGCATGTCTGCTTGTTCTATACCTGCTTCTATAAGAACACTTGGATGAGAACCAGAACCATGCACTGTTTGAATATCTAGACGATGACCTAAATCACGCAGTTTACTTTCATCTAAATCAATCAAAGTAATATCGTTTTCTTCACGAGCAAGATTACGGGCTAAAGTGCCGCCCACTTGGCCTGCTCCGAGAATCACTATTCGCATAATCTTCCCTCATAAACAAAGGTTGCAGGCCCTGTTAAAAAAGCAGAGGTTGATAAGCCTGACCATTCAACAAGTAAATTCCCTCCTAGAAGAACAACTTCAATAGGGCTTTTTAAATGATGAAATAATTGCGCTGCTATAGCTGCTGCAAGTGCGCCGCTGCCACAAGCTTGCGTTTCACCACAACCTCTTTCATAAACACGCAGTGCAATTTGATGTTCGTTTATAATTTTCATAAATCCAGCGTTTGTTTGTTCTGGAAAAAGGGGATGCTCACTAATTTCTTTACCTAACTTTGCTACCGGTGTCTGAATTAAATCATCAACGACGGTAATAGCATGCGGGTTCCCTACGCTTAAAGCATGTACTTCATGGCTTTTGCCATTTTTTAAGGGTAAGCAATAAAGAGGCATTTGCTTTAAAGCTTTCAATGGAATACGGTTGGGTTCAAAAAGAGGCTGGCCAACATCAACAGTTACGGTATTATCTGAGTTAATTTGTAAAGACATATTAGTTGTTTTGGTAGCAATGCGAATTTGTGTTTTTGTCGTTAACCCATAATGTTTTACAAAGCGCGCTAAGCAACGTGCACCATTACCACACTGACCAACTTCTTGCCCATCAGCATTAAAGATTCGATAGAAGAAATCAATTTTATCATCTTGACTGGCTTCAACTATTAAGCATTGATCAAAGCCTATACCAGTATGACGATTGGCCAAGCTAGGTATGTTCAGCTTACTTAAATCAATTTTTTGTCTTAAAGCATCGATAACAATAAAATCATTACCTAAACCATGCATTTTAGTAAAGTGAAGTGGCATATTATTTTCAATCAAAATAACTAGGATACAGGTTTTTGTTGATTAGGAGGAGGGGGTAAATAAAGAGGCCCTTTTTGACCGCAGGAAGAAAGGTTAATAACTGTAATTAAAATAAATAATGCTGATATAAATTTCATGATAATGAGAAAATTAGCTAATTTGTTATTTCATTATAAAAAATAGTGCATTAGATAGCTATTGGTGTCGCCTTGGAATCTCAGTTAATTGTTCTTTAGTTTCAACTTCATCGCTTGCCCCTACCCTCATAGAGTTAATAGCAGCTCGAGCACCTTGAGTGAGTTTTAACTCCGAGCGTGTACTAATAGTAATTATTTCTTTTTTTGAAACTACCTCTAGATCACTGTTAAGCTCTTCCCAGGTTAATTCAAAATTTATCACTTCTGGTATGAGGATTTCTGAATTTTGACTATAAACGGGTGTTACTTTGATATTAATTTGCTCTATGGGAAATTCTCTTTCTTCACTTAGTTTTTCAATAATGAAATTTTCAACAACTAATAAAGTACTATAGTTAGAAGCGGCTGTAGCTGGAAATAAATGGTCGGCAGAATGTTGACCACCTAGGCAAAGGCCTCTAATGTGGCTCCAATGATAATCACTTCCCTTAGGCTTAATAATAGTGTCCGCTCCATAGGCAGCAAATACTTCACGACATGATGCACCAGTTAAACTATTTTGGCCAAAACGTCTCTTTTTAACATGCGCTTTCAAAATATCTTGGAATTTAACAGTATACTCTTGCGGCGGAATTTTTTTAGAGACCAACTGTGGTATTTCCTCTCTGATTTCCTCAATTGATAGGTCTTTTATCCTGGCTCGACCGGGATTTAACTTATTTTTTTCTGGCGTAGTTTTTTTAAAAAATTTGTAACGGCGCTCAGATATTTTGCCAGATATATCTTCTATTGTTGTTTCTGCTGCATATACTTGATAAGCAGTAGATTTACCAGGGGTACGTACCGTAGGTACCCCTTCATAACCTTTCACAGGAGAACTTTCTGTGAGAGAGGTAATTCTTACATTATATTTTTCTAATTTCTTTTTCTTTAGAGGTGTTATGTTATTAGCATCTATAACATCCATAATAAGTTGTCGTTGAGGATCCTGATTCGCTTCTGTGTCCTTATATTCTCTTTCCATAGCTCTTTTTTTAGTTGAAGGAGCAGGTTCATCGTCTGACACAATGCGTTTGCAAGCTCTATCTGTATTTTTTCTTTGTAGGCCAGCGTTAACAGTACTAAAGTTAGTATCAAGAACTTCGCTTAATAGTTGAATTAGACGAGAAGCCTGTAATTTTTTTATGCCCAATGCTTTAACGCGATCATGTAAGTGTGTCCACTGATCATCATTAAGCTCTTTGCCCTTACTAATAAGGTCTTTGAATATAGGGAGATTAATATAACGGCTTTTAAATTTTTCAACCTCTTGACGCATAAAAAGAAATCCTTACTACCTTAAAATTAATTTAGAACAAAAAATATACTAACTAATTATAAATTATTCTGATTGATAAGAGAAGTACCTTTTTGGATGGTTTGTTTAAAACATAGCTTACTTATTCATAAATAAGAGAAAATTAAAAATTTAATTCTTATTATTAAATGATTAAATTAAACTCACTAGGTGCTTTAATAAGCAAAATCGCTTAAACTACCAGGTTTAGTTCAACACTCCTCTAAAAAGTAAGCTGCTAATAAAATGCTTAAGATAGGTAAGGATAGTGTTAATAATTTAGTTTGGAGTTTAAGTGAGTAATTTTAATTCTGAAGATATTAAACGCTCTCAGGGCTGTGTTATTTGGATGCATGGGCTTGGGGCTGATGGCTCAGATATGGCAGGTTTAGCTGCTGAGTATCCTATCGTTGAATTAGCTGTAGAACATCTTTGTTTAGATGCCCCTATTCGACCCGTTACGTTAAACGCTGGCATGCCTATGCGTGCTTGGTATGATATTGTTGGCTTAAATTTAACTGATAGAGAAGATAGAGCAGGCATTTTACATTCTTTTAATTATATTAAAGAAGTGATTGAACAACAGGTAAGTGCTGGTTATGAGACCTCACAAATCGTACTAGCTGGTTTTTCACAAGGTGGGGCAATGGCCTTATACAGTGCTCTTCACTATGACCTTCCTCTAGCAGGCGTCATTGCGCTATCTGCTTATTTGCCACTTGCTCTTGAATCGAAACCTATCTTAGATAAGAATACACCCATTTTTTTAGCGTCTGGACTTTATGATCCAATTGTCTTACCAGACTGGTCAAAGCAAACAAAAGAATGGTTGATAGCGAATGAATTTAATAATATTACTTGGCGACAATATCCTATGGAGCATGCCATTTGCCCTTCAGAAATTATCGATATTGCCAGTTGGTTATCGACGCAATTTAAAGGAGCTTAACTGGATATGACAATGGTTAAAAAATTGCGAGTTGTACCCTTTTCTTGCGAGCAAATGTTTAATTTAGTTAACGATGTTGAGCGTTATCATGAATTCCTCCCGTATTGCTCTGAAAGTAGAGTAAATTATCGTGATGAGGATGAGATTCAAGCGACCTTAGTTATCACTGCGGCTGGTATAAGTAAATCATTTACTACTAGAAACCTTCAACAGCTCAATAAAATGATTGAAATACGCTTGGTTGACGGTCCGTTTAAACATTTAGAAGGTTTTTGGCGCTTTGATGAAGTACCACAAGGTTGCCAAATCGGTTTTGATTTAGAGTTTGAATTTGCAGGTAGAATGTTTGCGTACTTATTAGGATCTGTATTTGAGCAGGTTACTGATAAAATGGTCGATGCTTTTTGTGAACGTGCTGAGTCTATTTATGGTCGACGTTGAAGTCATTTATATTAGCGACGAGCAGGTAATGACACATTTACATTGTACGCTACCTGAAGGTGCGACTGTAGAAGATGCACTTAATGAATCTGGAATATTTATTCTTTGCCCAGATATACAAAAGTTACCTATTGGTATCTTTTCGAAACGTGTAGAGCGGACAACACCTTTAAAAACAGGCGATCGAATTGAAATTTATCGCCCGCTAGTTAGTGATCCTAAAGAAAAACGGCGTTTGCGAGCTAAGAGGAACTAATATTACAATTTAAGGCATATGTTCAATTCGAGTTAACCTATCGTGTCTAAAATATAATACAATATTACGAACCTCTCTTATACTATTACCACGTTGCCAAGTATAAGCATAGTCCCAACGATCATTATTGAAAGTAGGGCTTAAAAGGCTGGTTCCCATTAAAATAGCTACATCTTCTTTACTCATGCCAACGTGTAAGCGTGCAACTTTATCTTGAGGTAGCAAATTTCCTTGCTGGACGACACGTCTAGCAAAGTCATAGGACATGCATTGTGTTAATGTTAATACTAAAGCAATCAGTAAGATACGTGGTGTAAATCTCATTTTTTTGCCCACAATTAAAAATTTCGCCATAATATCATGCTATCTTTAGAAAAAACACCCGCTTTAAGCATCATTACTGTTTTAGGAGTATTTGTGGAAGAAAGTCAGCAATTAAAAGACGCCGGTTTAAAAATTACTATACCAAGATTAAAAGTATTACAGATTTTGGAACAATCTACGGATCATCATCTAAGTGCTGAGGCTGTTTATAAAAAACTATTAGATATGGGAGAAGATGTAGGATTAGCAACTGTATACCGGGTTTTAACTCAATTTGAAGCAGCCGGTTTAGTTTCGCGCCATAATTTTGAAGGCGGTTATTCAGTTTTTGAATTATCTCAAGGTGAACATCATGATCATCTTGTTTGTGTTAAATGTGGCAAGGTCGAAGAATTTATTGATGAGGTCATTGAGCAAAGACAACAATTAATTGCTGAAAAAGCTAAATTTAAAATGACTGATCATGCCTTAAATATTTATGGTTTGTGCCCTGATTGCCAGTAACAAATTGAAGTACATATTGGGTTTTTAATGGCCTTTTTGTTTAATAATTTGCAAAAATATGTTATGATAGACCTAAGTTAGCTATTTTGGCTTTTGCTATGTTCTTAGGTCCTTTTTGGTGCGATAAACAAAAACTTTGGGTGCGCTTTAATATTCAAGCCGATAACTCATGTTTAGCAGAAATTGCTACTGCAGATACTAGATGGGCAAAATGGATGCCCGTTAATAAGGGATCTTGGGTAACGAATGCTAAATTAGAATTTAAGCCATCACCTCAGGAAATTGAAGTTTATCCATTAGCAGAAGCAAATCATGGGTTTTATTTAGACAATGGAGTGCTCTATAAGACAAACTGGCATCAATCTCATACTTCAGGACAATTTGAAGTAAGCCAATTAATTGCTAATGGTGATGCTGTTCGTGTTCCTCCTGAAATCTTAAAAGGCGAGAATAATCCTTTTAAAGATGTAGCTCCTAAACCCATACCACTTGATTTACTTCCGGAATTACCACTTACGCCAGAAATGCAACAAACGAGACTAAAAAAATGGCAGAAAATGATGCGACGAAATTCGCTAGTTAGCCAAGTTAGTTTGACTAGTAGATTCTCTAAATTAGATGAAAAGCTCAAAAATAAAGAAGAAATATTCTATAGTTACTGCGGCTCTAGGCTGTTTGAAGTATTAGATCCTGAATTATTTTCAGATCCGTACAGTTATTTAGCTACTTTAGAAACTATTAAAGATGAAACGAGCGATCTTTATCAATCACTAAAGTATATTGCTTCTCAAACCGCATTTGATAGAGAGACAAAGATTAATCCAAATAATGAAAATAGTAAGCTTAGAGAACAATTATATATAAGCAAGCTAAATTATTTGCTTGACCTTGTCGCAGCTGAAAGAGCAGATTTATTAGATACTCTTCATTTACCTATTACACCATTAATTTATCCACGACCTATATCATTTAAAGCAAGTGAATTACCATTACATAGAAACAATGAAGATAAAATGGATAGTTACTCTAATGATCCCATAGAGCCAATTTCTTCAGGATCGCTTGATGATCCTAATTATTATGATCGGCCTTCTGTTAAAAAAATACCTGCTAATTCTCTAACCAGATATACCCTACCCATAGTTGACGAGGATCCACCTTATCAGCAAAAGGAAGCTATAGAAACATTAAACGATGAAGCTCAATTACAAGAGGCAATAAATTTATCTTTAAAAGATGATTCCAAAGAAGAATTGGATGAAGCTATCGTTGATGAATCGATATTAACTGCAATAAAAGATGCTGTTGTGAGAGCAGTTGTTACATATCAGGATAACAGAGATATGTATTCTAGTAGCTTTTTTGGTAATTGGTCTCAAAATGAAATGGATCAACAAACTGTGCTTGCTTTAAACGATGAACTACAAGCTATGACAAATAATGCTGATGCTATTGAACTCATTAGTAACTTTTTAAATGATTCTGATAGCGAGCATCGTCCTCATCCTTTTAGCAAATTCTTATTAAATGAATTAAAACATATCCCTAATGAGAACCTGCCTTGGTTTGACTTAAAGGAACTAAATACAAGAAATAACTTCGGCTTTTAATGTACAAATCTCTTCTTTTGCAAAAGAAAAAGTATATTATAGCCTGAAGTAAATTGCTTAAAAATAATAAATGAATAAGTCATCAACATCTGAACTATCAGTGCCTTATCAAGCTCGCCCAACTTTTTCTTTCAGCTTAGGTAATATTTTAATTGATAACAAGATTGTTCCTAATGCCTCAGTCAATCTACTTTTTAAAAATTTTAATCGTCATGGGCTAATCGCTGGTGCGACAGGCACAGGTAAAACAAAAACAATGCAAGTATTATGTGAGCAATTATCACAAGCAGGTATTCCTTCACTGGTCATGGATATTAAGGGGGATGTATCAGGATTAGCTATGCCCGCTATCCCCAATGATTTTTTAAAAAGTCTTAGCCAGTTATTAAATATATCCTTTATACCAAAAGCTTATCCTGTTGAGTTATTTACTTTAAGTGAGAAGCTTACAGGTGTTCAACTACGTACGACATTAATCGATTTTGGTGCACTTTTATTCGCACGTCTTTTAGAACTTAATGAAACACAAGCCAGTATTATTACTGTTATTTTTGAATATGCGAAAGTAAACAATTTACCACTCATCACTTTAAATGATTTCAAAGCTATTTTGAATTTTATTCAAACAGAAGAAGGAAAAGCTGACTTTAAAGCTCAATTTGGCAATGTTGCTAGTACATCCATTAATATTATTTTACGTAAAATTATTGATTTGGAGACGCAGGGTATCAAGGAATTTTTTTCCAAGCCTGCTTTCAAAATAAACGATTTACTTCGCATTAACGCGCAAGGGGAAGGTATTATTTCTATTTTACGTTTAATGACTATGCAAGAGAATCCTAAGCTATTTTCAACATTTATGATTAAACTTTTAACCGATGTTTATCAAAAATTACCTGAAATAGGCGATCCACCTAAGCCAAAATTGGTGTTATTTATTGATGAGGCGCATTTAATTTTTAACCAAGCCAGTCAAACCTTATTGCAACTTTTAGAAACAACTGTCAAGTTAATTCGCTCCAAAGGAGTAGGTATTATTTTTTGCACCCAAACACCTAGTGACATTCCTGCCAGTATACTAAGCCAGCTCGGTTTAAAAATTCAACATTCTTTACGGGCATTTACAGCAAAGGATAGGCAAGCAATAAAATTAGTCGCTCAGAATTTTCCACCTTCAAATTATTATAATATTGAAAATTTACTAACTTCACTAGGGATAGGTGAGGCATTAGTAACCGCACTTGATGACCGTGGCCAGCCAACACCTGTTGTGCACTGTATGATGCGCCCGCCGGAATCACGTATGGGTTCTTTAACCAATCAAGAAGCTAATTCAATTATTATGAAATCTGAATTATTAGCTTATTATAGTCAGATTATAACTGAGAAATCAGCAGCAGAAGTGTTAGCCAATAAAAGGCATCCAGAACCTGGTAAAATAAATAAAAACAATCAAGAAAAAGACGAGCTATCTATCATAACGACGCTTGGTAAAAGTAGCTTATTTCGGCAAATTGTGCGTCAGACTTTTCGGGAATTAACTAGAGCACTTCTACGAGCAATGGGTTTAAAGAAATGAATACAGAGAAGTCTAATAATTAAATTTATATACGAATATCTAGAATGTCTAACTCCTTAAGTAGCAATGTTAAAGAGTCAACTAAGTTTGTATTGAGCGCTGCCAATGAATGTGGTTTCTCAGTTAAACTTTGTTTACATTCTAATTCAACGCCTAAATAATCTTCGGCTGCATATTTTTTTCTTAGGCTAGTAGTAAAGCCGTCGCTGGTACCTCGATAAGGGTAGTTTAGTCGTACTCGCAAATGTTGATGATTCTGTTTTAATATTTGCTGCCATAGTCGAGCAAGCTTTTGCTCAGTAGGCCGCTTTGGATCATAAAGAAACCCGATATCAGTCGTTCTAGTTACGCCACTTAAACTTGGTGTAAAACTGTGAATAGATAAATGCCAGACTTGATACCCTTCAACAATGGCATCTTGGATGATCTTTTCAGCTGCTTGCCGAAAAGGTAAGTAATAATTTTGTACTAAATACTCTTTTTCCTGAGGTGAAAATTGTTGTGATATCTCAGAAAAACAGGTTTTATGTTTAAGGCTACGATTACAGTCAATCAATAAGCGACTTACGGTAGCCGAGACTAAAGGATAGTTAAATACTTGACTTAAGTGTTTAGCGATAGCTAAAGCGCCAATATCTAGTCCTCTATGGGTATTTAATAGTAGTTGATGATTTCTAAAATAATGCTTGAACGCTGATGGTATCGTATTGACTGCATGTTCGCAGCTTAAAATAACTTTTATTTGTTTCACGTTGGATTAAATTGTTGATTTGTTAACAAACAATGGCCAAGCTGGCGATAAATACTTGATAAAATATTCTTATCAACATTTGGACCGCTAGCCTTTAATAAACGCTCACTTAAATTCCCTTGACTTAAAATATACTCTAAGACACGTTGACTTGTATCATCTAAATGATGGCTAACTTGTTCAATAAGTTGAGACCATGCTTCATTGCAATTTTTAACAGGACGTTTTAACTGCCATTGTTTTACTAGTTCTTGATCATTGATCGGTACTGCCAAACCATTCACTTTGGTTTGGTCAAAAAGGGCTCTTAATTGTTGTGTAGGGTAAGGATTTTCTAAAAAATAATTTGAGTTTTCAATCCAGTTTTTAACTATATAAAAAATTGCCTTGGCAATAGCAATATCAGCTTTAACACATTCCTGAGTATCTAAGATACGAATTTCAATCGCTTTATAATTAAATTTGGGAATTGCCGCCCGGGAGTTTAGCCACTCATATTGGAGAATCCCTTCAGGATCAAAAGGGCTAATAGCTTTATACATTGGCTGTAACACTTTTCGCTGGTAATCTGCTTCCGAACTTATAAACTCTGGAATAATACTGCCACTTATCGCAGGAATTTTAAGTTGATTTTTACCGTAAAAATCCAGTCTTGTATCTAAAATATTAGTTATGCCACCTTCAAGGAAAGGCGAGCTTGCTGCTAAGGCAGGTAATAAGGGTAATAGTATACGAATTGCATTATGTAGCTGATTAAATTCGGCATCATTAGCAAAAGGTAAGTTAAGATGCATACTTTGTAAATTTGACCAGCCATGGCCTTCGCAATTAAAGATATTATCGAATTGTTGATAAAGTTCTTTTTTATCATGTGGCCAGCGTTTAGTTTCTTTAAAAGGATTCATCCATGGATGGGCACCTGTAGGCAGCAACTGAAGATTGTATTTGTCTAATAGTTTGCTTAGCTTTTCAACTGTCTTTTGAAAATAAGTCTCTAGCGGTTCAGATATAGGGCGAGGGCCATTATTTTTTAATTCAAGAACATGTAAAACCAATTCATTACTAACCGCAATTTCGCCTAAGCCTACTTCATTGACTATTTCACCAGCAAGTTCTTGCAAAATAAGATCACTTTTTGGCTGAATATTTAGCGAGGTTTTGTCAACTAACATATATTCAATTTCAATACCAATGACAGAAAAAATAGAATAATTAGACATAACCATGCTTCCTGCGAATTCGTTGAAGAAAAACATTCATAATTTGCTGATAAAGGGCTTCGCCCAGTATTTTATCTTCCCATCCATAGTCAATATTGGGATTATCATTCACTTCAATGACATAATGTTTGCCATTATAACTTTTCATATCGACGCCATATAAACCATCACCAATTAAGCGCGTTACTTTTAAAGCGGTCTTAATAATAGCTTCGGGTACTTCGTGGATAGGAAAGGATTCAATTTTACCTTCCCGTGTTTCCTGCGTAGCTTCTTCCCAATTATAAATTTGCCAATGGTTCTTAGCCATATAGTAGCGACAAGCAAATATAGGTCGGTTATCTAATATGCCAATACGCCAATCAAATTCGGTAGGAATAAAGGGCTGAATTAAGACGAGATCAGAGGTTTTAAAAAATTGGGATAGAGATTTTTGCAGTGATTTACTATCTTCAATTTTAATTACCCCATGTGAAAAAGCCCCATCTGGTTTTTTTAATACACAAGGAAAATTAATTTCAGGAACATCTTTATCATATTTACTTAAAAAAAGTGTTTCTGGCGTTAAAATTTGATGGCTACGCATTAATTCCGCTAAATACACCTTATTACTGCATTTAACAATAGATTGCGGGTCATCAATAACCACCATATTTTGTTGATGAGCATAACGCGCCATACGATAAGTATAATGGTTGACTGCGGTAGTAGCTCGGATAAATAAGGCATCATACTCCGCAATCGACTTACTATCGCTTTTTTCTATAAAGTCGACATTTAAACCCATTTCCTCACCCGTATGGGCAAAAAATTCTAATGCTTTTTTATTCGAAGGGGCATTGAGTTCAGTAGGATCAATTAAAATAGCTAAATCATGATAACGTTGTTTTTTACGCCATTGGTGAAAACGTTTTTTAGATAAATAACTATCTGCTGCTTCCTTTAAAAAAGACATATGATGAGGAGGTATATCTGCAATTGATAAGGCTTGTAAATTCTTAATTCGCCATTGTTTCTTTCGTTCAAGGGTAAAACGAAGTAAAGGAAGAGGGAAAAGACCATGTAGTTTTTTGGCCAGTAAAGCATGGCGTTTAGCCATATTTTGCCCAAAATAAAGGCTAAATACGAACTCATCCGTTTTAATATCATGTAAGCTATGTTCTATTTCATCGTCAATTTCTTGGGAAATTAACTTAGATAAACTAGTACTTAGTACATCCTGAATACTATCTACCGATGGAATTGCTTTATGGTCGCGTGCATGTGCTAAAAGCGAAACATAGTAGCCAATGCTTTGATGGTGATAAGATTGGCAAAGATTAATTACACGTATAGCTTTAGTTTGGGTATATTCTTCTTTAGACAGGTAATCTCTGGCGTGAACAATTGGCGCCAAGTGGCTTAAAAATTCCCAACTGGGAGGTTCATCAGTTACGACTATAGTTTGCATCCAGCGCCTCCTTAGGTTGTATGATTAGTAAGTTAGCATCATAAGTTAAAACACCTAACATGATGGCATTAATTAATCGATTACTATTTACTTTATAATAATTATCTTGTGACAGGGGATTTTCTCGATGGGGATCGGCAACAATAATTAATTTTTGTGATTCATCATAGCCGCATAGAACAACAAAGTGCCCAGAAGGTTTTCCGCGAATATCATCATATAGTCCCTGGCCTGCTTTGTTATAAATTTCTCGTGCACTTCGATATAAATAGGTTGCACTTAAGCCTGTTAAGATGGGAATTTGTTGGTTAAAGTATTCTTTTAGTAGTTGAATATTTAAGGTTTTAAAGCGTATTTCGCCTCCTAAAGCCATATAATCTAAATAGGAATGACTAGCTTGCAGAAAGCGTTTTGTTCTTTTATATTTCATCTGAGTTTTAATTTTCCGTGCCAATAGCTCAGGACAGCTCATCCCATTGTTTTCAAACCATGTTGGATCAAAAACATTAAGGTTATTAACGTATAAAATCGCACTAAATCCTTGTAGCAAAGCATGCTTTCCTAGCATGGATGCTAAAGTGCCTCCTGAAATGGCGCGTTCAACGGTACTAATTATCTGATCTAAGGAGAGATCTAAATTATAATAACTATAAATTGCATGTAAGCTTGTAGGACCGCATGTTTCGTCATCAGGTTGGGTATAAATTGTTAAATCAATCATAGCTGCTTTAAACAATTCCCTTACTCATTTTATTAACGTTAATCTTAAGATTTATTCTTGTCAAATTATGGCTTTTTAAAAGCTCATTATTTTTATCGCAGAAATTTATCTTAAGAAGCATATTTAAGGTAAATGTGTAACAAAAACTAGTAATGGAATAAATAATCCAAAAGATAAGATAAGCATAGCAGGAAATAGTAAATAATTCTTTCCCATAATATTGGACTCTAAATTAGACGCTACATGCCTAACTTTGGGCTTGCTCAAAAGATAGGCCATTATCAATAAGCCATAAAAATAAACAGAAAAGCAGGTTAACTTATAGAAGATATCAGGGGGCATTTGATGAGCAGCAAGATAACCTATAGGAAAATTAACAAAAAGAAAACTAATTATCCATAGACTCATATCAAGCGTAATAGGAGGTCCTTGCTCGCTAGATTCATATAAATCAACAAGCGGCATTATCAAAAGAGGAAAATAATAAAGCCAACCTAGAGGGCTTAAAACTAGCATGACAACTAAAGTTAAGCAAAATGAGCGGTGATTATTTCTATCTAAATCTAGATAATTAAGCCTTTTAATATACCAAATTAAGCCGCTAATAAAAGTAATATAATAAATTAACTGAACTAGCCACAAATCCGGATTTCTACTATAGGGGTCTACTAGAAAGCGAAATAAAAAACCATAGATAGAGGCATTCCAAGAATCACTATACCAAAGTACTCGTCGTAATAAAGAAAAATAAAGAGAATATATATTGATTCCATAGGTAAAAATAGGAATTAAATGGGCAATAAGACAGGTTATAATCATGATAACTACAACTTGATAGCGCTTCTCTTTCCAGGCAAAAATAAATAATAAAGCAGGAAATAGTTTAAGTGAGATAATAATCCCCCATAAAATACCGGCATAAAAATTATTGTTTTTGCGGTAAAAAAAATATCCAATAATTATAAAAAATAATAGGAGACCACCTATTTGTGCGAGATTAATAGACATTATTGTTGGATAAAATGCGAGGTACATCATTAAACAATAAAACCAATGTTTTCGAAAAAAAACAGGCTTAAGCGTTAGCTTAAAGGAAAAGTAGGCACCTATTAATCCTAATATGAATATGCTTACTGACCAAAGTATAACTGCGTCTTTATAATTAAGAAGTGCCAATGGCCTAATAAATTCCATGAAAAAGGGAGGGTTTAAATTAATAGGTAGTTTTTCATTAGTGGATAAAAAAGTGGCACTTAAAGCAGTATAAGGATTAGAGTGATTATTATAAGCGAGCGCTGAAGCATAGAAAGAGACAAAATCTAACCTTAAATCTAGCTTAGATAGGAAATAAAAAAGCAAGATATAAGTGATTATAACTAAGAAAATAAAAGCAAACATAGGTAAGTTATAGAATGTTTTTAACTTTGTCATATGGCTAGATTGTCAAGAGATAATTTTACACTTTAAGTACTTTTATTGATAATTCAAGCTTAAAAGTTGCTACTAGTTCAGCGGCATTAAGATAATGTGTATAAGCTTGGACTTCAATAATTTTATTAATTCGCTCTTTAGTTTGTTCTGATTCTATAAGCATTTCTCTAACACTATTACCCATCTGACAAACAAAATAAACAGCTGATTCTGGCCGCTTGATAAATTGAGCTTGAAATGACTTAAATACAAGGGATATTTTTTTCTTCATTTGGTTAGCATAGTAAAAGCCATATAATCCACCTGCTAAATCAGCACCAACAGCAAGAGCACCAAAATACATGGAATTTAAATGATTTTTACTACGTCGCCTTAAAGGTAATTGAATAATTAGATTTCTATCATTAATTTCAATAATCTTAGGTTTTAAATAACCAATTAAGGGCACTTGAAAGCGCCCGAAATACCAAAGAAAAAACTTAAAGCGAGTTAAGGTAGTCATGAAACAATATCCTTTTGAAGAAGACTAATAATTAAATGTTATGATGATTCTTTACCGACTTCTAAATGCGAAATAACTTTTTTAACACCGCGAACCGCAGTGGCACGTTTAATGATCGCTACAATCGATTTCCTATCCTTCACTTGTCCGCTTAAGGTAACCACGCCATTTATAGTCCTAGCGTTAATACCTACCAAAGGAATAGAATCATCATCTAATACTTTTGCTTTAAGAACGGCTGCTTCAACTTTAGCTGTAATATAAGTGTCGGTTAAGGCCGTATTAACTTGCTTAATGACTAAATCTTCTACGTCAATGGATTTGACCCCCTTGGTTGTATTGACTAATCGTAATGCTTTGATAAACGCTTCATTGTTTTTAACATACCCTTTTAAAGTAACCACGCCATCTTCTGTTGATACAGAAATTTTAAGCGGATTTAAATCTTTATCTTTAGTGAATTTTGCAGTGATTTTCGTGGTTATCACTGAGTCGCTAATAGTTTGTTCGATTTCTTGTAGTTTATTTTCGGCATAACTTACATTAAACGTAGCTATTAAGAGAAATAGAGTAAGAATTATATTAGTGAAGATGCGCATAGTGATAACTCAAAGCAAATAGGTTGAGATTGTATCATTTTTATAATAGTTTTTCTAAAACTAATAATCTTAGTGCCCTTTTCTTAGGTGTTTAAACTAAGGCCACTTAAAGTGGCCTTGCAAGAGAAAAAAGCTAAGTGCCTAAAAAATTCGAGTACAAAGCACTCCTGTGAGCTGTCCTTTATCGCTTGGGATCTGTCCTGAGTTTAAAGGAGAGAGAACTTGGAGCCAAGCACCGTTCACTGGATCGCTTGCGAGCTCAGTTGAACTCCAATAGGTACCTGTGAGCGAAATAAGATTGCCGAAGTCTATAAGACTGGATTGTATATTTTGTAAAGAAGGTTCAGACATTGTACCGCAGTTAATGGCAATACTAGCACTGCTAGTACCCTCATAGCCAAGCTCACAAATGGCAGGTAAATACCAATCGTTAAGTCCATTGATATTTTGTTTACAAATTCCAGCGGCGTAAGTAGATAGATTGATTGGCGCACCGGTGGCGGCAGTTTGATAATAGACATAAATGTTATTCGTATTACAAGCGCCATCAATAGCGCCATCACAGGCTATTTGTCCAGTTACTTGACCACTACTAGGATTAGGCGAAGCCGTGGTTGAGGTTTCTGAAATACCAAAAATACGATCATAGGCTACGTTAGGCGGACTACTATTATCGGTGCTCCAGAACACCTGAGGAAGTGGGAATTGATCGCTGAGTGCTGCTAATTTTCCACCTATACTTGTATTGGCTGGCGTAAGATCATTAAGAGCATACACATAGCCACCCTGATAAAAACAACCATAGCTTAATACATAGACACTGGCGCCAACCTGATTTGTATTACTACCAAATACTTGAATAAAACTTGGGGAAGCCTGGGTTCCAGTAGAGCATGGATTAGTACCGTCGGAACTCGCTGTATTGCCTGGGGTAACGGTAATGGTACAACTAGCACCGGCAGCTAATGTGGTCGGACAATCTGAGCTACTGGTGGTGCCAGTAGGCAAGTCTGCCGAAGAAACAACTAAATTAAATGCTGGCAAACTGCCTGTGTTAGTAATAGTAATGGTTCGTGCGACCCCAGAATTAGGGTTTCCTGGCATACCATATTCAATCAATCCTGTTACACTCAAAACCAAATTACTTGTACTAATAGTTAAATTAGTCGTATTATCAGCACAATTTACCGCCACATTAGTGACATTAGCACCACCCATAATACCGCTGCCATTGCTAACGGTACAGTTTTGACTAGCCGGTTGGGTTAAGATTGTGACTTGATAAGTTGCTCCTTGGGCTACAGGCGTGGGAAAGGTAAACGACCCATCGCTTGTGAGTGTTAGATTATCAGTTCCATTATTTTGTAGAACCACGGTGCCTGTTAAACCTGAGACGTTTCCACCCACCGTATAAGCATTAGTTGCGCAGGTGACTTGAACATTGTTAATGTTTGTAGCACCTGCTGTACCACTGCCATTGGTTACCGTACATGTTTGCGTAGTGGGTTGGGTTAAAATAGTGACATTATAAGGTGCGCCTTGTGCCACGGGTGCAGAAAACGTAAAAGTACCATTGCTGTTAACTGTTAAGTTATTGCCACCATTATTTTGCAGCACTACTGATTCAGAGGGTGCAAGTCCTGTCACAGTACCGCTTATCGTGCGGGCATTCGTTGAACAATTGACTCTGATATTGCGTATATTGGCATTGGCTATTGTGCCACTGCCATTACTAACGGTACACGTTTGGGTAGCAGGCTGGTTTTGAACGGTAATCGAATAAGTACTGCCAGGTGGCAAGGCAGTTGGAAAGGTAAAGGTTCCATCTGCATTCAACGTTAATGCTTCACTACCATTATTCACTAATACTAATGTGCCTAAAAGGCCGAAAGTTCGACCACCTACCGTGAAAGACACCGCTCGGCCTTTCGTAATTTTTAAGCTATTAGCCTGACTCGGCCGATAACACTGTAGGGGATTGGCCTGATCGCACACCACCGGGCCGCCAATAACATTGCCGCTTAAACTACTGCTTTCGATAAATAGCGTTAAAAGACAGGACTGTTGATAGCCTAACACGAAGACAAGAGGACAATGACCCGCTGTAGTGACTTGGGTAATGCCTGGAATAGGCGTCATGACCAGCGTATGAACGCGTTTTGATTGATTAGTCACTTGATATTGCACAGTAGCAGTACTCGACACCGGAACTGTGATTTTAGTTGGTGTTAGAGGCGTGAACGTCCATAAAGGCGTTCCTGCCTGAACAAAGGCCATAGCCAACAACAACCAGCTACTAATAATTAGTCTCTTCATTAAATCCTTTTTCATTATAATGCCCTTTTATTAGCGTGTCTTTTTTAGGCTAAATAAGTAAGATTGAATAAAACACCGTTTGTGTAGAGGTGATTTTGCTCTAAGCCCCAATGGTTAGTTTGTCCGGTAGCGCGTCCTAAATGGCTTTTACCCCAGTCAGCAAACTCATAGCCCACGCCGATTTGCCAATTAGGATTTAAGGTCATTTGTACACCAGCGCCTACCGTGTAGGAAAAAGTCGTTTCCGTATGAGAAGTGAAATTGGAATTAGGCAGTGCTTCAAAAATCAAAGGCGTATTGTTAAAATCGTGTGCGTAGTTAAAACCTGCGCCTAGACTCCCACTGATCCAAGGTATCAACCAATAACCCATATCAGCTAAGAACTTGCCTTTAAACCCCACGTAAGTATGTTGAATTTTATAGCGATAGGTGAAATTATTAAATTGCGGGTCGGCATCATCCCAAATATGACCTGACAATTTTACATTGTTAGTTGCTGCCACAGCTAAGCCCCATTGACTATAGAAGCTTGGCGACCAGGCGTGTTGGATACCAAGAAAAACTTCCCCATTAACTAACGTGGAATTGGTTTTATTTGCCGTATAGGTTTTTATAATTTCAGGGGTTAAGTAAAAAGTTTGCGCACTTACATCATCGTTCCAAACAGGACCTACACTTAATGTACCTATCCAGCGCCAAGGAGAAGGTTGCAAGACAGGGCCCATGGTTCCTGCAGTGACACTTCCAGTTATTAGGCTAGCTGATATAATTAACCAAGGGTAATTTTTTTTCATAGATATCCCTATACTAAAATGATTCATTAATATTTTAAAATGGCAAACGAGAAAGTTTGAGGTCAAAATTAAATAACAGGCTTTCCTATAGAGTACTACTAGGATAAGAAATAAAGAATAAAACAATCCTCATTAAAATTACTTTATCAACGTCTCTCAAAAAGCGTTTAACAGTACCTAGTGGCTTATTCTTTTGTATTCTCAATACCAAATTTTATATCAGTAAGAATTGTTTAATAAATTTTTAAAATTAGCAATACATGCAGTTTTTTAAATAAAGCTAATCATCTAATTTAGTAACATTAAGACTTTGAATTAAATAAGGTGGATTTTTAGCAGGAATAACAACCACAGAAAAATAAATAGTTGTTTTTAGCTCAGGAATATTAAAACCTTGGTTCACCCGCCAAAAAACGACATTTTCAAAACCTTGCTGAGCTATAAATTGTTTTGTATTAACTGCACTGGGATGAAGAGTAAGTTGATTATCTCTGATTGTATTAATCTTATCGCCCAGAAAACTATTTAAATTCTGCCAAGCCTCTGGCGTATAATGTGATTTTACTGAATTTAACTGATTATCCATTGTTTTATAGTTAAGAGATAATGTGTTTAAAAGAGTTTGTTTGGTCCAGGCTAAAACGTTGGCATTATCAGCAAAGGATAGCATTGGTAGAAGAGTAAGCAATAAAATAAATTTGTAAATATACTTAGGCATTTAAATTTCCCTATTAAACACTTAACATCAGTAGTATAGCAATTGCTGAAGGTTAATATTTATCCTTATTGACTAAATGAAGATATAAACTCGCAAAATGCTTAATAACAGGTATATAATTTGTAATTTTTTATAGCAAGATGGCTAGTCTTATGCAGTCAATAAGTATTCGAGGCGCAAGAACACATAATTTAAAGAATGTTGACGTTAAAATACCGCGCAATCAATTAACAGTTATAACTGGTCTATCTGGGTCAGGTAAATCATCACTTGCTTTTGATACCTTATATGCAGAGGGACAGCGGCGTTATGTTGAATCGCTCTCTGCCTATGCACGTCAATTTTTATCAGTCATGGAAAAACCTGACGTAGATGCTATTGAAGGTTTATCCCCTGCAATTTCTATCGAGCAAAAGGCAACGTCTCATAATCCGCGCTCAACCGTAGGGACTATTACAGAGATTTATGATTATCTACGTTTACTCTTTGCACGGGTAGGTGAGCCTCGCTGCCCCATTCATCAACTTAGCTTACATGCTCAGACTGTAAGTCAGATGGTTGATCAGGTCTTAGCATTACCAGCAGATAGTAAAGCGATGATTTTAGCCCCTGTGGTTCGGGAGCGAAAAGGTGAGCATTTACAGTTATTACAGCAGCTACAAGCACAAGGTTATATTCGAGCGAGGATTGATGGCGAGATTTATGAATTGGACGATCCACCGAAGTTGTCTTTACGTCAGAAGCATACTATCGAAGTCGTGGTTGACCGTTTTAAAATTCGCCCGGATATTAAACAACGCCTTAGCGAATCGTTTGAGAATGCGCTTAACTTAGCCGAAGGCATAGCACTGGTTGTTTCATTAGATAACAGCTTTGCTGATCTTGTCTTCTCATCAAAATTTGCCTGCTCTGAATGTGGTTATAGTTTAAGTGAATTAGAGCCAAGACTATTCTCGTTTAATAATCCTTTAGGCGCATGCTCGACCTGTGATGGCTTAGGTGTTAATCAATTTTTTGACCCCAATCGTGTAATACATGATGAAACAGCCAGTTTAGCATCCGGCGCTGTGCGGGGTTGGGATAGAAAAACGACCTATTATTATTCTTTATTAGAG
Source organism: Legionella gresilensis (assembly GCF_900639865.1). Taxonomy (GTDB): domain Bacteria; phylum Pseudomonadota; class Gammaproteobacteria; order Legionellales; family Legionellaceae; genus Legionella_C; species Legionella_C gresilensis. The sequence goes on from NZ_CAAAHX010000013.1 coordinate 53,582, forward strand.
TCCTTAGCGCAGCATTATCGCTTTGATCTTGATACAGCTTTTTGTGATTTACCAGAAAAAATACAAAATGTTGTTCTGCATGGTAGCGGTAAAGAAGAAATTGAATTTCGCTACCAGCGACCTCGTGGTGGTTATTTCCTTAGAAGACATGCCTTTGAAGGTATTATTCCTAACATGCAACGCCGCTATCATGAGTCAGAGTCATTAGCAACGCGAGAAGAATTAGCTAAGTATCTTTCCTCGCGACCTTGTCCAGTTTGTTTTGGCACTCGTTTGCGTGAAGAAGCGAGACACGTTTTTATTGATGATAAAAATTTACCCGAGCTTTGTGCGTACTCGATTGATAAAGCTTATGAATTTTTTAAGAACCTTCATTTAACCGGTTACCGTGGTGAAATTGCTGATAAAATCAATAAAGAAATTGTTGAGCGACTTGGGTTTTTAGTTAACGTAGGCCTTGATTATCTCTCCCTTTCTCGCAGTGCTGAAACGCTTTCTGGTGGTGAAGCGCAGCGTATTCGTCTAGCTAGTCAAATTGGCTCAGGACTTGTAGGGGTAATGTATATCTTAGACGAGCCTTCCATTGGGTTACATCAGCGAGACAATGATAGGCTACTAAAAACATTAATGCATTTACGTAATCTAGGTAATACAATCATCGTTGTTGAGCATGATGAAGATGCAATTCGTGCTGCAGATTATGTGCTTGATGTAGGTCCAGGTGCCGGAGTGCATGGTGGTGAAATTGTTGCTTCTGGAAATCCAACAGAAATTATGAAAAATCCAGCCTCTCTAACTGGAAAATATTTATCTGGCGTTGAAAGTATTACAATTCCTGAGCAGCGAAGAGTAATAGATGAATCTCGTATGCTGCACCTATCAGGTGTTAATTGCAATAATTTAAATAATATTAAAGTAAGTATTCCACTTGGTTTAGTAACCTGTATTACAGGTGTTTCTGGTTCCGGTAAATCAAGCTTAATTAACGATACTTTATATCCTATTGCAGCGAATAAACTGAATCGAGCTAATTTATTATGTAATGGGACTTTGGAAAGTATTCAAGGCTTAGAATTATGTGACAAGGTAATTGATATCGATCAAAGTCCTATTGGTCGCACCCCACGTTCTAACCCTGCCACTTACACAGGTGTATTTACGCCTATTCGTGAGTTATTTTCCAATACACCAGAAGCACGGGCGCGTGGTTATCAGCCTGGCCGTTTTAGTTTTAATGTTAAGGGTGGACGCTGCGAAGCCTGTCAAGGTGATGGATTAATTAAAGTTGAAATGCATTTTCTGCCCGATATTTATGTGGCTTGTGATGTCTGTAAAGGAAAACGATATAATCGTGAAACACTAGAAATTGAATATAAGGGTAAAAATATTCATGAAGTGTTAGAAATGACTGTTGAAGAGGCACGAGAATTTTTTGACGCAATTCCAGTCATAGCAAGAAAATGCCAAACGCTAATTGATGTAGGTTTGTCTTATATTCACATCGGTCAGAGTGCGACGACGTTATCAGGTGGTGAAGCGCAACGAATTAAGTTGGCTCGTGAATTATCTAAGCGAGATACAGGCAAGACGCTTTATATCCTTGATGAACCGACTACAGGTTTACATTTTCATGACACAAAGCAGCTATTAGCTGTTTTATTTCGACTGCGAGAGCATGGAAATACGATTATTATCATTGAACATAACTTAGACGTTATTAAAACGGCAGATTGGATTATTGATTTAGGACCCGAAGGTGGTAGCAAAGGTGGGCAGATTATTGCAACGGGAACACCAGAAGCGGTCGCTGAGTGTAAAGGTTCTTACACTGGCCAATTTTTAAAACCGCTATTAGCTAAATAATTTGTTGCTTTTAATTTTTTCTATCATTTCCGTTTGAAGTACAACAGCAAAGGTAGGTTGGGCTACGCTATGGTTAGCCCAACAAAGCATAAACTAACCTTAAGATTCTATAGTGTATTATTAGTATAAAACCCCTATCTTAAAGTAAGATTGTTTGTTCTTTTCTGTCCAATAGAGGCTTAGTAAGCATAAGGATACGCTTATGAATTTGAAAACTTATCATGAAAAAAGAGATTTTCATAAAACGCCAGAGCCTAAGGGCAAAGTCCAGCATACTCATAAAAATCTTTTTATTATTCAAAAGCATGCGGCTAGCCACCTGCACTACGATTTTCGCTTAGAGTTAGATGGCGTACTTAAAAGCTGGGCTGTACCTAAAGGACCTTGTCTTGATCCTACCGTAAAAAGATTAGCAATGCAGGTTGAAGATCATCCAGTTGAATATGGTTCTTTTGAAGGGATTATTCCGGAAGGCGAATATGGTGGTGGAACCGTCATGCTCTGGGATAAAGGTAAATGGCGCTCTTTAGATGATGATCCGGTAGCAGCTTATGAAAAAGGACATTTGCGCTTTGAACTAAATGCTGAAAAATTAAAGGGGCGCTGGGATTTAATTAAATCTTATAAAGATAAAAAAGTTTGGTTTTTAATAAAATATAAAGATAAAGAAGCAAAACCATTAGCTGAATATAATATTACTGAAGAAAAACCAAATAGTGTTTTAACAGGTCAGAACTTAGAAGAAATTACTGAAAATTATACGCATAGCTGGGATAAACAGGGTCTAAAGAAAGCCCCAAAAATTAAAAAGTCAGACATTGCTAAACAATTAGCTTCTGCATTATCAGAAAATAAAGCTAAATCAATTTTTCCAGATACAATTTCACCTGAGCTTGCGACTTTAGTTGATGAAATACCAGAAGGCTCTGATTGGCTTCATGAAATTAAATTGGACGGCTATCGGATTATAGCCTTTAAAGATGGTAGTACAATTCGACTGATGTCGCGTAATAATAAGGATTGGACAAGTAATTTTCCTAATATTGTTGCTGAGCTTAAGAAATTACCTGTAAAACGAGCAATCTTTGATGGCGAAATTGTAGTACTTGATGAACAACATAAATCTAATTTTCAATTATTACAAAATTCAGTTAAAGCCAATAAAAAAATACCCTTTATTTACTATATCTTTGATTTAATCTATGCTGAAAAATCTGATTTAAGAGAGCAGCCTCTTTTAAAAAGAAAAACGATGTTAGCTAAAGTCCTTGAATCGAGTAATAAAGAAGTTCTGCGTTTTAGTGAACATATTATTGATCAAGGTGAAGAAGTATTAAAGCAATCCTGCGCGCTAGCTTTAGAAGGCATCGTTTCAAAAAAAGTTAACTCAACTTATTTAGAAAAGCGGACAGAAGATTGGGTAAAAGTTAAATGTATTAAACGGCAAGAGTTTGTTATTGGCGGTTATACTTTACCTAAAGGAGCTCGCCATTATTTTGGTTCATTACTGGTAGGATTTTACGACAAACAAGGCCAATTACATTACTGTGGTAACGTAGGCACAGGCTTTACCCAAGCATCATTAAAGTCCGTTTTTAAAGAATTAGAAAAAAATCGCACAACAAAAAATCCTTTTAACTCGCGTCCTCCTGATGCTTCTAAAGCACTATGGGTAAACCCTATTTTAGTTGCAGAAGTTGAATTCACGGAGTGGACTAATGATGAACGCTTGCGCCATCCTAGTTTTCAAGGTTTGCGTTACGATAAAGATGCTCGTTTCGTAAGCAAAGAAGTTGAAACACCTATTAAAAAGGTTAGGCAAGCAACTATAAGTGCGGAAAAGAGATCAAAGAAAAAGCAGACTTCGGCTGGTTTAACTCACGCTGATAAAGTTATTTACTCAGAAGATAAAATTACTAAAGGGGAACTATATAGTTATTATGATGAAATAAGTGAATATATTTTGCCTTACATAAAAAATCGCTTATTAACTTTGGTAAGATGCCCTGAGAAGTATTCAAAATGTTTTTATCAAAAACATCTTTATGCTAATAACTCTCCATCACTTTACTCTTTAGCAGTGCAAGGCAAAACCGAGGTTGAGCAATATCTTTACTTAAAAGATAAAAAAGGATTATTAAACTTAATTCAAATGGGCGTTTTAGAAATTCATCCTTGGGGAAGTCAAATAAAGAGCCTTGAATACCCCGATACTATAACCATTGATCTTGATCCTGCTCCAGATGTACTCTGGCAAGAAGTGGTACAAGCTGCTTTTGAAATAAAAAAATATTTAGAGCAAATTCAATTAACCTGCTTTGTTAAAACAACAGGTGGTAAAGGTCTACATGTTGTTGTGCCAATTTTGCCTGAATATGATTGGGAAGATGTAAAACAATTTACTGAGATTTTTGTGCAATTTTTAGAAAAGTTAAAACCAGAAGCCTATGTTAGTAAAATGTCTAAAACCAAGCGTAAAGGAAAAATATTTATTGATTATTTACGTAATCAGCGTAGTGCCACAGCTATTAGTGCTTATTCAACCCGAGCTCGCTTACATGCGCCAGTTGCAACACCGCTTGATTGGGATGAATTAACAGATAACTTTAATGATACCTTTTATACAATACGTACTTTGCCTAAGCGCTTGCAAGAATTAAAAACTGACCCGTGGCAAGAGGTTAGGAAGATTAAACAATCATTAAACTTAGATGTTTTAAGAAGCTAATTGCCTCATCACTAAAAGTTTGGAAAGAGGTCTAATAAAAAAATTAAAAGCCATTTAAGCTCTCGCCTACGTTCCGCGACTTGTTCGCAAAATCCAGGTTCGAGCTAGGTTACTGGAGCCTGCGGCTAAGTGGCGGCAGCTAAGCATTAAGACTACTAGGGCCAGGGCTTATTACAGGCGCTAGCGATGATGATCCATCGGGAATAGCGACTTATTCCCAGGCAGGTGCCAAATTTGGTTTTGCAACGCTTAGGACTGCTCTAATCACTTTTCCTTTAATGGTAGCAATTCAAGAAATGTGTGCACGTATTGGTTTTGTTACTGGCGAAGGGTTAGTGAGTAATATTCGAAAACATTATTCATTAACCATTTTATATATTGTCTTGTTCTTTTGCATTCCTGGAATTATTTTAAATATTGGGGCAGATATTGCTGGCATGGGCGCAGTGACGCATTTACTCTTTCCGCAAGTTCCAGCCTATATTTTCTCTATTCTATTTACTCTTATTTTAACAGTAGCGATTGTTTTTTTGCCCTATCGAAAAATTGCTGCCGTCTTAAAATATTTATGTTTAACGCTTCTACTTTATTTAATTATCCCGTTCTTAGTTAAACCTAATTTGCTTCATGTACTTAAATCCACCTTTATTCCTAAAATCCATTTCAATAAGGAATTTATTAGTATTTTAGTTGCTATTTTAGGTACAACAATCTCGCCTTATTTATTCTTCTGGCAAGCAACTATGGTTGCTGAGGATAAAAAACATCTTAAAAAAATTGTTGTTAATATACGCATGATTAATGAAGTTAAGTTTGATATCCACATCGGCATGTTATTTTCAAACTTGATTATGTACTTTATCATATTAACTACCGGGGCAACGTTGTTTAATGCTGGTATTCATCATATAGATACCGTAGAACAAGCTGCTAAAGCATTAGAACCGCTTGCTGGAAGATTTGCGTATCTGTTATTTGCTTTAGGTGTTATTGGCACTGGGTTTTTGGCAATTCCTGTGTTAACAGGTTGTCTTTCTTATTCGCTTTCTGCAACGTTTAATTGACAAGGTAGCTTAGATAAAAAATATCATCAAGCTAAAGCTTTTTATGGTGCTATTTTCATTTCATTACTGTTAGGGTTAAGTATTAATTTTATAGATATATCTGCAATTGATGCCTTAATTTATACAGCTATGTTTTATGGAATTACTGCACCTATCTTAATTGTTCTTCATATGGCTAATAATAAGAAGATAATGGGTCAGTTTGTAAATAAGTGGCTTTCAAATCTATTAGGTTTCATTACTTTTGTCTTAATGTTGCTAGCAAGCATTACTTTAGTATATTTTCAATTTCTTTAGTCTACGCTTATTAAGAGCACTATAAATTCTAATTAATAGGATTTAAATAATGGAAAATAGATTAAGGATAAGGGATTGTTTAATAGTTGGCGCTGGCCCTGCCGGATTAACAGCTGCTATTTATCTAGCCCGTTTTTGTCGAAACATTGCTATTTTTGATTTTAACTATAGCAGGGCTTCCTTAATCCCTACCTCTCATAATTATCCGGGCTTCGTCAAAGGTATTTCTGGCAAGGATCTATTAGAACGCTTAAAACAGCAATTACAAGTTTATAACGTTTCAGTAATAAGAGAGAAAATCGAGTCCATAAAACAAGCAGAAGGTGGCTTTATAGCAAAGAGCGTCAATCATGAAATTTTTAGTAGCTATGTCATACTTGCAACGGGGGTTAAGGATATAGAGCCGCAATTACCTTTTATTAACAATGCAATACAGCAGGGATTAATTAGACATTGCCCTATATGTGACGCCTATGAAGTGATTAACCAGAAAGTTGCTGTCATTGGCGAGGGAAAAGCAGGATTAGGAGAGGCTCGCTTTCTGCGCCACTATACACCTTATATTACTTTACTTACTTTAGGCCGAGTGCCGAAATGGAGTAGAAAGGAAATTAAAGCTCTTAAAGAGGCTAATTTAATTATCAATCCATTGCCGCTAGTTAAAATTGAACTTACTCTAAATACAGGCGCAACACTTTATTTTGCGGATGGGAAGAAAGAGCATTATGACTGTCTTTACTCAGCTCTTGGTTGTATTAAGCATACAGAGCTAGCTAGTATGCTAAATGCAAAAGAAAAAAAAGGTACTTTAGTAGTTAATCGTAATTATGAAACCTCCGTTAAAGGACTATTTGCTATAGGTGACTTGGTTTCTGATTTATATCAGATTTGTGTTGCCGAAAGTCAAGCAGCAATAGCTGCCACAGCAATTCATAGAAGATTAGCTAAACTTGATTAATTACTCTTTCATTTAGATGAGCGCTAAATGAAAATTTTAGTGAAATACTTAATATAGTTTAAGGATTAAATAATTCTTAGCTTTTTAAGTTAGGATCAGATTTTATGAAAACTATAAAAGAAGTTGTTGATTTTCTCAAAGAAAAAGATCTTACTCTGATAACTGCAGAATCATGTACGGCAGGCCAAATCCTTGCTTTATTAGGGAAAATTGAAGGATGTGGTAGCTGCCTTGAAGCTGGCTTTGTTGTTTATTCTTCGCAAGCAAAAAAGAGGCTTTTAGGGGTTAAACAAACAACTATTAAGAAATATACATTAACCAGCGAAGCAGTCGCACTTGAAATGGCTAAAGGGGCCCTAAAAGATAGTAGAGCTAATATTGTTATTGCAACTACTGGTATTACAGGCGATGAACCTATGGATGGTATTGCGCCGGGTACTGTTTGTTTCGCTTGGGGTGTCAAAACCAAAGATGGTCTAAAATTTGTCAGTACAACGAAACGCTTTCGAGGAACTCGTGCTGCTGTACAGGTTAAGGCAGCTAAATATGCATTATTAAGCCTTTCTGCTTATTACCATAAGCTAAGCTAATTCTTTAATATTTTTAGAGATGAGAATCTAAAGATGCGCAAGCAGGTTAGAGACATGGATTCGGTAAAGTGGTAGCAACTGTCTTGATCTAAAAACTCAGGACAGTTGCTACCTCTTTGCTAGGCGGAAAGACATTAAATATTGTAAACCTTTCACATAAATTTTTTGATTTACTACAGACATGATGGCTTTATTTGTTATACTGCGCTCAAATAATAACCACATGAAGTACTTTATGTCTAAGAAAAAAATACATACTAATAGTCCTGAGAAACAATTTAAAAAGTTAACTCAACAATATCTTAATTTAATGGATAATCTTACGCGTTGTAAAAGTGAACGCAGTATGAAGGCACTGTTAAAACAACACACTAAAGTAGTTAAGAGAATTGGACAGGATCAACTAAATCAAGAAAATTTAATTAAAGTACAGAGCTTAGACTTTATTCTTCAGAAATTAAAAGAGAGTAAAGCAAAAGAATTTGGTATTTCTATTGAGCAGGAAACACTAGCACCTAGTATAGTTACAGAAGAAAAGCCTACTTTAGCATCATCAGAGCTAACTAAAACAGAGGTTTTAAATGTAGAGCCTGATGCTATCATACAAAATGAGCCAGACATAGCAGCTAATTATTATGAAAATGATGAAAATATAGAAAAAAATGCTGCATCACTACTTCAAATTGCTAACATCAAAAATTTAGCGCTTAATATAGGCTTTAATCAGTCTAAGACTATAGAGCAAAATACGGCAAAACCAGAAAAAGCAAATTATGAAGAAATGCTTGCTTGGCTAAACTCTCAGGGAACAATAGGTGAAAGACTAGGCCAAGTATTAGCTCGTTTACATAATGGGGCACGACATCGTTGGAATCCTTATTGGAAAAATAGTAGCGACAAATTAGAGAAAATATTAGATGCACTTAATAATTTAAGTCCGGCTGAGTCTTTAGCTGATGAACTAGATAATAAAAACACGGAACTTTATCAAGCAATTAATATACCTCGTCTTAGGTCTCGTTTTAGCTTATTTAATGGTGCTTGTGGTGTTAAGCCCAGTAAATCTTTACAAAAAATTGAAGCGTTAGATAATGATTTGCAACCCTCTCAGCAGTGCGGTATATAAGAGGTTAATTAGTCAATGTTTAGTTATTTTTTACCTTCAACTAGCTTAATAAATTTATAACAGTATATTTTATTATTTAATTATGTTGATTTTTAGCTTGTTAGAGCCATAATTAGTAATAATTAAACCATTAGGAAGCACGGATGACTAAGTTTTTAATAGTTGTGTTAATCATCTTAGCCCTATTGTTTTTTTGGGCTATTGGGATATTTAACAGTCTAATTGGCTTAATTGAGGCGATTAACAATAATAAACGCCAAATTGATATTCAATTAGATCGCCGTTTTAAAGTATTTCAATCGTTGATTGAAACAGTGAAAAAGTATATGGATTACGAACAGACAACGCTAAAAGATGTTGTTGCATTACGTAATCAAGCACAAGCTGCAAGAGCAGCTGGTGATGAAAAATCAAGGATTGCGGCTGAAAATGGAATTTCGCAAATTGCATCGGGTTTAAATGTGGTTTTCGAACAATATCCAGATTTAAAAGCGAATCAAAATGTTATTCAGTTGCAAGAAGAAATCGTTAATACTGAAAATAAACTTGCTTATGCAAAGCAAGCTTATAACGACAGTGTTGAACGTTATTATGCCAAGAAAAAATCATTTGTTGAGTCAATGATAGTAAATTTCTTTCCTGACAAGCTAGATAAGGAATTTGAGTATTGGTCATTGCCTGAAGAACAAATTAAGGCTAATGAAAATTATACTGTTAAATTTTGATTAAGTAGCAGCCATGTCACTTCATGATTATGAAGCAAGCGTCGGTAACTGGCGGGCGCAATTACAGCGTAATGAACGTAAAACCCGCTTTGTTATTGCTACATTTATTTTAATCTATTTAGTTGTTGGATTACTTGCCGATTGTGCAATTAATCTTTCAGCTTATCCTAATGCGATGTTATCGCAAATTCTTATGGCTCTGGTGACTTTTCAAATTGTTCCTTGGGCCACTATTACTATGGTTATCGTTGCCGCGCTATCTTTGTTAATTACCTATTCTATGTATGACCGTATTATGTTATTAGGTACGGAATATCGAGAAATCACGCCAGAAAATATCCAAAATTTGCAGGAAAAGCAGCTGTATAATGTAGTAGAAGAAATGAAAGTAGCGGCTGGTCTCCAATACATGCCTAAGGTATATCTTATTGAAGCAAATTATATGAATGCCTTTGCTAGTGGGTACAGCGAAAAATCTGCCATGGTTGCTATTACTCGTGGTTTAATTGAAAAACTTGATCGGGCTGAGTTACAAGCGGTTATGGCTCATGAGCTTAGTCATATACGCCATCATGATATTAAATTAACCTTAACAGTTACCGTGCTAAGCAATATTATGCTTATTGTCATTGATATGCTGTTTTATTCATTAATTTATCGTCCTAATAATGATAACCGTCGCCAAGGCAATAATGCGGGTAATGCTTTAGTGTTGGTTGTTATCTTGTTAAGATATGTATTACCCTTGATAACGGTCTTATTAACGCTCTTTTTAAGTCGTACACGGGAATATATGGCCGACTCAGGTTCCGTTGAGCTTATGCGTGATAATGAGCCCATGGCACGCGCATTATTAAAAATAAGTGAAGATCATGCAAGTCATGCGGATGAATACACCCATGAATATGGTCAAACACGGCATGAACAACTAAGGCAAGCATCTTATTTATTTGATCCATCAAGTATTGATCCTATCAAATCCTTAGCTAATGCTTTTTCTTCTCATCCTCAAATCGAACAGCGTCTGGCTGCAATAGGTTTTAGGCGTAGAAAGAGTGAATAAAAATGTTCATTAGACCTCTTTCAAACTAACATTGATAGTTTAGATAAAAAATTTTCTTAAATTTTGGTTGCAACGTAATTACCTGATTATATATTATCTACTTCTCATTAGTGGCAATTAGCCTGCTTAAATTAAATGAATTTAAATACAAGGATGCATTGTGATTTTCAAAAGGTTTTTGATAGTTATAGCTAATATCTGTTTAGCCACAACAGTTTTTGCAGAAGATTTTGGTGATTTTACTGTCGACTGGACCAAGGTAATAACTTTAAGTGGTGGACCTGCTTGGACAAGCCCAGGCCGTAGTCAAACATATTATATTCCACCCGGCATTTCACCATTTACCCGGTATGTTCAATATCTGGCTCGTGAAACAACTGAGACTATAAGCACAGGAGAGCTATTTTTTGCACTACAAAGGCCTGTAACACCTTGGTTGACACAACGCTTAGGTATTGCTTTTGCTGGAGCTACAGAAGCTGATTTATATGGTACTTTGGTAATAAATAATATACCGCGCGCAGCTTATAAATATAAAATAAGCCATGGCCATGCTGCAATAAGAGGTTTGTTAGCTGCTTGCCCAACTTTTTGGGCGCAACCTTATATTAGTGCTAGTGTTGGCTACAGCTTTAACTCTTCTGATGCATTTAAAACCAATCCACCACTTAATATTTATAACGTTAATGACGGTAGCCTCACTCTTTTAAAATTTAATTCAACAACAAAAGGTTCTTTTGTCTATACAGTTGGCTTGGGCTTTAAAGCCAATATTACGAAAAATTGGGAAGTTGGCCTTGGCTATGAATTAGCTGATTGGGGCCGAAGCCAGCTTGAGAAACCTACTTATTTAACATGGGCTTTTCCACCACCTAAATTATCTAATGTTTATACACATCAACTTCAGTTTAGCTTAAGTTACTTATACTGTTTGTAAAATTAGTTAAGCAAATTGTTTACAATAAGATAACAGTAAGTGAATAATAAAGAATATGCAGTTAAATTCACTTGAAAAGAGTCATAATATTTATATTAGTCCTTATTAATTTAATAAGGGCTAACAATAATATCTAACGTATTTATAATTAAAGGTGAAGAATGCGTGGGATTTGCTGTAGATACTACAGCCGTAAATTCAAGATGCCTTTCAATTTCTGGCACGATAAAAGCTTGATGAACTCGCCAGCAACTGGCTTCACCACATTCTTCTGGTGCAACTATTTCAGCAGATAAAATAGGCTCCGGTTGAAAAGTGATAGGTGGACGTCCACGCAAATTATTTTCTACATTATTGCCTAAATACTGATTTAAAAAAATATCCATAGTACGCCACGCCCTATGCTTATAAAATCTACGTACATTCGCGGCTTCAGAAATTTTTTCATGATGGCCGGCTATAAGAGTATGCATTAAAGTTTGTTCGGTCCATTCGCTAACTTGAGCAGGCGTATATGCAAATAATCTTATTGGTATAATAACAACTATTAGAAGTATTAAATTTTTTAAGCACAGTTTTGCCATAATTAAGGTCCATCTTAATGTTAATAGCAATTACAGCATCACCTACTAAGCTTTATACTGTGTTGCAAGTTCGCTCGTCTCAGTCATTTACTCTATGTACAATCCTTCGCCTCACTTCACTTGTGTCTTGTCTTAAACTCAGTGGGTGGCTATAGTACTATAGTACGAAGTAATTATTATTTATTGTTGGTCATAAACATGAATAAATCAATTAACACTTAATTTAATTTTAATAAATTCTGAGTCTAGTCTTAATTAAGCAACTGAAGGATGCGCTAAACCTGGTTTATTTTTGCCAATCTTTGCTGTTGGATACCGCGAACAAGTAGCAGTAGGTAGGCTGGGAGCGTACGCGGGAATAAGGTGCGATATATAGGCGGAATTTGAAAAATTAAATGTTAGTTTGAAGTAATAACGATGGATTAATCTATTAATCTCGCAAGCCAACTCCCTTCTTTAGTAGAAATAAATTAAGAAAAGTTAAAGCAATAATCATCGAAAAAATAATACTCATTGAAAGATGAATATCTACTTCATCATAGCCAATCATTGCATGCCGTAATGCATTAACTTTATACAAAATAGGATTGAAATGGGAAAGTTTTTCCCATATGGGAGATAACATCTTTGTTGAGTAAAATATGCCACCAAGATAGGTTAGTGGTGTTAAGACGAAGGTAGGAATAATCATAACATCATCAAAATTGCGAGCAATCATTGCATTAGTAAACCCGGCTAGGGAAAAAAGTGCTGATACAAGTAAGATAACGAGTATTGTTAGTGGTATGTTATTAATTCGCATCGTTACAAAAAAGCTTGCTACTAGAATTACTAATAAGGCAACAAGGAAGCCACGAATAATACCACCTAATATATAACCGAGTAAAAGCAAACTATCGTGGACTGGGCTTACAAGAATTTCTTCAATACTTTTTTGAAAACGCAAACTAAATAAAGAAGTTGAAACATTGCTATACGCATTAGTAATAATGGACATCATCACTAAGCCTGGTGCAATAAAAGTGATATAATCTATGCCTTCAATAGGACCAATACGCTTACCAATTAAACTACCAAATATTAAAAAATAAAGTGCGGTAGTAATAACAGGCGGTAAAAATACTTGGCTTGATATACGAAACATTCTAACGATTTCACGTCTAACAATGGTATATAAGCCAATGAATTGCTGTTTAATGGTCATTATTAATTAAATCCAGGAAAAGCTCTTCTAAACGGTTAGTCTTATTTCTTAAACTATGAATTTTTATCCCTTGCTTGCTTAATTGCTCAAAGACATCGTTTAAGCTCACACTATTATCAATGCGTAGCTCAAAAGTGTGGGTATCAATTAATTCAGGCTCGAAAGGGGGAAGAGGTGGTAACACTTCGATCGGCGCTTGGGTTGTAAATACTAATGTTTGATGATGTAAACTAGTTAGTAATTTTTTCATAGACGTATTTTTAACAATCTCGCCTCTATCAATAATGGCAATACTTTTGCAAAGTTGTTCAGCCTCTTCTAAGTAGTGAGTCGTTAAGATAATTGTTGTTCCTTCGCCATTTGTTTTAATAAAAAAGTCCCACATGCTGCGTCTAATTTCTATATCCACACCGGCTGTTGGCTCATCGAGAATTAAAACTTTGGGTTTATGAATAAGTGCTCGCGCTATCATAAGACGGCGCTTCATCCCACCCGACAAGTGACGCGCAATTGTTTGTCGTTTCTCCCATAGACCTAGCTGCTTAAGTAATTCATTAACACGCGGTTTTGCTTCAGTACGGGTAATACCATAGAATCCTGCTTCATTAATTAGAATTTGTTCACATGTTTCAAAAATATTTAAGTTAAATTCCTGCGGAACTAAACCTAAACAAGATTTGGCTTGTGCTGGGTTTTTATCTAGATCATAGCCGCAGATATTAACTTTCCCAGATGTTTTAGTAAGAAGGGTGGTAATTACACCAATAGTTGTTGATTTACCAGCGCCATTAGCACCTAAGAGAGCAAAAAAATCACCTGACTTTACTGCTAAATTAATTCCTTTTAATGCCTCAACACCACTTTTATAAACCTTACGCAATTCTTTAATTTCAAGATCATACATAAATTCTCATTATCACTAATTTTTACAATCGTAATTATAAACAGGTCTTAAAAATATCATAATTTAAGCATTTAATAATACTTCAAATGTATTATATAAACATTACTTACTTTGCTGCTAAAAATTAAATTCATTAGAAGAATCACTTTCATCTTCAGATTCTTCTTTAGTCGCTTCTCGAATAGCGGCAATTCTTGCTAATACTTTTGGATCAGCAAGTAATCCTAGATCGCTTGAATATTTTTTTTTTCTTGGCGCGGTGATGTATGTTGCTGATTTTTTTTATTCTCTTCCCGTTTCTTAATCGCGTTCGCAAGATCTGCTTGAAATGTTAACCTAGGAGCAGGCTTTGAAGGTTTTTTAAGCTCTAATGTGTCTTTGGTCGTAGTTAGTTTAGTATGATCTTTTTGTTTAGCTTTAGATGTTTCAGGTGGCTCAGGCGGAGGAGGTATTAAGCTTTCAATCATTTTTACTGAGCTGCTGTTAAGTTCTAAAGTATCATTATTGGGTAGATTAGATGGGTGAACTAAAGAATATTGCTCTTCTCTTTTCATCTCTTGAGGAGAAGGAATATCGGGAGTTGGAGAAGTAGGTTCAACGAGTGAATTTAAACTTGCGAGGTCACCTTTTATTTTTTCAATGATAGGTATCGCTGATGATAATTTTTCCCATTGTTTTTTGGAAGATTCTAACTTAGAAACCTGCTCTCTTAAGTGATTATTTTGATCTTTTAATAAATTCTTCTCTTTTTGCAAATCTTGTATTTGATCTAAGAGCATTGTTTTTTCACTTTGATGCGCGTTTTGCAAATTGCCAAAAGCACGTTGTAATTCACTTAATGCGTTAATAGAATAACGAGCCTCAGGATTGACTTTAATTAGCATACCTTGCTCTGTAAGATAATTATTATAATTAAACGATTTATAGTACTTATCTATTAAGGAGCTAACTAAACTCGCAAAGATTGGATCGGTGGTTGAAAAACGAGTCGCTGTAATGGATAGAACTGAGAGTAAGCTCATATCATCAAATGAACTATCATCTTTATTGCTGTGTTCAATACTAGTGAAGATACTTTCTATATTAATTTTAAGGTTATCAAAATGGCTATCCTTTCCATAAGAAAGAAGGCCGCCTTTACCTTTTTGCTGGTAGTCGGTATTCAATTCGCTAAACAATTTAATGAAGGTTGGTGAAAGTGGCATTCCTAGCTCCTAAGAAACTCCCTTATTGCATTTAATACTAACCTTGAGCGGGCGTCAATTATACATTATGGAAATTACTAATATATTTTGCAATTTAAATAGCTATATCACTAGCTCTTCTTTAGTTTTTAGCCAGCCTGTAATGCTCAGTCTATCCGTAGTTGTTGTAAGTACTTCATGAGGTAGGTGACTTAAAAAGCAGATCAAACGATTCCAAGTGGGAGAAACTGAAGTCATTAATTTATTTTGTTCGTTATAAAGAAGTAATTGACCACCACAATTAGCTTGCCAATGAGGATTAAGGTAATAAACAAAGGAGACTTTCCTGCTTTTTTTATTTTTGAATTGATCAATGTGCTTGCGATAAAAAGCCCCTGCTTGGTAAAAAGCAAAATGAACTTCAAATTCTTCTAATCCTAAATAAAGAGTTTTATTTAAAGTTATTTTAATCTGAGTGATCATCTGCCAAAAGTGCTGAACATCAGGTGAATTTGATTCTAGCCAGTAGATTTTATCTGTCCGAATTGCATCATTAAGACTTGTATTGGTTAGGTTACCTATTTTAGCTGCTTGAAATTCCTTTTGCCTCATTATTTCTAAGGCTGCATCTTTTAATGAATGAGCCTTTTCTTCATCCAAAAAGTGGTCGCATATATGAAATCCCTGATCGCAGAGTTCATTTACTAAAAGGCTAAGATCAATCATTATAATTGAGGACTAATAAAAGTTCACATTTTAAGCAATCATAATTACTTTACAAGTATTAACTAATAAAAGATTTATCGTCGACCAGGAATACAAGGCGCTTCTACAAACTCACCATTGATTTTTAAGACCATGTTTATACTACGACGATGGTATCGGGAAAGAATATCAAAATTAGCAGGTGTAACATACCCATAACTACTACCACAATAAACCAGTGATGTTGCGCCTCTAGTTGGTTTAGCATAAATGGGAATATCACACTCCCAACGAAAACGTGTTAAGTCGCAATTAGCGAAAACTAACTGTAAAGGAAGAAAAATGAGTAGAAGAAAAATTTTTATTTTATGCATAGTATCCTCTTGCTAATACGAAGTGTCGGCTTAATTTAGAAAATCTTTAACATATTTTCCCTTATCCTCATGACTGAATT
Source organism: Legionella gresilensis (assembly GCF_900639865.1). GTDB lineage: Bacteria > Pseudomonadota > Gammaproteobacteria > Legionellales > Legionellaceae > Legionella_C > Legionella_C gresilensis. The sequence goes on from NZ_CAAAHX010000013.1 coordinate 69,968, forward strand.
AAAACGTATAAATTTTTAAGATAATTCTGTTCTTATTAAGTAATACTTGCTTTAATTAAAGAAATAACAGACAGGATGTTTGGGTTAATCCCCTATGCTTAAAGCAAGGATTAAAGGAGGAATAGCTTGTCTACAGAGCACTTCTTAAATGCGCTTCGCCAAAGTGATTATGTAGGTACATTGGATTGGCCTGGTTTTTTGCGTAACAAATACAGCCCCAATAGGACGCTAGATGGTGATGGCCTATTAAACTTAGCTATTTATGAACTTATTAACTCGCCATTTGCTCAAAGTGATCTAAAACATATAGAAATTTTATATGCTTTTCTAAACTCTTTTATTTTACCTGCTGAAAAAGCTTATGCAGGTACAGTTATAATTGGTGCAGCAATCCAATACTATGTTTATGCAGAAAAAGGCTTACTGGATTTTTTTAAGGGTAGTTTAGATGATTTAAGAATGTTTTTTAAGGATACACACTCAGCGGATGCAGAAATCATTGAAGCTTGGATGAGTCGCGAGAACCCCCTTTTTAATATCGAAGCAAATAATGTTTATTTAGCTGATAAAACATTATTTTTCGAGCAAAAGCTACTAGAACACGCTAAGTTAATGAAGGAGGTAGAGCAAGGTATTTTACTTATTGATTACTATCAAGGAATTTGCTTAAAGTATATTCAGCTGTTATCCAATCTTCCTGAAGAAGAAAAAACGGTAAAAGTCGGTATGCGTATAGGTATTGCGCAATCGATGTATGATTATCTTTGTCAGCAGCTGATTTTTAAGCCAGTCATAAAGAAAGAAATTTCGCTTTATTTAGCTAAGATTCGAGCTGAACAGGAACCAAGTTTAATATTGAAGCGAGAAGAGGCTTATCTTAAGAAAATAGATGATAAAAATGCTTTTAGTCGCTTATATGATAACTCTAAATACTTCTTGGGTTTTTTTACAAAAAATGTTATCACAACGATATTTGATTTTAATATGGATAAAAAAAGTAAACAGCAGCCTAATAGCAACTCAACGCTTTAACCATTAATCTATGAGATTAATTAAATTAAAATTAGGGCATTCATGTTTTAATAATCCTAGCTTATAAGTAATCGCTTTAAGGCTGCCCATATATCCACCATGGGTTGTTTTACCTACAACACGATGGCAGGGAATAAACAGGGCTAAAGGATTGGTTTTACACGCTTGACCTATTGCGCGTGGGCTTGTTTGCAAAATTTTAGCTAATTCACCATAAGTGATTGTTCGACCTACAGGAATAACTAACAGTGCACCCCATACGCGTTGTTGATAAGTTGTTCCTTGTGGTTTTAAAGGTAATTGAAAGCGGTGCTGGCAATTATGAAAATAAGCGTTAAGCTCAGTTTCAATTAATGAAGACAATTTATTAACCGCTGAACTTATAGTAGGTTCATTAGTAAAAGTAGCTTGATAGATATAATGCTCATCAAACTCCAATTGAAGCCAGCCTACAGGGGTTTCAAAAGAAGTAGTAATGAGCATATAAATTAACTATCTTTTTTAGTAGCTAATTTTTCTTTAATACGAGCTGCACGACCAGCTAAGTCACGTAAATAATATAATTTAGCACGACGTACGTCACCCCGGCGTTTAACAATAATGCTATCCACGACAGGACTATAAGTTTGGAAAACTCGTTCAACACCAACGTTATGAGAAATTTTTCTGACAGTAAAAGCAGAATTTAAACCACGATTACGTTTAGCTATGACAACCCCTTCAAATGCTTGTAAACGCTCACGTGAACCTTCTTTCACTCTTACCTGAACTAAAACGGTATCACCTGGACTAAAATCCGGAATATTTTTACCTTGCATTTGCTCAGTATTTAGTTGGTCAATAATATTAGTCATGAAGTAACTCCTCAAAATGGCTCTTCTAACAGGAATCGCCGTGTTCGCTTTTAAACTCGACAAGCAGCTGCTTGTCGAGTTTACTTAATTCAATCGAATCTAATAATTCTGGCCGCTTTAGCCAAGTTTTTCCTAGCGCTTGTTTTCTGCGCCAACGTTCAATTTCATAATGATTTCCACTAAGTAAGACTGCAGGAACATTCATTCCATCTACCGTAGCAGGTCTTGTATAATGAGGATAATCAAGTAACCCATTCATAAATGAATCTTGCACAGCTGATTCCGGATGACCAAGGCTTCCCGGAAGGAGACGCAAGATAGCATCAATAAATACCATGGCAGCTAATTCGCCACCGCTTAAAACAAAGTCACCAATTGACCATTCTTCATCAACATGATGTTGAATGATTCGTTCGTCTATTCCTTCATACCGTCCTGCAATAAAGAGAAGCGGCGTTTTATATTGAGCAATATCGTTCAACTCAGATTGACAGATTTTTTTACCCTGCGGACTTAAATAAATTGTTTTACATGCCGCAGGCATCTTTGCCTTTGCATGCAAGATAGCCGCATTTAAAGGCTCATACATCATCACCATGCCAGGACCACCACCATAAGGTTTATCATCTATTTGACGATAAGGTCTAGAAGACCAGTCACGAGGATTAAAGCACTCAATCTTCGCTAATCCTTGTGTTATTGTTCTTCCTGGTATTCCATAGTCTAATCCTGCAAATATCTCAGGCATTAAAGTAATGATGCCTAAATGCAATGTGTCAACCATGTTATTTACACTTTTATACTCAATATTTAGTTAATTACTTAATGTTAACCTTATAAAGCGTTAGCAAATAAGGTGTATTTTATCATGATTTAGGTAGTAATTTTATCCAAAATCATATTAATTAAGCTAATTAGTGGATTTTAAATCCTAAAAATCAATATCCCAATCGGTTATAATACGCTGCTCTTTGAGATTAATATCTACTATAAACCGGCCAAGTAGGTAAGGAATTAAATACTGCTTATTTTCATTTCCTTGTACTACTAAGACATCATTAGAGCCTGTAGGTAATATGCCCACAACCTTGCCAAAATTATTACCTTGCTGATTAACAACCTCTAGCCCTAAAAGTTCATGCCAGTAAAATTCGCCTGACTCAAGTTTTGGTAGCTGCTCTTTATGAACTCTAATATCACAATTAGTTAAGTTCATCGCTAATTCACGCTCACTAAATCCCTCTACTTTAACAAGAACGTATTTAGTGGTAACTTCGGCGTCTAATAGCTTTATAGGCTGCCATACTTTATTAATGTAAGCATGCCACCCTTGATAATTAAGAATATTAGTGAGGGGCTCAGTATAAGAATTAACTGAAATAAAGCCCTTAATTCCATGAACCCTACCGAAGCGTCCTACAATAACCCAGTCATCAGCCACTTTATTCAGTTGTGCCAGTCTTTTTATATTCTTTAATTAAAGCACGTACTCGATCAGATAATTGCGCACCTTGGCTTTGCCAATGGGTCACTTTTTCCATATCTAAATGTAAGCGAGCTTCCTGACCACGTGCTACAGGGTTAAAATACCCAACGCGCTCAATGTAGCTTCCATCCCTACGTTTACGGCTATCTGTAACAACCATGTGATAAAAAGGGCGCTTTTTGGCACCTGCTCTTGATAAACGTATAACGACCATTATATTCCTCTTTAAGAGTGTTACGGTAAAAATGCCGTGTATTGTACGAAAATTAACTCAGTAAGGGAAGTCCTCTAGATAATTATTTAAATTCATCCGGTAGCATCCCTTTTAAGCCTGGGAACCCCTTTATTCCACGCATCATTTGTTTAATGCCGCCAGGCTTAGTAAACTTTTTCATCATTTTTTGCATTTGTTCATATTGCTTTAAGAGCCGATTAACGTCTTGAATTTGGGTACCTGAACCTAGGGCAATTCTTTTTTTCCTTGAACCTACAATAATTTTTGGTATGCGGCGTTCTTTAGGTGTCATAGAATTAATAATCGCAATTGTCTGCTTCATTGCCTTATCATTTACTTGGCTAATTGCTTGTTGCGGGAGCTGCCCAATACCTGGTAATTTACTCATCATACCAGCTATACCGCCCATATTATTCATTTGTAAGAGCTGCTCTCTAAAATCTTCTAAGTCAAATCCTTTTCCTTTTTTGATTTTTTTAGCTAATTTTTCGCTTGTCTTTTTATCAGCTTTCCGCTCAACTTCTTCAATTAAAGTTAAAATATCACCCATGCCAAGAATACGAGAGGCAATACGGTCAGGATGAAAAGGTTCCAAAGCATCTATTTTCTCACCGCTACCTAAGAATTTAATAGGTTGGCCGGTAATTGATTTGACAGATAAGGCAGCGCCGCCACGTGCATCACCATCTGTTTTTGTCAGAATGACGCCTGTTAGCGATAGGGCCTCATGAAATGCTTTGGCTGTAGTTGCTGCATCTTGTCCAGTCATGCTATCAACGACAAACAAGGTTTCAATCGGTGTAACTGCTTGATGAATAGATTTAATTTCATTCATCATATCAGCATCAATATGTAGTCGGCCTGCTGTATCTACAATAAGCACATCCATATATTGCTTTCTGGCGCTATCTAAAGCCTGTTTAGCAATATCTACCGGGTTTTCATGGGTAGCGGCAGGATGAAAAGGTACATCAAGTTGATTTGCTAACAATTGTAATTGCTCAATGGCTGCTGGACGATAAACGTCTAGACTTACTAGCATCACTTTTTTATCGGCTTGCTCTTTTAAATATTTGGCTAATTTAGCGGCACTAGTCGTTTTACCGGAACCTTGTAAGCCGGCCATAAGAAATACAGCTGGTGGTTGGGTTTTAAAATTAAGATCAACGCGTTCATCGCCTAAGAAATGGATTAGCTCATCATTAACTATTTTAACCAGCGCTTGCTCAGGCTTTAAATTTAGATCAACTTCTTGGCCAAGTACTTTCTCTTTTACTTGTTCAATAAATTGTTTTACAACCGGTAAAGCAACGTCAGCTTCAAGTAATGATAAACGTATTTCACGTAACGCTTGTTGAGTATTTTCATCAGTAAAACGACTTTGGCCACTAAGTGATTTAAAAGTACGCGTCAGTCGCTCGGTTAAATTTTCAAACATGATGTTATCCAGGCGAAAAAGAATAATTGTAGCACGCTAGAATGTGTCTGCAACGATTGCGTGTAAACAATAGTTACATACTTACTTCAAATATTTTTATAGAATGTGATATATAAGATAATTAATAGTAAAAAATTAGATAATAATCTGGCTTAGACTAAGGTCTCCAGCTAATATGCAATTATTAAATTTAATCTAAAGGAAGTTAGTGGATCTCTCCTTAATTATATTATTTTTGATTTTAATTATTTTAATTGGTGTTTCTGCTTTTTTTTCAGGCTCTGAAATAGGGATGATGTCTTTAAATCGTTATCGCCTGCGTCACCTAGCTAAAAGCAAGAACAAGCAAGCAATCCGCGTAAGTAAGTTATTATCACGTCCTGAAAAATTACTTGGTGTTATTTTAATTGGTAGCACCTTAGCGAACATTGTTGCTTCCATGGTAGCAACCCTTATTGGACAACAGTTATATGGCAATGTAGGTGTTGCCATTGCTACTATCTTACTAACGTTAATTATTTTAGTCATTTCAGAGATGCTCCCTAAAACACTTGCTGCTTTATACCCCCAACAGGTCGCATTTGCTGCATCTTTTTTACTAGTAAACTTGCAAAAACTGATGTCACCTTTAGTGCATGTTGTCAGTTGGATTACAAATAGTATGTTAAAGTTATTTGGTTTTTCTCTAGATCAGGCACAACGTGAGGCTTTAACGGCGGATGAATTACGCTCTGTTGTTAATGAAGCCGAAGGTTTATTGCCGCTAGAGCATAAAAGTATGCTGATTGGTTTGCTTGATTTAGAAAAAGCGACTGTAGAAGATATTATGATTCCCAAAGCAGATATTGTAGGTATTGATTTAAATAAATCTTGGCATGAAATACTTGATCAGCTTGAAACAGCGCAACATACTCGTTTACCCCTTTATAAAGAAAGTATTGATCAGCTCATTGGAATTGTTCATGTACGAAGTATTCTTAATTTAAGTTTGGAAGAGCGCTTAGATAAAGAGACATTAGTGAAAATTGCTGATGTACCATATTTTATTCCCGAAGAGACGCCTCTAAGTACCCAGATACTTAATTTTCAAAAGGTAAAAAAACGCAGTTCTTTTGTCGTTGATGAATATGGCGACTTACAAGGATTAGTTACCTTAGAAGACATACTTGAAGAAGTAGTAGGTGAATTTACAACCGATATCGCCACCCTTGGTAAAGACATTATTGACCAAGATGATGGCACAGTTATCGTTGATGCAAGTATTACACTTAGACAATTAAAGCGTTTACTAGGTTGGCAACTACCTGCGCTTGGCCCACGCACATTAAGTGGACTTATTATCGAATATTTAGGTTATATTCCACCGGCTGATTGCTGTTTGCAAATAGAAACCTATCAAATAGAGATTTTAAAAGTTAGTGATAACATGATTAAAACGGTCCGAATGAGAAAGATTAATTCAAAAAGAAAGTAAGGACTATATTTAACTGTTTGGGCGTATCATCTGTTAATTTACTTTCTTACGAAATAGTTATTTTATATTTGACAAAGACTGGTTTCTAGAAGAGTTACCGGAACAAGTTGATTATAGTTGGTTGTTAGGATTAATGAAGGTTTGGGTAGAGACTGAGTCTCTACTCTTTAAACTGTGTATAGTTTTGTTAACCGTATCACACTTAGGAACTTCAAAAGGAATAGCGCTTTTATTTTTTTATTGTTAATTTTGATTTATTATGTTTACTATGGTTTTGATAAAGATAATTTTAATTAAAATTTAACTGGACAGTGCAAAAAAGGTTACGATATTTAATGAGCATGAATCGTAATTTTTTAATTAGAAAACTAAGCTATGAAAATTGAGGAACGAAATTTACTTATGGACCAATAATTTCGAACTGAAATTTATTGATTGCAAATTAATACAAATTGATAACGTGATCTTATAAATAAATAACAAAGGAATGTTATGAAAAAAATTGCGCTATTTACTACTGCTTTATTTATTACTGGAGCCACCTCTGCCTCAACTGTAGTTGATAGCTGGTATGTTAGCGCCTTTGGCGGCTACACTTACTTACCTTCTAATATAAAAACTCACTATTATGGATACTTGTTCTCTGATGTGCATTATCTTAATGGCTATGATGTTGGTGGTAGCATTGGATATCAATGCAATCCTCTTCGTTATGAATTTCAATATACTTACCTAAATGCGGATAATGATCGCTATAGCGTAGATCATAAAAAAGAATTGAATATTGATGGCGGTACTAAAGCAAATGTCTTGATGACAAATCTTTATTATGATTTTCCTGAAATGTTAAATTCAATTAATCCCTTTCTTGGGGTAGGTATTGGTTATGCCTTTATGCATGCTACATTAAACAGCACAAGCCGCTATGCACTACCTCATTTCAACACAAACGTAAACTCTTTTGCTTATCAAGGCATGGGAGGGTTGAGTTATAGTTTTACAGAAAAGTTTGCAATCAATGCAGCATATCGTTATATGGCAACAACTAATACTGGTAAATGGGGCAAAACTCTCCAAGCACAAATGGGCAATGTTGCAGCCGTGTATCGTTTTTGATACATATAGCTATCCATTTCTATTGAAATTTGAATGTAGTTGAAGTAATCGTAGGAAAAAAGACTATTAATAAAATTCAGGGTATTAATATTTTTTACTCCGAATTTTTTAACTTTGTTATTTTTATTTGTGTTAAGATTTATGCGTTTATAGCTCTATTACTTTAATGAAATACATAATGACATTTTTAAGACGTGCTCGATTAGCTCAAACGTTTTTCTCAAGTCCACCAGACCCAGAAACTATTTTTTATGCAGGAAAGATAGCTGTTAATCGTGAGGCTGATTCTTTTTCTATAAAGTCTTTATCTACTTTAAAAGAACTATTAGCGCAGGAGGAAGATGATGTTTTTCGATTTTTAGTAGATAGAACAGGTAAGTTGTGGTTCTCTTATGAAACTCGTCCTTATAATAGAGCACCGAAACATTTTCAAATGACTGGAGATCCTTTAGAGATTGCATGTTGCTTGACCGCTGGAAATATCAAATTTAAAAATAAAAAAGGAGCTATTTTAAAAAACATCAGTCATCGCAGTGGTGATTTTTATCCTTCATTTCTGTCACTACGTTGGCTACTAGCAATACTTGTTGTTAATGAAGAATCACTTCCTTTTAAGTTGCCTAAGTTTATTGTTATAAAAGAGCTAAAGAGTGAGAAAATTTATAAACATATATGGCGTATAAAAAAGGTTAGAAAATGGGTAGATAGTTTCCGCCACAATGAAACACTTATAAATCAATTACGTCAGCCAAAGCTAAGTAGTAAAATAGTGCGTTATGATGCAATAAATTATTGTAATAAAGCTTTACATAGCGCTTGATCTTTAGATATTAATCAGTTGATATTTTACATTTAAAATTTTTCAAGGATAGCAAGTGCTTCATACTACTTCTCAATTGAGAATATTTAAAATTTTTATGTTAATAGGTGCATTTTCAGCGATGACTGCCACAATTTTAGGTGCTTTTGCAGCTCATACCTTGAAAATACAATTTAGCGACTACCAGATGCAGATTTTCCAAACAGGTATTTTATATCAATTTATCCATAGTCTTTCCTTGTTGTTTGTTGGGATGATTCTTTTGCAATTTGATACAAAAACTCTACGAGTATCCGGATGGTTATTTTTTATTGGTATCTTGCTCTTCTCAGGTAGCTTGTATTTAATGAGCGTGATGCAAGTAAAAGCAATTGGAATAATTACTCCATTTGGTGGAACCTGCTTTATCATTGGCTGGCTATTACTCGCTGTAGGAATATCCAAGATTAATTCATAGGAGTATTTACCAAAAGAGTAAGCGTTTTATCAATTAACATTATTAAGTCTCATAAATTTTAGAATTAGACTTATTTAAAATTTTGGAATGACGGATTCAATACGCTGTTGCAAAAATAATACTATTGTATACTTTCTAAAAGTCAACAAGGAGCAAGTAATGCCACAAGAGACAATGGAGCAAGAAAAGTTGGATGTTAATCAAGTTGATTCAAGTAAGATAAGTCCCGATGTTTATGAAAATGCAAGGAAACTAAATACTCAAATTGCTACTAGAGGACCTGCCGTGCTTTATGCTTTAAGCAAAGCAAGTGAACCTTTGGGTAAAGGAAATATAGTCACTGGTATTGGAGGTATGGTTATCGGTGCTTTTGGATTTTTTGGTAACCGGTATTTTAGAAATAAAGGTGATGATTCAGCTTATACTTATATGGGCCAAATAGTAGGAGGAGTGCAATTTACAGCTGGATTTATATTGTTGGCAATTGAGGCATTTGAAACCTATACCAATTCTGGCGAAGCCGGTCCTTTATTGAAGGTTTTGGGAATGGCTGGAATGGCACTTGCTTTAACTGAAAGCACCTTAGTTTTGTTTAACTCCTATTTGTACGGCGATGGCCCAACCAGAGCGTTATCAGACGCAAGACCCAAAATGAATTAATCCACTTTCAAGAAACATCTATTTAAGACTAAATGTAACTATTTTTAAATTAAATTTTAGATAGCCAGCGTGTAGGTCGGGCCTCCGGCCCGACGTGTCAGTACTAGATAGAAAGTCGGGCCAAGGCCTGATCTAAGCTTGCTTAAATTTATAATTAAGTATACGTTACTTATCCAATTATAAGATGAGTTTTTTACTGCTATGTCAAAAGCGCAAAAACTAACTAAGTGCTACATAACAGCTTATAATCAATTCGATATTGATGGCATGTTGAGCTATGTAGATGAGAAAATTATTTTTATTAATTATTCAGGAGGAAAACAAACAGCTTATTGTCAGACAAAAGAAGAATTTCATCATTTGGCTATACAGTCAGCAAACCTTTTTGCAAAAAGAACGCAAAATATTCGTAATATGATTGAAAATGACGAACAGGTCGCCGTTGAAATTGATTATTGTGCCATTTTAAAACAGGATTTATCTTCTGAATTAAAAGCTGGTCAGGAGTTAGTTCTAGCTGGAGTTTTAATTTTTACATTTAAAGATTTTAAGATAACTAAATTAGTTGATTACAGCTAATTCAATGCTTTTGCCCAAAAACACATGAATTAACTTAATAAAGCTATAAGCATTTAGTTAGTTCCAAAACTTGCTTTTTTAGTAGATCAGAATGATGGTGGGTTCTTCTCTATCTTACAGCTACGGATTGAGTACAATTTATGCGGATTCTAAAAATACTTACTGAAAAATAAAAAGCATTTTCAGGTTCAAGAGTTAATGATGGCTTAAATTAATTGCAAAAATTTAGAATTTAAACCATTTTGCTGCCACATTATAAAAAATTTCATTTTTTTCATGAATTGTAAAATTAACTAGGATATCTTCATACGCAGTGTAAAGTTGTTCGAAACTACGAGAAAGCTTAGCAATGGGCATATGACTACCAAACATGCAGCGATTTATTCCAAAAATTTCAATCGCAGTTAAAATCCAAGGTTTTATCTGTTCAACCTTCCAATTCATACCAAAAATGCACTCTATAGCCGATATTTCAAAACAAACATTAGCGTTTTTTGCTATAGAGATTAATTCTTTCTTCCACTGTTGAAATCCTACTGGCGCGATATTTAAAGGCCATCCCATCACTGCAATTGTAAATTCAAGATTAGGATAATGTGTGATTACCTTATTTAAATCTGACAATTGATGAGCAAAAACTTCAAGGCCACACTTAAACGAATAATTTCTTAGCAAATTAAGATTGTTATTCCATTTTGGATCTGTCAACAGATCGGACCTTTTTGAAAATCGTCTAAGTGAATTATTATTATCCCAACCTAAATGTTCACGTACAGCTACTACATACGGAAGGCTTTGATAAAAATCTAACTTAGATTCTAGATTTAGATCCAAAAAGTCTACTAATACGACCATAGCTTGCTTAAATTTTTCTGTATTGACTAATGAGTTTGCCCACTGTGCTTCTTTTAGAGGATCTGTTGATAGATACTCATGCCAAACAACACCCTCTATGTTGTAAGAAGAAGTATCTTGGAAATAGTTTTGTGGTAAATAGCTTTTTGGTAGTTTTGAATAATCTCCGACAATTTCTGTAAAAGTAGGATCTGGTGAATTCAGAAAATCATGTTGATTCACTTGTGTATCATAAAAATGAACATGCGCGTCTATTATTTTCATTTATCTAATCCATTTAAGGTTAGTTTATAAAACAGTCGGCCTCTATTTGTACTCTATAATTTTTAAATTAATTATTTTAGCTCAAAGTTAAGTTAACTAATTATTAATAAAAGACTATAAATCCCATAATAGGATAGAAATAAAGATCTATTAACAAGTATAGTAGGTCGGGCCTCTGATCTGACACATGCTGGTCGTGAAAACCGTAAGATTGATTTACCTGAAAACAAAATATTTAATTTTTAAACACATTTACTATAATTAAGGAAATAATTTTTTTTATATTAAATATGAAACTTAAAATTATATTTTGTGAGCCACCTGGAAAACATATTCAAACTTCTGAAGATGAAAAAATCATTATTATTCAAAGCCCTTATAAGATTATTCAAGCTGAATTAGGCGATACAAGAGAGTATGAAAAATCAGATGAATCAAAAATGCCTGAAGATTTTACTTATGAACAATATTGTCAGGAAATGAGAAAACTCATACATACTACAATTGCAAAAAGTAATATATCCGATTATGTCTATAATCAGATTATTATTGAAGGGTTTAGTCAACCTCCAAATTTTCAAGCTATCTGTTCAGAGATAGAAAAAACACCTATATTTTTTGTTTCAAGAAGTAAGATTTTATTTGAAAATTGTTCTTTTGGAGGGAAGCAATATACTGATGCTACCACCAGATTGATTCACTCTTTTCAAAATCGTCATTTTAAACAATTCCATGAACGATTAGCTTTTGAAATTGTTATAGATGATCAGGATAAACAATATCTTTCTAAACACGATAAAGCCCGTCTTGCCATGTTAAAAGGTGTTATAGCCTATCAAAATAGTAATCAAGATATTTTTTTAAAACCATTTAGAGATGATTCACTTATTGGAGAAAAGGGATCTAAAAAGAGTTTATTAATGTCGAGGTTAAAGCTTCCTACTTTCTTTTATCAAAATAATATAGGTACTATACACGGACAAACCACAGCGGAAATAGTGTTAAAAAATTTCTTTAGCCAAGAAGCGCAGCAGCAAAGTGATTTCACCTGCGGGCCGGCAACGGTAAAAATGGTAGCAGATTATTTTTCTGCCATGCAAACACAAAATTTTTGTAACTCACCTGTAGCAAATCAAAAGGTATGGCAGACAATCAAACAAGCTCCTGAAATGATACTTGCACAACAGATAAGTACAACAGAAGCAGAAGGTTCGGATATCCCTGATATTCGTACTGGATTAATGCAAATGGGCATTACTGTATTTGATGATAATGGTTTGAGTGATAAAGAGCACAATTACGATATATTAAACGCTCATAAATGCTTATTATGGGACAAAATGCGTCAAATTCTCAAACTCGGTATTCCTGTTATTTTAAATATGCAAGACAAGGGTGGTTGTGGTCATTATGAGGTAGTTATTGGTATTGAAACGAGCCCAAATGAAGAATATATTATTTTGGCCGAACCTGGCACGGCTCTTGTAGGCGCTCTTGAATTTGAACATATTCCAAAAGATATATTTATTGACCGATGGAAAAATATGAGTGGTGAGTTTCATGGCCGAATTATGATTTTATCTCCGAATGAAGCTTCTGCCCAGGTAATAGATAGTATCCTTGCAGGTATTCCACATTATAAAAATGGGAAAGAGCAAAATGACTCTTTCGTCGTCTCAAGCCCGAAACTTTAAACCTATTTAAAGATAAATCCTAAATCTCGGATGTTTTTCCAAATATTATTATTGCAAGTAATAAAAAGCACTTTGTAAAGTTTATAGAAATACTTTTATTACTTAAAACCTAGCGAAAAGTTACTAAATCTGATGATAAAGAAATAATTGAGAACTATGAATTAGCTTTAACTAAAAGATTTAAATTTTTTGCTTGTGTAGTAGTTATTTTTAACTTAACAAAATAATAAATTCCTGGTAGCACAAATAAAGTGAAAAAAGTGCCGAATAACAGGCCGCCAATTAAAATAATGCCAATCGCATGTCGTGATTCAGCGCCTGCAGCATGAGATAAGATTAAAGGAATAGTGCCAAAGGTCATCGCACCTGTGGTCATTAAAATAGGTCTAAAACGCAGCTTACATGCTTTTTGAATGGCCTCGGTTAAACCAAATCCTTGCAAACACAATTGATTAGCAAATTCAACAATTAAGATACCATGCTTACTAATTAAACCAATGAGCGTTATTAATCCTACTTGCGAATAGATATTAAGAGATTGCCCAAATAACCAAGCAAAAAATAAGGCACCCGAACTAGCTAAAGGCACTGTAAATAAAATAATGAGAGGATCTATAAAATTCTCAAATTGAATTGCTAAAATTGCATAAATAAATACTAAAGCTAGTAGTAATAAGTAAAGCATTGTGTGTGATGTTTCTGTATAGGTTTTAGCTATACCTGTCCAAGTTAATTTATACTGCGCTGGCAGCTCATGTTTAGCTATATCCCAAAGTTTAGTCATCGATTGTGAAATAGATTGACTTGGTCGCAAACTAACATGCAAGGTAGTTGAGCGCATTTGTTTAAAGTGTTCAAGTGTTGCAGGTTGTGCTTTAGTGGTCATTTTGGTAATAGCGCCTAAAGAGATACGCTTACCTGTAGAGGTTGTAAGGTAGAGCTCGTCTAAAGCCCATGGTGACTGTGACCCTTGTACAGTGAGATTATAACTAATACTATCTTTTTGAAATTTAATTGACTGATCGCCACTAAAAAAAACTTCAATTGTTTTCGCAATTTGTGCGGCAGACAGGCCAAGCTTAGCAATAGCATTATTATCAACATCAATTTGATAGCCTGGCGAATCAAGTCGTAAATCATAATAGGAAGATTCAAAATCTTTGTTGCTATCTAAATATTTTTTTAATTTTTCTAAATGATTAAATAATTGGCGATAGCTATCTGTTGTTGAAATAACTAAAGTAAGCTCAGAAGCACTGCCAGCATTATCATTACCAGGTAAGCCTGTATCCCAGCTCCATACCGACGGATCAATAGAAGGAAATTGGGAAAATTTGGGTTTTAATTCGCTTGTAATTTGTTCAGCAGAACGATGCCGTTCATCATGAGGCTTTAAGGGAATGACAACATTTGCTCCCCAGTCACCAATAAAGGTAAGTTTATTATTAGCTTCTGGAAGTGAGTTTGTTTTGTTTTCTATATTAGAAATTTTTTTGTCTAAATCATCAATTGCTTCGCCTGCTACTGGAGGAATATAGACGCCTATTAGTCCTCTATCTTCGCGTGGGGCAGTTTCACTGGGTAGTAAATTATAAAATATAATCGAGAGACTGATAAATAAAAAAGCAGCTAAAAAAGAAAGATATTTTCGCTGTAACACCCAGCTTAATTGATTCGTGTATTTTTCACTTAGGCGGGATAGAAAGATATCAATTTGGGGTAAATAAGGTTGATTATTTTTATTAATTAATTTTGCACACATTAATGGCGTTAAGGTAAGAGCAACAATACCCGAGACAACAACACTTCCCGCTAAAGCGACGGCAAATTCTATAAAAAGTTGGCCTAACAAGCCATCAATAAAGGCAATAGGCATATACACACTTGCTAATGTAAACGTCATAGCAATAATAGCGAAACCTATTTCTTTAGCACCTTTTAAGGCAGCCTCTAGTGGGCTTAGCTTATTTTCGATATGCCGCCAAATATTTTCTAAGGCAATAATGGCATCATCAACAACTAAACCAATTGCTAATACCATAGCTAAAAGGGTCATCAAATTAATCGAAAAACCAACTAACTTTAGGAAAATTAATGAGCCTAATAAGGAGATTGGAATAGTAATTAAAGGAATAATTGTTGCACGTAAATTACGTAAAAAAAGAAAAACAATCATTAAAACAAGAATAATCGCTTCACCAATAGACGATTTAATATTATGTAAAGATGCTTTAATAAAATCCGATTGATCAATTATTATTTTGGCTTCCATGCCAGCAGGTAAATTGGCTTGCAAAGCTTTTAATTCTTGGCGCACTAGACGTGATACTTCAAGAGGATTTGCGTCATTTGCGCGTGTAAGTGAAAGGACTAAACCACTGTGTCCGTTAACACGAACACGCATTTTATGCGTATCAGTTGCTAATTTTACATTAGCAATTGATTTCAACAAAACAGGATGTTGTTTATGAGGTTTGATTAATAAATTTTCATAATCTTTAATTGTTTTTAATTCAGAACTTAAGGTGCTAGGCACTCTATTTTGAAAATTTCCGGCGGGTAGAGAGACTTGACTATTGTTAAGTGCGTTAAGCACTTCATCAACATTAATACCAAATAAAAATAGTTTTTTAGGATCAAGCGTTACTTCATAAGTATAAGGTTGACCCCATACTTCAACGGCAGCTACACCAGGAATACTACGGAATACGTTTTTTAAACGTAAGTGCGCAAAATGAGTAAGTTGACCAAAGTCTAAGGAAGTCGAATCAAGTGCTATACCAATAAAGGGTAAACCATTTGCTTTCACTTTTCTTTCAACTAGCGGTGTTTTAACTTCAGAAGGTAGCAAGGCTTTAGCCAAATTTACAGCATCTTGGGTACTGTTATAGGCTTTATCCATAGGGATAGTATTACGAAAAGTTAGTGTAATATAGGCATAGCCAGCATTAGATTCGGAAGTGATCGTCTCTAAGCCCTCAATTCCGGCGAGTCTGTCTTCTAATATATTAGTAACGGTATTCTCTACTAAATTAGGACTAGCATTAGGATAAGTAGCTGTTACTGTAATAGTGGGAAAACTAATATTAGGATATTCTCTAACAGGTAGATTCTGAAAGCAAAGTAATCCGACTACAATAATTAAACAATTAAAAATGATTGTAGTGACAGGATGTTTAATAAAATAATCGGTTATTTTCATTCTTACTCAAGCATGGTAAATGGCAACTTTCAAGCCTGGATATAATCGTTCTAGCCCTTTAATAACAAGTTGTTGTCCAAATTTTAAACCCGACATGACTTCAATTTGCGATTTATTTTTAATACCCGTTGTTACTGGAACTAATTCGATGACATTATCTTTGACAATATAAACATGAGGTTTGCTATTACGTAAAAAAATGGCCTGTTCAGGAATAACAATAATATCTTTCTTCTCTTTAAGCACTAACTCAACTTCGGCACTTGCTCCAATTAGGCAATCTTTACACGAAATAGTGACATCAGCTGGGCACATATGGCTATCTTCATCAATCATTTTTTGTAAATGTGAAAGCTTATAAGGCATGTTAAAGATACGCACCAATTGCCCTTCATAAAAAGCAGATATATTTGTACATGGAATATCAAAATCTACGACTAGAGTAGAGGGATCATAAATAGTTAGTATCGAATCACCTGTATTAACTTGGGTCCCTTCTTTCTTTTTATAAGCACCAACAATACCATCAAATGGTGCATAAAAACGTAAGGTATCTAACTCAATTTTTGCTTTAGATAATTCTTTTTGTGCATCTAGCCAAGTTTGTTTTTTCTCTTCTACTTCTTTAGAGCTCACGTATCCTGTTTTTAAGAGGCCAAGAAGCCGCTCATATTGATTTTTAGCGATAGTTACCGAGCCTTGAGTAAGCTCTAAATTATTTTCAATATCTGGATTATTAATTTGAGCAATTAAATCGCCTTTACGTACTTTCTGGCCAGTAGGAATAAGTACATCTAAAGTGCCATGATTTTTGGCAATTAAGAGGGTAGCATGCTTAGGATTAATAGTACCTAAAAGGTGTACAGTTTCTTCTATTTCTGCTTTTCCTAAAAGATTTACTTCTACGAGTTTTGGCTGATCTGAATTACTAGCTGCCTTTTTCTTGTAAGAATAAATAGATATTACCATTGTAATTGCTATTAAGAGGATAAAAATGATTAGCCACTTTTTTTTATTAAGGGTCATATTTTTACTCACCTTTGAAATAAGAATTTGGTCCTTCTTTCATTGTGAAAACCTGTGCTGTAAAAAGATATCCACCATTACGAATGGTCTTAATTAATGCGGGTTTTTTTGTATCTGTTTCAATCTTTTGTCTTAACCGACTTATCTGCACATCAATCCGTCGATCAAAAGGATTTAAGTCACTACTTTTAGTCACTTGCAAGAGAAATTCTCTGCCTAGGATTTGTTGTGGTTGCCGAACAAAAGCTAATAACAAGTCATATTCGCCGGCGCTTAATTGTAGCTCCTGGTGATTGGTGCCAAAAACCTGTCGAGAAGCAGGATATAGTCGCCAATTCTCAAAGGCTAAAACCTCCCTTTCTTGATCATCTTCTGTTAGGGAGCGCTGTACACGTCTGTTAATTGCGCCAATTCTTGCATGAAGCTCACGAGCAAGTATAGGTTTAATTAAGAAATCGTCAGCACCTTCTTCAAGCATTTGAACACACAATGTTTCATCTTTTTCATCATTTAAAACAATAAGAGGAACAGCCCATTGATAGAAATCATTAATAGTTGATAATTTTATTTCCGCTAACATACTACTATGGATTAAAAAAGCAGCAGGTTTCTCCATAATAGTATTTAAGTCGGGCACACTATTATAGTGCAAAATCTGATAATCATATTTATGAAAATATTCTTCAACTTGAATATCTTTTGGGGCATCGTCAATAATTATGATGTATTTTCGATGCAATAACATGAACCTCTCCATTAATCAAAATAAACTAAAAATACATTTTTATTGTAGTATAGCGTTCTCCACTAAGCTTCATACTGCGTTACAAGTGCGCTCAGCTCAGTCTTGTACTCCTGTATACAATCTTTTGCCTCACTCTCTTGTCTCTTGTCTGAAATTTAGTGGAAAACGCTATAATTTTTTGCTTATCAAAAGAATTTTTGAGCTAAATTACCATTAAATAACTTTTGCTACAAACATTTGGTAAAAAATTGCAATTTTAGTGTAAAAATTATACTAAAATAAATGATCTTTGCAAATAAATACGTTTTAAAGGTAATAAATAAAAATCTTGCTTATTTAAAATTTAAGTTTCTTTGCATTGTTATTTTTTCTTCTTCATCTTCAGCAATTTGTGCTTTCAGATCGGGAATAGCTCCCAATGTCTCATGTAACTGCCCCTGTAAAACAGGAATATTACCCGTTCCTAAAACGGGCGCGCCTATTTCATTATCAGCATTGTCAAGGATACGATTAGCTGTTTTTTTACCTAAAATTTCTGTTAATAGTTCAATGGATAATTTTTTTTTCGCTACTAAAGAGGTTAAAAAATTTTTAAAAGGTTGAGGTGAAGGTTTGGTCATTAATTAATCTCCTTGCTTATATATTGATTATAAACAGGAATATATCAAATTTAAAGTATGATTAACGACTATAATTAGGTAAATGATTACAAAGTAATAGAAGCACTTAGTCGCAGATGACTGTAGTTACTTTATTATCATCTTAGAGTATGCTCATTTTAGGTAGTTATTAAATTGCATAGCTAGTCCGACTTCCATAATAAATGCTTGGAGGATAAAGGATGAAAAATGATAAACAAGCATTATTCTCTTGGTTGTTTGATGAAGTTTATCAGGCTAAAGCCTCTCTTAAATATGATATTAAACAAACAGAAATCCGCTTTCAAAAAGAAATTATGCAGGACTGGCAAAATACACCTGTGCAAAAGCAATCAGCTTTAGAGTTCTGTATCGCATTAATTAAGCTATACACAGAATTATTAGCAATTTTCAAAGCGAATACAGCAATTGAAGTAACGCCGCCATCTTATACTTACGAAAATGAGCCTCTGAATTGTTATTTAAGGATTCAGCAATTAAGGCAGAAATTATTTGAAGGAATTTTATCTTTACAAGAAGAAGCTGTCCTTATTAATGAATTACTCTTTTTTTATAAGAATTTAAAGTCATTATTAATAGAACACTTAGAAATTGGAAACGATACTTATCTACCTAAAAGTATTTATTTAAAAAAATTAATTCAGGCCACTGCGACGGAAGATTGGTTGTTAGCTTTAGTTGAATTTGCTAATGAGATAAGAGGAGACATTATAAGTTTCCAAAATCAGCTAGCTAACTTGACTAAAGATGAGTTATTGATACTTGATCAAAAATTAATGAAGCAAGAATTTATTGCTTTAAATAACAGTATTTTCTTTTTTAAAATTAATCCTGGTTATTTATATACAGAGGCTATTCACCCAGAAAAATTAATTTCTATAAAGGCCAGGTTAAAATTTTTATATAATTTGATTGAGCTGCTGCAATTTTTTTCTAGTCAATTATTAAAACAACGTGGTTTGCAAGCTGAATATGATTATTTATTTCATGGTGATGAAATTCCGCCTGGTATTAATATAGATGTGAATAATAAAGACCGAGACTTAATTGTAAAAGCACTTAAATCCTGGCGATTAAATTACGCAAACTTACGTATGGATACCTCTGAAAGTCAGTTGGGAGAGATATTTCGTGCTTATAAATTTTGGTTTAATCCAGTTAGTCTTATTGATTCAATAATGAGTTTTTATGCAAAAGTTACTAGTAATAAAACGAATATAGAAGGAAAAAATCTATTTCTGAAACAATTAAATTTATTCTATCATCAGTTGACTACTACAGAATGTTTAGATTTGTATGGTTATTTTTCTAATAAAGATACTAATTATTTAATGCGTACATTGCTTGCATCTTATAAAGGACACAATCTTTTATCTAGGCCTTTATCTACTTTTGAAAAGGAAGCTGTATTTAACGTTTATACAATCATATATATAGTGATGGATACCCTACGAGAAGAACTTAAGAATAGGCATATTGTTACAGCCGCCTATGAACACAATATTGACAATAAAATATTAACTCCAGGAAGACGTAATTTACAGGCGCTACAACGTATACTTGAGATTTATTGTGAACAACCATTAGCAAGCTCAGAAGCTTTGGAAGAACTATTTGCAATATTAGAAAATTAATGGCCTCTTTAGTTATATTTAATCTGGATCCTGTATAAATGCTTCGCATTTCACGGGATAACGTTCGTTAAGCGACACAAGGAGATTTTATCTCTTTTATGTCAAACTCATGTTATTTATTTTAAGGTTACTAGTTTTATTAATTGGTAAGTAAATAGACTTCTTTGGAAACTCGCTACAGAGAGTGCAGTGCGAGAAGACACGAGGCTCAGAACTGGAATGTACACATGAGTACATAAGGATTCAAGCACTGTATCGACAAAGCAATGAGCCGCTATAGTAGAGTTTCCGAAGAAGTCTAATAATTATCCTTGGAATTTATTGCTAGGTGCAGCAATGTCTTGCGATTTTCCTTTTTCCTTGTCGCTCATACTCTTTTCTTTTTCAAATAGACCAAGCTTATGATAATAATCTACTCTGATTCTGGCAGCAGGATCACCACTTTCTAAGACACTGACTATTTTGTAAGCTTCTCTAGAGCGAGTATTTATTCGGGCAAGCTGCTCTGTTTTAGGAAATGATCTATTATCTTGCACTAAATAAGTTGATGTTCTTGATAAACAAAAGCGAGCTGATTCATGTGCGGTGATTTCTTCCATCGTTTTTGCCATTATAGCTTGGTTTCCTAATACCTTGCCTTTATATCTTTTCCCTTTGAAATCAACTAATTGCCTTTCTTCTTCTGCACCTATAACAAGTGGAACTTTCTTAGTATTACCAATTTCGATTGCTTGCAGATAAGGTTTTAGACAATCCACACTTTGCAGTTCTGCACGAAATGCAGGGCGCTCTGCCCATATGCCCCCGCCCATAGAACATGAGATTGCCAATGCTTCGTCATTACCCATACGGGCTATAAGGCTTGCTGCTTCCTTTTCTGTGCAATTTCTTTTAATCACTTCGGTTACAGCCGGCGATAAACTAGAAACACCGGGTTTTGTCATATATACTTGATTATCATGCTCAGGATGTTTTTTAAAATACCCCATCCACGGTGCCCAAATCCCTTCTATACCACTATTTTTACCTGAAGATTTATAAAATGGATAGACTACGCTTGAATTTCCTTGTATTACTGTGAGGTCACGTGCGGCTGTTTCGTAAACAGTAATTAATCCATTTTGGCTATTAAATTTATACATAATGCCCCCCATTCCATCTGAGGTTATATAATTAATTATAGCATGAGGGAGGTTTGGTAATTTTTTTGGCAATCTATGTGGTTTTTTAACATTACTGCTTTAGTTAGCAAATTTTTTTATTAATGAGCTACATAAGGATAACGACTTAAATCCATTTGATAAAATTGCCGCAATTCATTTAGCATTACTGCGGCAGGAGATCGCTTAGCAAAATTACTATTTAAATCATCTGTCCAATAACCAGTTTTTAACTGTAAAATAACAGGTATATAGTAATTATCATTTGGATATAGGGCCAAAAGCCAATCATCTTTAATGATTCCATACTGTTTCATGGCATTTATAGTAGCAAATTTATCTTTACGAATTTCTAAATAAGTTGTCATTGGATTAACTTGATAAAGCTCGCGTACATACTTAATTATTTTATCTGGTGTGGGAGCTAGATTAGGTAGCATACCGCTTTCTAGCATAATAGCTCGGTGGGGCGGGGGCAGTGTCTTACCTAAAATAGTATCTAATAAAGAAATACCATCTGCTTTTTCCTTTAAATTAAGATTAAAGAACTTAGCAATAGTAGGCGCAATATCAATCAATGCTACTTGTATAGGAATTATTTTAGGAATAGTGATTAACTTATTATTCGCAAAAATTTTAAACCCCAGTATACATAGATGTTGCCCTGGACTTAATAAATCAGTTCCATGTCCAGAACTTTTCTGTAACTCTGTATCCGTTTTTTTATTAATATAATGAATAAATTGACTGGCATTTTGGCCCTGATACCGTTGTGGGTCTGTTTCCCGCGAGCCCTGGTTATATAAAACTTCACCATGATCACTTAATAAAATGATAAAACTATTAGTTAAAGCCCCATTTTGCGCAAGAAATTTAAGTAATCTTCCTACTTGTTGATCAACTTGGCTTACAGCTGCTTTATATAAAACTTCACGATGATTAATATCAAACTCATCTTGCACAATCTTGGGTGACGAAATTGCCCAAGCATATGGCCAATGTGGTAGCGTAAAATGAACAGCTAAAAACATTGGCTTACTATTATTTTTAGTAGCTAAAATGTGCTCTAGCTCTAAGCTAAAGGTTCTAGGATAATAAGAAAAGTGACCAGCGCGATTTGCATAGTTATAGGGAAACAACCATTTAGTTAAACGAAAGTTAATTAATAAATTGCTTAAAGGCATATCATAAAATGAACCTATTAGGGTTTCATTAACGCCAATACGGGGGCCAATAATTTTGTCAAAGCCAAACTCTTTTCCTAAATTATTAAATCGTCTATCATCGGTAGCAAATAGAGTTTGATACCCTGCTTGCTTTAAATTCCAGGCAAAGCTAGCCATATACTTAATACCATCGATAGGATATAAGTTCTCGCGGGCATGATGATGCAAAGGATACAGGCCAGTTAGTATAGTAGTCCAGGCTGCATAAGTACGACCTAGTGGACTTATCGTTTTAGAAAAATACACACTTTCATGCAAAAATTTATATAAATTTGGCGTAGATTGCCTATTAACTTGAGCTGGATTTAATGAGTCTATACCAATAATAATAAGGTTAGGTTCTATGTGAGTTAAATTCGTTTTATTTCGTGAAACTTGGGAAATGCCAAGCAAGAAAACAATGATTGCTAATAGAGTTCCCCACCAAGGATATTTATAGAGAAACTGAACTAAAGCGATAAGACTAAGAATAGTAAGACTAATTAAGCTACCAACCATTAAGGTATTTAAAAAAATAGTTGAAAATTCTGGTAAAAAGATACGACTAAATTTGCTTAAAGGGAAAAAATAACAATTAAGGGTAATTAAAGCAGTAAGGGTTAGCGTATAAATAACGATTTCCCAGTTTTCAATTATTTTTTTCCTAGAGGCAAATCGCGCAACGCCCCACAATAAGCTTGTTTGAAGAAATGATAAAAAGATATAAAGAAGTAATTGAATAAATATAACCGCTAATAATTCTATATAAACTTCAAGAGGGTAGATAACTGCTTGAGTAAAACTACTGCTCTTTTTAAAAATGAAAAGAAATTGTAGAAAAATAAAAACCAGATTATAAACAAAAAAATTACTTACATGCTTTTTAAATTGAAATGGTTTATTCACGAGTATTTGTGATTGTGGTGTTTAAATGCCAGTTATAAACGTAACCATCAATGCTATTAATGTGTTTTAGCTGATTACATAAAGGCTCTTTAGCAAACTGCTTTAAATGTTTAAGTATATCTTGGGTAGTGCCACCAAAATCTTCTGCAAACCATTCATAGATTTTAGATACAATTAATGCGCCTTCAATAACCTGCACACCACGTAATGAATTAATATAATTAGAGGCGGCTAGATTAAGTTGATTATCTATTAATGAACCTTCATAGGCATTTTTGCTTAAATTTGCTGCGCCAATTGAGCCATTATTCAGTGCGTATAAAATTCGAGGATCATTCCATATAGGACGTATGATGCGATTTTGAATATCATCGAGTGATAAAGGTATATTGTTAACAGTTATTAATTTTGCTCCCCAGGGTCCTATACTAAACAAGCCAGGCGAAATATTAATTTCCTCAATACTAGTTACCGGATAATAGCTTGCAACTGTTTGGACAATAAGTGCATTATAGAGATTAAGCCAATAAGCCAGCTGTTCATTGCGATTATAAGTACTGATATCAATATGGCTTAATTCACTAATGTAATGCTTAAGTAAATTTAAATCTGTATCTGTTATATGTGGATAGTCTACTAAATTAATCCCTTCTTCATTAGTCATGACTCTTTTATTAAGAAAAGTCTGCCAATCATTATGTGCAATTGTTGCTGTTGATAAGGGGTTAAAAACCTGCCAAATACTCCATAAGTTTTTAGTAGTTGCAGCAAAAGTGATATTTGCTACAAATAGCAAAGATAGCATGACAGTGATGATTCGATAAGAAAGAAGTCTAATCATTTAATTCAGCACGATTTCGAAGGGCACTACTAATAGTTATTCCATCCATGAATTCTAGTTCGCCGCCAGAAGGAATTCCATGCGCTAGTTGACTTACTTTTATAGAATGGGGACGTAGCAGCTCAGAAATAAAATGAGTTGTTGTTTGACCTTCAATAGAAGGGCTTAAAGCTAAGATAACTTCTTTAATTCCTTCAGACAAAATCAAATTTTCTAAACGTGGTAAGCCAATTTCATCTGGGCCAATCCCATCTAAAGGGGATATTTTTCCCATCAATACAAAATAACCGCCTCTATATGCATCGCTTTGCTCAATTGCTAAGACATCTGCCGGATTTTCAACAATACAAAGAACAGATAAATCACGCTCCTTATCCTGACATAAAAGACATAACTCATCTTCTGTATAATTATTACAACGCTGGCAATGTTTAATTGCTTCCATAGCATATTGCAAACAAGCAGCAAGATGTAAGCCTCGCTGGCGTTGGCGTTGGCGTTGTAATAAATGATAGGCCATCCGCTGGGCAGAGCGAGGGCCTATACCGGGTAAGCAGCGCAAAGCAGTAATGAGCTGATTTAATGCATCCATTCTACCAATTATTCCTTATCATCCTGCATAAAATCAGTAGGAATGTTTAGCCCAGCTGTAAGTTGACTAATTTTTTCTTTAGATGCTTTTTCAACTTTACGAACAGCATCATTAACTGCTGCAGCAACTAAATCTTCAATTAACTCTATGTCTTCTTCCGCTAAAGAAGGTTTAATAGTTACTTTAAGCACATCATGACGCCCATTCATTTCCACAACGACCATGCCGCTACCAGCTTCACCACGTACTTGTAGTTTAGTAAGTTGCTCTTGAGCTTCTTGCATGCGTTGTTGCATTTTTTGTGCTTCTTTCATTAAATTCGCTAAATTTTGATTCATATCCATGTAAAAAACCTCACAGTTATGGTTATTTAATAATTATAATTGATCTTAACGTGGTTCAATAGAATTTTTGACCAATTCTGCTGAAAATTCTTGCTTTAAGCTCTTTAAAAAGGGATCTTGTTCTAAACTTAACTCTGCTTCTTGTAGACTTTGGGTATAAGCTGCGCTTTTTTGAAGCGCTGGTGACGCTTGCACTTCGCTAAAATCAAAGCTAAGTTTAATCGTTTGCCGGTAATATGTCGATAATGCTTGCTCAATACGTTGAATAATATTTGGGGTAAAAAGAGAACGGTGTCCCTTATTGACACGTAATTTAACCTCACCTGCAGATTTACCAACCATTTCAGCATTTTCAGTCGCTGTTTGTGCTAAACCTGTTAATTGAATTTTCTGCAGTATTGTACTCCAATCTTCGGTTACATCAGAAGGTATTGCCTTTATAGGCATTTCTGCAGGTTTAGTAGTGTTGTCAGAAGCCACTACTTTTTTAGGTGTTTCTATAGGTTTAGTACTAAATGGTATATCTTCTTTTGAAATGGGGTCTAACCTATTATCTTCTTCAGATACTTGTTTATTAATTGTAGGAGAAGATATATCTTGCTTATTGTTATAGCTCAGTTCGTGAGCTAATGTTGGTATAGGTATGGTATCTACAGGTTTAAAAGTACACATACGTAAAATAGCCATTTCAAAGCCAATAGTTAAGGTAGGTGCTAGATGAATTTCTTCTGTACTTTTAATACCAATTTGATAGAAAAGTTGAATATCTTCTGGGTTAAATTGCTCTGCTAGCGCTTTAAGTTCAGGTGAATAATTACTTGAGGGATTATTCGCGGGTAAATGTTGAATAAGCGTTATATTATGTAAATAAGATAGAAGTTCATCGAGAACAAAACTGAACTGGCCACCTTCTTTACCTATTTGTCGGCTAATTTGAATCAATTGACAAGCATCTAATTTTGTTAAGGCTTGTAAAATTTGTAATGCGTAATCTTGTTGAGTATAGCCTAAAATACTTCTAACTTCTTCAGCAGTTAATGTAGAAGCAGAACTTGCTAGAGCTTGATCAAGTAAGCTTAAAGCATCTCGCATACTTCCCTGTGCTGACTTTGCTAAGAGGTAAAGTGCTTCTTCTTCATAAGTATGATTTTCTGCTTCCATAATTACTTTAAGCTGGTTAACAATCGTTTCTGGTGAAAGATGTTTAAGATTAAATTGTAAGCAGCGGGAAAGAACAGTAATAGGTAATTTTTGTGGATCAGTCGTTGCTAGTAAAAATTTAACATGCTCTGGTGGCTCTTCTAATGTTTTAAGCAACGCATTAAAGCTATGCTGAGACAACATATGAACTTCATCAATAAGATATATCTTATAACGCCCTATGGTAGGTGCATATTGAACATTTTCAAGTAACTCACGTGTATCTTCAACACGGGTTTTAGAGGCAGCATCAATTTCTATTAGATCAAGAAAGCGTCCTTGTTCAACGGCTATACAAGCTTCACACTTTAAGCAGGGATCAGCACTCACTCCTTTTTCACAATTAAGTGCTTTTGCTATAAGACGAGCTATACTAGTTTTGCCGACCCCACGAGTACCTGTAAAAAGATAAGCATGATGTAAGCGCTGTTGATTAAGCGAATTAATTAACGCTTTATTAATATGATCTTGGCCAACCAATTGCAAGAAGGTACGCGGTCGCCATTTACGTGCTAACGCAAGATAGCTCATAGGTATTCATCAGTTAGGGCGGCAGCTCTAAGAGCCACACCTCGGCGCCCGCATCGATTGTTACCGCTGCTCCCTTCCAGGCCTGACGGGGTTCACAATCTAGCGTCGCGAGGGGACCCATAGAGCCACCATGATCGAGTCATGAAGATTAACAAAGAAAAAGGTGGATTACCAGTAAATAATTAATTTTTTCAGAATAAGTTCTTTTAACTTTAAAACATTAAGCATGCATACATAAAGGTATTTATTATTAAAATAATATAGTAATTAAGACTATTTAAATATAATCTAATCAGCCTTAATTGTTTTTCTAAAGGTATATAGCATCAGGTCTTGAGCTCGTCTTATTGAGTTAAATTGATGCAAATTAACCAGAAAAGCACTAACATCTATTAATTTTATTGCCAATGATTAAAAATAGAGCTAAATTTGCCGCTTTTAATAATAATGGTTCCCTAAGCCGTTTTTATCAATTTAACTTTATGACATTTAATAAAAAAAGGTTAATGCCTTGGATTAATTGGGGTATAGCAGTAAGTTTTGTTCTATCACAATTTTTTCTACAAGCTGCTTCAGGATTGATGGCTGCATCATGGCAGAGGGACTTTCACTTAAATACTACACAGTTAGGATTTCTTTCCTCTGTATTTTTCATTGCCTATGTTGGTATGCAAATTCCCGTAGGACTCGCTTACGACCGCTTTGGAGCGCGTAAAATCCTTTTAACAGCCTCTATTTTGCTTTGTTTAGGCACGTTTGGACTTAGTTTAAGTCATACTTATGGGCAAGCTATTATAGCAAGAATCCTTATGGGTTTTGGGAGTTCTTTTGGCTTTGTTGGCATGTTATATACCACATCATCGTGGTTCTCGAGTAGATACTTTGCTCTATTAGTTGGCTTGGCTGAAACATTAGCTATGATTGGTGTGGCACTCGCTGAAATTATTATGGGCTGGGTAATCCTTCACTATGGTTGGCGTGTGATGCTATATATTGCTGGTAGCGCTATGTTTCTTGTGAATTTCTTAATTTATGTGTTTGTTCGTGATCGTAAAGCAAATCACACTAAAGCAAAACACACCATCTCTTTAAAAGTTGCTTTAGTAAAAACAATTAAAAATAAGCAAGTTTGGTTCGCGGGCTTATATGGCTTTGCAACGTTTGCTGTTATTAATGTAGTTGTTGGCTTGTGGGGAATTCCATTTCTCACCCAATATCATAATTTATCTTTACCTACAGCAAGCTCCATGATGTCGATGGTATTTATTGGAACTGCCATTGGTGGACCTTTTAATGCCTGGTTTGTTGATCGTTGGTTAAATGGGCGCTTATTGAATCGACAATTTTCAACCACATTATTTGCTTTACTAACAACAATATTATTTGGTGTCTTAATTTATATACCCAACTTATCTATTATTACCGGTTTTGCATTACTGTTTTTAATTGGCTTTTTCTCTTCTATTTATATTCAAGTTTTTGCAATTGTAAAAGATCATACTGAATTAAATTTAAGAGCAACTGCATTAGCTGCAACTAATATGTTGCTTATGGCTAGTGCACCTGTGTTACAACCGGTCATTGGTAAACTATTAGCACTAAACTATAGCTTCCCACAGGCATTAACCTTACTTGAAGTTATTTTTATCATTGCTATTGGTTTATCCTTTAATTTAGATAAAAAGAATTGACAAACGTATAATTACCTTAATTTTGAGGTGTTTAAATTTCTTTTAGCAAATAATTGAGAAAAAAAGGAAAAAAGTATTTGACAAGGGAGTTAGGATGAGTAGAATACGCATCACGCCTTCGGGGCAGAGTTCATTAAGAAGAGAAGAAAC
>NZ_CAAAHX010000014.1:0-408 GCF_900639865.1 Legionella gresilensis
TTTTTTTGAACTTAGTGATGTCCTTACTCAGCTGCTCAAAGCATATAGTTTAACTGAGGCTGAACTTAGTAGGAAGGTCAATTTACCCAGAGCCATCATAAACAGGCTTGTAAACGGAAAAACTCCTGATCCTAAAGCGTCAACTCTAGATGCCATCGCTAATTATTTTAATATTTCTGTGGATCAACTATTGGGCAAACAGCCTGTTAATTTTAATCATAAGGTTAGCCAAAGCTCGAGTTCTATTTTAAGGATTCCTATAATTGATTGGTCTGAGACTCGGTTATGGTCGAAGATAATCAGTAACTTAAAGCCCGAAAATCATAAGGAATGGGTTACGACTGATATATGTAACGGAACAAACCTATTTTGTGTAAAAGTAAATAGTGATTCTATGTGGCCTAATTT
>NZ_CAAAHX010000014.1:419-32173 GCF_900639865.1 Legionella gresilensis
TTAATATTTCTGTAGATCAGCTATTGGGCAAACAGCCTGTTAATTTTAATCAGGAGGTTAGCCAAAGAGCAAATTCTATTTTAAGGATCCCTATAATTGATTGGCCTGAGACGCGTTTGTGGTCGAAGATAACTAGTAAATTAAAGCCTGAAAATCATACACAATGGATCACAACAGATTTATCAAGTGGAAAAAATTTATTTTGTGTAAGAGTAAATAGTGAATCTATGTGGCCTAATTTCGAAAAAGATACCCTTTAATAGTTGATCCAGAGAAAGCCCCTGTAAATAGAGCATTTATATTGGCGCACATTTATGAAAAAGATGAGGTAATATTTAGACAGCTAATAATAGATGGACAATATAAAATTTTAAAAGCATTAAATCCAATTTTCCCTCCTGTAGAACTTCAAACTAATGATAAGATTATAGGCTCAGTCGTTGAAGCTAGATGTAATTTTTAAATAATTATTCTTATAACTAAATGAAGTGTTTAAATAGATCAAAAGATTTTTATTATTATTTGCTAACTATATTCCATATAAGTAGTATTCTTATAAGCATGACCTTAACATCAAGAATAATTGATATTAAGTTATCTAATTATTATCATTTCCAAATTACTGGAGGCCTATTTTTTATTCCAGTTTTTTTTTATTCAAGATATAAGTACAGAAATTTATGGGTATGTGAATACTAGAAGAATGTTAAATGTAAGTCTCTTTATCTTTTTACTTTTCGTTTTTCAATTATGGGTTCTATCAAAATTTATAAGTTCTGACGCTACATTTCAAGTTGTAGCATCAACATTGCCAAGACATGCTTTCTCCTTTGTTATATCACTTATAATTGGTGGAACAATAAATAACTATATTTTAGATAAGTTGAAATTAGCATTTGATAGAAAGTTTTTAGCAATACGCTTTATTTCATCAACCGCAATTGGTGAAGATTTTTTCAAGTTGTTGCGGTTTTAATCCCTTGGTATGGAGCATACACTTTTAAAGAAATTTTACCTTTAGCTCTAACTTCTTATCTATATAAAATCTTATTTGAAGTGTTAGCCACTCCACTAAACATATCTATATGTCGATTTTTGCGACCTTCTTTTAATTCTAATGGGAATATCTATGCTTTATGACACTCGCACCAATGAGTATTATTTAAATAATAAAAAGTTTGATTTGAACAGCAAACATTGGGTTGAAACAAATAATATTCCAAATTCGTTAATTAAATTATCTGCTTATGATGCTATAAAAAATCTACAGAAAACCTCCTATCGACTTATAGTTCCTATAGGAGTAATAGGGACTGGCTCTCCAGATGAAGCTCAATATCAAATTGCTTTAGAAATAGGAAGGCTCTTATCTAAATTAGGTGTAATAGTAGTTTGTGGGGGTAGGGCAGGTATAATGGAAGCAGTTTGTAAAGGGATGAGTGAATGCAATGGTATAAGCATTGGAATACTGCCTGAGTCAACAATCGAAAAAGCTAATCAATATGTCAGTATCCCACTATCTTCGGGGATAGGGTTTGCTAGAAATGCTGTTATAGTTTCTTCCTCTTTTTGCTTAATAGCCATAGGAGGGGGGGAATGNATCAGAATCTTTTATATTGGCTTTTGTTCTTGCAGCATAGTTTTCTTTTTCAGTATTAAAATTTCCCGTGATCTCTATTAAGCTACTATATTTGCTAGGAATTATTCCAAGTTCATCTATACGGCCTTTTGGACACCACCCGCCATAAGGTATAGACATACAAATAGCTGCATCAAGCGCAGCACTATCAACACCAGTTTGTCCTCCAGAAACAATTTTTTCAATCATTAAATTATTTTCCTCAACACATCAATATATCTTAAATGGGTATAGATTTTAGCAGGTCAGCATGCAAAATATCTTTATATAGTTTATAACTTAAAGTTATATAATATATTTATTAAATGCAGCCTACAATTTCAATTGTATATCTATAGAGAAATTTAGCTCTATTTATAAAATCCATGTATTATTGTAGCGAAATTGCGAGTAAATTTTCTTTTTGTTAAGATTAAATTTATAGCAATTATCATAAATTGAAATAAAGAAAAATTATATGGTTGAAATATGAGCACTGTTTTTTTTGAACTTAGTGATGTCCTTACTCAGCTGCTCAAAGCATATAATTTAACTGAAGCTGAACTTAGTAGGAAGGTCAATTTACCTAGAGCTACTATAAACAGGCTTACAACTGGAAAAACTCCTGATCCTAAAGCTTCAACTCTAGACGCTATCGCTAATTATTTTAATATTTCTGTAGATCAGCTATTGGGCAAACAGCCTGTTAATTTTAATCATAAGGTTAGCCAAAGCTCGAGTTCTATTTTAAGGATTCCTATAATTGATTGGTCTGAGACTCGGTTATGGTCGAAGATAATCAGTAACTTAAAGCCCGAAAATCATAAGGAATGGGTTACGACTGATATATGTAACGGAACAAACCTATTTTGTGTAAAAGTAAATAGTGATTCTATGTGGCCTAATTTTGAAATAGGTACTCTCTTAATTATTGACCCAGAAAAAAAACCAATAAATAGGTCTTTCGTATTAACTCATATTCATGACAGAGATGAAATTATATTTAGACAGTTAATAATAGATGGCCAATATAAAATTTTAAAAGCGCTAAATCCCATTTTTCCCTCTATTGAAGTCCAAAGTAATGATAAAATCATTGGCTCAGTTATAGAAACCAGATGTAACTATAATTAGTTAATTGATCTTTTGAAATGAATTACATAAATAACAAAAAAGACTTTTATTATTATTCGCTAAGCCTTTTTCATATAGGCAGCATTCTTATAGGCATGATATTAACTTCAAGAATAATTAATATTAATTTAGATAATTATTCCTATCATTTTCAAATTACAGGTGGTTTATTTTTTATTCCAGTTGTATTTTTTATTCAGGATATAAGCACAGAAATCTATGGGTATGTGAATACTAGAAAGATGTTAAATGTAAGTCTTTTTGTTTTTTTACTTTTCGTTTTTCAGTTATGGATTCTATCAAAATTTATAAATTCTGATGCCACATTTCGTGTTGTAGCTTCAACACTGCCAAGACATGCTTTCTCCTTTATTATATCTTTACTAATTGGTGGAACAATAAATAACTATATTTTAGATAAGTTGAAATTAGCATTTGATAGAAAGTTTTTAGCAATACGCTTTATTTCATCAACCGCAATTGGTGAAGATTTTTTCAAGTTGTTGCGGTTTTAATCCCTTGGTATGGAGCATACACTTTTAAAGAAATTTTACCTTTAGCTCTAACTTCTTATCTATATAAAATCTTATTTGAAGTGTTAGCCACTCCACTAAACATATCTATATGTCGATTTTTGCGACCTTCTTTTAATTCTAATGGGAATATCTATGCTTTATGACACTCGCACCAATGAGTATTATTTAAATAATAAAAAGTTTGATTTGAACAGCAAACATTGGGTTGAAACAAATAATATTCCAAATTCGTTAATTAAATTATCTGCTTATGATGCTATAAAAAATCTACAGAAAACCTCCTATCGACTTATAGTTCCTATAGGAGTAATAGGGACTGGCTCTCCAGATGAAGCTCAATATCAAATTGCTTTAGAAATAGGAAGGCTCTTATCTAAATTAGGTGTAATAGTAGTTTGTGGGGGTAGGGCAGGTATAATGGAAGCAGTTTGTAAAGGGATGAGTGAATGCAATGGTATAAGCATTGGAATACTGCCTGAGTCAACAATCGAAAAAGCTAATCAATATGTCAGTATCCCACTATCTTCGGGGATAGGGTTTGCTAGAAATGCTGTTATAGTTTCTTCCTCTTTTTGCTTAATAGCCATAGGAGGGGGGGAATGGAACTATGTCAGAAATTGCTTATGGACTTCAATTTGGTAAGAAAGTATTTACTATTAAATGTGATTTACCCATAGCTAATATAATTAAATGTAATGATATTGAGCAAATTATTACAAATATCTATCAGGAAATATTCAAAATTGAGAAAATCAATGAACCTGCTCAAGCTAATTAATAATAATCACGAAAAATATACAATTAAACTTATGGGCAACATGACATAAGCTACTACACCTACAATAGTAACGGCTGGATTAGAATCTAAGGANGGAACAAACCTATTTTGTGTAAAAGTAAATAGTGATTCTATGTGGCCTAATTTTGAAATAGGTACTCTCTTAATTATTGACCCAGAAAAAAAACCAATAAATAGGTCTTTCGTATTAACTCATATTCATGACAGAGATGAAATTATATTTAGACAGTTAATAATAGATGGCCAATATAAAATTTTAAAAGCGCTAAATCCCATTTTTCCCTCTATTGAAGTCCAAAGTAATGATAAAATCATTGGCTCAGTTATAGAAACCAGATGTAACTATAATTAGTTAATTGATCTTTTGAAATGAATTACATAAATAACAAAAAAGACTTTTATTATTATTCGCTAAGCCTTTTTCATATAGGCAGCATTCTTATAGGCATGATATTAACTTCAAGAATAATTAATATTAATTTAGATAATTATTCCTATCATTTTCAAATTACAGGTGGTTTATTTTTTATTCCAGTTGTATTTTTTATTCAGGATATAAGCACAGAAATCTATGGGTATGTGAATACTAGAAAGATGTTAAATGTAAGTCTTTTTGTTTTTTTACTTTTCGTTTTTCAGTTATGGATTCTATCAAAATTTATAAATTCTGATGCCACATTTCGTGTTGTAGCTTCAACACTGCCAAGACATGCTTTCTCCTTTATTATATCTTTACTAATTGGTGGAACAATAAATAACTATATTTTAGATAAGCTAAAATTAGCATTTGATAGAAAATTTTTGGCAATACGATTTATCTCATCAACAGCAATTGGTGAAGCTTTTTTTCAAGTTGTTGCTGTTTTAATTTCTTGGTACGGAGCTTACACTTTCAAAGAAATTTTACCCCTAGCTTTAGCTTCATATATGTATAAAATTTTATTTGAAGTGTTAGCCACCCCATTAAATATATATATATGTCGATTTTTGCGGCCTTCTTTTAATTATAAAGGGAATATCTATGTTTTATGATATTAGTACTGATGATTTTTACTTAAATAATAAAAAATTTGATTTGAGAAAAAAACATTGGGTTGAAACAAATAAGATTCCAAATTCATTAATTAAATTATCTGCTTATGATGCTATAAAAAATCTACAGAAAACCTCCTATCGACTTATAGTTCCTATAGGAGTAATAGGGACTGGCTCTCCAGATGAAGCTCAATATCAAATTGCTTTAGAAATAGGAAGGCTCTTATCTAAATTAGGTGTAATAGTAGTTTGTGGGGGTAGGGCAGGTATAATGGAAGCAGTTTGTAAAGGGATGAGTGAATGCAATGGTATAAGCATTGGAATACTGCCTGAGTCAACAATCGAAAAAGCTAATCAATATGTCAGTATCCCACTATCTTCGGGGATAGGGTTTGCTAGAAATGCTGTTATAGTTTCTTCCTCTTTTTGCTTAATAGCCATAGGAGGGGGAAATGGAACTATGTCAGAAATTGCTTATGGACTGCAGTTTGGTAAGAAAGTATTTACTATTAAGTGTGACTTACCAATAGCAAATATAATTAGATGTAATGATATTGAGCAAATTATTACAAATATCTATCAAGAAATATTCAAAATTGAGAAAATCCATGAACCTGCTCAAGCTAATTAAAAATAATCAAGAAAAATATACAATTAAAATAGATGGCTATTATTATGATAAAAAAGAAAAAGCTACAAAATTAATTTTAAAAATTAGAAATAAAAGGGCTGTTTCTGGCGTCTTAATAAAGGATTTACTGAAAGAAAAGAAAGCGCTTACCCACTTAAGTCCAATTGATTTATGTATTATTGGAATATTGTTTAATAACTTTTCAGGAAAACGAGTAAAAGAAAATAGAGATTATATTTCTATTTCAGATAATTTTTTAACTCACAAATTAAATTCATTTTTAAAAATTGTAGGTCGTAATTTTAGCGGAAAGGAGGAAATATTAAGAGTTAGAATACAAGGAGTAGAAAAAGAAATCCTTCTTCCTGCTTCTGAATTATTTAGAAACCAAAAGATATTAGCCGCACTTCAGTATCAGGATGCGTTATCAATAGGTTTTTCTCTTTCGGGAGAGAATCTTAAAGGAGAAATCTTAAGAAAAGATAAATTCAATATAACTTGGAGCTTTTATATTGGTATTTTCTTAAGTTCGATTTTTACTTCCATTTTATTATCCTCTTTAAATATCCCATTCCATATTTTCCAAACAGCTTTTGAAGTTAAAGGCGAAATAATTATGCTTCCTTTTGTAATTTCATCTTTTTTTGAAATAATTAGACGGCTTGATCAAAAGGAAACAAATAATATTATTTTATGTTCTTTAATAGTGCTAATTACATTTATTACCTACTATTATCTAATAGTAAACTTACCTCTAGTCGAAGGTGATAGGAAAGCATTAGCATTTAATAATTTGTATATAGAAATTATTACAAGCAATGTAATTACATTTATTATTTCTATAAATTGCTCAAATTTACTTTTTATATATATAAAAAAACTAAGACAGAAGTTATATAACAGTAATTTTAATAGAATTCTATTTTATCACTTATACCTTTACTCCTTCTTCATGTTTTATATTCCTTTAAATTTAATTTTTTATCAAAATGAATTTTTTTTAATAAATTATCTCTATTGTTCCATCTCAATAATTATTCTAGCCGGATTAACTAAAAATATAAGCAATAAAATTGTCTCATTAATGTAACATTTCCCTTGACAATGTATCATTGAATTGACAAAATAAGTTTTTTCATACGTTATATTTTATTTTGTAACACCTATGAAACGGATGTTTGTTAGATCAAACAATAAAAGTTTTTAGAAAAAAACTTTGATAGGAAATAAAATTGAAATCGGAAAACAATAAAAAATACCCTAAGGTTTATATCTCTTTTCAATTATCTGAGAGAGCTAATCAATTACTAACCGAATCCTGCGGTCGTTCAGGCCGAAAAAAAATTCCTGAAGCGGCACTTCGTCTTGAAGATCACTTATCGCGATTTCGTTCCATCTCTGAATTAAATCAAACCGTACCGCATGAGCATGGTCTAGAAAAAATTGAAATGGAAGTTCACGATGTCTGTCCTTCGAATACATAAAAAACAACAAAACTTTGTCATTCTCGATAAAACCTGTTTGCAGGATAGTCATCTTTCATGGGGTGCAAAAGGGCTGCATGCTTATTTAATGTCGATGCCTGATGATTGGCGGGTAAAAGTGGCTGACTTAAAAAACAGAGCAACCAACGGTCGAGATGCAGTTCGAAGTTTATTAGATGAGCTAGAACGAGCAGGCTACATTTCTAAATCAACCTGTAGAAGCACCTCTGGCAGATTCGAAGGATTGGAATACATTGTTTATGAGATGCCGCAATTAGATAGGGAGGTTGAAACACCAAAGACTGAAAACACGTCTTCGGTAGCGCCTCGGCCTAATAAACCGGCGCCTGAAAACCCGACGTCGGACAATCCAACACTACTAAGTAATAAGAATACTAATAATTTATTAACTAAAAAAGCAGCAAGCAATAAACCCTTATCCAACACGCAATTAAATCATAAGAAAACTGCTGCGGCTTTTTCTGATAAAAATAAGCCAATTAAAGAAAAAGAAAAAGAAGCTACAACATGTGGCAAACAAACCATTAATTTTTTACCAGCAAGCGATTCAGTCATTGGTAGTGAGTTGAGCGTTAACCAACAAAAGCGAATTGAAGCAATGGTGAGGGCACTTAATGTTTCTGGAGCGGAAAAGCTTATTGATGAAATTAGCTATTGCTTGTTAAACCCCAAACACTTTACCGCGTGCAGACAAGATTTTGGACGAAAGTTAAATGCAATACGCGCGGTCATTTTACGCGGTGAATGGCAAAGGCCTGCTGAGATGGTGATTAAAGCAGAAGAGGCAACACACTCAACGTTGAACCATTTAAAAAAGGAATTGGATGAGGTTCGTGCAGAAGCCATTCACTTTCAGCGATTGTTAACGGATGCAAACGTGCATCACAAAACGCGTGAGCAATTTGAGTTAATCGTCAAAAAGGCGCAGTTAAAAATGAATGCGCTTCAAAGCGAGATGTCTCATTATTCAAAGAATAATGACGTGCTCGTTAGTGCGATTAAATTGTAAGAGATGCGTTAAAACCTAATAAGGAAATAGACAATGAAAAACGTCATTTATACCTAGCATCATCCCTTAATTCTAACTAGTTACAAAGATTAAATGATTAACAATTAAGCGCTAAAACGCTTAAGGGATTTCTGCAACCAAAAAAAGACAAGGAGTAATAAAAATGCGTAAAAAAATGGTCGGTCTGTTACAAAAAGGAAGCTTGTCATGGCTTGTTCTTTTGCTTTCAAACAGTGCGCTTGCTAATGACTTATTGGCCAAAGCGTTAGAAGGGGATGTCAAAGACTCATTAGGAAGTGGCTCAATGTTTTGGAAAGTGTTTATTTTAGTCGACATTATTCTTGCAACCGCTATGGCTGTTAAAAGTAAAAACCCCATGGTCTTTGTGGGCGTGACCGCCGTTGCTTTTATTCCCGCTTTTTTACTTAAGACATTTGTATTTTAAGGGAGAGGGTGATGAGTCATATGACCTATCAGTTTCTACATCATATTGATGCGCCTAAAAGGCTCTTAACGCTTACGTTTGATGAGTTTGTGGTTGCAAGCCTGGGTTTTATGTTGCTTGTTATTAGCAGTCAAAAAATATTGGTGTCCTTATTTGGCTTAGCACTTTTAAGTAGTCTTCGCTATTTAAAAAAAGGGGATGGCCCTAAAGCGCTTTTAGTCCTTGCTTATTGGTATTTGCCGGGATTTTTAACTCAATTTTTTTTGCCGCAATTGCCGCCATCACATTGTCGCCTTTATGTGGCTTAAGGAGAGAGACATGGATTTTAAAAGCCATCAAAGCCGATTAAGTCAGTTGTCTGCACGATTTAATCTGATGGTGTGTTTGGTGTTTGGGCTATTGGTGTCAAACGTGCTGT
Organism: Legionella gresilensis; assembly: GCF_900639865.1. Taxonomy (GTDB): domain Bacteria; phylum Pseudomonadota; class Gammaproteobacteria; order Legionellales; family Legionellaceae; genus Legionella_C; species Legionella_C gresilensis. The sequence goes on from NZ_CAAAHX010000014.1 coordinate 9,550, forward strand.
TATCAACATTTCTTTTTAGGACGTGGAATCACCATACGGTTGAAATCACACCGTTCTCAGGCAGCTTAAGTTACCTTAAATCAGCCACCTCTGTTGATGCGCATTATCTAAGTTTAATGACTGAGAATTTTATCAATGAGCGTTTGAATGTGAGTCCTGAAACGGTGGATGCTAATCACAAGCGCCTGCTTTCTTTTGTAAGTCACGAGCACTATTCCAAGATGCTTAAACGTTTAATGAATGAAGCAAGCGTTATTAAAGCCAAGAAGATGTCTTCTGTCTTTAACATCACCCACATTAAAACCAATCCTAATCAATTATCAGCCATTGTAACAGGCGTATTGAAGCGCTATGTCGGTTTTCAAGCGTTAAGTGATGAGCACAGGTCTTATTTGTTGCAGTTTAAGTATCAAGATAGTCGTCTATCCATTGTTAAATTCGTAACGCTTAGGGAGAAAGAGGATGTGTAAATTAACAGCCATGGCGCTTGTCTTTTTATCAACGACCGTGCTTGCCGAAAATTCACAATTGCTTCAAGACAACACCGATATTGCTCTGGCGTTAAGTCAAACTAATTACAATCGGATTGTCGTTAAAAATGACAAAATTATAGAAGCCGTCTTTCCGCCTAATAGCATGGCTATCAAACGTGATGAGCAAGATGGTTCAGTTTACGTCATGCTTGCCGCAAGTCAGCCGTTTACGCTGTTTTTAACCACAGAAGCAGGACGTCATTTTTCAGCAACGTTAAGTGGGGAGGCTTCTTTAGGTAAAACCATTGAACTTCAATTTCAGCAACAACCGATTACAAAAAGTGCTTCCACGCAGGTAAAACGAGATGTGAAAGGAAGAGGGCAATCGACGGTACCTGAGGTTATTCTTGCCATGCTTGACCACATGGAACAACAAAAGCCGTTAGCTGACGTTAAAGTCAGGCGCCAATTTGGCAAAGTAGCGCGTTGGTCAAAAGGGCTCGCGCTTTTACCCAAAGAAGTTTGGCAGGCAAAACAGTTAACCGGCGAGACCATTGAACTTTATAACGGCGGCAAAGTGCCTCTGGATTTAGCTGAAACTTGGTTTACAACGCCTGCAACGCTTGCCATTAAAATTTCTAAAAAAACTATTCGCCCGGGTGAGCGCGCCACCCTTTATCGCATTGATGGGGTCAAGCATGGCTAACTGGCAATGGAATAAACAAGTTAAAGCACACCAAGTTCGAACGCTTTTTATTGCAGGAGGAAGCCTTGTCGTTATTTTGATAATCATGGTGAGTTTCTTGGTTGAAGGGCGTCCCAAAAAAACAACGTCTGCCAAATCATCTCTCGATTTAACAGGCATTGTTGATGAATCGTTTGTAGAGGCTGCAAGTGAGAATGCATTAACTGCTCAGCAAGGTGAGTTGGAAGCCTTAAAGAAGCAAATGAGTGAGCTGGCTCTCATGATTAAAACCATGGACGAGGCACAAGCGCGTCAATTGCAGCTTCAAAAAGATGAGCTTAATTCAAAAGTGAATGCACTAATTTTGGCGCATCAAGAAAAGCGAAAGGCTAAGAAATTAAATCACCAAATACCTTCTGAAGTCAGTGAAGTGCAAAATCCTAAACTGTGGCATAAGCCTGCCACGTATGCGTTAAATAATTTCATGAATGCCGGACAGACCCTTTCTGATGCAACACCAAGCATTCACACCGTGTCGTTTAAAAATCATAAGCGTTTTCTTAAAACGCGCCACGCACCTTATTTAAGTGCTACTCATTATGTCCCTTCCAATACCTCGATAAGAGCGGTTATTTTAGGTGGGGCTGATGCAGATGCCTCGGTGAATGGTCAGTCTAAAAACAATGGCGTTATGCTCTTTAAATTCCTAGAAGAGGGCACTTTACCCAATGGCGGGCATTCCCGTTTAAAAGGTTGTCGAGTCAGTGCTAACTCTTATGGTGATATTTCAAGTGAGCGTGCTTTTGCAACTCTTTATCGGTTGTCTTGCGCGCATCCCGGTGAGCCTATTATCGATAAAGAAGTCACCGGTTGGGTTTTTTTTAATGGCAAGGTAGGTATTAAGGGCCAGCCTTTAATGCGAGATAATAAAGTAATGACTTGGGCGGGTGTTAGTGGCGCCTTATCGGGTCTTGCACAAGCTGCGCAATATGCTCAAAGCATTCAAAACATTAGCCCTTATGGTGCGACATCGGTTGTCCCCTCAGGTCAAATCGGACCTTTTGCAGCATACGGTGGCGCATCTAAAGCGGCGGATACCTTATCGGCTTATTACGTTAAACGTGCCGAGCAATACCATCCTGTGATTCAAGTGGGCTCGGGTAATGTTGTTACGATTGTCTTTAAAGATGGGTTTTATTTAGAGCCCGATGAAGACAAACGAGCGCATGCACTAAAACAAGCAAAAGCAGAAAAAGACGAACAAGGCCTTCTTGCTTCTAATGATGAGCCTTCATCTGAGATGAACTTTAACGTGCCGCCTGAGGTGCTCGGAAAAATTGACCGTTTTAATCCTGTCAATCAATCGGAAGGAGGCATGCAATGAGGCGATATTATTTCAGTTTAATCCTAATTGTCTCGCATCTTTCGGGGTGCGGCACGATGAATTCCAATTTCAGTTGTCAGGCAACCGCAGGGGACAGTTGTTTGACGATTGAGCAGGTCGATGCCATGACCCGATTTGCCGATGATGTGAAACCTTATCCCTTAGCAAATGGGTTTTTGAAAGCAAACGAGGAACGGCAAAAACCAAAAGGTCGAATTATCAAACAAAGCAATGGTCAAATGGTTTGGGTGCGACAAAACGCAGGGGATAATTCATGGGCTTAAATTTAACAAATTGGCGTGATAAAGCGCGCCATCTATTGCACCGTGCAAGTCATGGACTTGGCGAGACATCCGGTATTAAACCTGAATCACACTTAAATCATGTTAAAGCACATCAATCGTTGACGATGGATTTACCCTCCATTAGAAGTCTCTTGCCTTATGAAACGGTCAGTGAAGAGGGGTTTTTTGTAAACTGCAACTCATTAGGGTTTGGATTAATGCTTATGCCTGCCTCAGGCGCTGATGAATCGTTGATGAAAAGCTTGGCACAAATCTTTAAAAATAAGCTTACCCCAGGCACTGATTGCACCGTCTTTTTATACAAACATCCTTGGCTTTTGCATACCTTGGCACAAAACTACGAGCCTATTTTAAACCAAGGCGGCATTTATGCAGAGCTTGCACGCTTAAGCCTTCAATACCATTTAAAGGCCCTTAAAAAAGGCTATCAAAATGGGCGCAATATTCCTGCAGGCTTAAGTGATTATGGCGTCCATCTCTTTATTTCAAGGCCACGTCATGCAGACGTTGAAAAACAGCTCACGTCCCTTCGCAATGATTTTGAATCGGAACTCAAAGTGGCAGGGTTCGGCTTTGCACGATGTGAGGTGAGCGACTTTAAGGTATTAATGCGGGCTTTGGTTTCGCCTAATTTTAATGAGTTAAGCTGGGAGACAATTGATAACGAGCAAACCTTTATTCGTGATGCCATTCCACATCCCACAACAGTGGTTGAAATTCATGATGATGCCATTGATATTTCCCGTGCTGATGAAGAAGGGGTCTTGCAGGATACACGAGTTGTTAATTGTGAGGTGGTTAGTTATCCTAAAGCCCCTTTTGCACTTTGGCAAACACCGGATTTGTTCGCTAATTTGTTAAAGCCTGAGCAGGGTATTCAGTGCCCTTTCTTGCTCTCTTTTACAGTTCGCGGCGTCAATCAAGAAAAAATGAAAGCGCATGCAAAAGCGCGTGCTAAATCATTGCATGCCAATAACAATGCCGTCCAAGCATTTATTAATCCAACCATTGGCGATGAAGCGGTTGAGTGGCAAGCCGTCCATGATGAGGCTTCTCGAGGCGAGTTGCATCTTTTGCCGACCTTTTACAATTTAGTTTTATATACCACAAAAAAAGACGAGCGTGAGCATGTCGCAAAAGCCATTGCGAGTTTTCGGCAACTGGGTTTTACACTGATGCAAAGTAGGTGCAAACAATGGCTCCGTTTTTTAGGAAGCCTTCCCTTTATGCTGACAGAAGGGCTCTTTTCAAGTTTAGAGCTCTTAGGCATGACTAAAAAACTAAGCCATTTGAACGTGGCCAATTTATTACCCGTGGTTGCGGATTTTAAGGGTGCTAGAAATGGACTTTTAGTGCCTACCTATCGTCATCAGTTATTTTATCTGGACACCTTTGATGATAGAACGCTTCCCATCACCAATTACAATCGCCTAACGGTTGCAAGTTCGGGTTCCGGGAAATCATTTTTTGAGCAAGCTCAAATCCTTGATGGGCTTTCTCGTGGCCAACAAATATTTGTCATTGATTTAGGTGGCTCTTATAAGCATTTATGTGAGTTAGTGGGTGGAAGCTACGTTGATGCGTCAACCTTGGTTTTAAATCCCTTTACCTTGTTTGATTTTGAAGGTGTGACAGAGCTAGAAGGTGAGAAGGTTAATGATTACATTCAAATTCGTGATTTATTGGCCATTATGGCAAGCCCCACTGAAGCCTTAAGTGAAGTGCAAAAAGCATGGCTTTTGGAGGCAGTCCTTCTGTGTTGGAAAAAACAAGGAAGACACGCCAAGATGGATGATGTGTTAGATGCTCTTCGCCACCTCCTTAAAAAACCTGAATCAAAAAATGACCAACGCCTTAAAGACTTGCTAATCCTTTTGGATAAATACAGCAGTCGCGGTGTTTATGGCAAGATGTTTAACAGCAATACTCCGCTTTTAAATGGCTCTAACTTTGTCGTCCTTGAGATGGGCGCCTTAGAATCAAATCCTGAGTTACTCACTATTGTCATGTTTGTGATGATTGTCATTATCCAAGGGCAATTTTATCACTCCGATAAAAAGCGCCAAAAGCGATGTGTCATTGATGAGGCATGGCGTTTTTTAGGTGCAGGCTCTAACCCCATTTGCGCAGGCTTTATTGAGCAAGGTTTTCGAACTGCCAGAAAACACATGGGCGGTTTTGCAGTCATTACCCAACATCTGTCTGATACAACCAAGACCATTCAGGGGCAAGCCATTGGGGCGAGCAGTGATACCAAAATTATTATGCGCCAAGGGGCTTTTAAAGATTATATCGAAGAGCACCCAAAACGTTTTAGCCCGCTTGAAATTGCAATCATCGAATCGTTTGGTGAGGCCAAATCACAAGGTTTTTCAAATTTAATGATTCAGTTTGGTAATGTCACGACCTTTCATCGTTATTTTTGTGACCCTTTTTCAAGGGTGCTTTTCTCAACCTCAGGCGATGAGTTTAGTGATATTGAATCATTACTAAGCCAAGGTAACTCACTGACAAAGGCCGTAAGTCTTGTTGCACGAAAATACTATGGGGAGGAATTATGCGATTGATTTATCGCCTGTTAGCCGCCCTTTTTCTAACATTTTGGGTAGCCTTCTACGTCCTGAATTCCACCTCTTATCAACGAATCGTTTTTTTTGATAAGAACGCGACAGAAGGTCAGTTCATTCGGCAATTAGCAGAACGTGAAGCTACTGAGAAACAAGTGGAAATTGCAACACATCGATTTAAAGCGTCCCTGAACTTAGTCTTAACCCAGTTTGCTAAGCGTCATCGGGTGGTCATTTTAGACCAAAGAAATACCCTTGCTGGTGGTGAAGATGTCACGCGAGCGATTGTGAATGAATTAAGTGAATTCATGAGAAAGAAGTCATGAACATTATGCGCATCTTCATTTTATCTATCATACTTTCTGGAAATGTGGCTGCTAAATCTTTCGGGGTGGTAGGGGAGGTCTTTCCTGTTGCTGAAAAAAGTTTTCTCATGCTGATAGAAGAGCGCTTAAATGCTTTAGCTTTAAGTGGCGAATTAGAAACAATTAAGACGCGCTGGATTCAAACAGTGATAGCGCATACGAATAGACCCAATGCATTAAAACTTTTACGTACTACAAAGACGCTCAAGCACGATTTTATTCCTGAAATTATTTTAAACCAAGACATCGCTGACAGCGCGGGGCGTTTATTGTTTGGTAAAGGAGTGCGCATCAATGCTTTAGAGCGCATGCATCATTATAAGCCCTGTTGGTTATTTTTTAATGCAGATGATAAGGCGCAAATTAATTGGGCCGAGAGTCAAAAAAATCAGTGCTTAAATCCTAAATTTATCTTAACCGGTGGTGAGGTTCACGACACGGAAATTCGATTGCACGCACCGATTTATTTTGACCAAGGCGGCAGTATCACTAAAAAACTTAATATCGCTTCTGTGCCTGCCATGGTTAACCGAGTAGGTAATAAGCTTGTCATTGTTGAGCAAGCCATTAAGGAGAATGGTGATGTACTTTAGAGTGATAATCATAGTGCTTAGTTTTTTCATTGTTTGCTTGGCTGATGCTAAAGAATGCAGGGGCCATTTTGTAAATCCCCTCACGGATGTGTGTTGGCGATGCTTGTTTCCCTTATCCATTGGCAACACCAAGGTAGTGCACTCAGCGTTGCCTGATACCGACAATGCAGCAAGTCCTATTGGCGCTTGTTTAAGTGGCTCAAATTTTCGATTAGGTTTGAATATTGGATTTTGGGAGCCCATAGCGCTTACTGATGTGACCGATACCCCGTATTGTTTGGTCAATCTTGGAGGAACAAAATTAAATTTAGGCGCAAATGCTACTAGAGGGGGTCGGCATGTCGTTGGCAATGGTCAGCAGCGCGCTTTCTTTCATGTTCATTGGTACAAATACCCGCTCATTAATTGGTTAAACTTAATTACTTCAAGTGGATGTCAAGAAGGAGGTGATTTCGATATTGCTTATTTAACCGAGCTTGACCCGACTTGGCAAGATTCAGAAATGAGCTTTGTGTTAAGCCCTGAGTCGGTGTTATTTGGCAACTCAATTGCAGCGGCTTCTTGTGCGGCTGATAGTCTTTCATCAACGCTTACCAATAAACCCATCGACAGTCTTTTTTGGTGTGCGGGTGCCCAAGGCACACATTACCCACTTACAGGGTATGTTAATGCCTCTGTCTCACCTGTTCAAACAGCGCTTCTTTTAACAGAGCGCATGAATTATAAAATGCACCGTGAATTATTGGTTTCTGATTCAAGTCCTGCATCAGGTGCCATTTGCAAAGCGCATTATTATCCCATCACGCCTAAGTCTCGGTACCGCTATGAAATGGTTAATCAAGTGGCCGATGGTGGGCATTGTTATCCATCCGGTCACAGCACGCTAACTTGGGAGGCAGGAAAAATTAAGCCCCACACCCAAGACCAATATGGGTTTTTAGTGTGGCGAAAACGAAACTGCACTTTTCTTTAAAAAGGAGTAAACGATGCTTAAGGAAAAAATTGCCTTACTAATGAGTTGTCTTGTTCATACACCCCTTAAGGCTACTACACTCGCTGTGTTTGTGAGTTTTTCCATGCCCGATACATTTTTGAAAGAAACATTACATGAAAGTAGCCGCCTTCACATTCCTGTTTATTTAAATGGACTCTATCACGATTCAATGATTGACACGGCAGACAAAATCTTAAGCTTAAGCAAACAAGTGCCAAATTTAAATTTACAAATTGATCCCACCTTATTTGAGCGTTTTAACATTCGTCAAGTCCCGGCTTTAGTCGTTTATGATGGCAAGGCGTTTGATGTAATTTATGGTCACTTACCTCTTAAAGAGGGGTTGCTGCGAATGGCAGGTCGTGGCGAGAGTGGTTTTTCTTTGACAGACGCAAAGAGAGTGCGCGGTGATTAAATTTATCATTCTAACAGGATGCTTTTTTTCAATGGCTATTGCTTGTGCAGAAATACCCGTTGAGGTATTAAAAGCACGAGAGGATGCGATTAACTCATTAAAGGGATTTAATCCAAAAACGATAATGGGGGATTATACCGAAAGCCCTCCTGAAGCGTTGATAACTGTGTCAGAAAACAATAACCCATTAGGGCAATTGGGGCACGCGCGCGCAGCTCATAATGACACAGCCTCAACAATTTTCTCGCAAGCTAAGAAGCCTCATTTGAAAGCCAATCCCAATGCATTAGAAAGGCAATATGCGGAGACTCTCTTATCTCATGCAGATTCGGTTATAAAAGGCGCCTGCTATGAAGAGCCTGCCCATTGCCAAATGGACTTTGTCACCAAGATGTGTGAAGACAAAACTAACTATCGCGAAGAGCGTTGCGAAAGCACGCTCGCGGTGGTTTATAAAACCACCACCCAAGCTGTAAATCGTTATCTCTTTTATGAGAATAAGCCAGGTCAAGAGAAACTTCGAAAAACCATTCATTTAAGTGTTTGTGATAGTGAAACACCGCCGCCGTTATGTTCTGCTAATAACCTTATTAGTGTAAGCCCTCAATGCGTTCACTTAGACGTTTTCATCACGCAAGGTGCCATACCGTTAGCGGTGCTAAAAGCGCCTAATTGCCAAGACCCAACAGTTACGTTTGATTTATTATGGGATGAATCAGCCTTTGGTGGGACTGTGACAATCGCAGCCCTTGAAAGCCAATTTGAGGAGAGGTGGACTGAAGCGAATTGCAGCTTCTATGATGCGAAAGTGAAAGAGGGCACATGTGTTCTAAACGCATCAAATTTGTGTTTAGAACCTAACACGACTCGGGTGATTGATGGCATTTTAATCACGCGTCCCTGTTGGGGTAAGGCAACAACCTATCAATGCGTTGATGGTATGGTAAGTGACTGTGACAAACTGCTTGCTGAAGGATGTTCTCAAGTCGAATCGCAATGCAGCCTTGCAACGGATAAGCGCTGTGATGTTTTTCTACAAACGTTTCGCTGCCCTGTCAATCAGTGTTTCCCCAAGCAAACCATCTGCCCGAATGCCTTGCACTGCGCCAAAGGGGAGTGCGATAAAACGACTGATGAGTTAAGCACGGATGTCGCCGAGGGGCTCACGCGATTAGGCGCTCTTGCGGGGGCGGCAGCGGATGTTTCGTTACACCAAATAAATGCTTCAGAGCCCGCCATTTTTAAGGGGCACGCCAAACATTGTGAATCATATCCCCTTGGCATTCATGATTGTTGTCGGGATAAAGGGTGGGGCAAATGGGCGATTCAATGTCCTTCTGATTTACAAGCGCTCTTGAAAGCCAAACAGGCAAAACGCGTACGGAAAGTAGGTCATTACACGAAGCATTTTATTAAGCATTATGTTTACTGTGTGTTCCCCTCAATGCTTGCCAGTATTGTGCAAATCCAAGGACGCTTTGGCCAACTTCATATTGATTTTGGTAAGCCAAAGTCGCCTGATTGCCGCGGGATCACCCCTGAAGAATTAGAGCGTATTCAATTTGATGCACTTGATTTATCTCTTTTAACGGATGAATTTAAAAATCGCCAAACCTTGCCAGACAAACAGATTTTAAGTGCAAAAAGTGAAGCCAAAATTTCGCAATTCTATCAAGCGGGGCAAGCACATGATTAAAAAGCTTGTGTTACTTTTTTTTATCATGCCTCTGGTGTGGGCAAGCCCAGAAAAGCCCGTTGGTTTTCTTTGGTATAACGTAAAAGAAAAACAAAAGAGTACCTCCTTAAAAAAAAGACAAGGCATTCCTTTTAATCAATTAAGTTTCACAGAGCGCGATAAAGTACTTCGGTTTTATACAATGGAAGCGCTACATAAGGCGCGTCATACCCAAAAGGTCAAAGACATGTGGGTGTTTTTAAGTCTTCAAGATTACTGGCTTAAGGAATCGTCACGCTTTAAAACACTCTTTGAAAAAACTCTCCTTGCCTACCCTGAGCTTGATTATGCGGTAACCCATCCAACATCTAACTTAGGTGCCAAAATTACCGATGAAGTTCGGCAAGCGAAACAAATAAAGACCATTACCTCTCTTTCAACATCGCATGGGCTTTTATTTTTTTATCGAGGAAAAAGTCTGTATGACTTAAAGCAAATATCTATTATCGCTGATTTTTGTAGACGATTTCATTTAACGTTAATGCCTGTGAGTGTCGATGGTGCCCTTTCAAAAGAGCTGCCTGATTCACGCATAGACCAAGGGCAGGCAAACAGATTAGGTGTACGTTTCTTTCCGGCCTTACTTTTAGTCAATCCTGTCAATCAAGAGATTCTGCCTGTGGCCTATGGGCTTACCACACAAGATGTATTGATGGCACGTTTAATACAGGTTGCAACCCATTTTAAAGGAGAACAAGAATGAATGCTTCTAGACTCTTCATGTTTATGCTCGTGCTCAACACTTTTTCTGTTTATGCAGAAAATGATAAATGGTTAAAGGGCCTCATTGCTAAGCGTGAAGGAAGACTTAAAGAGGTTAGTGTAGGGGCTAAAAAGAGTAATGGATTTTTTAGCACGCACGGGTTTGTTTTTTTCTATGCAAATACTTGTCCTCATTGTCACCAATTTGCACCGGTGCTTAAGCGATGGGCAAAAAATAATAACGCAACTGTTCTTGCCCTGTCGTTTGATAATAAGCCTTTACCGGAATTTCCAACGTATAAGCTTGCCACAACCGCGTGGGTAAATGCCGCCTATCAAGGCATGCCCATTCAATACCCCGCTTTATTTGTAGTGAATTCAAAAACGAAAGCGCTTTACTCAGTCGGTTTTGGCTCAATGACATTTGAAGAATTACAAGCGCGTCTAGCAACCCTTATTCCTAAAATAACCCGCTATGAAAAGCGTGGAGCAATTTGATGAAAAAATTAATTGTCTTTCTTTTCCTTGGGCTAATTTATTTTAAAGTCTCAGCCAATGTCAGTACGGATTTAGATAACTTCTTTAACCAAATGGGCTATACCGCGAATGTTACCTCACCGGATGCGTTTGAATCGCAAGCAGCAGGTTTCTTTGGTGGCGGCTCTCTCTATGCACGCAATCAAGTGCGTCAATATCAGCTCGTGCAATTAGATTTGCCAAGTTATCGGGCCGGATGTGGCGGGATTGATTTATTTACAGGAAGCATGAGCTTTTTAAGCGCGCAAAAGTTAGTGGATTTGGGAAAATCAGTCATGACCAATGCTGGCGCCTATGCCGTGGATGTGATGCTTGCTTCAACCGTGCCTGAGCTCAAACAAGTCAGAGACTATTTGCAACAATTAGAGCAGATGGCCAATCACGCAAGCATTAACTCCTGTCAGCTCTCACAAAACTTAGTAGGTGGGCTTTGGCCAAAAACCGCCGAGTCCCAACAAAAAATCTGCAAAGACCAAGCGGCGATGGGAAAAGAGGGGCTGTTTAGTGATTATGTGCAAGCTCGAATGGCTTGTTCAGGAAGTGGCTTTGATAATGTGATGAAAAAAGCATCCATCGATCCTGAGCGTCAAAAACAAGTCGTGTTAAATAAAAATCTAGTATGGTCGCTGCTAAAAACAAAGTCCTTTTTAAACAGTGACCGAGAACTTGCAGAAATGGTCATGAGTTTAACCGGCACCTTAATTATCGATAAAGAAGGTAAAGTAACGAGTGTGCCATCGCTGGCTGGTAGTGCTGATTTAATCAATGCGCTCATTGGCATTGGACGGGGTGCTCATAGTGCTAAATTATGGCGATGTAAGGATGAGACACGTAACGACCAATGCATGCAGGTGAGCTTACAAGATATTTCCATTTCAGAAACATCAACACTTACTTATAAGGTTCGAGACATTATTCGTACCATCAATACCAAGTTAATTCGTGATGAAAAACCAGGTAATCGAGAGCTTAACTTTTTAAACTTAACATCATTACCCGTCATGAAGTTTTTGGCGGTGTTAAACAGCATGCATTACGGCAGTGCAGCTGTCGATATTGAAGAGTATTCCATGTTAATTGCCCAAGACCTACTCACAAATTACCTAACAGAATTACTAACGGAGGTAAGTATCGCCACTGCAGGCTCTGAATTAAATTCTGACTTAGTGAAAGAAATTCAAAAGCGAGTGAATGATGCAACGACCAAAGTGGCTGCAATTGATCCCAAAGTCGGCCACAAACTTCAGGAAAAGCTCTCGCTTATTGAACGCATGGCTCGTATTGAAAAGCAGGTAGCCTCAAACATGAACACGGCAGCTTAGTAGGAGCAGGTTAAGATGATAACGATTCATGTTTTAGCAGGCGGTGAATTATTTAAGCACGTGCTCAATGCAATGGCTTCGTTTATGAAGCAAGACAGTTTTTTTGGGCTTCTTCGTATTACGGCATTGATTGGCATTGTTATGTCGTCAGTTGGGTTTCTAAAAACACGAGACCCCATGGCGTTTGCTCGTTGGTTTTTAGGTTATGTGTTGTTTGTGAATTTGGTGTTATTACCTAAAACCTCGGTGCTTATCGATGATATTTCTTCGCAAAATCCTAAATTGGTTGATAATGTGCCGGTGGTATTTGCGCTCAGTGCAAGTCTTGTGACTACCATCGGTTATGGCCTTGCACAAAGCTATGATGTGCTACTTAGTATGCCCGATGATTTACAATACACAAAAACAGGTGCACTGTTTGGCTCCCGTTTAATTTCAGCGTCTACTTCTTTTCGTATTAAAGACCCCGTGCTTAAAGAGGAGATGAATGAGTATTTTCGAGTATGCGTTATAGGCGATATTCGAATGAATCATAAGTATAGCGTAGGTGATTTAGCGCAATCCACCGATATCTGGAATCTGATTACATCCAAAGCCTCGCCCCTTCGCATGATTAACGTCAATGGCAAATTAACAACTTGTGAGCTTGCGTCTAAAGCAGAAGGTCCTTTTAGTTTGCGCAAAAAAATCAATACTGAAATTAAAAAGGCCTACACTTTTTTTGGTATTAATTTATTTGGTAAGGTTGCCCACACGACCTATGAAGCGCTCTTTAATAGCCATTTAAAATCTGCTTTTAATTACTACCAAGGCCTAACGGATAGCGCCAGCAATATTTTTTTACAAAGCATGATGATTAATGCCATGGGTGATGGCATTGCCCATTATCAAGCATTTACAGATGCAACGGCAGGCATTGTTAATCAGCAATTCACGAAATCCCAAGTTCAACATCGATGGAGTTGGGAAGTGTTGGGCCAAAAAGCGCTTTGGATTTTGCCAATCACTCATACCTGTCTCACTCTTTTATTATTCGGTGTGTTTCCACTAATTATTGCTTTAACTACCTTACCTGGGGGAGTAAAAATTCTTTATGGGTATATGCAATTTTTCATGTCATTACAATTTTGGCCAGTACTCTTTGCAATTCTCAATGCGGGTATGACAATTTATGGCGCATCATCTTCCAATGAGTATGGCCAATTCACCATGGTGAATCTTGATAAAATTGATGAGTTACATGCTGATATTTCAGGGGCAAGTGGCTACTTAATGATGCTTATCCCTTTTCTCTCTCATGGTTTGGTATCGAATTTAGGGGGTGCGTTTAGTAATTTGGCAACAAGCATGATGAGTCATATGCAAGGCTCCAGCATGTCAGTAGCGGGGGAAGCGGCAAGTGCCTCTTTCGGACTTGGTCAGACCAGCTTTTATAACACAACTGCTAATAATTTTTCAGCTAACAAACATGATTCAAATTGGACGCACATGCAAGGCATGCACACCGAACAATTGGGAAGCGGGGTTTTAAAAACTATGACAGGAAGTGGCGATAGCGTATTTGATATTAGTCCCGGCATGACTCGAAGTGCCGTGTCGATTAATGCGCAAGAAGGATTAAATGCCTCACTCAATCAAGCTTATGAAGAGTCTACTCAGGCTGCTCGAAATGAGTCGGCACATTATCAAAGCTCGTTGTCCAATTTTGCACATCGTGCTCTGCAACTATCACAATTGGCAGGTCATGATATGCGTTTGGGCGACGGCGTATCCGAATCTGAAACAGGGCAATATTCCAAAGCCTTATCAACCATTAGTCACATAGCCGAGGATGTTGCGCGCCGTACGGGAGTAAGTAAAGAAGATGCGCTCTCGCATTTGACTAGTGGGGGTTGGGGCGCACAAGCTGGGTTTAGAAGCCAAAAAACTGTATTGGGCAAGCTTGCTGAATTAGGGACTGGATTACATGCGGGTGCCGATGCGCACCTTAAATTTGATCGCTCATCTTTAAGTAATGATAAATATCATACAGGTATGGATAGTACACTTTCTGCACGGCAAGCGCGTGATTTCAATGATGCAATGAGTTATGTGAAGCATTTTTCACAAAATCATCATTTTGATGACAGTCATTCAGAAGCTTCTTCCCTGTCTAATCAGTTAGGCGCTGACTTGAGAGAGGCAGAAACGGCCAGTCGTAATGTGGATACCTCTCTCGCAAAAGCTACGCGCATCCAAAATACCAAGAGTTTTGTGGAATCTCATTCATCACAAATTACTTCCGATTTAAATCAAGCCTTTCCCTCTTACGTAGCACAACAACTTGGTGAATCAACTCGGGATGATCTATTTAGTCACCCAGGTGATCAGCAATCAATTAACAAGCTTCAGGCTTTAGGTCGGGATTTTATTGCAAGCACGCGAGATGAGTTAATCACACAATTCGGTAATAAAGAGAAAAAGGCTCAGGTTGAATCATTCTATAAGAAGGAACAAAGTGAATTTGTTGTTCAAGAAAACCAATTAGGATCTCATTATCAAAAAAACACTGACCAACTATCCCAGCAAGCGCAGTCCATGACGCTTGGCACTAGTGAAACTATATTAAATTCATTACAACAAGATATAAATCAGCAGAATAATAAGGTGCATCAACATCTTAAAAAAGGTGAAAAATTGATTAAGGCAAAAAGCCATGATCTAATTGATAAAAAGGATTTAAAGTTACAAGAAGGAATGATTCGTGCACAAAAAGATGTCATTTTAATGGAACAATTACCTAAAAATTGGGGACTTCATAACAAAGGAGAGTAAGCTAATGAATCATCAAGCGTTAAAGGAAGCAATTAGTGAGGATATTGAAACAATAAAAAATCTTAATCCGGATATCATTCCTGCCAAAATATATTATTCGAAATTATTAACGTTATTTATTAGTGGGTTTTGGAAAATTTGGTTAATTGTTTCAATCACTATTGCTTATGCTGGAATCAATCATCCCTCTAATGAAGGACTAGCAAGAGAGGCGGCATCTCAAGTCATGAGCGAGTCAACGTTGATGGCATTTTTTTTGAGCTTTGGTGCCATGCTTTTGCTTTCCCCGTCTATTAATTTTTTTATTCTTTTTCGTTTTCACTTGGAAAGCAAGCTTAAAACAGGTGCTTTGCTGGTTAGAAAATTTAAACACATTACTTATCTATTTTTTGGATTTTTTATTCTTTTATGTGCTTTATTTGGAAGTTACGGCGAATCGGCTGCGATATTTATGATAGTTGTCTTTTCCTTTTTTGGGAGTCTTGCTGCAACTTATTTTTTTGTGAAAATGGAATTAAACCGCATAGGGATTAGCACAATTTTCACTATTTTCGATATTTATTTTAATAAGGGAAATAAGTTATCTATCGAATAGCTTCTTAAATCCAGACCCAGTTTCTTTAACCATTTTTATAGCAGTGGTAGCTACTGCTTTGCCTGAAAATAGGATAGGAGTTTAAATACCGTGCGTGATGAACCTAATTTCAAACATTATACCCGTGGTGGACAAATCAGTTTTCATAATCTTCGGATGTGGGATCAAATTACAAAAACATTAATATGGGTTTGTCTTTTTCTCTGGATAGTATTAACAGGGTTAATTACTTGGTTAGTTACTCCTTTAGAAAAGCTATATCAAGCGCTGGCTTACTATAGTTCGTATTTGTTAAATCTTATAAGCCAAAGCCATACATTTAATCTTTCATTTCATGGTGCCTACTATCAGCAGACAGTAGAAACTATTCTTCAATACCCGTATTACAAAGAGAATGCAAACCATATAGTTAATTTATTGGGGCAGTCTGCATTAGCGGCCTTTGCACTTTCATTTATTTTGGGACTTGGCTTTGTCCTTTACTTTATTTATAGAGGAAAAGCGCAGCGGATGAATCAATTTATTCGCGGAAGTCGCTTGGATACACGAGACAATGTTATCAAGCAAATTATCCAAAACAATGAGCAATCAGACATCATGATTGATGGGTTTCCGCTCATTAGAGACTCTGAAGTACAACATCTTTTGATTCATGGAACGGTAGGCACTGGGAAAAGTCAGCTCATTATGAAAATTATGGACGCCTTACGCCAAAGAGGGGATAGAGTCATTGTTTATGACAAGGGTTGTACTTTTATTCCTCATTATTTTGACGCACATCAAGATGTCATTTTAAATCCATTTGATGAGCGATGCGCTAATTGGGATATGTGGCGTGAGGCACCTCGCGATGCAGATTTTGAAAATATGGCAGAAAGTCTTATTCCGATACTTGGAGAATCAGATCCATTTTGGAGTAGTGCCGCAAGAACTGTCTTTGTAAGCTGTGCTGCAAAAATGCGTTTTGATAAAGACCGCTCGCTTGAGAAACTACTTAAATTATTGTTGACCGATGAATTTTCATATTTAGAGGATTATCTTAAAGGCACGGCTGCTGCAACCTTGGTCAGTAGTAAAATTGAAAAAACAGCCATTTCCATTCGCTCCGTTATAACAACTTACTTAAAATCACTTAAGAATTTATCAGGGTTAAGTTTAAGTGGCGCGCCTCCTTTTTCTATTCATGATTATATAACCCATGAGAACCATCAAGGTTGGCTTTTTATTTCATCTAACGGGGAGAGCCATCATTCATTAAAGCCCTTAATTTCGATGTGGCTGGCAATGGCATCGTTAACATTATTGAGCCTTACACCGAATCAACACCGCCGCATCTG
Organism: Legionella gresilensis; assembly: GCF_900639865.1. Classification (GTDB taxonomy): domain Bacteria; phylum Pseudomonadota; class Gammaproteobacteria; order Legionellales; family Legionellaceae; genus Legionella_C; species Legionella_C gresilensis. Next base: position 26,373 of record NZ_CAAAHX010000014.1, read on the forward strand.
GTTTATTTGTGATGAATTACCTAGCCTTCATAAGCTACCCCTTCTTGGTGAAACCATTGCTGAAGTTAGAAAATTTGGTGGTTGCTTTTTATTAGGCATGCAAAGTTTTTCGCAACTGACAAAAGTCTATGGGCAAGCAGGCAGCAAAGAGATTTTTGATTTGTTAAATACGCGCTTTTTCTTTAGAAGTCCTAGTAGTGAGATGGCAAGACTCGTTTCAAGTGAGCTGGGTGAAGAAGAGATTGAGGAGTCTCGCGAAAATTATTCCTATGGCGCTAACAGCATTCGAGACGGAATATCGCTTGGCAACCAACGCACTACACGCCCCATCGTATCTTACCCACAAATTTTAGAATTAGAAACGTTACATTGTTTTGTACGCCTGCCAGGAAGCTATCCTGTTACCCAGCTCAAACTTGAGCCTAAAAATCGGCCTCATCTTTGGAAAGGGTTTGTAGCTCGCAGTGTGCCGATGGATGAGGCCTTGCAAAACAATGTGGTTGTAAATAAGAGCGTTGAGCCGTTAATAGATTCGTTTGAGATTTCAAAAAAAAAGCCGGCTGTTATGGAATTTGACGTGTAAGGAAAGGAGAATTAATGTTAAGTATACAGCCGCTTAAATCAGCCGCTAATGCTGCTGACTACTACACGCAAGCATTTAATTATTACGCAGATGACGCGACAGCCATGCAATGGTTAGGGCAGGGGAGCAAGCGTCTTAATCTAACTGGCGTGGTACTTAAAGAGCAAATGCTTGCTTTATTAGAAGGCAAGCTTCCTGATGGTCAGGTTTTACAAAATCTCAAAGGGGAGCATCGCCCTGGATTTGATATGACCTTTTCTGCACCTAAAAGTGTGTCTGTTTTAGTAGGGCTTGGTGTCGCACCTGAGTTAATTGAATTTCACGATAAAGCGGTGCAATTTACTATCCAACAAATTGAAAAGGAATTTGCTCAAACTCGGATTTCGCGTGGTGGAGTCATTTCTTTTGAGAAAACGAATAACTTAGTGGTCGCCGCCGTTAGACAACCTAGTTCGCGTGCGAATGATCCCGCCTTACATACGCATTGCGTCACTATGAATATTACGTTTCATGAAGGTAAGGCACGCTCGCTTGCTAGTGATACTTCAAGAAACCAAGGCGTCATAGAGCAGATTCAGAACAATGCGCATTACTGTGGTTTAATTTACCGCCAATATTTAGCCAATTTACTCAAAGAAAAAGGCTTTCACTTACGGTTAACCGGCAATGGATTATTTGAAATTGATGGCGTGCCTGAACATGTTTTAAAAGCCTTTTCAAGAAGACGTGAAGATATTACGAGTCTCCTCAATGAAAAGGGATGGCGTGGGGCAAAAAGTGCCTCAACAGCAACGTTGTTAACGCGCAATACGAAAGAGGAACAAGACTTAGAATTGCTCATAAAAGATTGGCAACAACGTGCGAAGGATTTAGGATTTGACGCAAAGGCCTTTATACAACATCGAGATAGAGAACCTTCGGTTTCTTGGTTTTCAGGCATGAAAGATAAACTGGTCTCGTTAGTTAACGCGCTTAAAAAAAATACAAAACCTTCAGAGCTTGATGCGGCTTTCGCGTGCCTACATGTTGCAACAGAAACGTTGAGTCAGCGAACGTCTATTTTTTCAGAAAGAACGCTACGGACCGAAGCGATGAAGCATAGCCTTATTTACCCTAAAGCCGTTTCGCAACAAGCAATCATTAAAGCCATTAATCAGCAAATAAAGCAACAAACATTGTATGAAGCAAGATGCCCAGACAGTGGCGAAAAAATGTTGACCACACCTTGGCTTTTGACATTGGAAGCAGAAACAATTGCACGTATCGAGCGTAACAAAGGTACAGTTCCTGCCATGAGCACCCTTCAAGCGGTAAAAGCCTTTCAAACAGAGCGAGCGCCTTTATTGCCTTATCCAATGACGAACTCGCAGATTGAAGCGATGAACGTCTTACTAACCAGCAAGGACCGCTATAGTGCTATTCAAGGTTATGCAGGCGTTGCAAAGACTTCCATGCTTGCCGAAGCGAGCTTACTCATTAAAGCACAAGGTTATGCGCTTCGGGGTATTACAGTTGCAAGCTCGGCCGCCTTTGAATTGCAAGAGAAAGCAGGCATTAAAACAGATGTCTTTCCAGTGGTCAGCCAAGAATTAAAAGAAGCTCAAACAGGCTCTTTAGCAAAGACACTCTTTATTATTGATGAAGCCTCCATGTTGTCCTCGCATCAAGGTCACGAACTTATTAAGCACATTGAACGCACCGGTGCAAGACTCGTCTTAGTCGGGGATAAAGCCCAGTTGCCGAGTGTGAATGCGGGACGCCTTTTTGGGTTAATGCAAGACTATGGTATTGAGACGACTGTCATGGATGAAATCGTGCGACAAAAAAATGAGGTGCTTAAAGACGCGGTTATGGCAGCAACAAAGGGAGAGGTGAAAAACGCCTTAGATAAGCTTGATGTTAAAACACTATCAACCCATGAAGAGCGAGTTGCTTGGATTGCCAATCATTGGCTTTCATTAGCGCCTTCCGCTCGAGAGGAGACCTTGCTTTTTGCACCGACGCATGCCAATCGTGAGTCTATTACGACGTTGCTTCGACAGGGCTTAAAAGAAGAGGGCACCTTAAGCGGTCAGCCATTCAGTCACATGACACTTAAAGCAAAAACAATGGAACCCATACAGCAGCGATTTGTGGCCTACTATCAAAAGGGTGACAAGGTGCGCTTTAACCGAGATTTTAAACGACATAAAATTGCTTCAGGCCTTTATTATACGGTAAGCGATATCAGTAAAAGACATCGGGAAGATAATGTATTACCACTCATAGATGAAGAGGGTAAGTTAATACAATTTAATTTGAAGAACTTACCACACTATAAAACGCACGTAGCCCCTTTTGAGCGACTCATTGAGGTGTATGAAGCAAAACCATTAGCGCTTTTAGAAGGTGATAAGGTCATGTGGACACGTAATTTTAAAGCACAGGAAATTCGTAACGGGCAGTGTGCAACACTTTTAGAAATTAATAAAGAGTCGCTTCATTTTGTCACGAAAGAAGGACGCCCCTTAATACTTGAAAAAACGCATCCCGCTTTAAACCATCTCGACTACAGCTATGTGCTGACTAACTACAAAGTTCAAGGAAAAGACGCGCCTTTTGATATTGGTCTAATGGAATCATTTAATCGATTTGGGACTACACTGAATAATTTCTATGTCCAGATTTCCAGAGCCATTCATGGGATGACCTTGGTAACGGATGATAAAGAAAAACTTCTACAAGCGATTGAAAAAAACACTGCGAAAAAACCAGCATCCCTTGATATCACTTCAAGTGCTCAGTTAGCTCAGCATGAAAAACAATTTAGCCACCAAAATCAACTAGCACTTCAATCCATTATTGATAAAAAATTTCACATGGAATGGCAGAAATTATCAAAAATAATGACGTCAAAAATCAATACAAATGACCATGCAATTAAAAGAGAAAATGTAGAAATTAATAAAGAACTATTCAAAGAATTAGAACGATAAACCAGGAGTTTTCCATGTCACGTTTAACGATTTCACTGCCTGAAAATTTACATCATTGCCTCGCAGCGCTTGCAATAAAAAATAATGTTTCACTGTCTAATTTGGTTAATCAATTAATTCAAATTGGACTTTGTCAAAAGTTTAATGAACATGATGATGTTAAAGAACATGACGCTGTCGAAAAATATTGTCATCAACTCATTATTCAGATGAATGCCCTTATTAAAAAATTATCGACTGAATTCTTAAGGTTAAATCTAGAAGATTTTGATAAATTACAGCGTGCAGCAGCCAGTAAATATAGTGAACTTCAAACGATTTCTCTTAAACCTCAGTCATAAATTTCAATTGGCGTGATGAAGAAGTGATGAAGTTTGTGATGAACAAGATGAGACGTCGACGCTAGAGGCCAGGAATAGTAAGGACTTTGCCTTATTTTTTCTTCACCAAAAACTTCATCACTTCTTCACCGCCGTTTTATGCAAATAAATTAGCAACAAACCCTTAAACTCCTGATGGATAAAGGAAGAGAAGGGCATATGCTAGTAATGCGAAAGGTGTGCTGCCTTTCTAGAAAGTACACTTCACTTCAAATTCATAAAAAAAATTCCCTCATCTCAGTACTGCTCATTTTTAAGCGCAAGTCAATTGCGTGTTTGTGATTGATTATTCTTGATAGGGTGGCTCTTAAATTAAAGCCTAGTTTAGGTTGAAAATTGATTTTAACCTATTATTAAAGAAAATAAGTTTTGGAAAAGATAGGTAATAATTAATTTAAATACCTTTAATTATTTTTTAAATTTTAATGTATTTTTAATTTTTAAAGCTATCAACATAACTAATAAATTATAGGAATTAAATGCTAATTTTTTATAAAATTTTGTTGCCTGTTTAATAGAGCGATTAATTATCCATCAATATTCTATGCTGGTTTATTTCAACTGTGTATTTATAGTATTAATAAAAAATGAAGCAAATTAAATTGTTTAAAAATATACTATTAATAATACTTTTTAGGTAAAAAATTTCTTATTTGAAATTCAATTTTAAAGACAACTTTTATAGATATTTTCGATCAAAATTATTGAAATTTCAACCACTTATTGGTAATATAGAAGGGTAGTTAAGCGTGATATTTAGTTGCTTAGAACAGCCAAATATCACTAATCAAAACACTATTGGAGTAGTGAAATGACTGTCTTTAATTTACCAAAACTTTTTTCTTCCATCAAATCCTTTTTCTCTCGTTCCAAGAAAAGACAAGTTTATCTAAGTTCTTTAGAGCATGCTTACATGGAGCAAGCAGCCGAGCTTATGCGGTTAAAACAACGCCTAAACAACGTGTAATTTTCTTTTAGATACAATACCAAATTAAAGGGATTCTCTATGCTAACTATTTCACCAAAACTTATTGCAGATACACAGCGTCTTGATTTTTTACCTCATCACTTTGGCCGTTGGCATGGAGTTGCTGAGTCAACCCTTTATAACGTGTTTACCAAGTTTTGTAGCCAATATCAAGGTGCTTACTGGCACTTTTATAAACTTAGCAATGGAGGTCTTTATATGACACCCGAGATGCCAGGGCCATTAAAACTCTATGTGCCATTAAATGGCTACCAAGGTATTGTTAGTGCGGATGCAGCAGGTATTATTGTCACTCTTTACATGCTCAATTATCTTTGTAACCGTAGTCAATCAGAGTCGTTTCTAAATTTATATGATTTATTGCTTGATTATGTATATGGGCATCCAGAAAGAAAAAAAATATTATCCGCTATCGACTAACGTTAAGCTTAACTATTCGTGAGCCTGATTTGTATTGGGTAGATAATAAGATCTGAGTAAGATCAACTTATCTATCTAATTCTGACTAAAGTAGGTTCTTACAATAATATTATAATAATAGGATGTCATTAAGAAAATATGTATTTGACAACATATGTTTTTAATGACATAATGAAATTTATGAAATGGCAAATTTTATTTCAAGATGATTTCAATAATGAATTTGATGAACTAAACGAAATAGTTCAGAACGAGTGCTTAGCTCATTTAAAGGTATTAGAGAAATTTGGGCCAGAGCTAGGTCGCCCTCATGTAGACACTTTAAAAGGCTCTAAACATGCTAATATGAAAAAGCTTCGATTTAAGGCAGATCAGGGTGTATGGAGGCTAGCCTTTGCTTTTGATCCAATGCGTAAAGCTATCTTGCTTATTGCTGGAGATAAGTCCGGGGGAAG
>NZ_CAAAHX010000014.1:32184-78312 GCF_900639865.1 Legionella gresilensis
ATGTCATTAAGAAAATATGTATTTGACAACATATGTTTTTAAATAAATATGTATTTAATGACATAATAAAATTTATGAAGTGGCAAATTATATTTCAAGATGATTTCAATGATGAATTTGATGAACTAAACGAAATAGTTCAGAACGAGTGCTTAGCCCATTTAAAGGTATTAGAAAAATTTGGACCGGAGCTGGGTCGCCCTCATGTGGACACTTTAAAGGGCTCTAAGCATGCTAATATGAAAGAACTTCGATTTAAGGCAGATCAGGGTGTATGGAGGCTTGCTTTTGATCCAATGCGTAGAGCTATCTTGCTTATTGCTGGAGATAAGTCAGGAGGAAGCGAAAAAAGATTTTATAAAGAGTTAATTGAAAAGGCAGATCAACGGTTTGATAAACATTTATCAAATTTAAAAGAGTGAGGTAAATTATGGCTAAATCACTTGATGATAAATTAAAATCTCTTCCTAAGAAGAGAAGAAATGATATTGAAAAGCGAGCTAACCAGTTAATCGCTGAAGAAATGACGTTGCGTGATTTACGTTTAGCGCTCTCTAAAACTCAGGAAGATTTAGGCGCTATCTTACATATGAAGCAAGATGGCGTTTCTCGATTAGAAAAACGCTCAGATATGTTAATTTCGACATTGAACAAATATATTTCAGCGGCGGGGGGCTCATTAAAACTAATCGCTGAGTTTCCTGATAGAGCGCCTGTAGAAATACACGGCATTACAGAACTTAGGAACCACTAAAGTTAATATGCCAGTTATAGATAATAAGATCTGAGTAAGATCAACTTATCTATCTAATTCTGACTAAAGTAGGTTCTTACAATAATATTATAATAATAGGATGTCATTAAGAAAATATGTATTTGACAACATATGTTTTTAATGACATAATGAAATTTATGAAATGGCAAATTTTATTTCAAGATGATTTCAATAATGAATTTGATGAACTAAACGAAATAGTTCAGAACGAGTGCTTAGCCCATTTAAAGGTATTAGAAAAATTTGGACCGGAGCTGGGTCGCCCTCATGTGGACACTTTAAAGGGCTCTAAGCATGCTAATATGAAAGAACTTCGATTTAAGGCAGATCAGGGTGTATGGAGGCTAGCCTTTGCTTTTGATCCAATGCGTAAAGCTATCTTGCTTATTGCTGGAGATAAGTCCGGGGGAAGTGAAAAAAGATTTTATAAAGAGTTAATTAAAAAGGCAGACCAACGATTTGATAAGCATTTATCAAATTTAAAAAAGTGAGGTGAATTATGGCTAAATCACTTGATGATAAATTAAAATCTCTTCCTAAGAAGAGAAGAAATGATATTGAAAAGCGAGCTAATCAGTTAATCGCTGAAGAAATGACGTTGCGCGATTTACGTTTAGCGCTGGCCAAAACTCAGGAAGATTTAGGCGCTATCTTACATATGAAACAAGATGGCGTTTCTCGATTAGAAAAACGCTCAGATATGTTAATTTCAACATTGAACAAATATATTTCAGCGATGGGGGGCTCATTAAAACTAATCGCTGAGTTTCCTGATAGAGCGCCTGTAGAAATACACGGCATTACAGAACTTAGGAACCACTAAAGTTAATATGCCAGTTATAGATAATAAAAATAGTAATAATGGTATCAAACATTTTCTGATACCTATTAAGTTTGCCTTTTCTTATAAAGGAATAAAGCAGCTATTTAGAGAACTACCAGATTTATTACTATTAGGTTTTATTTTTGCATTAATCTGGGGATTATTAATTACTTTTAGTATTTGATCACTTACAAGAATGTATCTTGCATTAGCTTGTTGAGTTCACCCTAATAAATTTTGTGCNTTGCTTTTGATCCAATGCGTAAAGCTATCTTGCTTATTGCTGGAGATAAGTCCGGGGGAAGTGAAAAAAGATTTTATAAAGAGTTAATTAAAAAGGCAGACCAACGATTTGATAAGCATTTATCAAATTTAAAAAAGTGAGGTGAATTATGGCTAAATCACTTGATGATAAATTAAAATCTCTTCCTAAGAAGAGAAGAAATGATATTGAAAAGCGAGCTAATCAGTTAATCGCTGAAGAAATGACGTTGCGCGATTTACGTTTAGCGCTGGCCAAAACTCAGGAAGATTTAGGCGCTATCTTACATATGAAACAAGATGGCGTTTCTCGATTAGAAAAACGCTCAGATATGTTAATTTCGACATTGAACAAATATATTTCAGCGGCGGGGGGCTCATTAAAACTAATCGCTGAGTTTCCTGATAGAGCGCCCGTAGAAATACATGGTATTACAGAACTTAGGGCCCATTAAAGGTAAATATGCCAGCAGAAAATAGAAAAGGTTAAATTTATGAATGATAAAAATAATGGTATCAAACATTTTCTGATACCTATTAAGGTTGCCTTGTCTTATAAAGGAATAAAGCAGCCATTTAAAGAGCTACCAGATTTGTTACTATTAGGTTTTATTCTTGCATTAATCTGGGGATTATTAATTACTTTTAGTATTTGATCGCTTCTCAAAGTCAAACGTTAGGTCTGGTTAGCACACTTATCAGACTTATAAAAAACTACTTGTTAAATGTGGATTCAATTTGCAAGTGCAATTTACCGTTAAGAAAGAATAAAACTATTAATTTCTGTAATTTCCTGAGCAGTTTTTTCCGATAATCCATCCTTTAACCGAGGAGATTTTAATACTAGCTCTTTAAATCCGAGTGCGTTATGCAGAACCCAATGAAAAATACCTGATTTGTATGGCTCATTGATTGAAAATATAATGCAACTAGTTTTTAGGTGGGGTTTCAGCACGCATAATAACTTGCTCTTACTACCTAGTAACTAATTTAACTCTTTGAGCTCAATGTAAAACTCAGGTGCTTGTATATAATCCGTATATCTACGAAAGCTTGTATTGCGCCATCCTAGATTAATAGAATTTTTATTCATTCGGCATAAGCCATCTGGTGTTGGAATATGAATATAAGTAATCTTTATTCCGTCTAACACGGGCTTATATTTTCTAGTTATTTAGGGAGAATTAGTTTCCCGTCATAGATTAGGTGTAAGGGGCCTCGAACAATGAGCTAAGGCAAATCCATATGGTTCATAAATTATTTGCTTATGAGTTTTTTAACTTCCGTAATTATAACTGCATAATAGTTTAGGCCTTATAGCTCATAGGCAAATATCGTGGTCATCTGTCATTATTTAGCCATCTCTGAGTTTGTTCCTTCCAGGCTTTATAACATTCTTCACCACAAAAATGCCTAACATAATCATCACCTTCAAAGGAATTAGCTGCTGATTTTGGAACAAGCTTAAGACAAGTAAAACAGCTTTCTTTTTCCCCGTGGTTTTCCTTAGAATTAAATTTTTCTAGGGAAATTAATAAGGGTAACGCTTTTCTGTCTTGTTCAGTGTGTGCCTTGAGCGGCTCCTTATGATGCCCTAACGCTAACCCTCCGATAATAGCTTGTCCTTCAGGGATTGCTATTTGCTCTTTGGTGAAGGCTTCATCCAGTGTAACCCAGCAACAGCCAATACTAAGTGCACATGCTGCTAACCACATGTTTTGCATGGCAGCTGCACCACTGTAAAGATGCTGGTTATGTTGTTTTAACCAATTATCTATATCAATTTTTGTACCCACTGTGACAATAATTAAAAGTTGTGCTTGTGAAAGAAATGAAGCATGTTGGGCTTTTTCAGCCAATAGTTTTAAGTTGTCTTTGTTTTTTATTAGCGTAAAATGCCAGGGCTGCGAATTTAAAGGGCTAGGCGCATATTGGCCAGCTTTAAGAATGGTTTCAATATCTTCTTTACTGAGCGCCTTATCCGAATATTGTCTTACGGCACGTCTTTGCATGATTAGCTCAAATATATCCATTAAAACCTTCTTCTTTAATTGCCTTATAATTTAATTTATATGCAATATAGACTGTTTTTACAACACTTAAACATTGTTTTTTCTACTAAAAAAAGGAATCACTGTATATTTTTGTTGAGGGAACGCCTGCGAGAAACACGTTTGTTTTTAATTTACTTGTAATTTCTTTCGGCCCACAAATATAAACGTGGATATTTTTGAGATTAGTCAAAGTATGCTGCGTTTTATCAAGAACATTAGCTTCTAGATAGCGTCCACTGGTTTTCAGCACACAGGGTATATATACAAAATTTGGGTACCACGATGCTAATGTTTCTAATTCCTCGGCGTAATAAATATCATCGTCCTGACAGCCACCATGAATTAAAGTAATCTTGCCATTATGTTGCTCACTTAAAGCACTTTTAGCGATAGCTAATAAAGGCGCAAGCCCGGTCCCTGTTCCGACTAAAAGTATATCAAATGCTACCTTGTCAGGATTAATATAGTAGCACGTTCCAAAGGGGCCTCGAATCTGGACTATAGTATCAACGGCTGCTTTTTTCTGAAACCATCGACTCATCTCACCATCATCCTTAAGTTTGATATGAATTTCGATATAACCTTCGTTAGCTGGCATATTGGCAATGGAATAACTGCGAGATAGACCATGAGGATTTATGAGGTTTAAATATTGTCCAGGTATCCAATCTTGTAGATTTTCTGCTAATAGCCTTACTCGAATAACATTATAAGTTAGCTTAGTAATTTCCGTGATGAGAGCTTGTTGGTCGCACTCTGCAACAGCGGGAGCCTTCAGGTAAAGGTCAGTCGTAGGCTTTGCCTGACAAGCAAGGAAATATCCCTTGGTTTTCAATGTATCAGGTAGCCCCTCTTGCCAGGTTGGCTCTATTTTATTGTCTGTTGCTTTCACTAAACACGCTTGGCAAATACCAGAGCGGCAAGAGTGAGGGTAACTAATATTATATCTCAACAAACAATCTAATACCGATTCGTTTTCCATGGAGGAAAGCCTTTGGTTATTATAATGAAGTTCTGGCATAGTCTTACCTATCTAATACATCATTACGTACGCTATTAGCGATGGAGGCTACTTTTTGAATATCTTCCTCGTTAGCACCTATTTCTCGTAAGGTTTCCCCTAGGTGTTCAATAACGATTTCAATATGTGAATCATTTAACCCTCGTTTAATTAAGTGGCGATGACCTTCCCGCATGTCTTTTCCTTCATAGCGATTGGGTCCACCAAAAACCATGGTTAAAAAACCTTTTTGTTTAATGATTTGTTTTTCGATATCCACATCATCAAAAAAATGTCTTACTCTATCGTCTGTTAACATTTTGCGATAGAAGATATCAACACTGGTATTAACGGCATTTTGCCCACCTAATCGCTCAAATAATGTTTCAGACATGATATACTCCATAAAGATATATTTTAAATGCATCTTATAAAAAGAAAGTATTAAAGTCAATTAACAATTAGGAATTGATTATGCAGCTTACACAGTTTACAGATTACTCATTACGGGCATTAATTTATATCGCCCTTAGAAAAGAGTCATGCACAATTAAAGACATTACTGAGACTTATGGTATTTCAAATAATCACATGATTAAAATCATCCATAATCTATCCAAGCTTGGATTGATTAAAACTACTCGCGGCAAGAATGGAGGTATTTTAATGGCAACCCAACCTGAAACAATTAATCTAGGACAATTGATTAGCCAATTGGAACCTCATTTTGATTTAGTACCATGTTTTAATAAACTCAAGGCTAACTGCTGTATTGCACCCGTATGTAAATTAAAGGGCATATTACACGAAGCTCAAGCTACCTTTATGGGTATTTTAAAACGATACACGCTGGCTGATGTTCTGTATAACAAAAGTGAATTGTCTGTTTTATTGAGCGTCAAATGATAAATTAAAAAAATTAAAGCACAAGAATTTGAATGCATTTAAAATAAAAGGACAACTAGTTTCCAACAATAGACAACTCATTAAAGGATTTTTGCGCAAGTAAGGGACTAGACAAACTTATGATTGGCTTTCCTAATTCATTTTTACTTATGAAGATTACTTACCGATTCTTCATATTAGAGGATAGATAATCCTCTATCTTAATAAACATGATAAAGCTCCTCTTTTTGTGGTAGAAAAGTAAAGAAATTTGGAAAAGGGTAGGGTACTGATCAAATAAGACAAACCAGAAATTGATAGCCATTTTTCTATGTTAATTTTGAAGTTCAGCTCATTCGTCGTGCATTTAGAAATTGCAAGGTGAGCGTTTAGATGACTAGATTAAAATGTGCTGGCTTAAGAGCCGAAGGCAGATTTAAATCATGAATGGGAATGATTTTATGCCATGATGCGGAAGGGATAAATAATTGATAATGCTCACGATTGATTCGATTGGGTAACAATTCTTGGCCCTGACCATCCAAGAAAACGAAATCAATTTCTCCTTCTGCCAAAGAAAACAAGCCCCAAGTTCCCTCTTGAGTACTGTGTTTATCTAGGAAAGATTTCAATTTCCCATGGCTGTTGATTTCTATTTTTTTATAGCACACTAGCTTATTATATTTTGCTACTATGATGTACCTTACAATTCTTTATTATTAATAATCTGCAATTATTTTTTAGTTGGTTTTATTATCTATTTTCTGATTCAAGTTTAGTTAAAAGAGTACGATCCTTTGCAAGTTTGTCAGCTAATTGATGATTTACATCGCGATGCTGAGCCTCATCCTCACGAACAACTAAAAGTACATCACGTAAGCGTGCATCTGAAGCAAGTCCCCAATAATTTTTAGCAATTTCAGGTGCGGGACTATTTTCAATGTGCCCTTTATCTAATTCTTCTAAATAATGGGTATAACTAACGACAGCTTCTTCCTCAAGGTAGCCCACAAAACGATGAGCAGTTTTTGATGAAACAACATACATAAAGAGGTATAAAACCACAAAAATAGCTTGTGCTGTAAAAATAATAAATCGTTCAAACCAATTAGGTTTGGCAATATACATAAAGGTAATTAGATGCATCCTTTCATTTTCTGCCTCATCCAATAACGTTTTAATCCAGCCCTCATCGTTCTTAATTTTTCTGAGACAACGTAAATGGAGTAAAGCTGCTCCTACCATACCCGGTACCGCAGCGACTGTTTCAAGTACAATGGCGCGGTTACCATAGCGTTTCTGAAAAAAGGTATCAGCAAAAAATCGAAAAAATTTTACTAGAGCAAAAGCAATTTTATCACTGGCAGTTTTAGCAGGTCTGTGAATTACTGGCATATTAGGCCCCTGTATACGAAATACAGAGGTATTATATTAAAGATGTATTTTAAATACAACTTTATTTAAATGTATATTTAATTTTCTTTTTAGGCTGTAAATAAAGGCTGTCATCTAAAGAAGTTTCTTCGATTATATTTAAAAAGGAATAAAGAATTTTAGTCAAGGAATGATGCGCTGTTTAATCATAAAAATGGTACAGTTTATTTAGACGCTGTTACAGAGCGAAAAACTTGAGCAAATTGTTCTATCAACTATTAAAGACATTGAATCAATCAATAGGTACACAAGCTTAGATCATTTAGTGATTCTTCAGATATTTACAAAGGCTATCAATGACAAGACAAGCTGTACGTATTGGACCGAAATTCTAATAAACAAAGAGTAAGAAGGTTATATTTTAACTAAAATCTACAAGAATTTATTCTAAGACATTAGTCAGAGGCTTACAAAAGTGGCGTTAGCTAGAGGTCCTCACTAAGCACTGAAATTTAGCTAGACCTCGGTTAGAAAGTCCTGTCACTGTAAAGTATACGTGGAATAAATTAAATTTAAGATAAATTAAGATGAAAATTGAATTGGATTTGCTATAAATAAAATTTGATTAGGTCTGATTATCGCAGTAATCAGACTTAACGCCAAAGTTGGAATCAGTACTAGAGGTTATATCTCCTCCTCTCCTATAAAATATTAGCCTACTATTAAATTGGAGCTTAATTATATCCTTTAAAAATCAGGTAATTTTTATATCCAATTCTGGGAGCACTTCTAGATTAATACACGAATATAAATTTCCATTGCTTATTTGCTGGGTGGTAAAATTAATAAAAAAATTTCTCATCTCGCCTTCAAGTTGAAATCCTAGTTTTTTTGCAAGTGCATTACTTTTTTGATTATAGGTGGCTATTTTTATTTGAATACGCTTGGCACCATATAAAATAAAACATGCTCTTGTTAAAGCATTAACAGCTTCGCTCATATAGCCATGACCTGTTTCTCTAGTATCTAGCCAATAAGCAATTTCAAAATGAGGCACAAACCAATTAATTTCAAAAAGCCATATTGTGCCTAGAAATTTATAGTCTTCTCTTGAAAATATAGAAAAATACATCTCAGGAGGATTTTCCATTTCATTAACTTGCATGGATTCTTCAATAAATATTTGAATATCATTAGTCGATTTATCTGCTTTGGCCCAACTCCAGTGAGGAGCAAGCTCTTTAAGAGAAGCCTGCTCAGCTTCAAAATAAGGAATAGCATCTATTAATTGCATTGGCCGAATAACGAACCTGGGTGTGTTTATTTCTGAAAAGATTTTCATCTTATTTAAGCCTTTTAAGCTTCAGTAAAAAGTTATCATATCTTGTTAAATGATATCCTGAAATGATGAACTTAGGGACATGTCTGGGTGAGATAGCAAACTTTAATTTTGCATTGCAACTTATCAATATGTCATGATTGATAAACAACATAACTGATTGCATCAGCGCCTATGCTGGTATTGATTCAAAGATAGATCCAATAATTGCAATTCTTAGGAGGAATTTAGAATTTCTTTTATAAAGAGTAACATAAAATGAAAGCTTTTCTTGTGGCAGGTATCTATTTATTTAGAGTGCATGGTAATGAAATTTAATATCTATATTAAAGTTTTGACTGCGTTCTTTATAATTTTTTTAATTTTTGGTTTGGTATTTTTTAACTATTTAAAGTCAGTGGAGACAGAAATAGTTATTAATGCAGGGAAAACAATGTCACAAGGACTTTTAATTAGTTTAGAAAATGAATTAATTAATAACCCAAAATCCAACTGGGATGCGATAATAAAGAAAAAGACAGATAATATTGTTCATCTTATATCAATCAATAGTCTAAAGCTTACCTCGACGCAAAATAACCAATTAAATAATGGCGAGATAATTTTTCTATCCGGTAACACCTATCAATTTCTCAACGAGGTCATTGTAGAACATACAGCATATAAAAAAGTTGGTAATTTCCCATACGTATTAGTTTATTATTTTTCAGATCCAAGCCAATTTATTTTTCATTATATGAGCCCTGCTTTAAACCAAATAGTTAATTATTTGTTATTGAAGCCAAATAATACTTGGAATGAAGAAACATTAAAGCTAGAAAAAATATATGGCTTCCCAATTCATGTTTATGATGCCAAGAGTAAAAGCTTGCCAGCTCATATCATTTATTCTTTATCAACAAAGCCTCTAATATTTGAAACAAATAAAAATTCGTCACAAATTGTTACCCTCTATCATAGTTTTAGTGATGGAATACTCAAAATTGGTCCACTCAGCTATCTTCCAGTTATGGCGAGAATCAGTGATGTTATGTATTATTTTATATTGGCTTTCTTTTTCTTATCCCTTTGTCTTATTGCATTTTTTTCACTACTTTTTGTGAGGAATATGAAAAAGGTATATCAGATAACGCAGAATTTTAGTCAAGGGAATTTTGTCTTTAATCAGAAAATAAGCACTACCTCTGTTTTGTATGGACTTTATATAAACATCATTCATATGGGTAAGCGATTAAAAGAGCTGATTGAATCACATAAACAAATGTGCCGATTTGTTGCACATGAAATTAGAACGCCTCTGTCAACCATACAAATGGCAACGGATAGTATCAAAAGAAAAAACGCTAAAGATATATTACTCAATAATCAAGTGAATAGCATACAAGAAGATATTGCAGACATAAATCATATTGTCAGCACTTTTTTGATTTACTCAAAAATGCATTCAAGCGAATTAAAATTAAAAAAGTCCAAGATAGATATAGTATTTTGGTTACGAAAATTACTAGAGCCCTATTATTCATCACTATTTGAAATTAGATTTCATACAAATGAGTTAAATTCCTTGCCAGCATACATAGACGAAAATATTCTAAAACATGCTGTCACTAATTTAATAACAAATGCTATGAAATTTGCAGTGCGCTATATTTCTTTAGCCATTTCGCTGGATAATGGCCATATTTTAATTCATGTAGATGATGATGGCTCAGGTTTGCCGGAAGATAGTGCAGATGACATTTTTTCTGAATATGCAATTGCTGAAGAAGCCGACGTTGAAGGTAAACATATTGGGTTAGGATTAGCTATTGTTAAGAAAGTTGTTCATCTCCATGAAGGAAAAATCATGGCTACACAATCGCCAATATTAAAAGGTGCTAGATTCACAATAGTACTTCCACGATATCCTTATGAGTAGCAACCAACCCTAAGAATTACATTTTCCTTTCAGGACACACCTTATGACTCTAAAGGTTTGGAAATATATCTTTAACTTCAGCATCTTTTGAAGTGGGTGCCTCTTTTTTCAGCTCAATCAGTGAGTCCATAACCGCTGCTAGCTTGATTTTTGCATCAACAAAACGTTTAGGGATACATTCATCTTCACTATCAATTACTTCTCCAGTTTTAAGGCCTCTTTCAAGAGCCATAGTAACTGTACTAAGCTCTGATTCAAATGCCAACAATAGTTCATTATTGCTCTTTGCAGATTGCAAGACGCCATGCAATTTTTCCACTACATCTTCTGGAATATAAAGAGTGCCCTCACTACATCTGCTATATTCACGCTTTTCAATAGGTAATGATAGTAACTCATCAGCCTTGTGTTGACTCATCTGAAATAGTTGCTTAACGGCTTGCTTTAGTTCTAAAGGGGTTATTGATGAATTGCCATGTTTCAAAGATGCCAGAAGTTTATCACTAGCACTCACCCTTCTATCTTTACTATGTTCTTGTGCTGTCTCGATAGGGGTCTGCCCTTTCTTGTTTTGCACTGCAAGACTAGCACCACACTCTAATAACTTTTTAATGAGATGTAGCGGCTCTTTCCTATAATTATAAAAATTCTGTACCGCATAGTGCAAAGCTGTCATGCCTTTTTTATCAGTGCTATTAATATTGGCACCATGTTTTAGTAGTAAATCAATGACACTATCATTGCTTGGGCCTCCGATAAGGACTTTCCCACAACTTACAATTGCTAGCTGTAATAAGGCTTTATTAGCTAAAATTGATTCTAGCAAGTCTTCATGGCCTTTAAATATAGTTGGTTCTTTTAACCCTAAGAGAATTTCTAGTACGTCTCTATCCGTCAATTGTTCTATGGGGTTTGCTCGATGTAAAATATCGCGGACACGTATTAAATAATTTTCTTGTTCTTGTCCTAAAATTTGCTCTTCCTTTTCAAGAAACTTTGAAATATTCTCTTCTTGAAGTCGCAATTTTGAAAAAACCTTCATTTTTTTTAAATCTTGAATCGTTAAAATATCTCGACTTAAAGCTATTTTCGCTATTAGTTCCTCATGGTCTTTCCCTAATACTGCACGTGCATAATCTATGGTATTAACTTTTAATTCTTTAGCCGTTTTTGTTGAAGCAAATAAAGTTTTTCGAAAGGCAACTTGATATTGACCATGATAGAAAATAACATGGTTTCCAGCCTTCCAAATATTTCCTCCCATTGATGTGATAGGCGCTTCTGGCGTAAGTGAGCGAAAGCCAGTCTGAGCATCTTGAGCGTCCCATGGGCCAGTCCCACCAAACGTGATTTCTGGATGATTCACAGATACCCTTTCTAAGAACGTTTTTTCCTGTTGGTTGGCTGCAGCATCAAGCTGACTGTCTGTATTGCAGCCTTCTAAGGTTACAAAAACTTCGCCCTGATGTTTGGGTAACGCTTGTTTAAAGGAGAATAATAATTTATCAAAATTTTCCTCATATAAATGCTCACTTGGGCCATGGCAATTACCCAAACCATAATAGCCACCATTGGCATGCCCCATAATAAATAATTTTGGGTTTTTTTCGAATATAGTTGTATTGTCTGATCCCTTTGGTAAGTCTGCTTTGAGTGCATCCAAGTTATTATAGATTTTGGGGGATTTATCACACTCATCGAAAAAATAATACCTCAAATCGGAACCTTCTAAATAAACACCAATCGGCACAAATTGCATAAACCGTTGTCTTAGGTGAGGGTTTACTACCACACCTCTTTGCATTTCAGGCACCGGACGATCTGGATCTGGTTTATATATTAAGATTTGTATTGCGGCATCTTTCATAGCTCAACTCGATAATATTACTTTATAGGTTGATCTTATCAAAAATACCTAACTCAGATGTATATAAATTGTACATTTGTTATCATTATAAAATAATAATTTTGTTGAGGGATTTACTTATTGATTTGTGATATTACATGAAGCTCTCATAACAGTGCTTATAAAAAGCATCAAGATCTAGACAAAAGAGTTTTTTAAAATTGAGGCTTTTTTGTAAGTCCTGCATAAAATTGCTGGCCGTGGCCTATGTCTATTTCCAAGCATCAGATACAAATATATATCCTTTTTTATGGATTGTTTTTATACGGTAAGGATCTTTACTATTATCATTTAATGCTTTTCTCAGCCGTGATATTTTTAAATCGATACTCCTGTCGACCCCATCATATTCATGTCCAGACAGAGCATACATAATGCTATCTCTACTAAGTAATCTATCATGATTCTTAACCAGTAAAGCAAGAACTTCAAAATCACTGGTACTTATTGAAATTTCCTCACCAAAGAGATAAACATTCTTAGTACTAAAATTAATAGAGAAATTACCAAATTGAAATTGATTTTGATTATTAATTAAATTAGGCCGACGTAACAAAGCTGCTATTCTTGCTTTTAAAACCTCGTTTGCAACAGGTTTAGTTAGGTAGTCATCAGCTCCTAAGTTTAAAGAGGATACTTCACTTTCAATATCATTAACTGCAGTCAACATAAGTATTTTCCCCAAATAGTCCTCTCTAATGGTGTGACATATTTGATCGCCATTCATCCCGGGGAGCATTATATCTAATATGACTAGGCTAGGTTGCTCACGAATAATGCGATAGACAGCTCTATCACCACGTTTTTCAATAGATACCTCGTAACCAGCTTCTTCTAGGCTTTCTTTGAAGTAATTTGCTAGCTTAACGTTATCTTCTACAAGCAATATTGATCTATCTTTCATTCGCTCTGCCTAAGCCTCTGTAAAATAAGAAAAACATCGAAACAAATTAATTTGAAATGCTGTTTCAGTTAAGTGTTACATACCTATAACGATATAAGCAAACACACAGTATTTATGTACATTTTATATACAATTGGCTTTTTTTAACTCGGTATAATAAAAGCTAAGTTAATCTTTTTTGAATTAAATCATTATGAACTTGAACTGGAGTATTCTCATGAAAAAAGCTAAAGAAATACGTCAGCCTATTTCGGAATCTATTACGGCAGGCGAGCCAAAAATCTCTTCTATAGCATTTGCTTTACAACAATTTAAAAAAGAAGAAGAAAAAAAAGCGCTTGCTGAAGAAACTGCAAAAACGCGCTGTCCAGTATGTTTTAAAGAAATCGCACCTAAGCGCCTTTGTTCTGGACATGGAGGTGGTAGCAGTAGAGGTGATAGTACTATCACTGATAAGAAATCTGAAGAAAAAGTAAGTTCTTATCAAGATAACGCTCTATCTAAACTACGCAAGGTAGTTGAGACTGAGAATGAATTGGGGAGCAAATTTGATTTAGAGTCATTAGAGGAAAAATTTTTTAATCCGGAAATAATTGAATCGTTGATTGCACAAGGACGATTGCTGATTGACAGTGATCGCGCATCAATGACGCTTACTGTTAAATTACTTTGTGAGCCTAATTCATTAACTGGAGAACAAAAGAAAGAATTAAAAAAATTTATTGAGGCAATTTTAAAAGATTTCAATAAGTTTAAAGAGGAAAATCATCTTACTAATGACCATGTACACATTACTCAAGATGAAAGTAATATACTCTCTCTTCGAATTAGCGCGCCAACATTAATCCTATATGATGCATTTACCCAGCGGTTAGCAAATAGTTTAGTGCCAATAGCACAAGAAAAAGCTACCAGTGATCAAGGGCTTGCTCATCATTCACCTTCAATGGAATCTAAATCTTTCCCTTCTACAACAAGGGAGAAAATTGAAAACAATAATAAAAAACAAGAAATATTTAATCCATCACCTTTCAAAACTCAACCATGGTAATAACCAATATTCAAAAGAACGATGTAAGATGTAAAAGGTACTGTCTTGAAATAGCTGTTTCAAGACAGCTATTATATCCACAATCTTTCTCTACGCTCGTTCCGACATAATACACTTCAATAAGTTTTATCTCAGTAGTCCCTCAAAAGCACGAGTTGGCTTTTACTTCATAAAATGACAATAACGGCTATTCTTTATTATGTGTTTTTGGGACATTCCCTTTCTGGGAAGGTGAGGTCAATAGCATTTGATATTGGTCACCTAGCGAAATTTCAGTATTTATTAGCGAATAACTTATCTTCCAGAACATCCAAAGGAATTTCTTCAAACGGATATGGGGAAAGAGATCTAATTTGTATAATAGCTTCTCTTATTTCTTGTGGAAGGATTTCATTTGGCGCATCTTCTCCTGGCCAAGATTTATCACGAGTTTCCTTATCTGGCCAGCATGAATAAGCTAGAAAATCGCCATTATAAGCTTTATGTAAGCGAGACCCTATTGCTCCCCTCTTCTCAATGAAGTAAGTAGCAATAACTTTCCATAATTTTTTATATTCTTCTTCATTCTCAGGCGGTATATAGCCTCGATAAATAACGGCAAACATAATTTATAACCAAGAAAATAAAAACATCTTTATTGTAAAGAATTACAGCAGTGTAGTCTAATCTTCTATAGCCCATCTCTTGTGTTTTTGGGACACTTTTAAAAAATACTCTTTATCCCCAATGGGGTTGACAATTAGCCCCAACGGGGTTATTATTAGTTAATGAACGATATTAATAAATTAATAACCGTTGTTGAAACAGCTGAGTTTATTAAACAGGCAAGCAAGTTTATGTCTGATGAGACTAGACGTGAGTTTATAGACTATATTGCAGCTAGCCCATGCTCAGGCGATTTAATAACTGGTACAGGTGGCGTTAGAAAAGTGAGATGGGCTAGCGATCCTGCCAAAGGTAAAAGCGGTGGCTCACGAGTAATTTATTTTTACCATAACGATAATATGCCACTTTTTTTGTTTACTGCTTATTCGAAAGCTACAAGAGAGAATATTTCTCAAAGCGAGCGAAATGCATTAAAAATGGTAGTAAAACAGCTGGTCGATATTTATAGGAGCGATAATAATGACTGATCTAGGTAAAAGTATACTTCAAGGAGCCGCTGAAGCCTTGGAATATGCCAAAGGTAATCAATCTAACGTCAGAACTCATGCTGTAAAAATTCCTGATGGAGTAAATGTTGTTGTAATTAGAGATAATCTACATATGACTAGACAAGAGTTTGCAGATACCTTTGGTTTTAGCATACGTACACTTGAAAAATGGGAACGTGGTGAGCGTCACCCAGAAGGTCCTGCCCGTGCATACTTAACAGTGATTGCCAAAGATCCCAAAGCTGTAATGAAAGCTCTCAATAGTTAATTTCTGCTATTATGTATTTTTGGGAAAGTTGCCAATATACTCATTTAATCAAATTTTGATTTTGAGATTGAACCAGTAACCACTGAAGACCATTATTTATATATGTAAAGTACATTTAACATAGTTAATGTATTACTATGAACATTAATATATCAATACAAATTATTAAATTATGTTCCCAAAACACCTCGGGCTAAGACATATTGCTTTAAGAGTAAACAATCTTAAACAATGTATTGATTTTTATCAAAGAATTATTGGTATGAAATTAGAGCTTCAAACCGAAAATTATGCTTATTTTACTTCAGGAAAAGATAATATCTCACTTCACGAAAAAGGTGCAATTAACTTTCATCCAGAACAAAGGCTAGAGCATTTCGGGTTTGCATGTGAGTCGCCAGAGCAAGTTGATCAGTGGTATGAACACTGTAAATCATACCATGTTGACCTCCAAAGCCCTCCAGAAACATTTGGTATAGGAACTAAATCTTTTAGTGTTTTTGATCCATCAGGTAACGAAATCGAGTTTATTTATCATTCTCCTATGGTGAGATAGCTCTGTCTATTTATATAAGATGTGTTTTTGGGACACCGACCTGCCCTTTTGAATTTATGCAAATTAACTATCAAAATAGTGTTCCAAAAATACTCCCAAAACTAATTGTCTCGAAACGAAATGATATTTAGGTTTGTGGGACAAAATTCATGCAAAGGATGCTAAATGAAATTCGGTTATACTCGCGTCTCAACAAATTATCAAAGCCTAGATATTCAGATCCAAAAACTTAAAGAAGCAGGATGTGATGAAATTTTTAGTGAAAAAGCTAGTGGCGCTAAAAATGATCGCCAAGAGTTAAATTGCTTACTCGAAAAATTACGTAAGGGAGATACTGTCGGTGTTGTACGCTTTGATAGACTAGGTAGGCGAATGATTAAGCATGCTGAAATGATACTAGATTTTAAAGAACGCGGTATTAACTTTGAGTCACTTGATAATAAAATTGATACTTCAACTCCAATAGGGATGTTAATGTTTAATATATGGGGTATCGACCCCATTTATGTCAAAATTTACTGTTTAAGGTGTTTAATACTATTAAAGTGTCAGGTTAGGGTTTAGAAGAATAAAGTCCTATGTTTATAAATTGAATTTTCCACCCTAAATTGGCATATAAAGTTATTCAGACATGAGGTCAGAATAGAGTACACTCTAGATTGACATTACAAGATTGATATAAGCTGAATAATTACATTAAGATACTTTTAGAGTTTAGACATTTTTAAAGTTTAAGAAATCACTTTGCCTACTATTGAGAATAACAAATTTTCTAGTTTTTTTATGAAAGTCGCCACACCATATCGGTGGTGGTTTCTAGCAATGAGTATGGTAGGTATTTATTCTTCTATACACAGCGTTATTCAACCTTATGTACTTAAGATTATCCTAGACCGTGTAACTACATCTGGAGCAACCTCCTTTGTCTCGAAGTGCCTACCACCCGCTTTATTACTAATTATTCTCGGTTTTCTAATCACTCTTGTATGGCGATTTTACAACTATGTAGTACTCAAATCATTACCAAGAATAAAAGCTGATATTGTAACTATTGCCACAGAGCACTTAAGAAACCAGTCATATGCATTTTTTCAAGATAGAATGAGTGGTGATATTAGCGCTAAAATTTCAGATTTAACCAATAATATCCAAAATGTTGTCAATTCGTGGTTCAATATCGCAAGACAAGCTTTAACTATCCTGTTATCAATTTTTATAGTTGGAACAGTTAGTTGGTACTTTAGCGCTATTTTTCTTGTTGTATCAGCTGTTTTTATTTATTTATCGTATTATTGTGCATCCAGCATTAGACCCTATGCAAAAGATTATGCAGAGGCAAAAACTAAATACTCTGGCGCCATCGTTGATTGCTTTAGCAATATTTTAAATGTGCTGCTATTTGCAAGAGAAAATTATGAAGCAAAATATTTAGCCCACAACACAAATCTGGCTTTAGAAAAAGAAACTAAAATGCAGGTTAAAAATATGCTCAATGCGTCCTTACTTGGTTTTTTTGCCTGGGTTTTACAAAGCACATCTATATTATTATTGGTTTATCTTGGTGCAAAAGGTCAAATTACAGCTGGTGATTTTGCTTTTATATTTATCTTATCCATAACGGTTATAGATCAAATTTGGTATTTAACTGAAAGTTTGTTAGTAATTGGGGAACAAGCAGGTGTTTGTCAGAACGCTCTTGACACCATTTTTACTCCTCACTTACAACCTTTAAGCTCGGTAGATAGTAAACTAAGAATTCGAGAGGGGAAAATTGAATTCAAGGATGTAAATTTTAACTATATTAAAGATAAAAAAACTATTACCGATTTTAATCTAACAATAAAAGGCGGCAATAAAATTGGGTTAGTTGGATTTAGTGGCGCAGGCAAAAGTACTATTGTACATCTTATAACCAAATTATATGATATCGATAAAGGTGATATCTTAATTGATGGTCAAAGTATTAAAGATTCTCATAGACAAAGCCTGCGAGAACATATTGCTTTCATACCCCAAGACCCCTCTTTATTTCATCGTTCTATCTTTGAAAATATTCAATATGGTTGCACAGAAGCCACTCATAACCAAATCATTAGTGCTGCCAAGCAAGCCTATGCTCATGATTTTATAAGTCAACTACCGCAAGGATACGAAACCTTTGTTGGTGAAAAAGGTGTTAAATTATCAGGTGGGCAAAGACAGAGAATAGCGATTGCTAGAGCCATTTTGAAAAATGCGCCCATTTTAATCTTAGATGAGGCTACTAGTTCGCTTGACTCCATTACAGAAGATCTTATCAAGCAGTCGCTAAACTCTGCAATGAAAAATAGAACCGTTATAGTCATTGCTCATAGGCTTTCAACTCTTCTGTCAATGGACACAATTGTGGTTATGGATCAAGGTAAAATCATAGAGCAAGGTAGCCACAGTGAGCTAATTTCTTTGAATGGTTTTTATAAAAATCTATGGGATGCGCAAAGTGGTCATAGCCTTATTTAAGATGCTTTGTTGCCATACATTCAAAAATATCTTAGTAGATTATTTAGAGTATAAAACCGTAAATTTTGACATGAATGGGGTCACTACCCCATCTTCAGTGACTGAAGCGTGATACTCCTGCCGGATTGGCTTGGCTATTCTTTCCGGAATTTCATAGAAATCAAAAATGCATTCCAGTATATCATCTGGATATTCTGATTTATCAATCTTGACCACTACTTCACATAAATTATTTATTACAGTTTTTTCATGAATCAGAGGTAATAATTTTTCATTAAATAATGTAAATGAACTCTGGCTGTTATTAACAGGCAACGTTATATAGAGCGGTGGCTCGAACAGATTAAAGAAAGTCAGAGGAGCTGTTTTTGTTATTTCTGGATGCGTGAGGAAGAGATGCCTGCCAGTAAGGTGGGTTTCCCATCTGTCATGATAATTCATCCCCGAGTATGAATAGAAATCAGGGATGGATTTTTTCTGGTCTGAAGGAGGCAGTCTCAATTGCTCTGCTACAAATTTACTGAGAGGTAGAGGTAGCTTATAGGCTCGAAAAATACAACCCATAATGTCAAGCCATATCGATTTATTTTCAGGCAATACGAAGCATAGTTCCACATAACTCAAATACCAATGCTTATAATCTAATTAATCAGCCAAATACAACTATAGACTTTCTATAAGCTTTCAGTACCGCGCTTCCTTTCTTCTATGCATAATTAAATACAATCCAGGTAAAAGCGCTTAGCTTACAAGACACTTTAAAATTTAACAAACAAATTTCAATCATTTATCTGAAAATCATCATTATTAAATAACGGCGTTTCATTAATCTCTAAATCTTTTGTTTTTACTGCTACATTTGCAGATGGACAGTAATAGGCCTTAGCGGTTATAGAATGTATATAAATAGTGGTTAAATTTTTTGAGCCCCTTACATATCTTATAGCATACCCCTTTGAGTTATGGGTTAAAAGAACAATAACATTAGCGCCTAACCTTGCTCCTTCATTTCTAAGAAAATTATTATCATCCTTTCTTAATTCACGTAGTGAAGATTTTATATCTACCAATTCGTGCACATTCGGATTTTCAATGGTCCCTAAAAATCTACAATTTTTTGTAGGATAGGAAAAATACAAATTAACTTTTTCCGCACCTGAATTCATTTTCCTTATTCCTGCGCAACTAGCGATGATAGAAAGAATTACAAAACCAAGCAATGAGTAAATTATTTTCATATTTATAATCCATTAGTGTAGAAATTTTTCCGTTGAAATATTTAAAATTAATCACAATTAAATATATTTTTTTTAAATTCAAAAAAATAATATTATTGAATAATTTTATAAATAAGACTTTAATACCATAATTGAGCATTAATTTCATTTTAAAGCATATTAGATAATTGCAAAAATACTTACCTAAAGCGTTAAATGGGACTATCAATAAAACAGCTTGCCCCTGTTTCTTTTTACCACAGATTGAGTTTTGGTCAGATTTAAACAAGCAAATATTCACTTTAACATCTTGATTAACCTGCGATTTTATAAGTGGATTAGCTCCCTATTACAGGTACACACTCTATAAAAATAAATTTTAATAATAAAGAGCCAATGTTTTTATATGCCTCCTTTCGCTAAAATGAAATTTCTAAACTAGCTATACTTATTTTATAAAAAGATAAATGGAACGTAAGATGCTAGATAATGCCTATCCTAGTAAAAAAATAAAACAAGAAATTGAGCAATCCCTGTTAAATTCAATTGTAGAATTTTCATATGATGCCATCCCCTTGCAAGGTTATTACCAGTTGGAATCATAGCGCTGAACAACTATTTGGTTACTCTGCTAAAGAAATCATTGGAAAACCGTCTATCTTATTAATGCCACCAGAACGGGTTTATGAAGAAGCTATCTTTTTAAAACGAATTGCTTTTTGAGCACCTCAATTTTTCAGCCATTATTAAATAACAGAGATAAACTTTCTATAAGCTTTCAGTACTACTCTCCTTTCTTCTATGCATAATTAAATACAGTCCAGGTAAAACAAGTAAGGTCAAGAAAGTGGATGACAAAATACCTCCAATAACCACCGTTGCAAGTGGTCGTTGTACTTCGGAGCCTGCCCCGACATTAATGGCCATAGGCACAAAACCAAGACTTGCTACGAGAGCCGTCATTAAAATAGGTCTTAAACGCGTGAGTGCGCCTTGAACAATAGCATTGTGTAGGGCTTTTCCTTCCTCAATCAAACTGCGAATAAATGACACCATAACAACCCCATTTAATACCGCTACACCAGACAAGGCAATAAAACCTACGCCAGCTGAAATGGAAAAGGGAATGCCCCTCAACCAGAGTGCTATGATTCCTCCGGTTAATGCCAAAGGAACGCCAGAGAATATGAGTAATGCGGCACGCGCTGAACCAAAGGCCATAAATAAAAGACCTAAAATAAGTAATAAAGTAATCGGCACCACTACCATTAACCGCTCTTCTGCTGAAATAAGCTGCTCAAATGTGCCGCCATAATTTATCCAGGTGCCAGAAGGCAACTTAACGTTATCCCCAACCATGCGTTTAACTTCCTCAACAAAACCACCTAAATCACGTCCTCGAACGTTCGCGGTTACAACCACTCGGCGCTTACCATTCTCACGGCTAATTTGATTAGGACCATAGGAGAACGTTAATTTCGCCACCTCTTTTAGCGGAACGTAGTTAGGATTTGATTTGTTCGTATCAGCTTGTAGCGGTAAAGGGATGGGTAGTTCTTCTAAAATGCTAATATCTGTTCGCAGGGACTCAGGCAATCTCACTACAATATCAAAACGTTTATCGCCTTCGAATAACTGTCCTGCTTCTTTGCCACCCAAAGCAATTTGAATCACATTTTGGACATCGGCAATATTAAGCCCATAACGCTGAAGAGCCGCTGTGTTGGGAATGATGGATAATACCGGCAAACCACTGGCCTGCTCGATTTTAATGTCTGCAGCGCCTGGTATTTTTTGTAATACCCCCTTGATTTGCTTGGCTAAAACTAGCAATTGCTCGATATCATCACCAAAAATTTTTATCGCCAAATCACTTCTTACGCCAGAAATGAGCTCATTAAATCGCATTTGAATGGGTTGCGTAAATTCATAATTATTTCCTGGAATTTCTTTGACCGCAGTTTCCATTTCCTGAACCAGGACGGTTTTTGACTTGTTAGGATTAGGCCACTCAGAGCGAGACTTTAGCATAACAAAGGTATCTGCCACATTAGGAGGCATTGGATCGGTCGCTACTTCAGCCGTACCAATTTTACTAAACACCTCGCGAACCTCGGGGAATTGTTTAATGCGCTTTTCTAATGTGGCCTGCATTGCAATCGCTTGGGATAGACTTGTACCCGGCACACGCATGGCATGGAGTGCAATGTCTCCCTCATCAAGGCTTGGTATAAATTCTGCACCGATGCGTAAGAATAACAATAAGCTAAGCACTGTTATTATCATAGCGCCGCTAACCATTTTCCATGGATTATTCATGCTCCAGTTTAATAAAGGCTCATACCCTTTTTTAATAAAGCGGATAATGAAATTTTCTTTTTCCTCTATTCGACCACTAATAAATAGAGCAACCGCCGCGGGTACAAAGGTTAACGAAAGCACTAAGGCTGATAAAAGTGCCATAACGACGGTCATCGCCATCGGATGAAACATCTTGCCTTCAACACCTGATAAAGTAAAAATGGGCAAATAGACAACCGTTATAATCACTACACCAAAGATACTCGGGCGAATCACTTCAGCAGCGGCCACTGACGTTAAGTTAAATCGCTCCTCTTTAGTTAATACGCGCCCTAGTTCATGTTGCGCCAAACCAAATCGGCGTATACAATTTTCGATAATGATGACCGCGCCGTCCACAATTAAACCAAAGTCTAAGGCGCCCAAGCTCATTAAGTTGCCAGATACTCCTTGCGCTACCATACCGGTAATGGTCATGAGCATTGAAATAGGAATAACAGCTGCGGTAATTAAAGCGGCGCGAATGTTTCCCAGTAAGAGAAAGAGAATAACAATAACCAGCAAAGCCCCTTCCAATAAATTTTTCTCAACGGTCGCAATCGTTCTATCCACAAGCTTAGTTCGGTCATAAACAGGCTTTGCAATAACACCTTTGGGTAGACTGCGATTAATTTCTTCTAATTTGGTAGCCACTCGCACAGAGACTTCACGGCTGTTTTCACCAATAAGCATCATGGCAGTACCAAGCACCACTTCTTTACCATTTTGAGTGGCAGCTCCTGTCCTTAACGGTGAACCTAACCTAACATCCGCTACCTCGCCAATACGAATAATTACTTCATCCTTTTTCGCAACAATTATCTTCTTGATGTCTTCAATTGTTTTCACCTGCCCTGGTATTCTAATTAAATACTGTTCACCATTTTTTTCGATATAACCTGCGCCTATATTGGCATTGTTCTTTTCTAATGCTTGAAGAAGATCGCCAATCGTTAATTGATAAGCCAGTAATTTTTGTGGGTAGGGCATGACATGAAATTGCTTTTCATAGCCGCCGATGGAATTGACTTCAATGACGCCTTTAGTGTTGCGCAACTGCGGTAAGATAATCCATTTTTGCACCGTCAATAAATCCATCGGTGTATAAGCACTACCATCTTCTTTAACAGCCCCCGGGGTTGCTTCCACCGCGTACATGAAAATTTCGCCTAGTCCTGTAGCAATAGGCCCCATTTCAGGCTCTAAGCCCGAAGGCAATTGACTTTTGATTTGTTGTAGTCTTTCCGCGATTAATTGTCGGGCAAAATAAATATTAGTGCCTTCTTCAAACACCACCGTCACTTGTGAGAGTCCGTAACGAGACAGTGAGCGGGTATAATCCAGTTTAGGAATGCCTGCAAGGGCTGTTTCAATAGGATAGGTGATGCGCTGCTCCACTTCTAAGGGCGAATACCCTTCAGCCTCGGTATTAATTTGTACTTGCACATTGGTAATATCAGGGACGGCATCAATGGGTAATTTTTTAAAATTGTAGATACTAAATCCCATGAGACCGACAACAACTAACAATACAAACCAGCGATGCTGAATGGAAAAATTAATAATATGTTCTAACATAATCGTCCTGATTTAATGTTCATGCTCAGCACCTGACTTCTCAATATCAGCCTTAATTAGAAAACTATTGCTGACTACATAGCTTGTACCTGGTTTTAAACCACTTTTCACTTCCACCCATTGATTATCCTTTTCACCCAATTCCACCTGACGCATCTCATATTGATTTCCTACCTTAATAAAAATAACTGTCTCTTCTTTGACGTTTTGCAGCGCAGAAGTCTTCACCATTAATGAGACAGGTTTTTCCGCAATGAGTACATCGGCTCTAACAATGGTTCCGGGGCGCCATTCTCCAGCAGGATTTAAAATAGTGACAATGGCAATAACCGTTTGACTAAGTGGGTCAGTGGTAGGCAGAATCATGGTAATAGGAGCACTCACCTCCCTATCTTCTTCTTCGGAATGAATGGTGACCATTTGTCCTTCATTAATTTTACCTAAATCCCGCGGAAAAACATGAAGCTCGGCCCACACATTTGATAAATTAGCAATGGTAAAAAGGGTCTCCGTTCCCGCCACATTCCCAGGTGTGATATTTCGGTTAAGGATACGGCCATCGGTTGGCGCACGTACCTCATATTCTTTCAAACTCTCATTACTTTCAATTGTCGCTAATAAATCGCCTTTTTTAACCGAGTCCCCCCACTTAACAAATACACTTTTAACAACCCCTTGGAAACGTGCTCGAACTTCGGTGGTGGTATTGCGGTTAAGCGTAATACGACCATTGAGGTGGACATATTTTTTTATTACCCCAGACCCTGCTATTTTGACTTTAATACCTTCTTCTTGTGCTGCTTTGTCACTGAGTGTAATTCTGCCCTCATAGGATGAATAGCTCCAGCTGTAGCGTTTGTTTTCATAAATTGCATTAATGGTTACATCAAAGGAGTGGGGTTCTTGCACATCTTGATTACTGACTAAAGCATCCTGTTGAGGTGCAAAGGTAACAGTAGTAATGTCTCCTTCAAGACGTTTTAATTTAACTGTAAGATTTACTTTAGACGGTGGGATAGCTTTGCCTTTCAATGAGGCATAAGCTTTAAATTTAGGTGCTTGGCCTGCTTCATCAATAACCAACTCTAACATGAAATCCTTATCCCGGAATAAACGACCCTTATTCGGACCGTGTTCTGCCTCGATGCTAGTACTTTTAGATAATGATTCCGTGGCAAACGTCAATCGGGCTGATAACCACCATATCGCACCTGCAATAAGGATTGCTGCGATGATTAAAAAATAATGGTACTTTTTCACACGAATTCCTTTTTTAATTTGTTATTTTCCTTGAGAGTTATCTCTCATCAATAGTCCCTGTATTTTAATAATTGCTTTATGGTAATCGGTATGTGCTTTGGTGTAATGTTCTTCTTCACGGTTAAGCATAAGCATCGCGTTATTGAGAATAAGGTAATTATAACGCCCCTGCTCAAACCCTTCCCGGGCTAATTCAACTGCTTTCCTAGCATTAGGCAACATCCTCGATGTAATTTTTTGTACCTCTTCTTTAAATTGCAAGCCATCTAAAAAAGTCCCGTATAAATTAGTCTCTAAGTTTAACTTTAATTGGTGTAAATCCTTAATTGTCTCACTCTGTTTTGCACGTGCTGAATAGACATTTCCTTGATTTTGATTAAAAATTGGAATGGGCGCTGCAGCTGAAACCACGGCAGCCTTTTGATGGTTTAGCTGAAAATGACGAAATCCTACTTGCAGATTTAAATCAGGCCAGACTTGCTTAGCAGCGGCAGTAATGCGCGACCCCATCGCCTTAACCAAGGCCATTTGTGCTTTAATCAGATTGCTTGTCAGAATGCGTTTTTTAATGGAGGCCCAGGTGTCTAATTGGTGAGAGAGACCTTTTTCAATTAAAACACGTGTGCTAAGTCCCCTGACGCCAATTAAATTAGATAAAGCAATTTTAGTTTTTAACTCATTCCGACGTGCTCTATCAAAAACAATAATCGCTTCATCAAGGGCTATTTCAGCTAATCTCAAATCAACTTCGGAATTAGCGCCTATCTCTAATCGTTTTTTAATGCTTAAAACTACTAATTCATTGAGTTTCACAAGACGTTTGGAGGCATGAGTCCAATATTGGGCGTAAAAAGCATCCACATAAGCATTACCTACATCGATATATAGAGAGGCGCGGGTTGCTGCTAATTTTAAGCAGGCCGCTAAAAATTCCATTTTTGCAGCTTGTCTTTGATAATATAACCGGTTTCCTAAGGGGATGGGTTGCTCAATTAAAATGGTTGTATCAGTACCTGTAAATCCTGATTCAAGGCTAGAAGGGGTCCCAATATTTTCAACCTGTATCGCTACAGAGGGGTTAGGATATAACCCTGATTGAATAAATTGCCCCTTAGCTTGTTCAACGATAGCCGCTTGGGCTTGTAAAGTAGGATTGTTTCTATAAGCCAATGTTAATGCCTGATGGAATGTTAGCGTGCTTGCTTGAGCTACTAATGTATTCATCAGCAAAAATACAAAAAACCAATAGTTACAGGGCATTCAATTAATCCTTTAATCATTAAACTATATGAGCTTAGCGCTTAGATACCTACTTACCACTAAAGGTCAATAATCGCAACCCATTGGCAACCACCAGGAGGCTCGCACCCATATCGGCAAATACAGCCATCCATAAGGTAGCCAAACCCGCTAAAGCCAAACCAAAAAAAATAATTTTAACGACAATAGACAAACTAATATTTTGGAACAACACAGTTGCTGTTTTACGGCTTAACTCAATAAATTGGGGCAACTTAACTAAGTTATCATTCATAATAGCAATATCAGCAGTTTCTAATGCAATATCAGTTCCCTTTCCCATTGCAAAACCTATTGTCGCTTTGGCAAGTGCTGGTGCATCATTAATGCCATCACCTACCATGCCTACCTCACCATAACGCTTAATTAACTCATCAATGGCTTTAAGTTTATCAGCAGGTAATACATTGGCCCGAACTTCATCTATCCCCACTTCAGTGGCAATGGCTTGCGCTGTGGTTGCATTATCACCTGTTAACATGCACGTTTTAATACCTTGTTGATGCAATGACTTGATAGCCAATTGGCTGGTAGGACGCAGGGTATCGGCTACAGCAAAAATGGCTAATACGCGCTCTGAATTACTTAAAATGATGGTGGTTTGTCCTGTTTGCTCAAGGGCTTTAAGCTGTGCTTCAATTGTGGAATTACACACCTGATTGTCTTCAGCTAATTGATGGTTACCAACATAATACCGCACATCGGCTATTAAGCCCGTTACTCCACGACCAGGAAGGGCTTTAAAATCGGTGACTGAAAGTAATGAATCTGCTGGTTGCTGTTTTTGCCATTGTTTAACAATGGCCTGAGCAATAGGATGCTCCGAGTGCTCATCTAGACTGGCTGCAAGCTGCAGCACATTCACGCCTGGGTCGCTTAGTTGAATCAATTTTGTAACCACGGGCCTGCCTTCAGTAAGGGTTCCTGTTTTATCCAGCGCAATCGCTTTTAAACGATGCCCTTGTTCAAGGTAGGATCCCCCTTTGATAAGAATACCGTGTTTAGCAGCAGCGGCTAAACCACTAACAACTGTCACAGGCGTTGAAATAACTAATGCGCAGGGGCAAGCAATGACGAGCAAGGTCAACGCTTTATAAAGCCACAATGACCATGCACCTCCCCAAAAAACAGGCGGAAGAAAAGCGACCAAAATAGCAATTACAATCATCAGCGGGGTATAGTAATTGGCAAATTGATCAACAAAACGCTGAGTAGGCGCACGCTCTGCTTGGGCCTGCGCAATGGTTTTTCCAATTTTTGCAAGAACGGTATCGCCAGCTACCACAGTAACACTAAATTGAAATGAGCCATGTTCGTTAAGAGTTCCAGCGTAGACTTTATCGCCGACCTCTTTATCAATAGGCATGGATTCACCAGTAATTGGTGCTTGATTGACACTGCTTTTTCCTAGAATGATTTCCCCATCTAAAGGAATCCGCTCACCCGGTTTTACCCAGATTACCTCACCTAATGCAACTTGATTGACGGGCATACTCTGCCAACTACCATCAGCCACTTTAACAGTCGCCACATCGGGCGCAATTTCCATCAATTTTCGAATAGCCTCTCGTGCCTTGTCCAATGAATACACTTCAATTCGTTCAGCAAGCGCAAATAAAACGGTCACCATAGCAGCTTCTGGCCACTCGCCAATGAGCACAGCCCCGGTAATGGCTATCAGCATCAAACTACTAATATTCAGTGTTTTGGTGCTAAGGGCTAACCACCCTTTTTTAAGCGTGGTTTTCCCACTTAAGGCCATGGCAATGAGCGCAAGTACGGCAACCCACAGTGATTGTTCATTTGAAAGGCTATAAGCAATTATTTCGGCCATGAGAGCCAAAAACCCTGCAAATCCTATTATCCACCATGAGGGGTGTAAATTTTCTTCTAAGTGCTCTTTCTCCTGTTTTGTTTTTAATGTGGCTTTCATCCCAAGCGCCTCAATCTTTTTCACAAAAGACGCAGGCGTGTTTAAATAATGCTCAATGGTCACTTCTTGAGTGATAAAGTTAAAAATTAAATTTTCCACTTCTGGAATAGATTCTAATTGCCTTCGAATCAGTTTTTCTTCTGAGGGGCAATCTAATCCCGGAACGAATAAGGTTGTTATTGAGCTTTTCATATCATCTTTCCATTGTCATTACACTCTACTTCTTCTGTAAAATGACTAATCATATCAATTAAAATGCAACGGACATGCTCATCATCAATTTCATAAAAGATATGTTTCCCTTCTCGTTTTGCACACAATAATCGTGCTGAACGAAGGAGACGCAAATGATGACTAACCAGAGGTACGGAAAGGTGTAATTGTTCTGCTAAGTTGCTAACTGCTTGCGGTTTATCAAGGCAAACTAATAAGAGCTTTAACCGATTTGGTTCGCCCATTAATCGCAAAATATCTGCTATTGTTGCAATAATATTCTCTGAGGGCAGTTTCATATACTTTAACAGTTAAACAAGTGTTTAATTAAAAATTAGATAAAATTGTTTGACTTGTCAAGACATACTAAAAATAGGAGTAGACAATCTTGATAAAAACGAAAAGTTTAATTTAGCTTAAAATCATGACTTCATGCTCCTTTTGAAACGACAGGGCTCCCTCCCTCCTTGTTGACGTCTATTATGTACTACACCTACAATTAAAAGAACACTTTTTTAATTTGGCTACTTAATGGATGAGAGAAGACAGTTTTTTAGGATTAAAAACAAAGGAGATATCCTGGCTCGATATGAAACCCATGCTTTAGAGGTTATCGATATTTCTTCTTCGGGTGTGGCAGTAATTAAAGCAAATATTCAGCTTCCAGAAAGTGGAATTATCGAGTTTAATATTCATAATTTTTTACAAAAAATTAAATATGAGATCTTAAAGATAGAAAATAACACGATGGTTCTTGTTTTTAAAGACGAAGAAGATATTGGTAAACTTTTTTTAATGTTAAAACATCTCAGAGATAATCATAGATAATGATATTGCTCTATTTGTTCTTGTAGCCATTTTTTACAGGATGTTTCATTTAGAATACTATAAAAATTTTTGTTTAATGCGCCTCTAAGAATGAAATTTTTAGATACCCGGAGGTCTTGTGATTCATGTTTTGTTAGGAATAATTAATGGATAAAAAGGTTAATCCCAATAGGCTAGGCGTTTCAAGAGAAAAATCACTTTGGTGGGCTCTTTTATTAACGGGTGGTTTTCTGATTGCTGAGGTAATAGGGGGTATTCTGACTGGCAGTCTTGCATTAATATCAGATGCGGCGCATATGTTAACCGATGTTACCGCGTTAATTATTGCATTAATTGCTATTCGTGTGAGTAAACGCCCTGCTGATGCACGCCGTACCTTTGGTTACTATCGATTTGAAATTTTAGCAGCCGCATTTAATGCCGCTCTTCTCTTTGTAGTTGCTCTTTATATTATATATGAAGCATATCAGCGCCTAAAACAACCTCCAGAAATTTATTCCATGGGTATGTTAATTATTGCCAGTATTGGTTTAATTGTTAATTTAGCGTCGATGTATTTATTATCGCATGACAAAGATAAAAATTTAAATTTGAAAAGTGCTTATCTTGAGGTCTGGAGTGATATGTTAGGCTCAATAGGGGTTATCATCGCAGCACTTCTAATTCGCTTTACTGGTTGGGGCTGGGTGGACTCAGCTATCGCTGTTTTAATTGGGTTCTGGGTGCTACCCCGCACATGGATACTTCTCAAAGAAACTATCAACATACTTTTAGAAGGGGTACCAGAAGGAGTAGATTTTAATAAAATTAAGTCTCGAATAATGTCTACAAAGGGTGTCTCAGACGTACATGATTTACATATCTGGGCCATAACCAGCGATAAAATTAGTTTGACAGCCCACCTTGTCATTGGCTCAGGGTTTAAAGAGGAGTCGGTCAGGGAGGAGGTTCAGTCATTATTGTTGAGCCAATTTAAAATTTCCCATACTACCTTACAAACGGAATGTACAAAGACACTTTATCTATGCAGTCGAGTTAATAATACAGAATAAAAAGGGGGAAGACAGGATATGTATGCTACTAAGAGTTCCAAATAACTTATTGCACAGGTATCTTGTCTCCTCCCAAAATTTTGTTGCTATTGATTGGCTTTGCTTAAGGCGAGAACGCTTACCCTATCTTTGCGCAATAAAAAGGGGCACGAATTTACAGACAAAACTTATTTTAACAACAATACAGGCTAAAGTTTCATTGCTTAATGAGAAGGAGTATTAACAGTAGGCGCGCTTAACTATTACCAAGGATTTCAGTTTAAAACGGCAACACCTTTAGCAAAAAACGCACCTCCTAGCCAAACCTTAATAGTTAATTTAGAAGGCGACATGATGCGCTGCGTTTGAACAATAAATAAGCAGGCGTGGCCTGAGATTAATCCATTAAAAGTGAATAAATGGGTAGGAATGGTGTTTAACAACAAGACCATGGATGGATTTACATCGTCATGTATTTGAAGTCAATGAAATTGACGGAAAGCCAATTCACAATGGTCTTTTGTACGATATGGTTTTGGTGTTGCCTAACTCCATAGTTCAAGTACAATTTGCTACAGATAATCCAGTGTCATATGCTCTATTGTTAGGAAAGTAGCATGATGATGATTATGAGCTATGTTGCCATGCAACACTCGAAAATACTAAAAGTATAAAAAGATTTAAATAAAAGGAGAGTTAAGTAAAATGAAAAGAATCACTTACGCTATTTTATCCGTTGCATTGCAGGCCTTGATGGGGTGTAGCAATAATGTAGCTTTGCTGCCTGAGGCACAAAAAGTCACTGTTACTCAATCACATGCAGCGATTAAACATTGTAAAAATTTAGGCAAACTAATGGCCTCTGATGTTAATGGTGTGAGCCAAGCTTATCAGTCACATGAACATTTATATCAAGATGAATTGAACATCTTAAAAAATCAGACGGCTCAATTAGGTGGTAATACATTAGTCATTATTAGTGATAAAGCCACTTACGCAGGCAATCCTCAAACACATTTAGTGGATACGCATCGTTTAGAAGGTATCGCTTATCAATGCAGGTGATGAAAGGAAGTAGCTTTTAATGAGAATTAAACAGCGTCATTGTAGCAAACGTTACAAAGGTAATTAGACTTTGGTATTAAGATGCCATTCTTCTCATATTAATAAAAGCGTGATTTATTTTATGAATAAAGGTACTGTGGAAACAAATTTATTTGTACTGACACGTTTATCAAGTCCTTACACGTCTTATGATGGTGATAAAGCTCAAGCTGATTTACCTTTTATTATTTAATGGTTTATTCTGATGATTTTATACTCTCGCTTTTTAGGCGTTGTTTTTGTTTTACTTCTCTCTTTTTCTACTCTAGCGCAGCCACCTAAAACCTTTAGTGAGGCTAAAAAGCAAGCACGAATCGTTTTTGCATTTCAGCGCGAAACGCTCTATTGTAAATGTAAATTTGATGCCCGCTTACAAGTTGATTTAGCAGGCTGTAATATGCAATCAGCAGCCAAAATCAAACGAGCTTATCATGTTGAATATGAACATATGATGCCTGCTGAAAATTTTGGTAATCACTTCCAATGTTGGCGAGAGACCATCTGCATTAAGAAAAATGGTAAGCGCTATAAAGGCAGAAAATGCTGTGAAAGAAGTGATAAACAATTTAGACAAGCAGAAGCTGAGCTTTATAATTTATGGCCTGCTGTAGGCCTTGTTAATGGCGCACGTTCTAACTATCGTTACAGCATGTTAGAAAACCATACCCTCTTTTATAGCTGCCCTATTACGATTGATAAAAAATTACGTCGTGTTGAGCCTGCGGATTTTGCCAAAGGCATTGTGGCACGTGCTAATTTATTTATGGCGTATAAATATGACATCACCTTAAGCGAAGCACAGCGAACCCTTTTTATGGTGTGGGATAAGCAATTTCCGCCAACAGCGCAGGAGAAATGGTGGGCGCAAGCGGTCACTAAAATTGAGGGGTACACGAATCCTTATATTGTTAATCACGAAAACTATTAAATTGAACTCATTTAAAACAAATAAAAGCCATTGCTTTTATCAACAGTTTCTTTAAACTAACTGTTAATAACAAGTTTATATATTCATAATTAAGAGTTAGCAAAATGACCGACAAGATACACGGAAAAGTAAAATGGTTTAATGAAGACAAAGGGTTCGGATTTATCGAAAGTAGTGGCAAAGACTATTTTGTTCATTTTAGTGCGATTCAAACAGCCGGTTTTAAAACCTTAGGGGAAGGAAGTCGGGTTAGCTTTATAGTAAGCCAAGGCAAAAAAGGTTTGCAAGCTGAAGAAGTTGAGGTGATTTAATACCTAATAAAAATAATTAAAAAGAAGAAACTGCCATTAATCTATTTAGCACATTAACTAGTAAACTAAAAAAATACCTTCTAGATTCAACATTACTAAAAATACATAAACTATGAATGTAAATAGTCATCAATCGCCTCTTGCTCTTCTAACCTTAATTCACTTAATAGACCATACCAAACATCTTGCACAGAATTAAACTTCAATAATGTTATTTGTTCTTTTGACATAGGCTGCTTGATAAAAAAGGAGCCTTTGTCTTTATAAACTTTACTTAAAATAAGCCCATGCTCTTTTAACCAAGCTAAACCCATGCGACCCTCTTCTGGAAGTTGGCCTTTTTCAATTATAGCTAAGCTTTTATCAGGCCAGGATGACTGGCAAGTACCTTTATTAATAGAAAAAGCAAAACTCTTATCAGCATAATTACCGAAAATAAATTGCTCTGAACACCTAGACTCTTTGAAACAATGACTGATTTCATCCCAAGTATATATTGGCACTTTCTTTAAACTAATTAAGTCATACATATGCAATTTACAGTCAATTAATGATGACGCTGAAACATTAAAAAATTCCGTTAAAGCCTTAATGACTTTAGAGCTTGGCTTTTTAGTCACCCCCGATAAGATATGGTGTAAAGTTGGTTGAGGAATATGGATTTGTCTAGATAAACTAAGGGAATTTAGACTCTGCTCCCTCATTAGATACTTTAAGTTTTTGGCTAAATTACTAGAAGGCATTGCTGGGATATTGTTTTAAATTGATTGATAGTAATGCCAAAATAAATAAATGGATAGATAGTGCCTCCATAATAATAACAATACCACCTCCTACAAAGCCAGCTGTAAAACGACGAGAGAACTAATAAGATGGTATTTGAAAAACAGGACCCTGAATATTAACAGCTTAATGGTTCTTACTAATATTGTTGTTATGTTTGCAGGTATATGGCCTAAAAGTGTCTATAGTTACTATATTGTTTGCGCTTGGCGAACATATTTGAATGTGTAAAGCATGATTAATAATTCGAAGTTTAATGCAAATTGCAACTGAGATACTGCGAGTTAAAGAGAAATAACCAGTAACGAACCTTGCCCGTCGAAAAGAAATTGTCAGGAGCGATTTTTAACGTTAAACCTAGCAAGTATATTTCTCTTAATAGTATGGTGATGGAAAAGCAAAGCCAATGAAGCCCTATTACCAAGATTAAATAGGGATTTTACACTAAATATGATTAATACTTTTCGTTTTTTAGTGGTTGATAGCTCCTTAGTAGAGCGAATTATCATTCGTTCGCATTTATTAAAGCTAAATTATTCAGTAGATATGGCTTCAGATATTAAAACAGCATCTGAGCTTATTTTAATAAGGCCTTATAATTTTATACTACTAGATAAGTATTTAGATAACGATTTAGTTGTTATGAATTTATCACATACATAGAAAAACATTCAGAACTAAATCGCCAAATACCAACCATTATAATGACTTCTTCAACTTATAAAGAGGAAAAATATTCGAGCAAAGCATTTTATTTTGCCAAACCAATAAGTCAAAATAGTGTACTTAATTTAATTGATTTTTAAAAAAAATAAGTTGAAAGTACATGGAAAATACTTTTTTACTATTCACACTAGTTCGGAGATATTAATGAATAATATTAAATTTTGCATTTTGTGTTTTATTGGTATTTTCGTCTTAGGATTGACGGCTTGTACCACGCAACCAAGTCCAACATCTGCTGAACCCAGCAATACCTATGGTGATTTTGGTGGTGATGGCGGACATATTCACCAAAACAAAGAGAATATCTAAGTTAAATAAGTGCAAAGATACTAGTTAAACGCTATTTTAAAATATTAAGGGCTTTTCCTTTTATTGGTATATTCTTACATTAGGTCACCCAAGTAAATCATATTAGATGTCAAATAGCAGTTTTTAATAAACAAGGATAGACATGAACCGCACATTATTACTATTTTTATTATTCACAGGCTTACTTGTAGGATGTAGTAATCATAATGAACCTACACATCCTTCAGGAACCGGCGCACTTAATACTGGTTTTGGTGGCTCTGGAGGTCATGGAGGTCATGGAGGTCATGGAGGTCATGGAGGTCATTAATTATTTTGCTTTGGAGCTAGCAACATTAACTACTGACGCAAAAATTAAAAATTATTTAATCGAAATTCAAAAAAATAGGTAAACAAATTGCTTTAATAAGAAGTACAACCTTAGAGATAGATACGGCTATAAATTACAGGCCGCAAGTAAATAGCAGAAGATGGTAACTGTGTAGAGTAAGAGCGCATGTTTAGTGTTTATTATATAAATTCACTAGGATGATTAATATTTTTATAAGCAATTGCATATATCATTTTATTTCATACAAAAATAAAATGGGTTTGTTATTAATGGACTAAACATATAAACCATTGAAATGGAAGAGGTGATGGCAAAATATAATAAACCGGATTTCCGCTATGATAGAATTGCCTTTTTATTTGATGGCGGTGGCGCTTTAGGCGCATTTCAAGTAGGTGTTTATGAAGCATTATATAATGCTGGGTATTCCGTCAATTGGGTAAGTGGTATTTCTATTGGTGCAATTAATGCAGCCATTGTGGCAGGCAATAGGCCTGAATATCGGATTGATAAACTTAAAGAGTTTTGGCATAGAATCACCAGGCCTGATTATATCGCTTGGTGGGAGGTCTTTTTTCGTCAATTTGACTTCTCTCCCAGCTTAGTTAATGCTTGGCAAGCTCAATCTGCGCTATTTTATGGGCAACCAAGCTTTTTTCATCCTCGTTTGTTAAGCCCCTATTTCACCTATAATCAAACACCAGATAAAATTAGTTTCTATG
This sequence comes from Legionella gresilensis, assembly GCF_900639865.1. Lineage (GTDB taxonomy): Bacteria > Pseudomonadota > Gammaproteobacteria > Legionellales > Legionellaceae > Legionella_C > Legionella_C gresilensis. The sequence continues at coordinate 67,865 of NZ_CAAAHX010000014.1, forward strand.
AAACCGCACCACTGAGAGATACCCTCAATGAACTTATTGATTTTAAAATTCTCAATAGTGGCAATATACGTTTAACCTTATCAGCAGTGCAATTAAGTAATGGCCAACAAGTTCATTTTGATTCTAAATATCAAACTATTACCCTTGACCATATTATGGCAAGCAGTGCTCTTCCTCCAAGCTTTCCAGCTGTTAAAATTGATAAGGAATATTACTGGGATGGCGCTTTAGTCAATAATAGTTCCCTTGAGGTTATTTTAGATGATTTACCTAGAGTCAATACCTTGTGTTTCATGATGCAGCTTTTTGATCCGGAAGGAACCCTACCAAACTCCTTAGATAAAATTTTATTAAAGCAAAAGGATATAATCTATACAAGTAACTCCAATCGCGCCTTAAGAACTTTTTGTGAAGCATATGACATGCGACATATGATTAAAGAACTTTATAAAAATTTACCTGAGCCCCTTAAGAAAAAACCTCAATTTAAAAATATTTCCTTAATGGAAAAAGAATCTAAATTGGTATTTGTTAAATTTCATCGGCACGAGCAAGAAGCCGATTTAGCATCTAAGGACTATAATTTTTCAGCACAAGCCATTGCCCAGAATATTATCATGGGTTGTGAGCAAGCAACTAATGCCATTAAAAATGCCTTATGGAATAAAGCGGAGTCTTTTAAAGAAAATATTATTTTGTATGATATGTTTCCTCACGCGGTTGAGCAGAAAATATTTACTCACGGAAAAGAAATACATAAACAATATTATAAATAATACATTATTAGCGGTAAGTTAAATTAACAACTAGGAAGTTTATGAAGGAAAGGAGATTAAGTGAATCAAAACACTAAACAAGATGCAAGGGAGCGCTCACTTTGGCTGGCTCTTTTGTTAACGGGGAGCTTTCTTATTGCAGAGGTTGTGGGCGGCCTTATCACGGGCAGCCTTGCCTTAATATCTGATGCAGCCCACATGATGACTGATGTTACCGCATTAATTATTGCATTGATAGCGATTCGCATAGGAAAACGGGCTGCGGATGCTCGTCGTACTTTTGGCTATTATCGATTTGAAATTTTAGCTGCAGCTTTTAATGCAAGTCTTCTCTTTCTGGTTGCTCTTTATATTTTATTTGAAGCTTATCAACGATTAAAAAAGCCGCCTGAGATTTATTCCATGGGTATGTTAATCATAGCTTGTATAGGTTTAATAATTAATTTAGTCTCCATGTACTTATTAGCTCAAAATAAAGATAAAAATCTAAACCTTAGAAGTGCTTATTTTCACAGTTTGGAATTTCTCATACTACCTTACAAATTGAACGTGAAAAACATCTTAACAATGAAGGATTATGTAGTTTAAATACTAAAATTTAGTAGCTTCTTAAGGTTATAGTTTTGCTTCTTGGTTTGCCTCTTTTAAAATTTTAAAACCATATTTAATCCCTATTCCTGCCAGAACTACGCTGATAATTAAATCGGGAAGAGGAGATTGGAACACCATTACTAAAACACCCGATAAAACAATACCTAAATTAATCAACATATCATTACTTGTAAAAATGTAAGAAGCTCTCAGGTGAGCCCCTTCTTTTTGGTATGAGCGCAATAAGTATAGACAAACAAGATTGGAAAGAGAATTTATAATAGCTGTAATGATCATAGCAAACCCTATAGGTTCACTAATTCCACCAAACTTTTGTACTATTTCCACCATTAGTGCTAATCCAAGAATAATTAACAAAGATCCGGATAAACGAGCCGCTCTTGCTTTGGCCTGATGTGATTTTCCTACTGCATAAATAATAACAATATAAACACCTGCATCAGCAAGGTTATCAAGTGCCATTCCCAAAAGACCTTCTTTAAGGTACTACGTTCTGCTTTATTATGGTTTAATTCTTCTTCCATATCCTGCTCATAATTGTTTCTTTGCAGAAAATTTAACTATTCTCAAAGAGTAGTGCATCTGAAAAGTAATATAATTTTACTGCATTAAAAATTAATAACTAATCAAAGTTAATTAGCATTCATGATAACATTTCCAATTTCTGAAAAGATAATAATTCTTATGTCCTGGAGCCCACGGCTCTTCCTTTTACAATTGTTCAAAAATAAAATTAAGAAGTTAACTACCCTTCTCTGTCAATTTTTTTCAAATCACGCTTAAATTGAGTCGCTAATTCTAATTCAAGCATTATCTATAGAATCCCATACATCCTGCATTGTTTTAAACCGTTCACCTTTACCTGATTCTAGTTCTTTCATCGCATCACACGTTCGTTTATTTGGTATTTTTACTTCAAATGGAAGGCCATTTTGAAGGCATACCTGGCTATAAAATAAGCGAATCGCCTCGGCTGATGATAAACCTACTTTGTGTAAAATAGCCTCTGCTTCTAGTTTAAGAGCAGGCTCAATACGGGCATTAATTGTTGCTGCCTTATTCATCTTATGAACTCCAAAGATTTCTATAAGTAAATTGTATAACAAATGCGTTACATTTTAAATTTTCTCTGTTTTCAATATCATAAAAAAGTTACTGACTCGTGATATAGGCGTCTCGTAAAACGACCCTTTTTTGAGACTTTTTTAGCGCCCTACCCTGCCTTACCAAAAACCCTTATGCAGCACCACTTCTAATCATGGCTATATTTCTCAAATACCCGTATAATAAATCAAAGTATTGAAAACCCATCAAAAACAATAATAATTGAGAAAAAGTAATGTCACGCTTAATTGGCTATGCCCGCGTCAGTACCCTTGAGCAAAATTTAAACTTGCAAGTGGATGCCCTGCTAAAAGCAGGTTGTCAGAAAAATCTTATTTTTAAAGATAAAGTTTCCGGCTCCAAAACTGAGCGGCCTGGATTAAATCAATGTTTAGAAAATTTAACTTCTGGAGATGTATTAGTCGTTTGGCGTCTTGACCGATTAGGTCGCTCAATGGTGCATTTAGTAACGCTTATTGAAACGTTACGAGAAAAAGGGGTTGGTTTTAAATCATTATGTGATGGGGCGATTGATACGACCACTGCTTCTGGTGAGTTAGTCTTTAATATTTTTTCTTCCATGGCCCAGTTTGAACGACGACTCATTCAAGAGCGAACTCAAGCAGGGCTCTCTGCTGCGCGAGCAAGAGGCAGAAAAGGTGGACGCCCTAAAGTAGACGGCTCCAAAATTCAAGCTGCTAAGCGTATGCACCAAGATAAAGCCCTAGCCATTGCCGATATTTGTAAAGTTCTTAATATTTCGAAACCAACTTTGTATCGTTATTTATCAGATTAAAAACGTAAAGTAATTTTCACAGTTTTTTACTATTATTAATTTTAACTCACTGAAAAACTATTTAATCGTTTAAAAAAGGGAGCATTGTCACTAGCACAGAAAGTCTAGAATTAAGTTTTTTAAATTAAATATTCTCTGTGTTTAGGAACAGAAAGGAATAATTTATGAAACAGTTTAACAAACCACATGTATCCATATCGAAAGTTGTTTTTTCTGGTGGAAATGAGTTTACTCTTTCCCCACAGGATAAGATAATAATTGTTGGACCAAATAATAGCGGAAAATCACAATCTCTTCGTGAAATTTCGGAAATTTGTCAAAATGGTAAACTATCACAAGCAGTTGTGATTTCTGATCTAGAGATTAAAAAATCAGGAAGTACTGAGGATTTTAAAAAATTTCTTCAGAGTGAAGCAGAATACATTAATGGTTATTATAGTTATAAAGATTGGCATTTACATGAAAACATGATTAACCACTGGTCCTCTAGCCCTTATCTTATAAATAATCTCGCTATAGGATTTATTAAATTAATCGCAGCTGAAGAACGTTTAACAATATGTAAGAAGCAATCAAGTATTTCTCCAGGTCAACAAAAATCAAAACCACAACATATTTTATACGATGATGAAGAGCTTATGAAAAAAATAAGCACTCTCTTTTATCATGCGTTTAAAGAAGATCTTATGTTTGATTTTAGAGGAGGAAGCGTTCTGCCAATTCATGTCGGAACCATTCCAAATAAAGAAGTATTAATTAACCGAGTTGGCGACGAATATGTAAATAGAGTTCGCAAAAATCCATTGCTAGATAAACAAGGCGATGGTATGAAGAGCTATGCCGGCATTTTGTTTGAGGCTATTGTAGCAAATCGAGATATCACTTTAATTGACGAACCAGAAGCTTTTTTGCATCCACCTCAAATGCGGCGATTAGGGGAAACTCTTTCCTCTAAAGTTTCAGGACAGCTTATTGTTGCTACACACAGTAGTGATATTCTTCGTGGATTTTTAGAAGGTACTCGCGGAAATATTAGAATATTAAGAATTTGCAGAGAGAACGATGTAAACAAAGTTTATGAAGCATCTCAAGAAGTCATAAGAGAACTTTGGAGGCAACCTGTTCTTCGTTACTCAACTGCCCTGGAAGGAATTTTCCATGAGCAAATAATTATTTGTGAAGATGATAGTGACTGCCGTTTATTCGATTCAATTGCAGACTATATATCAGCATTATCAGAAAAACCTTGGAAAGATACATCATATATTCCTTCTGGCGGAAAACATAACATACCTAAAATAGCTGCTGTATTACTTAAAGTTGGGGTTCCAGTTAAGGCTGTTTTCGATATGGACTTTTTATCTGATTCTAATTTAGTAAAATCAACAGTTGAAGCATTTGGCGGTGTTTGGACGCAATTAGAGGGCTTATGGAGGCGTATTGACTGCGAAGTGCGCAAAGGAATTGAAATTAAAACTAATGATGAAATAAAAAATGAAATAATCAAATTATTAAACGATAGTGCTACAAATGATTCTCTTCCAAGTAAAAATGATATTTCAAATATAATGAATCAAAATAAAGCCTGGGCCCAAGTTAAAAGATACGGTATTACTGCTATTCCTCGCGGTGATGCTCAAAGATATTACAATGAACTTAAAGCAAAGTTAAATGAAATTGGGATATTTATAGTGCCTGTAGGAGAAGTTGAAAATTTCAATCCCGAAGTTGGATCCCATGGGCCAAAATTTGTTACTAAACTTCTAACAGATTATCCATTAGATAGTACTTGTTTAAGCCCACTTAAGAGTTTTGTGACAGAAATTCACGAAGGAATTATAAAATCTGACAGTGTTTAAATAACTCAGTCAGATCTAATAAATTTTTATAATAATGAGCACTTAGTAGTGCTGTATAAGAATAATAAAAATAATTCAGGCTGATCTTTCTAGCTCTTGTACTTTGGTTTGATGACTGGAAAAGAGTGTCACTAATAATAAAATTACTGTCCTAAAAGCCACCAGATGTTATTAAAATAGCTACTCAAAAATAAATTAGTTACTAAATAATTTCACCTTACTAATACAAAATATTAAAACGTGTTGCTTTACTTTCTTGAAAAGTAAACAACGGAGTACTTAATAATTTAGTATATTACCAATGCAGAAATATCAGCTCATAACTTTCAAAAGAGGTCCTGAAATAATGATTTGAGGACCTCTTCAATAACTGTATATATTCTTGAACGTCAGTACCTTTTATTTTTTGTAAGAGTTCCTTTTTTAGTTAAAATACATTCTTTTAAGGATGTTAAATAAAAAATCATCGCTAGAAACTATTACTTGTGGCACTGCCCCTAACCTACTCCCAAAAATTATAAATTAATCTTTTGAAGTGGAACTGGTTATTGATAGTTATTTTTTGTTTAGGTGACTTAAGACTAGAGCTTAAATTGAAAATAAACTTAAAAATCTGAATTAGAAAAATAGTTTATAAGCCTCTCTGCAAGAATTCTCAAATATAATTACTCTTACTTAGATTAGTTTTTGTGGCAGATTTTTAGAAAATTTCCTTTCTTAAATACAATTTAGCCATATAGCCTTCATTATAATAACCCATAGACTGATAGAAATCATGAGAGCCATCTTTTGCTCGTCTTAAGCCCGACGTAAGATCAACGATACAAGGACTTGACTGCTTTGCGAATTCTTCAGCCTTCTCCATTAATTTCCTTCCAATACCCTCACCCCTAAAATTTTTATCAACGACCAATCCTTCAATGTGAATCCGCGTGGTAGGCGAAACAAAAAGATAGCTTTTTGACCAGGCTACCCAACCAACAACAATACCTGCCTTTTCAGCAAGAAAAATCTCATAACCGTCTTGTTTAGTAAAAACCTCAAATTGTGCTTTTAATATTTCAAGCGATAGTGGATACCCTAATTGCTCTATTAAAGGCAGGAAGCTTGGAGCATCCTCTATTAGCGCTTTACGTATAGTAATGTCTAATGTCATATTTTTCTCTGCTAATTTTTTTAATAATGGAACGACTTAACCAAATAATCCTCTTATCTTAGCTAATGTGCTAAAATGGTTGTCTATTTTATGAGTTAATTTACTATTATCTAGCGCTCACATCCTCAACGCATACTTAGCTTAGATTTTAGCGACTTTTATATAAATACCACACAGCCTTATCCACAGAAATTGTGTATAACATATTGCAGTGCGAAATAAATATATCAACAAAACTCTATAATTGTTCTCACTTCCCTTATAAACCAGCTTTTCTTTACTAATCTTTACCTCTTCTAAGCAGCATGATGAGTATACAAGTCATACTCTAGCTCTGAAATAGTATTTTCAAGACGAATAAGTTCGGTTTGTAAATGTTCATAGGTTTGTTGCTGTATATTAATTTCTTTATGCCCTTTTGGTAAGGATTCAATGGTTTCACAGAGTTTTTCAAATTGTCGATTAATACTTAATCGCAATACATCGGCTTTATCTTGGAGATGATTTAATTGGTGCGTTTTTTCGCTACGTTTATCAGGTCCTGCTTTAAACGCTGGAGCGAGTTCCTGCTCAAGCGTTATAATATCCTTTGTAAGGCTAAAAGATTCGTCTTCTAATTGATTAAGTTGCCGTTTGATAGAATCCAGCAAGGCTTTTTTATCAATTCCCTTCTCTTGGCCTTGTAGAGCCAGCTCTAAATATCTCTTTTCACTATGGATAGCATGTCGAATGTTCCCTAATGCATCTTGCTTTTGTTTAAGCAAACGGTTTTTTTCAAAATGGGAGGTTTTTACAGATAACGCGTCTTGCTTGTTTTCCTTAGCTACTAATTTGCCAGATGTTTGTTTAAAGTGTTGGCCATAATCAGCGTGATTATAAAAGCCCTTTGGTGTACGCCAACGTTTTTCCCGCAAAAGCTTAGCAATAATTTGCACCTTATGCTGAATAGTCTCAACCTGCTTTAGCTGCGGTTGATTTATTAATGTAAAAATAATTTCTGCAAAGGTTTGCTCAGGTGATGAAAAGTGAACTTGATGCTCATGGCTTAAATTATTCATCATGCCCTTAATATAATTTTTTGTTCGCTCTCCTACCCTCTCCCCAATTATTTTTTCAATTGGATAGATTGGATAGAGTGTTTGGTTAAGGGGCTTAGACAATTTTTCCACATTTTCTTGACAACTAACTGTACCGTTAACTAGATAATTATGATCTTTTTCTTTATTTATAAATAAAGACTTTTTGTCTTTTTCGATCTCGCCATCTTGATTTAAAAAAGTGCATGGCGTTGTATGAGCATCAGTTAACTTTGTTGTTTCTTCCTGTATCTGAAGCAAATCAAGTAGTTTTTGGGTCACTCGAATATAGAGGCGTTTTGTGACACGAAAGCCATTTTTAGTCGATGCACTGAGCTTGCATGCCCGCTCGATTAATCCTTTTTGCTCAAACTCTTCTAAGTAGCGACTAATAGATCGTTCTGATAAGGCTAAGTCTTTAGCCATTTGTGATAAGGTCCTGGTAAACCAAATCTCCTCATCATTAAGCGTGTAGTTGGATATCTGCCACCAGAAGATACACTTATCTAAAAAGACTGCTTTATTATGGCTTTGGGTGTAGTCGACCAACCTACCAAAATGAGCATGAAAAATTGAACAAAAATTCCCCATAGATAATTTCCTTATCTTTGTTGTTTTTTTTAGGGAACGTAGCTACAATATAGATTGAGTAAAAACTAAATTTAAGCAAGGTAATCTTTCTTAATTTTAGTATGAATTAGCAGACGTTCCTAGCTAATATCTTAAGTTATGAAGAGTTGGCGCTCTTCATAACTATTCTTTTAATTCACTATCAACTTGTCATTATTCCTGTCCTTTTTTCAGAAAAACAAATAAAAAATCAATATTTAATAGATTGTCATTTCGGTAATTTTGGGTAGCAAATCTTTATATGTCAATAATTTTTTTTTTCGATTTAAAGGCAAATTGATAGCTTTTTGCTAGCAGATTGATAGCGAAAATAGAGCATATTGCTAGGTATGGAGCTATAAATTGCTAGCAATATGCTAGCAATATGCTATTTTAAAAAATTAATTATCTTCTCGAATTTCTTTTAATTTTCTCTTTATTGCTGGTCTTAATAACTCTAAACATACAGCATTCATAGATATACCTGTTAAGCTTACAATTTCTTGTATATCATGCCAGAAACTTTCAGGGGCCCGAATAAAGATACTTTTTGTAGGTTCCTTTTCTTTTTTGCGAGGCTGATAAGAATTTTCCTCACCTGTTTTATCAAAACGTAAAAATTCAGCCTCTTTCTTTTTCTTTTCTTCAGGTGTTAGAGGGGGTTTTTTGAATGGTGGTTTCTCAGACATGGAATACTTCCTCATATAGGGATAAAATTTCTGCTGAAGCTTTTTTATCCTCTGGAGATATTTCCTGAACACAGCAACCTAAAATAGCAGCCTTTCTATAAGCTATTCTTTCACTAACGATGGTATCGATTGAAGTAAGTTCATCAAATTCTTCTAAATACATAGAGGCTTGTTCTCCTTCCTTAACACCCGGATTCGGGGAGGCTTGATTAATCAATACAAAAGCTTTTAATTTTTCATTTATTGAACGAGCATCTTTTATATGACTATTAATTTTGGCTAAAGTCCAAAGATCAAATTGAGATGCCCTTAAAGGGAAAAAGGCTTTATCTGCTACAAGAAGGGAGGTTCTTAATTCCAATGAGTCACGGCCACCAGCATCAATAATAATATCATCGAATTTGCTTTTTAAGGCTAATATTTCTTGCTTAACATTATCGAATTTCTGTATGGTTGTTACACGTGGGCTATAACTATTCTCATCGCGAGTTAAAGACCAAAAGCTAGCAGTTTTCTGAGGATCTGTATCGACTAGAAGTGGATCAAATCCATCTATAGCTCTTGTTGCAGCTAAATTCGTAGCTAAGGTTGTTTTTCCTGTCCCACCTTTTTCACCACCAATTAAGATAATCATTTTATTTTTCTTCCTAAATTATACACACAAAAATGCTATCATATTGATAGCATTTTGCAATTGTTTTGAAAGCATTTTGATTGCTTGATAATAATTTTTTATAAAATTTTACTTATCCAACGCAATTTAATAAATTGCTATCAAAATGCAAGCTTTTTGATAGCAATTCGAAAGCATTTTGATAGCCAATTGATATCTGGTTATATATTTTAATATTAGAATGAAGTTTGAATATGCTATTGAAGTGCGAGCATAATGCGCTCACTTTAAAGGCAAAATGATATCAGCTTACTAAAGCATGTACGTATAAAACAAATTTTTAGGATACTAGCTAAATGCTAGCATAATGCATGTATTTTGAAAGCACTTAGAAAGTCAACGTTATTAAATTATAAATTTATTGGTAATGTAAAAATTACTATCATGTGCTATCAAAATGATTTCATAGAGCAATCAATTTGATAGCACTTTAATAGCATAATGCTAGCTTATATACTAGAAAAATAGGTGTGCATTATACATTAATAAATTTAAATTAGATTTAAGGAATGAAAATTCATTTTACAGAGTAATGTAAATAATATGATCAGGGTGTTTTTAATTATGCTATAGTTTCTAACTTTAAAAAAAGAGCGTTCAAAACAGCAAGTTCTTTAATAAAAGGATAATATGCAAGTAATAACATATAAAACTAGAATTTTGTAATTTATGTTTAAATTGAATATGAGCAGCTTTGCTCCAGTTGTTGAAAAGTATATTTAAGAAAATCAAAAGTTTTTTGATAGATACCATTATTATTTGACTCTCTAGGTCCTGCGATATTTAAAACCTTTATATCATTCTGCCTAATAAAATCCTGTATATTAGAAAAGTTTTCTTCCTGAGATAGTGAAATATCGATGATAAGATATGGTTTTTCCTGTACTGAAGCTTCACAGATTGTAAATGCAGTGCCACTGTCTTTAAGAAAAGGTAATGTAGGTACAATAACTAAAGTTCCATCAGAATCTTTTATATTGGCTTTTGTTCTTGCAGCATAGTTTTCTTTTTCAGTATTAAAATTTCCCGTGATCTCTATTAAGCTACTATATTTGCTAGGAATTATTCCAAGTTCATCTATACGGCCTTTTGGACACC
>NZ_CAAAHX010000014.1:78330-89197 GCF_900639865.1 Legionella gresilensis
TTCGTCTACTTAATCTTTTTTCGTTAAAAAGAGTTCCTGAAATGACAATTTGAGGACCTCATTAATTACGGTAAGGAATTTTAACAATTGCCCCTTTTTATTTTTGCTAAGAGGACCTTTTTTAGTTAAAATATTATTTTTTCAGGAATTTAGATTAAAAATCGTGGCTAGAGAAGGTAAAGCAAAGGTTTTAACAGATGCTGAGTTCAGACGACTCTTAGCAGTGGCTAAAGATAGTACATTTTCTATTCGCAATGTAGCGATAATTTATTGTTCGTTTGGTTTGGGATTACGTGCAAAAGAAATTGCTTCTTTAACGATTGCTGATGTTGCCGATAGCCATTACCGGCTTCTTGATGAAATTTGTCTTAAACGGTCTATGACCAAAGGTGAAAAGCAACGGTATGCTTATTTAAGTAATAAAAAATTGCGAGAAACGCTCCAAACTTATCTTAATCATTTAAAAGATAATGGCGTAGCTCGTCACAAACCTTTCTTTCAAACGCAACGCCGAAGCCGTTTTACGCCTAATACCTTACAAAAATGGTTTCGCAAATTATACGACAAAGCAGGTATTCTAGGAGCAAGTTCACATTCAGGACGGCGAACTTTCATTACCAAACTGATTGAGCAAGGCGTCGATATTAAAGCCGTTTCAAGATTAGCAGGTCATGCTTCGATTGTGACAACGTCTATTTATGTTGATGATAATCCAGATAGACTTAAACGGATCGTGGCAAATTTGGCATTGGTTTGAAGTACCAGCATAATTTAAACGACCGGTTATGGAACCATTCCTAACCTACTCCCAAAAAACTGTAAATTGGTCATTTAATTAACATTACGTAAATACTTATTTTATTTATGTGACTTAAGACAATCTAAGTTTAAGACCTAATTCGGATATAGACTTACATTTAAAAGTTGCTGCTATTCAGTTTGCAGAATAATTCATAATTTATGTGAAGCAGGAAATTTTACTGAAAACTATATTTTTAGAATATAGGTCCTAAATCTATGAAGATCTAGAAGGCTGAATTGAGTGGACGGTATTGCAAAGCTATAAAGTCTATGAAACAAACTCCATATGTATGCTTGAAACAATACCATCAACTCCTATTTTCATTTACAGATAATTGTGTTATTTGATGATTTACTTTCTGTTGTTTCTTCTAGAGAATTAGATGAATCACGTAATGAGCTTTCTATTTTCTGTTTAAATTCAACTGTGTTTTGATAAAAAGTATTTAATTTATCTAATTGATTTATTCTCTGGATATTCTGCTCTACCAATGAATCAGCTTTCCTTACAAGACTTTTGGCATACGGATAAATGCCTTTATGTTTTTCTATACTTTTCTCAATTTTTTCGCTCCCTTCTTCTGCAATATCTATAGTTTTATCACACTTTTCGTTCAAATAACGCATAAAAAAACTTGCTGTATTACCTACAGCGGTAAGTGCTGAGTACAATGTTTTTTTACTTGGATTTGTGAGTAACTCTTGAGTACTTGAGTGAGTTTCAGGAATACTATCTGTCAATTGTTGCAAATTAGTCTTAATAGAGCCTGTCGCTTTAAACTGCTCATGCATTTGTATTACATTATCTTTTTGTTTTTTAATAAAGCTACTAGTATTTTCTATAGTTCTTGCGAAAAAACTCTTATCTTGGGTATCCAGAGTTTGTGTTAGCGTTTGTAGTTTATTTTGAAACCTATTAATTTCTTTATCTAATGTATGAATCTCTCCCTTAACCGGATTAATAATTACTGCTTCGGTTATTTTTGTAGCAACTACCCCGTTTGCCTTTTCTACAATGAATCCTTCGATTTGTTCTTTTATATCTTCCTCTTCTTTTTTTAACTCCTTTTTTAACTTGCCAACCTGTTCACTAATAAAGTTCTGGCCGCTATCAAGCATAGCTTGTACTTTTTTTGTGGATTCATTCCATGGTGAAGTTTTATCATGCTTCTTAACCATCAAGTCGCATTCAGCTATGATATAATCAAGCTTCTTCTCCCACCCCTCAATTTCGGAAGAAGTTACCCTTTTTTTCTGCTCTGGCATAATAAATATCTCTACAACTTAATAATTATCAGCCTATTGTAGGAAAGCAAAATTATAAGAATATTAAGTAAACATAATGTTTTTTTTTAAATCAATTAAATTTTTTATTATGTTTGTTAAGGTATTAAGCTAAATTATATTAGCTGCTTATTGAACAAAAGCAGCCATTTTACTGTCAACTCTATTTTTAGAATAGAGTTCCTAAAATTACGAATCATGTCCTGAAACAATGAGAGTAAGTTTCATAGGGTTTTTAGAAAACTTAATAGGATTATAAATTGAATTAACTTTTTATAAATTTTTATTTATAAAAAAGTTTCTATTTAAGATAAATATAGTTTTCTACTTAAAGTTCATTGTTAATGATAGTTGCAATAGTTGGCTAGCCATTTCCTCACATTTATTTTTATAGATCAGCAAAGTCTGTATTGTACTTAGCTTATAATCTATACTCAGCATTTTGTTAGCAAACAACTTAATACGGTCACTAAATTCACGTCTTAACTCAAGTGCCCTACCCTTCTCAGAGACATCTAAACTTAATTCATCAATTCCATCAGAAAGAAATTGGCATTGAGATTCATAAAGCGTTTTGAAAGACTCAAGACTGTAATTTTCTTGACTTAATGCAGCTTCTAAATTCTGCTCTATTTCTTTGAATGACTGAATCAAATTACCCATGATAGTTACTTTACTAGGCTTAATATTTTTTAATGAATCTGCTTTTAAGTTCAAGTTAGATAGAAGCTGCTTTAAGTTTTGATAAAAATCATTATATGCTGAACGAAATCTAGTATAGTCACTAAAAGATAAGGTATCCGTATCCGTAGCTTCGATTTTTATCTTCTTTAAATAAGTAACATAATTGATGAGTGCCTCAAGATATGGAAATAAAGGCTGACCATTACTTATAATTTGTTTGGCAACATGAATAAAATTTTCTCTATCTACTGAATCAAATTTAGTAGATGTTGAATTAATTTGTTCAAAATAAAATAAAATTTCAATAAGCTTAGCTAGCTCTATATTTTTATTCTCTAAATATTTATATTTCCCATCTGATTTATCAGTATGCTTCTCCACGAACTGATTAAGCGTAAGTTTTCCATTAACTTCTTTATTACTATGTTGGGTATGTCGGCGTCGAAAAGCAGAGCGTTGTGTGGTTTTTAATAACTCATCGGGTAATAAGATATAATGATAAGGTCCTACGTGCGTATAATTTTTTCTGTTTTTAATATCTTGAAATAGATTAGGAATAAAATAAGAATTATTATTCATTCTTGTGGTATCACGAGCAAAAATTAGAGCATCGGTATAACATGAAATAAAATCTCTTTGTCTAACTTCCGCCACAGTCATAATCGGTATATCAGAATTATTCTCAATATCTGGTAAATAATATTTAATTCTTGCTGACTCACCTTGAGAATCAGCTAATAAAAATAACTCTTCGCCATTTTCTCGTAGATAGATTAACGGAATAGCATGGCCGCTTGTAGCGCCTATAATATAAGCTTTTCGATAATTAGGACTTTTTTCTTTACGACAGTCCTGAATTAAAGTGGGTAAGAATTCATTTAAAGTTGATATTGCAATAGCATTGCCGAAGGAATTTCTAGGAATTTCGATATTACAAAAATATTTTTCATTATAATAAGTAGCTATTAACTCAATACCCTTTTCTGATAAAGAAATTTCCCCTTTAGCTGGTTGGTCAAAATAAATTATTGATTCAAAAGGCGTAATCGGCATCATATATCCTAACTAAAATGAACTAATTCATTTAAAGTATAGTTCCTACTAAATCTAAGCCTTCTTAATTCAATACATCCTGCAAACGAAGTCGAATAAACTATATCAGAACAACCTAGCCTGTTAGTGCACTCTGCAGTCATTTTAGAGCTAATAAACCGTCTATTGCGTTTATTGCATAATATTGCTTTGACATCTCTAACTTATTTGAGTTGTTATGTATAGTACATAAATTATAACCATAAGGATTATCAAAATTGTTAATGTGCTAAAATTTATGTTTATTTTATAACTCAATTTATTATTATCTAGCTAATAGCCTTAATCACTTATTAGCTAAGTAACTATCTACTCTCTTAAAAAAACTACACAGCGTTATCCACAGAATTTGTGAATAACGTTATTTACCTTAAGCACATAAAGATCGATCATGCTCATAGTTCGCTAATTTATTTTCAAGTTCTGTTTGTTCCTCATAAAGACGAGCAAGTTTAAGCGCGCTATTGTCTATAAGCGCCCTACTAGCATGAGAAAGCCCCGCGCTATAATCTTTCTCCATCATCTGGAGATAACAGCCTTCTGAATAAATTTCATGACTTATTTGTTTCAACTTATCGGCAAGCTCATTGATAAGACCTGTGGACTCTTTTGAAATTGTTTCACACCCATTAAATCGAGCTTCCACTTTATCACTAAGCTCAAACCGAGTTTTAATCTCAGCGATTGTTTTAGGATTATTAATACCTAAAAGCTCGCGTTCTAACTTTTCTTCTTTCATCTTACGAGTTCTTACGTCTTTACGCTCTTTAAAAAGAGAGCCTATATAAGAATGATTATAGAACCCTTTTGGTGTGGACCACCGTTTGCTTCGAAGTATCAATGAAATGGCATTCAGTTTATGTTTGAAACTTTCACAATGCTTAAATTGATTTGGATCAGTTGCTGCAAAAACAATCTCTGCAAAAAGTTGTTCAGGATCTGATATGAGAACATGGTGTTGATGTTGAATATTATAAAGCATGCCTTTAATTTGGCTCTTAGCCTCGTCCGTAATTAAACCCTCTAGTTCTTTTTCGTATTTAAAATTTTTCGTGAAAGTTTTATTAGGTTTACAATAGGCGTCCTTTTCAACAAAATTAACAGTATCTGCTTCACTAATAGTATTAGTAAAACAATTATATTTTTTATCTTTATATATAGAAGGTATCAATTTTGACTTTTCGATCGTCTCAATTTGCTCTAATTGTGAACTCGTTGATTGAACTACGCTCTCATCTTCGCATGGTTTATTATTTTGAGGTAGATCGGAAGATTGATTAATTAGTTTAAGAAGCTTGTCTGTGATCCTAATATAGGTTCGTTTCTTTACTTCAAACTCATTAGGATTGTTATTTTTATTTTTAGCACAAAAGGTATTGCGTCTTTCTATGAGTTCTAAATCAGCAAACTCTTTAATGTATTTTTTTAAAGTACTTAGCCCTACCCCAACGTGTTGTGCGATGTCTTCGTAAGGTCGCATAAACCAAATAGAGTCAGAGTTTTTTAATTTATATTTAGAGTTTTGCCACCAGAATATAAACTGATCGAGCAAGTAAGCTTTTTTAGGGCATCTTGTTAATGTCTTTAGGACATTAAATCGCTCATGAAAAATTGAACAAATGTTCCCCATAGATAATTTCCTTATCTTTGTTGTTTTTTTAAGGGAACGTAGCTAAAATAATAATTGGATGATTACAAAAAATTTAGATAAACAGATTCCTATCTAATTTTTGGTAAAAAATTAGCTTCGTTCCAAGCTAAGTTTTATAAGTCCTGATAAGTTTGCCGACTTATCAGGACTAAACTTTTTAATATTCCTCTTTTCCTAATTAAGCATATGTTTTTCCTATCTTTATTAATTATTAATAAGTTATTACTATCTTCATAAGAATCTATATCATCTCTTTAAAATCCGCAATATTTGTCAAATAAAAATAAATAATGCGGAATTGTAATTTTGTTGTTGATAAATAAATAATTTACCTCTAAATTAAAATTTCATTATTTTTAAAATTAGGAATAAAAATGAAAAATCAAGCAGGGATTGAGTACATACGAGCTTTAATAGGTCGTGGTGAAAGTGTGCTTAGACAAATTGAAGAAAGTGGTAGAGCTCCTAATAATAATAAGATTCTAGAAAGAAGGTGGTCATTAAAAGAAACGGCAGAATTGGTTGGACGTTCCAGTAGCTCCATCTTGAAAATTCAGAATCAATTGATAAGTGATGGCTTATTGGATGATATTGAGAAAAACCAGACGACTAACAGAATTGCAGGATATACAATTAAACAAATTAACCAATTTAGACAACATTTTAAGACATACCCAAGACGAGATGCGTCACAAGATGAATGTCTTGTTTTAGCTATTCAAACCTTTAAAGGTGGAGTTGGAAAATCAGTTACGAGTGTTGCAGTAGCACAGTATTTTGCAACTCAAGGTTATCGGGTTTTATTTATTGATATGGATTCACAAGCTTCTTCGACTAGTAGCTTTGGTTATATTCCTGATAGAGATATTGAAGATAAGTGTACCCTGTTACCTTTTTTCAGAGGTGAAAAAGATAATTTAGATTATTGCATACGTAAAACGTATTGGGATGGCTTAGATATAATTCCTTCTAATTTACAACTCTATAACCTTGAATTAGGAATTGCAGAACAGATAAAAGATATTCCTACAGTCGAAAAAAATTATTTATTTTCAGAATTGAAACAGGGAATTAATTCAGTAAAAGATGCCTATGATTTGGTAATAATTGATAGCCCGCCGGCTCTAGGATTTACTTCCATGAATATCCTCTGTGCAGCAGAAGCCTTAGTTATTCCTACTCCTCCAGCTTTATATGAATTTAGTTCAACAGTACAATATCTTCGTATGATTGAAAATGTTATTGAGATGATTGCACCAGAAAAAGAATTCCATTTTATTAAAATATTAGCAACAGATGTTTTCTTAAATCAAACTAACCACCGAGAGTTTTTACCAATAATGCAGGATGTTTTTGGTTTTCATATGATGAGCAACTATTTTTTACATACAACTGAAATTGGAAATGCTGCTATTGATTTTCAAACGGCATTAGAGGTTAGAAGGCCTCAAAAAAGAGCATTGAATATAATTAATTCATTTTGCAAGGAGCTCGAATTTGAAGTATGGAAAACATGGCCAAGCAAAGTTAAAAAGCTTGAGAAAGCTGGGAAGTTTGTAGTAAATGGAGAGGCTACTTATGCGTAAAAAAAGATCTTTGGCAGGTGTAATTGTTGATGAAAATCAAAATAAAGAGAATGCAAAAGTTGTCTTACCTGCTGCATCGCGAACAATTACTACTAAAAGTCAAACTGAAATAGTACGAGGCACAGAGTTCTTAGTAGATCCTTTAGACTGTCGACCTTGGAGATTCCATAATCGTGATACAGTATGGATGAATGTAGAAAAATGCCAAGATCTAATATCTTCTATCCGAAAAAATGGCCAGAAGGTGCCTATATTTGCGCGGAAATTGGAAAATGACCTTGAAGGTAAGAATTGGGAGATAATTGCAGGTAGAAGGAGATGGTTTGCCTGTAACTACCTCAAACAAAAAGTACGAGTCAAAGCTGTTGAAGCTAGTGATAGAGAATGCGCTATATTAATGAATTTGGAAAATAAAGATCGTAATGATATTAGCGAATTTGAAGATGCAATTAGCTATAAGCAACAACTTGATGCAAGTTTATTTGATAGTCAAGATGAAATGGCTTCCGCTTTAGATTTAAAGAAGAGTAAGTTATCTAAAATGTTATCTGCAGCAAAAATTATTAATTACAAAGAAATCATGGCTCTCTTTGAAGATATTACCCTTTTGAAAATTAACCCAATATATTCATTAGTGGTTTTATTAGAAAAAAATGCTAATTACAGGGAAGTTATTATTAATGCTGCAAAAGAGTTGAAAGATAAAATTCAACAAAGGAAAACTCACATAAAGCCAAATGTTATTATTAATGAACTTATTAAGGCAATTAATAAAGATGAAAAGAAATTTAATGTAGCGAGAAGTTATAAAGTTGATGACAAAATTCTTTTTAAATCTATTCAGCCTACTTATAAGAAATTTGTATTTGAGTTTAATAGATCTAATTTTTCTAATATAGAACCTGAAAGACTTAAAGCATTGGTTTTAGAAGCGTTAGATGAATTTATATAGGTAAAGACGGTAGTTTCATTTATGAAACTTTTATTTAAGTTATTGAAATTAAAGTAAATTTTTAAAATTTTTGGAAAACATAATTAACGTTATGTTTTCCTATATAAACTAAATTTATTAACCAGAAACAATTTCACTCTAAGTTTAAATTGAATACGAGCAGCTTAGCTCCAGTTGTTGAAAAGTATATTTAAGAAAATCAAAAGTTTTTTGATAAATACCATTATTGTTTGATTCTCTAGGTCCAGCGACATTTAAAACCTTTATATCATTTTGCCTAATAAACTCGTGTATTTTAGAAAAGTTTTCTTCCTCAGATTGTGAAATAACGATGGTAAGCTATGGTTTTTTCTGTACTGAAGCTTCAGTGATTGTAAATGCAGTGCCGCTATCTTTAAGAAAAGGTAGTTTAGGTACAACAATTAAAGTTCCATCAGAATCCTTTATATTGGCTTTTGTACTTGCAACATAATTTTCCTTTTCAGTATTAAAATTTCCTGTAATCGCTATCAAGTTACTATATTTGCTAGGAATTATACCAAGTTCATCAATACGTCCTTTTGGACAACATCCACCATAAGGTATAGACATATAAATAGCCGCATCAAGAGCCGCACGATCAACACCAGTTTGTCCTCCAGAAACAATTTTTTCAATCATTAAATTATTTTCCTCAACACATCAATATATCTTAAATGGGTATAGATTTTAGCAGGTCAGCATGCAAAATATCTTTATATGGTTTACAACTTTGGTTATATAATATATTTATTAATTGCAGCCTACAATTTCATATATATATCTATAGAGAAATTTAGCTCTATTTATAAAATCCATGTATTATTGTAGCGAAATTGCGAGTAAATTTTCTTTTTGTTAAGATTAAATTTATAGCAATTATCATAAATTGAAATAAAGAAAAATTATATGGTTGAAATATGAGCACTGTTTTTTTGAACTTAGTAGGAAGGTCAATTTACCNATCGCTAATTATTTTAATATTTCTTGCTTAACATTATCGAATTTCTGTATGGTTGTTACACGTGGGCTATAACTATTCTCATCGCGAGTTAAAGACCAAAAGCTAGCAGTTTTCTGAGGATCTGTATCGACTAGAAGTGGATCAAATCCATCTATAGCTCTTGTTGCAGCTAAATTCGTAGCTAAGGTTGTTTTTCCTGTCCCACCTTTTTCACCACCAATTAAGATAATCATTTTATTTTTCTTCCTAAATTATACACACAAAAATGCTATCATATTGATAGCATTTTGCAATTGTTTTGAAAGCATTTTGATTGCTTGATAATAATTTTTTATAAAATTTTACTTATCCAACGCAATTTAATAAATTGCTATCAAAATGCAAGCTTTTTGATAGCAATTCGAAAGCATTTTGATAGCCAATTGATATCTGGTTATATATTTTAATATTAGAATGAAGTTTGAATATGCTATTGAAGTGCGAGCATAATGCGCTCACTTTAAAGGCAAAATGATATCAGCTTACTAAAGCATGTACGTATAAAACAAATTTTTAGGATACTAGCTAAATGCTAGCATAATGCATGTATTTTGAAAGCACTTAGAAAGTCAACGTTATTAAATTATAAATTTATTGGTAATGTAAAAATTACTATCATGTGCTATCAAAATGATTTCATAGAGCAATCAATTTGATAGCACTTTAATAGCATAATGCTAGCTTATATACTAGAAAAATAGGTGTGCATTATACATTAATAAATTTAAATTAGATTTAAGGAATGAAAATTCATTTTACAGAGTAATGTAAATAATATGATCAGGGTGTTTTTAATTATGCTATAGTTTCTAACTTTAAAAAAAGAGCGTTCAAAACAGCAAGTTCTTTAATAAAAGGATAATATGCAAGTAATAACATATAAAACTAGAATTTTGTAATTTATGTTTAAATTGAATATGAGCAGCTTTGCTCCAGTTGTTGAAAAGTATATTTAAGAAAATCAAAAGTTTTTTGATAGATACCATTATTATTTGACTCTCTAGGTCCTGCGATATTTAAAACCTTTATATCATTCTGCCTAATAAAATCCTGTATATTAGAAAAGTTTTCTTCCTGAGATAGTGAAATATCGATGATAAGATATGGTTTTTCCTGTACTGAAGCTTCACAGATTGTAAATGCAGTGCCACTGTCTTTAAGAAAAGGTAATGTAGGTACAATAACTAAAGTTCCATCAGAATCTTTTATATTGGCTTTTGTTCTTGCAGCATAGTTTTCTTTTTCAGTATTAAAATTTCCCGTGATCTCTATTAAGCTACTATATTTGCTAGGAATTATTCCAAGTTCATCTATACGGCCTTTTGGACACCACCCGCCATAAGGTATAGACATACAAATAGCTGCATCAAGCGCAGCACTATCAACACCAGTTTGTCCTCCAGAAACAATTTTTTCAATCATTAGATTATTTTCCTCAGCAGATGAATGTATCTTAAATGGTCACAGATTTGGCAGGTCAGCATGCAAAATATCTTTATATGGTTTACAACTTTGGTTATATAATATATTTATTAATTGCAGCCTACAATTTCATATATATATCTATAGAGAAATTTAGCTCTATTTATAAAATCCGTGTATTATTGTAGCGAAACTGCGAGTAAATTTTTTTGTTAAAATTAAAATTAAATTTATAGCAATTATCATAAATTGAAATAAAGAAAAATTATATGGTTGAAATATGAGCACTGTTTTTTTTGAACTTAGTGATGTCCTTACTCAGCTGCTCAAAGCATATAATTTAACTGAAGCTGAACTTAGTAGGAAGGTCAATT
>NZ_CAAAHX010000015.1 GCF_900639865.1 Legionella gresilensis
AAATTAGCTATCTATTTCCAGGGTGCATATAGGGTGCAATTTTGTTAGAAAAGCTAGTACAGTGAAGCATAATGATGCAATATAAAATTTCATTAAGTTTTTGATTTTAAGTTACTTTTGTTCCTTATTGTACATATAAATACATTACATATATGAGTTTCCAAGCCCTCATAATGCTGAGGTCGGTAGTTCGAGTCTACCCATAGCCACCATAAATCAATTAACTCCAAAAATATACGCTCTTTCGGGTCTTCCTCAAATTCAGAGGCACATTAATCAACCACACAAGACATTAACCCTTATACGATAATTTTCAAAATTTTTAAGCTTCACGAGTAGGATTTTCTCCGCTTACTATTTTGATAGCACATCCAGGTAAATTTAAAATCTAATTTTTCTTAGACACTTTAATCTCATTATTCGAAAATTCAAACGCTTAGCCCACGTTCTATAGGTTAAATTGCCTTCAGATGGGTGAAGCGTAAGTTTCTTTCTCCTTGAGTCAAAAATAATCATACTAGGCAAAAAATTCTGGTATACTGCGCGACTTTTATAAAAACTCTAGAATCCAAGGCTTAGTATGCTAAATGATGGTAAGGAACAAGAATATTTTAATAAACTTATTGCTATCAAAGATGAAATTAACAAACAAATCCCACTTGCCGCAAATCGCTTTGAAGCATTTGAATGTCCATCAGTAAATGAAAGTGAGCATGATATTGATATTCAATATCAGTTGCACGAAGAAGTACACCAATTAATGTATTCACATTACACGGCAATACATGAATTACGGACAATTTATAAAAATTTTATTGAAGATTATAATATAAAGGACGGTGATCAGCTGTCGAATCAGAATCGTCAGAAGTTAGAATCTTTTATAGCACAACAAATAAACGTAATTTTTTCGAAATTAGAAAGTTACTGGCGTTTAATAGCTAAATTTGATGTAGGCAGTGCTGCAGTGAGAAGAGAAAAATTCACTGCGTTGCTGCTTAAAAAAATTCCTGCCCTTTGTGAGCAAGGTTTTTCTGCTTTGAAAATTGATGAGCAAGAGCTCATTCGGCTGTATATTCTTGAGTTGCAAGATTTAGTTAATGTAACAGTTACGAAGCTTAAAGCAAATCAACGCTTATCAGATAAAGAGTTAACGTTTATTGATATAACTCGACGTGAAGGAACACAGTATGAAGAAGATCTTAATCAATTAGTATATGATTTATATTTATTTAAACACTCTCCAAGCACAAAAATAAATTACAGTCCTCCGGCAATAGCGCAATTCAAAGAAGATGCTTTGTATAATATAGAGCAGTTAGCGGTAAAGTTACGTACCCAACAACATACTTATGCGCAACGTTTTGAATATAATAAAAAATTGTCGTCTACACGTAATAATTTGTCTAATAATTTGCTAGTTTCTGAACTTGATAAACATTTAAGAACGGTACAGCTTCAAGAGGTGAAAGATAAAGCGGAACAAAAAATAAATGAAATGCTGATTAAGTCAAATTTATTGCAACGAGGATTATATTATGACTTGCAAAAAACTGACTCAGGGTATTGTGATGAACACACCTGTATGGCGCTTGTAAAATTATTAAAGTTAGGAGATGAACATCGAATTGAAAAGGTTTCTATTAACTATGAAGATGAAGACGGCCATACGTTTCTAGTTATTGATCGTACAGAAGAGAGTGAATTAAATGACATGTGTACCTGGGGTGAGAAGGCTATACTATTAGATCCGTGGAATCACTTAGTTTGTTATGTTAAGGATATAAATAATTTAGACAAAAAATATAATTCATATCCAAGTGGCGCCAACTGGAGCTCGATAGAATTTGTTAGAAAAGATAAATTACTAGTTTATCAACTTGAATCCATGTATGGTAGTTTCACAATTGCTGATAATTTAAGCCCGGAGGTTCGTGAAAGTCGGATTAAGGAAGAATATAGGTTAAAAGAAATTTTGCCTTCAATTTTATTAGTTGAATACTTAAATGAAATTACTGAACGTTATCGCCCTCAAAATTCTATTTATAAAATAAAATTTTATCTCACTGATGTTGGTGATGCTTTAATAAAATATATTCCAGGTTTTCGTGAGCCAGTCATTGCTCTTCACCAAGATGTATTTAAATTAATAGTAGATAAGCAACTTAGTTTAACCGGTTTTGAATTCGAAATAGTAGCAATTTTGCTAAAAATAAAAATGTATACTAGCTTTGTTTCACCTATATCCATTTCACCTGAAGTACAACAGCGAATTGATATAAAAGCAATGGAGCAAATTGGCTCAGCAGATGCCTGTGTAGAATATTTACGCTGCGCTGCCGAATTTAAGGAGAAAAATCCACAAAAATTACCGCTAGTTGAGAAGTATGAAAGGTACTTTGGAGGGTTTAATTTAAAATACGTCACAGAGTTTACTTATGCAGAACGAATTAAGATGCTCCAAGCCAATATTGCTGCAGGAGTAACTAAGCCATACAGTAAAGAAGTTGATAAACCTTCCCCCGCTTTTTGTTTATCACTTGCTACAGTTTCAGTATTTAATAATCAAACCAATACATTGGATAACACTCAAAATCTCACCGAGCAACCTAAATCGATAATGAGTATGGCCAACGACAGTATTACTCAAGATGATGAGATGTCTCGTTTCTCTACTGCTTCTACTGTTGAAAACCAGCAATTAGCAGATAAAAGCCCGCTTCCTATTCAGTTAAAATTTTCTCCTTCTTATCAAAGGTTGCAAATTTTAAATAAATTGTTAGAGCAACTGCCTGAACTTAAAGTTGAATTACTGCCTTTTGAAGAGTATCAAGCGCCTTCAGTTCGCCTTCGTGAATTCTCTAAAATTGTCGAGTCACTGGAAATTGATTATAGCAATCCGAAAGAAGCTGAATTAGTTGATCTCATAATTAATCGCGCACACGAACTAAAAATTCCGGGTTTTTCATACCTTTATTATGCGTTTGCATCGCCGTGGGGAACGAATGCAATAACCGACCGCCTTAATTTAAGGTGTATGACTGATAATCCTCAAACTGTAGAGCAAAATTATTATTACTTAGTGCAGCATGAAGATAATTTATTTGAATTATTTTATGTTGATTCAGGGAAAAATCGACATCATATTGCTCTTGAAGACATCAATGGATTATCGCAAGAATTAAAAAAAATAACGCCTAATACAAAGCTCACGCAATATAATGACATAACGAAAATTAAGTTTCTTATAAAGCAGAGTCAAGGCTTAAGACAGCTTGGTTTCTTTAAACAAATACAAAAAGCCATTACACAATTTACCCTCGCAACTTCATTTGAAGAAGCGATGGTGTTTGCTAAAGAACTTGATGAAGTTCGCATACAATACATCGATCATCTTGCTGATGACTCCAATAGAAAACGATTTTTTAATCATAAAGGGAAAGAGCAGAATGAAACGAATACCAGTCGTTATTATGGCAGTGACCTAGGTAAATTTATTAAATGGACGGGTTTTGAATGGTCTAACGTACAATCAGTAACTGATACAGCATTTGATAATTTTTTCATCTGGGCTAAAAGCGATAAAAGTGGATTAATTGCAAACATACTATTTCGATTAGGTTTATCTAATCATTCCACGACCATAAGGGCTATGACCGGGGAACAAATTAAATATATAGCTGAGAAATATTCTCATGATAGTTATGTATTTTTTGGTTACTTAACTGGTAAGGATGACATTTACTTCAAAGCTGGTAATTTTTCAAATTTAGAAACATGGGTACATGAGTGTGAGTCAAAGGAACATCAAACTGAGCAGATAATACTAAACGATTCATCTTTAACATTTGAGGAGAAATTTATCAAATATTATGATGAGAACTTAGTTAATTTGCGTTATCCTCATTTGGAATTTAATGCAGAACATGAAGCGCAAACACAATTACTTAAAGCATTTTATCACGTTGCAATTGCAGAGGGTCAGGCGGAGCAGGCTGTTGTAAAATCATTCTTCTTTGGACGAGATGATAAGCGTGATTTGCAATCCTTAGTAGGTAAGTATCAATCATTAAAGCCAACATCTAAATATTTTCAATTTATCTTTTTACAAAAATTCAAAGAAAATTCACATCACTTATTTGATAATTATGATTTATCTCAGTTAATCAAAAAGGATATTTTTGATTTAGATGATAGTAGGTTCCCCCTAAGCCTAGATAGTTGTCGTATTATTTTTCGCCTACCCGAACAAAGTTCCAAAGATGACTTACTGATTTTACTTCTTGATGAATGTAATACTAAAAATATTAAATTGAGAACAGGTGTTATTCAAGCATACCTTAATGAAACTAAACAGGTGGTTATGTTTAGCAAACCAGTCATAAGAATGCTTGATGAATTGGAAAAAGAAGGAACACATAAAGCTGATGAGTATGTTAGCAGCGCGCTAATCCCAGCCCTTAATCATGCCTCATGGCCTTTATTAGAAGATACATCGTTTCCAGATCTTAGTACTGAGGAGTTAATTAAATACTATACGTTGTTTGATTATTATACTACTTTTCCAACACGAAACATTAAAGTAAATTTTGGTAACATCATTTTCAATTATATTAATGCGTTGCCACTGATCAATGACCAAATTAACTTACTTGAGTTATGGTTATTTAAGGCTGAATCTAAGTTGCCTCTTACTGATATAGCCTTGAAAAACAAGTTATTTGAGCTGTTGATTAATTTATACAGTAAGATATACGGTAAAGATGATGGAACAACGACTTATTTTGAGCGGATTAAACCATTAATACTTAAATTACATAATAAATTATTTAATCGTGATTTAAAACCATTTATGTCGAAATTACTGACGAAGCTTGAGACGCAAAGAACCTTAAGTGAATATGTTGGTACGTATGTTGATCCGGCTGATTATAAACTTTTTTCATCAAAACGGCTCAAAGCATCAAGGCAAGGACTTATTACTTTAATCAAGTTGGCTACTTTATTTGGCAAAAATGAATTAAATCAAAGAGCGTTACTTGATTATCTTTCTATTGAATTAACACAAACATCTGTTAAAGCAATGTTACAATACGTTACTGAATATATTGATGTATCAGAATTGTCTCGTATTCTTGGTTGGAACTATCTAGATTATGATGAAAAGCGCAAGGATGATCCCACTGCAACTGATGAAAAACTTAGCGACTGTTTAATTAGTACCTATCATCAATTTTGGGAGTGCTCTCTTCAAGAACGAGCTGCAATTATTGAACAAATATTAATCCCGACTAGTCAAATAGTGTCCCATGAAAGTCAGCTTTTAGCCTATGAAAAGGGATTAAAATATATTGCTCAAAAACTTTTTCCTAAAGCTTACGATAAAAAGAGCAATGATTATCTAGCATTAAGTCTTTTAAAATCTTATTTAGCGACTGCAGACAATTTTATTCGTTCTTACCTACTAGCAGCTATTTTAGTGGCGACCAATGAGCACTCAGATCAAGAAGCTAGCATTGGTAAAAAACTAGCTGTTATTTGTGAGCATATGGGGCCTGCCTATGTAAAGCTTGCCCAGGCAATCCATAGCCATCCTCAAACGACTAATGAAATACGTGCTGATTTGGAACATGTAAAAGGTAGAGCAAATCCGCCACACCGCTGGTCTTTGTGTAGACAAATGGCAGAAATATTGCCTCCTGGAGAGTTAGCTAATATCAAACATATTGGCAAGTTGCTAGGGTCTGCATCGTATAATTTAGCTTTAGAAGTTACATTAGAAAATAATGAAACTGTTGTATTATTAATGTTACGAGAAAATGCTGAAATTAATGCACGCAAAGGATTTGAGCATATCCGCGCAACCATTAATCACTGCCTGCATGAGGCTGTTGTTAATCAACGTGCTATCATGACACAGATGGTTGATGAAGCAGCTCGGTTATCTGAAAATGAAATGACAAAAGAAGCCGGCGATAAACAATCAAGCTTTGCAAAGCAATTATATCCAAGTCATATGACTATTTATGTTTCAGGGCAACCTGTTGAACTGCAAATTGGAACGGCTAGTATCTTAACCAGTGGCCAAGGATATCGTTTTATCACTATAATGCATGGCGAAGAGTTTAATGTACTTCCTGACAGCACACCTGAGCAACGTTACATTAAACAGGCTGTTGCAAAAGCCGTAATTACTATGGAGTTACATAATATATTACGTGGTGGACGATTTGATAGCGACCGGCATGGTAATCAGCTACGTGTCGAAGTGAGAGAAAATCACACTAAGACTTCTGATAAAGTACTAAGGTTGCATATTGGTTTATACGATTTTGGTGAAATGGCACTCGAAGAACCTACTTCTCAAGAGCTAATGCAACTTGCAATGATACTTAACTACCTCCCTATGCATTTAGGATCATTTAAAAAGATAGATCAGCAGATATCAAATTATATTAATTTAGAGGCAAAAAAGGGAAACTCTACCCATTATTTAATGCGACTAAGAAAATCTTTTCTTGCATTACATGATTTTAGTCAATATTTAAATCAAAATGATTTAGTTGACATTTTTAAAGAAGTCTCGTGTAAAGAAGATATTCATCCATTACTTAGTAGTGCAATAAAGCGTTTAGCTTTCATTTCAAGCAAAATGTTATCTGTCTATCAAAATATTTCGAGTGCCGGTAACTTGTTATCGTCATTTGGTTACTTTAGGGGGCGTAATGCATCAAGGGTTGACCCGCCAATTGAACAAAATAAAATTAATTCAATTTCTTTGACTAGTTAATTTTATATCGAAAGCATTTTTAGAAACTAAGTAAATAGGCTAATTATCAAGGTGTTTCAAATTGAATTTGATAGTTCAAAACAGGTAAGCATAAAGCTATAACTTATTGATTTAATAGGATCAAAAATAAAATGTTACATCAAAAAAATCGTAGAGAAGTCTATATCAACGCAGTCGAAAAACAAGACGTAGGGGGTGTTGAGCAACTTTTAGGAAACGGGGTAGGTGTTAATATAAGAATTGATAAAGATTTAAATACGGGTTTACACAGTGCAATAAAAAAAAGGAATGCTAACCTTAGTAAAATATTTGCTCTTTATAAAGCAGATTATAATTTAAAAGATAAAAACGGACAAAGTCCTATTGATATTGCTGTAGAAATGCAGGCTTGGGATTGTATTCAAGCGATGGGTGAGTTTTATACAATTAAAGAAGAGGCAGAACAATTTAATACCGCTGTATCAAATGCCATAGAACAGTATGAAGATAAAAATAAAAAAGCTAAAAAAATTAAAGTTGATAATCCTCAAGAAACTACAGTATTTTCTAATAACAATAGTCAAATTACCCCTATAAAAAAAGGAGGCCAACGCCAACAATTTATTGATGCCGTTTTACAGAGTAAAATATCAGAAATTGAAGCATGCTTGGCTCAAGGCGTATCTCCCAATATAAGAATTGATAAAAACTTCAATACAGCACTACATTATGCTTTTCAAAATAAGGACCTTGCATTAATTACTTTGTTAGTTATTAATAGAATTAACCATGGACTTAGAAATAAGGACAAAAAAACTGCTATAGAACTGGCTATTGAAATGGGATGGTGGGCTGGTATTGAATCGTTCGTTAAAGCGGGATCATTCAAAGATGATGCTTATTTAGGTACTGCTTTACTTGCTGCAATTCAAGAAAGGCAAGATAGTATGATACCTATCTTGTTGAATGCAGGGGCTTCTGTTAATACAGTAAATGCTTATGGTGACAACAGCATGCATCTTGCAGTTACAAGAAATCAACCCGAATTAATTCAATTATTATTGCAGTATAATCCTGATCTGATGAAAGAAAACAGCCAGGGAAATACGCCATTTGCGCAAGCCATTATCGAAAATAAACACTTATGCGCTTCGTCTTTATTATCAAATGAGAAAAGGCAATACAATGATATTTTATTTCAAGCAGTTAATAAAAACCATACTCTTTTTGCCTTAGGTTTACTACGAGCTGGCGCTGTACCCAGTCATCCACAAATTTTATTTAAGCCTATTGAGAATAAAAATTATGACCTAGTAAAAGTTCTCCTTGCATGCGGAGCACGACTTGATTCACTAAATGAGTTAGATAAATCACCAATTGAAGTCGCTGCATTGCAAGGAGATTGGGAAATGGTGCGGCTTATAGCAAGTACGCATGCTACAGATATTACTGACAGTGCCAATTATGATGCTGCTTTTATGCTTGCGCTTAAGGCTAATAGAATTGATATAGTTCAACTGTTAATCAAAGCAGGGGCGCCACTTTATTGCTTCTATCTCGAGGAAGGAGAAAAGTACTTAATAGCACTTGCTGAAAATAGGTATGAAAATGAGGAAGTCATTAATATCATTTTATTAGCTGCGGCTAAAGCAAACAGTGAACTTAGGAAGATAATTGTTAGTCATTTAGGACGGTTGCCTGAATTTATTAGTGAGTTATTTGAAGATCCAATTTTAGCAGAAGAGTTGAAGGTACCTATGATTACGCCACAAGGTACTACTTACAGTAAAAATTCTATTATAAATTTAGACAAGGATCCTATTAATCGTGCGGCACTTAATTTAAATTTGCTTAGACATAATCAATTAGTGGAAGATTTAATAGCTTTTTATAAAGATGTTAACGTACTAAAGGATACAATTCCTCCACTACTGATTTGCCCTCAAACAAAGAATTTTTATCAAGAGCCGGTTGTGGCTATTGATGGAAAAACTTATGAGAAATCATTAGTAATTGCCTATTTACAACAGCATGGAAATCAATTACCAAGTGGAGAATTACAAAATTCTGAACAATTATATCCTAATCGTTTAATTGTACAGTTAATAAGAGAAAAATATCTTCCTCAATTTTTTATAAAAAGTATTAAAGAACGTAATATTTCTCTGCTAACCGCAGTTTTACAATACGATGCTACCCTAATTCAAACGCCAATTGATGAACTAAGAAATACAGCTTTTCATTATATTCTAGACTCAAATGAGTTCGATAAAACACTATTTGATTATTTAGTAAAATTAAATGCCAATTTTTTTGCAGAGAATTTAAAAGGAATTTCTCCTCTACACTTGGCTATAGAAAAAAAAGGGTGGGAGATCATTGAACGTTTTATAGAATTAAATAAGGGGAATGAAGAAGAATATAATTATTTTTTCCAGATCTTGTATCAAGCAGCGAAATTACACCAAACAGATTTGATTAAAATTTTACTACAAAATAAAACGTATAATGAACTAGTTAATAAAGAGTCAATTGTAGAAAAAGCTGCAAAGTTAAACATCTGGGAATGTGTTATTGCTATTGTTGAACAATATTCAACCGACACCTTTGATACTTGGCATTATGATAATGTTTTACTAGATGCAGTGAAACAAAATAAGTTAAATGTTGTAAAAGCACTCTTAAATGCTGGCTCTCCAATGCTTTGCTTTAGTAGCATTGAAGGAACGACTTGCCTTGAGATCATAATGCAGAATAAAGAGCAAAATAGTGACATGATTTCTTTATTGCTTCAGGCTGGGAAAAATAGAACGCCATCTGTATCTTTTCATTTGCAGTCTATCCTTGCCAAATCACAAAATTTGTCAGATCGATTACCTGAGGAAATAAGTGAATTTTTTGAAGACACTATTAACTTTGAAGATATTGCCGAACCTTATATAACTCCTCAAGGTAAAACCTACAGTAAAGAAACAATTACTCAATGTCAAAATGATCCAGAAACAAATGAAAGCTTGAAAGGTAAACTAATTCCTAACGTTTTAGTTGCAGATTTACTTTATTATTACAGGCTACCTCATGTAGACATAAACATTTTTCCTTCCTGTCTTATTTGTCCTGAAACTAATAAGCCCTATCAAAATCCGGTTGTTGCTGTGAATGGCAGAACTTATGAAGAAACTTATTTAAAAGCTTATTTAATGCAATATTCTAATCATTTACCTGATGGAACGCTACAAGATAGGGATCCCTACATAAACCGCAGTGTAAAAATGTTACTTGAGACAAAATATGCCAAAAAAGCGGAGATTTTTATTGGTGACTCAAGCTTTACATTTTTTAATAATCGAGATAATTCCCTACTAAGCGAGAACTCAAGGTTAGGTCCTAATGGCTTCCTACGCACACCCCAGTGAATCGCTAAATTAAGCACCTAGTTAACATGTGTTCGATATTAAATTTTAATTAATAAATTGAAAATAAGGTCCTTTTTGATTAAAATTCAGCTGAATTTCTTAGATTTAGTCAAAATTGATTTAAAAGGACCTTAAAGGATAATGGGTCCAACAGACTTATGATACTTAAGTAAACCTAAAAATTCTAAAATTAATGGTTCTTTTATAGCATCTTCAGGCTTATTAATTTCTTGGCCATCCTTTATTAAAGCCATTAATCCTTCTTTATCTTTGCTCTTTGCTAATCGTTCAAAAAGTAGGCTATTAATCTGTCACTCAAGCTCTTTGGCACTCCAGCAGTTCTTTTCAGCTTCAATTGTATAAAACTGGCGTACATCTTGTAATTAAAAACTTCTATAGGCGGCACGCTGCATGCCTTTTTCTTCTACCTCAACAATTTCTCGGCCAATTAACTAATAAGCTTGAAGCATTTCAAAATTGACTAAGCGTTGCACCCTATTTCTTGCAGCATCAATATATTCTGCTGCTTTTATGGATAGTGCTTCTGCAATTTTTTTATCCTCAGATGAATTTAACTCCTAAATGAAAACTTCTTTAGAGTAAAGTTAGCAACGTCTTTTCCGCAAGGTGCATATAGGGTGCAATTTAGTTGAAAAGCCTCGTACAACAAAATATATCTGTGCAACAGATATAAATTATAAGCAATTGATTTAAGGTGATTTTTAATCACAATTGTATACTGTTATATATTAAAAATAAAACTGTGTTAGCACTCATAGTGCTGAGGTCGGTAGTTCGAGTCTACCCATGGCCACCATAAATCAGATACTTACGTATCCTCCTCTTTTTCCTCTATTATACAATGCACATAAGGTGCAAATTAAGGGTCTTTCCCATTTACGGGGGCAACTTTAATCATCCGCAGAGGACCTTAACACGAGTTCTGTAATTTTCAAAATTTATAAAACCATAAGCTCTACGTTGAATCAATTTCATCTTGCGATGAAAGCCTTTGGTAATTCCGTTAGACATCCTAAAACGCTACACCTGCCCAATCTTTTTTCGCCACTGATACAATGTTTACCTAGGGTCGCTAGCGCTTTAAAAGGACTGCTTTTCAGCGCCTGAATCATATGTAAGAAACAGGTGCTGCTTGACTGTACCTTTTCTTAGTTATTGCTCGATGCATAAGTAGTTGATGGAGCTGTTGTTGGAATTGATAAATAACATCTAGCACAAGATTTTGAGCAAGAAACCAATCTTTTTTAGCTTGTTATTTTGAGGTAAATGGCTCAAGATTTGTTCTTAAGACAGTTAATATCCCTCGATTACTTTTAACTTGGCCTAAAAGTTCACGATAAATCAGCCTGCATTGATGTTGTAGTATTAGGATAATATTACTCTTGGGCGCTTTAATCTCTTGCTCGTGAAATCAACGCGTTAGTTTAGGCTAACCTGATTAAAGTGCCCCCCGCAACTGGTGTAAGGCCAATACTTATAACCCTTTATTAATAATTACTACAATGCAACTAGATACTTTCATAACATACGTGCCTTATGAATTCGCTTTTTTAAGTATTTTTTTATAGTTGCAAAAAATAAATCTGACAACTCCCCTATAATTTATTTCAATATAAATAAGGTTTTTTCCACTTACTTTCTTAATAACAAACTCAAGTAAATTAAGAATATAATTTTTCTGGTTTAGCTTACGCTATATTGATTAAAATACTCTTTATTTTAGAGACTACCAAGCTGGGCAGAATTATTATTTTCATTATTAGCTCCCGCCCAACTCTTTAAAACAAAAAGTAGGAATATATCAGCTTATTTCCATATTGTTTTAAAACAAATCAATTAACTAGATGACTTGCTCGCTTGTAGAAAACAAACTTAATCTTTTTTCAACTTAAAGGTTTATAGTCTATGCTAGGAATAAGACTTTTGATTAATTATAAGCTGCTGCTTATTTAGTGTATAACAATTATTGATATGATAATTCAACCTAATTCTATTTTGGTAATTATTGATGGCTACTCTACTGGCAGTTATTTAATAGATAAATTAACGAGCCTGCAAATTTCTTGTATTCATGTTATTACACCAAGCACCATAAATTCAGCTGCTTCTGATCATTTTAATTGCCCCACTAATAATCCTAATTATCTAGAGGAAATACTATGGGATGGTGATTTCAATAAGTTACTTAATTACTTTAAAAAATGGCATATTTTAAACATTGTATGTTGTATAGATGGCGACGGTATAGAGCTTAGGGAAAAGCTTGCGTTTGCGTTAAATCTTCCACACAATGAAATAAATCATCTTAATGCAAGATTAGATAAATTTTACATGGCTGAGTGTTTATATCAGACAAAATTACCTTGTTTAAGACAGATTTTGTTTTCCTCCTTAGATGAAGCTATCACAGGCCTTGATAAAGTTGGCGGTTTTCCAGTTGTTATTAAGCCACGTAATAGTAGTGATAGTAATGGCTTTCATGTTTGCCATAATCTTTTACAACTAAAAAATGCTTGTAAGGATTTATTAGGTAAAAAAAATTTGCTAGGCTTCGTTAATAAGGCGTTGTTATTACAAGAATTTTTAGTAGGAAAAGAATATGCATTAAATGCGGTTAGTTATAAAGGTAAGCACTATTTTACAGATATGTGGTTTTACGATAATGATTTTACTGAAGAAGGTTTTCGCATTTGTCATTCCTGTACGCTTGAAAAAAAAATTAATCCTTCCCTTATGAACTATGTCTCCTCCTGTTTGGATGCACTAGGAATTTATTTTGGCGCCACACACACTGAGCTTATGCTAACAGCAAAAGGCCCTATTATGATTGAGTCAGCTGCAAGGTTAATGGGCGGCCTACCTAATAATATTTTAGAAGAAGCACTCACCCTAACACAGCTTGATGCGCTGGTTGTTGCTCTACTATATCCAGACCAATTGCACACAACTCTTTATAGAACAAAAGCGCATAGCAAAATTGTAAACATCATCTTTAGTAAACCAACTGGTATAATTAGAGATATTTGTTTATGGAATTGGGTAGTAGAACTTCCCTCATATCGACATCATAATATTTTCGTCAAAAAAGGGGAGGAAGTACGTAAGACTAGCGCAGGCGCAGCATGCTTAGCGCGTATTTATTTAGTAAATTGCGATCCAGAACAATTAAAAAAAGACACTGAATTTATCTGGGCTCAGCAAAATAATTTTTTTGTTACAAGTTGATTATTATGGTTAATAAAGTAATCTCTGAAAAACTTATTAAAGCTTGGATTAAACTATTAGGAAAAGAAAACATCCTTATAGATGAAGAAAAGCTCATCTCTTATAGGGTTTCTTGCTTAAGAAGCCCTCATACTAACCTCGTCTGTACTTTATTACCTAGTAGTGTAAAATCTTTAAGTGCATGTTTAAAATTAGCTAATAAATACCGAATACCTGTGCATCCAATAAGCCGGGGCAAAAATTATGGCTATGGCTCCTTAGGGCCTTATCAAGGGCCATCCGTAGTTATGGATCTTAGGTATTTAAATCAAGTTATTGAATGTAACAAACACTTTGGTTATGTCCTCGTTGAACCCGGTGTAACATTTAAACAGCTTTATCACTATATTGCTAAACATGCTCCAAATTATAAACTTTCTGCTTTCGGCGGAAGTTCTGAAGCGAGTTTAGTAGGAAATGCCTTAGAGCGAGGAGTAGGGAAAGGCGTACAGGGGAATCGTGAAGCATCTTCAGAAATCGTAGAAGTAGTGCTTAGTAATGGTGATACTGTCTCGATTAAGGATTATTTAGCTTGTTCTGATAAAACTGCCCTACTCCAACATTCAACTACTGGCATGAACTTATCTCCCCTTTTCTTTCAATCTAATTTAGGGATTGTAACTAAGATGGTTATTTGGTTAGAGCCAATTCCTGAGTATATGCATATCATTACTTTTTCAGTAGCCAGAGAAAAGCAACTTAAGTGCTTGCTTTTAACGTTAAAGGATTTAACCAAAAAAAATCTCCTAACGCCCGTTTATTCATTTTATAATGATATTCGATTAATAATAAGCTCAGGCTCCCGTCTTTTAGATTATCAACAATCTTCGTTTAAGGAAATTAGAAAAAATATTGTACTTGATTTAAAAAAGAAGTACGGTCGTGAAATAGGTGCATGGAATTCATCTTTCTCAGTTTCATCTTCGTGTCTAGAAGAAGGTGAGCTTAAAGTAAGACTCATAAAAGAGAAATTCAGGAAGTTAACTAAATTTTTAATTGTTGATGTCATTACTAAAAAAGAAGCAAAAAAACTAATTAAAATGTCGCTTGAAAACGAGCATTGCGTTAAAGAATCGGATTTTAAGTTTTTATTTAACTTAGGCTATACCAATGATTATGATCAGCAATCTTTATATTGGCGCATGCCTAGATCTATAAAAAAGAATACAACCCCATCGGAAGACGGCTGCGGATTGCTTTGGTTTGTACCTAAGCTACCATTCTATGTACCTGAAATTATTAATTTTTTTGAGATTTTAAAAAAAATCGCGCTCCAATATCAGCGCAAACTTCCTATTACTTTTCAATTTAAAACAGCACACCTCGTGTATGCAATTATTCCTATTACCTTTAATCAACATGACAAACAGTCAGTTTTAGAGGCTTATGAATATTATAATACTTTATTAGATATGGCTTGCAATCAAGGTTATTTGCCCTATCGTATACCTAATATATCGATGGAAAGGTTTTTTTCTACCGATACGCCAGGCTTAAGCTTAAGAAATAAAATTAAGTATGCTTTTGATCCTAAGGGAATTATTGCGCCAGGCCATTATAATAAATCTGATGATTTTTAATGATTATTTTTCAAATATATACAAAATTCTTTCAACACCAGTGTCTGTTTTATAGTGTATAAATTTCATACTTTTAAATTTAGCAATTTGTGAATATTCTTTTAATTGAGCTGCTGATGGCATGTAATAGTAGTATAAGATTTTGCTATTTTTTTCTTCAATTACGTTATGATGCTCACCTTGCTCAACCATCTTAAGATTGTTTTTTTTTGGCGCATCTTGAGCGTTAGCGCTTGTTTCTAAAATTAAATGCCCTCTTTTATTTAAAATAGAAGCTAACTTTGAGAAAATTTGTAACTGTTCTTGTTTATTAAACTCAGCTATACCCGCCCACATCCAAAGAATCAAGTCTACTTTAAAAGGTAAATTTTGATCTCTTAAATCACCTTGAATAAACGTAACCTGCTCGCCAAACTTTTTTTTTAAATGAGCAAGAAATTGCTTACTTCGCTCAGCGACATAAAGTTGCTTATTTAAACGCTTCTTAATCAAGTAATCTAATATTCGTCCCCAACCTGTTCCTACATCTAAAATTGAATTAGCTTTATCTATAAAATCATCTATTAGTTTAACATCACAACAATTGTATAAACCTATTTCTTTGGAGGTTTGTTCAAAAAAAGCTATTGGTAGCTTCTCAAATAAGTCTTTATTTTTATTATTATTCCAAAATTTTGAATTTGCCATTTCCTTTTTGTCTTACTATTTTGCTATTTGTTTTATAATTACTATAATTGTTAGTATAGTTTATTTATGACAAATTTTTGAAGCTATTTCTCGCGTTCATACTTTATAAAAGTTAAGTAAAGGGAAATTTACAATAGCTGGAGAAATTAATATATGCCAGCACGCTTTATCTATCCGACTGTTAATGATTTGGTTGAATTAAATATTAAAAATTATCCTACCCATCTAGCTCTTCAGGATAAAAATTGCTTGCTTGATTATCAAGAAATGGGAGAAATGATACTCAAAGCGAGCTCCTTTCTTATAGATTCTGGCATAAAGAAAGGCGATGTAATAGGCTTAGTTTCTAAAAATAACTGTACCTTTCCTATTTTACTGTTAGCTATTTTTAAGGTCGGTGGTATTTTGCTTTCCATTGACAGTAATTTGCCTGTAGAAAGAAAAAAAATAATGCTACGTGAAGCAAAAGTCCGGGTGCTTCTAAGTGAGAAAATTTCTTTAATTGATCCAAAAATCAAAGAAAAAAGAAAAATTTTAATATGGCCAAATAAACTGGCCAAATTTAAAGAATCTAAAAATAAATGCCCTATCATAAACCAGCAAGATCCTGCTTATATTTTTTTTACTTCAGGTTCCACTGGAAAGCCGAAAGGGGTAGTAGGATCACATCAAAGTTTAAGTCACTTTTTATTATGGCAAGCTACTACATTTGCCATTGATCCCAGTGACAGGTGCGCACAACTAACTCGTTTATCTTTTGATGTTGTACTTCGCTCTATTTTAGTACCCTTAATTAGGGGAGCAGCCTTAATTTTTCCTTCACACCCACATCTAGCAAGTCTAGAAACATTACACTGGTTAACGCTTGAAAAGATTACATTCTTTAATTCAGTTCCAACGCTAGTTAAAAATTGGCTTTATGATTTGGAAACTAAGTTAGCAATACCGAGTCTTCGCTATATATTTTTTGCTGGAGAAAAATTAGAAAGCAGGCTAATACTTCGATTTAGACGTTTTATTCAAAGTCCTGTATGTTTGGTAAATTTATATGGCCCCACAGAAACTGTTTTAGCCAAATGCTTTTATGTCATCCCTAAAAAATTACAGTTTACGGGTGTACAGCCTATAGGCAAACCTCTACCTGATACAAAAATAACGATAGTTAATGCACAGGGGGAACTGTGTTTACCCTTAGAGAAAGGGGAAATTGTTATTCAAACGCCCTATCGCAGCCTTGGATATATACACGAAAAGAGTACGCTTGCTAGAAAAGGAGATTTCTATCAGAAACTTGGTACTAGGCCATATTTCACAGGTGACATAGGTTTTTATGATGAAAATGGTTTGATTCAAATTAAAGGTCGAATTGATGATCAGTTTAAAATAAATGGAGTAAGAATTGAGCCTGGTGAAATTGAATTTGCACTAGAAGAACATCCTGCCATTAAGCAAGCAGCTATATATTTAGAAGAAAGCCCTACAGAAGAAATTGTCGCTTGTTTAATTCCAGATAAAAAGAAACCATTTAATTTAACAAAGGAGAAGCTAATAGCTTTCTTATCTACTCATCTTCCGGAAGAAATGTTACCTAAAAAATTTAAAATTATTTCTCAAATACCGCTTACCAGCAGTGGCAAACTTAAACGCAAACACTTGCCACTCTTACCCTTTAAGTTGATACCTCAAGCCCATTCAGATATCAAACTAACGGGCATTAAAAAAAGTACTTTACTTAGTTCTATTTTACAAAAAGTTCTAAATGTAAAGAGTCTAACATTACATGACTCTTTTTTTGACTTCGGGCTTGATTCGTTAAAAGCAGCACGCATTATCTATCAACTTAATAATAAACTTCATTGGAATTTGAAGGTAAGTGATCTTTATAAGCACCGTTCTTTATCTAGTTTAGAAGATTACCTACTTAAACGTAAATGCAGCAAAAAAGATGAAAAACATTTGGCTAGTATTTCTTTTAATGAAAAAAGGATGCCCCTATCAGTTCAGCAGCAGCAATTTATATTTTATCAATCAGTTTACCCCCAATCCCCAGCTTATCATGTTAGTTATTGTTATCAATTCAAAACCAATATTGATTTTCAAAAAGTAGAAAAAACATTACAATATCTAATAGAAGCCCATCCTATATTAACTATATCAATTGATTTAAACAAAAATCAATTCAGACAAAAGACTAACCTTAATCTACACTTAAATTTAATTGAAATTAATTTACGTAAAGAATCAGCCTATTTAAATCTACAAAAATTTATTAATAAACCTTTTGATCTTAGTAAAGCGCCGCTCTTTAGAGTTCTAGTTCTTAAGAAAGCAAGAAAAACGTTTTTGTTGTTTGTTATGCATCATGTATTAATAGATGGTATTTCAACAGCTTTATTCATGACTAAATTTAAAGAATATTATGGGCTGTTGAATCACAATTTAAAACCTAAAGTTCGTCAAAGAGATAATCATTTTTTTCAATTCATTTGCACAAAAAAGAAAAAACTGCAAGAAAAAAGCGAGATAAACTGGTGGAAAAAAGAACTTACGGGATTTCATTTCTTAGAATTAGTACATGACTACCCTAAAACAAAGGCAACAAAAGAAACGCTTAATAATGGTGAGATAGCCTACTATAGTCTAAACAAAAAAATAAAACACAATATTAGTCATTTTAGTAAGCAACATCTGATAACAGAATTTAGTATTTTATTAGCTGTCTTTGGCATTTTATTATCACGCTATACGCGACAAGAAGATATTTTAATAGGAGTACCTTTTCACAACCGAGTGTCTCAAACAAGCGATTCTATAGGTTGTTATGTAAATACTTTGCCCATACGATTTCTATATGATCAGAAAAAATCATTCATTAAAATTTGCCAAGAATTGCACTTAAAGCTCGCTAATATTGCAGAATATCAATCAGTTTCTTTACCTGCCTTAGTTAGTGAGCTTAATTTGTCAGGCCATTTAGAAAATAATCCTTTTTTTGAAGTTTTTTTTTCATATGAACCCACTTCATTAGATAGTTTAAATTTAGATGGTAATGAAGGAAAACGTTATAGAATAAAAGATACTACAGCGAAATTTGAATTAAGTGTCATTGTCTATCCTACCCACGATCAAAAATTATTACTAGAAATTGAATTTAACCGATATCTCTTCAATAAGAAAACCATTGATGATTTTGTTAAGCATTATCTAACTCTTTTAAATAAATTAATTTATGCACCTTTTAAAACCGCTTCTCAACTGTCATTTTACAAAACTAAAATTAAGCAAAATGACCAAGTGACACAGATTAGTTATCCATATAACCAAGATATTATAAGTTTAATTGAGAGAGCCGTCATGAAGAGACCTTATCAATTGGCCATTGAGGATATGAATGGCCAATTAAATTATCGCACTTTATGGCTTCATACTCAGCTACTTGCAAAAGATATAAGACAAAAAGTGCCCGCCGGTGCAATTATTGGCGTACTTATCCCCCGCAGTCAAAATTGGATTATTGCCTTCTTAGCTACGCTATCTGCAAATTGTATCTACCTTCCTTTGGATCCTAAATTACCAGCCCAACGAATAGGTATAATCTTAGAAGATGCAAAACCAAAATGCCTTATTTATGACAATTCACTTCATTTAGAAAAATTAAAAAACTTAAAAGTTCATAAAGGTGTTGTTTCTATTTATTTGCAGCGAAACCATATAGATGGTACTCAATTTTTTGATCAAAGACAGCCAAATGATCTTAATCTTCCTGCTTATCTTCTTTATACTTCAGGTACGACAGGTAAACCAAAAGGCGTTTTGCAAACCGGTAGAACATTACTTAATTTATTTTATGCACAATTTGATGAGCTTTTGCAGCAAAAAGGCTTGCATGTTACGCAAATGGCTTCATCTTCCTTTGACGTAAGTCTACAAGAAATTACTTTTACTCTCGCTAGCGGTGGTTTATTATATATTGTTCCCGATGACTATAAACTTCAACTTGATCAATTATGGCAATTCATAATTAATAAAAAAATTAATGTTGTTTTTTTACCACCAGCACTTCTACAATTATTAGCTGAATTCTCAGATAGATACTTCACATCTCACCTCCGCTACTTCATTACAGCAGGAGAATCATTAGTTATTACACCAGTGATTAGAACATTAATGCTTAAGTTAACTAACAGCCGTATAATTAATCAATTTGGTCCAACAGAAACTCATGTCGCCTCAAGTTATCTATTATCAGGTAGCCCCAGTGAATGGCCTGAATATCCTTCAATCGGCCGACCAATACCGAATATCCAATTTGCTGTGCTCGATCCTTATTTAAACTTTCTACCATCAGGCGTTATGGGCGAGCTTTATATTGGTGGCGATGGTTTAGCTTTAGGGTATCAACAAGCAAAACTAACCAAAGAGCGATTTGTTAATCTTAAAGTAGGAAAAAAATTGAAAAGATTTTATAAAACGGGCGATTTAGTTATTCAAAAGCAGGATGAACTGTTTTATTTTAATGGCCGCCTAGACAATCAACTTAATATTCATGGTTTTCGAGTTGAGCCTGCTGAAATTGAATATCAATTGTCTTTATACCCAGGCATCATACGCTGTTTAGTTATTTCTAAAGAAAACGATGGAAACATTAAATTAATTGCTTATTATAAAACAGAAAATAATCAAAGCTTATCTGAGACTGTTTTAAGTGATTTTCTCGCTAAAACATTACCCGACTACATGATACCAACATATTTTCTTTATATTGAGCATTTTCCGGTTAATATTAATGGGAAAATTGATAAAGGTAAGTTACCTTTACCCAAAAAAGTAGACAAGATTATAGCAATTGAAAATATTACTCCTCGCCAACAAGAAATTCTTAGCATTTGTCGACAAATCTTTAAATCCTTCTCGGGGTCTATCGAAGATAATTTATTACGGATGGGTTTTGATTCTTTAAAAATGGCAAGCCTTATTGCTACACTTAATCGGCGATATTCAGTACAGATTCCATTTAAAGTTGCTTTTGAACACCCCTATATCTGCGAATTAGGAAAGTATATTGATAATTTATCAACCAGCGTGAAAACACCAATAATTGGCAAAAAATACCATAAACAAACCTTTTTCATGATGAGTTTACAACAACAACGCATTTGGAATGATATTAAACGTGGTCAAAATCCAGTTGCGAATAATTTATCTTTAGCTTTATCTATACAGGGTGAAATAAATGAGAAAGCTATATACTTAGCAATTAATTCTTTACTAAAAGAGCATGATATTTTTTATACCTATTTAAAATTTGTTGAACAAGAGCCAGTTCTATATATTAATAGTAAAGTTATGTCATCTTGTATCTTATGCGATTACTCACAACGGTTATTAACAGAAGAGGAATTGTTAATATTATTAGATGATAAAATCCATGAAAGTTTTTATCCATTTAGTGATGGGTTATACCGAGCCTATTTAAATAAAATTACCTCCCAATATTACATTTTTCTACTAGTTATTCATCATCTAGTTTTTGACGGAACTTCCATGCAGTTATTAATTAAGGAATTTAGCCAACGTTATCTTTTTTTCTGCGAAAAAACTACTGAAAACTTACCGAACAACAAATTCTTTCCTTATCAAAGATTCTGCCAATATCAAATTCATCAAATTAATATGTTGTTGCATGATAATATTAATTATTTCAAAAAATCTTTAACTGGTATAAAAAGCCTAATTTCCTATCCACTAAATTCGTCTAAATTATCGTTGTATGAAAATACAAAAAGCCACCAGCTTTTTGAGATTAAAGATGCTTTATTAACAAAGCTAAAAAAATTAGCACATAAATATAGTATGACCTTATTTACATTTTTTACTCATGCCTATGGCCTTCTTGTAATGAATGAAACACAAAAAAAACATGTTATTATAGGAACGACTGTTAATGGTCGAATAAATTCAGATTTTGCAAACACATTAGGTCTTTTCTCTCAAAGGACAATTCTTTCTCTAAATAAACCTAATTTAAGCTTAGACTCCCTTAAGAAAACAACAGAGAGTATATTTGAATGTTTGCAATATCAACATTTATCTCTATATGACTATCCTAATTTTGAAGCTTTATTAGGAGATAAAAATATCGCTACACCACAATTTAATATTGTATTTCAAAATTTTTCAAAATTATCCTTAAATATAGATAATTTAAAAATTAAAATAGTTGATTTACCTAATCGATTTTACTCTCTCGATACGACAGATATTACCTGTGTTTTAAATGAAGAAGAAAATATTATCCATGGTGAAATAGTTTACCAAAGTAAATCATTTTCTTATGGGTGGGTTGAAAGTTTTATAAAAGATTTTATAGATCATTTAAAAAGTATTCTTAACTGTTAATTCTAAATTAAAGTTAATTTATAATCGGGGCATTTTGTTAGAAAAGCTAGTACAGCGATGTATAATGATGCAAAATAAAATTTCATTAAGTCTTTGATTTTAATTTATTTTTGTTCCTTACTGTACATGGCAATACATTACATATATAAGTATCACAGCCCTCATAATGCTGAGATTGGTAGTTCGAGTCTACCCATAACCACCATTAAATCAAGCCATTATGCCTTTATCCCTGCCTTCCTCTATTATAAAGTACACATAGAGTACAAATATTTGATTATTAAAAATTAATTGGATCTTCTTAAATTAGAAGCACTTTAATTGACTATATAAAATTTTCATTCCGTATGTTGGGCCATTCGGCCCAACAAGCACTTATTAATTCAAAAGGTTTTCTATAACTTAAAACCCAATAGAATAGAAAAAATCCGATATTGGTAATAAATGAGCTATATATTACTTTAGAGTAAGTGTTGGGCCGAGTGATCCAACCTACACGCGCTGTATAGTGGCGCATATTTGAAATTTTTTATCAAATATGGTTAAATATTGCACGTTTGTAACTCTGGCGTAATATAAAATGCAGCAACGTACAGAAAATATATCATCTACAAATATAGCCAAGCCTTATGAGTCAGGCACGTCAAAAAATCACCCACCTGTAAAGCAAGAAACTCAAAAATCTTTTAATGTTAATTTTGTCAGTGGCTTAGTGACAGGTTCTGCGTGTGCTGGGTTATTTAACCCATGGGATAGAGCATTGTACTTGTCCATAAAAGAAAATAGACCCTTTTTATCCAAAGAAAATTTTACTGCACCTTATCAGGGCTTTTCTCAAGCTTTGATTCAGCGAGCTTTTCTAGGAGGCATCTATTACATTGCCCAAAGTCAACTAAACCAAAGTTTGTATCCTTATTTACGAAAACAATTAGAAATAAGCGAACCTGTCGCTCAATTTGCTGTGGG
The DNA here is from genome assembly GCF_900639865.1 of Legionella gresilensis. Lineage (GTDB taxonomy): Bacteria > Pseudomonadota > Gammaproteobacteria > Legionellales > Legionellaceae > Legionella_C > Legionella_C gresilensis. The sequence goes on from NZ_CAAAHX010000015.1 coordinate 23,103, forward strand.
AGCTGTTGCTGGAAGTACTAGCGCCTGCTTAACAAATAGTATTTCTGCTGTTAAATTCCATACCTGGGGTCAGACAAATCGATCATTTTTTTCAAGCGCTCGTGAAATGGCTACTGCGGGTGGCCTTAAACCTTTTGTTAAAGGCACGGGCGCTACAATGGCTCGTGATATTGCTTTTGGTGGGACGTATGAAATGATACGTAAAATGCTCTATGATGGTCTTTCAACAGAAAATGGCACAACAAATTCAAAAGATAATTCACAGTTAAAATTTCTATGCAATATGGCATCTGCAGGTGCTGCGACCGTTATTTCTGGGCCATTTAATTTCGCCCGAAATATGCAGTACGCAACACCACCTCATCAAAAACCACCGTCGACATTTGCAGTATTGCGCTCTCTATGGAATGAAGCTAAAACATATGAAACACCTTTAAATAAAGCGCGATTTTTTCAGAATCGTATGAGAGTAGGCTGGGGTACAGCTAGAGTTGCCGTAGGAATGACTGTTGGGCAGACATTTTTTGATTATATGACTGATAAGCTTAATGAATTTCGGCCTTCAGAACCTAGCAAAAAGCTTTCCATATAGACTTTCTGGATGGATCATTTGCAAATTCATTTGTTAGTCCAATAGGTGTTGATTCAGGAAAAGTCAATTTTCGGCGTGTAGTTGAATTCATGAAGTTTATGAGACTTAAGTAAGCCTAAAAATTCTAAATTAAAGGTTCTTTTATAGCATCTTCAGGCTTATTAATTTCTGGGCCTGCAGGGTGCATATAGGGTGCATATAGGGTGCATTTTAGTTAGAAAAGCTAGTACAGCAAAGTATAGTGATGCAAGATAAAATTTTATTAATCATTTGATTTTAATTATTTTTTGTCCCTTACAATGCATGGGAATACATTATCCCTATAAGCCTCACAGCCCTCATAATGCCGAGGTCGGCAGTTCGAGTCTACCCATAGCCACCATTTGATCAATCACTTCCACTTCTTTCTTCCCCTTCTTCTATTTATATAGAGTGCGAATTGAATATTTCCCTACTAAAAATGAATAGACTTTTGTAAATCGGGAAATACATTAATTAAGCACATAAGACTTCTTCCCTGTAGTTTGGACCACACGGCACAACAAAATTTATTAATTCCACACCAATTCTATAAACTTAAAACTCTATCTATTAAACGAAGGAATCTAGTAAGTACCTAGGGGAATTATGAAGGTTCTAAGGCAGTATAAGGTATGAATCGAAGTGAATATTGGGCTAAGGGCCCAACCTATGCTTCTAACTTGCTAAATATCCTCTCACTATCTAATATATAATTAGACAAAAAGGTCAATTATATGCCAAAAAAACTTAATTTATTACCCGTTAATGAAAATGAAGATGCAGCAGCTGATTTAGAAATTATTATTAAAATAAACAGGCTTATTAAAGAATATAATGAAAATAGCAATAACTTAATAAATACATCCATACTTAAAGAAATAATTGAATTTGCAGAAAAATATATTACATCTATTCCTATAGAGCAGCGATCAGCCATTTCAGATACAGAGGATCCTCGCTATTTGCTACTCTTATCTAAATTTCCTTATATAACTCAAATTATACAATTAGAAAAAAATGTTTTAGAGCTTTTGGAATTATCTAGATATGGCCAGACTATACCCAAAGCACAATGGAAACTGCTAAGTACTTTTTTTATTTCTGATCAAGCTAAATTTATTCGATTACCGGTTAAAAGATTAGAGGATGCATACTACCTTGAATTTAAATATGCCGGTGAGACGGAGAAGTCTGCATGGATCAACGAGCAAGAGCCATTTTATAACAATAGCCTATTAAGTTTAAAAGAAGTTTTAAAGATCATGTCTAAAATTATATATTTGGATGATATAATTCAGTATAAACTCCATTTTAAAAATGGACTCGTTTATAATAATAACGCTCTCTTATTTAGTACCGAACGCTCATTTGGTATGAATATCCAAGCTGGTTATTGTATCTTTGTGCTAGCTCCAGACTTACAGTTATATGCAAGTGATCCTAAAGAAACTTTAGATGTAAATTTTCACCACTCATCATTTTTGCGAGGTAGACCTGTTTTATGCGCAGGCGCTATTAAAGTTGAGCAAGGAAAGATTGTTGAAATAAATTTACTAAGTGGACATTATAAACCTAATCGAAACCAATTACTAAAATTTTTAAAATTACTAGAAGAGCAAGGTATCGATCTTTCTACTATCAGTGTAAGGGACCATCCTGATGGCTCGATACAAAATGCTGAATATTATTTAAAGCATAAGGGATTTCTACCTGGTGAGCGATTTTATAAAGCTGCAATGGAAGCGAAACGTGTTTTTCATCAATCGAGATATCAAGAATGTCTTGATGGTGCAATTAACCTAGGCCACATAGAAGCAAAATTCGCTAAAGCAGATGGATTGATAAAAGGCGTGTTATATTCAAAGGACTTTTCAAAAGGAGTTTTTCTTTTATTAGAGTTCCTATCTGATAAAAACATAACTGATAGAGCTAAAGTAATTTTAAATGATTTAGATCCATTAATTATATCTATTTATACAAATTATAATGACATTCATACAAATCATGAAAAAGTTAGTCAAATTCAACCTATTATTTCTAAAGTAAAAAAATTTGATACTTTACTTTTTCTTACCGATTTTTTTAAAAATGAAGGAAATCAGGATTTATTTGTAAATGTGCAAAAGCACGTATTACAGCTTATAGATAAAAAATTGGAAAAGAATAAAAAAATCAGTCTTCAGGATAATGCTATTATCGAAAAAATCTTAAAAGATTCACCCCAATTGGCTACTTATACGACTTATAAAGAACGAAGCCCAGAGCAATTTGAAAAAGAACAGCCAAAGGCAACTGGTGGTCGCCTTCAACCACGAAAATCACGGTTTTAATTTAACCAATCTATAATAGAAATAACTTAAGACGGGATAAAATAAATATATCAAAATATATTAAGTTAAAGATTCTTGCAATTTCAATCAGGGTGCATATAGAGTACAATTTCGTTGGAAAAGCTAGTACAGTAATGTATAGTGATGCAAGCTAGAATTTTATTAAGTTTTTGATTTTAATTGTCTTTTATTTATTGCTGTACATAGAAATACATTATCAATATCAGTATCACAGCCCTTATAATGCTGAGGTCGGTAGTACGAATCTACTCATAGCCACCATTAAATCAAGCACTTACGAAATGTTTTATACTTTAAATAATTTTTCTAGGGTGCATTGAATGAATAGCCATATACAAAACCTCAAAATATAAAATTTTTTGCCCCTTAAAAATGAAAAATTATATGTTGTAATAGAAAGATACCCAGTAAATAATTATCATGATTTACAAATTGACACGTTATTAAAGAATATAAAATTAGTTCAAGCTCTAAAAGAGCTAAGACATGATGTTTTCCCTTATCAACCAAAATCTTTCCCTAAAAGAATGAAAAATTTTTTTGATATTAAAGGCTCTGAAAAATGGATTATAAACCTAGACAGAGCTTTTCAAGACTTTTTTTGTGTTATTCATAAACATATTTTCAATTAATTGATAGATTTACCCGCCTTATGAAACAGCAAATCAAAGCTAGATTAACTAGGGTAAATCTATATCTTGAAACTAAAGATGCAGGATATGTTTGTCGTAAATGTGGTGTCTCTCGCCCTACATTGAGAAAGTGGTATAAGCGTTATTTAGAATCTGGTATTGATGGATTAAATGGTCAAAGCAAAAAGCCTCATTTGTCACCGACTAAAAAGTTAAATTCAGAGCTGATTAGAGTAATTCTTGAACTGTGTATCAGCCGTAATCTGGGCGCTAGGTGTATTCAGACTGAGTTGATTAGATTACATAATTGTTCACTTTCTTTAGCTAGCATCCATAAAGCATTAACTAGCAACCAAATATAACCAATAAAAAAACTTAAGCGGAAAAAGAAATTTAAGCGTTCTAGTCGTCCTATTCCTAGTGATGGTATCCAAATGGTATCTGCAAAATAGCACCAGGAATTTATCAATATACTGCTGTTGATGATTGTTCTCGTTGGCGTGTACTAGAGATTTACAAACGCCGTACAGCAAAAAGTACATTACTTTTTTTAGACTTGGTTCTTGAACACTTCCCTTTTCCAATACAGCGTATTCAACCCGATAGAGGATTAGAGTTTTTTTTGCCGAGAAAGTTCAGCTACAAATGATGGAATTAGGTATTAAATTTAGACTCAATAAACCAGCTTCCCCATTTAAACGGCAAAGTAGAACGATCGCAAAAACAGATCTTGAAGAATTTTATGCTATTACTGATTTATCTGACTTCGAAACACTGAGAGAAGAGTTAGTATAATGGCGGTTTTTCTATAACTGGCAGCTTCCTCATGGCTCATTAAAAGGAAAACTTCCCTTGTCTATCGTCGCTGAACTAAGTGAAATAACTCCTTTAAGTGAAGTGGTTAGTAATAACTATAAAATAGACAAGGAACGCATCCAAATAACCAATTATCATATAAATTTGATTATGAAAAAATTGAAAGGATCTCTATGAATGACACACTTTTTCTAATAGTTTATCCTCAGTTTCTTATAAAAAAATTCGTATCTTAATTACCAAAGTAAATTAACGAATCTAAAATTAATCATTGATTTTCTGAAAGCACTTAAACGTGTTTTTCATCTTTCCAAATATAAATCAGAGAAAGAAAGAAAAATTTTGCTGTATTTAATCCCCTATAGAACAGCAAATTAACAGCTTGATGAAATTTTAATCTTTATTTAAGGTTTATATTCTATAATTAAGCAATGTCTCTTAATTTAGTTAACGTTTATGCCAACAGATAATCTGTCTTTTTTTCAATCCGAAACACAGACAGAAAATAGTTTAAGCAAACAGGACGAAATTTTAGTGGAGGTTTACAAAGAACTCGACGCTTTGATTAACTATGAATCTACTCTGGCTACTGCACTATTAAGGACCACCAGTTTAGAAGAAATTATCGAAATTATGCTTTCAGCTTATTTACCCGTAGATGAAATACCTAAAATAAATAAGACCCTAGATACAAAAGCTGTAGAAAATATGAAGAAGCAAGTCATAGTTGGTATGCTTCAAAAGGTAAAATATTACAAAGATTTAAAAGATATGGCAGCTAATGGGAATTTAAATGAACTTTTTTTAGATATAAATCAATTTTGCATGCAAAAGGAGGATAATACCTATAAACCGGTGCAGATCTATCGAACAATACTGTTCTCAGTATATGGAAATCAATTAAATAACGAGACTATAGAAAAATTGTCTAAAAAAATTCACAAAGCCGTCAATAATAAAACAGCGCCTCTGATGGCTGAGATTAGTAGTTTAAAAAAGGCAATGAAGTCTCTAGAAAAAATCATTAGTCCATATTGTATTCGGTTTAGAGAGGAATCAAAAGTTACGGCGCTGAAAGGGCCTGATGGGCGGCCAACAGTAAAATTTGACGTACACTCTGAACAGTGTAGAAAAACTAATTCAAAGATAGAAGAATTTTTGAAAAATAATTCTCATGGACAATTAGAGTATTTATTAAGAGAGTTGAAGGCCCCTTTAGTACTTGCAACCTATGAGAATCCTAGCAAGCGATATTTAGAGTTATATAAAAAATATGCAGCTAGGTATCAGATCGAAGAGCAAGCCATTAAGTTATTGAAAGAGTTACAATCACAAGCTAAAAAAACAGAAGAACAAAATCAACTTAACAGCAAAAGTCAAATAGAAAAAGCAAGTAAACCAATAAAACAACCTTTAGATCAGGATAAAGATCAAATTGAGATTATTGAATCTAAAAGGAGTCTTGATCAAACTCAGCCTAGTCAATCTGAAATTAACCCTAATGAAACAAAAGAAAAAGAACTATTATTAGAACCAGGCTTAGAAAAAGAGTTTAAGGAAAAAAAATCATCAGAACAGGTTAAACAGCCTGAAAGCAAAGAAGAGCAAGAAGACAAGGAAAAGTCTCAAGTGATGCCTATTAAGGAGTCGAAAAGGGAAGAAGAGGATACAGATACTTGGGAAAAAGAAGATTATAAAAAATATGAAGAAAAAAATAAAGCGAGATTAGAGTATACCAAGTCTAAGTCCAAGTCTTCTAAATCTACTGTCTCTGAAGAAGATGACAAAAAGTCGCAAAAGAAGGTAATTAAACCGTTAATAAAAATACAAGATCTTAATTCAAGAAGACGAGAAACTTACCTAGAGCTATTTAGCCAAAAGCCAAAGCCAGTCACCATAAGAGATTTAGTAAAACTTTGCCGATCATTAGGTGGAACTATAGAGCCTACGAAGGCTAACAGATGTCGAATCGAGATAAGAAATATATATAGCGATGTATTACTTTCTGAAGAGGATTTTAAAAATGCATGCGAAAAAGCTACTGTTACCATGCATGGCGGTGGGCATAGGCAAAAACGTAGTCAGAAGAGTACGAAAAATGCGCCTAGTTATTTAGTATATCAGTTTAAAGAAGCTTTGGAACGCGCGTGCTATACACTAGAAAATATGGGTTTAAACAATGAGAACAATAATTCCATGACTACCGGTGTTAATAATACATCATCAGCTTATAAAGGTTAAGATATTAATAATTGTTTAAGCTAGGTATTTAATACACTTTTTTAAACGAAAGCTTCCTTTATAAGGGGGGGTTACTTTAATGTCTAATCAAACTTTAAGTTAGTCTAAGTAAAATTTTATTAATCCAGGAAGATATGATCAAATTTTAGGTTGATTAATCCAGTTAATTTTTTTAACTGCATGAATTTTGTATTCAGGAGCTAAGTGCGCATACCGTAATGTCAATTTAATTTCTGAATGTCCTAAAAGTTCATGCACAGTATTTAAATCAACTCCTGCCATAACTAACTTACTAGCAAAATGATGACGTAAATTATGCCAACGAAAACTTAATATTTTTGCTTTTTTTAGGATTACTGCCCATGAACGTTTAACGTTTTTAAAAGGCTGATTATTTTTACTAGAAAAAACTAATCCTTTTTTAGAAACACTGCTCAAATAAAGTGCTTGTATAATTCTACCTGCTTCATCATTTAAAGGAATATAACGCGAGCTACTATTTTTAGTAATATCTCCTGCTACAATAATAAAATTCTCAGATGTGTTTATCATATTCCAGGTTAAATGAAATAACTTGCCTTGACGCAAACCAGTGTTAATTGAAAGTAAAACCATTAGCATTAAATGATCGCAATATTCATCTCCAGAATATTCTGGAAATAAAGTATATCCACGTTCCTTTCGCCAAACACTAGCATTTCTCCTTTTTTGCTTTAATCTTATTTCACGTTTATATAGCGTTTGACGTAAACGCTTTTCCTCATCTAAAGATAAATACCTGACTTTAGGGGAATGATCTATTTTAGAAAGTTTTAAATTTTTTAAAGGATTTTCTTTTATAAGACCCCAATCATAAGGAAATACAACCATGCAACTCAATAATTTTATAACTAATTGATTTATTTAATATTTTGTTCACTGCTGTACATGGGAATTCATTACCAATACAAGTGTCACAGCCCTCATAATGCTGAGGTTGGTAGTTCGAGTCTACCCATAGCCACCATTAAATCAAATAATTATCTTATAATTTGATAAACTGTTTATCCTTTTTAAATTTCTTACTTTAGTTGAATCTCACATTAGATATAAGAGAATTAATTTTTAAAACTCTTATTAAAATTGTTTTATAAGTAGAGCTTCATTTTTAAAAATTTAGCCCGGATCTAACGAACTAAAACCTATGACTCTATCTTTCAATGGAAAGTACATAACTACGTCATAAGCAACTAGTAATTGCTCCTTAATTCTAAACTTATCCATACCACTACCTAAAAAAATTAACAATAGGGCAAATCATACTTTTGCAATTTGCATTTGCCTTTTATAAGTAAACATTCGCCATAACTGTTCAACCGGTCCGTATTTATAGTGTTTTAACCATAAAATGGATATTAAAAGTTGTAATAATATGATGCCTAAACCAATCAAAATGCAGGCTGTTATACTGGTTGTTCCATATAAAGCCAAGCCAAAACTGTAAAATATAAATAGGGAAAATACAGTCTGTAAGAGGTAATTCGTTAAAGCTAATCGTCCATATGCAGCAACGTAACAACTAAAGGTGGGATAAATAGCTGTAAGCTTATATGCGATTTCCATGTATACCAATGCTAACAGGATAGAACTACTCATGGATAAAAGATTATTGAGTATTGCTAAACCATTTAAATTAATTTGATTTAACACGAAAAATTTTAGTAACGCATGAGTTAAGCTTAAGGATAAGCCTATTAGTGCAACCAGGATAAGTTGCCTCTTATCTTTAAAGAGAAATGTGTTAAATTTTTTTTGCCCTAATCTAGTTTTTGCAATATATAAACCAATACCAAAGAAAGCCATAATATTTACTAATTTACCCGAGTAAATATGATATAAGATCTTCCAATAAAGCATACGTAAATTAAGGGCAAAAATACTGAAATAACTTCCTTGGCTTAAGGTATTAAAAAAGTCATTTGGAGTAATACCAGGCACAGATTCATGTGCACCTGTATTTGTAGGTACAGTGGGTAATAAAGAAAAATAATCTAATATACAAAAAATAATCGGAATGACAATGGAGGAAATAAGTAACAAAAATAATATGATCTTCGCTAACTTTTGAATTGGCTGCTTATTTAGCCAAAAAAAACTTAATCCAATTAGAGCATAGCTAAAAAGTATATCCCCATACCAAAGAATAATGGCATGAGCTACACCAATTATAAACAATCCAAATAATCGTCGGATAAAAAATCGTTCTCTAATAGAAGGAAAATTGGATTTATTGTTAAAAAGATAAAAACCTACACCAAATAAAAAGCAGAATATTACAAAAAAGATATTATCGACAAAGGTAACTATAAAGAAGTAGGTAACATAGTCAAACTTTGATAATAGTTTACTCTCATACAAATTAGTAGGCGCAAAATGAACACCACTAAAATACAAAATATTAGTTAAGTAGATTCCTGCTAATGCAAAGCCTCTCATGACATCCAATGCTTGAATCCTACTCTCAGCCACCCTACTACCTCCCTTATATACTAGTCTTGCAAAAATACCGCATGATTTTGTCACCAAGGTTTAGTACCAGCAAGCTTAATGTAAAAATTTAATTAATTCATGTTAATTAAAGAGCATGATGACTTTAAATAATTAATTTGTTATATTTCCAGAAAACTTGAAGCCGTGTTTCTTTAAAGCACAGGATGTTTAGATACAGCATATTAGCTACTTAAATATGGGAATATATTGTATTTAAAAATAGCTTTTATATAACAGAGGAGGTTAGCATTGATAGCTAGATATAAAAAAATACCTTCCTTAACTTTTTCATTTTGGAAAAGTTATTTTATTTTAATGCGCCCTTATCTTCTTTTTATATCTGGCATTACTGGTTTACTTGGTATGGCCCAGGCTCAAGCGCCCTTCTCGCTTATCTTTATTATTTTATTTTTAGTGTTTTTTTTTAGTTATGGCGCTGGTCAAGCACTTACAGATTGTTACCAAATAGATACAGATAGCCTCTCCTCACCTTATCGTCCTCTAGTTACAGGCCAGTTGAATAAAGAGTCAGTATTTTTTGTTAGTTTAAGCTTTTTAATATTAGCTAATGCACTCTTAGCAGTTGAAAATTATTACAATATATTCGTAGCAAGCTTAGCAACTATTGGGTTAATGACTTATACCTATTTTAAGCGTCGATTTTGGGGCGGCCCACTCTATAATGGCTGGATTGTAGCAGCGCTTTATGTGCTTGGATATCAATCCTTTAAGCCTATAGCCTGGCAAGACGAGCATATTATACTCACTTTACTCACTGTATTATTTGCTTATGCCCATTTTGTTCTCGTAGGTTATTTTAAAGACATAGAGGCTGATAGAAGCACTGCATATAATACCTTACCAGTGGTCTATGGCCGAAAAATTTCCTGTCATATTAGTACATTTTTTGCGATTGCAGCTTTAAGTAGCACATGGTTAATTATTAATTTAGAACAATCGATAAGCTCCATATCATTATTAGTTTTCCTTATTTCTCTTATCGTTTATACCGTAGGGCAAATCTTGCTTTATCAAAATAAGACAGATGATACAGCTTATAAGCCTATTTTATTTTCTGTCCATGCTTACATAATATTGATGATGTCTCTTATTCTACAGTCAACCCCCAGCTGGTTAATATTCATGATGAGCTATTATGTTTTTTTTGTAATTGCCCTAAAATATAGACCTTGTAAGACGCAAATATGATCACTGTATTTTTAAATAAACATGCAGCTGGAGCACGTGGCTTATTAAAATGGCAACGTTTAATTAATAAGAAAAAAATAGAGGCAATTAAAGATGCCCTAATTATTGAAGAAGAAGTCTCTATAGAGCTTATTAACATCCTATTCAAAAAAGGGGTAAGAGTTTTTATTGCAGCTGGCGGCGATGGAACGGTTAATTGCCTTATAAATTGTTTGTTACATACGTTGACAGAAGAGCAATTAAAAACCATTTATTTTGGCGCCATTGGAATTGGATCAAGCAATGATTTTCATAAGCCAATTATCAATGACGATTTAATCGCTATTGATAGCAATAAAGCTTATTCTAGAGACCTACTCAAAATTGATTACTTAGATACTAATGGAATCAGTCATACTCGCTATGCATTTTTAAATGTTAGCCTAGGTTTTTGTGCCCAAGCAAATAAGTTATTTAATACTCAAGCAACCCTACTCTCATGGTTAAAAAAAATAAATACTAACCTAGCTATTTTCTATTCTATTGTTCAAACAATTTTTACTTACTCGCCTCTTAAGAATATCCATATTTCAACTTATAGTAATAAACAGGTAGCCTCATACCCCATTCAGCACCTTGGTAATTTGCACATCGTTAAATCTAATCATGTCGCAGGTGGATTATATTATGACAATGGCGGCCTACATGTTACAAATGAATTTGCAATGCATATCGCTTCATCAGCTTATAAACTGCATCTTATTACTTCATTGCTTTATTTAGTAGGGGGTAAATTTCATAAAAGTAAACGTCATCAAAGTCTGCTTATTAAGAATGGTTTAGTAAAGCTTAATGGAGCTTTACCTTTCTTTATTGAATTAGATGGTGAATTAATACAAATTAAATCAGCGACTATTTCAGTGAAAGCTAATGCAATACGCTGCTGCTCTTAAATAAAAGGTTATTGAATGTCTAGTATTATCAATGATGAAAAAATCAGCCTAAAACAACTATTCCGTCAGCAACAAAAACAAAACTATCAGCAAAGAATTAAAAATTTTGCAGTATACAGTGACAATCTCAAACAAACAGGTCTTTCCCTTTTTCATCGCAAAATTCTTTCCCCTGCAGATCGAGTGGTCAAGGTTGCTTGTAATTTCGAATCCCAGATTCGATATATGTTAATGTTTGGCTCTAATAATTATCTAGGATTTGCAAATCATAGTTATATAAAGAACAAAGTTAATGAAGCCATTAATAAATTCGGTGTGGGTATCGGTGGACCACCGTTATTAAATGGCAATCATTATCTTTTAACAGAACTTGAACGTAGATTAGCTCAATTTAAAGGGTATGAGGATGCTTTAGTTTTTCCTAGTGGTTATGCAACTAATTTAGGTCTTTTTTCAGCATTACCATTTAAAAGAGATATCGTCATAGTAGATGAAAAACATCATGCCTCTTGCTTTGATGGCTTAAAGCTTAAAAAAATTCCTTTCTATATTTTTGAACACAATAATATAGCCGATTTAGATAATAAGATTCAGTTAGCGAAAGCTAATTTAGCTGGCGATTGTTTTATTGCTATAGAAGGTGTTTATTCCATGCAAGGTAATTTAGCAAAATTACCAGAAATAATTTTAAAAGCACAACAACATAAAGCCATTCTAATCTTAGATGATGCGCATGCTACAGGTGTACTGGGTGATAAAGGGAAAGGTACTATGAATTATTTCAAAGTATCTGAGGATAATTGCCTGTCTATGGGCACATTTAGCAAGACGTTTGCCGTAACAGGTGGTTTTGTATGCGGCAATCGTGATGTTATAGAATACCTACGTTACTTTGCTCGCTCTTACATGTTTTCAGGAAGCCTTAGCCCTATGCAGTGTGCAGCTGTATTAGCTGGCTTAGATCTTTTAGAAAATGAACCACACGTTCAACAAACATTGTTAGCAAATTGTCAGTATGCAATTCAACTTATTCGGCAATTAGGCATTGAGGCTCATACGGATTCAGCTATATTAATTTTACCTTTAAAGCCTTTTATGAATATCGAGAAAGTTGCACTTGATTTTCATAAAAATAATATATTTGTTAATACTATTAAGTATCCTGCTGTAGAAGAAGGCCAAGAGTGCGTACGAATTAGTTTTTCAGCCATTCATACTAAAGAAGACATAGAACACCTTGTCAATATTATTGAAAAAATATGGGTATTAGAGGATAAAAATTAAATCAATGAATAAATTAGGTTATTCTTCTTGTAATGAAGATGCAAACTCAGAAATAGTAACCCTCAATATCCAAGCCACTGACACAGTTCTTTGTATAACAGGCAGTGGCGCCCGTGTACTCGATTTATTAACGCAATCGCCTAGTAAAATTATTGCAATTGATAACAATAAGGCACAACAATATTTGTTAAAATTAAAAGTAGCAGCTATTACAGGGCTCAGTTATTCTGAATTTGCTCACTTCTTAGGGCTGTTACCTTGTCGTAACCGCTTAAAAACCTATTATCAAATAAGATGTTTGCTAACCAAGGATTCTCAAATTTTTTGGGATAAACATAAGCAAAAAATCAAAAGAGGAATTCTTTACCAGGGTAATTGGGAACAACATTTTAAAAGAAATGCCCAACTTAGCGGGCTCGTTAGGCGCAAGAAGCATAACAAGTTGCTAACCTTTAATGAATTAACAGCACAAGTGCAATTTTGGCAACAGAAATGGGATTCCGTATTTTGGCGGCTTCTACTTAAATTATCAGCAAATCGCTTTGTATGGCGCTTTATCTTACGCGATCCAGGATTTTATGCACATGTCCCTTCTGATTTTAATATTTATCGCTATATAAAAAGTTGTTTAGATAAAGCTAGTACTCTTTTTTTATTTAATCAGAGCCATTTTGCACAACTTTTATTTAAAGGCACTTGGGATAATTTATATTTGCCTCTCCATTTGCAGCAACAATATTATGAGACATTAAAAAGCAAAATTGATTCTATTGAATATATTGATCAAGACTTATTAGATGCCCTAGCCAGTCTGCCCACACACTCTGTTGATAAATTTAGTTTATCTGATTTTGGTTCTTATACATCCGAAGATAAGTATTATCAGACTTGGCATGCACTTACGCGAGTAGCTAAGCCCAACGCCATTGTTTGTGAGCGACAATTTTTAGTAAAAAGAAATATTCTTGAGACGCCCTATTTAAAACGAAATAGGCAACTTGAGTTGCAATTACAAGAAACCGATCAATCCATATTTTATAGTTTCATCATCGCTAACTTACTTCCTAAGGAATTTTATGATAAGTGAAGTTAATTTCATAGAACTCATGCGGAAAAACCAACTATTTTCTCCACGACAAGTAAATACCTGTTGGCAAGCAGATTGTGAGTTACTACGATTAGATGAGAACAAAATACTTGCTGTAACAACGGATGGATTAAGTGAAGAGCTAGAAACGAAGCTTTATGAAGATCCTTTTCACATTGGATGGATGCTAGTGACTATTAATGCAAGTGACTTAGCAGCAGTTGCTGCAACCCCCTTAGGCATTTTATGTAATATGACATTAGTTAAAACTGGTAAACAAGCAGAAATAAGGTATCTTGAACAATTGCAAGCAGGCATTGCGAAAGCTTGTACACATTATAATTTACCTTTACTAGGCGGAGATACCAACTTTGCTAATCATTATCAACTTTCGGCAACAGCTTTAGGACTGTGTGAAAAACCTTTAACACGAGTAGGCGCGAAACCAGGCGACTTTATTTGTGTAAGTAGTTATGTAGGCTTAGGTAATTTATTTGCTTTTAATCGTTTATTTTTGAATAAACCAGCTCAGTTTTTCCCGATTGCCCCATTAGAATTTATGCATTATGTAGCACCGTTTGCTACCAGCTGTATCGATATAAGTGATGGAGTCATGGATGCTTTAGAAATGCTAGCTAAAATAAATAATGTTGGGATCCAATTAAACAACAGCAAAACTTATTTACATCACCAAGTTATTCAAGCTGCAAACCAACATGGATTTCCAGCGGAGGTATTTTTAGCTGGTCATCATGGTGATTTTGAAATCCTTTTTACCATACCTGTTGAATCTCTAGAAAAATTTCTTGCTATATGTAAACTAAATGATTTTTGCCCGCTTATTATTGGAAATATTTCACTAAAACAAGGAGTTACCCTTGCTAATAAAAACTTTCCTCCTAATACATTTAGGTCTATTTGGGAACAATATAGTCATGATATTGAATATTATTTAAAAATCCTATTAGAACTATTTAAGCCATAATGTTATGAGCCCAATCTAATATTAAACAAAGAATCCAAACTATATATCAAAATAATTTAAATGGTTAAATTAATAGCTTATTTTTACAGGGTGCATTTAGGGTGCATTTTTGTTAGACAAGCTAGTACATTGAAGTATAGTGATGCAAGATAAAATTTTGTTAACCCATTGATTATAAATATTTTTTATTCTCTATGTACATAGGAATATATTACCCATATAAGTGTCTCAGCCCTCTTAATGCTGAGGTCGGTAGTTTGAGTCTACGCATAGCCACCATTTGATCAAGCATTTACCTTATTATTCTAAGCTGCAACTTTCTTTTAGGGTGCAGGTAGAATGCAATTTTAGTATATTTTATCTACTTGAAGTAGGTCAGCATAAGCAAGGTTTTCAGTATCAAATTCTCAATTAATTTTAAAACAGCTAATAAAAACTAGGGTGAATATCCAAAGAACGTATTTTATCACATAAGTATTTAACAGGGAGTAGTAAAACTAAAACCTGGATGACTACATTTGCTCCTTAAGCTCAATAGTTAATAATTTTATAACCCTCGCCCCGTAAAACCACCCTTAAATTGAAAAATTAATATATGGTATGATATATTTTTGTCCTATGTAGTAAGATTTTTGAGTATTTTTATGCCTAATGTTGATGAAGACCAAAATGAATTAGTCATTCATGAATCCCTAACTATTGATGCAGTCGTGGATTTTTATAAATATTTACTTAGTGCAGTGCAGAAAGATACATATAAGGATTTAGCTGAATCCCTTTATTCTTTTGTAAGACGCGTAAACGAGGGAGTTACAAATCCTAGGGGAAATATGACTTTAATACGACAATTATCTATAAATTTACCTAAGCTTAAAGCGGGCATGAATTCAAACATTCCAGATCTATTATTGGAAGATATTAAAGGTGGCGGTAGACAAATTAGCAATTTCATTCACGATGAAAATATTATCGGAAATCTACAAGAGTTGTTACAAGCAGCACGTGATGATTATATAAATCAACAAAACCTCCCTCTTTCTCTTAAAACCGAGACTACAAGAAAAAGAAAGTTTTCAATTTTAGAGCAAACTAAAGAAGGAGCAGAGATAGCAGCAAAAATTAATTTAGTGTATAACCTTACTCAATTAAGGAAAACTATTACTAACAGTTTATTAGCATTAAACCAGGCTCCTTTGCATAAGCTTACTGAAATTCAGCCTCAAATTATAGAACAACTACAAGTTATACTTAAAAAAATGCAAGAAATTGAGAATTTAATAGCTTTAGAAAAGCCGCACTCAAATGTTGATTCTCATATAAGATTATCAGTAGCCGACTACGACACAATATTGAAATTTTTGGAAATTAATCTCTTAGATAATAATTATTCTAATAAAATATATAATTATATCTTATCAAAAAGCATAAGCTTAATTGTATTAATTCAAGACCCATCAAGAGAAGACCATATCAAGGCAGCACAATTAATGATTTTAGCTGCTAATAGAGCCTATTCTCAGAATAAAGACATTAGCAATGACAATATCTCTTTCTTTCTAAACCATCTAAGAATTATCCTTGGTAAATTAACTAGGGCACAAATAGACCCCATTCCCAAGGAACTAAACACTTCAATCAAACGTCTAATTAATCGAGTTATAAGAGATGTATATAATTTCCATAGGTGTGATCCTATGATATGTAAACAGATAATAGCATTAGCTAACCAATTTGAAACACAAACAAAGCAAGATAGCCAGTTTGATTTAAAAGATATCTATAACAAATTATATGAGCATGCCCTCCAAGAAGGAAGAAAAAAATACGATGCCGCTGACTGTCAAGAAGCTACCTTTCTCTATCAAGAGGCTATTGATTATTTCTATAAATCATTAGACTATGATGACTATCCAAACGCTCGCATCTTTCAGTTACAGCCTAAACAATTGCAAGAAGGAATACCTCCAGAAATTAAAGAGTTGCCCTTTGCCTGGCCTTCTATGAACTTTAAACATTTGTGCCATAGATTTATTACTTGTCATGAAGCGCTGATTAAAAATTATTTGAAGCAAGCAAAAACATCTGAACCACAAGATCGCATAAATATTTACAAAAAAGCGCTAGACATAATTACTTATATTAATCAATTAATTGATATTATAAACGATAGAACCATGAATCTAGGGCTAGGAAAAATACAGATATTAGCTTCTGATATTTTAGAAAAAATTAATAATTTAAATGCTGCCCATCGCCCCACGACTAGCTCCACAAGATTAATATACGGGGTCTTTTCTAAGCAAAATGCTGAGATTAATAACACAGCTATTTTTCAAAGATTCCAAAATTTATCTAAAGAAATGCCCCATGATATATTATTTGAATTATTTAAAAAAATTTATTATAAATTATATAGTGCCTCCATTACTAAGATGAAAAAACTTATAGAAAACTCAAGCATAAGCTCTGTTCAGGGCTTACTTGATTATCTCAATAAAAATAAAGACAAAAAACATTCAAAAACAATAGAAGTAATTAAAGAAATATTAGAATCTTTAGATGAGGAATATGCAGCTCAAGTCCAGAAGAAACTAACCTAATTTTATAAGGTTTTATTTGCTAAATGCTTTTATTTAAATCTCTAAGAAAATCTATTTTTTCAATCGGTTGATTTTATGCTCTTAGCAACGAAAGGCGGCTTTACTATATCGCCTTAGTGCGAAGCCTTAATTAGCTTTTTCTATTTATTCCCAAGTAATTTAAAATAAATTTTATTTCACCTCTTTAAAGAGGTAGTATGATCTTTTCAGAATTAACAATAATACAAGAGTGCATATAGAGGGCAAATTCATTATAAATGGGTATATAAGAATACATACCAATGTATTAAATATTTTCTTAAGTTATTGAAATAAATACATATTTTATTCATGATGTACATGTAGATTTACCATAAAAGAATCTAAGTCGCCTTCATAATGCTGAGGTCGGTAGTTCGAGTCTACCCATAGCCACCAATCAAACACTTACGTTTTTTTTCTCCCCTGCTTCTCCTATTATAAGGTGCAAATTGAATGTTTCATTACTTAATTAATAAGTTTGTTCTTCTCAGATTAGGGATAATATTTATCAACTGTATAAAACTTTCTTCCTTGTAGCAACTGCAAGTGGGTCCCTACTCCCTTTATATTTATTCCAACTAAAGACTAATAAACAGGTAGATTTATAGATTATTGATTTATTATTGCAGCTTAAAAAGTGGACATCTCTCATTATCAGTTGTAATGAGCATCTTCTAAATTATTTCTAAGATTTCACAGAGCTTAAGCTTACATAATGGATTAAAATACGCCTTATTAGACAATAAACATCTTTTTTTGATCAAATTAATAACATTTGATAATATAGCGCGCCTAATAGTTAAATTTGGTACTAATATGAGCGAAGACAGAACAAAAGAAAATTTGATTGTAGAAAGTAATGAGATAAGAGATGTATTAAAGTACTGTTCTTTTAATACGCTAGGGACATTTGATCTAGATAACACTTTAATTAGACCGACAAGAGTAAAAGGTTTAGCTAGTGATAAGTGGTTTGCTGAAGTATTTTCCTATGGGTCAAAGGTTTTAACTGATGCAAACAAAGCAAGACAACTTACCATAGAACTTTGTGACTTACTCCAAACTGTTATCCAAGTTAAATCTGTTGAAGATAAAACGGCTATAGTCCTAAAGGTACTTAAGGATGTTGGTTTACCCATCATGGGTTTAACTGCACGCGGTGTCAATTTATCAGAAATAACAGAAGCGCAATTAAAATCGGTAGGAATTAGTTTCACAACTCTCAGTAATGAAGTTATTGAATTAGATGTTGGCGATCCAACTCGAAAACCTTTTTATAAAAATGGAATAATCTATTGTGACGGCGCAAACAAAGGAAAATGTTTATCGGCATTTTTAGCCTACTTAGGCGTAAAATATAATATAGTCATGGTAGATGATACAGGCCGTAATTTAGATCAAATCTTGGCAGAAGCCAATAAAGTAGGTTTCTCTTTCACAGGCTTAAGATATGGACGTACAGATCAACTCTTAACTAAATTTAGTTTGTTTAAGTCTATGGAGAAGATGAAAGATTATGAGGACAAACTACCTTCTCGGGCTCACACGATAATACAACAACTTAAGCTCGAACAATTAAACGTCTTAAATGAGGAATTACAAGGATGTAGAATGGTAAAGTAGGAGTATAAAAGCATTCAGCATAACAAAATGTACCAGATATAAACTTGACGTGCTTTAGTTTTAATGTAATCGGATATATTACTTTAAACAGAAAGAGTTTCCAGTTTTAATAGAAGTATACACTTTAAATTAAAACAAAGGAAATCTCATGAAAACTAGTCTGTTTATATAATTAGTTAACTTATTTTCAGTTAATTAGTTATATTAGCTATAAACTTAACTTTGCTGGATAATTACTATTTTGAATTTTGGAAATTCTACTGCTATTTACTGTTCTCGCTAATTAAGTAAGTATCCTAGTCATTTATTAAGCTGTATTTCAAATAAAGTTATTCAATTGTCAATATCAGTGTCAGAATTAGTCTCAAAGAAACTTAAGAGTGATTTAATTTGACGCGTTAATTTAGCTATCATTGTTAACAATAAAAATTAACAATGGCTTAACCCATTAGGTTTTGAAAGATAAATTATAATCAATACAACATTTATTAATTACACTTCCTTCTATATTATTTTAAATGGCAATTCCCTTTTAGAGTGTATTTTTAAAATGCAATTTTAGTAAATGTTTTTGGTTTATTTATTCCCTTTTGGCACATTGGCCCAATACCCGTATGTTTATTATTTAAAAGTTCCATTGCTTTTTATAGGCTTGTGCTGGTGTAATTACACCTAATCTGCCAAGGTTAATACGTCTACCCTTTTTATATTTGCATACATAAGTCATACTCCTGTAGTATAAACTCTAATTAAAAACCCTTTTAAATGCCCATCACGCACATCATATATTTTCTCCTTAGGTATTAATTTTTGTATAAGGGAGCTATTAATTCTTGCTTGCAATTCGGTCTCTAAATAAAACTAAGTGCATGCCTCAATTTCCACACTATTTTAAACATCAAAAAATATTAAACTGTTAAATATTAGAGTGCATATGGAGTGCAAATTTATTGTAAATGCTAACATGAGTGTATACGCCAGTGCATCTAATGCTAACTTAAGCGCTTGCAATTTAATGACATTTTACGCATGGTTGTATATAGGAATATATTAGAAAAGAATTTCTCTCAATCGTGGACTTAATACATGCGATATAATTAAAATTACACTCATTATATTCTTATATGGATGAAATAAGATCAATACCAATTTAAATATTACCCTTTGGTAAATTTGGTTTCGTCAATATGGTAGCCTGTATCTTTATAGCTCTTTTCCATAGGTGGTTTAGATGCATGTTGAAGTTTAATGATAGGAAAAAAGGAAGTTAGGATATCGTTATATAAGTTGACTGTTGAAGCAGTTCGCTTACCCCAACCAAAAAATGTAACTCCTTTCGTTACTTTTAACTTTCCAGTTAATTCACATTCTACATCGAATGCTATTCGAGAATATTTACTATGTGAAATAAGCTTTCCTTTATTCACGTCATCCAACGCTTCTTTAATAATATTTCTTATTCTAAAAGCACTATGCGAATATCCTTCACTACCTCCTCCTATACCTAAATTATATGAATGTTCTTCAATTTTTTTTAAAATTTCCTTCAAATTAGATTCATATGTTTCAGAGGTAAATTTCACTAGGTCCTGCTTACAATCTGCAACTACCTTAGGTTCTTTTAATTGTTTATCTTTCAAATTTCTACTCAATATGGCTTCTATTTGACTTAAACAATTTAACTCAACTTGACATTTTAATGTGGATTTTTCTTCTTTTTTTATACTCGACTGCTCATGCATTATCCATTGTAATTTTGATTCTTGAATGACCTTGTTAATTTCATCCAGAATCGGCTGAAGCTCAGCGTGTTCGTCAATATTTTTTCTAATATTATTTTGAATTTCAGTAATTTTAATAAAATTTATATTTTTGGAAAAAATTTTAGGATTTTGTTCTAAATAAGTTTCAGCCTTTGACTTTCTTAGCTCATATATTCGTTCCTATAGGCATTTATAAAGTTGAGGATTTCTAAAATTAACCACTGGGCGAGCTGAGGCTTTAAGTAATTCAATTGTTAGCTGACTTGACAATGGTAAAGACACATCGTTATCAGAATACTCTACACCAAAAAAGAGTGCAGCTTTTTGTAAAAATACTTTAGCATATGATATATGCAATTCTTTACCTGCAATGTGCGTCCTATTTCCAACAATAATTTTAGTTGTATTTATAAAATCACTTCACGATTTTATTAATTCGGCAAGGTCGTTTGCTTTTAGCTCATTTATACTTCCATCAAAAATTTTTTCCCATTGATTTTTTTGTTCCGACCACCTCTTGAATAATTCTTGATTTCCAACAACGGTGTGATTTCTAGGCATATAAATACTCTTATTGTCAATTATTTATACTTTAATTATATAATAAATATAGTATGTATAAATTAATACCATAATTAACCTATAATTCCTGCTCAATAGTGGGAGAAAAATGTTTAATTTCATAGATGTATATCTATAAGGCGATGGGGGGGGGTAATTACTGCTACTGAAATTAATTTACTTTAACTTTTTTACAATTACTAATTCTAAACACATAAGCTCTTCAATTTTTACAGAGTGCAAATTCATTATAAATGGATATATAAGCATACATACCATTGTATTAGATATATTATTAACCTATTAAAATGAAATATTATTTTGTTCATAGATATATAGGGATATATTAATAAAGAAATGGAATCGCCCTCAAGCTTTCTATCACACTAGCAGGTCTTTTCAACCTCAATTGAATAAAACTATCATGCATTTTGGTGCCCCTTGTTTTTTACAGTAAACTTAAGAGATTGAAAAAAGCTGCCTCTTGGTTATTTTAAGGAGTAAATGTTGGGCCAAGTGGCCCAACCTACTCTTGCTTTAACAAGGTGCATATAGGGTGCAAATCCACTCCAATTATAAGTAAAAATCTAACTAAGTTTATTGAAGGTATTTAAACCGCATAGCTCTAAGATAAAAAATTGTAAATTTAAATGACTATACAGCCAACTGTGATCCTGTTACCTCTGGAGCAGGTATTGACTCTTGAGCTTTACTTTTCTTACCAAAAAAAGTAAAACTTGGGCATTTAGTATTTTCAATTACACTACTTGCACAGTATGCGACACCTGTAGCAACAGGTGTTAAAATTGCACCTATTGCACCGCCCGCGCATACACCTAGGCCAAAGGTGGCTTCTAAACCACCCAATAAAGCAATTGCAGCTGTAATTGCACTTGCTCCGCTTTCACTAATCCCATCAACGCCAGCCAAGGCAGGTTGGACGAATTCAACGCAAGCCCAAATTCCAAGTGCTATACCCGTAGCGCCACCGATTACACCGCCGCCAACAGCTCCAACTCCAAAACTAATACCGCAAACTTCAAGTTTTGACATGACTAATCCTTAGTTGTTTTTAAAAAAGTGGATATTAAACTAAGTTATTAATTTAAAAAATGAATTTTGAAAATTTTTACTTATCACATATTTTTTTATATAGTTTTGTTTGATTTTCATTTATAGGAATTAAGCAAATGCGATGGACCGAAGCAAATATTCCCAATTTGTCTGGTAAAATAGCGATTGTTACTGGGGCTAATAGTGTTTTAGGTTATGAAACAGCATGTGCCTTAGCAGTCCGAGGTAGTAAAGTAATTATGGCTTGCCGAAATTTAGAAAAAGCACAAAACGCAAAGAACAATATAGAAAAGTTTATTCCCCTGGCAGATATTAAAATCGAAGAATTAGATTTATCTAGCTTAGCTTCCATTATTATTTTTGTAACAATATTAAAAAATCTTATGATCGAATTGATATTTTAATTAATAATGCTGCTATCTTAAACACTAGTCCTGGCCAAAAAACAAGAGATAAATTTGAGTTAATAATGGGTACAAACCACCTGGGAACATTTACTTTAACTGCACAATTGCTGCCATTATTAGAAGCTTCGAGCCATGCTCGAATTGTTACTGTCAGCAGCGACTCACATAAATTTGTTGATTTACGCTTAATGATCTAACTAACCCTAATTCAGCTCAACATTTAAAAACATATGCTAAATCAAAGCTAGCAAATCTACTCTTTGTTTTTGAATTAGCAATATGTGAAAATAATCTCATACTGTATCTCCCTTAATTTTTGTGAGTGCATTTTATTGCAAATTATATTGATGTGCACTTATTTTTTACAACCCATCTTCTAAAAGTTAAGTTATTTCTATTCCTTTAATAACTACCTATACAGGTAATCTATTTTATGGAAAGTAATCCTGGCTATAGAGAAAAAATAGTTAAATAATAAACCATCAAGCATATTTCATCTCTACTATTTGGTTAATTTTATCTACCTCAGAACTATCTTTTTTAGAGCGACAATCAAACAAGGTTTTAACAGTTCGGTGCTCAGATAGCTTTGGCGTTGTTTTAACATAATCATGTTGAAGGGCCGCTAAGATCATTACTACTTTGGCAGGTTGACACTCTTTATCTAACTGCTTTTCTAGTAATTGAACGCAGGCATTAGCACTTCCACCACTTGCTAAACCGTCATCTATAAAAATTATTTTTTTACCTGCTAATATTTTTATTTTTTCATTAGGCAATTCAACGGTATCCTTATCTCTATACCCTTTATCAAAAGATTGCAGTTGAACAAATTCTTCAGCCATTTTGTTATTGCCTTTTTTACGGATAACAAAAAGTGGCAACATTAAGCGATCAGCAACTTGAGCAGCAATAGGAATACCACGAACCTCGGGGCTAACTATTACTAAATCCTGCCAACAGATTTTATTTTTTTCTACAAAGTGTTGTATTTTTAATGAAAGCTGCTTAGTGATTTTTTGATTTAAACCCACATTTTCTTGCAAACTCAAGACATCAAAAAATTTATTGCCTTTATAAGTATGATGTGGCATGTGACGCATTGCTTCATCTCTTTTTAAATGCCAACTCACCTTCAAGCGTTCAGAGGAAATAGGCACATTCTCATTTCCTGATTGTCTTTCAAAAGGCTCGGTAACTTCTTTAACTTTAAATTCAACCGATTCAAGCTGCTTAAAAAAATGTTCTTTAAAATGATAGGTAAAAGTTTGACCAACGCAGCGCCTTGCACCCGTTGAATGATAAAGCCCTGCTGTTTTTAAATCTAAAAATACCGCACTACCAGCAGGAAGAATACTATCATTATTTAAAGTAACCGCTTCATCTAAAATTCTTGAACGGATAGGGAAAAGGTAACCCTTATTCATCCCCTGTTGATAAACCTTTTCACGAACAGCAGGATCGTGTAAGTCTGCATTTTCTTTAATTGCAAATGCTAAGGCTTCATACATCACATTTTCTAGAAAATCAGGCTCAAATATTAAATCAAATACACAATCATTAAGAATTTCAGCAATTTTATCTTTCGTTAATCCTAGCTTTTCTTGCTCATTAATCCTTAATAAGGCATCTTCAAAACGTTTTACCATTGAATCAGCTGAGGAATTTTTAATAAATGTTTGAATCGTTTTTTTAGCTTCTGTCAATAGATTATTAACTGAGTAACTGTAAACCCAGGTAGTTAATCCGATTGGATCTAAACTTTTATAATAATTATTGTAAAAGCATTGTCTCATAACAGTTAGTAATTGATTTCGATTTTGCTGATAACTCTCAAGCGATATTGCCTGGCCGAATAGATATTCAGCCCAGAACCCACAGAAAAAATCATCGAAAGTCGTGTCTAATTCAAATACTTTTTTAGCAAAAAAAGTATTATTTAAGTGCTTATCAGTTAAATGCTCTATGCACTGACGATCACCTTTTAATACCTGGCCAAAAGCATTATGAATTAATTTCCATACGTTAATTTGATTGTTGTTTTGATAGGAATGAGAATCACCGCTATCAGTTGCTACAAAGTCATATTTTAATTGAGCAGCTTGGGAGAAATGACGATAGACATTTCCTAAGTGACTTTTTCCTGTAAGAACTTTTTTTATTTCTTCAGGCGTTTCTAAATAAAATACCTGTTTATTAAAAATAGAAAATGAGAAGTTTTGAGTTTGATATTGAGTTTGAACAGCTTTAATAGAACTATATTCAAGGCCAGTATGCCACCATTGCATAAATAAAGAAGATAAACCAATTGGTTTAATGCTAGTTGAAATTGGTTTTTGCAGAGATACTTGATCTTTCTCTAATAAGGGATGAATTTCTTTTATTCTTTGTAACTGCGAATAAATAAAAATACTTGTTGCATGTATAGAGTCATTAGTAGCGATGGTAATACTATCCTTCCCTAATTCTTTTTTAATTTTCTCCAATACAGGTTTGGTATTTTCTTGATAAAATTTTAAGCGCTGTTTAATGGCATCATCATTATCGTCAGCGCGTGAACTATTACGTGATTGCATACGTACTGCCAACATCTCTTCATTTATATCTAAATGAATTATACCAGCGGGCTTTCCCCAGATTTTGTTAAGAGCCTCGTATTGTGAAAGTGTTCGCGGATAGCCATCTAATAAAACAACTTTATCTTTATAGTTAGGTTTCGCTAATTCCTCAGCTAAAATTTGTTGAATTATCTCATCAGGTAATAAATGGCCTTGGCTAATACTGGTAGCATATTGTTTGCTAATAAGATGACTTGGATCTTTTAGAAGTTGACGTACAGTTTCACCTAAGGATAAATGAATAAAATTTTTATTAATAGCTGTTAACGCTAGTCCTTGTGTACTTTTACCGCTACCAGGACCGCCTGCTAATAGAATAATTTTCATGTTCACCTCACTATCTTTAATTGTTAGAATGCTAATACTTTTTAATCAGTTTGTTTCCCCGCGTTAATTACGGGAGAGAAAGGTGAAACCTTATTTTGCAGAATCAATTGAGCCCGCTAATATCGGCATTACAAAATACCAAAATGGATTGCTGCTTTATGACGTAAAAAATAAAAATAATAAAAATAGTGATTTGTTAATCAATCTAGCTGAACTATTTGCACTTCCTTATAGTGTTTACCTGCTTGATGTAAAGGGCGCTACAGTGAAAATCAATGAGGAAGGCGCAACTATTTGTGGTTTTAATTCATCAAGTCATGCAATAGGTAAAACCATTTTTGCTGTCTCAATGGCAAGTGCTAAGCAGTTATTAGATAACTGCGCATCAACTTTAAAACAAGAATCAGTTAAAATTTTTGATGAATTTAATACACGTCTAGATGGTAAATCACTACAATTCTTATCCTTTAAATTTCCTTGTTATAATTTTGCATATCGATTACAGGGCACTTTAGGGATATCTATTGTTTTAGGCGAACATTCATTAGCTAATGCTATCACTCAATTAACTGATATTGGCTTATTGCCTAAAAATAATTCAGAAGATAGTCAAGCACTAAAATTAAATCTAGGTAATGTCTTATTAACCCCCAGAGAGCAAGAATGCCTTGAATTTACTGTAAAAGGTTTTACAGCTAAACAAATAGCTAAGAAACTTGCTATTTCACATAGAACTGTAGAAGAATATATTAATCACGTAAAATTAAAATTAGAAACTTGTACTAAGCGTGAAATGATCCAAAAAGTTTTAGATATAAGTTAATACATTAAGTACCAACTTAGCATCTAGTTTGTTTGCGATAGCTAATTGACCCCCGTATTTAAGACGGAGTGTTCATCCTCTTAGATCCAATTATTATGAAGTTCTTCAGAATAACTAAGAGGTAAATATGAGTCCTTCCAAACAAACTAGTGTTGAAGCCCAGCAATTTGATATAAGTCGACTTTTAACACTTAATCATAATAGATCAAAAAATAAATTTGCTAAAAAAGGAATCTTTTTTAAAACCAGTGACGAATTGATATCTAGCAAATTCATTAATTTTTATAATCAGGGCTGCCCAGTCCAGACTTGGAAAATTGATCCTAAAAAAGTAGCGCGTAATAGTTTTAAGATTTTTTCCACTGGCGATCCCTTTGCTATTATTTCTCCTGATATTGAAATTACAGGCGAAAATATTAATATTCATGTTGGTGTACAACACGCCAATTATTCACCTCTTGCCTTACTTTATGAAGCACTGCAACTTTGCCGCTGTGCCTACGAACAAGGCGCTGAAAAAATTACGATTGCGCTCCCTGAACAGTTTCATCCAATTTTATGTCCTAATGATTTCAATATATTGCTTACGAAGTTATTTAAGGCAAGTGGTGCTAATAAAATTTATTTTTATGATAAAAACTATCAAGGGATTTTAGATGAGACTAATATAAATGCAACAATACCACTTATAATATCTGAGCAACCCAGGTCTAATCACCTTTCCTATCAACTTAATAAAAACGAATTATTAAATTATTTGCAATTACCAAACGAACAATTTAATACCGCAACAATTGATTCGCAAGTAATGCACTTTACTCGTAGAAGTTATTTAAATCAGCTTTGGTCCAAGCTTAATTTAAATCACAGTAACCTGCTTGATCATTTCTACAATACAGCTTCTTCTATTCATATTCCTGAACAAGAACAAACGCATATACTACTTTGCTGTCAAGCAAATAGGCCTTTAGCAGAAAAAATAGCAGCTGAACTTCGTCTAAAGGGAGAAAAAGTTAAACTTTATTTTACAGAAGGACAAGGTGATAAGGCTACAATTCCTAGTGAGGCTAACATTGCTGGCTCGGTAGTAACTATTGTGCAATCAACTCGGCCTAATCCTGACAACCCTGCTGCAATAGCTGAGTATCAAAAAAATGGTGCTTCGGCTTACTTCTTTGAAGCAGCAATGATTGCCAGGCAAGCCCATCTACGAGGGGCTGCAAAAATTAATTTCATTAATCCTTATCAATTTAATGCTCGCTCTGATAAAGCTGAAAATAATCCCAAAGGAAAAACTGGCGCCTATGTACAGCAAAATGGCTTATTATTAGAGGCAGCAGGCGTAAACCAAGTTATTACTGCAGAATGTCACGATAACCATACGATGTCGGGAACTTATACAGGAAAAAAAATAAAAGGCACAGCGGTTCCAGCCCTTATTAGTATATCAACTCAATTGGCAACCGATTGGCTTAATGAATCTAAAGAGGCTACAAAAGGACAATTACGTTTAGTAACACCTGACGCTGGCGCTACCAAACGGACAAAAGAACTTGTTTTACATTTACAAAATATATTAGGTAAGAAATTATCTGAATCACGTATTTTAGGAGAAAAACAACGAGATTCTCATCAAGATGATAGTGCTCTTATTAATAATTTAAATGTAGGCGATATTGGTATTAATGCCTATGATAAATATCTAATTACCGATGATGAAACAGCAACTGGAAGTACGCTTTGCCAAGCCATTACGAACCTCAAGAACAATGGTGCTAAAAATATTTCAGTGATTGTTGTACATAATAATATGCCCTTAGACTGGCTATTAAGACAACTTTGCTTAGCAAGGTTTTTGTATTTGGGCGTAAATGACTTACATTTTAGTAATACTCAAGAAATGGGTAGCTTAGCAAACAGCTATGATGATTTACTTAGAACTTATGCTCAAAAAACTTCGCTACCTATATCGGCTATTGAAGAGCAAGTAATTTCTTGGTTTAAGGAAAACATTAGCAAAGATTTTTCTAATAAATCATCTGATTACTTCGATCAAGAATTTACTCAATTTAAATCCATATTTAATCAACTGGAAAATAAAATAACTGTTCATTCATTAGCAAAAGAATTTGCTAGTAGAGTTAGCAAAAAACCTGCTAAATCATACACTTTAGAAAATATAGTGAGCTTGCCTACTAATCCTAAAAATTTCTATACAAATTATAGAGGAATGCTATTATTTTCCCCACCTCAACTTGAAGTTCAGAAAGGAGAGCTAAATAATGCTACATTGCAAAATAAGTTGGGTTAATTAATTGCCCATAATTTTTTAAAAAAGAAAATATTTAATAAACCTCATTTCTCTTTAAATTATCCTTAATTTAAAGAGAAATGAGGAAAAGATAACTCTTATTATTTCACTTTTAAAATAATAAATAATATTGACAACCCAACCTATTTAAAGCATATTCTTTTAGGAAATAATAAACCATACAAATTACTCACAAGACATATCTTAAGATAAGAACTCTTTTAAAATTTATTGAATGCTAGGGTATGTTAACAATTCAATTTTTTCTACCTCGGGTGTGTTATCAAGTTGCTCTATTAAATCTTAAATAGGCCAAGAGCGCTTTAATATTAAGATCGATACTGGATCCCGTGGACAAGCCATGGGATGTAGGCGTAAATAGCAATTGTCAACAGACCCTAGAGTTAAATAGGGTGCAAATTCACTTATCTAAGATTGATTAAATAAAAAGGATTTACATGAAAAAATTGCAAATTGGGTTACTCGTTTTATTTTCTTCTTTCACTGTCGCAGATACATTGCCTCCTATTTATGAAAAACCGGTAAAATTAGTAACCGTTAATTACTCTGCAATAGTAGAAGCTTCGGGTTTAGTAATGAGTAAAAAGAACCCAGGCATTGCATGGATACATAATGATAGTGGGGGTTCAGCAACAGTTTATGGCATAAATCTAACCGATGGTAGCTGTACTGCAAAAATTAATATGAAAGGCGCTTCTAATGTAGATATTGAGGATATCGCTTTAGGAAATTATCAAGGCGTG
This sequence comes from Legionella gresilensis, assembly GCF_900639865.1. GTDB lineage: Bacteria > Pseudomonadota > Gammaproteobacteria > Legionellales > Legionellaceae > Legionella_C > Legionella_C gresilensis. The sequence continues at coordinate 52,674 of NZ_CAAAHX010000015.1, forward strand.
GAAACACTCTTTTTAGCAGACATTGGTGATAATGGCAGATCTAGAAGTTCCTATTACATCAACGTATTACCCGAACCTAGCCTTAACGGGATTTCTGGTTGCAAAAATATTGATGCCGTTGTTAAAAAGATAAAATTTGCTTATCCTAATAATACTAAAAATAATGCAGAAGCATTAATGTTTAATGAGCAAACTCAAAAACTTTATATTATAACGAAAGCAACAAACACGGAATTTTTTGAATTCCAAACAATGGATACTTCTGGATCTACTGCTTATTTGCAATATCTAGGGAGATTTCCTTTGTCGACTGTGACCAGCGCTGATATGAGTCGTGATGGTGAAGGGTTATTAATTAGAGTTTCTTCAGCTATCTATGAAGTTAGGAAACTAAAAGAACAGGACGTCATCCGCTTTACACAAGAGCCTTTAGTGTCTGTACCTGCACCCTCGGAACCGCAAGGGGAAGCAGTGACTTATGATGAGGCTGGGAACTATTATACCATATCTGAACAACGGAACCCGCCTATCTATAAAATTAAACGGGTAACATCATCTTCCCAATGCCTACCTCCTACCAACATTAGTGCAACTTATAGTACTGACAAGAAATCAATCACCTTAAGTTGGCAAAAGCCAGAGCACTCTCTTCCTATTAACCAATTTCAAGTAAATAATTATAAAGACAGTTTTTTATGGAGTGGCTCAACCACTTCTTATACAGATAATAGTTTACCAGGCACATCAGGTAGTTTTAGCTATTATCTTTATTCAAAATGTGATGTAGGGTTATCTAAACGAGTACAACATATTGTTAATATTAATTAATAATCTGTTATTAAGCTTAATCAAAAATGCCTTCAAAAGTAGGATTATTATTTCGCGTAGCCAGATAAATCCATAGGATCAATAAAATTAGCAGTATCAAGTACTGCTAATTGTAACCTTTGATTTTTCTTATGCTTTGTTTAAATACTAGAGCAATCTTCTAGCCACCCCACTTTTTAATTGAGTAAGAAATAACATATATCCCTCAAAGAGCTAGAGGAAACATTTTTTGAAGCCTCATACTCTCATTTAAAATATTTGTTTATTTTTTCCCTATTACACTCCAAATTTTTATTCTTAATAGTAAAAGAAAGATGAATATACTAAAATATCTGTTACCACCTGATGTCAATGTAGGCCGCATTTATCAGTCACTGCTACCATACCATCGTATCATGTTTATTCTAAGAGACACGTTCCGAGAATCATTAGCTTTAAAAATCGATAATAAAGTATTAAGCAAGTTAATCATTAAAAATTAGAAGCAATGCCGAATAAACCAGATAACGAAGCGCTATTACAATTGATAACGTCTTTTGAAAAAGAAGCTCAGGATCAGAGAAAAAATTTCTTTTTTAAAACAGCACTTCCAAATAAACACTTGGAGTCTCTATTCTTAATTAAAAAAATATTAACTAAAGAGGAAAATTATAAAAATAACTTAAGTTGATTCTTAGATAGATGGATTTATTTGTCTACATACACCACTTATTTAAATTTTTTATTTTAATACCTATATAATAGAAATAGTTTAAATTAAGGAAAATGAATATTAATTTCGGTTAATTTAAAAATTAAAAGTATATTTTCAACGTTGTATTAATATGACGCCTAAGACGATCAAATTACATGCCATTGTATTGCTTGCTCCTTATAGAGCCAAACTAAAATTGTAAAATATGAATATGGAAACTTACCAACAAAAGCTATCATCTTAATACACTTAGATCTATTTGGTGAAAATATGACAAAATTGTTAAATATTATTTAAAAACTCTATTAGAATTATTCCAGCCATAACGAAAGATAGGATTCTGCCTTACTATACTTTATTGTATACATACTAAAGCAGCGCCTAGTAAAATAAATAAACAACTGATGATTTGTGTTAGCCATTTTATAATGATGAATATTTTAGCTGTGTCTTGCACTGATTTAAGAGACATATTTACAGCTAAACTTAGAATGATATTTGCAATCCCCCCCAAGAAAGCGAATATAAATCCAGATAAAACAAGATGTTTAGTAGAATAATTGTTATTAGAATTAATAAATTGCGGCAGTATGGTCATAAAAAAAAGAATAATTTTAGGATTAAGGGCATTGATAATGGTACCTTTTAAAAATATTGAGCTTTGAGTTGGAGAAAAACCTGGTTTCTTAGGTTTTATCAATTGGGATACCCCAAGATAAATCAAGAAACAACCACCAACATATTTTGAAACTCGTTGAAATAAAATTGACTCAGCAAGAATTGCCGTTAAGCCTGCCAGCGATAAAATAATATGAAATATTGTCCCAAATTCAATACCAATAATCGAGAGTGCAATGGCCCGTGAATTACGACTTAATGTTTGCTGCATCACATAAAACATAGCGGGGCCAGGCATAATATTTAATAAAATTGCTGTCATTAGAATGTAAATCATTGTTGTGATCCCTATTATTATTTAACAGAAATAAATTCCTTGAAATTCCTGGATTAATTGACTCGCATCTATCGCTATATATTCTGCAGGCTCATCTGTTGCTAATGCTCGATAAATAAGCCGAGCAACTTGTTGCATTTGTTCCTCTTGCATACCTCGGCGAGTCAGCTCTGTAGTGGCTAATCTTATTCCTTGTACAGGTTTATCATCACCAGGTATTGAAACGTGATTGACGATGATATTGCATGCTTCTAAGCGACAAGCAGCACTAAATCCACCACCATATTTTTCAACGTTAATTAAAACTTGATGTGTTTCGGTGTAATTTTTTTCTTTAGCAAAAACAGAAATGCCACACTCATCCAAATGAGTGGCTAAAGCTTTCGCATTACATAGAACTTGATTCATATAAGCTTCGCCATATTGGTGCAGCTCTAAGGCAGTTAGTGTCAGTGCTGCTACTCTATTTAATTGGTAAGTGCCTACGAAATTAGGAAAAACTGTTGTTGCTATTGGCGTAGTTAATTTCTCATCATCCCACAGCAATAATCCACCTTGCGGGCCGCTAAATGTTTTTCCAGTAGAACCACTAACTATTGTCACACCTTGTTTAAACGGATTGGTAAAGCATTTACCCGCAATTAAACCAAGCTCATGCGCCGCATCGTAAAAAATGCGAGTATTATATTTTTTGGCAATGGCGCAAATTTCTTTTATTGGTTGTTCAAATAGGCAAATTGAAAAACCTAAGGTTATTAATTGAGGTCGATAACGACAAACTAAATATTCAAATCGTTCCAAATCAATTATTAAATGATTAGGCAGAAAAGGCATTGGTATAATGTTTAAGTCTAACAAACCGGGCATGCTTTGTTTGCAATTACTAGAATCACCGCCATGCTTAGGCATGACGGTAATTAGAGTATCATTAGGTTTTGTCAGAACAGAATATACCACTTGGCAGGCTTGTGTTCCTCCTAATAATCTATGTTCACAATAATGACATCCAAATAAGTTAGTCATTAGAACATGACAAATTGACTCAAGTTGATCGATATATTTACTCGCCATAAAATAGCGATTTTGTCTACCAATATGCCCACCTGCAGTGCGCATGCTTAAATCGCAGGCAAGGACTGATTGGGCAACTCGACTCATAGGGCTTTCAGCTGCAACAAGATTGATACATTGTTCTGTTCGCCACCCATTATTTTTTTTGATTATGCTTACAATTAGCTCTTTCATACTTTCATAGGACTCACAATGTAGTAAGTCACGTTGAGCCCTAAGAAATGAAGCAGGGTCATGGACAGTTTGATTCATTTTAAACATGCTGTGCAGCCTCAGCATTAACATTATCCCACCAACGATCATCAACAGTGAGAAATGGATTTGCCTGATCGCGAATACTAGCCCAGGTCATATTAAGCATGATACGCGTAGCGTTATACCTTAAAGGTAAAGTGCGATGTAAAGTGGTATCAGCTTTTAATAAGTACACATCACCTGGTACAAATGAATAAGTGTTAATTGGATTATCACAAAAATACTGATGAACATCAGGAGATTCCTTATCCCAGCTAGTATGCGGTACACACTGGAGCATACCGCCACAATCCACAGGTGGCATTTCAACAATCCAAATTAAGGCAAAACTATAATCCCCCCAATGCCAGCCGTGAGTATCACCGCTAAATTCCTGCTTAGTAATGACGAATTTTTCATCTTCTTTTACATCGATTAATAATCTTTCTTGGGTAACTTTCTCCAAAAACATTAACAAATTAGCAGACTCTCTAATTTGTTTAATTATCATGCTGTGTTCTTCAATTAATTCACTGCGTACAACACTTAAATATCGTGGCGTATTATCAGTAGTCTTTAAGAGAAGATCGCGACGTTCAGCGTACTTTTCTAATAAATTATATATTTCATTATGAACCTTTTGCTTGAGCTTTTCGCTAACAATATTAGGAATTTTAACCATACCTTGGCGAGAGAATTGTTCACGCAATGCGCGAATTTTCTTTTCTGTAAATACTGAGTTTGCGTGTAAAGAAATTGTATCGTTTATTGTATTCATGTTTAGTCCTTTAGTTATGTTTCCGACATCATTCTTTCATTATTTCTTTGTAGCAATCAATCCCATATTTCTGTAATATATTATTTCAAAAATGAAATAATTAGTTGTCGTGTTATCAGATATAGAAGTATTCTTACAAGTCGTAGACAGCAATAGCTTTTATAAAGCAGCCAATGTATTAAAAATTTCTCCCGCCTCAGTGACGCGAAAAGTAGCGAACCTTGAACAAGAACTTGGAGTCACTCTGTTAAATCGAAATACGAGAAGATTTTCGTTAACAAAATACGGTGATTATTGCTACAAACATTGTCAAAATATTTCTAAAATCCTTGCGGAATTAAGAAGTGATATTGCTAATAAAATAAAGGAACCTTCTGGATTAATTAATCTCTCTGTTTCAGTCTATTCAGGTTACCTTGAATTGTTACCTATAATTGCTAGATTTTTAGAACTTTATCCTCAAGTTACAATTCAATTTGTGAAGAGCAATATTTTTCCTGATTTAATTGATGATTCGTATGATATTTATTTTCGTTATAAAGAGATAAATACACGTACTTTACAGTCGAAAAAATTAATTGAACATCAAATGATATGTTGTGCTACACCAAACTATTTAAAACGTCATGGTATTCCAAAAAAACCTGATAACTTAAAGAGCCACAATTGTATCATCCATCAAATAAATTTATATGAAGGCGATTGTTGGTTTTTTCAGCAACAAGATAAAGACTATTCTATTTCTGTAAGTGGCAATCTACGTCTTAATAACTCAGCTTTGGTGTTAGAAGCAGTGTTACAAGGCGTAGGTATTGCTTTTCTGCCCAGCTATTTTTGTCAAAAATTTATTGATTGTGGTGAGCTTATTGAAGTTATGGCAGACTTTCGATCCATACCATTGGCAGTATGGATGGTGTATCCCAGACCAAAATTTCTCGCTTTAAAAAATCGTGTTTTCGTAGATTTTATATTAGATGCTTATCATTTTAATGCAAATAGCAGCAAAAAATAGCTACTTAAAATTTAGATACAAAAATTTGCAGCATTCTCATAAAAAATTAAATTAAGCTTTCAGTTAAACTTATTTATTGTATTGCTGACTTCAGGGGAGGCTTGGTTTTGATTCCGGCAGATCGTTTTCTTGCATAGGCGGTTCATTTTGCATAGCCATAATAGTATTTTTATGAAATTGAGTAAAAATAGCCCCTGCCATTTTTTGGTCGAAAGTTCCTAGCAGCTCTTCAGAAGAAGCGTAAAAGAGGGTTACAAAAAAAGATTTAATTTGTTGCCAACAGCTATTTTCTTTAGGGTTTGCGGTTTTAGATAAAAGTTCAGTTTTACGGCTTACAAATTCATCATAAAGGGTGATTAATTTTTTTTGTGGCGTTAGCACGAAAGACGGGCCAACTATAATGCCTATCATCTTATCAATAGCGGACTCTTGACCTTCCGAATTATATTTATTTTGATGTTTTTTTAGCAGCTTTAGCAAATCAGATAACAACTTTTCCGCTGTTTTATCATCGACTTGTACAATAATTTTCAATCTTAAATAATGCTTAATAATTTCATCTTGTTTATTCTCATGGGCTTTTAAATCTCTTATTTCTGCTGCATTAAAATTAGGGTTTTTTCTGTAGCTAATTAATACAGCTGCTAAAAATTTTTCTGTCTCACCTTGATGGCTTATATCGGTTAACGAGTCTATGCTAGATGTATTAAAAAGGTCTTGAATATAAGGAGGAAGTTGACTAAAGGTAGTACTACTTATAATAGATTGTTCTTGATATTCCTTAAGTGGATGATAAATAGTCCTTAAAGCAGCTATTTTATCAACCAATAAAAGATCAATATTCGGTTTTCTAAAAGACCTTATATCTTTAAATGTTGTACCGTTTGCTTGTAAAATCTTTTCAAGATCTTTTTTATCAATAGGTAAATAACCTAGGGTGCCAGCAATATCGTCCCTAGCTGCCCAGTCGTCCGCCTCAGCCTCAGATAAGGCATCACCAAAATCTATCAAATGGAGATTACCGAATTCATCGATTAAAATATTATCGGGTTTAATATCTCTATGAACATATCTTTTTCCAGTACGAGATGCTTTCCCACTGTGTAAATTATCTACTTTAATCAATAAGTGAATTGCTAAATCTAAGCGCTTATCTTCTGAAAATTGCCCTAATTCATCAGTAAGCGTTTTTCCTAAATATCTTATTTCTTGATAAATCTTATCCTGAGGTCCATTAGAACCATTCTCATTAACGAATACTAAATCAGATGTCGCGATACCAAGATCCAAATTAGTTCGAGCTTCTCGCTTTAATTTTTCCAAAGCTGCTTCACATTCTTTACGACTTTTAGTAGGGGCAACTGTATGAATTTTTACTAAGCCTGTTGTTTTTTCAGTTATTCCCTCAAAAGATTTTATCTTTCCAAAAGCCCCTCTTCTTCTAAAGGCATATTTATCAGTTTTAGCAGACAACCTAATAATACCCTGTGAAGTTTTTAAATAAGAGGCATCAATATCCACTTTCTCTTTACCTTTATGGCTTTTCTTAGATAACTTATTACTATCAGGATGCTTTTTAAAAAAATTAAGCGCATAGGTAAGTTGATTTTTAGAAGATGAGGTTTTTTTTGAAAATTCTTTATTCCTTGGCATAGCTATTTTGTTAAATATTTGTACATTAAGATAAATTATAACACATACAGCGCCTTAAATATGCTATTTAGTGATATTTAAATACCTATAAGTCTTAACATTATTTTATGCTTAGGTTATGCCTTCTGTATGAAAAAGTGAGTTATGCTACGCTGCGACAAGGCTAAGCTTGCAGATTTAATTGTCTAAATAAATACTTTTAATACTAAAATGAGGTTGTGATAGGTTGCATAAAGTAAATAATTAAAGGCAGAGATAAGAAAGAGGAAACTGTGCCTAGCATAACTAACCCAGAACTTTCAGCTTGATACGTATTGAATTCAAAAGCTAAGATAGATTGCATCACGGCAGTGGGGAGAGAAGCAAGAATGACACCCATCGTTAAGAGGTTAGGCTCTATATTGAATAGATAAAATAAATAAAAAGCGACTAAAGGGTGCAAAATTAATTTAATAAAGACTGGAACAATAAGAGCAAATAAATTTCTAACTTTAAATATAACAAGCATCTGCCCAATACCTATTAATGCACAAGGTATACCTGCTTCACCAATTAACTGAGTAGTCTTTAAAACAAAATTAGGAGGATGCAAATTAGTATAAGAAATTAAAATTCCTGCTGCAGCGCCATATAATAAAGGATTTCTAACAATTCTTAGTAGCGTCTGCAAAAAAGCTCTTTGCGTGCCAAATTTGTTTCTTTCTAAAATAATAATTGCCAAAGAAAAGGGTATTAATGTTAATAGAGTAGATAAAGCAGCAGTAATTACCCCCACTTGTCGAAACAAAATAAATAAAATAGGAATCCCAATGAAACCACTGTTTGGGAATACGGAGCCTAAACTGGCTAAAGCAGCCAAGTTTACATTTTTTGTTTTATAAAAAACATAACTAAAAATAGGAATATATAAGCCTAACATAGATAAAATAAATGCAATAGAATAGTTCTCATAGCTACTAAAAGTAATAGATGTTGTGGCAAATGATGAAAATAAAAGTGCAGGAATCCCTAGATAATAAGCAAATTTATTAAGTACTTTATATCCTTCCGAACCTAATATTTTGCTTTTTTCTATAATTAAGCCACTTAAAATAATAAGAATAAAAGGCAGTAACTCCAAAATAACAGAATACATATTCTCCTTTTTAGACTCAGGTTAACTCTAGCTATACTAATAGTATTATTACTATAAATTTTCTTCTATGAATATTGCAGAGCATATTTGTAATTATTTAGCACTATATCAAGTTCGCTATATCTTTGGATACCCAGGCGCTGCAATTTTACCGCTTATGGACGCAATAAATAAACATCCTTCACTTGAATGGGTTTTGATGCGAAGTGAGTCCACTGCTGCATTAGCTGCTTCAGCACAGGGTAAATTAACTAAAAAATTAAGCGTATGTGCCTCTACTTGTGGGCCAGGCGTAACTAATTTGTTAACAGGGTTGCTTGATGCACAATTGGATCATTCACCTGTCCTAGTCCTTTCAGGTTTACCTATTACCAATAAGCATAGCTTAGGTCATTTTCAGAGCGTTGATCAGCTAAAATTAACAGATGCTTGCTGCGGTTTTAATGCGATTTGCGAGCACCCCGCTCAAGTTCCTCAATTATTACAAACTGCAGTGGGCTATATAATGCGTTATAACCGCCCTGCTCACTTAGCTATTACGCCAGACCTACAACTTACCAAATTAACTCGATCAGAATTGAAATCGGCACGTTTACATTACCAACATTTACATCGCAATATACAGCTTTACCGCCCACCCGAAATGGCTTTGGATGTCGTTGCAAACACAATAAATTCTTTTAAGAAAATAGTTATTGGCGTAGGCGCTCGGGCTTATGGTGCAGGTAAAGACATTGAAAGTTTTGCTGAGAAAATTTGTGCACCCATGATTAGTACATTTGCTGGTAAAGGAGTAATTCGCGAAGATCATCCTCTTTATCTTGGCATTCTAGGCTTATTTGGCGCGCCTGCAAATAGATTGGCTTTAGAGGGTATAAGAGAAGCGGAAGTGATTATTACCTTTGGCGTTGACGATCTTATTTATTTATTAACAGATAAAGATGTTGATCAAACTCGCGAATTAATACAGTGTGAACCTAATTTTTCCTTATTAGATTATCAATTTATTAATAAGAGAATGTTATTAGGCGATATCGCTGAGATTGCCTCAGGGCTAGCAACTAAAGTAAAGTCTCATTCAACAATTAGCGGTAAAAAAAGCCAGCATTCCTCACCACCATCTAAAGTAAAGAAAAAATCAACTTATGTTTCACAAGAATTATTTTTTAATAAGCTTAATAATTTTATTGATACTCAAAAAACAATCATAGCGCTAGATATTGGTGATTCTACTGTTTGGGCGACAAAATGCTTAAAACTAAATCAACGCCAGTCTGTTTTAGTAAGTAACCGATTAGGCGTTATGGGTTTTTGCTTACCTGCTTTAATTGCCGCAAAATTAACTAAACCTGATGCAAGAGTTGTAGGAATTATTGGAGATGGCGCATTACAAATGGTATTAGCTGATTTACTCACTGCTACCCAATGTAACTTAAACATTATAATCATTGTTTTCTGCAATAATGTATTACAACGGGTGGCGGCACAGCAAAAGGAAAAATATGGCGTAGATTTAGTTAATCCTGACTATTATTCTTTAGCCAAGAGTTGCCATATTACTGGTATAGATATTAATAATAATAATGAAATAGAGGAAAAACTAAATGAAGCTTTTTCTATTGCTAAAGGGCCAATATTAGTGGCTGTTTATACCGACCCCAATGTCTTTGCGCCGATGAGTCAATGGAATAATTAATTGGATTATAAGAACCTTGATTACGCTGCGCTTTATTAAGGCTACATTAGCTAGATTATTGTTAAAGAGACTTGATCGGCAACGTTTTCGTGGCTTGTTAAATTAAAAAAAGCTTCCCCCAATTCTTGTTTGATCCCTAATAAATCTTTATTAATCCGTGATTGATACGTTGAAAAAATCGCCATTAATTTTTCACACATTGTTTTACAATAATGATCTTGACTTAAGGAGGGTTTAAAGCCTAAAGAACTATAAGTAGATAATGTTTCAGCATGCAAAGTATCTAAAACACCAAAGTGAATACGTTTTACTCCTAAATCATTAATAAGATGAGAGCAACATGATTCATCTTCTGCGCGATATTTCAAATTCTTTATGCAAGGCGATAAAGTAATAATAAATACCGCATCACTTGATGGTTCACCATATTCGTCTTTAAATTGATAATAAGCATTACGTTCAGCATGACGCCAATAGTTGCCATTGCGGCTACTAGTAGCAAATACTTTTTTATCACCATCTAATAAACAACAAGCAACGATTCCGGTATCTGGATTATTTATCCATGTATTTTTTAGATAAAATATTGTTTCTTTAAGCATGGTATCTAGTACATCCAGTGATTGGTTATTAGAAGGCTTAAATTGTAACATCATATTCTCACTTAAATTGATAACTCTGCTTGAATTCAATACGCTTTTTTAATTTATCCTTGATCTCAGGCCATTCGCTTTTTAACATACTAAATAAAACAGTATCAGTCAGCTGGCCACTATGATTAATCATATGTTCGCGTAAATATCCTTCCTCTTTCGCACCTAAAGCCAAAATAGCTTGATAGGAACGTTGATTATTAGGGTCAGTGCTAATTTCAACTCTATTTATACCCCACTTATCAAAGGCTTGACTTAACATCATCATTTTTGCTTCAGGGTTAATTACCGTACCCCACACCGCCTTAATATGCCAGCTAAATCCTAAGGCTAAGCGTTGGTGAAATAAATTAATATCATAATAAGCTGTACAACCTAATACAGCATTATTATCTTTCCGGCGTACAACATAAGTTATTTGCTTGCCTTGTTCTTGGTTGGCAAGACAATCCTCAAACCATTTATGAAAATTAGAGCCAGCAGCAGAAATGGGCATAAACTGCCAGATTGACTTATCATTTGCTGCGTATTGTAAATCCTTTTTATGAAAGACAGAGATAGATTCTAAATAAATAACGCTGCCCGTTAATGTATCTTGAGTTAACATAAAATAAATCCCTAGAATTAACCTCTATTATTGCTTAGCAAATAATTCGTTTTTAAACTAAATAGAGTAAATTTTGTATCGATATCATAAACATCTAGCTTTTTATAATTTTTTAATTGTCGCGCTAAATAAACCGAAAATGGCATTCCTAAGCATTCTATAGCACCTTTAAAAAACCACATTGTTCCGATAAGAGCCAATAAATGCTGTTGAGATATTAAACCATAAAATGCAACATAACCAATGCAACACTATCCAGCCCGCTCGCAATAATAGTTGATAGCAAAAAACGTCCTCCCATATAACGCCCTTGAAACCTAATTTTTAATTTCGCAAGAATATAGATATTAGTAGGTTCAGCCAGCCAATAACTAATAAAGGAAACGAGTAAGATGCCGGCATCCGTATCTAAAGAAAAAAGATGAATTAAACGTATATCAAACCAATTGGCCAGTAAGGCAAAAACTATAAGACACTGTTAATAACCAAAGAATATCTGAATGAATAAGTAAGCTTGATGATTTAGCGGTTTGTTAAATTATCATGGATTACCGTCCATAATTAAACTTGCTTGTATATTAATTGACAATAATAATTTTTTGTACTGTATTTATTCTAGTTTGGACGAGAATTAAGACAATCTCTGGATAACAAGTAGCTTTGATGCAAAGCAGCGAAATCAAGGTTTGAATAATTAAGCTATTCATAAATAGTGACTATCTAAATATCACTATAATCATCTTGTTTAAAAAAACCTTTTTAATACAAGAATTTAAAAAGAGACACTTAATAATCAATAAAACCTTGATTACGCGGCGCTGTATCAAGGCTAAATTTACTACATATATTTCCTTGCTTATCCTAGGAAGTTTTAGTTATCAGTTACGTGGTTTAATACTTTTCTTTAAACACTTCAGGGTTCTAATTCTTAAATATTGCAAGAAATGTATATATTTTACTATAATTGTATAAATTGTAATGTATTTAGAAGTAATTTATGCCTGATGACATCAAAAAATTACCTGAGGCTGGGGCTCTAATCAAGTATATAAGAGACACAGAGATTAAAAGACAAGCAGAGGCTAAGAATTCAGCGCCAGCTGATTCTAGTATGTTTGATAAAGCTAGAGCTGAAGTATCAAATGAAATTCTAAAATACGTGAACGAATTAGAATCAAATTTATTTGCAGCTAAAATTAATCAGGATAAAAAGACCCAATCACAAATATTAAATTCACTTAGAATATTAAACTTTACTATTGATGCATATAATCTTCTTAATGGCTCTCTAGGTATTGTGGATTCAGCCCATAAACTATTTTTGGGAAATACCACCATGGTTGACCAGAAGCATTTAGTAAATCTAGGCAAAAACGTTATAAAAACCGCAGAAAATTTTAATAAGCTGCTTGATGCCTCATCAGCCAGTTTAGGCGAGAAAGTTTTGCTCACGATGAAATCTTTTGCCTTTGCTGTAATAAGCGGTATAGGTGGATTTTTGAAGGGCTTAGCTGAGGGCTTTAAAAAAGGGGATGGATTACTAAACACATTAAGTAGCATGGGCCAAAATTCGGTAGTACAAGGCTTGTCTGATTTTCATGAAAAATTAGGACATGAATTAGGAAAAGCGGCCGAAAAAGCTAATCAGGAAAAAGACGATCCCTCAAAAGATATTGAGCCTCAACCTATAAATTCTTCAAATTATCAATAATAATATAGTTAATAGGTTCTCTGATAAAGCAGGTTCTAATGTATTTCATTAAATAAATACTCAATGGATAATAGCTTTTATAAACGTTAATTTATATTGTAATCTTAAAAGACCACTTAAAATAAAATTTAATAAAACTGTGCTGCTCTAAGACTATATATACTCACTATATAGATTTCGCACTAATATATTTTATTGACAAAAAATAACCTATTGATTAATAATCGCACACCTTTTTAAATTTAAAATAATTCTAACCAAAATGTTTTGTTTACTTTGGTTCATTATCAATAGGAAATTTTGCATATGAAATATATTCAACTTCCAGAATTAAATCCTAAATTTTCTCACCTTAGTCATACTAAATGGATCATTTCAGAAACTTACTTAGATGAAAATAATATAGATTCTCAATTATGTCTTTTAGATTGCAATTCTGAGTTGAATGCAGAAAAAATTGTAGAGCAAACACTCTTTGGGAGAAGTTTGCCAGGAAATGAAAATAGTATCCGATCCTTAAAGGTATTAGGTAAGTATGTACTTGCCAAAAGAAGCTTGTTGGAAGATTTTTTTTCTGGAAGCGCAGTTTCTATTCATGATGAGGAAGCTGAATTATTATATTATATTACTCGCCATAACCACCTTATCAAATTAATAATTAATAAGGCATCTCATGAAATAGAGGATGATGAAGAAAACTATTTGGATACTTTCTGGGGTGCAAGAAAAGCAAAGTCAAACACAGAATACCCTATTACCGCAGGATATTTTTTTAATCATCTTTATTTAGAAGATTTCAGTCAAGTTCTGTGGTTAGAAAGTAAAGCTTACCATGGGAAAGAAATGGTGTCTGCATATGGAATCAAAGATACAGAAGAAGCAATTATTCTTAAAAAGATAGTTTTACAAAGTGCTGCTGAAAAAAATATTACTATTGCCGCTAATGAGCTAGGTATTAAGCAAAATATTCTTGTTGCGCCATTACAATTGCTAGCTAGTCTTTATGGCCAAATTCGAGAGGTTGGCTTGTGTAATAGTTATAGCAAGCATGGTTTTAAAGATGAAAGTGCAGAAATAAGAGCGCAATATATTAATTCTATTTACACAAAATGGGATCAACTTAAATCCAAATCAAGTGATCGAGATATGAATTCAACTAACACAGTAAATACTGTTTTAAAAAACTATCATCCAGTATTTTTTAATCCTGAATACACATCTAATCAAGCAAACGCAAGAACAACTGAACCTCCTTTAACTAACTTACAAAATTCATAGCGACGATACTGTCTTGAAAATACGCAATATTTTAAAGACAGTCTCTATTTGCTAAATTTTTACAAAAAATATTTATCTTTTAATTATATGTTAAAACTAAAGAGAGATTTAAATGCTTGCCCAGTCGAGCCTAATGTTTTAAGCAAAATATTTCCTTCTTCCATTTTTTGCACACAAAAATTTAATCTTCTTTTAAATTCCCCATCCTCATCCTTTAGCGCCTGTCTCACAGCTTGTACACCCAAATAAATTTCACAATCTTTAAGATTTGAGTGTGTCTCTAAGTATTCAACTAGCTCCTGTGCTTCCTCTATATAATTTTTTTTTGTAAATACATTGAATCGATAAGGAATGTACGCTTGGATAACATTCATAACATTAACTCTAGTTGATAAATGATTATCCCAGTTAAAAGTAAGTGATTGAAAAAATCCTTTTGAAAGCATAAACAGAACTCCTTTGCTAATTACACAATCTGTACTTTATTTAAAGTAATTGATCTGAAAGAGCATGTAAATAATTATTTAGAAATGTTTATGTAAGAAGCTGTTATTTTTAGTTTGATAGCAAGTTATTGTCTGGCAAATTGCATCTTCTAATAGATGCTTTTTTTTATTTTGTTATAATCTGGCCTTAATTTTACTTGGTAATAACGATTCCCAATGCTCAACCATCACACGATAAACGCAAAAAAAATTATAGTTATAGGTGATGGTCCTGCGGCTATGATAACTTGTATTAAACTTGCCCAATTAGGTGTAACTGATATAACTTTAATAGGCCCACGTATTGGTTATTACATTCGCTCGGGAGAATTTAACCATGAAGTATTTGAGAGCGTAAGTAAGATTATTTATCCTTTAACCATTAAAATCCCACCTAGTTACTATGGCTCTTCTGTCAATTACATTAGAAACTTAGAAAAGCAACTTTACCCACTTATAAAGCAGTTAAATATTAAATGCATTAAGAAAAAATTTGTAACATTTATTAATGACAAACAGATAAAGTTAGTGAATCCTCAAAATTTAAATGATATTGAATTAATCGAAGCAGATTTAGTATTTGATTGTACAGGCGCTAAGCGTGTGGTGATTAAAGAACTAAATAAGCAATCACAATCACCAATAGCACCTTTTCAAGTTACACCCGTATCTGATTTAAGTTATGACTTTGCTATGGCACGTTTTGACTATACTGCTAAAGATAATTCTCAAGTTAAGCAAGCAAAAAACAATTTAATTGCTAAAATGTTACTTTTAATAAAATTACGTCAACTTGGCTGGCCTTTTTATACCTTACCCTGTTTTTACCATTTTGATTGGGAATCAAGTAATCCTAAACAAAATTTATATTTTCGATACCATCCAAATGCCACATCAGAGGTTATAAAAGAAATGGCCTGCTTACTTGAAAATTATCATAGTTTATATTTCTATAATGAAAAAATTAATGCTAACACTTTTTTTCATACCCCTTCAAAGAATTATCCTGATAAAAAAATAATTTCTACTTTTAAGCTTGCTCCCCGCTTAACTACCCCAAGCTTTTATGAAGGCAGCCCATCTTTACCTATAGTCATTCCTTTGGGTGACTCATTATTGGATGTACCTTTTATATACGCACAAAGCCTGATTACCTTTACCCATGTTCTTAAGCAACTTAGCTTATCTTTTTTAATAGAGGATGGCGTGATTACTAAAGCTGACTTCAAACATTATGATCAACAAACACAAAATTGTTTAGCATCACCCATTAAAGAAATAAAAGAAGGTTTTTCAAGTTATGCAAAGAAAGAGGCTATAGGCTCTGTTTATGAAGAAACTTCAAGGATAAGGTCGTATAGCTGAATAAGAATAATATGAGAGGTTATTAGATAATTTGTTGGTTTTAGATATTACTCGGCTTAGCATTATAATCTGCTATTAATTTTAAATTAAAGAAAATTAACTCACTATTTATTTTAAATTCTTTTATTGTTTTGGTAATAGTGGCACTTTTATTACGCTAACGATTAAACGCTTGAGCTATAAATACTGGCTCAACTGTTTGGCTTGTACTCATACTTGTAACAATAGCTTTAGCGGGCTTAAAAAAAACCATAGTCTTTTTAGCTAAAGTTAAAATATAAGCTGCAATGCTAGGATCTTGAACAAGTTGAGTTGGATAAAGATGAGCTTTACTGTTATTGTAGCGCCACTGATTGAGCTTAGATTTATGAGCTTCGTCCAGATTTTCATATAATGAATCATTGGTATTTAGTAAAAAATTAACAATATCTGGAAAGTTATTATCTGCTGCTTTCATTTTTTGATTAAAATGATTTATAATACACATTTTTTGTTCGTTTTGATTTATTTTTAATCATATTGGGTAATAAATCAAATGGTTTTCAAGCTACTAAACGCTTATTAATCAACTAGAATAAGTATTAAATAAGTTAAAATTTATCAGTTGTTTAAT
The DNA here is from genome assembly GCF_900639865.1 of Legionella gresilensis. Classification (GTDB taxonomy): domain Bacteria; phylum Pseudomonadota; class Gammaproteobacteria; order Legionellales; family Legionellaceae; genus Legionella_C; species Legionella_C gresilensis. Next base: position 69,442 of record NZ_CAAAHX010000015.1, read on the forward strand.
ATAGAATCATTTTGTTAATATTCTGTTAATATTTGCTTGCTAAAATGAAAAAAATTTGTTATTTGAGTAATTTAAAATGGAGTCAAAATCAGAGCCCCAAATTAATACGACTTCCGAACTTACTGGTACAACACGTACACGCAGTAGTAAGGCTAATTTTGCAGCTGAAGGTGTAGGATTCGCTAAGTTTGATCCCTTTGCTTATATCGTCTTAAGAAAAAATGGTACAGTTCTAGCCGCTAGTGAATTAAAGCATCCCAACAGTAATATTCCCCCTTTCCTACCCAACGCAACAGACACAAAAGGGTTAAATTTCGCTTATATAGTTTTTGAAGGTTTTCTCACCGATGGATGTGGAAATAAAATTGAACCTGTGCAAATTATAGTTATGCGTAGGATGTATAAGATGAATATAGGTAGCCAACATACTAACTTACATGTAGCAGCTATCGAAATGTATAATATCAGAAACATCTTAGAAGAATGTTTTAATATAATTCTAAAAGAAAAAGAATATTTATTTAGCGGTGAGGGCGCTTTTGATACAGGTGTAGTTACAGAAAGCGTAAGCATCTTAGAAGGTGAAGAACTAAGGGGTGTAAAGTTTAATACTCGCGGTAGAGGATCAGATAAATTTAGAAAAGAAGATGGGGAAAAACTAAAAGTTTTTATGCCTAAAGATTGCATCGATTTTCATGATGGGCATGATGATCATTTAAAGAAAAAGATAAGCACGCCGGAAAGTAGAAGGTTAAAGAAACAGGCTAAATTAGAAAAATCTTCTAAACTATCATCTAAAGAGGAAGATAACAGCGAGGATTCGTCATTAAGCATTACACCACAAAGTCGTAATGACACCGAGACTAAGGCCAGTTTGTCTACTAGTCCATCTGTAGAATCTCTTAATTTGAAATTAAATTCTCTAAGTTTAAACACTAATATAACTTCTTCTAGTAAGGGTGAATCCAATCTAGATACTACTAATTCTAACAATACAATTGAGGAAGTAAATCCTGAGAAATCTACAGTGGAAAGTAAAAGTAGTATAAGCAGTACTTCCAGTCTTGTGCTAAATAGTATATATCACCATAAAAATACTGAACTTACTAACCATAGTTCTGGAAAAAACCTTGATGGCCCTAAGGGCGATTTTTAAATTATTTGTTTATTTAAATTAAAATAAATAATTTTTATCTTTAGATTTCTTAACTTTAAAAAAGAACCTAAGTTAAGAAACATAAAACCATGTTTTTAGCTCTATGAGCCTCGAAGAGAGGCTTATTTTTCTAAATCGCCAAAAAGAATAATCGTTCTTATTAATCACAAGAAATAGATTTTATAAAATTAACACCCTCATCATTGACAGAACAAATTTTAGTTTTTTTTGGAAGTTGTTGAATCAATTTAATAGTAGTACCCGTATAGCTACAAGCCATCCAGAAATTATTTCCTTGCAATCGCCATATCATTTTATTTGTTTTCATATTCTCATTATCAGGCGCAAGACTCGCATTCTCACTAGGGTGACCAGCGTAAAAAGTTACATGGCCAAGTAAGTGATTAGTTTGATTGACATCTAAAAATACTTTCCAGCCCGCTTCTTGAGCTTTTAAGGGCTGGGTTGTTTTAATAACTTTTGGGCAATTTATTGGGTGAGCTAAACTTTTAAAAGATAACAGTATCCCGCTTATTAAAAAAATAATAAACCTGATTAATACCTTCACAAAAACATCTTCCTGTTTAGTGTGGTTATTTTTTAGGATTACTTGTAAGCTTCAAAGTTAATGTAATCTAAAAAATGAAAACAGTTAAACTCGATTGTAAATACATTTTAATATATCAAAAACTAATTTTACGAGTTTGCTCGTATATCTCAATTATTAACAATAACATACAAACAGACGCTACACTACTTCATTTAGTTCGGAAAAACCTACATTTATTCCTTTGTACCTTGCAACTCTTGTAACTCTTGTAACTCTTGTAACTCTTTATCCATTAATACTAATGCTTGTCTTTTAATATTGAAATATGATTCTTCACAAGAATCTCTAACTGTATCTTTGGAAATGCAAGTTGTATAAATAGTATAAGCTAATAACGCTTCCAAGACTTCTAAAATATCCCTCGCTTTATCTTCATTAGTATACTGCTCATCCTGACTTCCCACCTCTTCGATACATTTTGAAATATCATCAAACATTTGATCTTTGTAACTTTTATTCATCACTTTACCTCTATTAAAATAATCATCTTACCTTTTATGCTAGAATAGCCCCATAGCATGGACTGCCTGACTCTTCGCGAAACTTCCTTTGCTCTGCAAAAAATCCTTGACGATAACGACCAGGATTTCCTGTAGCAACGGGTATGCTAGTAAAATCTTTGGGATTGTCGTTAAATAAAGCCTCTTCTTCCTGTGCACGCCAAAAGGCATGGATAGGATTGAGCCCTTCAATATATCGACTAGTAGAGAGCTCCACGTCTTCTGATATTTCCCGTATATGATGCCCCAACCCTGAAGCTTTACGAGAGATTGAGCGGCCTAATAATGTTAAATTTTCTAAGGCATGTCTGCCAGCCCAAGTACTGGCGCGATAAATAGAACGACCAGCGGTTTGCAGGCTTTCTTTAAGGTGGTGACCCACAAAACCTAACGCGCGCGTAATCGGCGTGGTTATCGTTTCAAAGCACTCGCGTGC
>NZ_CAAAHX010000016.1 GCF_900639865.1 Legionella gresilensis
TGTTTGCAGTATTTAAACTATTGTTAAAAATAGTTCTTATTGATGTTTATTTAAACGAAACATTTCGCGACACCGACGGCTTATCCACAAAAATAGTGGATAAGCTTGTGGAGAAGAGTAATTAATTCTTTTATTTTAAAGTATTTTCTATAATGCTTCATTTTTACATTGTTGTTTAACGGTCAGGCAGTAAGTTGGCTCCAAAGGCAATATAATTTAGCACATTAACTTTAAAGAATAATAGATTAATTTAAGCTAACCCTGCTGATTTAAGGCAAAATATATATTACAAAACCTCAAATCATAATTTTAGGAACTCTGCAGGTAAATAATGGGAGTATGGCAGATTACAAGGTAACTAATACGCTTAATGCTTGCTGTTTAAATTAAAGCTAAATTCACCACTATTCGTTTAAACCTATTTGCCTTAAACTATTATATTGATTTTATCTGTACAAATACTATTTTAGTGTTCTTTTATTATCACTGTTAGGAAATTTTATGCCGTTGTTTCGTTTCCATACTTCCAAAGAGCTTAAAAATTTATTTCAAGAAAAATCTCTAAAAGAGTTAAAAGAACTTAATCAGCACTATGATAAGCTTTTTGAAAATTTTGGTAAAAGGGAAACAAGTATTTATAACCAAATTAATGCGATTAACCAAGCAATTATTGCTAAACAATTAGAAATAGCAGAGCATGAAGATGTTGAGCATCAAGCTCAAACATACCGACAAAATGTATTAGATAATTTACCGGCAGACCCAGCAAAAAGATATTTAATTCTAAAAGGAATTGCATATGGCCATGATAAAGGGCCTGAACTTCGAGAAGAATTAAAATCTTTAGAGCAGAGTAAAGTCAATTTAACCGGAAGACAAAACATGTTAGGCGCTGAGTTCCAAGCATGTATAAAAGAATTTAAAATCATCAATGCTGTAATTAACGAGAAAGAACTTGACTTAAAAGCGCCAAAATTTGCTTTAAGTTAAATAAATTTTCATTTAAGTATATTAGTTTCGATATGATCTGACAGATGTCTTGAAAAAGAGAGAATTTCCAGTTTGATAGTTTCAGGACCTCTATTTTAAAATAGAGTCGGCGGTAAATTGCTAGCTTCATCCAAACCATGGATAATTCTGCAAACTGAATGGCATCAATTTTTAAATGTAAGGCTATATCCGAATTAGGCCTTAAACTTAAATTCTCTTAAGTCACATAAACAAATAAAATTAATCTTTACGTAACATTAATTAAATGACCAGTTAAGTGACTAATTTACAGGTTTTTGGGAGTAGGTTAGGGGTAGTTCCATAACGGGTCGTTTCAATTATGTTCTTACTTTAAACTAATGCCAAATTGGCTACAATTCGCTTAAGTCTATCTGGATTATCATCGACATAAATAGAAGTTGTGACAATGGAAGCATGACCTGCTAATCTTGAAACTGCTTTAATATCGACCCCTTGCTCAATAAGTTTGGTAATAAAGGTTCGCCGGCCCGAGTGAGAGCTAGCGCCCAAAATTCCTGCCTTATCATACATTTTTCGAAACCATTTTTGTAAGGTATTGGGTGTAAAGCGACTGCGACGTTGTGTTTGAAAGAATGGTTTGTGACGAGCTACGTTATTATCTTTTAAATGATTAAGATAAGTTTGTAGCGTTTCTCGCAATTTCTTGTTACTCAAATAAGCATAACGTTGTTTTTCACCTTTGGTCATAGAGCGTTTAAGGCAAATTTCATCAAGTAGGCGGTAATGGCTATCAGCCACATCAGCAATCGTTAAATAAGCAATTTCTTTGGCTCGCAGCCCTAAGCCAAACGAACAATAAATCATTGCAACATTGCGAATAGCAAATGTACTATCTTTAGCCACTGCTAAGAGTCGTCTGAACTCCGCATCTGTTAACACTTTTGCTTTACCTTCTCTAGCCACAATTTTTAATCTAAATTCCTGAAAAAATAATATTTTAACTAAAAGAGGCTCTCTTGGCAAAAATAAAAACCTGTAGTCTTTAAAAATGCTTGCTGTAATTAAAGAGGTCCTTAATTATCTATTTTAGGTTGTCTAATAATTTTAATATTAAATATAAGAAATTATTTATGGCTATTAATATAGTACTAACGAATTTTTACTTAATCATAGAATTAACTTAATATTGAACTGCTAATTTCATTATAGTGATCGATTAAATTGTAAAATAAGCAAAAGAGACAATTACAAAATTTAGAACTTTGTAGAAGGAGCAGTAAAGAAAAGAAAGAAAAGATAGATTTTAGTAAATAAATTAATTTACCTAAAAATTTAAGATGTAAGTACATCTTAAAGGGGATGGTAAGTAACAAATATAATATTAGGTCATTATTATTTATTTTGATTTTCGATACTTGGTTGAATACTTATTAATAGTGCAGTATTTTATTGCTCTACAATGATAAGGAAATACCATGTTACGTTATAAAATAACTGGAATTGCAATTGTATTGCTATCTAAAGTCTTATTTGCTGGAACAATGGGTGCTATGGACCTAACACCAATTTGTGTTCCTGGAAGCAGTATAATTCCTTGTGTTACTAATGCGTGGGATATCAGTGCAAGTGCACTCTATTTAAAGCCAAAATACGGCGATAAATTAGTTTACCTTGGTGTATTTCACGATCAGAATTTATCCCATAATATTGCTAAAAAATCTAGGGAATGGGATTGGGGTTATAAAATAGAGGCTTCCTATCATTATAGTACTGGAAGCGATCTTAATATTAATTGGTCTCACTTTAACCAATCTATAACAAATAACACTACCTTTACTGTAGGATCATTTGGGATAGCATTACCTTTAACATATACGATTAAACCAAAATGGAACTCGCTTAATCTAGAATATGGGCAGATAGTTAATTATGGTGAAAATAGAAGCTTTAGATTTTATGGCGGACTACAAACTACTGAATTAGATAGTGATGCTTTACTCAATTTGCCTCCTATCTTTATAGGAGGTATTACACGTTATGTAAGCGCAAGTGGCGATATAAAATATCATAGCATCGGTCCAAGAGTTGGCCTAGATTACTATTCCAATTTTTTGGGTAATTTTGGTATATATGCAGATGCCGCTATAACAGTGCTTTTCGGAAATGGACAATTTCATAGAACAAGTTTTATTAATGATATCGTTTTGAGCTACAAAAGTGGTTCAAGGAATCTTGTTCTCCCTGAATTTGAAGGAAAAATTGGCGCGCAATTTATTTTCCTTATGGGTCGAAGTTATTTATCTTTTAACGCTGGCTATATGTTAGTTGATTTTTTATCCGGTACAGATAGTTTATCAACCAAAGGATTTGGGGATATTTTCTCCTTAAGTGGAGTTTATATTGGGGTTAAGTGGGCTGATAGTCTATAAATGATTATTAGAAATCATATCTTATTTTAATCCTTTTAATAGGCTGTCTTATTTTTAACAGCCTAATTAAAGTAAAAATGTTAATTGTATTTATAAGCTAATAAATTTTCATAAAAAACTTAAGCACTTACTTCTGTTAATTTCTTAGATCGAGATACTAGACATTTTTGAGCCTGTTTTTTATAAGAATCAATTTCTGGAAATAAAATACATAATTTTTCCCAGTAAGATAAGGATTCTTCAAGTTTTTTCTGTTTCATTAGCGCAACAGCTAAAATTCTTAATGCTTGTATATTATCTGGATCTTTATTATAGATAGATTGAGCAAGTTTAATTTGATTTTCCGAACTTTCTGCATCCTTTAATTGGTCTGACATTTTTCTCAGAATTAAAGTTTTTATTTTTAAGACTTGCTTATCTTCTGGAGCTTCATTAATTAACGCTACATTTATCTCCCATGCTCGTTCGAAATCTCCTTTTTCTAAAAGGATTTTTATATTTTCTAAAGCTCCTTTTATAACTGATTTAGAAAGACTTTTAATTTGAGCTGGTTGGTTGTCTTTGGAATTAAAATATAACTTCATTTGTTGTACAGTAAAAAGGGCTTCAAGAAAATTATTAGCTTTCAATGCCGCTTTTGTTCTTAGTATCCATGCATGTTTATCTTTACTCTCTAAAGTTGTTGCCTTAATCAACCAATCTAAAGCTTCGGAATATTGATTCTTTGCGAAAAATGAGCGACCCATCAATAATGCTATTCCAGGAAAAGTTCGATCTAAAAATGATATATTCATTCCCGCTTTTATTGCTTTATCATAATTCGCATTATTATAAGCATCTTTGAGCTCGCTACGCTGATTTAGAATATATTCACGTCGAGCTCTAATAGCTAAGTTCTGTCGGGGCTGGATTAATAACAAAGCGCTTAAGTAATTCATCCACTGCTTAGAATTTTTCTGGCGAAAATTATGATCTTCAATAAAATTTAACCACTCTGCTGATATTTTAACGATCATTTTTTTAACTTGGGGATCATCAGGCCATATCTCTGAGGCTTTTTGCAGGCTTTTCGCAGCAGATAAAATAAAGTTATGATTTAGTGCAGTTCTTGCAATAGAAATAATTTCATCAGCTGAGATGGAAGACACTCTTTCAATCAAAAGTTCTAAGCTTTTCTCATCTGCTACTGTCGCAAGCATTCTATTTAAAGCGGATATAAGATTAGAATCATTAGGAGATATTTCTAAAGCTAAGTTAAGCCATTTAATTGCCTTCTCAAAATCATTTTCTTGCTCAAAAAGCAGCGCTTGTTGAGAAGCTGCTTCTAACCTGAAATCTTCAAATTTATATAACTGTTCCCAATAAATACTAGCTTTAATTGGCTCACCTAAAGCTTGAGCCGCCATAGCTGATAGCTTAATGACTTCAGGTTCATAAAACTCTTCCTCAAAAAGAATATCAGCGTTATTTAAGACATCATTAAATTGTTTAAGGTTAAAGTAACTTTTAATTAAAGTAAGTCGGCTATCATTACTTAGCTCTTGATTTTCATCAAGAAACTTAAAATTTTCTATCGCTCTTTCATAATCATTTAAATAATATAATATAAGGCCAAAAAATTCTTTAGCTGCTGAGAATTTAGGATGTTTGCGCATTAAATTATTAAGCTGCTGAAGTACAGTCGTTATTTCACCTTGCTCGTATAATTCTTTAAGGCGTTCTAATTCATTATTTAAAATATTTTTGTCATTTTCAATTTCCTCATTATGTAAGCCATTTATATGCAAACCATTTAGAAGAGGTTCAATATAAAGTCGTTGTAAATCATTAAAAATTCGATTTTCAAACAATGGCGTGTAATGAGTGCTATCTAAGCCGTTTTTTTGTAAAGAGAGAGATTGACCAAGTACCATCATAAGATGTGTTGGGTTGTAAACTTTACATCCAATATCTTTACCTGTTTTCTCAATTGTTTTAATCCAACTATCGCGAGAACTAATATATGACATATCAGGTAATTTAACATTGCAATGAGTAATATAGACAACATTTTTTACCCGATTTGTGATTTCTATCATATCTTGTTTAAGTTCATCAGGAGTCATTTGTTTAACTGAAATTTTGCTTAATAACTTTTGCTTTTCTTTGGGGTAAGCTTTATAAATGGGATCATTTTGTAAAAAGCCTAATAATTCTTCTCGATTTGCTTTTGCAGCTAATAACCAAAATTTCTTTGTTCGTTCTTGATCTAAAAAAAATTCTGAAAAATATACATATATATAATTCATTTGTACGTATTCATCATTAACCATAGCAACTTTTGCAGAGGAAATTTCGACAAAGTACAGATCAGATGGCGTTGTTTGTTTCCTTAATTGATCTTTATTAAAGCGTAGTCGGGGAGATAGAATTGGATGAATTTCTTTTGATGGGAGGTAATCGCCTTGTAAATATTTGAGTTGTTGTAATGCTTCAGCACTAGTATGAGTAAAACCATAAATATCTGCAGTGTTTAATTGTGAATAAGTTTTAGAATTAAATTTTTTAAATGGGTTATGTATGCGGCAAGAACCGATAGGTGTTATTTTTATGGTCATAATATTTCTCGCTACTTTCGACTAAGTTTTATATTGTTAACTAATGCTATCTGTAGTACAGATTTACTTATTAATCTTTTAAGTTAGATACTTTTATTCTTAATTAAGAATAATTTAGCGGAATTCCAAGTCAAATTATTATAAATTTATATTCATAATGTTAAGAGACTGTATTGGAAAAATAGAATATAGTTAGGTAAAATAAGCTTTAATTGATTTTAAAATATAATTAAGTAATTTTTATAAAGCTTCTTAAAGGTAAGTCTTCACCTACTAAAGAATAATGGATTTATTTAAATCATTAGCCACTTCCTTATAGCTTCTATCATTTTTAAATATAAATTAACTGTTTTTCATCTTGGTGTCTATCTACTTTATAAGGTCGAAAAATAATTAAAAATGTATATTCTGGTTTATTATAGCTAAAAAATTACTAAAATTCTTATTTATCTGTTAACAGATAAGGATTGAGCGCTAGTGATGTTTTCTAGAACCTCTGCTAATAACTACATATGATCGTATAATTATTTTGGTTAACTCAATATAAGTTTGATAAATAATAGTATTTATAATGTTTTTATATTACCGTTATTTTCGATCTTCCTGAGGAAAGTATTGCTCAATTATTTATTAACGAGTTTGGTTATGGTGTTCTTACCAAGGAATTCGTAGAACCTTATATAAAAACAGGCGAGTTACAGGTTCTTAATCAAGGAAAAACTTATACCAACCCTATTACTTTAGCTTGGTATAATAGAATTGAACCACCACATTATTTCACAGCTATAATTGACGCTATTAAATAGTTCTAATATAAAGCTATTAATTATTCGTTTTACATTTAGAAGTGATGTGGGATTATTTCGATTTTTCCTAATTTGTATTAGTACCAATTTATAATTTTATCCAGGCATAAATTTTTAAAGTGAACTTATTTAAATTGATTTAATATAACGCCATATTCCCCCGCTAAGGCGGGCATTATTAGGATTCGTAATTAGAAAGTTTAGTAAAAAGCTTAAAAATTTCTGCGTCCAGCGTTTACAAAAATCTTCAATATTTTCATTAGGAAATGGGCTTGGTAACTCTTTCAATTCAAAACAAAAATTACTTTTTTCCCAATAAGGAATAGCAAAAAAAGAAGGAGCTTTTGTCTTAAAAGACATTCTAGCTGCAAAATCTGAGAAGGTTACTTTTTGATTTTCAAAATCAATTCTAGGAGCAGCTGGATTCATAGCGCCATCTACTGCAATAGTAATAACATTACGTTGGCGCAAGGACTTGATAATTTGTCTTACTACTTCAGCTTCAGTATTTACGCTAGTTGAAATCAAAGTATTATTATAAGGTAGTGATGGGATACTAGGTGTAGAGGCTATCCATTTATAAGGTAGCCCTAATAATTCTAGTGCCAAAGGCCCAGCGTAAAGGCAGCCAACATGAGCTGATGCTAAAATAAGGCCCTTGCCTAGACTTAATTTGTCTTCAATTTTAAAATGTTTGTCCGCTAGATCTTCAAAAAAAGCCATCGGTTCATCAGCCTGATGAGGTCTACATTCTAGCCAATCCAGTAAGTAATGATCAACTAAGTATCCCCATTTAGCTTTTTCTTCATATAAAGCTCGATTGCTTTCATCCATTGAACTATGATTACTTATAATTTTCCACAACCAGTCAAATCTTGCTTGAGGTAGGTTAACTGTTTCTATTTTTTGACTTAATTGATTTAAGCCATTCTCAAAATTATCAGCAAGTGTTTTATTTCGAATTGTAAGGCTTTCTTCAAATATTATTTTTGCTTCATCAGTACGTTGTGCTTGCACTAAGGCTGATGCTGCATATCGCTTCCATTTTACGGAATTAGGTAGTAATTTTACGACCTCAAGCATTTCATTTGCTGCTTCTTCATAATTTCCAGTAAATTTTAATGCTCTAGCATTAAGTAGTCTTGTATGTGGATTTCCTGGTAAAAGTACTTTTAGTTTTTCTAAATATTGCAGAGCGTTAGAATAATTTCCACGTCTGAATAATAAATCACCTAATAAGTTATTGATTTGAATATTGTCTGGATCAAGCTTGTGCGCTTTACTAAGAATTGTAATAGCCTCATCTTCATTATTTTGGTTTTTAATATTTATTTTTGCCAAGAGTAAATAGAAACGTGCATCTTCGCAGCTTAGTTTTAGTAGCTGATTAATAATCTTTTCTGCTAAAGAATATTCTTCGCTATCAAATGCAATTTGTGCAGCTATAACTCCAAGATCTATTGATTGATTAGTTAGAGTGAGATTAGAAATATATTTAATACATAGCTTAAATTTTTCTGCTCGTGATAAAGTTAGAAGGGCAATTTTTAATAAACGGTCATTCTGTTGGTAAGCAAATTCATATTGCTCAGCTAACTTTAAAGCGTCATCTAGTTTATTGTCTTGCAGCAGAAGTTGGATTAATTGAGCAGCAGTATCGTAGTTACCTTTATCAATATCTAAAATCTTTCTTAGATAGACACAGCCTTCCTGGCGTTCATTTTGTCTAATTAATAGACTACCTAGGGTTGATAAGTCTAGTACAGAATTAGGATGTTTATTTAAAATTAATTTAAGTAATTTAATAGGCCAAATAAAATTCTTTGATTTTATTAACGGAGAAATCACCATACGACGTAGCCAGGCACAATCACTATAATTATCCCAAGAAAGGGATTCAAATGTAGTAAAGCCCAAATCAAACTCTTGGATGTTAAAATAAATTAAACCTAATTTCATGAGTTCAGATGGGGAGAGGGGAGGTGATTGGTGCTTTATTTTTAATAAGGCTTCTGGCCATTTTTTTAATTGTATTAACTGGTCTAGGTCGTTTAAAGATTCTTTAATTTCCATCGTGTTTTAATCTTATGTTTTTATTGAAATTTTAATAGCCGTTTTTAACAAAGATATTAAAGTAGCAAGACTATATAGTACAATTAAAATTAATAAAAAGAGTTTAATAGTTTGAGGTTCAACAGGTATTGGCGAGGTAATTGGTGGAACAATTGTAAGAAAATATTGTCGCTGATTAAAAACTTCTGATTTAATATCTTCTACTGATTTAAGTGCAACTTCCCATTCTTTTTCGGCAAGATCTCTCTCAATTATAGCGCGCTCAAAACCTGCTAGAATTTTATTCATAGACCAATTGCCATTGTCTACTAACCGCATGTTTAAATTTTGTTGTTGCTGATGAAGTACAGAAAGGTGATCTCTTAAACGATCAACAACAGGACTATCTTTTACATTAGCTCGTTTATAAACAGCAATTTCCCTTTCCGTTTGTTTTATTTTTGCTTTAATATCATTTAAATTAGCGTATATAGCAGCCACAGTTTCTCGAGGGTTTAAATCACGTTTTAAAATTTGATAACTAACAATTCTTTTTCGAGCAACCTGTAAAGCTTTTTCTTTTAGGGTAAGATTATATTCTGCTTCTTTGATTTTATCTCCAAACATTCTGTTTGATAAAGAATTTACCCAACTCTCCGCATATAACAATAATGCATCAGCAAAGTACTTAGCATCTTTCTCGTTTTTAGCTTGGACTTTTATCTTTAGTATTCCTTCTTGAATATCTATGGCTACTTTTACTCGTCGTTTATAATAATAGTAATCGTCGTTACCAATTAATTTGTTAGAAAATGGCCGCGATAAAAAATGAGTATTAGCGTTTTTAAAATAACTTATAAAACCTTGTTCTTTCTCCATCCGATTCATCATTTCGCGAGAAAAGATATACTCTCTAGCTGAAAAAATATTTTGCATAACGTTGGGGCTTACTGATGTAGGTATTATTGAAGAGCCTATTGTATTATCATTTAAACTATTGGTTTTTATAGTTACGATAGATTCAGCTTCATAAAATGGAGTAGTAAATAATTTTGTAATGGCTGCCAAAAGAGCAGAGATTAATATTAATAAAAGAATACGTTTTAAAAATAATTGTTTTCGACGGTGATGTTCAAAAACAATAGCTTGTCTTGTTTCATTAATTTTTTCAATACTAGGAAGCTTCTCTAAAGCAGCAGTTTTTTTCTCTTTTTCTAGGTTATCAAGCTCTTCTTGCCGCTGACGTTTAAATTGCTCAACCCGTATTTCACGTTCACTTTCAGCTTTTTCCCTTCGCTCTTTAGCAGCAAGCTCAGCAGCAGCTAAGCGTTGTGCTCTCCAAGCCTGAATACGCTCTTCATTAAATTTTTTTTTCTCAAGAAGCCTTTTTTCTTCTTCATTATCCATCATCTTTCTACATATATCCTGTCCATGTATTCTGCTATATTAGGCTTAAGTCCTGCTCAAAAAAATAACATGCTTCTTCATATGATTGATACATTTGAATTTGGCCATCTTGAAGAAGGCCATGTTTATCACAAATATTTTGTGTAAGTTTTGGATTGCGGGTAAAAAATATTAAACCTGATTTTTTTAACCTTAATTCTAAAGCTACTTCGCACTTTATTCTAAAATCATCATCACCCACGCTTAATTTTTCATCTGCTAAAAAGAAATCACAAGGGATAGCTAGACTTAAAGCAAAGCCTAATTTGGCGCGCATACTACCAGAATAAGCGCTCATTTTTAAATTCAGCTCAATATCTGATAGTTCAGCAAAGTCCTGACAAAAAGCCCGTAAATCAAATGGATCTAGATAATTTAATTGCGCAATAATTTTTATATTTTCATTTGCTGTAAGAAAAGGATGAAACGCGCCAGCATAACCTAAGGGCCACGCAGTTCTTTTTTTTATTAAAACACCACTATCAAGCTTCAACATACCTGCAAGAATTTTTACTACAGTACTCTTGCCTGTTCCAATACCACCTAGTATACCGACTTTCTGATGCTCTTCAACTAAAAAAGTTGCATTATTAAGGACTATCTGTAATCCACTAAGATTTTTAAAATATTTAGTGCCATTTATAAAACCTAACAAGGTATCACCTAATTTTTTTTCAATTTTTAAATTTTATAGTTCTACCATTTAACTAAATTACAATAGTGTAGTAAATAGAGATTAATAACTGCTTTTCTACAAAAAATTTAAATATAAGTCCTTAGTCGATGCATTCTAATAAATAGTGTTAAACCAGTTACGATAAGTATAAATAAGATAGGCTGATAGTATATAGCCATCCTAGAATGATAACTTAAAAAGGTGCCATCTCTTATAATCTCAATTGACTGAAATAGCGGATTCATAGCTCCTATCTCAGACGCCCATTCGGGTAATTCATTTGCAGTATAAAAAATACCCGAGATCCAAAAGACAGGCCGAAGCATAATTGGCAAAAATTTTTCTACCATAGGATATAGAGCTGCTAATTCAGCTGTAAGACTTCCTACAGCAGCTCCTGTACCCCAGGCACAAAGATAGCCATATATCATTATTAATGGATCATTGCATTCTACCTTATCAAAAATAATAAAATTAAATAAAAAAAGTATTAAAAAGACGAAAATACTATTTAATAACTCTACGAAGGCAGCAGCAGCGAGGATAATTAAAGGCGTAATACTAGGTATATGAAGGATAGTTTGACTTGTTTTCCTAGTTCTCAATATAGAGTTAATAGTATATCTAAAGAGAATATATGAAAGCATTCCAGGTATAAGAAAACTGACTATATCCGTAAAGATAGGGACTTGTTTTCCAACTAGTGAAAAAAAAATAATTAATGCCCCTATCCAGGCTAAGGGATTTATCAACGCCCATATATAAGCTAATGTATCGCCAGAGAACCTAGATTTAATATCCTTAATAATTAAGGTATTTATAATTTCATTCATAATGTGTTTGATATAGCTTTTTATATAAGGCCTTGTAGTTAAAATGATCTGCCTACGCCTACCGCTGGACTTAAGCTCGATAATATTTTCCTAATATTTGTATAAGGCGCATCGGTAGTAATAATCAAGTCACCATCCCTAATCTTAAAATGTTGTGCAGCAAAAACTGATTGCACTTGCCGCATATTTAATTCATATATTACTTGAGAATCGATTTTGAGCAGTCTAATCCCTAAGGAGGAAGGTAATAAATTTATAATTTCTGCTTTTTCATATCTTAATAAAAAAACGCCAGATGGATTGGCAACTTCATCGCTTAATCCTTCAGCTAAAGCAATAGCTTCAACTAATGATAATTCACTTTTTGGAAATTTGATTAGTTTTTGAATACCTGTTGCGCCAAGAACGGTAAAAGAACGATTTATCTCACTTAGAATTATATTATCTCTAGGATAAAGATTAATATTTTTATGTGGTGATTGATAAATATCAATCAAAGTAGTTTTGTATTTTTCTCCATTTCTTTCTAGCATAACTTCAGTTAACTCAGGAGCTAAAGTGGATCCTCCTGCTTCTGCAAGGACAGATATTAAATCATGCCGTCTGGGCATTATTTCAAATGTGCCAGGTTTTGTAACAACACCTTGAATAGCAACTTGTTTACTTATGCCTTCTATCTTTTTAATAATTACTTGTGGATTAATAACTTTATTTTTTAATATTAAAGTTAGTTTCTGCTGTAATTGTTCTAATGTATTTCCGGCCGCTTTAACTTTACCTACATAAGGAATATAAATATTTCCTGTTTCGGAAATAACAGTTGGACCTAGATTGGCAGCGCCTTTTTGCTCACCTGTATATAACCCCTCTGTAGCATTTTCCCAAATAGCAATATCTAACTTATCGCCAATGTCGAGTGTTTCGTAGTTAATAAGTTTAGTTTGTTCTAAAGGTAGCCAAGTAGATAAAGAATTTAAATTTACTATTCTGGATACAGTTAAATTTACTGGAATAATTGGAATTTGACCATAGCTACTTTTATATACGTCAAATTTAGTAGGACCACTTCGTGGTAATATTGTACAACTTGACAGCAAAGGGTAAAAAAATACAACTATTAATTGATAAACTATAAATTTTATTACACCAACTCTTCGCACACTTCCTGCTCCACTGCTATTTGAGAAGTTGATCCAGCTAAAGTACTCACGGTTTTCTCAATCATGCCTGAGATAGAAAAGTTTGTACTCGCAAAGCTAATAGCTTTGTTTTTCAATTCCGGATCGTTTTTAAACATCATTATTATATTTGATACTTTTTCGCAAGCTTCTAATAAATCTGGCTCTTGGGCATCACTTAAGATAAAACCTGTTTCACCTTGAATAAAGCATTCTTGGGCACCACCAGCTGGCGTAGAAACTATAGGTACTCCCATATACTGAGCTTCAATAAGTACATTTGGTAAACCCTCATACAAAGACATTAGTAACATGACATCCATTTTTAATAACCAATAACCGACTGATTTACTTAAGCCAACAAATAAAATTCTATCTGTAATTTTTAATTCATTTGCTAATGCCATGCATTGTGTACGTAAACGTCCTTCTCCAACCAATATAAATCGAGCTTTCCGATGTTTTTGAAGATATCTCTTAATAAACCGAATGACTAGAATAGGGCGTTTGTCAGCTTCAAATCTAAAGACGCCACCTATGGTTTCTGTGGCATCAGATGTTTGAGAGGCAAATTTATTCCATATTTGTTCATCTTGTCCCTCAGGATCAGTTTTAGGTGACGCAATACCATTATAAATAATAGAAAATCGTTTAAATGGAATACCTAACCATTCTGCATAAGCCTTAGCTGTCGCAGCTGTATTTGTTACAAAAGAAACACTGGGAATTTCTGCTAAGCATTTATAAAGAGTATAATATTCAGGTTTAAATAAATGTGGTCTTAAATTAGGAGGATAGCCTCGAAAATTTAGTATAATTCGAGAAACACCTGCAACTAAGGCTGCAATAGCTGCAAACAAAATAGCGCCATCTTGCCATATAAATGCAACTTCTGTTTTAGCTTCTCTGTAATATTGAACTAAGTGACTTAAACCATATCTAACAAGGCTAGGGCTTTCATTAAGTAAATCTAAAAGCGTTGCAGAATCGATGTTAAGTTTTTCAATTGGTATAGATGGCATATTTCTAATTTGAAATAAATTAACTCCATGTTCTTTTAATAGTGGAGAAAAAAAGATTTTTTCTTCTTCTGAGTCAGTAACATTAATTACGACATCAACTTCTGTATTAATCTTTACACCTAAAACTAATTCATCATGTTTTTTTTTCTTATTTATATGTATAGCTGTAAGGCAAACTTGGCGTTCAGCACCTCCAGGTCCTAAACTTCCTGTTATTAAAGAAACTTTCCCTAGTTGGTTAGGAATACTTTTTATTTTAGCTTGTTCTTTAAGGCATAAAATAGCATGCTTCATCGCTAAAATACTAAAATCATCACTGCTTTGTACCTGCCGGCCTTCTTTAGTTTCTACAAGATTTATTATCTTTATAATTTCATCATAAATAACGAGTTGTTTTTTATCTAACTTACTAACATCTACAGGTTTAATGACTTCATATGCCTTGATTACTTTTCTTCTTTTTCTTAAGGTTTGAGCATACAAAATTCTTAATTTCTCACTTTCTGGAAATTTTATAATTAATGCATCAAACATATTATCTGAGTCATCATATTTTTTCATTTTATATAATAAATGAGCATGAACTAAGAGCGACTCAATACAGTTTTGCTTAAGTAAAGGCGAGTTGTTAATTAATTCTTCTGCTTTGGGCAACTGATTATATTTAATTAATGCTTGAACATATTTATCAAATAATGGGAGATTATTGCTATTTAATTCATAAGCATTTCTTGCTTCTGATAGAATTTTATCTTCAGAATTCAAATGCATATTTGAATTATCACTTGCCTCGGTGATCATAGCTATTTTCCTGAATTAGTAGTGACAACACTTAGAAATAGATCCTCAATTTTGACATTTTCTATAGCCTTTAAGACTTGTTTTTGCTAGGAGTAAGATTGAGGTACCAATATTGTTAGTTAAGCACTAACAATATTGGCATTATTAAACTTTCTAAAAGCACCACGAGTATCAACAATTAATTTTGCATTTTTTGCAATTAGCTCATAATTGAATGCTTGATGTGCTGTAGTTAAAATCACACAGTCATACTGGTTTATAGTAGATTCTGTTATTTCAATACTTAACAAGTCAAACTTATGTGCACGCATTTGTGGAAAAAAAGGAACATGCGGATCAGAATAATCAACAAGTGCGCCTCTTTCCTGGAGTAATTCCATTATTTCTATAGAGGGTGACTCGCGAACGTCATCTATATCTCTTTTATAAGCAATACCAAGCACAAGAATGCGGCTATTCTTGATAGTACATTCTCGCTCATTCATAGCTTGTGCAACTTTATTTACGACCCAATGCGGCATATGGCTATTAATTTCTCCAGCTAATTCTATAAAGCGAGTGTGTATTCCATATTCGCGTGCCTTCCAGGTTAAATAAAATGGATCAATTGGAATACAATGTCCACCAATTCCTGGCCCTGGATTATATGCTACGAAACCGAAAGGTTTAGTAGATGCTGCTTCGATGACCTCATGAATATCAATATCCATTTTATCAGCTAACATTTTAATTTCATTAACTAAGCCAATATTTACTGAGCGATGGATGTTTTCAAGAAGCTTAGTCATTTCAGCTACTTTTGTATTAGAAACTGAAACAATATGGTGAATAATTGAAGAATATAGAGCCCGGCCTGCGGTGCGACAATTTTCTGTATCGCCACCGCATACTTTTGGAATAGTTGCTGTAGAGAAATCAGGGTTACCTGGATCTTCACGTTCTGGAGAATAAACAAGAAAAATATCTTCTCCAACCTTTAAACCTGTACTTTCGATTCTAGGCTTTAACTCTTCTTGGGTTGTACCAGGATAAGTAGTACTTTCAAGAGAAATCAATTGGTCTTTTTGAAGAAAGGGTTGCAGGGAATCCATTGTCTGTAAGACGAAGCTTAAATCAGGTTCGCGATATTTATTTAAGGGTGTTGGTACACATAATATAATTGCATCGGCTTCTTTAGATTTCGAAAAATCAGAGGTTGCAATAAAGAGCTTTTTAACATTAGAAATTCGCTCATTAGGAATGTGTTTAATATATGATTTGCCTTGATTTAACAATTCATTTTTAGATTCATCAACATCAATCCCAATTACTCGATATCCCACCTCAGCAAATCGAAGCATTAATGGTAAACCAACGTAACCTAGACCTACAATTGCAATAATAGCTTCTTTATTATTAATTTTTTCTATAAAACTGCCTAACATTTTATCTCATCCTTGATTTTGTTTAACTAAATGACTGGGTTATCTACTTTATAGTAGTATCTATACCAATCGACAAAATTTTTAATTCCTTTAGCGATAGGCGTATTTGGTTTAAAGTCAACCCATTTATTAAGTGCTTCGGTATTAGATGCGGTAGCTGGTACATCCCCAGGTTGCATAGGCAAATAATCCTTTTGTGCTTCTATACCAAGGGCGTCCTCTAGGGCGCTAATATAAGATATCAGGGGAATTGGATTATTATTTCCGATATTAAAAACTCGATAAGGAGCATTACTAATTGCTGGGCTTGGGGTTGCCGCACTAAAATTGCTATCTGCTGTTGCTACCTTACGGGTGACGCGTATGATTCCTTCTACAATATCATCAATGTAGGTAAAATCTCTTATCATTTTGCCATGGTTATAAATATCAATTGGCTTATTTGCTAGAATAGCTTGCGTAAATTTGAATAAAGCCATATCGGGGCGACCCCAGGGGCCATATACTGTAAAGAAACGTAATCCAGTTGTAGGCAAATTATATAAATGGCTGTATGTATGTGCCATTAACTCATTTGCTTTTTTTGTTGCAGCATAAAGACTTATGGGGTGATCAATGTTTTGGGATTCATCAAATGGTAAGGAAGTATTGCTACCATAGACACTAGAGCTACTAGCATAAACTAGATGTTGAACATCATTATATCGACACCCTTCTAGAATGTTTAGGAATCCTTGAATATTAGCATCGATGTAAGCATGTGGATTTATCAAAGAATATCGAACACCTGCCTGAGCAGCTAAATGGACAACTTTTTTTGGTTTTTCAGTGGCAAATAATTCTTTTATCGCTTCTTTATCGCTCACGTCCATTTCATAAAATTTAAAATCTGGACTAGAATTTAGCTGATTTAGTCGTGCCTTTTTCAGATTTACATCATAATAATTATTAAGGTTATCAACGCCTACGATTTCGTTACCATCAAGCAAGAAACGTAAAGCAGTATGCATCCCAATAAAACCGGCACATCCGGTAAGTAAAATTTTCATCTATGTCCTTATTTGCCGCAGCGACTAATAGATTAACTATAACAAAAGGGGGGTATCAAATAAACTCTTATAATAAATCATATTGAAATAATAGTTAATTCTTTGGTCAGCGGAATAGAAATATTCCTATTAGAATTAATCAGAGTATAAAAGGATATATAATATTTTTTTAGGCTTGGTTGCCTCCATTTACTTTTATAGAATAGTTTATTAAACAGGTATACTTGTTTATATGCTTATTTAGTAGACTGCTTTTACCTTTTTTTGATTTTTTAAGTTAATGTGCTAAAAATATTTATAATTTATTTTATCTTTTGAAAAAAGTCGTTTATTTCATATTTTATTTAAATAGTAAAATATTTAAGCAAAAAGTATTTAAATATGGCATAAATTTTGATATAATTATTCTATGTGCTTAAATGAGGTTATGGTTATGGCTTCTATCAACTCTATGAGCTCCCAACCTGATAATACAGCGGAAGCGCAAATTAATTTACGTGAGTTAACTTTAAATCAATGGGTTAATGAAAGTTTAGGCGAAGATTTTATAGCACAGTATGGATTAAAAGATTCTACTCAAGTGGTTTCATTTTTAAATACCCATACAGGTAAAGATGTTCGTGCAATGATCGTAAAAGAGTTGATTGAGATTGTTAAACAAGAAGAATCAATCTTTAATAAAATAATTGAAGAAAAAATGTTAGGTCAGCAACTTTTAGCCTACTTACTACTTAAATTAGCCTATAAAGAAAACGAACAATTTAAAAGACTTTGTGAAACTGTACAGGCGCAAATTGATAAAATTTTAAACAAAGATAAAAATGCTTCTACTTCTAAAGCCGAAGCTAATATTCCAGTAGAGCTATTAATCCATCTAGAAAGCTTACAAAAAGAAGCACAAGATATAACGCGCGCTATAGAATCGGAAAAGAATGAGTTGATTAAAGTGGAACGCCAATTAGAGCAAATGAATGCTGATAGAAGCTTATTTGTTCAACGTCATCGTGACTGTGAAATTCTTATCGATGATTTGTTAGCTATTGATGACCATTCAATAACCACTGATACATCATCTACCCGTAATCGTTTAATTAACGTTCGAGATGCTATGGCAAGCGTAGAAGTTCTTCCTATCAGCGTTAATCAAAGGCCAGATGTAATGACAGCACCTATACATGCGCCTCATATAGAAAGACCTCGAACGTTCCATTCATTAAAGCAAGAAATTCACGATACAATTAATATATTATTAAATCAAGGACGTTTAGAGGATAATAATATATTTGGTGCTACTCGTCATCCTGTTACCATTGATTATGAGGACCTTACAAAACTATTAAAGTTATCAAAGTATTTTCTTGTAGAAAATTCAAAAGTAGGTGTAAACCATTATGATTCACAAATTGAAATTCTGACAAGTACGGCTAATTCTAGAAAAAATAATATTTATACTTTGGAAAAGTCGCTTACAAATACACTAAATAAAACAGAAAAAATACAAAGAGAAAGTGATAAATATAGTAAAGGAAGCTGGACACAAAGTGATGATAATAGATTTATTAGTAGACCAAGTCAGCCACCAGGTTTATTTGCTCATTCGAGAGAACGTTCTACTACATCACCTACGTATTCTCCTGAAGATTTTAATCCTAATAGTTAATAACTTTAGAGCTTATTTTCAGGAAGAATCTCTTTAAGTTCATTAGTTAAATCTTTAGTATCAAGATTATTCTGGCTAACAAAAAAAGCAGTCCAACTCAGTAAAGAGGGTGGTTTATGTTTATCACCCATTTCCCAAGCATAATGCTCCGATAATAAATTAGGTGTTGTTTCATTTTTAACTTTTATAAGTTGGATTTTATAAATCTGAGTAAATATGCCTTTCAAGGCTTGTCTTTGTATAGGCGACATAGCATGAACTTCTTTTAAAAAAAATGAAACTTTTTTAATATAAGGTAGCGAGTCTTTCAGTGCTAATAATTTATTTTGGTCAAATAAATTTATACTATTTTTTTCTAAATTAAGTGATCTTACAGTAGTAGGGATAGCTTTAAAGATATTTAATAATTTATCTGCTTTTTTTAAATTTAATAGATTGGAACTTAAATTTAGTTTACGAATATTGTTAAGCTCTTTAAAAGCTTCTACTAGTTTTTTTGTTGCAATAGTACCTAAATAATTTCCACTTAAGTTAATGCTATTAACTGTGACAGGAATAGCATTAAATATTTTTTCTAAATCCATTATGGGAGGGCTACCAAACCCATTCTGGCTTAAATCTAATTTAATAATTGAAGGTGGAAGTGCGTTCAATGCTTGTGATAATTCATCGGAAGTTCTAGCATTAAAAACATTCGTGCTTAGTTTAATGGAGGATATACTAGAAGGTATTGCATTAAATATTTGTATTAATTCTTCGCCAGTTTTTAATCCCAACCTTGTAAGTGTTAAATCAAGTTCAATTACTGTAGAAGGTATAAGTTGTAACGCTTGAACAATTATTTCAGTTGGAATTTTACTTAAATCGCATCCCATTAAATCTAGTTTAATTACATTTAATGGCATGGTTTTAATGGATTCAACAAGGTCTATTTTAATAGAATTTTTTATTCGGTAATGCATTTTTTAATTTAAATATTTAAAGACTAATCTTAGCATTTTATTTATAAGGAAAAAATAAAAGATTAGCTGTTTTAAATAATTTCAAGTAAATTAATTATTCTTACAGGATGCTACAGGAGTTGGCATTACTATTTCATAAAAGTGATTAAAGTAATTTTGTCTAATCGGAACAGTCTCTTTTTTACCAGCATTAGGGCCAATAATAAAGGTATTTTCTTTAGCAATTCCAGCGAGTTCATAAGCTTCTATGTCTGTCATTGCATTGCCGTAAGCACGTATAATATTTAATTTATTTTCTCTTATGAGCTCTTTTAAGTAATTCGCTTTATATTGGGCTGTTCCTTCTCTTAATAATAGTGAGTTTCGAGTTTTAAGTGGCCAAGGAGGATAAAATAAAATATTCTCCAACCATTCTCTAGACACTGCAGCCATCCAATAAGGGCGTGCAGTAAGAAAGATTATTTCATATCCTTTTTGTTTATAAGCCTCTAAAACTTCTGCCGCATAATAGTAAGGTGAAGCTATTGATAGTGATAAAAAATCTTTAACTATTTCAAAATCGGAAAGCGTTAAAGTACCGTCAATATCAAAAACTATTGCTTCATGTTTAGGATTAACGATACTGAGAAGTCCATCAGCTGAGCTTCCATCTCCTTCTACAAACATACGAACTAAATAATCGCCGGCTTTTAATTTTTCTTGCATAGGTATAACTACCTCACCGTTTGAATTAGTTGTAAATTTTCCTAAATAACGCCATTGTTTAGTATAATCTTCATAAAGATAAGCATGAATAAATTCATCCTCTAAATCTTTATGTAAAACCCAATCATAATCAAATTTTGCATGCAAAACGACAGGACTATGGTCATTTAAAACTAAATCATGAACAACATGAAAAGGCTTAAATAAATTACTTAAAATTACATTTCCATAATGTCTAAATTTTTGAATACTAGGCGGAGAAAGGTAAGGCGCTTCGTTAGCTATATTAACATTAGTACATTGATCAGTTTTTACGAAAGAAATGTCAAAGTTATCACTGTAAACACAATGGAAATTTCCAAATAATATTAAAATTATAAAGTATTTTTTAATTTTCATTTCCCTTTTCCTTTAACAGTTTATCCTTAATCCTTTAAAGACATAATTGCTTAATTTGAAGCCAAATAACGTTAAAGGTAAAAAATGCTCGTTATTTATATACAATTATTTATTTTGCATGTATCGTATTAGCTTATTTTTGTATAATTATATATCATACAGATCATTAAAGCATCATAAATGAAAATAATTTAGCATATTTTCGGTTATAAAATAAAATATAAATAATTTTTATAAGTCTGTTTAAGAAAGAAATGATTTAATTTTCAAAAAATTAACCTTATAAAAACGTACTTCGCGTTCTATTAATTTAAAGATGTTGAGAGATGAAAAATTCTTTGTGATAATTATTAACCTTTATTAATAGGGATATTAATGTGGTTAAGAAAATTGGTTTACTATTTCTCTTTCTATCCTTCCAATTGCATGCAGGTAGTATGGGAGAAGTTATTTCTTCTGATTACTCATGGTTTGCAGCCATAGGAACAGGCTTTTCTTGGACAGAAAAACCAGGTATTTATAATCCTGATCCTACTCAATGGGATCCGGCCATTGAAGGCTATAATTCACGTCTAGGTGATAGGGGGTTTTACTCCTTTGCTATTGGGGCGAAAATAATAGAATTTATTGATATAGAAATGAGCTATTTAAATCATGAAGTATTTGACTATCAAAAATTTCAAACTGGCGAACAATCTGGTCAGACGGCATTTACTGGCAATGCTAGAACTCGTTTTTTTCAATTAGATAATCGTGTTTTATTAGTAAATGGTTTTCTATATCCATATCACGGCTTAACTAGCTTAAAGGTGAATATTAAACCCTTTGTCAGTGGAGGTATAGGTTATAGTCATAATCAAGTGCGAAAATTTTATACAGTTGGCAGTACTATAATAGCAAATACTTCTGTTGGCTCTACAAGTTCAATTGGTTCCGCTATTAATACAAATAGTTTCGCTTGGCAAGGATCTACTGGTTTAACTATTAATCCTATACAAAGTCATTTAGGAATTAACATTGGTTATCGTTATTTTAATGGAGGAAAATTCAATACGTCATCTACACTATATACAAACTCTAATGGTATTATTAATACTAAAAATTGGAGGGGCTATTTAAAAGCGAATCAATTTTTTCTTGAAATTTTATATTGGATATAGTTAATACAAAAAAAATAATTTTTATTTAATATTATTTCTTATATAAAAAATTTATTAATTTAGTTACAAGGTGAACTAGGGGTAGGACAGATAGGATCCCTTTCCCCATTTAAATTTTCTGACTTAGAAAATATACCTATATTATATGATGCGCTTGAAACATTGATTCTGTTATTTACAAAATGCTCTAATCGTTCAATTTGAATTTCTTGCTGCTCTAGTAAGGAACTATGACCGTGATTCAAACGCTCAAAATTCATTGATACTTTACTTAAATCATTCTCTACGTTTACCAAGCTCTGAGCAAAATTTCCTAAGGTTAGCTCTTCCTTACTTAAAATTTCTTGTAGGCGATGCTGAAAATAAGTACGTTGCTCTTTATCTGTTATTGTTGCTCTAGATATTACTTGTAAAGCGTTCTTTAGAATATCGCCTACTTGTTTTGCTTTTTTCAACTGGAATATAAGTGAGTCATTAGTTTGATTTAACTGAGTTATTTGTAGTGATAGTTCAGCTTGTTTAGTTTCTGTATCTAACATTATTTTTTTAAATTCTAAGTTAGATTGTTCTATAAAATTTGTCTGCTCTTGAAGTTTTAATCTAAGTTCTTCAACTAGGCATTCTAATTGATTTTGTGTTACATCAAGCTTTGCATTTGCCTTAGATAAAATTATTAGCTCATTTCTCATGGTACTCATTTCATCATCTAGCTTTATAAGTTGTTTAGATAAAATTTTTAATGCTTGATGAAGTTTTTCAAGTGTAAGCCATAATTGATCGTGTAATTTATTAAGAGAAATTATCACTTCTGAAAGAATAGTTGCAAAACTTAAAAATCCTCGTTTTAAATTTTCTTTATCTTTTTCACAGTGTTTATAATGATTATTAAGAAAAAAGCCAGTGATAGTAAATATAAAAAGAGCACTTAAACTTATGATAAGCAGGGGTATTAGATGAGATACCAAAGCTGCAATAAACAAAGGGACAAGAATAACAGCGCCAAGACCAAGTCTTTGCCACCAAGACAATTTACCCCAAAAAATTGCCGCACGTGAGAATAGACTTGAGTTTTCAGCAAACGTATCAATTAATTTATCAAGATCGATTTTTAATTTTTCTAATATTTTTTTATTTAAACTAAGCTGATTAAGCTGGATTTCATTAAAATTAAGATTTGTATAAACAGCAGCTAGATTAATATTAACTTCTTTTAACTTTTCATCTGTTGCATTGTCTTGCTGCATACCTGCTAAAATGGACATTGTTTCCTTTCCTATTAAACTTATATAAATGACAGCTAATTTAAGGTCAATTGATGCTGATTCTAGCGAATAAGTTTAGCTCAGTCATTATTTTTTAATAACACAATGCAAATATATAAGCATGTATTATCAATTTTAAATATTGCCTCTATCTGTTTAAATTTATATAGAGAGAACTTGATTATTAAATTAGGGTGGCAGAAAATTATATTGATAAAAGATATTTACTTGCAGAATGAGATGTATCTCACTTTAGCCCCCGAATTTTAATATATTATGAAAAAATCTTATAAACCGTTCATATTTCCTATAATTTTACTGAGTTCAATTGTGCTTGGTGGTCTTACAGGCTATCGGCTAGGACCTAAAAGTTATTATTTAAAACCTTTAGGTGATATTTTTATCAACTTAATTCTCACTATTATTGTTCCTTTAATTTTTTTTAGTATTTCTGCTGCTATTGCACGTACTTCCTCATTAGGTAAGTTAAGCACTTTGATGTCGTATATGACTGTAGTATTCATCTTCACAAGCCTTATTGCTGCTTTGTATGCTCTATTCATAGTTTTTCTCTTTCCTCCAATAGTTGCAGCTGAAATACCCATTAACTTCTCTTCCATAGATAATTCAACAAATATATTTACCAAGATTGTGAGTATATTTACTGTATCAAATTTTTCAGAGCTATTATCCCATCAGCATATGTTAGCTTTAATAATCTTTTCGATGATTATAGGTACAGCAATAACTCGAATCGATAAGCAACAAGGGCGTTTATGCCTTGATATTTTGTACGCAGGCGAAGCTGTTTTAATGAAGAGTTTTAGCTTTATTATGTATTATGCGCCTATCGGTTTTTTTGCCTATTTTGCAGTTTTGGTCGGTGAGTTAGGTGCTCAAATTATAGGTAATTACTTACGTATTACCCTTCTTTATTACGTATCAGTTTCATTTTATTTTATAATCGCCTCAACCTTATTTGCTTTTACTGCCGCAAAGAGAAAGGGAATACTTCTATTTTGGTCTAATATTTCTACGCCTATGTTAACAGCACTAGCAACATGTAGTAGTGCTGCAAGTATTCCGGCTAATTTAGAAGCAACAAAAAAAATGCAAGTACCCTCTGAAATTGCCGATATTACTATACCCTTTGGTTCTCTTGTTCATAAAGATGGATCCGTAATTGGCGGGGTATTTAAAATTGCTTTTTTATTTGAATTATTTCATCTTAATTTTACTAATCCTAGTGTACTGCTTACAGCCATAGGGGTTTCCCTACTAGTAGGTACTGTTATGGGTGCAATTCCTAGCGGTGGTATGCTTGGTGAGTTATTAATCCTTAGTGCTTACAATTTTCCGTCGTCTGTGTTAATTGCGATAGCAGCTATTAGTTTACTAATTGATCCTTTAGCCACTATGTTAAATGTAACAGGCAATAGTATTAGTGCCATGATAATTGCTCGCTTAATGAGGAAAAAGAATAACTGCAACAGAGGTGATGACTAAATTTTGATGTTTATATTTTATTTCAATTAAATTATTTTTAAAATTAGCTCATATATAATCATTGTAATTTTAACAGGTTTTAGTAAAGTAATTTAATTATAACTCCTTTGTTGAATAATGAAAAAATTTCTTCTTACGTTTTTTTCTCTTTTAGCTTTTTCTGCTAACAGTATTTGTATAAAAAACCAAACTGATTTTTCGTTGTATTATGAGATTCAAAATCAAAATACCCATTTTCCTATACCCAAAGTAAAATTTTATAGTGGAATTGCAGAACCACATCAACAAAAATGTCATGCACATTCTCAAGTTGAGGGTGATGATTGGAAAATCTATCGTTTTGATAATATCAAGATGTTTAAAACAAATAATTACAATGAGCATACATTAGTTTGCTCACGTCAAGTAGAAGGTATTCTTAATTTTTTAGAAATTGATTATCAGCCTTGGTCCAATCAATGGTGGTGCCTTGATAGAAGTGACTATGATGATTAATTCATTTAATAAATTATCTTATCAGCGGCTTAAATAGTGTTTTTTATCAATTAGAACGTTTTTGTCTTATAAAACTAGATTTTACTCCATACTAATTTTATAAAATAGCGCCGATAGACAATGAAATTTCAAGCTGCTCCAAAAATATGACAATCTTTGACCCTTAGTTTATAAAGTATAGAAGCACGGTTATTATGTAAATTTATAGCGTATTTTGTTTAAAATAAAAGTCTATTGCACATTAATTTATATATTTTACTGATACACATAAGGAAGCAATTAGTGAAAAAAAAGAAATTTTTTACAGAACTCTACTTCCAAGTCCTCATTAGCATCCTTTTTGGAGTTTTAATCGGATACAGTCACCCACAGTTAGCGATCAAGATGCGACCTTTAGGTGATGGTTTTATTAAATTAGTAAAAATGATGATTACTCCGATTATTTTTACTACGGTTGTCAGCGGTATTGCTGGTATGAAAAATATTCGAGAAGCTGGTCGCATTGGTATTAAAACAATTATTTACTTTGAATGTATTACAACTCTTTCCCTATTAATTGGCTTAATTATAGCTAACTTATATCATCCTGGTATGGGAATGAATATTGATGTTAATACTATAGATAAAACAGCTATAACTAATTATGTAAGGCAAAGCTCTAATTCTAATACTGTAACTTTTTTACTTAGTATCATTCCAGATACATTAATCAGTGCTTTTACTAAAGGTGATGTATTGTCCATTTTATTAATAGCTATTTTATTCGGCTTTGGTCTTTTACATGCAGGTGAAAAAGTAAAATTTATTTCGCGTTTTATTGATTTATTTTCTACAATTTTGTTCTCAATAACTGGTTTTATTATGAAACTAGCTCCTATAGGTGTTTTTGGAGCTATAGCTTATACAATTGGCGCTTATGGAATTCATACGCTTTTTTCACTTAGTCAACTATTAATCGCTATTTATATAACAAGTTTTCTATTTATTTTTATTGTATTAAATTTAGTTTGCAAATTAGCAAATTTTAGTCTTTGGCACTTTCTAAGTTTTATAAAAGAAGAGTTACTGATTGTATTAAGTACGTCGTCTTCTGAGGTTGTATTACCTCAAATGATCAATAAATTAGAACAATTTGGTTGTGCTAAAAGGGTAGTTCGGTTAGTTTTACCTACTGGTTATACCTTTAATTTAGATGGTACATCTATTTATTTAACTATTTCTGCTTTATTTATTGCTCAAGCTTTTAATATTGATCTAACTCTTAGCCAACAATTATCAATGGTTGCCCTTTTATTATTAACTTCAAAAGGTGCTGCCGCAGTTACCGGCGGCGGGTTTCTGGTGCTAGCTGCTACATTATCAACTCTACCTTCTATTCCTCTTGAAGGGCTTGCTTTACTATTAGGAATAGATAGATTCATGGATATTGCACGCTCTATAACAAATTTAATAGGTAATGGAATAGCAACTGTTGTTATTGCTAAGTGGGAAGGTGATTTTAATGAAAGTACAAATGAAGCACTAATAAAGAAAAATAAGGCAATGTTACCTACTTAAACTTATTAAAATAGATTTAAACAATACATCGCTATTAATATAATAGCGATGTATAAAATTTAGGCATGATAAGAGTGCGTTAGTTTGCTAAAGGCAATGAATGCACTGGGGTTGTTAGTTGGATCATCCTCTGGAAAATATAATTTGTTTTTATCTAAACTTAAAATGGGTTTATCAAATTCAAATTCTGTACTTTCATTAAACCCATCATGCTTATAAAAAGCTTGGGCTCCAGAATTTGCTTTACGAGTATATAATTCCATTCCTGTCGCATCAGGGTAGTTCTTAACTATTTCGTCTAGTATTTTTTCGCCTAACCCTAGTCTATGAAAAGCAGGGGAAAGTGTTACGAAACGCAAGTAAACATGCGCTGATTTATAATTATATTTACAAACAAAAAAAGCAATGGGCTTGTCATGGAAACGGGCGATTAAATAATCAATTTTCATCGCTTGAGAATCTATTTTATGTTTTTCTTCGCTGAAATCAGCTTCAAAATAGCGTTTTAGTAAAATAAGTTTAATAAATTTTTCTCTTACTAAGGTTATATTATATTTTTTATCTAAAAAGTGTTTTTCTAATTGGTCGGTTTCATCCTTTAAAGGATCGTTAAAACCAAAATTAAGATAAAATTTTAGTGAGTGAATAATCTGATCAATTAAACTTTCATAACCTTGTGTGTACGCTCTATCCCAAATAGCTTCAGCTTGCTGCTTTAACTCGTTTGGATACTGTAATTCTTCAAAGCTACAAGCAATATATGCAGATAGATAGGCGCCCACAAAATTACGACGGATGCTCAACCAATCTTGGTTTCTAGCTGCATTCTACTCAAAATACAAATTGGGCTTGATACTTTTTTCGAAAAAACGACTTTTCATTCAAACTCCATCAATTTTTTATTTAATTTATTAGGGGAAAGTAAAACCAATAATCCAATAGTTCATTTGCTATAAGAAAAGCTTCTGTAAAAATTGATATATGGCCTTTGAAAATTATTTAATTAATTCTAAATTATGGCGACATATAATAGTTAAAATTTTTAAATCAAGTCAAAATATAAAATCTTAAATTATTTAAGTTGGGTAGATAAAAAGGAAAAATCATTTTTATATTTAGAGTTTTGAATGATAGTTTCATTAATAGGACTATTCTGCTTAAGTAGCCAAAAGTCAGGTAGGTAATGCGAATTATCTTTTTGATTCATTAGTTTAAAATCGGGTAGATAATGTGAGATTTTTTCATCAGGTATACTTTCCTCAAGTTTTTTACCATAGTTCGATGGTTTATAAAATCTATGAAGCGCAGTCACCTCAACTTTATTTTCTTTTATAATTTTTCTGACCAAATAATGAGAAATTATTCTTTTACTAGGTACCTCGGTGTGATCTTCATAAATTAAGTCTTTGTTTTTAGTAATTCCGAAATAGAAGAGCAACTCTTGCTCCATTTCAGTATTTGTAGGCGTATAATGGCCACTTTCATTGCTTACCATTTTCATTTTGCCATTTTCAAACTCAAAATAGCCTGCTGAAAGCACTTTTTTACCATTACATAGATAAGAATGATGACCAATTTGTCCTTCTTTAGCGACAAAAATCTCACCAGATAGCGACCATATCTTCCATGCGGTTTTATTCGATGTAGTAGGTAAAAAACTCCATCTTGATAGCTTAACTTACACAAAAGATCCAAAGTTACTGGATTTAAGTATTTACAAGGCTCATATAATCTTTGTAACACTCTTTTAGCTTTTCTTTCGTGGCGAAAATCATGTTTTAATGCAATACCTTTTTTAATTGTTATAGATTACCCCTAATTAAATTTTGGTTATTTTAAAATGAAATAACTGACATTTTTAAGAAATATTTTTGCCAAACCTGTTGAATATTACTCCATTATTATAAAATTTGGACTTAAGCGAGGTTTTTAAGGGAGGCTTTGTGTGCTAATTTAGTTACAACTCTTGGTTGTGTATTTATAAAATTATTAATATTAATCAAATGGATAAATCTTAAATGTTAAATACTGAGCAAATTAACATTTTTACCCAAACTGAATTTTATAACCTTAGATTGTCAAATTTAAGATTAGAGAAATCTGAAATTAACAATAAGATATTTGAAAATTGTAAATTTGAAAAAACAAACTTTAACGAAGCTAAATTAATTAATTGTAAATTTATTGATTGTGAATTTTTATCATGTGATTTAAGTGCTATTCAAATAATCAACTCATCTTTTAGTGACACTACCTTCTTAGAATCTAAACTCATGGGGATTAATTGGACGAAAGCGAAATGGCCTCTTATTAGGTTAACAAGCCCAGTTCAGTTTTATCGGTCAAATATTAGTTATTCAAGTTTTTATGGATTGGATTTAAAAGAAATCATTATTGAAGAATGTATTGCCCATGATGTAGATTTTAGAGAAGGAAACTTCTCTAAAGGAAACTTTATGCTAACTAATTTTGAAAGGAGCCTCTTTATACATACTAATTTAAATTCGACCTCATTTATTGATGCAATAAATTACTCCATAAACCCTACTGAAAACGATATCCGCAAGGCAAAATTCTCAATACCAGAGGTACTAAGTTTATTACGTGGTTTTCAAATTGAGATTGAATAAATAATATAAACTCATTAATATTCTGTAACTTAAAATGATATTGTTACTATAAAAATTTTAAATTAAATATTGCATTTAAGTAACTTAATCCATAGCTTTCTTTTTTGAAAATGATGAAAAAATTTATTACTTTGTTCCTTTTATTTACATGGCTTACCTGCTATAGCTCAGTAAATCAAATATTGGATTTAAGCTATTCCTTTAATAAAAATACAATTTATTGGCCTACAGAAAAAGGTTTTAATCTTCAGAAGATTTTTTATGGCCTTACCGATAAAGGATATTTTTATTCTGCTTTCAAATTCTGTACTCCTGAACATGGAGGCACGCATATTGATGCTCCGCGCCATTTTTCAAAACAAGGACACACAGTTGATCAAATTTCAGCTGATCAGCTTATAGGTAATGCCGTTGTTATTGATGTTAGGGCCAAGGCAAAAAACAACCCAGATTATGCAATCACTGTAAACGATATTAAACATTTTGAGAAAAAGTACCGCCTCTTAAATGAGCAAGATATTGTTCTTTTTTATACAGGATGGGGAAAGTTTTGGAATAACAAAAAAAAATATTTAGGTTCAGATAAAATTGGTGATATTGAAAACTTACATTTTCCAGGGCTTTCTAAACAAGCAGCACAATACTTAGTAAATCGCAAAATAAAAGGGATGGGTATTGATACAGCCAGTCTCGATCCAGGTAATTCAAATGATTTTTGGGCACATAGAATTATTTTAGGCGCTAATTTATATGGAATAGAAAATCTAGCTTATTTACAGTTATTGCCTATTTTGGGAGCAAAATTAATTGTAGCGCCAATGAAGATTAAAGGAGGAAGCGGCGCTCCTGCGCGCATTTACGCCTTGATTTGAATAATAAATATTGAAACATTTAATCATCAATTAAAATAAATAGGAATATAATGAGAATTAAAAATGGATTTAAAATTAGAGTCTTATCAGCCTTTATAGGCTTACTATCCCTTTCTACAACTGCTCAGAGTTCTTTGCATACGGATGTGATGACAGCAGAAAGACAAGGAGCCAAAACGCCAGATGCAGTCTTGCAACGACTGAAAGAAGGAAATGACCGATTCGTTAATAGAAAATTAAAAAATCGAGATTTACTAACGCAGGCTAATGCAACATCTGTCGCCCAATATCCAGTAGCTATAGTATTAAATTGTATGGATGCTCGTACACCTCCAGAAATTGTTTTTGATCAAGGTATTGGTGATATATTTGCTATCCGAATTGGTGGAAATATTCAGAATAGCGATATTTTAGGAAGTATGGAATTTGGTACTCAATTAATGGGAGCTAAATTAATAGCGGTTATTGGTCACACTAGTTGTGGCGCCATACGTGGCGCTTGCCAAGAAGTTGAGCTAGGACATCTAACTGGCTTGTTAAATAAAATTCATCCTGCCGTAATTCAAGCCTCTCGTGATAATAAAACAAAAGATTGCTCTAACTCACATTTTGTAGATCAAATAGCTGAATATAATGTTCGCTTAGTTATGAACCAAATCCAAACCCAAAGTCCTCTTTTAGCTAAATTGATTAAAGAGGGTAAGATTAAAGTGGTAGGCGGCATGCAAGATATTACAACTGGAAAAGTGAATTTTTTTAATTAAATTAAAGAAAGTACAAAGGAAGTTAAATGAATAAAAAGCTTCGTTCATCATCCCTTTTAGCTGCAATAGCGACTATACTCTTTTTAAGCAGTACCATAGGCTATTGTGCTTCATTTTACTATCATAATAAATTTATTTCTTATAATGATATAGGCGAAGGGAAACCTCTAGTATTAATTCATGCTTTCCCAACAGATAAAAGATTATGGTCACTACAAGAGAAGGGTTTAGTAAAGAAATTCCGTATTATTAGCTTAGATTTATGGGGCTTTGGTGAATCATCTTCTGTAGATGGCAGTACAATTTCTATGATTCATTATGCAGATGAAATACATCAGTTATTGGATTATTTACATATAGAAAAAGCAATTATTGGTGGCGAGTCCATGGGAGGCTATATAGCTCTTGCTTTTCTTGAAAAATATCCAAGTCAAGTTGAAGGTTTAGTCCTTTCTAATACACAAGCTAACGATGATGACTTAGATACAAAAGCTTCCCGAGAAAAATTAGCAACTGAAATTATCGAAAAGGGAAGCGATGAGTATGTTAAAAAATTTTTAACAAAAGCATTATCACCTAAAGCAACAGAAAGTACCAAAGCTTATCTTTCGCATATTTTAGTTTCGCAAAAACCAGTGGCACTAGCCTCGGCTTTACGAGGCATGGCCATAAGAAACAAGATGTTTCATGCATTGGCTAATACAAATATCCCTATATTAATAATTACCAGCGATCAAGATATGATTATTTCATCTCAGAGAAGCGAAGAAATGCATGCAGTTGCTAAGAACAGTCAATTAATTACTATTTCTAATGCAGGGCATTTGTCTAATTTAGAACAGCCAGAGCAATGGAATAATGCTGTTATTAGTGCATTTCAGAATAACTTAACGAGTTAATTTAGAAAGATACTTTATTCAGTCAATTACTTAAAATAGTTTATTTTGTAAAAGCTGCATATAATCACACATTATCAATGCTGTAATAATTAAAATGACGGATAGTTTACGGATATGTTATATGTATAAGTTTGTATATTTAATAGGATGTTTTCTTATGAGTTCTAATATTGCCTCAGCTAATGATAATACTTCCAAGCCGTATAATAATGCATATAATTACTCCTTTCATACCTTGGTTGGACAACAGCCTTTGCCCCTTAATCAATTTAAAGGAAAAGTTTTACTCCTTGTTAATACGGCCTCAAAATGTGGGTTTACGCCTCAGTACGCTAGTTTGGAAAAGCTTTATCAAACATATAAAGATCGTGGATTAGTAATACTTGGTGTGCCTTCAAATGATTTTGGTAGTCAAGAGCCCGGTACAGAACAAGACATTGCTGAATTTTGTCGAATTAATTATGGCGTTTCTTTTCCTATGACTGCGAAAGAAGTGGTTTCAGGCCAGGAAGCTCATCCTTTTTTTCGTTGGGCTAAACAAAAACTAGGATTTGGAAGTGCTCCAAAATGGAATTTTCATAAATATCTTATTAATCGTAAAGGAGAGCTCATTACCTTTTTTTACTCAACCACCAAGCCAGATTCTTCAAGGTTAGTGAAGGCGGTAGAGAAAGCTCTTGATGAGCAATAAAAATTTTCTAAGCCTTATCAAATTTAAATTGAGCATAAAATGAATAATGCTTATCTTATAAATTTTAAACAAGTATTTATAAATATTAGCTATTTATTAATAAGAACTTTATTTTTCTTCTAAAGTAAAAATTTTATCAATGAGGGGACATTTACTAATCAATTATTTATAACAAATAGGCCTTTAGCAAATCTAATATTGTAAAACTAGGTACAGTATATGTAATTAGTAAATAGAACTAAAATCAGATAAATCAAAATATTAAATACGAGAACAGGGTTAACTTTATGCTAAATAAAATGCAAAAGTTTCTTATAAAAAATACTGTCGAATTGGAATTTGACTGTAATTTAGGTGAACCGCACGAGCAATTTTACTTTTATTTTTCTCTAAAAAAGTTACTTGATGGTCTTGAGTTAAATTTTGAAGATCAAAGCCAGCTTGGAAATATAATTTACCGCCAATATTTAAATCCTGAAGTTGCTTTACAAGGAGCAAAGTTACGAGATGCTGAAAAAAAAGAAGCCTCACTTTTATTTCGAATCTATTTATTAAGATGCTTATTAAAGCAATTTAATAACCCAGAAAGTATTATACATTTAGTATTTGATATAAATTGGTTTAAGCAGCAACGAGACTGGCTTACAAAAGTTGCACAAACACAATTACCTTTTCAATTTGAATTCAATAAACCTTATCAACATAAGGGAAAAATCTATATATTAATGTTTATAGTTGCTGCTTTAATCTCATCTTATCCAGTAAATTATTATGGTCAAAATAAAAGAGCACTTAGAGAATTAGGAATAGCTAGGGACGATTTAGTAAATTATTCATTTATTGCTTTTGTTTTCCTCTTTGCCGGTCTTTTTGGCTTGAAAGAAGGTGTTAGTTATTATCAGCAATCCAATACATTTTTTAAAGAACAAAAGTTAGTTGCAGAAGATTTTGATTCTTTAATGGGAGAAGTTAATAACTTAATTGAATATCATGATGATCATTTGAGGCCCGGACCTATTTAATAAACCAGATTATATATTTCTTTCAAAGGAAAGCCATTAATTATACCGTAAAATAGTTAGCTTATACGATATCTAACAATAAGTTAGACACAACTTTAGCATTAATAAAGGCGAGAAAATTATATGAATGCTCAAGCTGTAGAAAGTAATCAACAAAAAATTGGCCTATTAATATTTGCTATAGCTATTAGTATTTTTACCTTAGCATTTAATGCTACAACATTTTATAACTTAACACCGTTATTAATTAAAGAATTTAATTTAGCAACAACTACCGCTCAGTGGTTATTTAATAGCTACCTATTAGCCATTCTTGCGTTAGTTGTTGTAGGCGGCAAGCTAGCAGATAATTTTGGCCGACGCACTATTTTTTTAATTGGCTCACTGGTATTTGCTTTAGGGTCATTTGTCATTGCTATTGGTATAAATGGCTGGATGTTTATTCTAGGTCGGACAATACAGGGTTTAGGCGTTGCCTTCGTTTTTCCTGGCTCCTCTTCACTTATTCGGGATAGTGTTCCAGAAGACAAACAAATTTTTGTTTTTGGTATTTGGTCAGCTGCATCTGGCTTAGGTATGGCCTTAGGGCCAGTTATTGGCGGGATAATAGCAGAAATACTTAATTGGCGAGTTGTCTTTATAGTGAATATAGGTGTAATGGTATTTGCCTGTATTATTATTTTATTATGTGCGTCTAATAATAAAAATAGGTCAGTAAATCAAATGGATTTTATTGGACTAATTTTATTTATTATTAGCATTACCGCTATCGTACTAGCATTAGTAGAAGGTAACATTTGGGGCTGGATAGACATCAAAACCTTAAGCAGTCTTACTGTAGGTATAATATCTTTAGTAATTTTTTTATATGTAGAAACAAAAATACCTTATCCTTTGCTTGATTTAAAAAGTTTTACCAATCCTTTTTTTAGCCTTAGCTTAATTGGGTTATGTATGTATGCATTCGCTATGAATGCTCTATTATTTTTCTTAAATTTATTAATACAAAATCCATTGTTAGAAAATTACAATACACAACAAGCAGGTCTCGCTATCTTGCCATTATGTTTAGCTTATTTTTTTAGCTCTTTATTGTCTAACTGGTTATTAAAATGGTTTAAATATGAAGGTATTGTTATTTGTTTGATATTTATATTATCAACATTAAGTTTTTTTATCTTTGCACATACCACTGTAATGACCCATTATTCTTATTTTATATTACCACTAATATTGGCTGGCCTTAGTTTCGGTATTTCACAAACCCTATTTCCTAAAATTGCCATAGCTGCCTTACCAAAAGAAAAAACAGGCGAAGCATCTGGCATGGTAGTAAAGAGTATTTATTTAGGCGTTATTCTAGCCATTTCTCTAGGTGGAATAATTTACCATCAAAGCACAGAACATCATTTCTCTCGTATACTTGAAAGTTATAAAGTTAACCATCAATTACAAACGCAGCTTTATCAGCAATGGGAAACTGCTAGTAGTAGCTTCTTTCCAAGCATTCAACATATGCGAGAACCTCTGCATTCTGCATTAATAACGGCAACCAAACATGCCGCTGTAGCAGGATTTAATGCTATAGCTTGGTTAATTACTATTTTTGCATTACTCAATTTAGTGGCAGTAATATTAATTTATAAATATAGAAATTGATAAGCTTCGCATTTATAGAGTTTAGTAGCTGTGACTTATTAGCTCAAATAATAAGCCAGTAATTTATAAATCTTGCTTTAAATTATAGGCCTGCTTCAGTTGATTTTCTTTGCAAAAAAAGTAAATTTGCACAACTTATAGGCAATCAAGTCATTATTACAGTGAATCTAAATAAAATTATTCAAATTAAAGAAGATAGCCATTGTTTAGAAGCAATTCATGCTCTTCCCACAACTGCAGATGGATCTGGCCTCATTATATTACATGAAATCTTTGGCCTGACACCCTTTATTACCAATGTTTGTAATTATTGGTCCAAAAGAGGATATTCTGTGATTGCACCAGCTTTGTATGATCGTTATGATAAACACGTAAATATACCATATGATGAACATGGATATAAAAAAGCATTAGATTATAAACAGCGAGTTTTAAATTGGGATAAACAGTTATTAGATGTAGCTGCTGCCCAAAACTTTCTTTTGAGAAAAAATTTAAAAAAAATACATATTATTGGATTTAGTTGGGGCGGTACATTAGCTTGGTTATCAGCAGCAAGACTTGAGAAAATTAGCTCCATTGTAGCCTATTATGGAACACATTTTTTTAATTTTAAGGATGAAAGACCAAAAAGCCCAGTACTTCTGCATTTTGCTGACTTTGATGAACTAATTTCACTAGAAAATTTTAAACAAGTTCAAATAAGCAATCCCGCTATTAATTTTATAAAATATCCCGTAGGACATGGCTTCTGTTGTCCTTTTTGGAAAGAATATAATACCAAATATGCAGCTATAGCAGATAAAGAAACAGAAAATTTGTAAAACAATTGATTTAATTTTGCAACACAGCTGTTTTTATTTCATCTAAAATTTTTTAAACTTGATAAATTTAAATAATCATGTTCATATAAAAAGGATTTGTTAAGAAATTTCTTGCTCATTCAATTATTGAGCACAATAAGATAGGGTTAACTTAGCTTAGGAGGGCACTAATGAACGCAATTGATTTTTTAATCCAAGAACACAATAAAGTTAGAAGCTTATTCAAAGATTTAAATGATCCAAGTCATCGGGAAGAAACTCAAAAAAAGTTATTTTTAACCATTCGTGATGAATTAATACGTCACGAAGAAATGGAACAACAAATATGGTATCCACAACTTAAATCAAATAAACAATGGAATGAGGAAATAAGGCATCTCATCTCTGAGGAACATAGTGCTAAAAAATTTATAGACAAACTAAATAAGATGAATGATACGGAAAATTGGCGAGAAGGTCTTAAACAACTTCAAGAAGATGTTGAACACCATGCGCATGAAGAAGAGACCAAATTATTTCCGCAAGTTAAAAGAATTATGGATGATGAAGAATTAACGCGTATTGGTAAGGAAATGAAAAAATTTAAGGATACTTATCACTAATAAAAACGTGTCGCAAAAATTGGTGAGGCATAAACCTGATTGTCTCGCCAAAGTTTGGCTGAGTTAAAGGAAATTATTAAAGTCAATTAAGCTAACAACTTTCATCTAATATTTTTCTAAAATAGATATTCAAAAATTAAACTTAGTAACCCGATGTTTAAATAATGATGGGTTTCCGTACACTTCAATTAGCCTATTAAAAATCCCAAATTTAACCTTAAATTCAGTTCCTAAACTCTGTATATTAATCAAAGTTCATTTTAAATAAATGTTTTAGACTTTACGAACAAAGGGATTAGAAATGCGAGTAGGATATGCACGAGTGTCAACACATGAACAAAATTTAGACTTGCAACTTGATGAACTCAAGAAAGCAGGTTGTGAAGAAATTTATACTGATAAAATTAGTGGCTCTGTTTCGGACCGACCTGGTTTAGAGCGAGTTGAAAATTATCTTAGACCTGGTGATGTTTTAGTCGTTTGGCGATTGGATAGGTTAGGACGCTCTCTTAAACATCTTATTTCTTATGTAAGTAAGCTAGAAGAAAAAGGAATAGGCTTTCATAGTTTAACTGAGGCTATTAATACTGAGACATCCTCAGGCAAATTTATGTTTCATGTCTTTGGCGCACTTTCAGAATTTGAACGTAATTTGATTAAGGAAAGAACACTTGCTGGACTTGAGGCTGCAAGAGCTAGAGGCCGGCAGGGAGGAAGACCAGAAAAGCTTAATAATGAACAAAAAGAGCTTGTCAAAACTTTATACTCTAATAAAAAACATTCCATTCAATCCATATGCAAGATGGTGGGTGTAGGAAAGACTACACTGTATAAATATATCAATCAGCAAGTTTAATGGATTCTAAAATAGTTAAGAATACCAAATTAGTCATAAAAGGGACGATTAATGCGAATTTGCAAACTAACTGTAGAAAATGTAAAAAATTTTTTAAATAGAGCTGAGTTAATTTTAGATGACAACATTTCTATAATTATCGGGCCTAATGGTGGAGGCAAATCCAATCTATTAGATATATTAGTAATTGTTGTAAGAAAGTATGTTTCTGGCACCCAATGTTCTCAATTAAAAGGACCGGAAGTTCAATATGTTCATAATGAAAAAATAGATACGTTGATTCTAGAACGTCATAGTTTAGGAGGCGATAAAAAGCAGATTATTGAAATTGAAATTGAAGTCACTATTGAAGATAAAGAAAAGATGTTAGAAATGAAAAGTAGTGCACAGCATTTACTAAAAATTTCAGGAAGTAAATATTCTAAATCAGGCTTAGTAATTCTAACAGAAGCATGGGATTTAAATTTAATTCAAGCTGGAGAGAAATTTAAATTTAAAATAGAAGATAACACATTTAGCATAGTGTCCAAGAATATTAAAGGAGCAGAGTTCTTCCGCACCTATATATCACTCTGTGAAAGGTATGAAGAAATCAGAGATAAATATGAAGGAAAACCATTTGTAACCCCTTTTATATTTTTACCAGCAAATCGTAGTACGAATTTTGAAACCCTAGTGGAATTAAATCAATATGATGAATATGAATTAAAAAAAGCAGTAAATTCCGCAACTTCACGTTCAAATTCACGAATTATAAATTTAGCGCTCGGACAATTAATTCAAAAATATCGTTCTCATTTAGATAACCATGTAAACCCAATTGAATATTTGAATAATTTGGCAAACATCAAAGAACTCAATAAATTCTTAAATGATTTGGGATATAGCTGGAATATCATTTGTAAGAATTCTAATACGAATCAATATGAGTTAGAGCTTAAAAAAAACGGGCAAAGATTTTTGATTAGCTCTGCTTCATCTGGTGAAATTGAGTTATTGACCTATTTATTTGTAATTTATTTTTTAAACGTTCGGGAAGCAGTAATTATTATTGATGAGGCTGAGCTTCATCTGCACCCACATTGGCAGAAGCTATTATTTGATCTCTTCATTAAACTTTCTAAGAAAACTCATAACCAATTCATAATCTCAACTCATTCCCCGTCATTTATTACGCCAAGCTCTATAGAATTTGTTTCAAGAGTTTTTAGTTTTGAAAATCAGAGCAAGATAATTCGACTTAATAAACAGGACTTTCCCAATGCAAAGCACCTTTTACAAATAATTAACAGTCAGAACAATGAGATTGTCTTTTTTGCAGATGAAGTTGTTTTAGTAGAGGGAGTTTCAGATCGTATATTCTTCAAGGCTTTATTTAATTATTTTTATGTCTCAAATCCTAAGAGTGTTAAAGAATCACCTTCGAAAGTAATAGAGTTTATTGAAGTTGGAGGTAAAAATCGATTTAAAATTTATATGAAATTACTTCAATTATTGTGTATAAAATGCGCCATAATAGCAGATTTAGATTATATTTTAGATTTAGACCCATCAACTTTTAAACCGTTATTTAAGGTAAACAATAATAAACTTAAAAAATCTTTATGCGATTCTGCTTCTAAAGATGGTACTTCCTTTTTAGAGATACTTGAAGGTGCAATAGAGACAAAGAATTTAAAAAACTTACAGGAGATGTGGGTTTATCTAAAAGGTCGGCACCAAAGACTTAGGAATGATTTAAAGCCCTATGAAAATCAAATAATCGATAACTATATAAAGCAACAAAAGGATGATGGTTGTTATATTCTTCGAAAAGGATCACTCGAAAAATATTTACCTGATGATTGTAAGGGAAAAGATATTAATAAAATAATTAAATTAATTAATAAACAGAATTTTATTTCTGACATACCACCGGAAGTTATTGCCGAATTAAGAGATATCATTACTGCGATAATCGGAATGCAAGATTTAAAATAATTCGTATTAAGTTGAATATCAAAAAATCTAGGCTTACAGAAGAATTAGCTTCTCAACTAATCGCATATCCCAAAAACCCAAGTATTTAATTCAGGTAATACCCGTTTCTATATTCATAATTAATATGAATATGCTTCTTAGAGACTAGCTTATTGTTAAGTTCATGCCTTTTAAGAAAATTTCATCAAGAAAAACACACATATAATTTAAGGTTAAAAACATTAAGCATCAAAAACTAAGGGCATACAAAGTAGATGAAATACAGATGTTATTAGATTACTCTGCTTTTTTATATCAGGCCACCTGGATACTGCTAATTAGAACAGCTAAGTAGCTGGTACAGCAGATAAAGGAGTTTCATTAATGGGTATATCAACTAATTCTTTTGATAGTCCTTTCCGTTTTCCATCTTTTATTTTGTTAATACCAAAAAAGCTGAGGCCGCTAGAAAAAATGGCAGAAAGTGAAGAAACAATGCCAAATGTTATTTGGGTTTGAAGCAAAGTCATTCCGATACCAATGCCTAAAGCACAAATTGGTGACCCACTAAAACAAGTCGCTACTAGGCAGCCGATACTAGCTACAATAAGCAGCACGCCTATAGTCACGGCAATACCTCCCAATACTTGTTTACTAATTGAAGGAGCTCCTGAGGCATATTGTGCGAGAAATATTAAATCCTCCCTTGCCTCACTATTTAAATGATCGCTTTTGAGTATATTTAAATTATGAAGTATTCGTGTATAAAAGCGATAATCTATTTCTTCATTATTAGCTAATCTCTCTGTAATCTCAGATTGAATTAAGGAGGTGGTATTTTCAAAACTTATTTGCAATAAATTTTGCCTTTGAAAATAGGCTTGAAGTGAAGAAAGCTCATATTCAAAAATTTTTTTCTCGGTTTTAGACAGGTCAAAAGAAAAGAGCCAAGTAGACCTTTTTGTTTGAGAAAAATAATTATTGGAAGTTTGCCCAGTTTGAAACTCATCTGGTAAATCTCCTGCTTCAGGAATATGTGTTGATTCAATAAGTTCATCTAAGAGTAATAAGAAACTCTTATCTTGTACTTTACTTTCAACTAACCGATACATTTCCCATAGAAAACCACAAAGTCTCAAGTAGTTAATTTGTGCACAATAAATTTCAGGTGCTATAACTTCAGGATTTAAAGCAGGCAGTACGGTAGTATTAGTTGAGGTTAATAAAGTTAATTTTTCCTGGATATAAAGCAAACAACCACGCACTTCTTCTGGAAGACCTAAAGGATGTTTCTTATCGTAATTTTTAAGACGAGATAAAATCTTATTACTTAAGTTATCTACCAATAAAGAGGGAGCGTTTTTTATATTTTGCAAAAACTCTTCACCTTGAGCTACGTTTCTTTTAATCCATGTGATACGTTCTTTTGTCTCCCTGATGGATTGCTGGCATTGAACTATCTGATTTTGATAATCGTCAATATCTTTTTCTAATTTAAAGCGTTTATTTTTTAAATTATTTAATTCGTTAGTTAAGGATATAGTTTTACCAGCGGAAAGTAGATCGTCGATAGTATGAAGAATACTGGTATTATTAGAAGAATGTCCATGATGAGATTCATGGTATTGAATATCTTGAGTAGTACGAAGATCAGCTATAGATAATTGTGTTTCTATTGATGAAATCTTTAATTGTACTTGGGTGAGTGACGCTTGTATAAGATGTATACTTGCTTCTGCTTTTTCTATCTTTTTTGAGAGTTTTAGAACTTTCTTTTTAAGTATAGGTCGTTCACTTTTCCAACCTTCAATATTAGCTTTATTAAAAATTACATTTT
Source organism: Legionella gresilensis (assembly GCF_900639865.1). GTDB lineage: Bacteria > Pseudomonadota > Gammaproteobacteria > Legionellales > Legionellaceae > Legionella_C > Legionella_C gresilensis. The sequence continues at coordinate 41,607 of NZ_CAAAHX010000016.1, forward strand.
CATAAGGCATTACAAATCGTCTTTTTAGATCAAAAAATGCATATTAAATTAATTTTAAGTCCATTTCAAATCTATTTTAAACTATATGGGAATTAAATAATCAATTTCTTGAGATTCATAGAAAAGCAAACCGTCACCTCAAAGTTAGAATAACAATTTTTATAAAAAAATAGGGGGGAGGAAGGAAGCTTTCATTACGTCTGATTACTGAGTTAATTAGGTAAATCTGACTATTAATTTATTTAATAACTTCTGTCAGCGTCCCAAAAACACATGTAAAAAATGTCAGCATTAGATCAGTAACGCCTATATAATTTAGAGGCCTAAGCAATTCTACTTCTAAGCTATAATTATTATAGATATGGAAGAGGAGAGGTATTTATGGATTTCGATAAATTTTTGAAAAAAAAGAAAAAAGAAAAACCAACTAGTTTAACCATTGGTGCCGATGAAGAGACAGGAAATTATTATTGTCCAGTTGATAATAATCACAATGTAATTCGTGAACAAAGAAGATATATAAAGGCCGGCGAGCAAATTCCCTCTGGTTGGGTTCAATGTGATTGATTTGAATTAGCTCTGACTGAAGAGTTTAAAAATAATCTATGAGAGTATTGTTTTCAGGTATGTTATTAACCTATAAAAGTTTACTCTTAATATTTATCTAATTAAAAAATGCCCAAAAAACAAAACTCTTTAATAGTTTAAAAGAGGTTCTTTGTCTCCTACTTTCCACGGCGAATATTTTTTCATCACACTTAGAAAAAGAGGAGATTCTAAAAAAAAATCGAGCCAGGAGATTAGCTGTTTAAATTTTGATTGCATAAACCAATCTTTATCAACCATGCAAAATTGGCGGATAAAAGGAAAAATAGCAATGTCTGCCAGACAAGGTGTGTCAGAAAGTAGAAATTGAGAATTTAATAATTTTGCATTTAATTCATTAATAAAGGTTAAGGACTGCTTTCTATAAAAAAGTGGATCACCAACCTCAGAGTTTTGAGGATATTTGTAACTATCTAAGATAGGCTTAAACTCAACGTCATTTTGTTAAATTAAATTAAGAATTGGTTTTTGCAAATCAGGTTTAAGCCAATTATCACGGTCAGATTGTTCAAGTGCCCACAGCATAATATCAAGGCTTTCATCAATAACGTTCCCTAAGTCTGTTATTAGTACTGGAACTGTGGCTTTTTCTGATGCCATAATCAACTCTATAGGTTTATTACTGAGCTTTACTTCGCGTATTCCAATTTCTACTTTGGCATATTTAAGTGCCATACGCGCACGGATTGCATAAGGGCAACGTCTAAAACTATATAAATAGTGCAATACTACACTCTCCAAAAATACGTCCTAGTTGTTAGCATCATCTTGTTTGACAGGCGAATAATAAGACGGTTAGTTTTCATCATTTATTTATCTTAGTTCAATTTAAAAGAGTATTTAGAATCATGATATGTTCAAATTAAAGCCACTTCAATATAAAGAAAATGTTTGTCCCAAAACCTCATGTTACTTGTCTATGGAAAAGAATTAATAACATTGTATATAAATTAATAATCCCGAATATTTGGTCTTGACTAATCTAGAAAATATTTTAGAAGAATTAAAGCAACGCGAACCAATCTTTCACCATCCTGATAAGTTTGGGAAAACTAGAGAGGCATTGGAATCAATGACAGTTGATGATTTCTGGGAAGTTAACGCTTAAAGTATCATATACGATAGAGAATCTGTAATGACAATTCTCCTTAAAAGATATGCGGATCCTAATTACAAAGACGATTGGCAAACAAGTAACTTCAGATGCAGATAAATTTTGCAAGATAATTATTTGTTTACCTACACTTTAACAAATATTAATAGTAAGCTGCATAGCAGTAACTGATTTTTTTATAGGCATATTAATATGTTACCTCGAAAAACTGCGCTAGACTATTTCCCTGACTTACACAAACAAAAAGAACATCAAACACGCTGGGATCAGCAATGCGGCTTATCATCATACATAAAGAAATACGGTCTGGGACAGTCAAGTTATCGTGAAAGTGATTGTGCGCCGCATTATTGCCATGTTTTTAACCGCTCTACACCTACTCATTCCACTATTATTGCTTTTCAAATCGAGACGAATGCTTTTGGAGTCGCAAAGGATCAAGAAATAGGCCTAATCACCTTAAAAATCGCCTTCCTTGATGCTCACGATTTTATTGAAATATTTCGGAGCAACCTACCAGAGTCTATGCGTCAAAAATTTCAAGCTTTATCCACTGACGATGCCTTTACTAAATACGTGATAGGGACAAGAAGTTGTACTTACAAAATGTATTACTACGGAGAATTTATCCCATGTTATTCTTTCAAATTTATGGAGGTATCCACCTCCCTAGATGACCACCGCCAACTCATTGACGAATTTTTATTAGCTATCCACCGTACCGATAAACTGGATAAGCAAATTTTAGTAGACTTAGACAGGAAATTTTCAAAACTTAACTTAAACGCCACTAAGCTCCTACTCACTATCGAAACTAATATTCGCAAGCGTTTAAACAATGCCTACTCCCAAGGGATTATGTTTAGATTCTTTGACAAATTAGGTGTTCCAAGCATTGTTGATCCAATTAAAGTATATATTGATGAACCTTTAACAATTAAAAATCTAGCCCTGACCTGTAAAGAAGTTGCCTTTAGCGGCGCAAATAAAACGGTTGAAGAGCATGAAAAGATTTTACAGGAATACCCAATTTTAAGGCCACGATGATTTACATATAATTAAATAAGTTGTAAATAATTGAGAGTCATGGCAAATGAAGAGTATCCACTTAATTTAAAACAGATGAAGAGCTAATTTTAATTCGCTGCTGGCACTTTTAACAATTCAGCAAACTAGAATTTAGTAGCTCACGCCTCCTAATTTAAACAAGAGGCGGGGCTGAAATATTTCTGAAAAAACTCCTCATTGTTTCTTTATGAAACTCAAATGAATTGATAGTTTGTAATTTACACGTCACGATTGAGGAGTAGGGTGTATACCTTCACAACTTGGATTCAACTCATTAGTGCAACTTTTGTATATAAAAGAAGCAGAAGAAACGATTAAACTTCCTGCTGATTGACTACAGGAGTTGTTAGAATGGGTTACAGGCATTTGGACTATCTTAAGCGATGTAAGATCCAAGCTTTTGTGTATGCAGGCTATACACAGCAACAAATAGCAGATGAACTAGGTGTACATAAATCGACAATAAGTAGGGAGCTTAATCGCAATCTAACCTTTGTTCGAACACGCTTAGGTTATTGGACCTATAAAGCAAATTATGCTCAAAAGTACGCTGATGATAGGCAGCGAGACAAGCCAAAGCACATTAAAGCCAAGGAGGAGGTTAAGGCATTTATTATCGAGAAGTTAAAGCAAGAATGGAGTCCTGAACAAATCAGCGTTTATGCTAAGCGTAAGGGATTATTTCATTTAAGTGGTGAATGGATTTATCAGTTTATTTTAGCGAACAAGAAACACGGCGGAAACCTGTTTAAACACCTAAGACACCAACAAAAGAAGTATCGTAAACGCTATGGTAGCCCCAAACGTCAAGGCCCAATTAGAAACAGGCGTTTCATTGATGAACGGCCTAAAGTAGTAGATGAGAAAACACGAGTTGGTGATTGGGAGATTGACACGATCATTGGCAAAAACCGTAAACACGCCGTGGTTTCAATTGTTGAACGAAAGACGAAGTTTACTATCCTTAAAAAGGTTAACCAAAAGACCGCTGAAAACGTAAGCTTAGCCACGATAGATGCTTTAAAGCGATATCCTAACTCGGTTTTATCCATTACCGCTGACAATGGTAGCGAATTTGCTTACCATGAAAAAATAGCCGAGCAATTACAGGCTGATTTTTTCTTTGCTCATCCTTATTCATCTTGGGAACGTGGCTTGAATGAAAATACCAATGGCTTAGTACGCCAATACTTAAGAAAAGGCGCAAGCTTTGAATCTATAACCGATGAACACTTAAAAACAATTATGGAAAAATTAAATGAGAGGCCAAGAAAAACATTAGGCTTTAAATCGCCAACTATGTTATTTTTACCGCAAATAGATGATAACGAAAAGGTGGTTGCATTAGCTTGTTGAATTCACCCTTATACCTATTTTACTAAGTCTGATTATCACAATAATCAGACTTAGTGGCAGATACTCAAAACTATATTAACTAATCCTTTTGTTATTTCAATTTGATGCCCTTGTGTTTTCAGCTATCACCTAGGCAAAAAATCATGACTAAATTTTATTACTTAATAAATCAAGATATTCAAAGATTAAAAATTTAATTTGTAGAGATGTTTTTCATCTTCATTAATAATTATAAGTCAAAAGAAAATCACTGTTTTAAACAAAAGGCAGTTATAGAGTTTAAAGCTTGAAGCAGTGAAATTTTTCAAAAAAAGCATCTATTGCTTATTTAGCTAACGAATTAGGAAAAGTGTTTTAAACGGATATCATATTTACGTTAGTCATTGTTCATCATGTCAATTTATCCGCAATCCAGAATCAGTATGAAAGTTTCCAAATGGTCGCATGAATAGTTCTAATTATATAGTTTTAAACAATGCCGACTTGGAAGATTAATTAATTCTTTAGCATTTATTATTAAAAGATCGCATTAATCTAAGTTAAAGTAAGTACACCTTAATAATTCTATCAATAGTGTCCTAAATACCCATCAAATTGACACAGGTACTTCTTCAATTATTAAGCTAATGCAATACTGCTACGAGATTACCTACCCTACTCTAAGCTTTTCCATTAACTACCTAATACTTATTGGGAATACGTTATTTTGGCAATTTTTTATTTCCCAATTGGAAACTATAATTTATTGAAAAAATATTGTAGCTATGTTTTACTCCAAAGTGAACATATAAAAAACATTATGAGGAGACGTAGTATTATGACAGCGACATTGTTTAAACCAGTTAAAAGTAAGTCTCCTTCTATGGAAGAATTAGGTAATGAATTAAGGGAAATTGATATACGGGAACAGGTTTTTTTTGCAAATGTTAACGATAAACTTAAAGCTTATGCTGATCTTTGTGCTAAAGACAAGCAGATAAGGCTTGAAACAATTAAAAAGAATCTGGAACATGAAAAGGAGCAACGACAACAAACATCTAAATCGGAATATAAAGAAACTTTTAAAAATAAACAACTTACTGAAAGTCAGCAAATAAAGCACGAGTCTATTTTGCAACAGAAATTAAAACGATATGAAGATATAGCAATTAGAAAATACGAGCAATTTTCTAAACAATGCGAAGAACAATTCGAGGAAGAAAAAAAACTGTTTTTAAAAGAACAGCAGCACGTATTCGATGAAAAAATAGCTAAAAATAACAATAAACGAGATTCAGTTAAAGCAAGTTTAAGGCTGTTAGTAAACTCAGGCCAAGCTACTAGAGTCAAAAATTTTAAATTAGAGCTTAATGAAAAAGTCAAAGCATTAGACGCTGAAATTGAAAAAAGTTTAAGGCTAGTTAATAATGATTCAAGCAAAGCGCTAGATGAATATAAAAGAATTGATATCTATCTATATAATACATTAAATAATTTAGCACAAAAACATCTATATGCTACTCGCAATGAACTTAAACTTTCATTAGCAATAAAATTAAGTGAACTAACAAAATACAATTTACAAGCTTCCCTTGAGCTTTCAGAGAAAATAGTAAAGAGTCTCTCTATACAAATTACAAGTAAAGATAAAAATAAAATCTCCTTTGAGCTTATTGCTAAAAATATTGAGAAGGAGTTGGGTTTAAGTCCTCAAGAGAATAATTTTGAGAAAATATTACTAGCAATTAAAAGCGAATGTCTTAAGTTTACCGCACGTACAGAATATTTATTCACGAGTTACTATGATGCTAAAAAAAGAGAATACGGCAATAAAATTAGTTCAGATGCTTCAGATGTATTAATTGATCAAGATAATGCATGTCGCCTTCTACAAGAGCAGGTGTTAAATTACATGTTAAAGAATGTTAATCCTACTGAATTTCATTCAACTTTTGTTAATCTTGGTATAGAGGAATTACGGATTAAAATGAGTAATGATGTCACAGGAGAAAGAATACAGGCCTTTGCAAGGCATAAGACAGAAGTATTAGAGCAATTAAGTGATAGGCTTAATGAACTATATGATAATTTTTTTATTGAAAAACGAATTTCTCCTGTTGTTAAAGAAAAATTAAATCGCTCTGAAGTACAAAAATTTTTCTATGAAAGAATTACGCAGAAGTATATGAAGCATAAGCAAGATGACATATACAATCTTGGAACAGTTAAATTGTCTGCTTCAGAAGTGCTAGCAGAACTTGAGGGAGAGCTTGAAAAACAACTTTCAATGTTACCTAATCCAATTCTTCAAATGAATGAGCCATCTACAATAGGCTTATGTGGCCAGGTTTGTTAGAATTATTGGCTTGAATTTAATGAGCTATATAGCAAAACCTTTCCTGAAGTGCGACAAATGATTAAATTATCATCAGTTGTATGAGGGGAAGGATGCAGTATTCACTTGTACTATTTAATCAGCCTTAACTGATAAAATTTATTGCGTTTAACTAAAAAGTATTTAGCACCTCTTCTCAATGCTATTCTTTAATAATTAAAACTCATAACAGATTTTGAATTAACAATATTAATTGCAATAAGCCCAAAGCAATAATTGACTGTTTGGCTTAAGTTGCTTGGGCTGTGCTTTTCAAAAGACTGCATCTTTGCCAACTTGTTTATTCAAGCCTTGGAATATCTGTATCATTATTAATAAGCTGATTACTTGAGTTTATTTTCGCTAAGCAAATAATGTAAGTACCTTGATTATTAAGGTTAAAACAAATACGATAATCTCCACTCGGCACATTAATTATTTTTTCAGGAATAATTGAAAAATAATCAGTAATTACTAAGGCACCTGTTGGTACTTGTAAGGACAAAATATCGGAATAAGCAATTAAGGTTTTACTTTCTTTTTTAGAAAACACAGGATAATCCAAATTAACTATACGAACTTGAACTTTAAAAGTGCCATCAGCAGCTGTAGAGAAGCATAATCGCTCTCCTTGCGAGATAATTTGTTTTATTTCCTCATTATTAAATTTAATTTCTTGCTGCAAGAATGCTTGATCGGCAATGCCAATTGCTGCAGCTTCCACATTAATAAAAAAATTTTCTTTAAATACTATCTGCAAATCTGATAAATCTATACCTAATAATTTCAATCTAAGATGCGCCAACTGTTGTAATTTTTTATTGAGGTGACTAGGATAGCCCGCTATTTTTTTTGCAGAATTTATAATAGACGTATACAGCTCAATATCTTCAATTGATATTTGCTCTGATAGGTTAAGTTGGAAGCTTAAGGCTTTTAGGCGTTTGTATTTTTCTCTCGGCTTAAGCTTATTGATAGCAATCCATTCATTTCGGACTTGTTCAATTTTCATTTTGATACTCAAAGCTAGTGCCTCACAACTTGATTATTTATTCTTTAGGTTAATTAGCCTAATCAATATGCGCTAACATGTATCCTCTTAATACTTGTTCAGCCCGCATTAAATTTAAGATTGAAATATTTCAATCTTAAATAATGATTAAAACTTGGGTTTTTTCTTCCGAATTATTACTTCTGGCTTTTGGATAATGGGCAAAAAGATTATAAGGTGAATTCGTTGGGCTATTTTCCTTATCTTTATCTTTTTTTAATTTAATAAAGTCTAAACTTGGTAAATTGGCCTTACAATCAATGACACAATTAAGATTCGTTTTAATAGAGCTTTCTATTTTTTCTATTAACTCTACACGGCTAGCATAAGCTTTAAATTCAGCTTCAATTAAAGCGATCTGTTCAGGATTAAACAGTAATGTTCCGGCTTCCTTTTGAACCTTAAAAGATTGTTGTTCCTTTTCCAAATTTAATTTTAAAGCTTCTAACGTAGTCCAAATCCCTTTTTCATAAAAAGAACGCCCTTTATTTAAGGTAATTTTTTCTTCTATCTTATCGGTATAATTAAGATCAACACTGCCCGGAGTTGTTAAATGAGCTGCGAAGATTTTTTGAGTAGTAGTGCCGCGTTTAGCAAGTATCGTTTGAGGTACAAATTCGAACATACTAACCAGTAAGCTACTATGAGTCCCCTCCTTTATATGCAGATCAATTCCATGCTCTTCTTTAGTTTCATGAGCAGCTGTGGCTAGTGGATGTTCAATATAAACGTCAAAGCCTTCCTCAATCAAACTAGTTATAAGGTTTTGATATATTTGATTAGAAATAGGTTTGCCAACGAATGGTTGTAAAAAATCATAATCATTTTCTTTTAAAGGTTTGGCGACCTCAAAAGTTAAGCGATGATTATTTTTTAGCGCAATAATATCTTGCGTTCCTGCCGGTGGCGCTATAGCGGTCACCCCGACTCTATTGGTTTCAACACAACCCCAAACAATCTGATTTTTGTTATTAATAAAGAATGGTAAAATACCGCAAGGCATATTTGGAAAGATATATTGTCCATTGATATCTTTCTCAAGCCTAATAAGTTCGTAACCGGTAATATCACGCGGCATGTTTGATTCCTTGTTATTAAATAATTAGAAAATTAAAAAAAAATTATATATTCATATTGGTAATAAATCGATCTAGATAAAGTAATTTCAGGCATCTAAGTTTCTTTTTACTTTCTTCTAAAGTGGTTCTCCCTCCTCTTTGGATTTATCTTTTGAGAAAAATGATTAATGAAAAATATTTATCTTATATGTATTTATTATTTTCATTGCCTTTACAAATTAATTAAGATAAAGCAAAGAAGGGACGCAAAAGTAGGATTTTTTAGGAGTGTATTTCAATGTTAAGGCTCGATCCTAGATTTTTTTCTTTCCAAAATAAAGATAGAAATATCAGAGCTTTGATCTTTTATTATGAGGAAAATAATTACCATACTTTGTTCGATTATTTAGTGAGTTTAAGTAACAAATTGATTAGCTTATTTCCTATATTAAATAAAAAATTAGGATGTCATTGTGATACTTGCAATCGTGAGAATAATTCAACTAATGTAGTTAGTTATTTTAAATCTTTTAACTATGAGCTTGCAATTAAGCATTTAAATACGTTTTTAATGAGCACAGATGTTAAGGATATTCTACGTAAATGCCAGGCAATTAATATAGGAGAGATAAATGGCGATATTAACCAATCTATGGGTATCTATATAGTCGAAGATGCCGAAGGTATCGCATTGCAACTATTGTTTGATTTTGATCATGACAATGCTTATTGGTTTAGCCTTGAAGAGATGGACTATTTGGCAGCAATAATTCAATCAACTAATATGAATTATCTAAGTCACTATTTTGAAATTAAAAAAGATGCTAAGGCTAACAAAACACTATTTACCTTGTTACTTGTCTCATCACCGAAGCTCTCAGCGAAAAGAACTTGGGCTTTTCCCTAAACCATTGTTACAAGCTCTTTGTCGATCAGGCAGTTTATTCTGGAAGGCAAATATGATAGAAATGCAAAGAACCACCAACATTGAGCTTGGGGAAAATAAACCTATCACAACAAATGATGGTGCTTTTTATAATCCTTGCACAATTTTATAACATGGCAGGACAGATGGTTATACTTCCCGTATATCTAAGGCAGGCTTAGATTCTTTTCGTGCTAAGCCTGCAGCCAGCATGCAAGCAATGATAATTGCTCCACTGATTAATAATGCTAAAGGTCCTACTGAGCCATTAAATGCATGCATACCAAGGCCAACCATGCCAGCAATTACAACGTAACGTAATGCATTACTCATACCTGTTGCAATGCCACGCATTTGTGGATACATATTTGCAGATTGTATGCCATAAATGGGTGCAGCTAAGGTAATACCAGCGCTTAAAATAACCATTGCCACACAAATTAAAAATGGATTAGATGTTGTATTGCTGACGAGCAGTAGTAGTATTGCGCCTAGAATGCTTGTGATTAACCCCGTAAACTTGGTTTTATTCAGCCCATATTTTTCAATGATCCCAATACTTAAGAATGAAAATAAGGCAAATGATCCTGGTGCCATGGCCTGATAGAAGCCATAACTAGTCTTAGAAATACCTAAATAGTCGATAAAAATGAGGGAAAGATTGGCAGTAAATAAGACGAGCGTACCAAAAAGGATATAACATACAAATGCAGCACCCATATAAGGGAAACTGCTTAGTACGGTACAATAATTTTTGAGAATTGTCGGTATAGATAAGGCGCTACGTTCGTCTTTGGGAAGCGTTTCGTGAATGAAAAAGATAGTTCCAATCAACGAAATAGTAGTGAGAATGGCAATTAGTAAAAAAGTGGATTGCCAACCGAAGTAGATATTCAAAAAAGAACCTAAAATTGGCGCAGCTGCCATGACACCTGCGATAAAAAGATTAAGACCCCCACATAATTGAGCGACTTTTTGCGGTGGGTATGATTCGAGTAGCATGGCAAAGGTAATTACCATCGGTGCTGCGGCGCCAAGTCCTTGTCCTAATCGGCAAAGTAGAAAAATATCAAAATGGGTTGTCCAAAGGCAGCCCCAGCTAGTCACGGTAAATAATCCAAGCCCCAGTTGTAACATACTTTTTCGACCAAAGACATCGGAAAGAGGACCAAATAATAGGCTGCCAATAAAAATACCGATAAAATTGATACTTAATACGTTTTGAATTGCAGCAGCAGTAGTATGAAAAAAAAGTTTCATATCTGGAAAAGCAGGGACATAAATGTCGGTTTCCATGCATACCGTTGTATACATAAGAGCAACCATCACCAGTAACATGAATTTCTTTTTATTAGTCATGCTTTACCTTTTGATCTTTAACAATTACACGCATATTGCCACCTCTGTTAAGAGATGACAATAATTCAATCAACGTCTTAATTGTAAAACTTTTAATTTTACCCTCAACTTAAATCAAATTTTTAATTAATTAAGATATTTTAATAATTTCTTAAGCTTAATTAAATATAATATTGACTATAAATTAAAATAACTGACTAATATTAAATCAATATTTGAGGTTTTTATGAAAAAAGTGGTCATTGGTGGGAGCTCTGCTGGTTTATATACTGCAATTAAATTATGGAAAAAAGGAATACGTAATCTTGTTGTTTTTGATCCGCGCGAGGGAAACTATACACGTCCTGGTCATTTAAATGCTAGTGCTTTTGAAGTAGCAAAAGAAGGTTTAAAAAATGATTTTTGGCCAGATAATACCGTTGGACATATTAGAGATTTAGAAAAAATCTTATACCGAGAGGCAAAAAGATTAGGTATCCCAATCGAAAAAAAACGTTTTGTACGCATGCATAAAGATCCTAAAAAACCGGGCGTGGTTATGCAAAATGAGGTCGGTAGTGAAGAAATAATTGAGACAGATTATGTTTTTGAGTGTACGGGGGCAAAACGTGAAGTAATAAAAGCAGTTAATAAAGAAACTTCTGACTCCCCTTTTCAGCTAGATTCTATTACAGAGCCGCCAGTTACAAATCATCTACTCGCCTATGTCAAAGTTAGCGCTAATGATTGGGATCGTTTCCAAATGAATAGAGGCTCTGTTTATGATACTCCAGAAACTATTGAACCCTTAGCTTTTGCTCGATTTATGATTGAATTGCGCAAGTTAGGCTGGAAAGAATTTAAAATACCTCAATGTTATGGTAGGCAATTTGGCAAGGATAAGACTTGCATATATTTTCATGCCCCAGATAATCTAGCGAAGGGAGATTATGATAAATGGGTTCAAGCTGTTTTAGACTGTTATGCTAAGCCCATTCAATATAAACATATAACTGCATCAAGGCCAAAACCTTATTTTTTAACATTTCCTATGCATGCACAAGCATTAAAAGATGTTTCTTATAAAGGTGAGAATTTACCTACAGTAATCGCTTTGGGAGATGCTCAAATTGATTTTGATTATGTTCTTGCTCATGGTATTAAAGATGGCTTGGAGCGAATTAATATATTATTTAAACATATGGAAATATTAAATAATGAAATTTATTACTTTGATTCACAAGAATATTTACAAAGCGTTTTAAAAGCCTTAACTGATCATAAAAAACAGATGATAGATACAGCTAATCAGTTAAAGGAATCGTTTATTGATGTGCTTGATATAGCAGAAAAAAAACTCACACAAGCGCAACAGTTAACGCAAGACGCACAAGAGCAATTAGCGATCACTGACATGTTAAAAGAAGTTCAAGCAAGGCAAAATTATGAAAAAGCGCGTAAAATGTTTGCTGTTTATCATAGTGAATCTAACCATGTTTTGCTTGAAAAGTATTCTCTTGAAACACTAAAAGAAAATTTAAATAAGATTCATGCACATTTAATCGAAGCACATAAAACTTTACCTACCTCTTTTAGTAAGGAACGCCAAAATATTGAAGAATTATTATCTTACCTTGCACTTAGTTTTAAAGAAGTTGGTAATGCCTATTTTAAGAAAAAGAATCTGCCTCATGCAATTGATACTTATCAGAAGGCCTTAGAAATTTTGAATCTAGGTTACCTGGCAGTGAATAATAATAAAAAAATTCCCATCTATTCTAATTTAATTATTACCAATTTACAGAACAAACAATATCCGGAAGTGATTCGTTTAGCCAATGAGGCCCTAAAAATCTTGCAGAAAGAATCTATAGAAGAACCATCACTAAATGCATTACATGAAAAAATAGCATTTAATTTAATTAAAGCTTACTGTCTGCAGGCACAAGAGTTACTATCCATAGATCAAACGAAGGCAAACGAACTTTATTTAGAAGCAAAATTGGTATTAGAAAGAGATGGTAAATCTTTATCACCCACTGTCTTAAAGTCAGTTGAGGAATTACTAAATCCATTACAAAAACAATTGTTAAGTCAAAGATCATCAACTAATAATGGCGTTTTAGTGAACTTCAGTGTATTTAATAATGCTTCTCAAGAAATTGATAAAAAGGCAACTCAATTAGGTCTCCAATTCGGTTAATAATAAGATCGGATAAGATAAATAATTGGTTAATGACTTAAATCTCTAATCATTTAGACTTGTTAGCGATAAAGCGGTCTAAATGATTAGAGAAGTTTTGGATTGCTTTAGGAATTAATTTATCTGTTCCACCAACAATTAATCCATTGTCGCGCGAAGAAGTACTAGCACACTTAGCAGAAGGAATAAGAGAAGGACAGTTTATCCTTCTGCTTATTAGAGATGATTTTTAAGA
>NZ_CAAAHX010000017.1 GCF_900639865.1 Legionella gresilensis
GAGGTCAAGCTGTTTAATTTCTGCTAAAGACCACTGCTCACGAAATTGGCGCAGGGTATTCAAACAATAAATTAATTCAGCCAGTAAATGCTCAATCTCTCGTTCAACAGAGTTTGCTGGTTGCATGGTATCGCTCCTTTGATAAAAGGAATTGATTTCCCAGAAGGGAAGAGTCAATCCCTTTTGGGTTATGCAAAGAAAATTGCACCGATTCATCGGTTGATTTTGCCAAGTTATTAATGAAATTAGGCGTAAGCCTTCCTAGAGTGTAAGTACTTAAACTTAATCCATGAGTTAAATCCTACAAAGGCAGCATTTAACTATATTCCCGACTAAACGTTCTGCCATAAATTAGGGAAGAAGATGGCATTATCACAAGACTAGGAAACCTAGTTTCACCAGGATCTCACCGGCTCATCAGCTGTGTTAATTTTTTTATTCTAACAAGCAAAAAAAGAAAAGCAATGGGGGTGCTCTGGTTGTACCTAAATATACCTATTTGATACTAAAAATTTTTTAAAAGCTCTAGCCAAGGTAAATTTTAGTAATACTCAATCTTGAATGCCCAAGCTCTTGACTAATGCGTTCTCTTGCAAGTCTGTCCCAATCTTTTTCAAGGAAGCTCAGCTCTCTATAGTGTTTCCCTCCCTGAATAGGACAAAGTAATCCATGGCCATTTTTGTCATAATGTTTGGTTATTTCAAGGTATCTTCTTTGGGCATAAGCATATCGAAGTCCATGGCATTTACTTAAATCCATTTTGGCAATGACTTCATGATAGTGGGATAAGTGGCTTTTATAAGATTTTCCAGGCGGGATTAAAGAATAGCCAAGGGGTATTTGTTTCATAGCTTTAACTAACCACTGTCTTTGCTGCTCATTTGTTAGCTTAATAGTGCGGCCAATACCTCCTTTAGTCCAGCTAGGTTTAATTACTAAGTCTCTTCCTTGCCACGCCTCGCTAATTATAATTTTTATTGATTCTTCGCGGCGAAGGCCAAAAAGAGACTGAGCCTCTAAGGATAAACGAATCAACGGATCTGAACATTTCGTGAAATCGACATTATTTATTACTTTATTATATTGAGGGGCATAGTGTCGCTTGTTAATTTGATAAGCGCTGTTATCTGACTTAATTAATTCAGGCTTTTTTAAGACAGATGCTATTTTACGTAATTTAGCCATATAGTTCTTAATCGTAGCGGGATTTTTATTTTGTTTTTTCCAATGTTCAACCAAGATGTAGATATGTTTTGGCTTTAACCCTTTGATATGTGTTAACTTATAGCCAAGCTCGTGTAAGTCTTTGATGCAGCGATTAATCATGTACTTCATATCTGCTTTACTGGCGTAAGAGTAATTATGAATTTTTTTTAGGCATTCATTAACGGAGTACTGAGCGTTTTTAAGTTTAGTTTTACTCATTAAGGTATCTCCATAACGAATCCCGGGATTTAATGCCCATTTCACTACGAATTAACCAATAGGTTTCATATTTCCCTAATATCGGCAAAAGATATTGATACATCTGTTTTGCGTATAAGTAACGCCATGATTTTTTGAGTGGCAAGGCATACTTTTTCAGTTCTTTTCGCCAGGCAAATTTGGTTTCTTCATAACCGTTAAATTCAACAATAGCTTTTCGCTGAGTTAGCTGCCTAATTTCAGAGAGAATAGTCTCTTGTGTTTCATTGCGAATAGGAATAGTTCTATCCAGAGAATTAAAGGAAATATTGCGGGTTATCCAGAGACTATCCTCTTGGATATGAATTTCAGGTTTTACGTAAATAGCTTCTTGAAAGGTAAGGCCGAATTCTGTTTGAAGCGCCATAATTAAGCGTGGTATCTGTATATCCCACTCTTTCCAATGGTCATGCTGAAGTTTTAACTTTCTACGACGTTTTTGGCTTTTACTTAATTGTAACGATTTATTATCTATATTCGTTAATGAGCAATCAATGCTCTTTAAGTAACGCCTGACTATAGTCATATGATTCATAATCGTGCCAGTTCGTAATTTACTTCTTTTCCAATAGGCTATTAATTTATGAATATGGAGCGATTGAAGTGCGTTCCAAGATGGTGGCACATCACCAACCGTGTACAAATCATCTATCATCTTGCGAATGACATAAGCTTGCTGTTTTCTTTCTTTATAGCTGCCTTGACTAGCTAATTTTAAATATTGATTGGCAGTTTGTCTTAAGTTGTATTTTCTCATTCTTTTATTCGCTATCAATAATATATCTGCCCTGTCTTTGGTTTAGTGTTGGTCGAGCGGCTCACTCAAAGATGAAACCTGGCCAAAGCCATAAAGCTCGAAGTAGGGGGCAAATCAATCGTTATAAGGCAAACGAACTCGCCGAATTACAACAGTTTTTTTAGAGTTATCTCCTCCTTGTTTAATAATGATTAAAGAAAATGACAAAACAATGGGCCTTGTCATACAAGTCCATGGTCAAATTGAAATAAGTTGACTTAAGCTCCCGTGGGAGCTTTCCTGTCGAATGACAGAGTATCCTAGATGGGTTTCCCGACTTAAACGTCTAGCCACAGAGTTAGGGAAAGAAGTGGCTTTGCATAAGACGTCAGATGACGTTTCGCCAGAATTGCATTGGCTCATCAGTTATGCTGATTTCAAATTAACAAAGTGGAGCTTGCTTCGCAAGAGATTTTAGAAAGAATTTTGTCCAATCCCAATTGGCGGGATCGGACAAAATGGTTAAAGGTGTTGATTTTACGCGGTAAAATCAAGGCGTTTATTCTGCGTCACTGCATATAAATTGCAGTGACGCAGCTAGAATTGATTTTCTATAACTTATCCATTAAATATGAATTTTGTAAAAATTTTAAAAAGAATAACAAGCTTATACACCTTAAACTATTAGCTTCGCTGTTATAATTTAAATCAATGCCATGTAAAATCCCATGGCGATTAATGGGGCCATATAACTTGTCAGCTCGCTGCCTTTCCTCTCTTGTTTTTGTATTTGCAGTTATGCTGGATGGGTTTGATAATAACTCCAAAAAGGCCTTCATGAGAGATGTATTAATTTTTGAATTTTTAATTTCTCCTATCCTCTCAGAGAGGCTCTTGCCTCTTTTTTGAGTAAAGATATGTAATCCAAACATATCATGGCAGATTCCATCAGATTGAGCTAACAATACAGGAATGCATAAAATGTAATTAGATTCTTTATGTGCACTAATAGTAGTTTTTAAAATTTCAGCCCTATGAGGCCAAGTTGTATATATTTCGCTTTCTTTCTTCATTAGTTGATGTTTAACGAACTCCATTAATGCTTCTTCTATTTTATATTCTTGCTGTTCATCTCCATTTTTGCCAATATCCTTAATTGCCTTGGCTAAGCTTACTATCTGCTCGTTATACAATTCTCCAGAAATATACCAACCTCTTTTATTAAAAAATGGAATTAATATTTTAATATAGATTTCAGAGATTCTTTGGTTGTCTTCTATTTGTTTTTTATAAAATTTTGTTGCTGAATTTAGCAAAAAATTATTTTCTATATCTTGGATTGCCTTAAAAAAATTAGTTATTCCCATTTTAGTAATAATCTCATCGCTGAAATATTTATGCTTTATTAATATAGTTAAATTTTAGATGATTCTGTCAGCCATTTCTAAATTAAGTCTTTAATCCATTGCTCTCCTTTCACGGATGGAGGGGCTGCTTGTCCAAATTCACTAAAAAACTGGCTTGTTATGGTATTACCTATTAGCTTTGTACCAGAGTTTCCTAATTTAACTCCTAATCTGTACGCTTCTGCTCGATTAATCTTTTTAAAAGAAGAAAGAACTAATATATCAGTGGGTCTTGTAATTGCTACATATAATAGCCTTCTTTGCTCGGCAATCTGGCTGTTAATTTTAGAGTGAGCTTTTTCATTTTGATTAATAAATGGAATTAAACCTTGGACGCATCCAGTTATAATCACTACTTTATTTGTTAAACCTTTGGATTTATGTAAACTCATAATCCTCACAAACTCTCCTTCTTCTGGCATTTCAGGCTGAGTAATTATATTTTGTAAATAATTAAAAATTTCTTTAAGCTTATCATTACCTGATATGATTAAATTATTTTCAAGTTCTTGTAGTTTCCATAAACAGGCTTCTCTGATAATTTTTGCCCACTCTTGATTTTCTGGAAAGAGAAAATCAATTATTTTTACAGGAGATAAAGTGCCCATAGAAGTAAGTTTTTCTTCAAGTATTTTAAAACGCTCAAAGATTTTCGATATTCCTGATAATGTAAGCTTTTTTTTGTAAATTTTTCTAAGAGTATCAATAGGATGATCGCCTAAGGTTTCGCAATAATCTCTAAGTTTCTTGTATTCACCAGCATTCCAGCTAGGACTTTTACAGCCAAGCCAATATCTTAAAGCTACCCGGTCTCTCTGATCAATTAAAAGTCTAAATAAGCTAAATGATTCTTGAGCTTCTTCTGTCTCGAGTGCTTCTTCGGAATAAAAACTATGAACTTCTATGTTATGACATTTAAGTCTGTCTCTGATACCATATCCTGTGAGCCGCCTAGGAGTAAGAACCAAGATATCTTTTGCTTTATAGCTAAGTTTATAAATAAGATAACTAATATATTCTGAGAGACCCTCTATCTCTTTTTCAAGACTTTCCCATTGAATAATATTAATTTCACCCTCGCGATTATCATTTCGAGGAATAAGCCTTGTGGTAACTCCATCAGGATGATTATTTAGTATTAAGTTGTTAGCGATGTTTACAATTTTTTTTGGGCAGCGGCGGCATTCCTCAAGATTTTCATCATGAGTATTTGCATGAGTTAGGTTAAATTCTCTTATTCCTTCTGGATGAGCAAAGCGGAACCCATAGATTGATTGATCTTCATCACCGACAATTACTAAATTAGTATTCTCTGATAAAACATCTAAGAGGACTTGTTCAGCTCTATTCAAATCTTGATATTCATCAACAATAATATGGGTATATCTATTAAGTTCATCGCATTGCGGATTTTTTTGAATATATTCTAAAGTTAGTGGTATTAGTTCCCCAATTAACATGCCCTGGTGGAACTTCAGCCAACTAATTAAGTTGTTATGAAATATGCGATCGATTGGATCAGTGGGCCATCCTGGAGCTTGAGATTGTAATCTTGCCCATGCTGCCTCAAAAGCAGAAATTCTTTTTTTACATTCTGTTATATTACCAAATTTCTTATTGTCATTTAATAAGTCTTTTAGAAGAGGGGCTGCTTCAAACAATGGAATTCCGCGTTTAGGTGATGTGATTAAGGGCCTTGGCGATCTTTGTAAGAAACTAAAAACATCTTCTTTAGTTAATATCTGGAAGGCAAGAGAGTGTAATGTTCCTGAATTAATTTCTTTACAGTTAGCAATTTGCATATTATTTAAATCATCTACAGTACCTTTTGCAGCAGCTCTAGTGAAAGTTACTGATAAAATACCTTTTGGATCCGCGCCCTCATTAATTAGTCGAGCGATACGTCTCATTATTGCAAAGCTTTTTCCAGTTCCTGGTCCTGCCATAACACGTAGTGGGGTATTATTTACTCTGGCAATTTGTAGAGCTTTTCCCTCAAGATTTATATCCCAATTCATTTTATTTCCTTAAATTGCTCTCCCTTTGAAATTTCTGAAAGAAATTTATACTCTTATATAAATTATAGTTAAGGCATCAGGAAAATATAAAAATTACAGATAAGAAAAATACTGTGGTATTGAGGAAAATTGGGCTCTACTCCAATAGAGGAAATAATCTGTCTACATTGCTTCTACATGGAAAATTCTGAATTTCGAAGAGTTTATGTAAGTGCTTAATTTTAATGGCGTCCAGAGGTGAAATCGAACCACCGACACAAGGATTTTCAGTTCCATCTTATTTGGTGTATATTGAAAACCTCGTAAAAAGGTTACATTTTGCTTATATAATGTAAAAGTATAAATTTGATTTTTAACAGTAAATTTTATATAATTTCTATTAGGATTCAATGCCTATCGGCATTTGAACTTACCGAGGCTTCGGTCAGCTGAGCCAGCGTAGCGAATCAGCGCCCATTCTTTTTTAAGTACTCAATACATTGTTCTCTGTTCCAAAGTGGTGATGTTTTAATAGAGTTGATAGTTTTATTACTAGCTAGATAACAGGTAATGAAATTTCCTTTTAATACATTGTTATTATTGAAGCTTAGTTCAATAATAACTACAAAATCTTCAAAAATGACGCTAACTCTCCTTGATTTTTCATAAACTTTTTTTTCATTATTCCATCCGAAAAATAATAAAGCATCAGGGTGCATCAAAGTTGATTTGATCCAATCCATTCTTTGAGCTCTTTCAGGAGAAAATTGATCTTTAGGTCCTTGCCGGCGTTCTGAATTTTCATAAAAAGCATGACCAAATCTTTGTGGCTTAAAATATACTCTAATATTATCCACTGTAAAAATTTCAGCACGACAATAGATAGACTCATAATGGTTTTTATATTCTAAAATGCTGTTAAGTATTAGTAAGGCTGGCTGTGGCAATTTACCAACCTCCACGTAAATTTATTTTAAAAACATTAAACTTGCTTTCTCCTCTATAGGTAGGTTCAATTAACTTACCTAAACTATTTTCCATTTTTTGGACTAATTTTTCTTTGACTCCTCCTGTTGTTAAGGTATTGTTTATTTTCGCTGAAGCGATGCCTAATAGTAAGTCAGTAAGCTGAATTAAGACCACTTTTTTGGAGGGCAAACCCTGGATCTGTTTAATATCAGCAGTTAAGTTAGAATTTTTTAAACAATCTTTTAGTACCTTTAAACGGGTCAGATCCCTATTAGTTTTTAAATCGCAAAAAATTTGGTATCGATTAAAGTCCAAAATCCAATGATGTATGAGCTGATAATAGAATTTGTAAAAACCGAGCTCATGATCATTATTATGCCAACTTTGATCAAAATTATTGTTATCGATAGCAATACAGCGAAATCGCAGTTCATTCCCATAACTTTGAAATAAGTCAATTAAACTCTCATAAAATGAAAATTTTGAATAGTTAACCTTTCGCCATTTGATTTCTCCCCAAGTATTATAGGTTTTACGAAGATTCCATATTTTATTTTTTAACTCTTCACGTAAATTGGTTGGTAACCATAGGCTGCCAATCATTAGATATTGTGCTGTTGGCAGTTTAGAGGAAAATAGCTCTGGATGATTTTCATCACAGTAAACTTCAAAATCCATCAAATAATCTCTCAAAATTTAAGATGATTTTTTCACACTCATGAATATTATCCTATTAACACTGCTAATAATACTGCTATTATCTTTATGCAATTTTGAACTCAAAGGCAACGGAATCCGAATCTTATAAATCTCCCCGCCATTTACCAAAACAAACGCCTGTCCCTTAGGCAAAGAAATAACGTCATTCACTTCAATCATAGAAATAGAAGAGGTTTGAACTCGATCTTCATTATTTGTATTAAAATAAACATCGTCCTCTCCGTGCGGAGTGTCATTCACCATAGACACCTGTGTATGATCAACTACACCTACTTGTGGTAATACTTTGATTAATAAATTAGCCGTTTCTTCATTTTTAACCCTTAGCATGATTAGAGTATTAAAATTACCTTTAGCCGCTTCTGCTTTTGCTTTTGTGCCAAGAGATACTTCTATGTCCTGTAATGTTTGCGCGTAAGCGGTGACTTGGAAACCTGCGCCTCCAGCTTTATTAAGGATTTTTACAAACGAATCTTGGATTATTTCGGATAATTCGTCACAGTGAAGATTTAAGCGATAGTGGGTATTGCTTTCTTTGTAGAGCTTACCTGCAGTTGAAACTAGGTCAGATAAAAATGCTTTGCCAACTGCTTGGGCAATATTCGGATTGGTTAAGCTATCCAGGCCTATGTAGATTACTTTTGTGTTTTTAATTGCTGTCATTAACTCAATTTCATTATCACTTTGAGTAAAAGAAAAAATACTAGATGCGTTGCTTTTGTTGATTTCAGATAGAACAGGGCCAACGCTGGCGGTAATTTTGTCATAGTAATGTTTATCCATAATCGCTGCGTCATAAAGATCAATTAAAATCTGATCATGTAGCCTTTCAACGTTACCGGTAGTGATTGTTTTGCTGATATGTGCTTTAATGTATTGAATGACTGCTTTTGTTCTATCCATAGGGGCATTGTTCTTACTTTTTCGGTGGCTGCGTTCCTCAGATTGATTAAGAATGATCTCAATTTCTTCGTGATAGTTTGAATAGCGATTTGGCATAATAGCATCAGCATAAGCCATCAGTAGTTGATCTAAACGGCTAATATAAAAAGCAATAGATTTATAAGTAATAGGCTGCTGCATTTCCTCAAGGCAAATGGCTACAATATTGATATATTTCCAGGCAAAGGCTGCGAATTGTTTGCCTTCACCCTCAGCAGCAATAGCATCTGTAATGCGTGTTGCGACTTCACTAACTTGGTCATAATTTTTTAAAGGGTTGTATTGGGCAGATAGGTCTGGAAAGCCTAAATGAACAATACGGAAATCATTTAATCTGTTCGATACTTCGCAAGCGGCATACATATCGCGAACTAAGTCTAAGTCGCCTTTGGGATCAACCACAATAACTGCGTCGCCATTTCTAATATCTTGGTTAATTAAAATACTTGCAAGCCTTGTTTTTCCTACACGAGTTGTACCGACAACAAAAGTATGTCCTACGCGTACCTCTTGCGGAATATACACTGATGAATCTTTTTCACCTAAACCATGCAGAAAAGGGCTGCCACCGACAGGTGGATCTGGCCTAAAAGGGTTTAATCTGGAAGGGTAATTAAGCCATTTAGCTAAGTAAGTGTTTTCGTGATTCTGACAGTATTCTCTT
This sequence comes from Legionella gresilensis, assembly GCF_900639865.1. Classification (GTDB taxonomy): domain Bacteria; phylum Pseudomonadota; class Gammaproteobacteria; order Legionellales; family Legionellaceae; genus Legionella_C; species Legionella_C gresilensis. Next base: position 8,899 of record NZ_CAAAHX010000017.1, read on the forward strand.
GCAGCTCGATAGTATTTACTGCGCTGCATAAACGATTCGTTCTTGATTTGCTTAATTTGATGTAAACGTTGAGTGTGGTGCGGCAACCAGCGGAAACCTTTACCTAGGAATAACCATTTTTTTGATAAGGGAATTTGCATAGTAGACAATGCGTAGTAAGGCATTGCTAATAAACGCCAATGAAATCGTTTAATTTTTAAGCCTTGCAAGCCTCTTAATAAACTTAAACAGCTTAGTCCTGTTGCTGCATAGCATCCCATGCTTTGTGTTAAAAGAAAAAGATGAGGTTTGTGTAGTGCAAGGAAAGCTAGCGCAGCACAGGTCAAACTAGTATAAAGTTCAGTGGGTTCGCGAAGCAAGTTTTCAACTGGATAATCTGCCATGTGGCTACCTCCACCAAAATAAAATTTCAGTAAAGAGTAAGACTACTAACAAGGACCAGCGGTTACGTAATGCTAGCTTTAGTTGATCCGAGGTAACTTCATAGTTTTTTCGATTAATAATAATTTGAATAAATTGAGGCCAAAAAAGGTAAAGCGCTAAATATAATAAAAGATGGCTTATTAGAAAATGGACATGATAAATTTGTAAAAAATGCTGGGCTGCCTGTAAAGGCTTACTTAACTGTAGTACTTGCGGAATAAGTAAGAAAAGCAAGAAGGCTGGTATAAGAAATTTAATTAAGACTATAATGGTTGAACGTAAATAATACAACATGGAATGTCTCCTTATGATTAAGCCTATCAAAAGTCATCAATCCATGGCCTCTACGGCATTTAAAATCCTTTGGAAAATGTTAGTTTTACTACTACAGGTAGTATGTCTATTTGCTTCAGATCGTCGCTCTAATTCGCGCTATTTACCTTATCAAGCGCAAGATCTTTATAAAAAAGGTCTGATAAATGCTGCAGAATACAATAGAGCAATAAAAAGCGATCTCTTATAATCTTCCTGCACTAGCTACTTTAGCACCTGCTCTTAAAACTTGAGTACCGGCATGAGTGGCATTTTCACTGTGAACGTTAGCTTCATTAATTAATCCCATAAGACCCGCACTTGCTTCACCACCAAAATGGCTTGAAAGCTTTAACAATAAGAAAGGGGCGATAAAATAAAACATCACCGCTATATTACGCATGGCAGACAGGGCCTCATTTTTGCCAAGTGGATCTAAAACGCTTCTCTCCACAAAGCCCACTAAATGCCAAAGGTATTGGATAAAGATAGCCATAATAAATAAACCACATAAACTACCTAACGCCCTAGGGCTATAGCCGCTTAAAGCTAGAATAATAGGCGTCATAATAATTAAAAAGAAATAAAGAAACGCTTGCATAACAGGAAGTGTTTGCATAATAGCTTCTCTTTTTAAGGGGGTTGCTGTCCAGGATTTGGCCCATTGTCCTGCATTAACTAGGTTTTGGGTAATAACGCTACTGAATGCGCCATTGGTGTTATCCATTAAATTTTTGACACTATTAGATTGCATGTCGCGGCTGTCATTTAGCAACATTTTGGCAATATAATCTTCAGAAGTTAGGTTAGAGTTCCATGCTTTAGGATGGCTGTTTTTAAAGGTTCGCACCCTATCTAAGACAGCAAAGTAGTTTAGATGACTGTCAAAGACACTTGCATTATTAGCCACTTGCACTAAATCATTGCGAAGTTTTAACCACCATTGATTACAGGTTGGATAGCCTTCGTCGGGTAGATGTTTCGCATCAATATCACCGCGTTCTGCGGCATTTTCTAAATTACTGTTAGGTGCTTCTTTAAAGCTAAATCCAGGAACAGGTTGGCGCGCGTGAATTTTATCGTAGTAAAGCGTTTGATAGACTTTTGATCCTACCCATTTAAGATCTTCCTCACCACCGTATTTTTTGAGAATGTCATCAATTTTAGCTTTGTCTTGAGATTCGCTGTAATAACTATTTCTCGCTTCTAGAAAACATTGTCGATGAAATTTTAAAGCTGATTCACGTACATCTGTTGGAAGATACGTTGAAATCAAATCGCCTTCTATGGCTTGTAAGCTATCAGAGCATCCAGTTACTTTCATTAAGCTATATGTTAATCCGGACATGTAATTCTGTAGAATAGCAAAGCCAATGGGCATTTTGACATTCGATGTTAATACATCTGCAAATGCTTCATCGTAGGTTGTACCGGTATCTTTTAGGATAGAAGTTTTAGCATTACCTTTAATTCCACACATGGGTTTAAAGTTTAAGGCTTTTTCTTCTAAAGGAACGCATGGATAAACGAAAATAGCGCAGATTAAAAAAGTAACGGCTAACTCATAGAGAAAATTATTTAGTGCATATTCAGCCGCATGGTGGGTTGATCCAGAAGGAGCTAATACATTTTTCAAAAAGCGATAAGCTACCATTAAAAACCCTAAATAAAGCAATCCTGTTTGCCAGAGCGCATTAAATAAAATTTCATACTGTTGCCAGCCTAAGTAGGTGGTATAAAGAGATAGAGGGCTAAAGACAACCATATCAAGCTCCCTTATTCTCAGGTTTTAAGTATACAGCGCCATTTTTAACAACAGGTTGTTCGTGGTCGTCACCTGGTAAGCCTTTAGCAATACCTTGATGTCTTAAATCCATTAGCACACCAAGCGTTTCTGTCATCATTTTTTTGCGGACTTCATTTTCGAAAGCTAATGAATGGATATCATCGTCAAGTTTCTTTAGTGCGAAGCGCACCATATCTAAAGCGGGTTTTAGATTTTGAACTTCTTGAACCTGTAATCCTGCTTGAAGAATACGACGCATCATTAGCGCTTTATCTAGCATATTTTGTACAGCAATCTCTTCGGCAAGCTTAGAAACAGTTAAAATCTGCTCCTCTCGTGACATACGCTGAATGGTCATGATGATTTCATCTGTAATCATGAGATTTGAGGCACTAACGAGCTTTAATTTTTCTTCTGTAAGCGGCCATTTTCGATCAACGAGTTGCCAAAGTGCTCTAGAGACATTACTTGTGCATGTATTGCTGCTATCGCAACTTTGTAATAGAGCTGATAATCCTATACCGGCTTTAGCATCATGATAGGCTGTTTTTGTTTTATCTTCAGTGGCACTAACATGAATATCGCCTAAAACTTTCACAGCCCAATTAGCTGCTTCAGTGGGGTTTTTCCAGCTTTGAGTTAATGGTATTTTCGCGATGGGCGCTTGTTGATTATCCAGAGGGATTCGATTCAGTAAAATATTGTAACCTGCAATGACAACATCATTAATTACTTTAATTGGCCTTTGATATTTTCCACCAGCGTTACCTTTTTCTCGGCCGATCCAAGGTAGGCCATACTCATCTCTCTTTTGAGCAATGGTTTTAGCTGTTTCGCGCACATCTACGTTACCGGTTTTAGCGCGCTTAGCTGCTTCAAGCCAGCCTTGACTGTCTGAAACAGACAGCATACTTTCCATAGGTGATTGGCCTTCCTCTAGTGTTTTTTTAACATCTTGGCAATCTTTAACTTTAATTGAAAATTCATTTTGTGCGCCAGCTGCGGTGTTTTGTAAAACGTTATATAAGGCTGGCATTGATTGTTGTAATTTATACATAGGAAAACCGGCTACAGAGCCTTTTAAGTTTTCAATAATGCCCCCAGGAATATTCATAGCGGATGATTTCATATCCTGGAAAGTATTAGTAATGGAAACCACTGGATTAAAGCCGTTGCAAGTAAAGCCGAGTCGACTATTAACATGCCCACCAATTGTTATCGTTTGATCAGTGTTTACTGGCGGAATATATAAATTAGAAACACCACCTAATTTATAGTAATAGTCAGATTCATTAGGAAGAAATGAACCAGCTAAGGCTGCTGATGAGGTTAAGCTGGCAATAAGTAAAAATATGGGCTGCTTCATTGTTACACCTACCTTTTTTCTGGGTGTTTAACTTTTGGAAAGGATAAAGATGCGATGTATTTACCGCGGTGCTGAACGCAGCCACGGTATTTACGCCAAACCACGAAAACATAATTACCATTACCTGCTATATCATCAGCATTGCCGAAATCCTTTGCATTGGCAGCATTTATATTCCGATTTCTAGGGTAAACTTCTTGCCAAATAACATGCTTTTGGCGTGGATCAAAAGTGACATTGGCAACAACACAGTTTTTACCACATGAGTTCTTAGTGCTTTGTGTAACGTGTAGGCTATTTCTATTGGTAACGATATCGGCAGCATGCATTGCAGCAACCACTGATGCGCGAAAGCGTGAGGGCTGAGTAACGCGCATAAGCCTTGGTACTTCATGTCCCCAGATATTTCCTAGGCTACCAATATCATGATTAATAAGCAGATAGGGATGAGTAAGCATATAAGCTATTTCTGCTACTTCCGTTCTATCTGAAACAGCATCGGCTTCACTGATATAATACGGGTAGCCATAATGTGTTTCTGCACGGTGTGATAGATAAGGAATTTGATAAAATCCCGCAGGACTGCCAATTACATCAACAACTCGAGTACGCTCATCATTAATATGCATATTGTTGATCTGGCCAGCATCATCGCCAAAACCTAGATCAGAACCAGTAGCTAGTTTATAAGCACGCTGATAGAGTGCTTGACTTCCCGGATTTTCAAATAATGCTTTTGCCTCAATCCATGGATTGGTCTCAGGTCGATTAGCAACAGTTATAATTAAATCAGGTAAGAATTGTTCCACTGCTGGAACGGCTACCATTTTCGGTGGAAATTTTCCTTCTGCCCAAGTGCAGCTACCAATAATTTTATAATGGGAATTACTTAATGTTTTACTTAAAACGCGTGTGGCGATAGTAAACGTATTAACGGGATGTGGTGGCTTAATACTTTCTTTAGCTTGTGCGGTTAAGCAAGTCATTATAGTTAAAATGGCTAGATTAATCGCTGTAAAAGCAGTCCTCTTGTTTTGGTTTTTGATTTTTGTTTTCCAAGCGTTTAGCAATAATTTCTGCAGCCTTAAGGACATCATGTTCTTTCTCCAAAGCATGTCGCTCTGCCTTTTCTGTTTTTTCATTCATAAGTAAGGCAAGTAAATAGCGAGGTGGAATAACACGAAATAATCCCTGATAACGTGAACCTAACAAGACAGCTTCTGCATACAAGCCTTTTTGTGAATCAATATCCCTGATTAAGGCTTCCTGCTGCGGTGTTAATTGTTTAAATCGTTTGACATCATTAATTTCTTTTTCATCCAGACCTAATAAAATCCAGGTCTCAATAAGCGATAGAATTTTAGTGGCTTTTTCAGAATTCATATCAGTAACGTTCTGTGTAATAGCAGCAAGCCACAAGCCTAGTTTTCTTGCGACTTTAGCTACTAATAAACACGCCGTAACCACTGATGGAATTTGAAATTGCAGATGTGATTCATCAATAAAAAGAAAAGTAGGGCGGTTATCATTTTGGGTTGCTTCTGCCATGCCAAGTATTCTTGGCAGCAGAGACACCATCACTAGTGCTAGTTTTCCTGGCTCATCTTTTATAGCCGAAATATCGATATGAAAGATATCAAAATCACCTAAGGGATCTGTAGGCACATTAAAAAAACGTGATTTGGCGCTGTTTATTACATAACTGTTTAAGCGATCATGCATATCCAAAATTCGGTCTTTTTTACGTGCAACTGTTTCATTCTCCATACGTCGTTTAAAAGCAGCTACGATATGCTCTGTTAGCATTTGCGGTATGTCATTCTTAAAGGAAGTTAAAATGGCATCACTTAAGACTTCGATTAAAAGTGTTTCATCAGCTAAAGTAAATTGCTCTTCTTCCAAAGTATTTGCTTCGGTAATCATGGTGCGTAAAGCCAAAGCAAGCTCTGCAAGATAAGAGCGAGAATAATTACAAGAAAGCTCAATGGGATTAGCCGGTTGCTCCAAATTTTCTTTCAAAGCCATTATCTTTTGCGCAATTAAAGCGGCTTGCTCGGAATTTAGATTATCAGTAATTTCAGGAATGGCTTTGTAAGCCTCACAAAAAGGATTTAACGGAACGGCTTCACCTTTTTTATTGCTAAGTAATAATTGTTTGGTATTTTTGCCATGAGCTTTAGCATGAATAAGCATGCGATCAAAGGAGTTACCCATTTCAAATAAAACGATGCGAGCACTTTTAATGGCCATTAATGAATTAATCATCCAGCCAATTAAGACAGATTTGCCGCCACCTGAATTAGCAAATATAGCGCAGTGAGAGTTTTGGCTAATAAAATCAGTATGTAATAAATCAAATAAAACAGGCTCACCTAATCGATTAAAAAAGGTAAAGCAAGGTAGGTGTTTTGCTCCTTGATTGCGGCCATAAACAGGTAATAGGGCTGCGAGCTCTGAAGCATATAATAAGCGATCAAAGCGTAAAAATTGGCGTGCAAAGGTCGGAATAAAATTAAAAGGAAGTGCACAAAGATAACTATTTAATGGATGCAAATCATGTTGCGAGGGTATAAGTGGCATTTTGGCATCCACAAATAGATCTTTTAATTCTTTTTCAATATGAAGCACTTTTTCTTCGGTTTCTGCTCGATATAAGACAGCTTGATTCACCCAAAATAAGCGGTTTCCAGTCGCTAATTCATCACGTGCTGTTTTAATGTCTTGTTTTACTTGGGTTGGTTTTAAGCTTGTTCCAATAATGCCTTTCTCTAAGCGTATTAAATGTGCGTCTAAGGCATCATCATGACTAAATATAACTTGTATAGTGTAGGTTGCTCCTTCTGGTAATCGATCTAATAGGGCATAGCGATGTTTAGGATTGGCTTGGGGTCGCTCGCGAGACAGTAGGCCGATATCAGGCGCTTCGCGTAAGCCATCAACATATAAAATTCGATGATGGCAGCTATCAAAAATAAAGCCTTGATTCGTGCTTTGTGGTGGCGTAAAAAATACAGCTTGTGCAAGCGTATATCCAGCAGGTTTTTTATTAATGGGATAAGGAAAACGAGCAAGCAGTTCTTCTATATTTCCTTGCGTTAATTGAGGATTTGGATTAAACCAACGCACCCACCAATAATAATAGTCTTTACCCGTTAGGCGTTTTAATTGTAATCCAGGCGAACGAAGTTTATTTTCAATTTGTGCTATAACATCGAGATGTTCAGCAAACGCTTGTTCTCTCGTTGACTCTAGCTGTTGATACAACCGATAAAACAAAACTCGAATTCGCCGACGTCGACCGCGATAAGGCATGCCTGTTTTAGGATCATGAAAGAGTCCTTCTTCTCTGGTCATCTTAGTCATTAAATCGCCCAGTCGATTGCAATAATCCTGAGTAAAGGAATCATCAATAAGGCTGGAATTAATATGTTGTTTAATGTGTTTTAACACTGGTTTAAGACAGTAATCATCGTTAACAAACATTTGCATAACCCAAGGGTCTTCTTTGTAAATAGGTACAACTGTGGCAAAGGTTTCCTTTACCTTTTGAAAGACTGCTTCTAGGTGGTCAGGTGAGGAGGCTTCTGCTGGAATACTGGCAAGTTCAAAACCAGAGCCAATACTAACGCCATCTTGTAACAAGAAAAGATTTTCTTTATCGCAGAAATCAACAATAGTCCATTGATCAGGTAAAGAGGGTAGATTATTTTGATAGCGTACTTTAACCGCCTTCTCGGTAACTGGAGATGAGCTATATTCACCAATCAACCAGTTATTTAATGACTGTAACCATTGCTTCATAGCTCTCCTTAATAATACTCTGATGCGAGAGCAAACTGATTTTGCTTATATAGGAAAAAGCTAGTTGTATAACCTGGCTTAATTAATTGCTCATCACCAATCAATGCTATGTGTGGAAAGACATAGATTGGGATTTGTGGATTATCTAAGGGTTTAAAGAGTGATTTAATTTCATTAGCTGCTGTGCGAGTATAGCCAGAATAGTGAATTGGTTTTGCTATATTAACAGACCAGTGCTGTGTGGGTTTTTCAATACTTTGCTGGTAAAGCTCACTAACTGTTAGGCCGCCTTCCGGTAGGGGTTGCGTTGATTTGATAGACGACGCACAAGCACTTAAAGCGAGGGCACTAGCGCAAACTAAAATCATGTAATGTTTGTTGTGATTGACCATAATTTAATACTCTCCCGTTGACATCTTTATCGAGGTGAATGGTTTGGGTGATATGAAGTGATAACTGGGTCGGTTTATAACCGACTGGTGTTAAGAAGCTGGCTGGTACAAATACCATATCAAAGCTACCTTGAATGCGCTTTTCAAGCCACTCAGCGCCCTTTATAGAGCTTTGCGATAAGGCGTCGCCAAGTGCATAATTTCTTAACGAGCCTGTTGGTGTGCTAGTACTGCCATTGGCATTAGCGGTATAAGACATTTGCCATTGTGATAAGGCATTGCCAAAGCCTTTCATGCCATCGGCAGTAATCATGGCTGTTAAAACTTGTGGGGCGTTAGTAAAGTATTGTCCTTTAATGCAAGGGTTACCAAAGGCAGTAGTTAGATAGCCTAAACTCTCATTATTAATGAGATCCGCTGTACCGGTCATCTGTTCTTTGCCAACCGTTACAAAGTGGCCATCAGTAAAAACAAATAAAGCAGAGGTAACGTAAGCTCGTACACAGCTGATATTATCAAGAAAAGATCCAACTCCAATAGCATAGCCATTTACTTTCATGCCAGAAATAGATGGAGGAAGCGCAATACCATTGGCTGCCATTAAGTCGCCACGATTAATAATCGCAGAAAAAGGAAACAAAGGTTGCATGAGTTTTCCTTCGACAGGAACTTCGCCAATTAAGGCAGAAAGTAAAGTGGTATGCCCTAAGTCAGATCCTGCAGGAATGGTATAATAAGGAATAGTGGTTTTTTCTTTCTGCTTTTTAGAAAAAATCAATTTCTTAGTAATAGTTTTCGGTCTTGAGCTAAGACGTTCCCAGTAAGCTTGTTCAGCCTGATTACTTTCTTGCTTCATCAATAGTTGGTCAACATCTTTAAGCAAAGTATTAGTTGCTGGTTTTGAGACATGGGTAATTTCAACGGGATAGGCTTCAGACTCTGTTTCACGAGCTGATTTTAACGCCTGTATTTCCTCTTTTAATGTATTTAATTCTTCAATTAAGTGCGCATCAGGTAAGGATTGACTTTCTAAGGCTTTATCGTTTGCTGTTTGTTGCGCTTTCTCAAAAGACAATAACTTTTGCTCTGTTTCTTGTAAGCGGGCAGCAACATCGCGAATATTGTCATTAAATTGACTGGCAATTGCTTCATTAAAATTATTGGGATTAGCTGTTTGTTCATTAGCTGGCGTTACTGCATGATGATTGTTTAAGACTATTAAAGCAGTAATGCCAACTACACTTCCTGTTAGTACTTTTAGGCCTAAGTTTTTTGTCATCGCACAAATTCCTTATCTGCAGTAAAAGCATCATTGAAAGGGCGCTCGGAGACGAGGAATAAAGTGGTAGTATCATTTTCACCACGAGGCTCTAGTGTATTAGTAGGGTAAAAAGATGCTGTTTGCCAATGCCCGAGCAGGCGACGAAGATCTAAGGTAATTTCTTTCTTTAATAGGTTTTTTAACTCAACTGCAGTGACATAAAGGCTTCCACCTTGCCACGAAATTAAGGGATAGGCTGCAACACTTGCCCCGTAAACAAGGTTAATTTTACGTTGTGTTTGCATGGGAACGCGATTAACGCCTTCTGGAATAATTAGAAGACGAGCTGGCGCGTAAAGAGATTGGATTGCAAAGCGAGTGAGTGTAACGGCGTTAAAATCAAAATCAACAGTATTGTCTATTTTGTCATGTTCACTATTATGACTTTCAAGTAGTACGTCAATCGGTTTTGTAGCTACAATATTTTCTGATGCAGATAAAGTTAAGATAATAACGTCGCCCTGTGGCATCAGTTGCACTAGCAAGCGCTGATTAGTAAAAGGTTCTTTAGCTTTTAAATAAAGGCTATCTTGTACTTTCAGTACAGCTATTTTTTCATCGGCTTCATTATCAACAATACTAATGGCTTGTGGAAAATGGATAAGCCGCTCTTCGTTTAAGGAGAGCGTTATGGGAATGGGTGTTTTATCCCAAAGAACATGGTCAGCATCGAGCGCAAATGTATTAATGCTACAAACTAACATCATTAAGGCAATTAAAAATTTAAATCGAATCATGTGATTTATTCTCCAGGGGGTTAGCAAGCAGGTCTTCTATTAATTTTTCAGGTTGAGTGTAGCCATCTAGTGCTAATTGGAATGGATTCTCGAGACGAGATAAATTAACTTTAACAACACGTACGTGGTAGTCGACTACTTTATCAGCGATAACAACCGGACTATTATTCTTTAGGCGTTGTGTAATCCGTAAAACAAGGTGTACTTCCCAGGTATTATTACCAAGCGGTTTAACATCACCATTTTCAATAAAGCGATAAAGACTTGCTACTTGTGTCCTATTAAATAACTGGGCATCTTTATAAGCTTTAAGCGTTTGATCTAGAAGCTTGCGGTGTCGGGTTGTAAAATAATAGTGAAAACCGGCAAGATTAGTAGAAAATTCTTTTTTGCCACCATTTGACCACGTGTTTAAAGCTGGCATAAGGGTCGCTACAAATCCATGAACATACTCTGCTGGAATATGTTCTGCTTTGATAAGTCCGCCATTAGCTGCCATGCTAGGCGAAAGCCAGAATTCATAGCGTTTTGGTAAGGAGTAAAGCGTGATAATCAGCCCTAAAATTATCACCAGCAATGAGGCAGTGAAGGCTAGCATTAAGCGATTTAGTTGATTTAGGCTGTCAATTTTTTGCCAATATTTAAACATCATGTTGATCTACCAATTTACTTGTTTGCCAGACACCTTGATAGTAAAGATAAGGTGAGCGTTTAAGACCTAACCGTATAAAAAGAAGAAGTGTTTTTTTCATGACATAACCATATGGTTTGCCTGCTTTGATATGAGCAATCCATTTAGGAATAATGGTTATTGCTAAAATGAACCCCAATAAAAAACCGACGCATCCTAAAGCCAGTGGATAGCCTAAAAGTAAACCAATAAAAACTAATAACAGACTTGATGTTGGCGTCGCTATTAAAACTATCCAAAATAATTCACGTAAGCTTAGCCCTTTATAGGCCTCATAATCGTGAGATAGATGCCTTGAGGAAGGTCGGTTTATCATATTGGCCTTAAATTTTAAATTTAGTGATCATGAGATAGCCGACATAACCCGCAACGATACTTATAGCGAGGTAGGTAATGCCCATAACGGCAAACATGCCGAATGACACCATTGACCCATCGTTCTTTTTAGCTTCTTCTATGCCATGTTGCACAGTAGTGATGAATTTAATGAAGCTAATAACAGATGCAATAAAGAGTAATAGACCTAGACCTTGTTTGACGTAGTTACTAGTAACAGTCATCAAACTTTTATTACCATCGCTGATGTCATCTGCATTAGCTACTTTAGGAAACCAATTATCGGCTAGTAACGCTGGTGCATAATTTAAGCCGATAAAGCTCAGACTTAGTCGCTGTGTCCATTGTCTTAATTGGCTGAGTTGATTTTTCATAGTTAATTCCCCTTAACGATTAAAATGAGTATAAAAAGACACAGTCCTATGACTAAACGCACAAGGCGTGAGCCAAGAACAATGAGGAATCCTTCTTGCGCTTTTTCAGCGCTATCCATGAAATAATTAATGCACCAAATGACAGCGATAATAGTGAGCATAATAGCGATAAAGCGAATGCAACTTGAGAAAGTGCTAGCAGTTATATCACCGGTAGCTTGTCTGAAACTTTCTGTAAATGTCTTCGCAATATCTACTTTGTTCATGCCTATCTTCCTATAAAGTCAAGCGCTAATGGCTTAACTGTTTTAGGTTCTATTGCTGGTTTGTTAATGTAGTCAATTAGCGTGTTGCGAATTTCTAATAAATCCTGACGTAAGCCGGGATGGAAATTGCCATCAGCGCTCTTAAAAGAATCAATATGAAATTGTAGGCGATTTGTAGGATCTACTTCCTTTTCTGCTTCATCTAGCAAAGGCATAATGGCATTAATTTGGTTAATTACGCGCACTAAAATTTGATTTAACGCTGCTTCACTCGCATACAGACAGGAATTAAATGTCAGCGCAAAGAATAAAAGCCAATATTTCATTTCATCTCCTATAAATACTTTTTAAAACGGCTAGCGGTTATTGAGACAATTACACTCAAAAAAATACTGACAGGTACAAAAACCAATGCAGGATTCACACTAATAGGCATAGCTAGCCATAATGCTAAAAGCAGCAGTAAACCGTGTCTAAAATAGTGATTTAAGCGGTGAAAAACATAAGATGATTCTCGCCCAAGAGATGCTGTGCGAATGGCGCGTTGATTTAATCCATCAACTAAACCGGCTGTTGTAGCCATAGCGAACAGAGGAATGCTTGCAACTAAAATCATGACCTTAACGTATATTACAGCGGTGGTTATACAGATAAGGCTCCAGATTTGTTGGACTACTTGAAATACATTTATAAAAAGATCATCAAGATCAGAATCTGCATGAGTCAGCAGGTTATCAAATTTACTTTTTATAAATATACCTGTACTTTCTATTTTTTTAGTTAATTTTTGTGTAGGTATGCTTTTTACTTTAGAGTCAATGTAGTTAGCAATTGAAGCATCATTAAACTCTGAAACGGCAGAAGACTGCTGGCTAGCCAGTTTGTAAATACGTTGCCAAGCTGTATTAAAATCATTTAATCCCCAAAGGCTTAAACTCCAGCCTAATAAAATTAACCAACCTAGAAAAATAAGTAAAAGTAGGTTGAACACCATTCTTTTTGAACGCTTTTGTTTAACCTTTTCTACTGCCATATTTCATCCTCATGAGCAATAAAGGGGTAATGACTTTCATGAAACATAATCAGCAGTTCATCAACGTTAGCAGGTAAGAGCGGGGCTTTAATTAAGCGTTGAAACTCCTCCAAGCGGTTAGAGTTATCAATGTTGGTTATAAATCCAATAGCATGCTTTTCTTCTAATTCATGGGCATGTTCTTTAAGCCAATTAAATGAGAAAGGATCGCCACCGAGAATAAAAAGAGGTTGAGAAAGATGAGTAAGATCTATTTTTCGTCGCTTAATATGACCTACCTGGGCTTGGCTATTTACAGGTAGTCGAGCATCTAGTTTTTCCTCTAATTCTAAAGATTCAGCACTAACCTGATTATGTACTGTTTCTGTTTGATGGCTAAAGCAAACAGTTGCTATTAATAAGCTGACTACAAATAAAGATTTTGTTTTCATTTAAAATCTCCCTAAGTCGACAATATTGGATTTGCCATTTTTTGCTAGAAGTAATAAAGGCGTGAATTTATTTTTTATCTGAAGAGAATCAAAATTTAGAGCACCATGGTTAAGGGTAATACGACCACTATTGACTAATTGCTGTGATAGTTGGTGCTGGTTAGCCCATAATTGAATCGCCGCATCATCACTTTCTAATAACATGATGTGTAAGTAAGTATTAGGCGTACTATTGATTGCATCGATAATGCTTAAAATAATACTTACAACTGAATCATCAGGCTTAATAAAGAAATATAATATATCGCCTTGGCTTAATTGTACGGGCTTATGTGCATAGGGTGAGTAGGGCGTTGGATCAAAATTTCCAACGACGGGAATATTAGCAAAAAGTTTATTATAAGCTTTATAAAAAGCATTATTCCAAGCAATATTTTTTGCTACTTTTTGAGCTTCTTGCTCTGCTGCAAGTGTTGCAAAATAATTACGTTCTATCTCATTACGAGCATTAATACCTAGAACGTCTAAGGGAGTTAAATTTAATCCTTTGTAGTAAAGCTGACTTCTATTTTGCATTAGAAGTACGTAGCGTTTTTCTTCTTCCAACGTCAAACCCCAAACTTTAGCTTCATGTATTTGGTTAGGATTTAAAACAAGTTCATTAATATTTTGATCAGAGGTTATGTCTTCTTGATTGGTAGTTAAACCGGCGCGAGCTAACGTTTGATCTTGTATGGTCAATGGATTTAAATTTTCAGAGCTAATGCCGGGAATAAGCAGTTCAGCTTGTGCTGTTTGATTTATTAGCCAGATGAGCAACAGAATTTTATTTCTAACCATGCTGCTCTCCACTTTCATCAAGCTTCACAACAACATGTTCTTTATTTTTATTTTCAAACTCAACGCATTGCTTACCAAAATCAATATGTAAAACATGCCAACCTGCTAATGAATCCCCTTTTTCTAAAGGAACTGTTTTGTAGTCATAAGATACATTGATAAGATTAACATGTTGGATGTTATCAATACTTATAAGTTGGAAAGGTAGAGCAGAGATAGGAAGATAGTGAATAGGATTTTGTTTCTTATCTATGGAGTTTACGACCTGATGGATATTTTCTAATTGTTTTTCTACCTCATTGCGATTATTAGTTAGCAATTGATACTGATTAATTTGGGTTTCACCATTAACTTTAAGCTGATCGATTTTGGTTGTTAACATATCTAGCTCTTGATTTAATGAGGTTAAATCAATTTTTTCACTTGGCTGCTTTAATTGCTGGTGGATACTGTTAAGCTGCGATTGAATATCGTTTAAGATAATCGTTGTAATTCGAGTATTCTTATTAATTGCTTCGCTTTTATTTTTAATGACCAGGCCTTCACTAGCAAAAAGAATCATTAAAGTGATAAAGGCTAAATGTTTATTAATGCATTTCTTAAGGTAAATCATATTTAACCCTTTAATTGATGTTTAATGGTTTGTTGATAAGCAGGTTTTAATTGAAAATTAACTTCGCGTTGTAAATGATCTTCTACCAGGGCAAACACTTGGGTCCCAACTAATATTTCTAACCCTTCCTTTACAGAAATAGGGCCTAAATTTCTTTGAGTTTGTGGTAGCTTTTTACCCATTACAATTTTTAATATATTGGGCTGTTTCTCTTTAGGTGCTAGCGTGTAACCTGAATATTGCAGCCAGTAGTCGACTGCATCGGCAATTGTTTTAATATCTTGTGAAAATCGTATTTGCTGTATTGCAAGAAGAGGATTAATTTGTGCAGGTAATGGTTTATTAGCAACAGTTGTGTATCGATTAATTTGACTAACATTGGCAGCTTGAGCCATTAATGCAACTAAGCTCAATGAAATAAGTATGAAAATTTTAAACATACACAAACTCCAGCCGGGCTGATGCCCGGTTATCTAATTTGGTTTAGTTGATATTTCTGGTGTAGCTATTAGTTGTAGACTTTCCCTTTTTTTAAGAAAAATCTCCTTGCGATCAACATCGATATGCTTAGGGGCTCTAATACCTACAGCGATATTTCCTCTACGAATATATAAAATCTTAATTTCTATTTGACCTTTGTCGATTAGGATTTGTTCACCAATTCGGCGGGTAAGAATAAGCATGAAACTCTCCTTAATTAACCTTTTAAAATGTCTAACATGGCTTTAATGTTTAATTCAGCTGCTTCTAAAAAGGCTTGCTTATCAAATTCTTCGGCTGATTTGCGAAATATATTTTTTTGAGAAATTGATTTGCAGCATTCAATAAATTGCGGCAGTGTAGGTGGAAAGTGATGGCGCTCACGAAATATCAGTAAGGCATCTCTAATAGTTCGATTATCAAAACGCTGTAAAGCAGAAGACCATTCTTTTTTAGTAACTATGAGTGCATGTTCATTTTGAAAGCTACTCCACCAGATATAGCCATAAATAGCACCTAGGCGAGTAAATAGTGTATCTATACGTTTATCTTGTATTTCAGTTTTTTCTGAGGAGAAAGACATTTTCTGGATTTGATCGTCTTGGCTCATCTTCGTCAAAATCGAAGTCGGCGCCTGCGCATTCCTTCCAGAAAAATTCGCTTGTAGATTTTTTTCGAGAATATGTTGTAGTTTTTGCATGTTTACGCTCCGAGGTTGTAATAGGTGTAAGCTCGTCCTTCCAGCATTGTTGAGCGAGCCAGTTAGCAGGATATTTCCAAGGTGGAACCCATTGGCCAGCTAGTTGTAACTCATCATGGTTTTTGACCTGTGCATGAAGTGCTGTAAGTATTTCGCTTAAGAGGGTGTCATCGGGGTTAATCTTTTGAAACTCTTCTTGAGCTTTGTCTTTAGATTTTTT
The DNA here is from genome assembly GCF_900639865.1 of Legionella gresilensis. Lineage (GTDB taxonomy): Bacteria > Pseudomonadota > Gammaproteobacteria > Legionellales > Legionellaceae > Legionella_C > Legionella_C gresilensis. The sequence continues at coordinate 25,021 of NZ_CAAAHX010000017.1, forward strand.
ATGTGGATAATTTGACCAAAATTTTTCGAATTTTTGTAAAAGATATAAATAATTATTATCTTTATGAGGTGTGACGGCTTTTTGCAATTTACCCATGCTGGCTTTTAAAAGTACTGCTGATTCTACACCCGTATTTTCAAGGCATTTGTTAGTATTTAAGGTGATGGTTTGGGCTGACGGCTTTGTGACGGCTTTTTTTTGAGCAAAATAATCTAACGAAGCTAATAAGCATTTTAAAATTAATTTTTCATTTGTTGATTGCAGCCGAATTAAACCAGCCCGTTCAAGGCCAGCAAGTGCACGTCTAACTTGTGCGCGAGAATAAGTTACACTCTTTATTCCTTGATGGGACTCAACAAAAAGTTGTTCAGCGATAGATTGATGGCTAATACCCCGATCAAGTCCAACAACGCCTGTCTTTATATTCATGTATGGCTTAATGCCTCTTAAGTAAGCAAGCTGCTGTACATGTGATAATTCATACAGTGCTGCTAATTCTTCTCCATTGATCATGAAGTACATTGCATCCTCTTACATTTTGTAGTCCAATTACACATCATTTCGGGTAGAAAGAATGGTGAAAAACAATTTAATTAACACTAAATGTGTATTAATACTCAATTCGAGTATTTAGGATTAAACATTAACACATATTGAGAAGTAGTCAATATCTGATATGATGTTTTTGAACGGTATGGATCGTGAGTAACTTATGAGTATTAAAGAGAAAATAGGAAAGCGTATTAAGGATGAACGCCTAGCAAAAGGTTTAACTCGAAAAGGGTTAGCGGAATTAACGAATGACCTGAATGTTTCGCGTATTAATAACTATGAACGTGGTGAAAGAACGCCAGGTCCGCTAGAAATAAAGCAGCTTGCTAAAGCCCTAGAAGTATCCGCAGCGTTTTTAATGTGTTTATCAGATGACAAACAAGGCGCCTTGAAAAAATCGCCTGGTTTAGGTGCTTTAATTCCTATCTTAACTTATCAACAAGCCTGTAACCCAGTTAAGTATATTGATCAAATTAAACAAGATACTTATTCAGAAAAAGTAGATTTAATGTCTATTTCGCCAAAGCTAAGTGAGCGAATTAGTGAATATGCTTTTGCTATAGAGGTGCAAGATTTAAGTATGATTCCAGAATTTAGGGTAGGGGATATTCTTATTATTGATCCACAAATATTACCCAAGCCTGGTGATTTTATTGTGGCTCAGCTCAATGAAGAGAAAGAAATTTTAATTCGTAAATATAAACAGCTTTCTGCTACTAAGATGAATCCTGAGTTTGAGTTAATTGCATTAAATGAAGACTGGGCAAGAATATCAGTTAGTTCCGAGGTGAGCATAAATATTATTGGAACAGTAATGAGTTTAAATAGAACAATGAACTAAAAAGTAATTAACTAGAAGATTTAGAGTTAATTTAATTTATTGAAAATCAGTTGAGAAAGTTACATGACCATCATTTTAGAAACAAAAAGGTTAGTTTTGAAAACGATGGCACTTAAAGATTTAGATTCTTTATTTGCTCTTCGCTCTGACCCTTTGGTAATGAAATATATAGGTAGTGGAAACTTACAAACGAAAGAGCAGGTCAAAGAGCTCATTAACCTTGATCAAAATTATTTTAAAGAATTTGGTTTAGGTTTTTTTAATGTTTTTAATAAAAGTGATGGTGATTTTATTGGTCAGGCAGGGTTGTTTCATTTAGGTTTTGATGTTAATCAGCCGGAAATTGAAATAGCTTATCGTTTGTTTCCAGAATATTGGCTCAAGGGTTATGCGACTGAATTAGCTATTGCTTTAATTAAATGGGGTTTTAGAGAAAAGAAGCTAGATAGAATTATTGCTATGGTTCATCCTGAAAACGAGCAATCAAGGCGAGTATTAGAAAAATCTGGGATGAGCTATGTTGAAATGATTAGTTTTCGGAATAATCGGCTCCACTGCAAAAACAAACTTCTGAATTATACTTGAGCAACTTACTCATGAGTTTCTTTCCATTAAAAATCCGGAGTTCAAATGGCGTCATTTTGATGGAGAGGTTATTCTGCAATGCGTACGCTGGTACTATAAATATGGAATTAGCTATCGAGATTTAGAAGAAATGATGGCAGAGAGAGGCCTGTCCATTGATCATACAACACTCTATCGCTGGGTTCAGCACTATGCCCTGAGCTAAACAAACGACTAGACTGGTATAAAAAGCGTTATGCAAAGCGGTGGCACCTCGATGAGACCTATATTAAAGTAAAGGTGAATGGAAATACCTGTATCGAGCGATTGATGAAAGTGGGCACACGATTGATTTTTATCTGTCGCATCGTCGCGATGCTAAAGCGGCGAAAAGGTTTTTGAAAAAATTAATAAAGAGCAATCCTACCTGTGACGTCAGTATTATCAATACAGATAAGAATCCAGGTTATAATTACGACATAAATGAATTGAAACAGGAAGGAAGTCTCTCTAATCAAGTCACCAGCAAATCAAATATCGTAATAACCGCTTAGAAGCTGACCATGGCAAGCTCAAACGCCTGCTTAATCCTACGCTTGGATTTCACTCTATGAAAACCGCTTATGCCACTTTTAAAGGGTTTGAAATCATGCGCATGTTTAAAAAAGGACAATTTAATATCTGGATGTATGGTAATCGAAATGAAGTCTCTTTCATCAATGAACAGTTCGGAATTTACAGTTGAGATCTACCTAAAATTTAACTTTTCTTAGCTTTGATAATTTTTGCAGCGCGGCCTATTGAACAACTCTGGAAAATAATAGCTTGCGGATGTCATTTAACTTAATTACCAGAAAAAGCTATAATTCCTGATAAATCCAGTCCTTCTCAATTTAATAAATCCTACAAACAAAGCTGAACAAACTGTTTTTTATAATATCCGAGCTGCTTAGCGAACTCTTTAGCCCTTTTTCGAGCTAATAAAATGTCTTTTGTATTTGATATTACACAAATATTATCAAAATAAGCTTAACACTTTAGCACATTTAATTTGAGACATTGATTTGCTTTGACAACGACTAAAAGATAAATAAATTTTATAATCTTGATGATGAAGTTTCAAAGAAATGATAAATCCACCCGAAATTAATCAATTTGATTAATTTATATACTTTTTGAACTAATAATGATAATATAACCCCAAGTGATTAATTATTCACAAGGTAATTAAAAGCACAATAATGCTAGCAATGAACCTTGGTAATCAGAATTAACCGTAATGAGGAGATATTATAATGCAATTATCACCCAATGGACTTATATTAATACGCGTAGACTCAAGTGATATTGCAGTTGATGGCTCTTTTATTATTCCAGAAAGCGTTAATACAATAGGTGATGGCGCCTTTTATAATTGTCTAGCATTAAAAAAACTAATTATTTCAGATAAAATAAAACAAATTGGTATCAGTGCTTTTGAAAACTGCAAAAATTTAGAATTTCTTAAAATTTATGCCAGTATTACTGAGATTTGTGCGAAAACTTTTGCTCACTGCGAAAAATTACGCATATTAGTTTTGCCTTCAAGTGTTACTAAGATTAGAAGTGAGGCATTTAGGAATTGTCAGGATTTATGGTGCCTCATCCTCCCGGATGGTCCTCTTTACATTGAATATTCTGCCTTTGCTGAATGTATAAACTTAAGAGCTTTAGTTCTTCCAGCCAACGCCCCAACTATTCATCGTTATAGCAGCGCTAGATCTAGTATTATTCATACTGAAGGTAATATAGGGCAATATATGTTTGGAGAGTGCCGAAGGTTAGAAACGCTTATCATTCCTGATGGGACAGAGGAAATTGGTAATGCAGTATTTAATAACTGTGAAAACCTACATACTCTAGTTATCCCGGAAAGCATTAAAGAAATTAGCATTCATCCGAGATATTGTACTGATGATGGGGTTGAGGGCTGGGATAGTGTACGTAATATTATTATTGTTAGCCAAGATGTAGAGGCCATAGCACGTATTACCAGTTTATTTCCACCTACATTACAAACCAAAATAACCAACATCGATGTAAATTTAGGCCAAGAAGCTAGCCGTATTCGCAAGGCACAAATGGCTAGAGTCCTTAATGCCCCCCAAACTAGTCCCCTTTTTCGCTTCTTTACTAGTGAAAAGCTGGACACGGAAAAACCAAATAAAATCCAAAGAGAGCGAGAAATGATAAAAATGTACGGGTATTTGTCGCCAGAAATACTAGTCTATATAAATAATTTTTTAGCTGATGAGAATCAATTTGCTCGGAAAGCTAGAATCATGATGCATATTATCCCTTTACCAACTAATAAAGCACAATTAGTAGCATATGAAGAGAAAATAACAGCAATCGCTAATTTATGTATAGAAAAAGCTACAATCGATAAAGCAAATGAGTTAGTTCAGTCGAAACAAGAAGAGGTTGAATCGCATACTCGGTGCTCCTTTGGTTGCCAGCTAATGTAAAAAAAATCGAGCTATAAGATAACGCCCATAGCCTACACTAATTTGATAATTACTATTTTTAAACTTAATTTTCATATGAGGCATTAGAATCTAAATTATTATCTTGATGATTAAGATCATGATCTCTTTTTGAAAAAAAAGTAGGCTTTTGATTGGTTACAAAATAAGTATCTTTTTCTTCATTGACATCTAATTTCCTTTTTTTGTACGTTACTTCCGCGTTACCTACATATTTTTCTAATTGATAAATTTCAGGTGAGTCAATTTTGGAAGTATATAATACCTCAGTAGTATTATCTTTAATATTAATGCAACAGGATAAATAAGCATAAACCGAGCTACACAAGCGAATATCTTTTATGGTGATATTATTTTCTGTAATAAGTGGTATATATTCTGATAGATTAGTTGGAAGCCCGCCTACGAAATAATAACTAATTTCTTTGTTGGGATAATCTTTTTCTATTTCATCCAAACGATCTTGAAAATCATATGGATCATGAGAAAGAAGGATTTTGTCAAAATTATCTTCCTTAATTATCGCTATGATACAAACACAGGGAAAAAGACCAGCGGTACCACAGTATTGCCCATTTTTTAAAATAAATTCAGACACATTCCCTTGTAACACATTCCTATCACCGCTAATAATAAGATTCTCTCTAAAAGCTATTTTTGAAACTTGAGTTCCCAATTGCTGTTCTCGTTCATGATACCATAAAATATATTTTTCTATTCCGGCTCTAAACTGCATAATATCTTGAGAAAAATCTTGCCAATCCCTGTATGTGTTATCTTTATCCTCTTCTACAAAAAAGACAAAGTCATCCAGTATTTGAACAAAATTTTTCTGTATATTGCTTTCCATGCCAGGATTAAACATTAATTCAATTAGGAAATAATCAGCATCCTCATATAAATATGTATTTTCTATTAAAGAATCATTACTTAATTTGTCAACATGATTAGGCAGATTATCTAAGAGAATTTTGAATAGCTGGAATTTGACATACAAATCAACGAAGCCATTTACAGGATTATTTTCCAGCTGATTAATTTGCTGTATAAGAATAGCCTTTTTTTCATCGCCATAAATTTTATTAAATCTACTAAAATTTAATATTTTAAATGTCCTAATTTTTAAAAGCTCAATTTCTGTGTGTTTTTTTAAAACCTCCGCTTTGATAAGTCCTGGCTTTAGTTTATCAAAATGCTTAATGATATAATTTAGCATTTCTAAAAAATTTTCATGTTCTTTTGGAGGTTTTTCTTTAGAGAGTATAATATTTTGCTTAAGCCTATTAATAATTTCTGCCTCATTAACTTGCTCACCAACAATAAACTTTATTTGCTCAATAAGAAATTTTTCATCAAATTCCATTAATTACTTAAACTAAAGGGAATAGCTTAAATATAGCACACTAGTTTCATTATAAGCTGAAGAAAGTATTTTTAAGGGCCGATTTAACTCCATTTGCTGATAATATTGAGGCCTTATTTTGCAACTCTATATGACCTTCATTTTATTCAATTTTTTTTATTAAAATATTTAATTTTAAAAAACGTATATATTTTTTATTTTACTTTCTATAATCAACCCAATACTTTTAAATATGTCGATGCATTGAAATCCTAGTAAAGCGTAGCTTATTAACCTCTTTTCTCTATGACTAAAACAATATCTAAAGAACATGATTTTTAAACGCAGAAAATAGCCTTCTAAGCCATTACATTCATTATAGTTGCAGTAATATGATAGCCTTAAAATCCCTATCAAATTGAGGGTGATTTTATATCTTCTTCTGTTGTTTGCGGTTGCGATTTTTTCATACTAAATTGTGGCCATGAAACAACGCTTGGTAGAGATTTTTTCTCTCGCCAAGCACCAATAGTTTCTGGCATGACTTCCGGATTAGTATGGGGAATTGCATAGTTATATTTCTCTTTTGTTTCTAGGGTGAAATCGACTGAGTTTAAATGCCTTTGAAAATTAAAACTGGCATAAAGATTTAAAATATCACTCATCAGCTCACCAAATTTTCTAGACCAACACGTACCTGATAAGTGATGATAAATTTTATACTCATAACTTTCTACTGCTGCAGCAATGTGTTGGCAGAATTCTTGATTTGCGTTTACTGTTAACTTCTCTCTTTCTAAATTATAGTAATCTACTGCTGCCTCTTTTAAGATTTTTTTAAATTTTATCAACTCATTTAAACTAAAAAAGATACTATTTTCTTTATCACAATCAAGAGAAATTAAATTAATATCTTCTTCTAAAAGTTGAGTAGCCTTGGTTAACTCTAAATTATTTATATTTATTCCAGTTTTTGCAAATGAGGGCGAAATAATCGGCGTAGTCCGCAATTCATTAATTAAATCTCTTATTAACAAGTTAGCATGTAATAAAGTAGTTTTAACTAAACCTGTAAGAGAATCACGCAAAACTTGATGATATTGCTGTCTTATTTTATCTAAATTAAATTCAGTAGTAGGTTCAAATGAAAATGCATCAACATCTGTAAGCTTGTTAATAAGAGTAAAACCCTCATCATTGTTGTTGTCAGAATTAAGCTTTACATGCTGTTGAGCTTGCGTCAATTTCTTATTTTTCTCTTTTGCTTGCGCTACAATCTGTCTCTGAGTCGATTGTAAAGTTTTGTTTGGTGGAGGCATGACTTTATTTCCATGTAAATATTATCAGAGTGCTCATATTAAGCATAAAATAAATATTTTTTCATTAGTATTATGCATGCATTGCGCTGATAACATTTTAGCCATTAATCAACATCAAAGAGGCCCTTCATCAAGCCTTAACAAACAAGTTTGAAAAGACTAAAACAGTAGAACTGACTACGGGGAATTGGTTGTCCTAAACGATTAATAAAGTCTATTAAATTTTGATCTAGCACCGCACTATAATTGCTATCACTGGTTAATGCGTCCTAGTTAAAAAACCTAATTTATTCTCGATCTAAGTTAGGCACTAGCAACAAATCCTGTAGTAAATCTGCAGCAAATAGTGTATTCACTTCTCCTGCCCATTTATGTACAAACATTTTACTAATCTATTCAATCCAGGAATTCTTTAATCAGTGAGCCAGGGAAAAAGAATGAGGATTTGCTGCAAATTTTGCAACTGGCATCAGCAAATGCCCCACTTCTAAAAACCTTTGTAACAAATTACAAGGTGTTATTAAACGAGCAATTACCTTCTAATAACCTACAGCCTAACTTTTAAGTAAGGTACATATTGAATTTGCGTCTTATTTATCAAGCCCTGTCTTGCAATAATTAGATGTTCCATCTTAAATAAGGTTTTTTTGTGAGACACTCAATATTTTTTTAGATTTTAGTAGTAAATTCTAGATTTGTTATTTCTTGCAACAAAGAGGTGCCAAAGCTGAAAATTAATTAAGATTTGCTTGATAGCTTTCTTCTTTAGTTAAAATAGCCTTAATGAGAGATAAACATGTAAGTTGATTAGGAGCAAGAGTTACCTTAAAGAAATGATTTTTTTGCCCTGCTTGCAACTCTTTTTCAAAAAGCTCTATTTGATGTAATAGTGCTTCTGCATCTAAACTTTCTTGCATTGCATCTACTTCATTAACCAATTTGTTTAAAGCCTTTATATCATGACCGGATTTCACTGATTCCCTCAACGTATTTTTTAAAATAAATAAGATACGCTGCTGGGGTAGCAGTGAATGATAAATGGTTTTTTCGTTAGTGTCCTTGGGCAGCAAGTAATTTAGCACCTGCATTTTGAACTCAGGGGTCAACTTGAGAAGATGTGCTGACAATTGAGTAAAAGGAATAAACCTCATTTTTGTTTCTTTTATTGCTTTATTTCGCTCTAAATAAGTTTCAATTAACTTTTTTTGCTCGTTATTAACCAGTGAAAGATTGGTTACTTTAGTAATAGAATAATTAGTTTTTAATAATTCTAATAAACAAGTAATAGACTTTTCTAAAAGCTTTTTATTCATATTAATAAAAGAAAATTGATTGGGTGAATGATATCGCGATAAAACTTTTTGTAGTTGCTGAGTAGAGCCGGATGCTGCAGCATAATGCGTTATATTGAAGCCATACTTGTTTGTTTCTAAAAGTTGCTCCGGATAATTATTTTCAAACCATGTTAACGCCTCAACATTGCCTGACAATGCAGCATAATAACCAGGCATGCTACCTGACTTGTCTCTTTTTAAGAATTCGTCGGGATAATTCCTATAAAACCAGTCTAGTGTTTGAGTAAAGCCCATCCAGGCAGCGTTAAAAACTGGACTAATTCCATTACTATCTCTGATAAGTAACTGCTGAGGGTAATGAGCTTGCATCCAAGTTAGTGCATCAGCAGAGCCAGATAAAGCTATGTAGTGGCCATGAGTAACGTTCCCATAACTTCTCTCTAGTAATTGTTCGGGATAATTTGCTTTGAACCAATCTAAGGCTTTAGTACACCCAGACATTGCAGCATAGTGACTTGCATTTCTACCTTTACTATCTCTTTTTACTAATTGTTCAGGTGAGTTCATTTTAAACCAATTTAAAGCGTCAACATTTCCAGCCCAGCTAGCATAATGAACTAATGCCGCTCCTACATTATCTGTCGCCTCTTTATATTNAAAATTAATTAAGATTTGCTTGACAGCTGTCTTCTTTAGTTAAAATAGCCTTAATGAGAGATAAACATGTAAGTTGATTAGGAGCAAGAGTTACCTTAAAGAAATGATTTTTTTGCCCTGCTTGCAACTCTTTTTCAAAAAGCTCTATTTGATGTAATAGTGCTTCTGCATCTAAACTTTCTTGCATTGCATCTACTTCATTAACCAATTTGTTTAAAGCCTTTATATCATGACCGGATTTCACTGATTCCCTCAACGTATTTTTTAAAATAAATAAGATACGCTGCTGGGGTAGCAGTGAATGATAAATAGTTTTTTCATTAACGCCTTCAGGCAGTAAGTAATTTAGCACCTGCATTTTGAGCTCAGGGGTCAATTCGTGATGATGGTCTGACAATTGAGTAAAAGGAATAAACCTCATTTTTGTTTCTTTTATTGCTTTATTTCGCTCTAAATAAGTTTCAATTAGCTTTTTTCGCTCGCTATTAACAAGTGAAAGATTGGTTACTTTAGTAATAGAATAATTAGTTTTTAATAATTCTAATAAACAAGTAATAGACTTTTCTAAAAGCTTTTTATTCATATTAATAAAAGAAAATTGATTGGGTGAATGATATCGCGATAAAACTATTTGTAGTTGCTGAGTAGAGCCGGATGCTGCAGCATAATGCGTTATATTGTAGCCATACTTGTTTGTTTCTAAAAGTTGCTCTGGATAATTATTTTCAAACCATGTTAACGCCTCAACACTACCTGACAATGCAGCATAATAACCAGGCACGTTACCTGAATTATCTCTTTTTAAGAATTCGTGGGGATAATTCCTATAAAACCAGTCTAGTGTTTGAGTAAAGCCAATCCAAGCAGCTTTGAAAGCTGGACTAATTCCATTACTATCTCTTATAAGTAACTGCTGAGGGTAATGAGCTTGCATCCAAGTTAGTGCATCAGCAGAGCCAGATAAAGCTATGTAGTGGCCATGAGTAACGTTCCCATAACTTCTTTCTAATAATTGTTCGGGGTAATTTGCTTTAAACCAATCTAAGGCTTTAGTACACCCAGACATTGCAGCATAGTGACTTGCATTTCTACCTTTACTATCTCTTTTTACTAATTGTTCAGGTGAGTTCATTTTAAACCAATTTAAAGCGTCAACATTTCCAGCCCAGCTAGCATAATGAACTAATGCCGCTCCTACATTATCTGTCGCCTCTTTATATTCTTGTAGAAAATAGTCAGACACAGTTTTAGATGAGCTAAAAAACATCAATTGCCATGAAGCATCAACGACTAATGGATATTGATAAAATTGCATGGCAGGCTTTAATCGTATGTAGGCCTCATAGTAATTAAGCTGTTCAATCAAAAAAGTACAGGATAGGCCTAAATCAATTAATCGTGCTTTATAATCTAAATTAGTATTGTGCATAATAGACTTGCTTTATCTAAATTAAAGACACTTTATATCATAAGTTATTGAAAAACAAATAAATTGCAAGGCTAATAAATAAGTTATTAAAAAATAAAGTTTTAGTATTATTAGTGAATTAATAGCTTATCTATTGCTTTCAATTTTTTGGTGGAGAAAAAAGTAAACTATCAGTCTATCTTTGGACTTGTATGTTTTAGCTGGCATTATAATTCAATGCCACAATAATAAAAAACGTTCAGCAATCGTTAATCAATTTAAAGAGAGTATTGAAGTTCTTTGGCTCCTCTGCAGCTCTAAACTTAAATTCATGAATTTATAACTCAAGGTGTTAAGGTCAATTGTATTTAGTGCAAAGCATGGAAAACCTTTGATAATTTAATCTAAAAAGTAATAAGCTTTTTTATTACAATTCAATGCTAGGTAATGTCAATTATTATACTTTCTATTTATCTAGGGCAAACAATAATTATACTTAAGCTAAATATTCATACGTTATCTATACTTTTATTAAGTAACAAGTCAATTTTCTCTAAATGTTAAGTTAAATAGTTATTGTAGGCTGCTAGTTTTGTAAGGAAAATTTAATTAATGAAAAAAAGGGGTTTCAAACAAAAGTTTTTAGTAAATATCATTAACTTTCAATTTTTTTTGAAAAGGTTACTAATGAGCAGGTTCAATTACTTTATAAACAACTTTCTAATTTTATATTGATAGTTGAAAGTTTAATAGCGACAGGGCTATGTGTCGTTTTATGGCACAAAAACAATCAACTTTTACTTATATCTTGGCTGTTATATATGTATTTAATCTTAGGAATTGCTCGGGAGTTTTCTTCTTCGAGCTTATCAAAAAAGTAAAAAACAGCTCTATAATTACTGGTTAAATCTATTTTGCCTAAACATTTTTCTTTCTGGCCTTGGTTGGGGTAGTAGTAAAGTAAAGAATATAAACTTTTTTTAATTAATTTAACTAGTAAAGGATCTTACTTGTTGGAAAATAGTTAAAAAATCCGGTGATTTATTTGATAATTTTAAAGGTGGTGTTGCAAAAACAAGTCTATAAGTATCATACTTGAATTTGGGTAGTCTCTATGAGTTTTAAAAATGCATCTGATTTCAAATGGCATCACTTTCATGGCGGTCATTTTGCAGTGCGTGCGCTGGTATTGTAACTTAATAGAATCTCGATAAACCTCTTTTTTAGACTCTATAATTAAATTTATGGTAATAATTTCACTATTTCTTGTTAAAAAGAACTTATCCTTAATTAATAATTAAGTTAATTAATTAGCGGCGAAGTAGAATGGAGTTTATCTTCACAATTTTCTTTTATGATTGGATTTGGATTGCCTAAAAATAGGTACCGATTATTAGCATGGCCGGTTTTATTCTCATTAGTTGGCGAGTCTTTAGCTTGCTGGGTAAGGTGTTTTTTTTCTTCCGTAATCCAGCATTCAATTTGACTTTTTAGCATAGGAAGTGTCACTACACCATTTTTTAAAACCTGATTATGAAATTCTCGAATATTAAAAGCTTCTTTAAGCTGCTCTTTGGCTAAATCTCTTAACCTTTCAATTTCAAATTTACCTAACATATAGGAGGTGGCCTGCCCAGGCAACATAATATATCTATCTACTTCTGCTCCAATAAGCACATCAGAGAGCGTGGTATGTTTTTTAAGGTATGAGATAGCTTCTTCCCTAGTCCAATTCATTACATGAATCCCGGTATCAACTACTAAACGTGCTGCACGCAGTGCTTCATTAGATAACAAACCTAAACGAGAAATATCATCAATAAATAGACCCATTTCATCTGCCAATCGCTCTACATAAAGTGCCCAGCCCTCACCATACCCGCTGTTCCATAAATATTGATTTAATTCAGGTATTTTTTCATCTTCGACTTGCAAGGCCATTTGAAAATGATGGCCCGGAATTAACTCATGAAATAGCGTAGATTCTTGGTCAATTCGGTTTATTTTATTAGGTTCATAAGTATTAATATAAAAAACGCCTGGCTCTTTACCATCCTTACTTGGTGACCTATACTCACCAGGGGCGCCAGTTTGTGCCTTATAAAGTGGGTATGGGCGAATGACACCTTCAGATTTAGGCATCATATCAAACCAAGCAGATACCTTCTCTTTGACTCTGTTAAGCGCTGACAGGTTATAATCTAATATCTCTTGCTCCGTGGAAAAGGTATTTTTAGGGTCATTCATGACTGCTTGAAAAATTTCAAACATAGTACCGTATTTACCAATTTTAGAACCAATATCTTTCGTTTCCTTTTCTAATTTCTCCATATAATTTAAGCCCAGCTCATGTATTTGCTGAAAGCCAATATCTAACGTAGCTTCCTGTTTGACCTTGACTTGGTAAGCTCTTTCTCCTGGAGGTAGAGCAGAAATACCAATTTCAGTTCTGGCCATAGGCAAATATTCATTTTGTAGAAAATCATTAAATTGTTTTAAGGAGGGATTAATTACCGAGTAAATCAACCCCTTTATTTTTTCTTTAAACGCCTCATTATTACTGCGCTCAGCCATAGAATAAAAGGGAGACTTTTCAATTTCTTCAGTAATGATAAGGTTAATTTGATTTATTACTCTCTCAACGGCTGGCTTAGGCGCAGTAAAACCTTGACTAGCGCCTTTCTGTAAGTTAGCAATTTGAGCCTTGACAACTTCGGAAAAATTACACCAACGATTTAAAGCTTTAGTTTGATGATCTTCCGTTTCGACTGGCTGAAGATCGGCAACATCAGTCATAAGGACATGCCAACCATCTAGTGGATTTACGTCCCAAAGGTATGTCTTACAAATACGGCTGTCTTTTTTTGCCTCTAAATGTTCCTTTAATAGGGAGTAGCTCACCTGCTCTTCATCATTTAATTGGCTAACATCTATTTGGTTAAGGGCCAATAAAACACGCTCTTCTTCTTGTTCCCATTGCAAAATGCCTGTAAGTGAAAAATCACAAAAGCTATCAAGCTTGGCATCAGATCGATAGTTTAAAAGTGCCTGCTCAGGGAAATGCCTGAAATAATTTGTCTCATATTCTGTAATAAGTGTAGAAAATAATGTCATTATTCTTTCCTTTGATAAGTTATCACAGCTAGCTTATCTTATATGCTTATTCTTGCTTACTAATTTATGGCAAGGGATGAGAAGCTGCCTTTGACTTTAAATTTTAATTAATTGGCTAAAATAAAGTTAATAATACATACAATGCTTATTATTTGAAATGTACACTAATTTGGGGTGCAATAAAATTAAAAATAAGTAGTTAGTAACGATGAATTTCTATACGGTTATGGTATATTAAAATTTATTATTCCTGCTGCCGCAATTGGCAGTGTTGTAGGAGGCGGTATTGGTTTTTTTGCAGATAGTCAGCGTAAATCTTCACAGTTTGCTGAAAGTAACTATTCTGCTGGGTTCCCCTCTATAAATATATAAAATAGTGGCAGCGTTTTAAATATTATCAAAGAGGCTCTGTTACAAAAATGACTATTAGCTTATAAATTACTTGCCTTATAATTCTATAATGCAATATTTAAATACGCTCTGTAAAATCTACCTTTAAAGGGCGTTATTTCATGGTGATATGTACGCTGGTGCCATTAACTATAGGGATTTGTAGGAAATAGTAACGGAACATGGTCTTGAGCTGGAGCATACAACCCTATACCGTTTGGTTTGCCGCACGCCCCTAAGCTTAAAAAAACGCTCGAATTGCATAAGTAACGTTATGCCAGGTGGTGGCACTTAGATGAAACGGTCGTGTTGCAAAAATAAAAAACTAAAAAAATACAACTATAGGATTTCGTTTAGCTATAGACATGAAATAATTGTTTAATAGAGACTTCATTACTAGCGCCATACATTCCCTGTTGAATTGTCCTTTTTTAAAACTGAACCATGAAAATAGCGCCATTTGAAATCTATGGGATTTTTAAAACTCATAAAAGTAACTAGCTAAATCCTTTTAGTATACAGTTATCTTATTTTTTGCAACATAGCCATTTTTGCAACAGAACCTCAATTTAACTAACCAAACTTGAAGCCAAAAAGAAATTATTCTTTTAATGTTAATAGCAATAGCAGCCATGTATCCTTGAATGTTCAGATTTTCCAAGCCACGATAATGGGTAAGATTTAGTTCATGAAAATTTTTAAGCTCATTTATGACACCTCCAATCTTACACATCCGCTAATATAGCTTTTGCTTATTACCTCGGTAAGAAATTTTTATAAGATTACCAAGCTGCTTAGGCAACCCATATTCGCTTAAATTAAATGGAATTTTATTAAATTAAAACTAATATTTTTTATTATAACAATCTTGTACCGGCTTAATACGTGAGCTAAAGTAATTTTTTTGTAAGGAGTTGTGAGCAATGTCAAAATTACATGATATTTTCCATGAAAAAAATTCAAATATCAATCGCAGTCAAGCAGTAAAAGATCTTATTCAATGTGAAAAGCTTAATATTAATGAACAAGATAAGAATGGGGATACTATATTACATCTCATGGTAAAGGACATGTTCGATCATTATTATAATCCTTATATGAAAGGCCCATTTTATATGGATGGCGTAAACTACAAGGGACCTGGTTTTCTTGATGATCTGGAAGTTTTATTAGCTATGGGCGCTAATCCAACTATAAAAAATAACGATAATTTAACACCTGTAGATCTATTATTTACTGAGCCCAAAAAAGGATCAGTTGTAGATATATCTGATTTAAGAGATTATTTTATTTTAATACAAAAATACTATCCCCATTTTTCTATCATCATCCAGCTAATAGAGTACGGTGCTTATCGTTCATCTGATAATAAAAAGAAGTGGCCAGAGAGCACATGGGTTTCTCCCTCATGGCTGAACGAAATCCTGCCAACGGCAATTGATGAAAGGTATCTTTCTTTAGATTGTTTAAAAGAATTAATACAGTGGATAAATAAGGGAGAGCTTAGAAAAATTGGTACAAAAATTGAAACTGTCAATGAAATATCTAATCGCTTAATCAAGCAAATGAATATTCAGATTTCAGAACCATTTATATTGGAGGTAGTTGAAAAATTAGTGAATGCGCCAAGGAATATTATTCTAAGAGGAATGTTAATTAATGATCCTATATGTCCTATATTCAATCAAATAGAACATCTTAATAATTTTGATACAACCAATTTATTAACTAAAGATCTAAACAAAGAATTTGAAGCATTGCTCATTGAGTATAAGCAGAAATATAAGGTTCTAAATGAAGTTAAGGCTCATCCTGAACCATTAAGCGAAGAAGAGTTAACTTTATTAAGACCTATTGCTGCAACTTTAGATAATACTCTTAATTATAAAATAATGCCGAAAGCATTTAAAGATTTTAATATGCGCTCCAATTCTTCCCAAGAACAAAGATTTATGGAAACACGGTGGAATTTATTCAAGCAAAATAATAAGCATTATCAAAAAGTGATTGAAGATTTAAAACAATCTAAAAATAATATTTAAAAAGTTTTAGATAAATAGATAATCCCATAATGCTCCTTTGCGATGAATTTTCTACTAATACTGCGCGCCATGGAAGGCTGGGCGTTGTCGCAAAAATTTTGAATTTTGCTAGAGTCAGTAATTTTTCAGGTGTGTCCGGCCATGCTCAGTTTCAAATGGAAACATTTTAGGGCGTGTTGCAAAAATAATATGGTTGTATATTAAGCTAATTTAGCTGGTTATTCCTATGAGTTTAAAAAATTCATCCGTTTTCAAATGGCGTCATTTTCATGTCGAAGTGATCATGCAATGTGTACGCTGGTACTGTAAATACGGCATCAGCTATCGGGATTTGGAGGAAATGATGGGAGAACGTGGTCTTGAACTGGATCACACAGCAGTAGGTTTTGTTGCAAAAAATTTTCCCCATTTTTAAAGTAGGATTTTAATGTTAAATAATAACTAATCTGACTTTGTAAGTAGGAATTTAGCTAATTGGTTTAGGTTTCATTATTATTGTAAGTGAAAAAATTTTTTGAATTTTACTAAATTAATTTTTTTGCAACAGAACCATATTATGTTGGTATCAAAAAGGATCCGGCCTGTAGCAAAAGGTAGCGTATAATTAAATGGAAATGAGATATGAAAAACCCTAACCGTTTAATATTGATAGCA
>NZ_CAAAHX010000018.1 GCF_900639865.1 Legionella gresilensis
TGTTTGCAGTATTTAAACTATTGTTAAAAATAGTTCTTATTGATGTTTATTTAAACGAAACATTTCGCGACACCGACAAATTATTCACAATTTCTGGGGATAACTCTGTGTAAAACAGTTTAGTAACGATAATTTAACAGAAAGTAATACCCTCGTAACTTTTTAGCTATTTGCATAATTATCAAAAGCCTCTGAATTTCTTTATAAATTACGCTTGAAGAGATTGAGATCATATATGGAAAAAAATGTTGTTAATTTAAGAACCTACCTTAGATTTTGTTTATTAATTATAATTAGATATCATTTAGTTAAGAATAATCTTTATGTCCAAAGAAAAATTTTGCGTATATAATGAGCAATGTCCGTCACGTAATATTTTAGAAAAAATTAGTGATAAATGGTCAATTTTAATTATCAGTAAACTTTTATACAAAACGCTCCGTTTTGGTGAGTTAAAACGAGAACTTGGTGGCATTTCTCCTAAGATGTTAACTCAAACATTAAGTAAATTAGAGCGCTTAGGCCTTATTAATAGAAAGTCTTTTCCTGTTTTACCTATGAAAGTAGAGTATTCTTTAACAGCGTTAGGGTATGAACTTGGCGTTATTCTTAATTCATTAAAAATATGGACTGAAGCAAATATAGAGGCAATGCTGACTCTTGAAAGTAAATTTAAAGAATCAATATAATAATAATTTCATCCAAACCATTTCAATAGTGTACTTTTACCTAAATTATCGTATATATAAGATAAGTAAAGAGTTAACTGCTGTTCGTAATTTTTATTTAATTTAAGTTTAGAAGTAATAGGCTCATGATGAAAAAAATTACCTTTTAAATATTGATTACAAAAGTTCTGATAATCCATAGTAAAGAGAAGAAAGGTGTGCCATATATTATCAATATCTGCCATTTCTGGATGAATGGTACAAGAAAAATTTAATAAAGGATTGTAAGGGTTTTTTTCTTTGTCTGAGTTATATTTAAGGCAAAGCCAGATGAATTTCATTAGTTCCCTTAAAGCTTCTTTAGAATGCATCTTGGCGTTAGGGTAATCTTTGCTGTAACGTAAGGTAACTCTATCATTTTTATAGGCTGTGATAATCTTTAATTTAGGGTAGTCCACTTAAAATTCCTATTAATTAAAGCATTCTATTTTAGAATAGGATGCTCATAATTATGCTCCTATACATGTTCCTGGCCCACACCATCCTCTACTTTTTTTTAAAAGTTTTTTTTGAACAATCTTCTTAATAATTTTTTCTTTCATAAAATTTCCTTTATCATGAATTAATAACTTCTAAAATATATAAGCTATATTAATCAGTCAATTAGTTACCTATAAGTAACCAATTTGGAAATTTTAATGAATAAAAAAAATTGGAGTAATTATTATCACGCTACACAACAAATCATACAGCCAAGAGAGGCATTAACTAAAGCAATTGATTATTTTAACTACAAAGATAAATTAGATTATGTTCCATTTGCTATTGATTTAGGATGTGGTACAGGAACAGATGCACTTAAATTATTAGATTTTGGCTGGTCAGTATTGGCAATTGACGCTAATGTAGAAGCAATTACAATTCTAAATGCTCGCTGCCCATCCTTATTACGATATAAATTAATTACGAAGATAGCTAGTTTTGAAACATTAAACATTCTTCCATTGGCTTCATTGATTTCTGCTAACTATAGCCTCCATTTTTTAAAGCCAGATGTCTTTTATAAATTCTGGAATTTAATTTTAACAGCGTTACCTTTAGGGGGAATTTTTGCAGGAACTTTTTTAGGAGTAGGTGATAGTTGGCATAAGATAAATAAATTTAATATGACATTCTGCGGTAAGGATGATTTAAATCATCTTCTTAAGCAATTAGACATTATATGGTTTGAAGAAACAAAAAAAGAAGGTATAGACGCTTTAGGTCATAATAAATTTTGGCATTCCTATAAGGTAGTTGCTGAAAAAACTAAATAGATAAGAATAATTTAAATCATAAATTGATGGTTACTGCATCATTTTTATAATAATTAAAATCTAGGTTCATGGATTAGTATTAATATAAAAGAATGGTTATTTTGTTTAATAATTTACATAACTTGAGAAAAATGTCTCTGAGCTCACTATTAAAGTACGCGCTAAGATTACTGTTACAATTATTTATATTTTTGAAATTAGATATAAATTTATGCCAAAAAATATTATTGTTACGGGTGTCATAAATTGTTAATTTCTATTTAATCCGGAGGTTTACATGTTTATTATAATTTTTTGTCTTTTTATTGCTTGTTTATTTCCTTATTTAGCCAAAATTCCGATAGCTTTAGCTATGAAAGATAAGCCCGAAGGGTATGACAACAATAATCCACGGCTACAACAAGCTTCTCTTACTGGCTGGGGGGCACGTGCTGTTGCTGCACATCAAAATAGTTTTGAATCCCTTGTTATCTTTTCAGCAGCAAGTTTAACAGCTATTGCTACTAACCATACAGGCTATTTGATTCAAATACTAGCAATAATTTATTTGGTTTCTCGATGTTTTTATCATTTTTTATATTTAATTGACCGCTCAACTTTACGCTCAATTTTCTGGGCAATAGGTTATATGGCTTCCTTAATTATGATTTGGCTATGTATTCCATTTATTTAAATTAACTAAGGAAATTTTTAGGAATCTCATTTATATAATCTGTAATTTCTTGAGGAATATCTTCTAATTTCGTTTTAATTTTTTCGTGGGTTTGATTTTTTGCCACATAAAAAGCTGCCCAACTTAATAAAGATGGATAATTTTTTTTATCTCCAAGTTCCCATTTGCATCGAGCAGCAATAGTTGAATTAGAATTTAATATTTCATTTCCTTGCTCATCTAATAAAATAACCTTTTTAATATTAGGTAACATTTCCTTAATTAACTGTCTTTGACGAGGTGACATTTTTTCAACCTCAATATAATTTAATTGAACAGTTTGTATATGAGCTAGGGAGCCTTTAACCTCTGCCAAATTTTTCTCAGATACTTTATGTAAATCACCTTCTTCTAATTTTTCTAATCTAAGCGACTTTATACTGGGCGGAATAGATGTTAGGACTAATAAAAGATCATTCTCAATTTTATTACAAGCTCCATTTATAAATAGGGAATTAATATGTTTAGGAAGCGCTGAAAAAATATCTGCTACTTCCATACCTGTTTGTTTTGCAAAATTATTCCAGCTTAAAGTGAGAGAAGTTATATTAATAGGAATAGTTTTAAATGCTTTTTTTAGTTCTTTACTGCTTCGAAGATAAAAAAAATTCCAACTTAAATCCAATGCAGTGATGTTAGGAGAAATACTGGAAAATATCTCTTCTAATTCGGAACCTGTTTTATTAATAAGTTTGCTTTGACTTAAATCAAGTAAAATCATATCCTTATTTAATTTTTTAATGCTTCCTATACTAGGTTTCGTTTGCAACTTAATTTTCCTAACTTAGTTATAAATAGATTAAGTGATTATTGATAAACTATAATGAGTGGTTATTCTACAGTTTCAAATTATAAAAAACAAACTATTTTTTAATCAGTATGTAAACTAATGGTCAGTTTAATGAAGTTGGCTTATATGTAGACCATATATCCTTAGTTGTAATCAATTTATTTTGTTTGAGATGGAGGAGCCAAACTAATCTAGGGGTAATTTACGATTAATTTTTCCCTAAATTAAATTTAGGCAGCCTGCATCGTCTATACAGGTCTAATGAAAAATTAAATAAACAAAAAAAATTTATCTTCTTTAAAGATAAAGACGGCGTTGAAATCACTAATAAGAAAGCTAGCGAAATAGTAAATAAGGATTTCAAAACTAATATAAGAAGTAATCAGAAACTTATTACCAAACCCATTTGATGCGAAAAAATTCCTATGAAAGATAACAAAGTTTTTTTTGGTACAAGTGCAATATTATTAGCCACTATGTTGTGGGGAATGACGTTTTCATTTATAAAAGATGCTGTCGCGACCCTTAATCCTTTTAACTTTTTATATTGGCGTTTTGGTATTGCAAGTGTATTACTTTTTATTCTCTTTTTTAAAAAAATTAAGTTGAATAAAAAGAATATATATTATGGCTTCACATTAGGTATATTCTTAGCTGGTACTGTTATCTTTCAAACTATAGGCCTTTGTTATACAACCGCGTCAACTGCAAGTTTTATTACAGGATTATCGGTAGTATTAGTAGCTTTATTTGAATCTTTTTTAAATAAATGTTACCCATCTTTATATTTAATAGTATCAGTAGCTCTGTCAATTATTGGAATTAGTTTTATTACTCTTTCTGATGGTCTAATTATTAATCAGGGTGATGTTTGGGTTTTATTATGCTCCTTTTGTTTTGCAAGCTATATCATTGTTGCTGGTAAGGCGTCTCGAATTCATGAGTCTTTAACCTTAACCTTTTTACAATCAATGTTTGTTTGTATTATTGCTGGTATAGCTAGTTTTTTAACAAATGAAATCAAGCTTCCGCAACAAATAAATGTATGGTTTGCAATTTTATTTTGTAGTGTCTTTGCGTCAATTATAGCTTTTATACTACAATTAAAATTTCAAAAATATGTTAGCTCATCAAAGGCAGCAATAATTTTTTCTCTTGAACCAGTTTTTGCAACAATAACTGCCGCACTATATTTGAAAGAGAAAATAACTATTCCATTCTTTGTAGGCGCTTTAATGATAATAATGGCAATCTTATTATCAGAATATCATGCAAAATCCAGAATAATACCGCAAAATTAATTTTAAAAGAAATTTAATTGATAGTTAACTATTTAAGATTATTCACTAAATTAAGAACTTCAGAAGGTAAATTTTGTATTACTATTTAGATAAGATAGTTTTAACTTTATAAAATTCCATCAAAAATTTAAATTAAGAAATTTATAAGATTTGATCCTAATTAGGGCAGGTAAAGTTAGGAATACAACTATACCCTAAGAACTTACTTTTAGTATTGTTAGGTGGTAACTTAAAATCAAATACACTTACGCCATATATTTGTTTGCCATTATATGTTCGCCCATCACTGGAACCAGCCATTAAATGATTTCCCTGCTTATTTTTTCCTAAATAGAGCATAACATGCGTGGCACAAGGATTATTTAAAGCCTGATAGGTTCCGCCCCAGAAAAGTAGGTCACCAGGGCTAAGATGTGAAAGTTTATCAATATCATTAGTTCTTACTGAATAAAAATGGCCACTTTTTTTTACCCATTGATACAATTCTTCGGACGAGCGAGGAACATTCTTAATTCCAATTCTTGTTAGCAAGTAATAAATTGTCCCTGAACAGTCCATTCCTCCTGCGGATGGTTCAGCAGAACCATATAAATAACCTATTTTCTGAGCTGCCAAATCTAATGCGATTTGAATTACTTGTTTCACTTTATTTGAGTTCGCTTGAAAATCTACTAAGGATTCAGTAGGTATTGTTTCAGTTTCGTATTGGATAACTTGTGCTGTGCTTTGAGTGCAAAAAAGAGTCATAGGAAAAATGCACAAAAAATATTTAAGCAGATTTTTTACGTTGTAAGATAATATCATTATGTCTTAACTAGATAATTATTGAATAAAATAGTCTAGATTCTATTAATATCATATAAAAAGCTCGGGCTTTTAAAAAGACTATATCAATATAAGCAAACTAGTCAATTAGACAGATATTCTATCTAAACTTAAAAATTAAAGTTAAATAGCATTAAGCCGAAAATTTATACATTAAGTAATTATCTTAGTTATCAATTTTAAATTTATAGGGAGCATACTTATCAATTTTTCGCTTCCTACTTAGACTTAAGGATAATCTTTATGAAAAATATTCTACGCTGCTTTTTATTGATATTGACTGCCATTTTTAGTAGCGAAGGTCAGACAGAACAAAACATGGTTACACCAAGTATTTTAGAGCAGCTAATGCAAAAAGGTGGTTTTGGCTTTGCCAATTTAGAACACCGTGAATTAGGTGAGTCAATTATTTTAAGAGGGCTTCAGAATACCGATCCTGAATTAACTCTTCCAAATGGAATAAAGGTTACCTATGGAGAAATTGTAATGCTTGCAGGTGATTTATTCGGAAATGCTAAATATCCTATATCAAGTTGTTCACTATCTACACCTCAAGATTGTTTTGAAGCACAGTTTAATGCATTAGCCTTAGTTCCCAAAGATAAAATTTTAAGTGAAATAAAACAATTAAGAAAGTTTTTTACAGAGTTAGCTTTAGAATTAGAAGAGGCGCGACATCAAGGTCAGGATGATTGGGATTTTTATAAGAAAAAAGGTAGTGATATAACTAAAAAGCTTAATCGACTGACGGGCGGAGGTAGCTTTATAAGTGATTATATTCCTTTTGGCCAGTATATTCTCCTAGCACAAGTTAATTATGATCATTTTGTGCCAGATTCTTTGCAAGCCTATCAAGTTGGCCATCTAATGGCATTAAAAACAGCACTAAAGGCTCATCAATTGTTTTTGCAAAATAAAATTGGAGAAGCAGATACGATATTACAACTTGCTTATGCACAAAATGCATTTGCTAATCATTATTTAACTGATTCCTTGTCATCAGGACACATGAGGACGCCTAGGCGAGCTGTGGCAAAAATTCATTTGCCAGCTGTTTTGAATTTACTGATTGCAAATTTAATGCATGATGAGGATAGCCAGCAGGGCCTTTGGATATTTAATGCAAAAGGGATGAGTTGGTTAGCTTATGGCGATGGAAACCTTTATAAAAAAGATAATAAATTTCATTATGAATTGATTAAAAAAATTATGCAGTTATCGGCAGATAGTATTTACGAAGTATTTAAAACAGGGAGAATACCTGATAATTTCCCTGAGCTGGAACTTTTACCAGCATACACTCAGATTGATGAATTAAATAATACTTCGCCACTTTTTAAAGTAGAAAATGGAAAACTTTTAAAGAGAGAGGCTAATTTTGATCCATGGAATTATCATTGGACAGGCAATTGGGTTCCATTATTTACTTTATTAGAATTTCAAATTAAAAATAAATAATTCTTATTAAAAGAGCATATTCATTAATTAGGAAAGGAATTAATTGATATTAATTACCTTAATAAATAATTACTGAATTTAGGGTAATTGTTTAGGAAGAGTTGAAATTACACTTTTAGGTAATAACAGCCAATAATAACCTTTATTTTTCATGTGTCCAGCTATATAGGTAGCTTTATCCCCAGCTCCCCAAAAGACGTCCCCTCGAACAGGACCTCGAATTGCGCCACCTGTATCTTGAGCAATCATTAAGCGTTGCAAAGGCTTTTCAGAGTCTGTTGTTTGATTAGGTCTGGTCGTATCGAGCCATAATGGTGTACCTAAAGGAATCCATTTTTCATCAACCGCTAAGGAATAGCCGGGTGTTAAATTCACGTCTGCTGCTCCTATTGCGGCTGTTTGTTTTAAGATTCGAAAGAAGACAAAAGATTTATTCTGATTAAGAATAGGTAACATTTCCTGGGGATGCGCTTCCAAATATGCTTTTATACCTTGCATAGAGGCATTATCTTTCGTCATTACCCTTTTATCTATTAATACTTGAGCTATAGATGTATAGGGTTGGCCGTTTTCACCAGCGTAACCAACAAATAAAGTACTTCCATTCGGTAATTTAATAATACCTGAGCCTTGAATTTCTAAAAATAATCGATCGATACGGTTATTAACCCATGCAAGTACGGGCGCTTTTCCGATGAGTGCGCCGTTATTAATTTCTTCTCGTGTATAAAAAGGAACAAGTTTATTTTCTTTAACTCGACCAGCTATATGTTGATGCGCAAATTTAGGATCAAAGTCTTCTAATTTAGCTATAACCATACTGTACGGTAAGCCATAAATAGGAATATTATATTCTTGAGTCTCTGTGAGGCTACCGTCTAATAAAGGTAAATAATATCCAGTAAATAGCCCTTGAACCGGATTTTTATTGTAAAATTCAACTGGGGTGAACCATTTTTCAAAAAAGTCACGAGCATCCGCTTCATCAATGGTATGAGGATTAAGAGCTAATGCATCGTGGCAAGCAGGATACCAATCCTTAACTTTTACCGGAATTTCTTTACTACCAACAGAACGCTCAGGATCTTGCCGTAAAAATCCAGTACAAGAAATCTGAAAAGCTAATAGGGATTCTTTTATACTTGTTTCTCCCCAGCCGGGCAATTCTTCAAAGGTTACTTCTTTAAAAGTCATTGGCGACGCGGATTCCTCTAAGGGCCATACTGGAGATACAGCACTAAGACTAAAAATCAAAATATAGATGTACAATATTTTTTGCTTCATATAAAATTAAATTTTATACTAAATTGATTAAAATTCAATCAAATTGTTTAAAATAAATATATGTGTAATTTAGTAGAGCCTTTACGCGAAAAGTTTATCACTTTGATTTTTTATAGTTTTTAAGCTTCACGATATATAATTATATGTTTTTCTTTGCAATAAAAAATTATTTATTCTTCTTGGAGCTTTGATAAGAATCAAACTTCTAGAATTAAGTTAATTACCTAAATAAATTTATAGTTGATTAAATTTAAACGACATAAAAACAGTATGAATCTATTGATATTTATTCCAATCACTTTTATAAACAATAAAGGTCAAAATTTTGAAAATTTGAATATACAGGTTAAAATTAGATAGGCTTTTAGTTTCAGGAAGATCAACTAATTTATTTAGAAATAAAGGGATATTATGTTTTCTAAAATGTTTGAATTAAAAAAAAACACAAAAATTATGTCAAATTAACAGAAGTTAAAGATCAGGGTAAAATTATGGTTCTTACTTTTAAAAAACCTGATCACATTCAAGTTAAACCTGGGCAGTATTTTGCTATTTATCCTAGTAACCATTTGCCTAGAGAGATTATGAAGCCTTTACTTTTAACTATTGCTTCTGGAAGTCATGATGATTACATTCAATTTACCTTTCCAAAAGCAGCTCATAGATTGAGTATAAAAAAGATTTTAGAAGTCTTTAAGTTACATTCAGGACGTTCAATATTACTAGATGGACCTTTTGGAAACGGTTTTACAATAGGTGATACTTTAGATCCTATTCTAATTATTGGAGCGGGTAGTGGTATTTCGTTATTACAAAGCATAAAACATAGTGTCAATACTAATATTCCTGTAAGTGTCATTTACAGTGCAAAAGATATCAAAAATATTCCTAATTTGGATGAAATAAATATTTGGGCAGAGGATAATAAAAATTATCTAACTTTGACACAAACAGATGTGGTTCCTAGAGGATGGTATAAGGGAAGAGTTAATGATTATTTAATGCAAACCGAATTTGATAAAAATACTAGAATTATCATTTGTGGGCCCGATGCTTTTATTAAAGCGGTTGTAGATATTTTCCAAGAAAAAATTCATCCTTTAGAAAATATATTTATTAGTTCTAATCACATTAAAATGGGTAATAATGAAAATATTTATTCTTTAGAAAGCGATATGGGTAAAGAGTTTTTATCTGAAGAAAAAGAGCTATCTAAAAAAAAATTGTGCATGTAAAATTTCCAACTTCAGCGATTATGGATAAAATTATTTCTAATGTTTTACCTGTCGTTAACAAAGGCTGGATCCCTCAAGAAAAATTATTGAGTATAACCGATGTCAATCAGATTGAATTTGCCCTTAAAGGCGAACAAATTTTTGATTTAATAATTAATGAAATTAAAAAAACAAAAAAACAAATATTAATACAGACTTTTGCTTGGGATAGACGCACTAAATTTGTTCTTGATTTACAATCTACTTTAATAGAGATTGGCAGGGAAAAATTGAATCAAGGTGGTGACATTTCTGTCGATATATTTATTTTACTTGATGAGCTTGGGTGGTTGGCGCAGCTAGTATTTAGGCAAAAAAAGCCAGTCAAATGGCCTCATTCTCCTAGCGATCTTGGTTTAAGTAATTTACCTGACAATATACGTGTTCATGTAGGAGTACATCATCATAATTGGCTAGATGCAACACATTCCAAAACAGTTCTGATAGATAATCAAACCTTAATTATTACAGGAGCCAATTTTCAATTTTCTAATTATGGCTCCAACTGTAATTATGACGCTGCCATTTTATTAAGAGGAAATTCGGCCCAATCTGCTTTTTTCGATTTTATTAACAATTGGAAAGTAAGAAGTAATGTTAGCGAAGAGGATATACTACCTACTTATTGGAATGAAAATATAGATGTCCTAAATAATATTATTGAAGAAAAAAATAGCGCAACGGTACTATATTTAGCTAGTAAGCTTAGAAAGAAATATACATCTGGATTATTTGTAAAATTACCTTCTGAACCAATTAATAATGCCTTTATAGCCGCGCTTGAAAATGCTCAAAATATTATTCGTATTACTACGCCAAATTTAAATGAACCAGCCATTTTGAGTTTATTGCTTGATTTCATGAATAAAAGAGGCGGTAGATTAGAATTAATTTTAGGCAAAGGATTTAATGATAAAAGAGAGAAAAAGTATGGTGGTACTAATGATAGAACTGTTAGTCAATTATTAGCAGGTATAGCTTTAGATAAAAGCAAGCAACTTAATATTAAATGGTATTCTCAGGATAGCATTAATATTGGCGTGATTCATATGAAATTTATGACTGTGGATGATCAAATTTTTCTTTTCGGGACCGCTAACCTTGATAAAATAGGTTTGCGTCATTGTCATGACACAAATATTATTATTGATCATGAAGGATTAACAAAGAAAGCAATTACAACTTTTTTTAAGCCTGCATGGGAAACAAGCATTCCAGTTGATAGTAGTTTGTACAATAAAAGAATTAGTTTTAATAGATTATAATAAAGTTTCAAAAGAATTTATTTTACTGAAATCGATTTTATTAACAGTTAATAGGAAGTGGAGGCCTAATTAACTGTTAATAATAACTAACTATGCTATACAGCGCTTATCCATTTAAGGCCAGCATAAGCTCCATGTAAACCAAAATCGCTACTTAATCTAGTTTCATGAGCTGTATTTAAGTCTAAGTTGCTGAAATGCAGCGCATTAAAGTAATTTACAACCATATAACCTACATCTAGTGTAAAATTACCTTGTGGGGTTCCAAAGGTATAAGCAGCGCCTAATTTAGCATCTATTTCAGGTACTAAAGAAACAAAAGAGGAATAAACTGGCCGGCTTAATGCACCCGGAATATCACTAAAGACTGAATTGTTACGATATTCATTTTCACCGACAATTGCAGCTATAGCGCCTTTGCCATAAATAGAAAAGCCAGCGCCCCAATTATAAGTCATGTCCATACCAAGTCGCGGGCCACCACCATTAAATTTAAGATCACCTGTTGCAGGGGGGAAGCCGCTCAATGTAGCAAAAATGGTCGTTCCAGAGATAATTTCATCACCGCGAAATTGAGTATGTATACGCGTATATTGAGCTCCAGCATGGAATCGAATATCTTTAAATTCTCCGAAATCAACATGTTGAGCAAATTCAAAATTAACTGCATCAAAATCAGTACCACTGGAAATTACACTACCTAAGTTAATTAAAGGTGCAGTTGGATCTATGGAAGTAGATAAGTGTCCAGCATGTGATCTGACAGATAAATCATCATGCCAACGTATCCAATTGACATTAATATCATTACCCGGTCCAAAATGATAAGATCCTTCTAATCTAAAACCCCATTCAAAATCATTATCTAAATCATCATAGGTTAAAGTCCCATTAACACTACCGACATTGACCACACTTAAATTAGAATTACTATATAAAGGTTGCAAATAAAGTGCTTGTATACCAATATCCCAGCCCATTGTAGGACAAGGTACTGTAACATTTCCTGGTACACAAACTGGCCCCATAGTTCCTGCAAATAGAGCGCTATGTCCTAAAATTAGAGTAACTGTAGCTATTTTTTTAACGCTAATCATTAAATTCAACTCCATTTAATTAATAATTATTCTTCCCTTACATATTAAGAGTAAAAGATTGAGAAATACTGGCATACTATTCTGTAAATTTAATTTATTGTCAAATTAAAATGAATATACTAACTTTAACTTTAAAAATTTATAGAGCTCATAGAGAGTAATGCATCTAATACTAGCCATGTCCAAAGAGATGTAAAAAGTTTAAAAGTTCCTTTGTGACTTCATCAGGCATTTTCAGTGGCAACATATGTCCGCGATTAAGAACAATCAGTTGTTTTACATCTTTAATTTAAGAAGCCGGTAGGTGAGATTCTTCTTTTGGGCCGCGTTGCAAATACTGTAAAAACACAAGTTATTCACATTGAAGATAAGAAAGCAATAGCGCATTTGAGAGATTTTGCTGTTTACCTTAAACAAACAGGTCAAGTGCAATTCATTGATTCAGTTAGTGGGAAAATAAAGAATGTCTTACTTAAGACACCTCCGGGAAGCACCCAAACTCAAATAATGTTTCAAGATCCAGCAGTATTTCAAGCTTATCAGGCATAGGCAAATTCTAAACAATCATTAGTGCTAAAAATTAATGCTAAAGAGGCTGTTGCACATTTAAAGGATTTTGCCACTTATCTTCAACAATATGGCCAAGGCAATTTAATTAATTCAGCGACTAGTAAAATACAAGGCATTTCATTGACAACACCTAAAAGAAGTACCCAAGCTGAAATTACATTCGAAAATCCAGGAATTGCACAAGCTTATACAAATTTCGCCCAGGCTCTTCAACAAAAGATTATGGATGCTAACAAATCAATGAAAACCAATCTTCAAGATATTGTAGGAATTGAGCAAAAAGAATTAAATGCTGGTGAATTTACATATCCGAAATTTTAAGCACAATAAACTATTTAGCGGAGTGCCATATTCTCAAGAAGATTAAGTTGGTAAAATTTAGAATCCTTAAAGTGAGTTATATTTTATTCTATCGTTAAATTAATTTAACAGTTAAAAACTTATTGCCTCAAGGCTTTCTACTTCAATTATTATCCACATCAGTTTAACTACCAAGATTTACCCACTTCATTCCAAATAAAATTTGATTAAACGAATCTATTTTTAATTAACCTATTGACTTTAAAGAATTTTTTTATTGTAATTCGTGTTATACATTATACTTACCGCGCCTTTATTGGCCAGATTAAATCCAATTATTTTTTCAGAAACACCTACCACTCTACTAGAGCTTCTAACCAAAGATAAGGATGTAAAAATGATGTCAGAAGAAGCATATACTCTTAATCAAGCTGATTTAACTGTTTTACTCAATGCTATAAAAGAAACTACTGCTGAGCATGCAATATTTTTAACTACAGAAATACCAAATTTGCAAGAAGATTTAATTTTAAGTGAAGCCAAACAAACTATTGAAGAATTAGAACAAATAGCCATTGCTTTAGAGCAAAATGCTTCTATATCAATTGCATTGATTGAAGATTTTTTAATGAACAGGTGGGAGAGAATCAGGGGTAGTTTTCTAAGTTACACAGGGATGCCTGCAGGCTATATTAACCGATGTTGTCTTACGTTTGCTGCCATCTTGCATAAAATAAAGCCTGAAAAGAAAAAAATGCAATATCTAATGCCAACTTTAACACATTTGATTGATCAATTAGATTTATTTCCTGATAAACAAATTGATGATTACTGTTTAGATGAGGTCATTTTATCGGAAGTACAGAATGCACTTATTCCTGTTCAATTATTAAGTTTTATTACGCCTGGCTCAACAAACTTATCCGAATTACATAACCCTTTTGTAAAAAGCGAGGAAGATACGGTATTGCTGTTATCAGAAGATGAGCAAAAACGTCTTATAAATCACAATAAAGATACGCAATATTTCTTTAAGCTTTTTACCACCATACTTAACGCTAAATTACAAAGCCTCTCTTTAGGCGGGAAGCTATTTCAATTAATTCAAGCCCTAAAACAAGGCGGTAAAAAGGGTGGACATGGTGGCTCTGAATATAATGCAGGTCCCGATGCGAATATAGGCATTGCTGATTTTATGTTTTACTGGAATAGTCTTAGTCAAGAAGAGTGTGATAACGTTAGTAGCTTACGCACCAATAAAGAAACTTTAGGTCAAATAATAAAAATATTGCAAGAGGGCGCAGGTGAAAGTGTAAGTTCATCAATTACGTGTGTCGAAATAAACGCAGGCAAGTTAGAAGATATTTTAAATGCTCATCCTGAATTATATAATACTATAAGCTCTAATTCTAAAAATTATATTTTAGCACTGGAAACTGAATTTCATCACTATAAAAATATACTCGGCGCAAAACTATCTGGTAGTGATAAGCTTAAGCTTTTAACGCCTAATCTATTTGAAAATACTTTTTTATTTAAAGAAGATAATATTATTAAACTGTTTCTATCTCTAAATTCAAGATTAAAAAATAAAAAATATACTCATCAAGATTTAGCAGATATAGTTAAAATGTACCTAAAAACATCTTATTGTTCACCTGAGTCTCTAAAAGCGTTTGATTATGTTGGAAAAACGGCCTTAACAGGATGTTTTCTAAACGCAGATATATTCAAAGAAATAATTGCTAGTCCTCATTGTACCTTTGAGGTATTAAGTCAACAAAATAAAGATGGTGATACTGCCTTATTGTATGCGATAGAAAAAGCAGGCTTAGAGGTTGTGCAAGCAATTCTCGCAAGCCCTTATTGTGCATCTCAACTATTTATGCAAAAAAATAAAGAGGGCCATACGCCATTAACGTTAGCAGTGAAAGGGCGTAAGTTAAATTTAATTTCGACAATTATTACGAGCCCTTATTGTACTTTAGAGGTGTTAACTCAACAAAATGATAAAGGTGAAAATATCTTAACAAGTGCAATAGATAAAGGTTATGTAGAGATAGTTCAAGCTATCCTAACTAGCTCTTTATGTAATTCACAATTATTGCTACAGAAGAGTAGAGAGGGTCATACGCCATTAAGCTTGGTTGTGAAAAAAGGAAATCACCATCTAGCTGCTACTATTATTAACAGCCCTCATTGTACTTTTGAAGTTTTAAACCAACAAAATGACGATAGTGATAGCGCGTTAATTCTTGCAGCAGGCGAGGGTAATGAAGATATTACTAAAACGATTTTGGCTAGCCCTTATTTTAACTATCAAATTTTAAACCAAAAAAACCAAGCAGGGTATACACCTCTTATTTTGGCTACAGAAAAACATAAAATCAATATAGTCACAGCAATTCTTTCAAATTCCCATTTTAATTCTATAGCATTAAACCAATGTAATAACGAGGGTAGTAGTGCCTTAATGATTGCTGCGGAAAGAGGTATTGATGACATAATACAAGCAATTTTAGCAAGTCCGCATTGTGACTATCATGTTTTAATGCAAAAAAATAAATCTAATTATACGCCATTACACTTAGCCATTTTAAATGGTCGCGTTAATGCAGTTAGTCTTATTACTACCAGTTCTTATTGTAGTTCTGAGATTTTAAATCAATCTACTATGGAAGGTAGTAATGCTTTAATTATGGCAGTAGGTAAGGCTGATGCAGCGATAATCAATATCATTTTGGCTAGTATAAACTTTAACAAGCAAGTGTTAATGCATCAAAATAGATATGGCGAAAGCGCATTAATTAGATCAGCAAGTTTTATTAAAAATCCTAAAGTGATGCAAACGATTCTTAATCATCCTTTATGTACGTTAGAGGTATTAATACAATGCGATGAAGCGGGGTATAGTGCATTAATTCAGGCAGTTAAAAACCATTCACTTGAGATGGTAAAAATGATACTTAATAGCCCATATTGTACTTCTCAAGTTTTAACACAGCAAACTTGCTATGGCTATAACGCTCTTATAGAAGCTGTAAGTATACAACAGTCTGAGATTGCCGAAGTACTTCTGAAAAGCCCTTATTGTAGTCAAGAATTATTAATACAGCAGGACAGAAATGGCAATACGGCCTTAATAGAAGCAGCACGTCTAGGTGAGCTTGGTATTGTAAAAGCTATTCTAGCTAATCCCAAATGTGATTATTCTGTTTTAATACAAAAAAATAAACAGGGTCGAGATGCTTTAGATTTAACAACAGATGAGACAATTAAAACGTTAATAAATGAAAAGTTGCTAACAGCCAGCAAGCCAGAAGAAAAAATGAATATTCAAAATAATAAAAATCTTTTCTTTACGCCTGAGCAAGAGAAAAATGAGTTTAAACAAATGATAAATTGCAATGACTCATTATTGCTAAATAATTAATTATTTAAATCTAGATAATTTTAATAATCTTGTTAATATGGCCCGCCTAAAATAAGGGCCTTTCATTTTTTGACTAAATATTATCTGGGTTTGATTTGAATGAAAACATATTAGCAATTAATTTTTCACTAAGGTATTAATAAAAACATACTAATTTTTATTCTTTCTTTAGGGCATTGGCGGGTTGAAACCACGTTAACATTAATTATTCTAAGTCTGATTAGCATTTTTATTAGGCTTAAAATTGAATTTTAAGTGCACGAATGCAGTTTCTAACGTCAATATTTCTTAATATTTTCTAAGCTCTTCTTTAATAATTGAATAATTATTTTATATATTCAGAGTCTTTATCGCTGCAAATCACTTATGCATTTTTTAATCTGTAGCCTTACGATACTTATCTCGGCACATTGTGTATAACCAAAATGGTCTTTAATTTAATTTTTTCTTAATAATAATCAAGTAAAATGATAGTAATTTGACCAAATTGCACAGTTTATGAGATACCCAGTTGAAAGTTCCGGAAAAGATCCACAACAGAGCCCTGAAGTACTAGAGAAACAATCAGAGAAACCTTTAGTTAACTTTAATATAGAACTGCCCAAAGGAAAAGTATCAAAAAATGAAATACG
This sequence comes from Legionella gresilensis, assembly GCF_900639865.1. Taxonomy (GTDB): domain Bacteria; phylum Pseudomonadota; class Gammaproteobacteria; order Legionellales; family Legionellaceae; genus Legionella_C; species Legionella_C gresilensis. Next base: position 16,926 of record NZ_CAAAHX010000018.1, read on the forward strand.
CAAGCCTCTTAAACGACAAAGGGGTATGACTTGTACACTATATGCAATGAGAAGAATAGCTTTTTTCAATAACTTAGCAGATATTAAATCTATTCAAGCTTATAAAGAGTTAAAAGAAGCCTTGTCTGACTTTACAATGACAGAGGCATGTTTTAAAAATTTAATTCATACGGCAAATAAAATAATAAAAGATTTTGATATTAACCTTGAAAAGGCGTTAATTAAAAATTTAAGTTTTATGCACTCTTACGCTAAAGCAAGAAGAATCTATAGATTTAATTTATCACCTATCGAGTTTTATAATCAGTTGGATTCTTTCTTGAAGTGGGTAATTCTCTATAGTATTTTAATTCAAAAAATATTAGCTCCTTTATTTAATTTACAACAAACAGATTGGCATCCCAGTAAAGGAATAGATGCTCTTCGTGATTCGTTAAACCAAAAAGGGGCCCACTTTTTTATGGGAAAATATGGGGCATGGTGTTATAACAAACCACCGAAAGAATATAAGGATCTATGCACCTCAACTCGGAAAGTACTCTATTTTGATAAAGACAGCTATCAAGCTGATGAAGCTATGTTCACACATGGAATTATTGTTGATCAAATTAAAAATATAAATGGAAAAAATATGATATTTTATAGGGATCCAAACTATCCATCTTCTCCAGATAAAAAAGAAAAGGTATTTATGCTAAGTTATGAAACCTTTGTAAAAAGATTAACAGATTTTCGTGGTCTAAGTTTCCAGTTCAATGAGTGTTCTTCAGAGGAAAAATTTGGATTAGTGAGCTGTGTTCCAGAAAAAATATATAGTATTCGTTGATTTTAAATATGTTATTTTTGCTTCAAATGAAGAAAGAGCAGTTATATTGGCGAATTAAAACCGTGTTCCAATAGCTTTAATAAGTCTGATTATCGGAGTAATCAGACTTATTGAATTAAATTTATAAGAAAATAAGTTTTGCCCTGTATACTGTACTCACTTTAAATTTCATTGCAGACCTTCAAATTCTTTCCTAGAAAATTCTAGCTTTTTTCTAGAAATAATTTCATCCCGGGTAAATTCAATAACAGTTTTGTTGGCGATGCAGCGCCAATTTTGCATATTACTTATATATCCTTTATCTTTCATCTTAAATACTTCCGGTGTAAATGCCGCCACATTTTTACCAGCCCTCATATCTCTTGCTGAGATAAATATAAATGCATCTATATTTGCTGCTCTCATTTCTGTGCCTAATTTCTGACTATAGGCATAACTAGTTTTATTTGAAATTTTATTTTGATAAGTTTTAAATGGTGGCTTTGTTAAATCAATGCCACTTTCGGTTTGTAGATAGGCTTTAAACGCAGTCATTGTAATTTCAATATATTCTAAGTTGGCGGAAGTATCATCAAAAAATTTCAATCGGTAATACGCCACTTCTGCTAATGCAGTATGAAGATTTATAGAGCCATACCAAAGTGACGGCTCAAAAATATTACCGAATCGAGACCCATATGCCAGAGGGGGATATCGGAATGGAGTATAAATTAAATAATGTTTATTATTTTCTATTTGTGGCTTTGAACTTTCTAAAAGCACTTCTAAAATGTCATGCTCTTCCCTACTATCAACTAAATCTCTAGAACTTGATATATGTTGAGATTCAACCATTCTCCAGGATTCCAAATCAAGATACCTTCGAAGTTTTATTCCTTCGCACTCATTCCAAATACTCATAACTTACCGCGCATTGCGTCTAAATAATTAAGTACGCTCATTAGGCCAGGAACAGTTTTTATTTCTTCAATGGGTTTATTACGGAAGTACTTATTTTGGCTATTAAGCCATAATTTAGCCTTTTCATGATTATTCCCGACCATAGCATTCAAGCTTCTATATATCCTTAATAATAATAAGGCCAGTTCTCCCTCTTTAGTATGAGGTGAAATTAGTTTTATTCCATGACTTAGCCGAGAAGCACTTGATTCGCTTATACCAATGATTTTACTCAAGTCTTTACCAGACAAAGAATAAAATTTTGATAAATTGCATATAGCTTTAGTCAAAACAATTTCTTCTTTATGTTGTAGGTTATTAGAGGTTTTCATATAATATCTCCTTTCATATGAAATTATATGGCAAAATAATTCCATTTGCAAGAAAAATTGCGACCTCAAAATAAAAATAGTGTAAGAAATCTAAGTTAATACAACATGTGGTTTTGGGACACTTTTATATCATTCCCTCTTATAGTCGTCTTATGCAATAACTAAGTTTAATTTGCAATATACAAATTAATATTTGAAATGTAGCCTGGGTGAAACAAAGTGAAACTCGGGTTTCGGCCCTGCAGGGCCTGCACTCTGGCTACGCTTGCTAGCGCATAGGCTTATGGTTTCGGTTTGGTTTTGATAGGGTCTTTTACATAATGCGGAGAAAAAATCATTTCATTATATTCTTGCACTAAGCCTTTTAATAAGCTAGTAATTGCTGATATTGTTTTATCCGACTTAAAATATCTATTATTATAGCCAGACGGCGCGTTCGAGATTTGGGCAGCTATTAATGGTTTACGTAGTTCTTGAATAATAAAATTATAGGCAGCATCGGGCGATAGATTCTTACATATTATTATGCCAAGCTTTTAACCGTTCTGCCACGCGCTCATTATTCGTATTTGAAATTTCAGTTTCTATAGTTGACATAAGCCTACGCTGCCAGTCTTTACTATAATAATCTAGCCTTATTTGCTCTCCTTGCTCATTATTGGTAAATATAACTTTCGACCCTGGTTGCTTAGATTTATGATTAGCAAGATTAGTTATATCTGCATAACCTTCATCCCAGGTCAAATCTAAATTCATCGTCTGTTTTTCTTTCAATACATTGTTAATTCCTATTGTCTGAACAATATGAAGCCTCGCAATAACCGGAATATCGTTACTCGTTATTTTGTATAATTCTGCATGCAATTTGGCTGCGAAACTTTCGCCCCCCTGTGGCATCATTTTCACTACCTTTGCCCGCCCCACAAGCTATTAAACTAATTAGCGTTCGTTTGTGGTTATTTAAATAATGCGCAAGATCCCGAGCCAATTCCGTATAATGGATCTTATCATCAGATGAATTATTTGATAAAAATTCATTGCCTGGCGAACAGTCCCCTAAGATATACAACTTAAGTCTGAAATCTTCATCTAGCGATATTCTTTTTTTTTGCTAAGTCGTGATAATTAACAATAATTGCAGGGACATCAGGATCACTATTATCCCATCTATTTTTTATTTACTGAACAATGCTAGGTCTATCACCGGCACTAATAAGTAGGATTAGTAATTAAATTATAGAAAACCTCAGGTTTGTGGGACATTTATATCATCTATATCAAGACAAAAATAGTTGAAAATAATTAGACATAACAAAGATATACTTTTCAAGGGTCGTCTTTCAACAAAGACTTATATTTTGTCTACTAGGCTTAGCTTCTAATTACATAATTGGAAACTGAAGCTCAAGATAAAAGGCTCCTTTATGTGTTAAATTTGTTTTGGTAAATAAAGCAAGCAAATCTCTCGCAATATAAAATCCATTTATAGCTTCGGTTTGATTTATCGAAATCTACCCTTCTTTCGAAATTCATATTTTTCTCGCCATTCTTATTAGTCTTCATTTTCGATTGAAAATACTTTTTCCATAAGCTAAAGATTAATTTTTCACAAATAAGTAAGCCCCCAAAATTTTTTAAAGCGAAATTCAGAGAAGCGACTATTAAGACAATGTAACTTGGGTTTTTGGGACAAGTCATTGAATTAGCTGTAATCTACTAATTTAGTTATTTTAAAATCTTTAAATATAAAAATGGAAAATCCAGCTAGAATTAACTCCTGACCAGCTTTTAATTCAGAAGATGGATATTAAATTAAATAATATAATTTACTTTCACGTTCGCACAAGCCTTTACAAACAGCTTTGAGTTTTCCCGTTAATTTCTAGGCATTATTTTGAGACTGCTTATCTTGAATTAATTTTATTGAGTCAATCCTGTGTGGTTTTCGCTAATTTTCTCATTCAATTGTTCAGCTAGTTTTTCTATATCTAGCCATAGCTCAGGCCTTTCTGGCTTAGGGGAGAAAAATCCCAGGGAGGTATTATTATGAGGAATAATTTCCATTTCTCTGACGGTTACTAATGTCTGACGACATAATTCTAATGTATTTGAATCAGAGCATTGGTCAAGGATATTATTCAAAAATGAACGAAAGTAAGGCAATCCATTTGGGTGCCCTTGTGCAATAGCCTGCGTAATAAAATTCATAGCAATTTTTAATGAATGTAATTCTATTGGATTTGGATTAATAGAAGTCATATTTAGAAAATTTATGACCAAACTTAATGAAAATTCTGTCATAAAGTCCGTATCTAAATTTTGGATAGTTGTAAGGCGTAGCCATGCAGCATTTAATTTTTCTGTTAGCCTTAGATCATAATTATCAATCGATAGTAAGATATTAATCCCAAGCGAAAGACAACCTTTTAAATATATTTCGTTATGATTGTTATCACAAGACATTACCATACTTTCTATAAGAGTTAGTTTATCTTCTACATTCTCAAGTTGGCCCGCATAACTAGCTAGAGCTTTAATAGCTGGTACATTATTTGACTCGATTGCTTTTACTAGCGATTTAGAAACTTGTTCTATGGGAAAATTCTGGCTCAGTAAATAATTAATCGAGCTTTCTGTGTTAATAAACAGCTCCCCTGTTAAGCTTGCCGCTAGTTCAAGAACAGTCTCTCCTTCACTATTGGCTTTTTTGGGGTCTACTCCGTATTTGAGTAAAATTGGAATAAAATCTGGACGATCCCACATAATAGTAAACTCTAGAAGCGATAGATTGCCATGGAATGCTCCTACATTGTCTTGATTAATCAAATTAACAAATTCTTCAATTTCACCAAATTTGATTGCGTTGAATAATCTTTCAATATCATCAGCAGGTTTTAGATAAGTTGAATGGAATTCAAAATAAAATTCATTTAAATTATTATTGAAGGCTTTGTTAAAAGACTTATAAAGATAAGAAACAGCTTCTTCAAGCGTATCATACACTTTCCCGCCCATTTTCATTTCATATTCACTCAATAAATTTTCGTTAGGATCAAATACAATAAATTGATTCATGGAATTTTTATGCATACCTATGGAATGAATTGGTGTAGAAATGATTAAATTATTTTCTTTTTTAAAGATTTCTTCTAATTGAATTAGACAATTTTTTTGATTCAAGCCAGGCGCAGAAAAATCTGCTATTGGCTGCACTTGCTTTTCATATGAAAAAACCACCTTGGTATCGATAGGAGGTGAATGGATTGACTTTAAAATTTTTATAACTTCCGAACTAAAAAGATTGGGTTCTGTAATTAATTCTAATTGAGAAAAATAATCATTAATACGGTTATTTTTCATAGAATCAGACCATATTTTACATAAAAAATGGCATATACCTCGAGGGTTTAAAGGAGGAATTTGAGTATTAAATTCGGCATTACAACGCGCAATCGTAACTGTGTTTGCTTTGAAAATTAATTTTTCCTGACCTTCCCATCGATTTTGCATAACTATTGGCCACTAAAAACATATAAATTAAATATAGACCATTTGTTTATATCCTCGATAGTCTAGCCCTATCTGAGTTATTAATCGTCAAAGGACGTTTTTTAGAGCGCTAGACAAATGCGCGGTTAAAAGTTAATTTGTAAAGAGGATTACACTACCTTCCAATATATTTATACTAATAAGTCTAATAAAAAAAACTATCAGTCTAAAAATTTACATGTAGTAAATAATATGGGTTTTTGGGACATTTCTAATAAAACTATATTTGAGCAGAGGCTATTGGTCCTTATTGGTAAACAATAAGCCATTTGTCATTATAGTTTTTATAAAGAGCCAATTATATAATATAAGCGTGCCTTTAGAATATAATAACCGAAGTAAGCTGCTGATAATCAATTAGGTGCTCTTTATTTATAAAGCTAAGTAATAACCATTAGTGTAATAAATTTTCATAAATTAGGTCAAAAGACTAGTTAGAGTTAAGATTATCCTGTCATGTAGTTGCTAATATTAGGATAAATATGAAAAAAAAAATTAAAAAAGATCCGCACTCTTATGCAGAGTTAAGCAAGGTTAATGTTATTCACCTTGATATAGAATTGACTCCCGACTTTAAAAGTAAAACACTGTTAGGTGTTGTTGAGCTGACGCTAGATTGGCACGACCAAGGCAGTGATTCACTCATTCTTGATACAAAAAATCTTAAAATTGAACATATTGAGATACTTCATCCAGATGGACATTGGCATACTACCGACTTTAAGCTTGAAAAAGAAGATAAGATTTTGGGCTCAGCATTACACATTAAAGCTAAAGCGCATAATAAAAGAGTTAGAATAACCTATCAAACTAGCTCAGAAGCAGATGGACTGCAATGGCTTGATCCTAGTCAAACAGCTACAAAACAATTCCCTTATCTTTATTCTCATTCCCAACCAATTAATGTACGTACCTGGTTGCCTGTTCAAGATACTCCCGCAGTTCGCCAAACCTATACCGCACGCATTAATACGCCTCAAGCATTACGTGCCGTCATGAGCGCTGAAAATGATCCAAACCATGCTTTAAATGGTAAATTTGAATTTAATATGGCTCAAGCAATTCCAAGCTATTTAATCGCTTTTGCAATAGGTAATATTACAGCAAAGGAAATTGGGCCCCGTTCAGCAGTTTTTGCAGAACCTAATTTAGTAAGTAATGCCGCAAAAGAATTCGAAGATACCGAAAAAATGATCCAAACAGCGGAAAATCTATATGGAAAATATTTATGGGATAATTTTAATATTTTAGTCATGCCTCCTTCCTTTCCTATGGGAGGCATGGAAAACCCTCGGTTAACCTTTGCAACACCTACCTTAATCGCAGGCGATAAAAGCTTAGTCAATGTCATTGCTCATGAACTAGCTCATTCTTGGTCAGGGAATCTAGTAACCAATGCAAAATGGGAAGACATTTGGTTAAATGAAGGCTTTACTACCTATGTGCAAAATCGGATTGTCGAGAAGATTTATAGTAAAGAGCAAGCCAACCAAGAATTTATTGTTAATATTAATAATCTTTATGAAGAAATTCAGAGTATAAGTGAGCCTGATCAACGCTTAGTGCCTGACCTTGAAGGGCGTGATCCACGCAGTGGTATGACTAAAGTAGCCTATATTAAAGGAGCCTGGTTTCTAAAGACCCTTGAGGAAAAATTTGGGCGAGACTTATTTGATGCTTTTTTAAAGCAATATTTTACAACCTTTGCTTTTCAAAGTATTACTTCAGCCGATTTTGAAATCTTTCTTAAACATAATCTTATTGATCCTCATCCTGATAAATATAGTATGGAAGAAGTTAAACAATGGATGTATCAACCAGGTATTCCTAAAGACGCGGTGATATTTGAGTCTAATCAATTCAAAACGATTACTATAACTCTTGAGCAATGGTTAAACAAAAAAATATCTGTAGTAGAGTTAAACGCTAATCAGTGGTCGAGTAACGAATGGTTGTATTTTCTTAATAAGTTACCAAAAAATTTAACCTCTACCCAATTAAAGGAATTAGACGATTGTTACCGTTTAACTGGAATGTCTAATCAAGTCATTGCTGCTCAATGGTATAAAGTGGCTTTAAATAGTAATTATAGTGAAGCAAATAAGGAGATAGCCACTTATTTGTTAACGATTGGTAGACGTTATTTAATTGTTCCTTTATATGATAAATTATTAAAAACAGATGAAGGAAAGTTACTTGCTCAGAAAATTTATAAAGAAGCAAGGCCAACTTATCATTCTATTACTAGAGCCGCAATTGATAAAAAATTTCAGGATAATAATTTAGGCCTACCTTGTGAGCAAGCTCCCGCGCAAAAGCTAGAGATTATTGCATTAAATCGTTATAGTCATTTTAATGCAAGCTCATCACAAGAGGAAAATAGGACAATTATTAGTAAAAATAATTCAAATCATTGTGTTCTTTAAAATAATGGGTTAGAGACCATATCAGGTTTCTAACCTTTTAAGCATAGAATGGTTGGATAAATTTCTGCAAGCTTTCAACGCTTTCTAATATGGATTTCATTACGATTCATATCAGATAATATTCCAGAAGTAGTTGGATTTTATGAAAAATGGGCGCGATTAGTATTGAAAAGCTTACTCTAGCTACAGGTTGTTTTCCTATAATGGAATATATTTTGACAAAAAATTAATTTCTGCTCCTCCCGAATACTAATGACTTTATTAAGTTAATTCATGTGATTTTGGGACATTTTCAAAAATATTTAAATTACATCCCCAATGGGGTTGAAATTAAGCCCCGTTGGGGTTAAAATTATCTTATGAATAATAATAAATTGATAACTGTTGTAGAAACAGCCGAGTTTATTAAGCAGGCTGAAAAATTTATGTCTGATGAAAATCGACGTGAATTTATAAATTACATTGCAGCCAATCCCTGCTCAGGTGATTTAATAACAGGTACAGGGGGCGTAAGAAAGGTAAGATGGGCTAGTGATCCAACCAAAGGTAAAAGTGGTGACGCACGAGTAATTTATTTTTATTATAGCGATAATATGCCGCTTTTTTTATTTACTGCATATTCAAAGACTACAAGGGAAAACATTTCTCAAGGTGAGCGGAATGAATTAAAAACAATTGTTAAACAGCTTGTCGATATTTACAGAGGTGATAATAATGTCTGATCTAGGTAAAAGCATACTTCAGGGAGCGACTGAGGCATTAGAATATGCTAAAGGCGATCAATCTAAAGCCAGAACCCATGCTGTAAAAATTCCTGAAGGAGTCAATGTGGTTTTAATTAGAGATAATCTGCATATGACCCGGCAAGAGTTTGCAGATACATTTGGTTTTAGCATACGTACATTGGAGAAATGGGAACGCGGTGAGCGTCATCCTGAAGGCCCAGCTCGCGCATACTTAACAGTAATTGCTAAAGACCCTGCTGCTGTAATGAAAGCGCTTAATAACTAACTTAATTGATTCTGCTAATATGTGGTTTTGGGACAAACAATTCCTTTATATTGAAGTGGTTTTAATTTACACATATTATGATTCTAAATACTCTTTTAAATCTAATTAAGATAAATAAGTGATAAAAACTAACCGTCTTATTATTCGCCCACCAAAACAAGGTGATGCTAAGCCTCTAAATGAAGCAATTAACCGCTCTTTAGCAGAAATTTCTCGCTGGATGCCTTGAGCATCAGATCCCAGCTTAAAGACAACCGAAGATTTTATTGAAAAAGGTATCCAGCAATGGGTTAAAGAAGATCAGACAGAGTTTCCTATGATCATTGAACTCAAATCGAATAACCGCATAATTAGTGCTAGCGGATTCAATGAAAAAAGTCAACCTGATGTACCAATGTTCGAAATTGGTTATTGGATAGATAGCCAATATTCTGGAAATGGCTATATAACTGAAGCTGTAAACGCTATTACACAATATGCTTTTGACAGGTATAGAGCTGTTCACCTACAATCTGCACACAGTTAGATAATAGTAAAAGTAGTTCCGTTGCCAAACGCTGTGGATTTATCCAAGAAGCTATTTTAAAAAATTATCGCTTAGACTGTGTAAGTAAAAAACCATGTGATGAAGTCATTTGGGCTTGTTTTTCAATACATCAACTTTCCTTTTTAACGCCAATGACTATTGAATAAGTTAATTATGGGTTTTTGGAACAAGATTATTTTGTCTTTAACTAAAGCTTAGTGAGTAGTATGAGTTAGGTTAAAGGTATCTTAGTACTACCGTCTTGCACTTTACCTCAAAAGTCCTAATATAATTTTTTCTTTCTCCCCTAATAATGCTTAAACAAGCCTTGTTTCTATTTACTTTAAATAAGCTAATGAAGCTTAAAGTAGCTTGAATTTTTTAAAGTAACCAATTGAATTTTTTCAGGACTCTACCAAATTGAACTTGTATTTTGCCATTAATTAGGGCAGATTTAACTCGGTTTTAATAAATAAGGAAATTGATATGCCGAAGTATATTTTTGAAAATGGCGTCATGAAACTTGATCCAAACTATCAAGCACAACATCAAAACCAAGGTACGCTCCCTACTACTAATCCTCAAGCATTAACCATTATTTCAACAACTCAAGATATGCAAGATGCAAGTCATGCACAGCAGCTTGCGACCGGTAAACCTATGCAAGTCGCTGAAGCAACTATTGCTTCAATGCAAATTATGCAAGATGAAGACTATTTAAACCAATTTAAAACCCAGCAAAAACTAGATGGAGGTGAGCTATTAGATGGTTTATCGAATGTTTTTGCAAGGTATGAAGTTCCAATTGGATTAGTTAATAAACTGTTAGCGTTAACAGAATATTCACTTAATTTTATTATTGATGATAGTGGTTCTATGAATTCACTATCGGATTTACCAATGAGCGCTGCGCATCCGATAGTTAAACAAATGCGCGATCCACAAGGTACACGAGCATCGATGAATGGTAAACTAACTCGCTGGGAAGAAGCTGAAGATCGAATTCACATTATACTAGATATGTTAGCTTATCTACCTATTAATAAAATTAAATTAGGATTTTTAAATAACACATCTAGAAATTTAGAATTTTCACATGCTGGTCGCACGCCTGAACAATTTGCTGCTGAATACCATCAAAAAGTTAGCCAACTTTTTAGTAGTAAACCGGGAGGCGGGACGCCACTTTATCACAGATTATCTGAAGCATTTTCAAAAAGTACTGGTAATACGATGCATTATGCTTTCACAGATGGTGAACCAAATGATGCTAGTGTGGAAGACGTTAAAAAGCTTGTCTTAAATCGTCCAAACCCGAAAATGAATCCGTTAACTTTCATAAGCTGTACTGAAAACGATGAAGAAGCAGAATGGATGAAAGAGATTGAGGAAGCAGCACCCTTTACCGCTGAACTTGATGATTTTAATAGTGAGCGTAAAGAAGTTTATAAAGATCAAGGCCCAGCATTTCCATTTACACGTGGTTTTTGGTTAATATGTCAGTTAGTTGCAGCAATTAATCCTTATGACTTAGATGCTTTAGATGAATCTGTTCCTTTTACTAAAAAGACGATGAATGATCTGATGGGGCGTAGTATTACTATTGAAGAGTATCGACGTTATTTTCAATCTAATCCAAATGCTCAACGTTTTATTCATTTAAGTCAACAGTTTGAGCGAGAAGATATATTGGCACACCATATAGTTAATCCGCAGTCCTCAATGCCAAATAATATGTCAAATCCAGTATATCCACCACAAATTCAGCAACCTATGCCTCAAGGACAATTTCCACCACCTTATAACCCAGCTTATTTTAATAACGTCAATCAGCCAACTGCTTCAGCTCCACCGTTAACTAATAATATCGGTAGCCAGGGTAATCAGCCACAACAACCTTTCTATCAAAAACCGATGACTAATTTACCACCGCAGCAAAATAATCCTCATCCATCGAGTTATGGTAATTATCAGAATACATTTTTTAATCAACCCCCTTTACAATCTAAGCCAACACAACAACAGCCAACAACACAATACCCGCCAAGCTATAATCCATTTCAACCCTAATGGCGATTTGATATTGTCTCTTGCAACCTTCGTTTCGAAGGTTGCTTAAAATATAGGAAAGGTGTTCTATACGGACTGAGTAAAATTAGGTTTGATTTACCAACTTAAGAAGTTTTATTTTTTCTATAAGATGTGTTTTTGGGACACTAGGCAATAACACTCGATTCTGTAATAAACATAAAATTCTCATCTTACATCTGTAGGTTTATAAATAACTTTATCAATTAAATTATCAAATAATCATTATCTCATACTGCATGCTAATTCATTTTCAAGCGACATCATTTCACTTTCACTAGCTTTGGCAAGTTTTAAGAGGATATCTTGATCGGAAGGTGTTAATTGTTTAGTTGTTTCAAAAATAGTAAATTTATATTTAAATAAAAAGGCTCTGAGCATAGCAGATTTCAAGATTTTATCTGACTTAGTTTGAAATACCGTTTCATAAAGCTGGACTAAGACTTGGTAATTATCCTCAAAAGTCGAGTTTCTTATATCACCAAGAAATAATTTAAATTCTAACTCGGCTGCTTTTTCAATATTGAACTGCAATTGTTTTTGTTCTTTAATCTCTTGATATGCCGATCGTAAATGAGGCATTAGATAGATACCTAATGTATGATCGTCAGCGCCTGTTCCTAATCGTTCTATTTCTTTTACTGCTTGGATATAATGGTGTGCAACTTTATTAGGGTTTTCTACGCCAAAAAAATAGGCAATATTTTTTTCAAAATTCAACATCTCAGATGAAAGCGGATCAGTTAATACAGCTGTATTGGTCATGTTTTATTTTTGTGAATAGAAACGCTTGAGTATAATTTATGGTATAAAAAAATCTACTGATAAATAAGTTAAATAAACCTTTTGTGCTACGTTACCTTAAAGCTGCCCTTAATTACTATCGTTAGAGGTAAAATGGCTCTGTTTACTTACTTAAGATGGGTTTCTGGGACACTTTTATAATTGACATAATATTGAAGTAGTTTTCAATATGGCTAATTCACTATTTCTAATATTAAAAGGTAATCCATTTAGCTTGAAAAAAGCTACAGGAAACCTATACATACCTTTATAAGTGCGAAAATAATATCGCCTATCTACTATTACGTTTGTAATTATAAGATAAATTTTCTTCTAATTGCTCCAGATTATTAGCTATAAGGCAGTTACGAGGGAATAGCTCTTCCTGGTTAGCAGTAGAAATTAAAGAAGTAGATATGATAACAAATTCTTTTGCTAAGGGCAGACATGCTAAAATGTCTGGTAGCGCCCGAAATCGGTCATAGTCGCCCATATTAGTAATATTAATAAAAGAAATTACTGCTTCTTGCTCTTTTATCAATTCCGCCAATTTATTAACAGCTTTATAATCTAAAATATTTAACTTAATGGGTAATAAATCTTTTTCTTGTAATGCTTTTTTACACTGATTAAACCGCTCTTCGTTAGCTAGAAAATGCTTATCGCCCAATGCCTTTATTTCGGATGCTAGTGTATCTTCTTCAGATAGTAACTTAAATGATTTAATTTTTTCACAATAGTGATTTATTTTCGTTATTATATCAGCACGCGCTTGTACAAAATCTTTAGCTTCAGTGTTTAAAATTAAATCTTTTACAAATAAAATAAAATGATGAACGGCAGGTTCAATATCAATTAAAATAATATCGTCTACGGCCAAATCAGGCAGTAAAGACAGTATATAACCATTGCCTACTATTAATCCTATAGCTTTTTTCAAGGTGTCAGGATGAGGAAAAAATCTTTGTTTAACTAGTGTATTAAATTTAGAGATATAAGTATCAAAGTAAAGCTTTTGAATATCATTAGCATAAGGATAAAACGAAAAATTTGCTAAAGGTTTTGCTTCAAGATTGGGTATGGAAAGTTTTTGCTCTATTTTTGCTAAATATGATTTGCATGTATATTTTTGTTCCTGTTTTACAGTGCTTTTATCAGATTCCTCAGTATATATACTTTTCATAATCAATCTCAAGGTTTTACAATTTCATCAATTATATATAATTTTAATCAACTAGATCAAATTAAAACAATTTTGGCATATTATTGTTACCAGCTTATTACCCTGGCGGCAAAAATTGGCCACAATTATCGCTGCATTAACCATCATGTTCAGAACAATTTACAATTTATGGTAGTTTTTACCGGGTCAATTTAGGAAGAAAAATGATGTTCCAGCGTTACTTGGCTTTGCCAAAATGAACAAGGTGAAATTAAACATGTGAAAATCCTTTACCTTCTGCTAGCCTTAGCACTTTAAGATCAGCAATAATCCATATTTTAATTTATACTCAAGTTCAGATAATATTCAAAAAATATGGGTTTTTGGGACATAATCAAATACACTGGCGTTTATTTATTCTTACTAAAACTTAAATTCAAATAATACAATAATCATACTATTGGTTCATAAGGTGTACCAATATAGAACTACATTGATTTGGAAAACTTTATTAGTGTTTAAAAAATTAATGAGATTTAAGAACCATATCAGAGACTATATGTGTACGAGTTTTAAATAACAATTTAAAGGTTGCTAATCTAGCTAATCTTTATCCTTTTATCCTGCTCTGTAATATTACTAACGTCTTTTAAATTATGAGAGAAAAACATATTATCTGAGTGCCCTCGCTTCTTGTCTATTATAGTGGATAGCTCTTTAGGAGCTTTAAAATCATTTATAACTGATTCATCATTTTGATTACTTACATATATTTTTATTAAATTAGCAATTTCTTGATGTCCCATAATGAGAGCAATGTCATATGGCCTAATTTCAACTTTTTCTTTAGAATAACCTGCTAAAAAATCAGCCATTCTTCTTTCTATCTCCACTCCTTTTTCCTTAGCAAATTGTAATAATTCGGTTTTAGTTTCTAATAGGGGTTCATCAAAATTAACCTCACAAGCTATTAATTCCTTAACTACATTAACATGACCTTCTTGTGTAGCAATATAAGCAGGTGTTGTTCCAAATGCATCTGCTTTATTTAAATTGGCTCTCCAAAACCCTAATTGAGCAATAATATTGCTATGGCCTTCTTGGGCTGCAATATAAGCTGGAGTCGTACCGTTCTTATCTGCTTGATTTAGATCCGCGCCCCAAAATGCTAATTGGTCAATAAACGCTGCATCTCCAAATTGAGCAGCTATAATAGCTGGTGTTACTCCATCGTTATCAGCTTTATTAAAATCTACTTCGAAATATTTTAATGGGGTAAGCAGCGAGCTACAGCCATGTTGCGCTGCAATATAAGTTAAATTTATACCTTCCGCCTCACGATGAGCTATCTCTTTTGTGAGAGAATATTCCTGCTTAAACAAACCTAACTTTTGTTGCAAACTATCTCGGCGCTTATCATCTGCAGTTAAAATTATCTTTGTATTAAAGGCACTATATGGTCCGCTATTTCTAAAGCCTTTTCTTATAGCATTAACAATGTCAGTATGATCTCTCGTAGTTGATATCTGTTTTTCTTGGTTAATATCTCGATAGGTAAACCCCTGACCAGGAGTATAAATAAGAGCTACAGTGTGGGCGGAATTACTTAATAGGAAACCTATTGGCTCTTGAGAAGCACTAGCTTGAGCTTGTTCTTCAAATAAAACAGATAAATTATCTAAGTAGTTTTTTAATTCCTCTTCATTAAAAATGAAAGGTTCAGAATAAATTTCTGTTAAACCACCTTGTTCTTCGATGGCTTTTGATGAAGCCAGGCCCGATGTTAGTTCTGTCTCTCTAGTATTTACACAAGAGTTTCGACCAAATAAAGGTGAGTATTCCTCGGGAGAGTGAAAAATTTCTAAACTATCAAAAAAGACTAAAATATCCATTAAAGCGTAGTCTTTTTTCGTAATGTTTTGTCCTCTTTTAGCTTGTGCTGCTTCGATAGATTCTATTATTTTTTTGACTGGTACCGATTTAATATATTTAATACGTTTATTAAACTTATTAAGTTCTTTATCGCCTAAAAAGGCCGCTTCTAACCATCGCAATGAAAATCCATGGCATAATCCTATTTTGTTTTCTTTATATCTCAATGCGTTACGTAAATTAATTAGCGATTTATGAGTGGATTGCATATCTGAGCTAACAAGATCAATTTATTTAATTGTAAATCAATTAGGTTAAGAAATTATTAAATTACAAGCAGATGCTGGTAGAGATGCTTCATTCTTCTGCCATACTTATCTGATTCAGCTCATTATGCGCCATTAGAAAATCCCAAAATTTTACCTTCTATTATTGAAAAATGACTAATAAATTAACTGTATCTTAATTCAATTAATAATTTGGTAAAGTAAGTAACCTGTGTTTTTGGGACACTTACTAAATATATCTTTGTTTTGAAGCTATTCTACTAATAAGTCTAGTGCAGTAATTAGACTTATTGGCTTATGAGCAATACTCAAAGCTGAAATGTCTCATTATTACTTTCTTATTAAATTTATAAAAAATTTCGGTAATCGATATTAAATTGCTCACCTATCCGTTTCGCAAATTCTTTACCAATGGCACGTCTACCATTTTCCATAGCAGATAAATTAGTCTGGGAAATATTTAGTAATTTAGCAAATTCAATTTGACTTAAGCCCTCTCGATGCCTTAATCCTTTTAGCAAAAGTCCAGGCTCTCCATGCTCATCAATAAGTTCGCCAAAAATATCATCAATAGAAAAATTATTTTTATTTCCTTTAACTTTATATTTCTCAATAACCCCTACTGGTAATGCATAATATTCTCCATGCCAGGTAACCATAGCAATAGCTTCAGTATGGGGCTTTTTCATGCGTTCCGACATAATACACCTCAATAAGTTTTATTTGTTTATCGACAACTTCCCAGCAACAAACATAAGTTGGCTTACCTTTCATTAAATGACAATGGCGTTTATCACCTATCATGCCCTTTAACTTTCCATAATTTTTCCAGCTACCACTTGTGCTTGGGCCACTTTTTTCTATATCCCGAAGCAAAAGCAATAAGGTAGCCTTAGCCGATTTAGGAAGCTTCTCAATTTGTTTGGCAGCTTTATTTGTTATTTTTATTGTCCAATTCATAAAAAAAATTATATATCAAATCATGATATATATCAATATATGATATAATGCTACATTATGTGTTTTTGGGATAAAATTTATTATGCTAATTGTGATAGATAAAAGTCACTATATAGACATTTATGAAGTTGCTTGTCATATGTAACCCATATTTCTTGTATGAATTCGTTCTCAAATGAAACTATACCTACAGGCGACATAATTTCAGTTAATAGATGAAATACACATTGTGCGTAAATCTCACTCGAAGCTCTTGGTTCAGTTTTAGGATATCCAGATACATTAACAAGAATTTTATCATTGTCTAAGGTAATAACTTGATCATGCTTACTTCCAAGTACATTACCACCATTACTAATAACAAGATCTACTATAACTGCTTTAGGAGGTAAGCGATCTAAGCTGGTTTTATCTATAAGTAAAGGTGCTTTTTCCAGCTTCACTCGCTGGAGTAATAACAATATTTGAATCATTTAGATAAGCTTTAATAAACTGCTTTTGCTCGTTTACTGTTACCGGTAGGACATAATAACTAGCTCCAGCTGCTTCTAACTCTTTTCGTAAGCCCTCTTTCCTACCAAATATTTGTACTTTAATTCCATATTTTATTCCCTCAAAAGCTGCGCTTAGGCCAGCAGCACCTGCACCTATAATCGTTAGTGTTATATTTTTTCTCTATTACAATGCTTTAATGCATCTTTAAGAGCTAATCTTCCAGCAATACGGCTCATAGCTGCTTGGGCATTTTTCTTATCATGTATAGATAATCTTTTAAACAAATCAAATGAAAGTGTGGTCAAATTTAGTGCTTGCTAGGAAGCAATATGAATATTGGAAACAAATCCCAGCATTGCAGTATTAGTATGGTATAACGATTTTTCTATCAGCTCTCGTTCTTTACTTGGCCGTAAAACCCTAACAATGAATGTGTTAGCGGGAAATCCAGATTCAGAAAGAAAAAATAGTTCGGCACCAGCCTGAATATATTCAGCATTAGTAAATCCTGCATTTAATCCAGCATCCTCTTCGACTAAAATTCGATAACCTTTCTGAGTTAATTACGCTACAATATGCGGTGTTAAAGCAATTCGTTTTTCATACTCACGCGTCTCTCTGACAACAAGGATTTGCTTAAAATACATGATGCTTGCTCAATTTTTAGTTTTTACTAAATCGAAGAATTTAGCAACCTTAGATTCTACTCTTCCGTAAAAAGAATTAAATTTTCATGTAAGTATAATAATTTGCTTTTCAAAGATGAATAAAGAAAATAAGGTTGTTAACATTATATTTTATATTCATATATTTATGTGTTTGTGGGACACTACCAGGAGTTAATAAATAGATTAATAGTTGTATTGTTCTGATTAGCAAACTAATCAGATCAGACCTATTAGTAATAATACTGCTACATCATATTTATTTTTTAATGATACTTTAGGCTTTCTTTTAATTTATCTTCCGCTTCTTGAAGTAAAGTTTCAGGCGCTTTGATAGCTTTACCCTGAACAAATAGCATTCCTCTTAAAGCAGAGTAGGAAATCTTATTCATATCATCTATATTAGATTTTACTTCTTTTAGCACAATTAATTTTGCGGCTATACATGGATCCTCCGATTGTTTTAGTAGCTGTAGAGCATCTTTATCGAATGGATTTTTCTTATTAGATAACAAAATAAGAGCACCTCTAATAAAATTAGGATCATTACATGTTTTTGCTTCTTCTAAAATGGTATTTCTATATTCGCTATTTTTATGTTTAAAAAGATCTATAAGGGCACTAGCCATATCTACTGGATCTTTACTATTTTCAATAAGTGATAAAATATTTTGATCAATTAAAATATTATTATTTATACACTTTCTAAGTGCTTTCTGAAGAGGTATCGGCTGTTCCTGAATTTTGTTGTTGTTTTCTGTCGTATTCAAATTGCATTTTTCTAAATACTTTAGTGCTCTGACCATTGAAGTTTGCGATTTTATCTCTTTATAGGGGTCTTTTTTATAGAGTAAATCTGGGAATCTTTCTTCTCTCAAATTAACATCAATTTCTTTCTTAGTAATTTTTTTAAAATGAGTGATTGCTCTCGCTGCACTAACAGGATTTTCATGGGAATAAACTGTATCAAAATATGATCTTACAAGATCATTTTCCTTTAGTCTTTTAAATGCCTGCAATTGTTCTAAACCAAACTGTTCTTTTAAGCCATTGAATAGCGCATCATGTCGAGGTTTATTAACAGAGTTTACCTTAATAAGGATTTCTGCAAGCGCTATTTTTTCTTGCCGCACCAATTCTCGGTTTTCTAAGGGCAGTGTGGTTATAAATTGTCGAAGCTCACTAACACCATTTCGTTCACCCCAGAGAGATGATCCATAATAACTTACAGGACCTGTCTCATTATCATATTTTTGGAGTGCCGCTCTGATTACGCCAATGGTAATTGCCATTATTAAATCCTTTTTCAAAGTTTTTATTTTACAGATAGAAAAAATAAAAAGCACTTAAATTTTATGAGATGGGATAGTAATGTAGCTGTTTAACAGTAAGTAAATTATCAATAAGGTCTGATTACCACAGTAATCAGACCTAAAATAATTTAAACATGCGCGGATTCAACCCGCTAATGCAACCGCACTTTCTTCGTCATCTGTTTGAGCCAAAAATAACATAGTTGGTGTTTGAAAGCCTAATGTTTTTCTCGGTCTGTCATTGAGTTTAGCCATAATTGTTTTTAAGTATTCGTCAGTAATGGATTCAAAGGTTGCGCCTTTTTTTAAGTATTGGCGTACCAGTCCGTTGGTATTTTCATTAAGTCCACGTTCTCAAGATGAATAAGGATGAGCAAAGAAAAAATCAGCCTGTAATTGCTCGGCTATTTTTTCATGGTAAGCAAATTCAGAACCGTTGTCGGCTGTAATGGATAAAACCGAGTTAAGATATGGTTTTAAAGCATCTATCGTGGCTAAGCTTACATTTTCAGCAGTCTTTCGGTTAACCTTTTTAAGGATAGTAAACTTAGTCTTTCGTTCAACAATTGAAACCACGGCGTGTTTACGGTTTTTGCCAATGATCGTGTCAATCTCC
>NZ_CAAAHX010000019.1:0-2121 GCF_900639865.1 Legionella gresilensis
TTTTGGTGTGCAGGAAGCCAAGGCACCCATTATCCGCTGACAGGACATGTCAATGCCTCACTCTCACCTGTGCAAACCGCACTGTTGTTAACCGAGCGCTTAAATTACAAGCTGCATCGTGAGCTTTTAGTGTCTGATTCCAGTGCCGCTTTAAGTGCGATTTGCACAGAACATCATTATTCCGTGACCCCTAAATCACGTTACCGCTATGAAATGGTCAATCAGGTTGCGGATGGAAAACACTGCTATTCCTCCGGCCATAGTACGCTCATGTGGGAAGCAGGAAAAATTAAGCCGCATACGCCTGACCAATACGGTTTTTTAGTGTGGCGAAAACGCAACTGTACCTATATGTAGTTTGGAGAAAGAGATGACTAGAAAGGCGCTCACTTTGTTTCTTGGATATTTTGTTATGAATTCTCTGTCTGCCAGCACGATATCAGTCTTTGTCAGTTTTTCGATGCCAGAGACATTGCTTAAAGAGACATTAACAGAGAGCAGTCAATTACAAATTCCTATTTATTTAAACGGTCTCTACCATGATTCGATGCCAGAAACTGCGTTTAAACTAATGGCTCTTAGTCAACAAATCCCAAATTTAAATCTTCAAATTGACCCCACTTTATTTGAGCGTTTTGGTATTCATCAGGTGCCGGCTCTTGTGGTTGGCAATGGCAACAATTTTGACGTGATTTATGGGAATTTGTCGATTAAAGAGGGACTAATGCGTATCGCAGGCCGAGGCGAGAGTGGATTTTCAATGCATGAGGCAAGGGAGCTGTTAGGTGAGTAAGGTTACTTTTATATTGCTTTGTAGTCTTTTCTTAAGTGCTGTTGCTTGGGCAGGAAAAGGAGCTACTGTTGACCCAGTTAGTGCGCGTGAACAAGCTTTGCACGCATTAAAGCAATTTAATCCAAGCACCGTAATAGGCGGTTATACGAACACGCCACCAGAATCTGGCATTGCCATTTCTGAAGGCCAAAACCCATTGCCTCAATTAGGCAGTCAACGGGCAACTCACAATGAGACAGCGTCAAGCATTCTCTCACAAGCCGCGCGTCTCCATCTTAAAGCCAATCCCAAGGCATTAGAGATGCAATATGCTGAAACGTTATTGTCGGAGGCTGAGTCTGTTTTAGAAGGCAAGTGCTATGATCAGCCAGCACATTGTCAGATGGATTTTACGACGCAAACCTGCGAGGACAAAACGCGTTATCGCGTTGAGACTTGTGGTAGTACATTAAGCATTGGCACTAAAGCAACGACTCAAACGGCCAATCGCTATCTTTTCTATGAGAATAAGCCAGGTGTAGATGGGCTTCGTAAAACAATTCATTTGGGCGTGTGTGATGCGGATACGCCAGCACCTCTTTGTTCGGCTAGCAATCTTATTACCCTAAGCGCCCAATGTATTCGATTAGACTTGGGAGTCACTCAAGGTTCTATCCCATTAACGGTTCTTAAAGCGCCCAGTTGCCAAGACCCAACGGTTACCTTTGATTTATTGTGGGATGAGGCGGCTTTCGGTGGAGCTATAACTTTAACAGCAATTGAAAGCCAGTTGGAGGACCGCTGGACGCCTACTGATTGCAGCCAATATGAGGAGAAAATTAAAGAAGGCACGTGTGTAATGACGGCCTCTGACTTATGCTTAGAGCCCAATACCAGTCGAGTCATTGATGGCGTGGTCGTTACGCGTCCTTGCTGGGGTAAGGTGAGTAGCTATCAATGCATCGATGGTTTAACCAGTACGTGTGAGCCGCTACTTTCAAAAGGTTGCTCGCAGGTAGATTCCACGTGCACGTTGGCTACTGATAGGCGTTGTGATGTGTTTTTGCAAACGTTTCGCTGTCCTGTTAATCAGTGCTTTCCAAAACAAACCATTTGCCAACCAAAATTAAATTGCGCCGAAGGTGAGTGTGCTGAAACGATAGAAGAAGTAAGTGATGACATGGCGGAAGGATTAACTCGCTTAGGGGCGCTGGCCGGAACAGCGGCTGATGTCTCTGCCAACCAAATTAATTCTGGCGAGCCTTCCATTTTTAAAGGTGAGGCAGCAGCGTGTGAATCTTACCCATTAGGTATTCATGATTGCTGTCATGACAAAGGGTGGGGAAAAT
>NZ_CAAAHX010000019.1:2594-2985 GCF_900639865.1 Legionella gresilensis
GTTAGAGCGTATTTCGTTTGATGCGCTTGATTTATCGGCGCTCACTGAAGCGTTCACTCAGCGCCAAACATTACCTGACGTAAGTGGCATAAGCACTTTCAATGAAGCCAAAATTAGACGATTTTATCAGGAGGGTAAGTCGCATGATTAAAATTCTATTTCTACTTTGTCTTTTCATGACCTCTGTTTGGGCAGCTCAAGATAAACCGGCTGGCTTTCTCTGGTATAACCTCGAAAAAGAAAAGAAAGGAATTGATAAGGCCCAACCCTCTGGTATTCCTTTTAAGCGCTTAAGCTATACCGAACGTGATGCTGTTTTGCGCTTCTACACCATGGAAGCACTTCATAAAGCACGCTACACCAAAAAAGTTAAAGATATGCGGGTCTTTCT
>NZ_CAAAHX010000019.1:3293-35506 GCF_900639865.1 Legionella gresilensis
TTTTGCGCTTCTACACCATGGAAGCACTTCATAAAGCACGCTACACCAAAAAAGTTAAAGATATGCGGGTCTTTCTGGGTCTCCAAGATTACTGGCTTAAAGAATCTTCACGGTTTAAGGCGCTTTTTCAGCAAACGATGTTAGAAAATCCTCAATATGATTATGCGGTGACTCATCCAACATCCAATCTGGGCGCTAAAATCACTGATGAAGTACGTGAGTCTCAAACTATCGCGATTATAAACCGCTTATCCAAATCGCATGGTCTATTGTTCTTCTACCGCGGCAAAAGTCCCTATGACTTAAAACAAATACCTATTATTGCTGATTTTTGCAGGCGTTTTAAACTTTCAATGATAGCTGTTAGTGTCGATGGCGAAGTTTCTGCTGAGTTGATGAATTCCCAAAGAGACCGGGGTCAGGCCAACCAGCTGGGGGTGCGTTATTTTCCAGCGCTACTGTTGGTAAATCCTCGAAACTCCCGTGTTTCGCCCATCGCTTATGGCTTAACCACACAAGATGTCTTGATGGAGCGCATAAAACAAGTGGCCAACCAATTTAAAGGAGAAGAATAAGATGATTCGTTTAAGACTCATCGTATTGTTATTTTGGGGAGCTTGCCTAAGCGTTTATGCAGGGCAAGCACAATGGTTAACACAAATGATTCATGAGCATGAAGACGTTATGCAAACTAAGCGTATTGGAGATTATGAGAAAAAGGAAAAAGGCTTTTTTAGCAATCATGGCTTGATTCTCTTTTATGGTAGTCTTTGCCCGCACTGCAGGCAGTTCGCGCCCATCCTAAAACGCTGGGCTGACCATCATCAAGCAGAAGTACTCCCTCTGGCTTTTGATAATCAACCGTTGCCTGAATTCCCAACATTCTTACCGGCGTCTACCGAATGGACTAATGCCGCTTTTGGCGGTAATGCCATTCATTATCCTGCCCTTTTTCTAGTTAACTCTAAAACAAATGTGCTGTATCCAGTAGGGTTTGGTTCAATGACAGACGATGAACTGAATGGCCGCATGGTGGCGCTTATCACTAAAATTAAAGCGTATGAAAACAAGGGAAAAGTGCAATGAAAAAACGTTTTTTAGTGCTTAGTTTGTTTGGCTTTTTCTCTACGGCTTTTGCGAATGTGAGTCAAGATTTAGATAATTTTTTTAATGGAATGGGATATGCGTCTAATGTGACATCCCCTGCCGCCTTTGAATCTCAAGCCGCAGGTTTCTTTGGCGGTGGATCGTTGTATTCCCGCAATCAGGTGCGTCAATATCAATTGGTGCAGCTAGATTTACCCAGCTATCGCGCGGGCTGCGGAGGTATCGATTTATTTACCGGCAGCATGAGCTTTTTAAGCGAGCAAAAGCTTGTTGATTTAGGAAAATCAGTGATGACTAATGCGGGTGCTTATGCGGTAGATGTCATGCTTGCCTCCACGGTGCCGGAATTAAAACAAGTTCGGGATTATTTACAACAACTTGAGCAAATGGCCAATCAGGCTAGCATTAATTCATGCCAACTTTCGCAAAATATGGTAGGTGGCATCTGGCCAAAAACCGCAGAAAGCCAGCAAAAAATCTGTAAAGACCAGGCAGCCATGGGGAAAGAAGGCTTATTTAGTGATTACGTCAAAGCACGGATGGCGTGTTCTGGCAATGGTTTTGATACTGTGATGGATAAAGCATCTAAAGACCCCGAGCGTAAAAAACAAGTAGTTTTAAACAAAAATCTGGTGTGGTCACTCTTGCAAGCTAAATCATTCTTAAATAGTGATCGAGAACTAGCTGAGATGGTCATGAGCTTAACAGGAACATTGATTATCGACAAGGAAGGTAAAGTGATCAATGTTCCATCTCTCGCGGGTAACGCTGATTTAATCAATGCCTTGATTGGTACTCAAAATGGTGTTCAAACAGCAAAGATATGGCGCTGTAAAGATGCAGGTAGTAATAGCCAGTGCCTGCAAGTCAGTCTTCAAGATATCAATATTCCTGAGACTTCCGCGCTCACTTACAGGGTTCGCGACATTATTCGTACCATAAACACTAAACTGGTTAATGATGAAAAACCAGGCAATCGTGAGCTTAATTTTTTAAGCATGACCTCCTTGCCGGTCATGAAATTTTTATCCGTATTAAATAGCATGCACTATGGAAGAAGTGCGGTAGACATTGAAGAATATTCAATGCTCATTGCCCAAGATTTGTTAACCAATTACCTCACTGAATTACTGCGTGAGGTCAGTGCGGCTACGGCCGGGTCTGAGTTAAATACCGATTTGGTCAAAGAAATTCAACAGCGCATTAATGAGGCAACCACGCGCGTGGCGTCACTTGATCCCAAGGTGGGTCACAAACTGCAAGAAAAACTCACATTAATTGAGCGCATGGCACACATTGAAAAACAAGTTGCTTCTCAAATGAATAGTACAGCTGGTTAAGGAGTAAAACGCAATGATAACGATTCATGTGTTAGCGGGAGGCGAGCTATTCCAACACGTGCTCAATGCCATTAGCGCCTTCATGAAGCAAGATAGCTTTTTGGGGTTGCTGCGCATTACAGCCTTGATGGGCATTGTGATGGCCACCGTTGGGTTTCTTAAAACCCGAGACCCCATGGCGTTTGCTCGTTGGTTTTTGGGCTATGTGCTCTTTGTTAATCTAGTGTTACTACCAAAGACGTCTGTACTTATTGATGATATCTCGTCACAAACCCCAAAGCTTGTGGGAAATGTTCCTGTGGTGTTTGCGTTGAGTAGCAGTTTAGTTACCACCATCGGTTATGGCTTAGCGCAAGCTTATGATGCTTTACTGTCAATGCCTGATGATTTGCAATATACCAAGACCGGGGCTTTGTTTGGTTCACGCTTAATTTCTGCGTCCACGTCTTTTCGTATTAAAGACCCCGTGCTTAAAGAAGAAATGAATGAGTACTTTCGCGTTTGTGTCGTAGGCGATATTCGAATTAATCGTAAATACAGTGTAGGTGATTTAGCGCATTCTACCGACATCTGGAAATTGATTACGGCAAAGGCCTCGCCCCTTCGCATGATTTCTGNACAAGTTGCTTCTCAAATGAATAGTACAGCTGGTTAAGGAGTAAAACGCAATGATAACGATTCATGTGTTAGCGGGAGGCGAGCTATTCCAACACGTGCTCAATGCCATTAGCGCCTTCATGAAGCAAGATAGCTTTTTGGGGTTGCTGCGCATTACAGCCTTGATGGGCATTGTGATGGCCACCGTTGGGTTTCTTAAAACCCGAGACCCCATGGCGTTTGCTCGTTGGTTTTTGGGCTATGTGCTCTTTGTTAATCTAGTGTTACTACCAAAGACGTCTGTACTTATTGATGATATCTCGTCACAAACCCCAAAGCTTGTGGGCAATGTACCGGTGGTGTTTGCGCTAAGCGCAAGTTTAGTCACCACGATTGGATATGGAATGGCCCAAGTGTATGATGCGCTTTTAACGATGCCTAATGATTTGCAATATACAAAGACTGGTGCTTTGTTTGGTTCACGTTTAATTTCCGCCGCCACGTCTTTTCGTATTAAAGACCCCGTGCTTAAAGAAGAAATGAATGAGTACTTTCGCGTTTGTGTCGTAGGCGATATTCGAATTAATCGTAAATACAGTGTAGGTGATTTAGCGCATTCTACCGACATCTGGAAATTGATTACGGCAAAGGCCTCGCCCCTTCGCATGATTTCTGTGAGTGGTAAGCAGGTGACTTGCCTTGATGCCTCCAAACCTAGCGGGCCTTACAGTCTTCGCAAAAAGCTCGATGCTGAGATTAAAAAGGCTTATACCTTTTTCGGCGTGAATTTATTTGGTAAACCAAAGCACACGACTTATGAAGCACTCTTTAGCACCCATCTCAAATCAGCTTTTGACTATTATCAGGGTTTAACGGATACGGCAGGTAACATCTTTTTACAAAGCATGATGATAAATGCTATGAGCGATGGGGTAGCGCATTATCAGGCGTTTACCGACGCCACTGCTGGAATTGTAAATCAGCAATTTACCAAATCCCAAGTTCAACACCGCTGGAGTTGGGAAGTACTAGGGCAAAAAGCGCTTTGGATTTTACCAATTACCCATACCTGTCTTACGCTTTTATTGTTTGGTGTTTTTCCTTTAATTATTGCGTTAACCACGCTACCAGGCGGCATAAAAATTCTTTATGGCTACCTGCAGTTTTTTATGTCTTTGCAATTCTGGCCTGTGCTTTTTGCAATTTTAAATGCTGGTATGACGATTTATGGGGCAACATCGTCTGGTGAGTATGGTCAATTTACGATGGTCAATCTTGATAAAATCGATGAGCTACATGCCGATGTTTCAGGCGCCTGCGGGTATTTGATGATGCTCATTCCCTTCTTATCGCATGGGTTGGTGTCTAATTTGGGGGGTGCATTTAGCAATTTAGCAACGAGTATGATGAGCCATATGCAAGGTTCTAGCATGTCGGTGGCAGGGGAGGCTGCTAGTGGTTCCTTTGGCCTTGGTCAAACCAGTTTTTATAACACGACTGCCAATAATTTTTCAGCGAACAAACATGATTCCAATTGGACGCACATGTATGGCATGCATACCGAGCAATTGGGTAGTGGGGTATTAAAAACTATTACAGGCGGTGGTGATGCTGTTTTTGATATTAGTCCCGGCATGACTAAAAGTCATATTCATATTGCCGACTCTAAAGCATTAACAGGCTCATTGAACCAGGCGTATGAGCAATCAACTCAGGCAGCTGCCAATGAGGGTAAAGCCTATCAATCCGCTTTAAGTAATTTTGCTCATCGCGCACTAGCTCTGTCTCAATTATCTGGGCACGATATGCGTCTTGGCGATGGAGTTAGTTCTTCTGATTCAGCTCAATATTCCAGTGCGCTTTCTAAGATGTCACGGATTGCCGAGGATGTTGCCCATCGTAACGGCATAAGCAAAGAAGATGCTTTTGCCGCCATGACCAGTGGTGGTCATGGTATTTCAGGTGGCATTGACCTTCAAAAAAGTATTGCTGGAAAAATCTTTGGCGTTAAAGGGGGCGCGGATACGCATCTTAACTACAATCGCAGTTCAACTCATGCTTATCGAGCACAAGAGGGCTATGACAAGGTCGTTTCTGCACAGGAGGCCGAAGATTTTAATAAAGCAAGCCAGTATGTTTCACAGTTTACTAAAACCCATCATTTTGATGACTCTCATTCAGAAGCTGCCTCGCTATCCAATCAAATAGGTGTTGATATAAGAGAGGCTGAAAATAGAAGTCATAACTATGATGTATCTCATACTCGCGCCATGCGAATTGCAGAGGCTAAAAACTATGTGGAATCAAAATCTGAGCAAATTATGGCTGATCTTAATCAAGCGTTTCCATCTTTTGTTGCATTGAAGGTGGGTAAATCTCATCGCGATGCATTATTTGCGCGCCCTGGAGATATGAGTTCAATACGGGAATTAGAAGGATTAGCGAGTGCTTTTGTTAACTCAAAGCGCGATCAATTAATTGCAGAATATAGCCCGAATGAATCGTCTTCTTCAATGGATACCTTCTATGAAAATGAAAGCCAATCTTTAAACCAGAAGAGCAATCACATTGAAACGAATTATCAGAAAAGTAATGATGCGTTAACCCATAGTGCTAAAACACGAGATGTTGGTTTTGCTGATGACAGGAAAACCAACTTAGTGAATCAGGTGGGCAAACAAGTCAATAAGATTCATAAACACCATCAAATCAACGTAGAGCCAAGTAAGCCTGAGCATATTTTGAAAGCTAAAGCTGAGCAAATAAACGAATACAAAGAAAAAGAGCCCGATTGGAAATATGATGCTACAACCGGAGTGATTCCAGGGCATGCCGTGGATAAAGGGAAAGAGGCGATAAATGAGTTTTTTAAAGGAGATAAATGACATGATGAGCGATTTAAAAAAGGCACTAGTCATGGATTTAGAGGCGCTAAAACGTCTGGATTTAAGCATTATTCCTGCAGGCGCGTACTATAAACGCTTGTTTGGCGGCTGGCTCTTTTTATTTGCGCTACTTCTTGCCATTCAAACTGCAGCCTGTTTTTTTGCCATCGCGATACAGGCTTGGGATTATGCACCTCATACTGATCGATGGGAAAAATCCAATATGGAACATGAGAATAGGAAAGATTCCATTCGTCATAGCCTATCTAGTCTTTATTATCTGGGAGAGAAGTTTCCTGAGGCTAGTGAAGAAGAGCTTAAAATGATTCAAAAAGAAAAAGAGCGCAGATGGCAAGAAGGTTTTCTTAAACGTAAGAAAGAACGTGAATTTAAATACAAAGAGGCACGCTTAGATGAGCATGCTTTGCTAACAGCAAAAATGGTGTTTGGTGTGTTTTTTTCATCCTTGCTGATATCGCTCTTTGGTCTGGGATTTATAAAAAACTATATCATTTTCAAACTTCAAATCAGCCCAAAGCTTCAAACAGGCGCCTACCTTATTCAAAAAGCAAAATGGGCTTTTACAGGATTTTTTTTAATTTTTGGCGTGTTTACATTTATTTTTATCCCTCTCTTTGAACAGGATGTCGTCTTTTTCTCAGCTATTCCTTGCTTGATCATAGCGGCTATTGCAACCAGCATAGCTGTTAATATGGAGATAAGCCGCATTGGGGTAAGTGTGTTATCAAGAGCCATTTCCAAGTTCTTTCATAAAGAGAAAGAGGGCGTCTGATGAGCAACGAGCCTAATTTCAAACACTATACGCGTGGTGGCCAAATCAGTTTCCATAACCTTCGCATGTGGGATCAAATCACCAAAACGTTAAGTGTCATTTGTCTTTTTATGTGGGTGATTTTTACGGTACTTTTTGTTTGGTTTATTATTCCTCTGGAGAGGATAACGCATGCAGTCGCATTTTATGGGGCACAATTTTTAGATTTTCTAGGCCAAAAGCATACCTTTGAATTATCATTTCATGGTAAAGCTTACCAGCAAACAGTTAATTCTATTCTGCACTATGCTTACTACCAGGATAATGCAATCCACGTGATTCATAGTCTTGGTAAGTCTGCTTTCTGGGCATTTTGTCTCTCATTAACTCTAGGGCTAGGTTTGGCTTTTTATTTTATCAAACGGGGAAAAACACAAAGCGCGTGTCAATTTGTTCGTGGCAGTCAGCTTAAAAATTCCAATGAAGTAAAAAAGAAAATCCTGCATGATAAAGCGCATTCAGATATTACGATTGATGGATTTCCCTTTATTAAAGACAGTGAAGTTCAGCATGTACTGGTACATGGCACCGTAGGCACTGGAAAAAGCCAGCTCATCATGAAAATTATGGATTGCCTTCGTAAACGAGGCGATCGGGTGATAGTCTATGATAAGGGTTGTTCGTTTATTCCTAATTATTATCAACAAGATTCAGATGTCATTCTAAATCCATTCGATAAGCGTTGTGCCAATTGGGATATGTGGTTAGAAGCGCCTAGAGATTCTGATTTTGAAAACATGGCCGAAAGCGCAATCCCCATGCATGGTGAATCAGATCCTTTTTGGGTCAATGCGTCGCGAACCGTTTTTTCATGCTTAGGTTCAGTGATGCGAAATCATTCAGATTGCTCGCTTGAAAAATTATTAAAATTGATTTTAACCGATGAATTTTCAACGCTAGAAGAGTATCTACAAGGAACCCCAGCAGCCACCCTTGTCAGTAGTAAAATTGAAAAAACAGCAATTTCGATTCGTGCAACGCTTACAACCTACTTAAAGTCCTTTTCGGCACTGGCAGAACTTAATCAAGAGGGGAAACCACCTTTCTCTATTCGGGATTACATTCTTGATGAACAACAAAAAGGCTGGCTTTTTATTTCATCCAATGGTGAGATGCATAAAACACTTAAACCTCTTATTTCGATGTGGTTAGCCCAAGCATCACTTGCCCTTTTGAGTTTAACGCCTGATAGAAACAGGCGTGTATGGTTTATCTGTGATGAATTACCAAGCCTTCATAAATTGCCTCTGCTTGGTGAAACGATTGCCGAGGTACGCAAGTTTGGCGGTTGCTTTCTTTTAGGCATGCAAAGCTTTTCACAACTTACCAAAGTTTATGGGCAGGCAGGTGCTAAAGAAATTTTCGATTTATTAAATACTCGTTTTTTCTTTCGCAGCCCCAGCGCAGATATGGCGCGTCTTGTGGCACTTGAGCTCGGTGAAGAAGAAATCGAAGAATCACGCGAAAACTATTCTTATGGTGCTAATAGCATTAGGGATGGCATTTCGCTTGGAAGCCAGCGTGTTACCCGCCCAATTGTATCCTATCCGCAAATTATGGAACTTAAAGACCTACACTGCTTCGTACGTTTACCAGGACACTATCCCATTACGGAACTATCACTTGATTTAGGATTTAGAGTAACAAAAGAGAATGGTTTTATTGAACGCAGTATGCCAACAGCCTTTAATTTCTCTCAATCCTCATTTGAGGGTAATTTAGAGCCCGGAACAGGCGGCTATAAGATGAGCAAAATACTAACAAAAAACAAAATCAATGCCGAGTATCAAAACATCGAGGAACTTAATCTTGAGCCCTTATAGAATTTTACATCAAGAGGTAAGCTTCAGATGGCTCAGTTATCATACCCCGTTCTAAATCTTTATTGGATAGGCAGAAAGACAGGGTTTCACTTAGCTTTTGGATGGGAATATCTTTTCTTGCTCGGCTTTCGTTAATTTGCTCCATGAACGCATTAAAGCTTCTCCGGCGGCCAACTTCACTTTTATCTCTTTAGAAGGCGCTGTTAAATAATGAAGTGTTAATCCACTGACAACACCACCTAATAATGCCGCAGCAAAAAACAATCCTGCACGCCAAAATCTTGAGCGCTCAAGGTGCGCACGGTGATTGGATAAATCTGTACTTAACTGGCACAAAGCGTTAATACCATGGTTAATGGGTTCATAAGCCATATCTCTTACTTCTTGGGCTATGGTTTGAGCGCTTTCTCGAATTGATTGCTTTAATTCGGTTTTAACCCGGTCAACAATTGCTTGCTTGCATGATTTCTCAAACGACTCAAACTGCTTAAGATGCTGCTCAAATTGTTTGACAGAATGCGCCATTTGACCTGAAGCAAGCGTAATGATTTCACGTTCTTCATTCAGTTGCCCATAAAGCCCTTTTAGTAACATGACCACTGATTTAAGGTGTTGCATCGTTTCATGGAAATCACTTTCCATGGGGTTTGAAGCGGTCTTGGATAATTCAGGCGTGTGTAGCACTTCCTCGTCATCTCTGTCTAACATGGGTCACCTTTTATAGCTCTAATTCTTTATCAATCGTTTTTATGCGCACGCGTTGTTGAACATGGTTTTTAATAAATTGTTCTGCCTGCTTGGCAAGTTCAGGATAGTCCTTTTTAAATGCATTCATAACGTGCGAATCAAGGGGTAGTTTATCAATTAAATTAATTAATTCTGTATTTTGTTGTGAGGTAAGCTGATTGTGTGCAAGCGCTTTGCTGTACGGCGAGAGCAATCCTGCTAATGATTTGGCGCAGGATTCTGCGTTTGAAAGCAGGCTATTGGCAATGTGACGTGCAATATCTGGATTTTCTTTGGTGAACTGACGCTCAAACGCATCGAGTTTTTGATTGTCCAATTGAATATTTCTTCCCATTAGCTCATTCATTAGAGATTCAAGTGAGCGTTCTGATTTTCTCCATGGTTCATCCAACGATGGCGAGGTTATAGGTATTTTTTCACTGGCAAGCCCACGTTGCCTTGCAAATTCACGTGTTATTTGAGTGTAATCAAGCGTTACATCTTTGGCACGGTTGCGATTAAGCGCATGAGCTAATGCCTTATCTTGGCCAAACAGGTCACGACTGACAAACAGTTCACAGCTTTTACGGTGACGGGTCATCGCGACATACGTTGAGTGGGCATCATAATGGGTTGTTGGCAACACATAGGCTCTGTCAACCGTCACACCCTGGGCTTTATACACAGTGGCTGCATAACCATGCTCCATGTGCTTGTAGTCATGGGTATTTACGTTAACGCGTTGAGGCGTCTTTTTTAAATCATCGCAGTCTAGTACCACGGTGATAATACCCGATTTGGCCTCAATACCTTCAATGGTGCCTAACGTGCCATTAATGACGCCTAGGCTATCTTCTCTTTTTAAGAAATAAACGCGATCATTGACTGCAAATGCGCGTTCTCCACGCGCCATGTTAAAGACAATGTCTGTGCCCAATTCACCGTCGCGGCGCATAATTGAGCGCGCCATGTCGTTGAGCTCTTTTACATCTTTTCGGGTATAGGCAAGCATAATCTGAGACTCGGAAGGGGATACAATGCGTACATCATTCCACTGCTCAATTAAGGCGTGTTTTGCCTCACTCGTTGTTTTAAACCGATGGATATGGTCATGGCTATCGTAGGCATAAAGCGCTTTATCAACTTCACCTCGTGCTAAATGAAGGGATGCATCCACTTGCCAAGGCGTTGTTTGGCGTCTGATTTGGTTGAGTTCAATATATTGATAGTTTTCTGCAATAGAGCGAAAAGCCGCCCCCGCTTCAATGGCTTGCAGCTGTTGCCAATCACCAACTAATACTAATTTTGCACCAACATTTTGGGTTTCACGCGTTAAGCGCGCCATCGTGCGCGAACCGAGCATGCCTGCTTCATCCACCACTAAAATATCGCGTGCATTAAGTGTGAGCATGCCTTTATCTAAACGGTAAAAAAGGCTTGCAATCGTTCGAGACTCAATCCCTGAGCTATCCTTTAAATTAAGCGCTGCAATCCCCGAAAGAGCAACCCCTTGTACGCGATACCCTGATTGCTCCCAAGCCTCACGAGCAGCACCTAAAAGGTAGCTTTTCCCGGTCCCTGCATAACCTAAAAGCGATTTTAAATCACCTGATGAAGTCACATACTCAAGTGCCATGTCCTGTTCTTGGGATAACGTGCGGTTGGATTTGGCAGCGCGTATGGCCTTATCCGTGATTTCATGGCCCATTTGATGATGAAGTTTATCGGCATGATGCATCATGGATGATTCAATAGCCAACATCTCGCATGATGAAAAGCGCTCTTTTCCTTGAGAGTCAATCCCCAAAAAAGCCAGGTCAGCAGAGGACTTAACACGCTCAAAGACTAAATTAAATTGGTTGGCATCTTCTGTGTGGCGGTTAATAAAACGGGCTAAATCTTGAAGAGTGAATGTGGATTGGTTTCGAGTAATTGCATCGAGAGCAATGTCAGGCCGTTCAAAAATCAGCTGGCCATTTTCACGCGCAATGCGTTGATGATCTGCTAAGCGAGCCATACGTTGCACTGCAGCTTTTGAGCCAATTTTGTATTGGGGTTCTAATGCAATCCCTTGGGCTTGATAGCTGCGATGATCAACCCGTTGGTCGATGCCATGCAAGGCCAAATGACGATTTTCCAAATTAGCCCATTCTTCACGCCAGTGCTCTAAGAGTGCCTTATCATTCCAGCTTCTTTCTTTAAGACCAAATCCCTCAGCATGAGCTTGCCGCAAACTTAAAAGAATATGGGCATGAGGTTGAGTAAGTCCCGAATCATCTTTAGGGTTATGAAAACACACATCAGCCACCATGCCGCGGGCGACAAATTCGGTGTTAACAAACTCACGCACTAATTCAATATTCTGCTTGATGCTTAATTCACGAGGAAGAGCAAGTTGCACCTCCCGGGCAAGTTGGGCATCCTTACGCTTTTCACCAAGCTCAACTGCGTTCCATAATTTTGAACGATCACTCATCCAACCAGAGGCGTTGGCAGGCAAGAAAATTTCTTTATAAACGACATCATTTTTATCGGTAAAATCGTAGATCACGCCCGTTCGCTCATCAACCAGATTTTCTCCAGAACGGTATGCGCTAGCGGCAACAATGCTTCGTCCTTGCGAGCGTGAAATGATTTGAGCACTGAAGCGATAGATGGCCATGTCCTTGTACCGAGTGAGTATTTTAGTAAGCATTGTTCTTATTAAGTTTTTTGAGAATATCAAAGCGCATGTTGCAAAGCAACGTATAAGCGCGCACTTCATTCGCTGGCGCGTATTTTAAGGTCGAAAGACATCATAATATTTTTTTATTTTTTATCATCTCTTGAAACTTAGTGTAAATCTCGTAGAATCTTTTTATGGATTCCTACTAATGCCCAATGATGAGCGATAAACACTCACGGCTTGAGATACTCAAGAAAAAACAAGAACAGTTAAGAGTACAAATACAGAAACTGGAATCACTCGAAAAGTCACGGGAGCGAAAACGGGATACTCGACGAAAAATTCTCATTGGCTCTTATTTCATTGATAAGGCTATTCAGGAAGGAACGTTGTTTGATCTCTATCAACAAATGGATAATTACATCAAACGAAATACCGATAGGGAATTATTTCATTTAGAGCCGCTTAAAGAAGAACAACGTGTTTCAGAAAGAGAAGAATTGAAATTACAGTAAACTTAAGGACTGAGGATGAAATGGATTAATTGTTTGTTTAAACCGCTTATATGGCTTTATAGCAAAACCAATTCAGTCGATGAAGAATTCTATTATTCGAATGCAGCTAAAAAAGACGAGATCCGAATCAATCCAGCAACTGGTCTTCCCATGCGAGGCGCTTTTGATGCGTCAGGTAATACCCTAGGCACCAGCTCATCTGATTGGAGTAATGACTACAGTCGAAGTCACGCCTCATTCTCGTTTTAATTCATTTAATAATCGATTTTAAATATATTAATGATGATTATAACGCTTTCTTAATTAACTTATTAGATAGCCTTGTTAAGCTTTTGTTAGACTATAAACATAAGGTTTGCCTAAGCTATTATTCATTATACTATTGTCATTGATGACCCACCAATTCAATTTCTGTATAACAACCAGTATATGTTATCAAAGTTACGCTTTATTGTTTTTAAGAATCGCATTACTTATGGTGGGTTCTACCCACTGCAAATAATGTGAAACGGGGGTATGGGGATCTCCCCATAAAACGTTACAGGTTAAATAGAGTGAGAAGGGTAAGCCACCGAATAGTTTGTACCCTTCTTTTAGACCATCAATAATCAAAAATTTAATTTAATATGGAAAAAATTTTTTCTATACATTTATCATTGTATGCTTCTTTAAGTAAATCGTCCCAGTTATTGGGAGGTTTTCCTTTTTTTAACATTCTTTCAAATACTGAATACGCATCAGTTTTTTTATTGTAAGCCCGTTTAGTATTCTCATCATTAACCCAGGCATAGATTATGATTTTTTTCTCTAGGCTAAATCTAAAAAATAATCTGTATTGCTGAAAAAATTTAGCGCGGAACCAATGTTTATTTTGATTACCCAACGTCTCGCCTAGCCGATATATAGAGGCGCTAGGATCGGTTGGGATTTTTTTAAAAGCTAACTCGGCAATAGCAGCTAATAGTTTTGCTTTATTTTTCAAATGAAATGTTGATGGCTCTTTTTCTTTTATTTTCTCTACGTCCTTTATCAAACTATTAATCTGCTCCATAAATATCGGATGTACCAAAATAATCCACCCATTGATAATAAGAGGTTCTATCATTTAGATTTACTCTGGGTGTGTTCTGGCTCTTCTACTTCTTCAGGTAAAGCTTCTTCTAAATCAAATTCAACATCTGCCACTAGAGATTCAATTTGACTTAATAAAGACTGATTGATGGGCTTTAAACGTTGCGGATTATGTTTCATATCTTCAGCAAGAAAGGCTAAGAAACGATCTATCACAGGATCATGGTTATTATCGTTTATCTTTGAGATAACTACATTTCCATTGGGTTGAACAGTATATAATATTTTATCTCGTTTATTTAAATGTAGGGCTTTTCTGACAGCGTCAGGAATAGTAGTTTGATAACGATCGGTTAGAGTGGATTCAGTTTGTAATACATTAGCCATTGAAGTTCCCAAACTAACTTTATACTTGATATAATGGTAATGCAATTGCATTACTTTGTCAAGGTTAAAACTTAATAATTAATGATTTGGTCAAAGACGGGGTATCGACCCCATTCGTGTCAAAATTTACGGTTTGACGCTTAAATTTGATCTGAAACCGTAAATTCTCCCACGTCCTCTATTTCAGGTGAAACAATAGTAGCATTCGTAAAATAGGTTCCCATCGTAATCAAATGCTTGTGTAGTAAAAGTGATATGTGAGTTAAAGTATTATCACTTATAACTTCGCCATGGTTTTTAAGCTGGGCAATGATTTTTGTCATCTTCACTGTATTCCAATACAATACAGCGTTCGATACTAGACTTAAGCAGCTTGCTTTATTCATGATTTCTTCGTAGTCACCAACTTGAAATTTTCCTTGGTTTGCAAAGAAAATGCAGCGTGCTAATTGATGGCGATGTTCCCCTTTGTTTAATTGGCGCTGTACTTTATCTCTCAGGCCACTGTCGGAGATGTATTGTAAAATATATTCTGTTTTAAGTATGCGGCCTAATTGTGTAAACGCTTTTGATAGTTTGTCAGATGGTGAGCCTTTCGATAACCGTCTAATAATTTCATGAGCAGGACTTAGCTTCTTTTTTAAAGAGGCTGCCACTCGTACCATTTGGTCAAACTGCTCTATCACTGGCTCAATAGGAGCAGTTTTCGTTAGTAGTGCATCTAATTCACCATAAGCAATTTCTTTATCAATACGATAAAGTTGCTGAGATTTTAGATCTTTAATTCTTGGCATAAATCGAATACCTAGTAAATAACATAGTGCAAACACGTGCTCAGTGAAGCCTTCTGTATCCGTAGTATGTTCTTTAATGGCGAGGATTGTGTTGTTATCTAACAAACCATCAATGACATAAAGCGATTCACGTGGTGCGCATGAAATAGCTTGCGTATTAAGTACTGATAGCTGATTTGACGTATGCGTGTAGATGCCAATCATTTTATCGTAGTATCCCGCGTATCTTGGATAGTATGACGATAGTAGGCTACTTGCAGTAATAATAAAGCGTTGACCATCTGAGGATGACATTTTACCATCACCGTAGTTTTGGCTTAAATCTAATTGAGTATGTTGATTCACCAATTCTGCATTAGCAGCTTTAATTGTTTCTTCCCGAATGCAGGTATCGGTCACATGACGCATCATCTTTGCGGTAATATCTGGTGTGCAATTCTCCATGGTTACAAGGCCAATATTAGTAGCTTGTGCCAGAATGCTAGCAATCAAGGTTTTATAAAAATTCTGTGGCCTCCCTTTTTGTCCATGAATTGGGGTAAAATGTTTAGTAAATCCAGTTAGGTTATCAACTTCAATTAACAGTTGCTCTATTTTTATTTTCGGCATGTATGAATTGATCAGTGCTTGTAATCGCTCTGCATCATCGGGAATAGCAATTTTGTCTTTTCTTTTTAGAAATAGCTTGGCGTTTTTAATGCCAGCAAAATCATCGTTTTTAAAGCGGTTGACAGCAACCATAGCTGAACGATGAAAGTTCTCAACAATTTTGCCTACTGCAAGCTTTGCATCTTGTGTAATCTCTAGTGCTTGATAACTGTTTTCTTTTTCTTGCTGCCACTCACAATCTTGATAGATTAAGTTCCAGAAAGAAGCATATTTATTACTATGCTCGACGTATAAATCACCCGATCGAAAACCATCCTTAATAGCAATAGCAAGTCCCATTTCCCAAAGATTGCGTTTAATTTCTCCATTTTTCTCTCGCATGGCAATGGTTAACTGCCCATCCATAAATCTGGTGTCCATGTCATTGGGTATCTTAGTCATTTCTTGCTTATCGAGTTTGCGGACCAACTCAATTGATTGATGTAATGAAGAGCTACCCCTTTCAATCAAAAAAGGCAATTGAATAAAATTAGCAAAATAACGACGCATACTGCTATAACGGTTTTGAATGAGCTTAGCATAACCAAAACGGCTCAACACCTGGTATTCGTGCATATCATTTCTAGCCCGCTGTAGGTCAGACTTTTGGGTTGAACGCGAATAAAGATCGCCAACTAATAAGTTGTAATCATCTTCTTGAGCCAAAATAAAGTCAATAAATCGCTCGATCTTATCAATAGCTCGCTCATTTTTATGCTTATAAAGCTTCAAATTTTTAAGATGGGTGTTTCGGCACTCACGGCATATATTGGAAATGTATTGATCGTGTAATTGGATAAGGTAATCCATAAGGACTTTTTTTGATTCTACCAAAAATAAAACCATCAATGCATAACGCTTTGGTGGTTTAAAGCGCTTTATCTTGTAAGCATCATAATGCTTGGCAAGTTGATAAAAGTGTTTAGCAAGATCCTGCTCTATTGTGCTAGTATCGACTACAGATAAATCTATCTTTTCAAGCTTTTGATAGCGTTCGAAATAGTCTTGCAGCACTGAAATACTACTGGAGCTTGGATATTCTTTAAATTTTTGAAACCACGTAATGTCTTCATTAGGAATAATCTCAAGCGTCTCGTCAATCGCATGGATTAATACTTCAGATAGCTGCTGATAAATTTGAGCAAATACTTTCTCTTGATGCTGCGAGCAAAAAGAATTAATTTCACGTTTCAAATAATACAGCGTTGGCAAAACAACTTTGCTAGCAATTAAAAAAGCTTCGGCCTCTGGGACTAGTTTTTCTGGAATCAGCATTCCAGTCTGCATTTTTTGTTTTAACCAGTTATAAAAGATAGGTTTGGTATCATTGAAAAGCTTGAAATTTAAATGCGAAAAAATTGATTTCTTGTAGTCAGTTCTAGTGGCATCGCGCCTGGGCAAATTGACGGTGCCTACAATGTCTAACCTTAATAATTTACAAGCATGCCCAATAATACGCGTATCAAGCGTGTTAGGATTATCTAGTAATTGGCCAAATAATCTCAAGGCACAAACTTGTAGAAAAACCCATAATTGATACTGTTTCTTGAATTTTTTAATGAAACTCGCATCCTCTGTATTTAAAGACCAATCGCGAATAATTTCATCTTCAGAAAGATTTGACTGCTGTTTCATTAATAAATTAGTCTTGTTTTCTTAAATATTGGTATAACGTTTCTCGACTAATGCCTAAATCGGATGCAATATGGCTTTTCTTATCACCATTAGCAACGCGAATTTTAATTTCGTCAATTTGTTCTTTTGAAAGCGCCGCTTTACGTCCTTTGTAGGTACCACGTTTTTTAGCAAGAGCAATGCCTTCCATTTGGCGCTCTTTAATGAGCGAGCGCTCAAATTCAGCAAAGGCGCCCATAACAGATAACAGTAACGTTGACATAGGTGAATCTTCGCCCGTAAAGGTTAACCCCTCTTTCAAAAACTCGATTTTAATTTGTTGGGAAGTTAAATGAGTCACTAACCTACGTAAGTCATCTAAATTACGTGCTAGACGATCCATGCTATGCACAACAATAACATCACCATCACGAGCATAATCAAGCAAGGCTTCAAGTTGGGGCCGGGCAGTATTTTTTCCAGATGCTTTATCAATAAATTTTTTATGTACGCTTACGCCTTCGAGTTGCCTTTCTGGATTTTGATCAAAACTGCTGACTCGAATATAACCTATTTTTTTTCCTGACATTATTTTATCCATTTAAATACAAAAGTGTCAGGTTGAAGTTTAAGAGGTTAATATTAATGTGTCAATTAAATTAATTATTAACCCTAAATTGACATATAAAGTTATTTATATCTGACGTCAGTTTAGAGTACACTTCAACCTGACAATTAAACTTATTAGAGTAAGAGCAAATGATTGATCATGTTTTGATATATGTAAGCGACTTAGTAGAAAGTAAGAATTTTTATGAAAAAGCGTTTACTGCTTTTGGTTATCGCATTGCTTTTGGGGAACAGGGAAAATTCTGGTCATTTGATATCGGCAATGGCGCTCTTTTTGAAATTGCTCAACATCAAAACCAAGATAAAATAACACCTTGCCACATTGCGTTTCGTGCAAAGAATAAAGATCAAGTTAAAGAGTTTTATATATCAGCCATTGAAGCTGGTGGTCAATGTAATGGTGAACCAGGACTCAGGCCTCACTATACTCAAAACTATTACGCTGCTTTTATAATTGACCCGAGTGGGCATAATATTGAGGCAGTCTTTGACTCTAAACCGTAAATTTTGACACGAATGGGGTCGATACCCCTATTAGTACTTTCAATAAGGCCACGTTTACGTAGTAAAATCTTATCCATAAGGGGCATAAGCTTATTTTTCATTCGCTTTCTAATCCCTGTAATCAATTGCAATCCTCTATCGAGTAGAGTCTGGTTGAGCTTTTGATCAATATACCCTTTGTCAGCAAATAGCTTTCCAATCATATCACGTGTCATCTGCTCTACTGGTTTTCGGTCATCACAATTACCTGGGGTTAGTTTGCAAGCACATAATTGTCCCTGACTATTAGAGATAAGATGCAGTTTAAATCCATAAAACCACCCTTTAGTCGTTTTTCCAAGCTTTGCAAACTCTCGAAAAACAGCGTGGCTGGATGTCCTTTTGTTATGGCAAACAGCAATAGCGGTTGAATCAATAAAGCCAAGGCCATCAAAAGGCACGCATAGGCTTTGTAAAAAAGCACATAAAGGAACAAACATCCTTGGCAGTCTTGCTATAAATCGCGTATACGATAGCGCTTTAGGAAAAGCTTTTCTTAAATGCCCTTGTAAAACTTCTCTATGATAATAGTGCTTGAAATCTCGATAACCGGATGTTTGAAATAATAGATAAATGGTTAGGAATTCACTTTCACTTAAGTTGCCTGACCGTTTACGTTGACGCTTGCCATCAGCTAAAAGCATCTTTTC
Source organism: Legionella gresilensis (assembly GCF_900639865.1). GTDB lineage: Bacteria > Pseudomonadota > Gammaproteobacteria > Legionellales > Legionellaceae > Legionella_C > Legionella_C gresilensis. Next base: position 22,121 of record NZ_CAAAHX010000019.1, read on the forward strand.
CCACAAAGGTATAAATGCTTGACAAAAATCATCGACAAGACAGAATATTTCCTCTAAATTCATTGTAGGCCTCCAGATCATTTTTATTGTTTCCGCAACGAATTTGATCATAGGGAGGCCTTTTTTTCAATTACTCCTTAAGCAGAATTCGCGTTTTATAAAAGTGCTAAAATAACTATTTAAATTTTAGGGTATCTAATTTCATGTTAGATAAAGCTCTTGGGGTGGTTAAATGGTTTAAGGAGGATGAAGGATTTGGCTTTATTGAAAGTCGTGCCAAGATTATTTTGTTCATGTTAGCGCAATTTCAAACAACTGGTTTTAAAAGCTTAACTGAAGGTGAGCGGGTTAGCTTTATCATTGGCCAAGGAAGAAAAGGCTTGCAAGTTGAGGTGATTTAATTTTAAACCTCCACTTATCTAATTTGCCAATACCAAATTTAGCACATTAACTTTTTAAACCTACTTAAATAATCAAGTTTAAAAATAAACTAAACTGAATATAACCTTGCCTCAATCTAAAAAGCAGAATTGATCAATATGACATCTCTATTTATTTTTACCATAAACCAATAAGAATGAATGGTGCCTTTCGTAATGAAGTTTGTTGTTACAGCTAACGATGTTTGATAGGATTATTTCATCCTAAAGCAACGGAATGTTACATTAATGTTTAAGCCAATACTAAGCGTTTTACTTATTGCCATAAGCCCACTTTCATGGTCTGTCGATAAAAATGACACCAATCCAATCACTGTTTTTATAGCAAAAAAAATTATTACTATGGACCCTGCGTGGCCCACGGCAACAGCCGTGGCTGTTAAAGATGGTAAGATTTTATCTGTTGGATCATTAGACGATCTAAAACCATGGTTAACGACTTATCCTTATAAACTTGATAAAACATTTGAACAAAAAATTTTGCTGCCGGGCTTTATTGAGCCTCATGGTCACCCCTTAATTGGCGGTACAGCCATGTCGCGCCCCTTGCTCACTTACCTACCTACACCTAATCCTTATGGGCCACCTTTTCCTGGCGTAAAAACCAAAGCGCAAGCAATGGACAGATTAAAAAAATATGTAGCAGACCATAAAGACCCTAACAAACCTCTTTTAGTATGGGGTTATGACATCATTGCTATGGGAAGCTCATTAGATGCGAATGAATTAGACAAGGTGTCGCCTACGCTTCCGCTTATTGTATGGGACGCTTCAGAACATATTGCTTTTGCTAATACAGCGGCTCTCAACGCTTTTCACATCACCAGCAACGATAGGCAAATTGATGGGCTTAAATTAACTAAAAAGGGTCAACCTAACGGCCAGTTTTATGGCGTTACCGCAGCTACCTTTATTCTAAAAAAAGTCTTTGCTGCAACAACAACACCAGAAGATGCCTATAAAAATGTGAAGTTCTTAATGGATTTAAGTCATCGTAATGGCATTACCACCACTACTGAATTAACCTTTGGTATCATCGATTTTCAATTGGAGCATGCGCTTTATAATAAGTATTTTAATAATCCCAAAACGCCCATGCGTTTAGTGGCTATTACCGATGCAGTAAGTGCCAGTCGGGATAAAAAAGACCAAGCTGTTGATTTTGTAAAAAGCTTACAAAAAGAAAGTACGGATAAATTAATGTTTAAGGGCGTTAAGTTTTTTTCTGATGATGCCTTTGTAAGTTTGAATATGGTAGTAGAAAATCCGGGCTACATCGATGGGCATCAAGGTCAATACATCACCCCGCCTAATCAGCTTGCTGCGGTTATTTCTCCATGGTGGGATGCAGGATTCAATATTCATGTTCATTCCAATGGCAATGGTGGAAACGCTTCTACCATTCGTGCCCTTGCCGAGCTTATGCAACGAAAACCGCGGTTTGACCATCGCTTTTCTGTAGAACACTATGGCATCTCAACCCCCGCTATGGCTAAAACCCTTAAACAATTAGGCGGCGTTGTGAGTGTCAATCCTAGTTATTTGTATGCTCGCGCTGAAATAAATGAAGCAAAAATTGGGACTGAGCGCGCTGATACCGCAGCCGCTTTTCATACGCTGGTGAGCGCAGGGGTACCCACTTCTCTCCACTCCGATACCCCTGTTTCCTCCCCTGAACCTCTTAAAGAAGTTTGGATGGTTGTTAATCGGTTTGGTCTTTCAGGAAAAGTCCACGGACCGGCTGAACGCGTAAGCCTGAATCAGGCTTTACGTATGATTACCATCGATGCAGCGTATACCTTAGGCGTGGATGATAAAATTGGCAGTATTACGCCTGGTAAATGGGCCGATTTTGCAGTCCTTGATAACGATCCTTATACAACACCGCCCACTGATTTAAAAGACATTCCGGTGTGGGGAACGGTTGTTAGCGGAAAGATTTATGCTGCTAATGATTACCGCTATTAAAGGTTAAATAGTAATTACAAAAATGGCACTAATGTCATTTAAATTAACTTTTGGCTTTTAAAACATCGCTTTAAAACCTAACACGGGGCCTTTAATAGCCATGTCCCAAAGGTAATAGTTTAGTTTATGTCCGGTGGAAAAGTATTGATGTAAATAACGATACCCCACATATAAGGTTACATTATTAAATAATAATGGGTTGACTGGTTGATAACCTAAGTAAGCTTGTGCATCATAACTATGATGGGAATGAACTTTACCTGCATCAGCCTCGGCAATAAAATGAATCCGAGGTTTTAGAGGAACTGTTACTCGCGCACCAACGATTGGATCGGTCCATAATTTATTATCTTTAAAAGCAAAATGACCAAGTGTGACGTTAGTATCATTAAAGGTAGCTCTTGCGCCAGCTAATAACTCTAAAGTGAGGTCAGGACTTGGCGTATCAAAAACCGGTTTTAAGAAAAAAGTATAAGACAATCCGCCACTAACAATACCAAAATTATTACGTGCTCTAACACGTATCTTATGAAAGTCATGATTATCTTTATGAAAATCGTGACTATCTTCCAAAACAGAGTATAAGGCATTACCAAATAAACCCCATCTATTTTGATGCACATTCACAAAAAGCATGCCCCCACCTTCAAAATGCTTCATCAAGTCAAAAAATGACTGCGAAATAGAAACTCTTTTAGGACCCACCTGAACGGTGCCTTGCATGCTGGTAGCCCAAAGGTAGGGTGCTACATCCACTTGCACAGTATCCAAAGCAGAAGCAAAGGACATAGTAGTTGTCATTATTAACGCCAATAAACTTCTGCAAAAGCAATTTAAATTCATTAACCTCATCCTTTAGTTTGTTAATTTATTAATTATTTTCATGGCATACATGAGCATTTACCGTGATTTAGGTAACGACTATCTCTATTAAAAATAGCTTTTTATAACCAATAACTAGGTATTAGAATAAGCGTTTAAATATAAAATATAAATAAACAGTGTGTTCGAAACAGTTGATTAAATAGTTTTAACAAAAAGCAATTAATAAGTAAGTCAATTACAGTATCATACATCCCTGATAATCAATAAAATCAGTTCTTTAACACGTTAGAGCCACAGGTCATTGAGATTGGCATTATTATTAAGCTACCTAAGCCTATTGAGCAAATGGCGGCTCATTTTAATCAGTTAATCGCAACGCTTATGCCAGAAAAAGAAAATATTCAAACACGTTATCATATTAGTTTGTTCCAAGGTCGGTTTCTATTAAGTGCGGTTGACGAGCTACTCTTTAAGATTAAGCACATTTTAGAAAACTTTAATTTTTTAGACATTGCAATGAAAGAAGAACTTAAAGCTACAAAAAGACATGTGTTTTGGGAGATCCAACCAAGTAGCGCATTGCAATTATTACATCATAATATTGTTAAGGTGTGCTTACCTTACCGGCAAGGGATGTTGCAGCAATTTAAAGACCGATACCCTACTATGTCGTTAGAGGAGCAACAACAATTAGATAAATTTGGCGTCATAAGTGCAGAAGATAAATTTAATCCCCACATCACTCTTTTTTATCATTCAAATGGCGATAAACGAGTCAATGAGTTAGTTAATCAGCCTTTAGACCACAAAGACTGTTTAAAGCTACAACCCTATCATCAACCGAGTAGTCCTAGGACAACTAGGTTATTATGGCCAAGTTATTAAAATCATGAGCGATATTTCTAGAGAAAATTACCAATTAGACCATACCCGGTTAGTTTAAATAGGTACGTAACTAGTTAATGATTATAGAGTAGAAGACGATTTTACTACTTGCTTAAAAAGCATATTAGAAAAGGGTTTAAGGATAAAGCCTCCATCATTTTTGTTAGTACTTGCTAAGAGATTATCCTTTTGCATCTGCGCAATCAGCTGTGCTCTTATATCCCCTTTATCATCGATAACAGCACGCTTCATATGCCAGCGCCAGAACGTGCGCTCAGCTATAGGCTCTTTAGCAAGTAACACCACCTTTTGGTGACGCCTATCTTGTAAAATACACTGATAAACGCTTTCAAGCGACTCAAGTCTTCCCTCGAGTAGTTGATAGAAATGCTCATTAGAGTAAACTAAAAGACCGCTTAATTGATGGGTAAAGTTTTTGAAACGACAAAGCTTGGCTAATTGAGTAAGCGCTTGGTCAGTTAATGGTTTTTTAACTTGGCTCTTAAACAGAAGTTGGTATAACGCAGACATCTAACATCAATAAAAATCATTTAGATTTAAACGTTATTATCTTATGAAAAGGAAGACAACGCAATACGTCTTAATGAACCTTATACGTTGTTCATGCTAGGCTATTTAGGTGCCTCACGCAATTGCTCACCTTCGGTAATTAAGCTAAGATAATTTTAAAAAAAGCGCACAATAAGCCTTCTAAATTGTTTCTGTTAATTTTCTTTCTATTCCCAGGTTATTGCGCGCTCGTCACGCTTAAGGAATAGCTCATTACTATGAACCAAAGAACCCTCTACATCGCACATTTGCCCTTTTCGGCCACGGCACATGATATTGAAACGGCATTTTGTAAATACGGTAAAATCGTTGAGTTTGATTTGGTGAAAGACCGCTTTACCGGTCAGTCAAAAGGGATAGCGTTTATCACCTTCTCTTCGCAAGAGGAAGCCGAAAAGGCATTAAGCATGAATGGCAAACAGTGGCTGGGGCGAACCTTAAAAGTGACTCAGGTACAAAGCCGTGTTGTTGAGTCAATTACGCCTAATACATCAACCGATGAGTCTCGTCTGTTTAACGCCGAGCCTAGATAAATACTAATGACTAAACTAGCGCATTAATTATTAATAGAATGCTTATTTTTATACATATTGCAATCTGCAAGATGAATTAATTTATCTATTCTCGTTTTAGTGGTTATTTTTTCAATGTGAATTCCTGCACTCATTGAAACTTCTAATGGGTTCTCTAAATCGTGATTAACTTTATTGATAATAGTATTAATCTTTTCGTAAAAAAAGCTAGACAGTGTATGCTGCGTTAAACAAGCAAAGCAAAACTCATCGCCGCCAAAACGTGCAATAATGTCATAGTCTCTAAATTCAATAGCGCAATGTAAGCCAATAAGCTTTAAAATTTTATTCCCTTTAACATGGCCATATTGGTCATTAATTTGTTTAAAAGAATTGATATCTGCAATACCAATCGCAAGATATAAATTTTGTTTTTTTCCTCTTACAAGAAGATCATTAATTTTTGCAAAAAAACCTCTGTAGTTATCTAATCCTGTTAACTCATCATGGTCAGCAAGGTAAGCAATCTGTTGTTTCTGTAAAAATTCATGGGTTACGTCTTTTTGGATGCCAATATAATACGATACGGTTTTATCAGCTTCTATAATAGGCGCAAGACTCAATTCATTTAAAAATAATGAACCATCCTTTTTAACATTTTTTAAAACAACACGGCATTTTTTATGGCTGTTTAACGCGTTGCGAATCTTTAAAACTTCAGGCTGTTGTGCAAGATTTCCTTGTAAAAACCGACAATTTTTCCCAAGTACCTCTTTTTTCTTATACCCTGTCATTCGCAAAAAAGCACGATTAACAAAAATCAACGGCTCATCTTTCTGTTGCATGTCAACGATAGTTATCCCATCGTTGGCTGAATGAAGGGCTTGATAAGCTAGATTTAAGTCAATTAATCCCGTTGCTAACTTAGTTCTCCTTGGCATATTGTTCCCTTTTAGTCGCAACCACTATAATAAAGTTAGCCTATTAATTTTTAAAAGCTATAATAAAAAGGCGCATTGCAAAAAATACTATTCCGCCATGTGGTCTTAAAGCGTTCATTGTTAGTTTAGCTAGATACGCGGGAAAACCCAATAGGCTTAGTTCATCTTTAAACGCGTTGGTTGAGGCTAGGAAGGGTAACTACTTATCAAGCCGATTTTTTTTGTAATCAGCATAAAAACCATAAGCTTCTTTCTGCCGTTTCTTCACGGCATACATGGTTTTATCGGCCAATTGCACTAACTCATTTTGTGCCTCACTGTCATCCGGATAAAGCGCAACACCGATGCTGGCTTTCAATTTGAACAAAGTGTCATCATAGTCAATTGGCTCACTAATGGTTTTAATGATTTTGTTAACAATCGATTTGATAACGCGCTGGTTTGAGATGTTGTCTAAAATGATTAAAAATTCATCGCCACCAATGCGAGCCACCGTATCTTCCTCACGCAAACAACTCGCTAAGCGCTCCGCAATGATTTTAAGCATCACATCGCCTGTGGTATGGCCGTACGTATCATTAAGGGCTTTAAAGCCATCTAAATCTAGGAATAAAACGGCCACTTTCGTTTTATTGCGTTTAGCATGCGCACACGCCCGGTTCAGTCGGTCATAAGCGAGCCGTAAAATAGGAAGTCCTGTTAACGCATCATGTGTCGCTAAATAGCGTTGCAGCGTAAGTTCGGTAATATCACGTGCAATTTTAGACGCCCCAATAATGATACCTTCCTTATTTTTAATCGGTGAGATAGACACAGACACATGCACTGGCTTACCATCTTTGCGGATGCGCACCGTTTCAAAATGGTCAACTTTCTCACCTGAGGCTATCTTTTCTAATATATAGGTTTCTTCATTGAAGCGGTCTGAGGGAATTAACATAAGAATGGATTTACCTATGATTTCAGGCGCGCTATAGCCAAAGATTTGCGTGGCTGCCGGATTCCAACTGGTGATAATACCTTGTAAATTTTTACTAATAATCGCATCATCAGAAGAATTAATAATAGAGGTTAATAGCTGCTCGGTTTCTTCTCTTTTTTTATCGCTAGTGATATCGCGAACCATATTAAAAACACCCACGATGCTACCTTGATTATCTCTCAAGGGAAGAAAGCAACAAGACACAGGTATTTTTTGACCATCTTTTCTTAACACAACAGTTTTAAACTGTTCTATTTTTTCACCCAAGGACACACGCTTTAAAAAAATAGTGTGTTCCTCTAAGCGCTCTGGTGGGACTAAACGCATTGCAGGCTGACCAATGATTTCATGGGATAAGTAGCCAAAAAGGCGCTCAGCACTCGGATTCCAACTGGTAATACAGCCTTGAAGTGTTTTAGTGATGATGGCATCTTGGGAAAAGTTAAGCACTAGATGCAGCAAGGCTTGTTCTAGTTCATCTACCTTCTCCAAAGAAACTAAACGCTCTAGCATAGTTGCGCCTATATAGTTGTTCTAGCTTAAGTATAGCCAGTGTAATTAGATTAAGGCTAAGTCCATGAATGACTGGTCAAGAAAGCCAAGCGTCTGGATTAAGCATTGCTTGGTAACTAGCCGATAAAATACAACTAAAATGGAAAGACTTTTCTATAATTAGAATGGATAAACGCGGGAGATGGTGATGAAAAAAGGAATTTTTGAGTTGCAGGATGAATGTTTTTTGCTGCTTCTACAAAGCTCATTGAAATCAATTCCATTTAATATTTTTTTATCCACGTTTATTTGGAGCTATTTGTTATATCGGCAAGCTCCCGTGATAGAAGTAACCCTTTGGTATGGGTTAATTTGCTTTTTAAGTCTCACTCGCTGGTTTTACAGCCAGCAAAGTATTCATAAGCACGCTTACCTCTTAAAAAAAGATAGAATCAAATTTACTTTTATCCTCTTAACAGGCTTCATGGGTGCCTTATGGGGAATCTGTTATATTTGGTTTTACCCTTATTTTTTAGCCATGCATCAAAACGTGATTACGCTCGCCTTAGGTGGCATGGCCTCAGGAGCACTTGCCTCGCTTTCCATTTATTTACCGGCTTATTACGCTTATCTGATTCCTATGTTTTTACCGCTTATTCTTTACAATTATTGGCTAGGCGACCTTGACCATACTATTTTAGCCTCTATGTTCTTACTTTTTGTTATCATGCTAATCATTACCGCTAAATTCCCTTCGACGTTATTAAAAGAAACTATAGAACTCACCAAAGAAAAAGATAAAGCCTTAGAAGAAGTTCAACGCACAGCGATTACCGATGGCTTAACAGGACTTTATAACCGCCGCTATTTTGATCAACGATTTAACGAAGAATTTAGACGAGCCCAACGAAATAATCACCCCTTAAATTTAATTTTAATTGATGTAGATGACTTTAAAAAAATAAATGACCAGCATGGTCATCCTACAGGTGATTTATGTTTAAAGGAGTTAGCAAACACTATCAAAGATTCCGCTGGGCGCGCCAATGATGCCACCTTCCGGATTGGTGGTGATGAATTTGCAGCTATTTTAAGTAATATCTCACTTGAAGAGACCATTTCCCTTTGCAACAAAATTCAACAAAAATTTAAACAAGACGTAAAACTTGCAAAGCCAACCATTAGTATCGGGATTGTTAGCATCCCGCCTGTATGTACCAATGAAATTGATGAGGTGGTTTCCGTAGCAGACCAAACACTATATAAAGCCAAAAAAGCAGGTAAAAATCAAATCTATTCACAACAATTAAACTGTTAACGTTCTGTGCTAACTATAGTTAATAATGATTTTTAAATCATTTAATTTGAATATAACGCGCTAGAATTTGGAGGTTTTTATGACAGAAAAAGAGACAATAGAACTGGAAAAGATATACGGCTCATCAGCAGTTGCCAATAAATTGCGACGAATTGCAGCGGCTATTGAGCAAAACAAAGGCTTTCAACTACAAATACACAAAAAACGTATTTATGTGCCAGTTGATGTGTATGTGGAATTTGAGTATGAAGAAGAAGGCGAAGAATACGAACTTGGCATTGAAATAAAATGGAAAAAAATTAAATAGAAACGTTAAGGTTAGAAAAGTCTGGCAAAACGACTATTTAGGGTTACGTATTGTTTTATATTCCTTTAAGACAAAAGCTTAAATGTGTTATACTTTAATTATGAAAAAACAAACTCTTATCAATACAAATCCCTATTTAAAAGATGCTGACAATCGTAAGCGTCTAGTACAGCGCTCCGTAAGAACATCGTGTGGCGTTGAAGGCATTTATGAAAAAAACCTTGTTCTCCAATCTTTTAATATACCTTCACAGGGCAAGAAAAAAATCTATAAAACATCTAAATAGATTGCTCTATTAACAATTTAAAAATGCTACTAATTAAAGAGTAATCTCCTGTAAACCCAGCATGAATTGCGAGAATATAGTGAGAGAATCCTTCGGGATTTTGTGTTTGATCAATGGCAGTATAATTTAAGGGCGGCTTTTTTGCTTGCATAACCATTAAGTCAGCTAATAAGCGTGCCGTGCGCCCATTTCCTTCGCGAAAGGGATGAATAATAATAAATTCAACATGTACAACACCTAGTGCATAAGCTAGTTCATCTAGATCAGTATAATGGCATGGTGTATAGTTAGAGAGGTATTCTTTCTCAAATGCTACCATTAGTTTAGCGATATTTATTGCTGGAGCAAAAGGAAACCCTGCTTTTTCCATATTAACTGTTCTGTATTTCCCAGCAAAAGGATAAACATCTCCAAGCCATAATTCATGAATATTACATAAATCTTCAGCACTGAAACAATGATTTTCATCAAAAATTTCTAGCAATTCTAATTCAGTTCGTTGTAATTCCTGTTCCTCAATAATTTCTATTTTATCTTTGGATTTAATCTTTAGAAAATTTTTAAGTATGCCCTCTTCCGCGCCAGGTTCAAAATTCTCATCTTAAGGCACAGCATAGCGATTTGAATGCTTATCAGTCATGATACAGAAGCTGCTTGTCTAAGGTTATGTTTCTTAACATACATGTTAAGGCCAATATGATTACTATAACCTAAATAGGAAGCAATTTTTCTAACTGATAGTCCTAATTTTAATAGTTCTCTGATTTTATCGACATCTTTATCGAACTTGCTTTTTTGAATCGTTCCTTTGGGCTTACCTAGGCGAATCCCTTCTCTTCGTTTGCTGGCGAGCGCCTCTTTAGTCCGCATGCTAATTAAATCACGCTCAAGTTCAGCAAATAATGAAAAAAGCGTAATCATCACTTTAGAGGTCATATCATGCTGCTTCATATCAAGACCTTGTTTGATAGCAATGACTCGAACTTGTTTTTTGATTAACTCATTGATAAGCCCAATCACCTCTGCCGTACTTCGACCTAGACGACTAAGTTCTGTAACAATCAGGGTATCGGCATCATTAAGAATAGAAAGCATTTCATCGATACGCCGCTCTTTAATCGTTTTCCGACTGGAAATAGTCATCTGGATAAAATCATCCACTACTAATTTATTTTTTTTAGCAAACTCATAAATTTCCAATTTTTGATTGTTCAAATCTTGTTTATCTGTTGATGCGCGAATATAGGCAATGGTTTTGGACATAATTTATCCATTTAAGATGCATGTTAATAATTAACCTTATTTAAGAATTAAATTATACAGAACATATTAAATATATAAAGTGAAAACTGTATACAAATTATATAATAAAAAACGGTCGTTTTAGGCTATACAAAATACCACGGTATGATAAACGAAAAAAGATATTTTATATTCAGTTACTGGTATAATACTGCCAAAATTAAATGCAAGAGAGTAAAATATGAAACATCATAAAGCAGTGAAGGTTGGTTCAATTATTGAGCCTAGTGATTTTGAAAAAAAGTTGCCATTAGCCATACAAAAATATGTGTTTAGCTTTTTTAATCAAAAAGAATTGCGCCTTACTACCCAAGTCAATAAACGTTTTAATCAGTTGGGTCTTGAAGAAATTGAGCGAATGAAAAAAGTATATAAGGAAAATATTTTTTACTCTGTGGGTAACCCAATCCGAATTACCAATCCAAAACCATCTTTCCTTGAGATGAATTTTGGGATGAATTATAGAAAGATAATACCCAATAGAGAAATACATGACTCATTTTCTGGTTTAAATATTCAAAAAATTAAGTTATTTAATACCGAGTATGAAGCACTTGAATATTTAAGATCATTAAGAACGGGAGATCCGCTTTTGGAAGGAACTGAAGTTTACCAACCTGGTGTATTCAAGGTTATCTATTTGGGTCAGGTCGATAATACTATGTTTATCAATGAGGATTTAGTAATTAATCGTGGCCGTAGCTCTGATGCAACTGAGTGGAATGAAAGAACAACGAATATCAAATACTTTGCAACAGATCGTAGTCATGTTATTCCCGTAGAAGGGGCTTTGAAAATTCATCTTTCAGACATAGGGAAATTCAAAGTGTATGGATCTATTGACTATGCCAATCTAGATTTTTTAGAAGAAAAAAAATCTGCCTCCTCACTTCAAAAAGGGTGTGTTATTAGTTAATTTTCCATATAAATATATTCATCATGGCTGATAGCTTTAAGCAGCCATGTAATGAATCCTCCATCTAGTGCAACCAGTCAATTTGAACATAGCTGATAATAATAAATTGCTAACTGAGGAGTGGGATGGTTCATTAGAGCCTTTCATTGAGAATGGTCATTCAAGCCACTCAAACAAGTTTTTCTCATAGCTTAAAGGGTTTGCAATCAATTTAAGAAAAAATCAAGATTTACAGTGTAAGAAATAGAGCATTGTCTTGGTTTAGAGAATTAAGTTTGATGCTTTGAAAAAGACTTAAAGAAGTTATGTTATATAGCCCAGATAAAGATTTTAACTATATCAGAGGGCAAAGCTTGGGAAACCCCTATACTGAACTAATTGATAGAAGGAAGGGAAGACAATTCTCGTTTAATTTAATTAAGAACTAATAAAACCATGAGCGTTAAACCGCACAGCACAAGCCCAATTAAAAAACCAAGAAATAATTGAGGAATTTTACTAAGACAGATAATCTGCCCTTCTTTTTTCATTCTAACTCCTTAATATTATTGCAAATTGCTAACCAAATGATTCTCGTATCTATCTGGTTCTTTTTGTTTGCCGTGACTATGAGTATAAACGCCAAAAGCAAAATAAATGAAACCAAATAAGTATCCTACAATGACTCCTAAATACAACCATGGCTTATTGTATTTCATTAATTATTTTCTCCAACATAGATAGTAAAGATTACAATTTTGATAAGCTCATTAACCTTGTCAGCAAAGTACTAAAAACTTAGTAAAATAGATAGTTTTTTCTTTAAATTAGTAGAATGGTTAGCTCAGGTTAATCGGTTGTTCTTTAAAGTTAATGTGCTAAATTATATTGCCATTCAAGTCAACTAGCTGACTGACTGTTAAACAACAATGTAAAATATAAGCATCATATAAAATCCTCTAGAATAAAAGGATTAATTACCCTTCTCCACATGCTTATCCACTGTTTTTGTGGATAAGCCGTCGCTGTCGCGAAATGTTTAGTTTAAACGCCTATCAATTAGAACTAATTTTAGCACTATTTTAAATATGTCAAACAAGCTGCTCTGTCTTGTCACTAAGCGGATAGAGGATTTGTTATTTCATTGTCTAGAATACATCTTTTTGGTATTTTTTCAATCGATTTTACCGTTTTTAGATGCACCTCGCCTGTCAAATAGCGGGTCAATTGCCTGAGATTAAAGCCTAATACCGCCGCATAACCCGCACTCAATGTTGTATTATCTGACTTCATACGACTTCGTTCTAATTGACCGCCACCTTTTGCATGACTAATTAATGCTTCAATGCCGGCTCGCCGATTGTGTAAGGCGAGGCGTGTTGCAAACGAGGCGGTTTCTTTAGGGGCATTGAGTTCTCGCCTTGGACGAGACAAATAAATATCAGGCACGTTCATTTGGATTAACAACTGCTCATTATTGTAAGCGTAATAGCCTTTATCAGTTGCTACTGATTCAAGACTATTTTTTCCAAACAGCTCTTCATGAGTATAAAGCATTAACGGCAGTGATTGAGCATCAGGCATATGAAGACTAACACACGGACTAGCAAACAGAAAGTTGCCTCCAATGCGCCCGAGTTGATAAGCGCGCCCAAATTCAAGC
>NZ_CAAAHX010000020.1 GCF_900639865.1 Legionella gresilensis
CAATTTACCAAATCCCAAGTTCAACACCGCTGGAGTTGGGAAGTTTTAGGCCAAAAAGCGCTTTGGATTTTACCCATTACCCATACCTGTCTCACGCTTTTATTGTTTGGTGTGTTTCCTTTGATTATTGCATTAACGACATTACCAGGCGGTATAAAAATTCTTTATGGCTATATGCAGTTTTTTATTTCTTTGCAATTTTGGCCTGTGCTTTTTGCAATTTTAAATGCCGGCATGACGATTTATGGGGCAACATCGTCTGGTGAGTATGGTCAATTTACGATGGTCAATCTTGATAAAATTGATGAGTTACATGCCGATGTTTCAGGGGCATGCGGGTATTTGATGATGCTCATTCCCTTCTTATCGCATGGGCTAGTGTCTAATTTAGGCGGCGCCTTTAGCAATCTCGCAACCAGCATGATGAGTCATATGCAAGGCTCTAGTATGTCAGTGGCGGGGGAGGCTGCGAGCGCGTCCTTTGGACTTGGACAGACTAGCTTTTATAACACTACAGCTAATAATTTTTCAGCCAACAAACACGACTCTAACTGGACACACCTGCATGGCATGCACACAGAGCAATTGGGAAGTGGCGTATTAAAAACTATTACAGGCAGTGGCGATAGGGTCTTTGATGTTAGTCCTGGAATGACGAGAAGGGCGGTATCGATTAACGCCCAGGAAGGTTTAAGTGCGTCGCTTAATCAAGCCTTTGAGGAATCGACACAAGCAGCAAAAAATGAATCGGCGCACTATCAAAGTTCACTCTCTAACTTTGCTCATCGGGCGTTGCAATTATCGCAATTGGCTGGACATGACATGCGTTTAGGGGATGGCATATCGGAAAGTGAGACCGGGCAATACTCCAAGGCGTTATCAACCATTAGTCATATTGCAGAAGATGTAGCACGCCGCCGAGGTGTGAGTCGTGAAGACGCACTGACTCATTTGACTAGTGGTGGTTGGGGCGCGCAAGTTGGTGTTAAAAGTCAGGGCAGTATCTGGGGCAAGCTTGCGCAATTGGGTACGGGTTTTCATGCAGGCGCTGATGCGCATCTTAAATTTGATCGTAACTCTACAAATCAGGATAAATACCATACTGGTATGGATGGCGCTCTTTCAGCTCGTGAATCGCGTGACTTTAATGACGCAATGAGCTATGTGAAGCAGTTTTCTCAAAATCATCATTTTGATGACAGTCATTCAGAAGCTTCTTCACTGTCTAATCAATTGGGTACTGATCTGCGAGAGGCGGAAACCGCCAGCCGTAATTTGGATGCTTCCCTTGCAAAGGCGATGCGCATCCAAAATGCGAAAAGCTTTGTAGAATCTCATTCCTCTCAAATCACCACTGATTTAAATCAGGCCTTTCCATCTTATGTGGCACAACGACTGGGTGAGGCAGTACGCGATGAGTTGTTTAGCCATCCCGGGGATAGCCGATCTTTAAGCAAGATTCAGTCTTTAGGTCAGGATTTTATTGCGTCAAAACGAGATGAGTTAATTACCCAATTCGGTAACAAAGAGCATCAATCACAGATTGAATCATTTTACCAAAAAGAACAGCGTGATTTGATTACCAAAGAGAATCAATTAGGTAATCGCTATCAAAAAAACAGCGAGGAATTTGTTCAGCAAGCACAGTCAATGAAGGTTGGCATTAATGAAAAAGAGCTTAGCTCATTTCAGCACGAGGTGCATTATGAGCAGAGTGCTTTGCCTGAAAATTTGAAACAAGGAGAGCAATTGCTTAACTCAGATCAGCATGATCTAATGAAGGAAAAGGATTTGAAGTTACAAGAAGGCATGATGAATGCTCAAAAAAATGTGGTAGTGCCAGAGAATATGCATCTGCCCTTCGAAGACAAGAAATTACACAAAAAAGGAGAGTGGAGTGGATCCGAAACAATTAAAGCAAGCCATAGCAGAGGATATGAAAACGATTAAAGTGCTAAACCCAGAGATTATTCCTGCTCGTTTCTATTATGGTGGACTTTTAAAGGGGATTTTTAGCGGGATATGGCGGATGTTTATAATCCTGTTTTTAACGCTATGCTATGTTATGAGTGATGACAAAGAGCCGATTATCTGGTCCAAATTGCTTCTTGACTCAAGTATTGCTGCTGTACTTCTAAGTACAGTTGCGATGTTTTTCTTGCTAACTCCAATAAGCTTTTTTGTTCAATTTCAGTTTCATCTGGAGAAAAAATTAAAGACTGGTGCGTTAATAAGAAGGAAATGCAGCCACATTTCGATAATGTTTTTTGGAGTGTTTGCTTCCTTGTGTATCTTGTTTGGCAGTTATGCTTCTGAACAGCAGATTTTTTTTATGTTGGTACTGTCTTTCTTCTTGAGTTTAGGAGCGACTCATATTGTGGTCAACATGGAATTAAGCCGCATTGGCTTTAGTAGCCTGTTTACTCTATTCAATGAATTTTTTTCTAAAGGAAAAACTGTCTCAATAGAAGAAGCTCAGAAATAAAAAATAAAACGCAAAAAGAATAAATTTTAACCATTTTTCAGGCAATGTTAGCTACTGCTTTGCCTAAAAAAAGATGATAAGGAACAAACATCATGCGTGAGGAGCCCAATTTCAAACATTATACTCGTGGCGGACAAATCAGTTTTCACAATCTTCGGATGTGGGATCAAATTACTAAAACGCTTGCTTGGCTTTGTCTTTTTCTTTGGGTGGTATTAACCGGCTTAATCACCTGGTTAGTCACATCTCCTGAGAAGTTACGCCAAGCTATTGCATATTACTATGCAAGTTTTTTAAATCTCGTGGGACAAAAGCATACTTTCCTGCTTCCCTTTCATGGTACGTACTATCAACAAACCGTGGAGTCAATTTTGCATTACTCTTATTACAAAGAAAATGCCAATCACATGGTGAATTTATTAGGAAAGTCTTCATTAGCAGCCTTTGCCCTTTCGTTTGTTTTAGGACTTTGTCTTGCCTTTTATTTTATTCGCAGGGGAAAAGCGCAGCGTGCTAATCAGTTTATTCGTGGCAGCCGCATAGACACAGTCGAGAATGTAACCCAACAAATCTTAGAGAAAAAGGAAAACTCTGATATCACTATTGACGGATTTCCGCTTAAAGCGCATAGCGAGGTTCAACATCTTTTGGTGCATGGAACGGTAGGTACAGGGAAAAGTCAACTCATTATGAAAATTATGGACGTACTGCGCAAAAGGGGGGATAGAGTGATTGTTTATGATAAGGGGTGCGCTTTTATTCCTCATTACTTTGATGCACATCAAGATGTCATTCTAAATCCCTTTGATGCAAGATGCCCTAATTGGGACATGTGGTGTGAGGCACCTCGTGATTGTGATTTTGAAAACATGGCAGAAAGTTTAATTCCGATGCATGGCGATTCCGATCCTTTTTGGGTCAATGCGGCCCGTACTGTATTTTCCTCTGCTGCTGCTAAAATGCGCAAAGACAACGATCGCTCCATTGAAAAACTGCTTAAGCTCTTATTAACCGGTGAATTTACTCATTTGGAGAATTATCTTAAGGGAACGCCTGCTGCAACGCTCGTTAGCGGTAAAATTGAAAAAACTGCAATTTCCATTCGCTCAGTCATTACCACCTACTTAAAATCACTTACCACCTTATCGGGATTGAACTGTGAGGGGGCAAGCCCGTTTTCTATTCGTGATTACATTTTAAATGAACATCATAACGGCTGGCTTTTTATTTCATCCAATGGCGAAATGCACCATTCATTAAAACCCCTGATATCGATGTGGCTGGCCATGGCTTCCTTAACGCTGTTAAGCCTTACCCCTAATTCAGAGCGGCGTATTTGGTTTATTTGCGATGAGTTGCCAAGCCTTCATAAGCTGCCGCTTTTAGGTGAAACCATTGCAGAAGTCAGAAAGTTCGGTGGTTGCTTTTTATTAGGTATGCAAAGTTTTGCTCAGCTTACCAAAGTCTATGGTCAATCCGGTGGCGCAAAAGAATTGTTTGATTTACTAAATACCCGCTTTTTCTTTAGAAGTCCAAGTGCAGAGATGGCGCGTTTGGTTGCCAGTGAGCTTGGGGAAGAGGAAATTGAAGAATCACGAGAAAATTATTCCTATGGCGCTAACAGTATTCGAGATGGCATCTCGCTTGGCAGCCAGCGTGTTACACGTCCCATTGTGTCCTATCCTCAAATTTTGGAGTTGGAAGATTTAACCTGTTTTGTTCGCCTTCCAGGAAACTATCCCATCACACAACTCAAACTTAAACTTCAACATCGCACCAAATACTTAAAAGGGTTTGTTGAGCGTCAATTCACTATTAATGAAACCTTACAAAAGGCCGTTAAAGAAAGCTTAAATGAGAGTATAGATGAAGGTAGCACGCCAAAGCACCACCACAAACAACCCGCTGATGTTGAATTTGAAGTCTAAGGAGCGAAGATGTTAAGCGTACAGCCTCTTAAATCAGCGCATGGTGCTGCCGATTATTATACAGCTGCTTTTAATTACTATGCAGGTGACGCACAAGCACTTAGATGGTTAGGAGATGGCGCTAAACGTTTGGGCTTGACAGGGCTTGTGGAAAAAGAAGTCTTTCTTCGCTTGCTTGAAGGACATCTTCCCAATGGTCAAATTTTAAAGAATAAGAAAGGAGAGCATCGTCCTGGTTTTGACATGACTTTTTCTGCGCCCAAAAGCGTTTCCATTTTGTCCGGCCTTGGCGCGGATAGTAAGCTTTCCCAACTCCATGATAAGGCCGTTGAAAAAGCCATTGGGCTTATTGAGAGAGAATTTGCGCAAGCCCGTATGGTTATTGATGGCCGTGTGCATTATGTTGATACCGGCAATTTGGTGGTAGCCGCATTTAGGCAGCCTTCCTCGCGGGCAAACGACCCAGCACTGCATACGCATGGCGTTACCATGAACATCACCTTTACGCCTGTTGATGGCAAAGCGCGCTCGCTCGCCTCGGATATGACTGGAAATTTCGGCGTCATTGAACAATTGCAGCAGCATGTGACTTATGCGGGTCTCTTATATCGCACTGAACTTGCCAATCTATTAAAAGAGCAAGGTTATCGACTGCGCGATGTAGGAAAAGGGATGTTTGAAATCGATGGAGTGCCTGAGGAAGTGTTAAAAGAATTTTCCACACGACGAGCTGATATTGAAGACAAAATGAAGGAAAAGGGCTGGGAAGGCGCGCGACTTGCAAGTAAAGCGACCCTCTTAACTCGAAATGCTAAGGAAGAGCATGATATTAACGTGCTCAAAGCTGATTGGCAAAAGCGAGCTAAGCTGCTGGGCTTTGATGCGCCTGCTTTTGTTGCTTTACATAAAGGTGACTTAGAAAAGGTTTTTGGTTTGTTTACCTTAATAAAAGAGCGTCTATTCGAGCGCTTTTATGGAAAGGAAGATTTAATTACATTGCAGGCGAAGGAGGCAGTTTTTGTTGCCATAGAAACCCTTTCAAGCCAAACCAGTGTATTTGAGTTAAGGCAGCTTAAGGAAGCCGCTCTTAAACATACTCTTGCAGGACAGCCAATTGTCCCAATTAAGGTAATTGATGCCATGATTAATACTCACGTTAAGAGCGGGTTGCTTTATCAGGCAACCGATCCCCTAACGAAACGTTCTATGTTGACTACCCCATGGGCATTAACATTAGAAACAGAAACGCTTGCTCGTATTGAATCCAATCAAGGTCTATTAAAACCCATGGCCAATACCCATGCAGTACTTCAAGCGCAGATTGCCTATGAAGAAAGCTCCCCATTCCCTTTAACAGTCTCGCAAAAGCAGGCATTGATGCATGTATTTACCTCAACCGATCGCTTTAATGCAATTCAGGGTTATGCGGGTACTGGAAAAACAACCCTACTTCGACTCACCAAAACGCTTGCAGATGCCAAAGGATTTGATACGAGAGGAATCGCCGTCACAAGCTCTGCGGTTAACGAGCTTCGTGATAAGGCAGGCATTCGCTCGGATGTTTTTCCAATTGTGCATCAGGAGCTTTTGAAGGCACCCAAGAACGCCTTGAATAACACCCTGTATATTTTGGATGAAGCGTCCATGCTCTCTACCACTCAAGGCCATGAATTTATCAAATTAATTGAGCAAAAAGGGGCAAGACTCTTATTAACCGGCGATGACTCGCAACTTTCAAGTGTCAAATGTGGCCGTATTTTTGGTCAAGCGCAGGAGTATGGGATATCTACAATCAAGATGACTGATATTATTCGGCAAACCAACGTTAAAACAAAAGAATCTATACGTGATGCGATTAATAGAGATTTATACGACTCTCTGCAAAAACTGGATGAAGTGAGGGAATTTAAATCCCATGACGAGCGTATTAAGGCGATAGCCTATCATTGGCTAAATCTTTCCAAACCCGTTCGTGAAAAAACACTAGTCTTTGCGCCGACCCATGCGAACCGTCGTGATATTACTTCCATCCTGCGTGATGGTTTAAAACAAGAGGGAACATTAACGGGTAAAGAGTACCTGATTAACACGTTAAAGGCTCGCGCGATGGAAGAAGTCCAACATCATCATACTCAATACTATCAACAGGGTGATGTGCTGCGCTTCAACCTAAAGCTTCCAAAATCTGGCATTAAGCCACGCGACTACCTGACCGTGGGAGTCATAACTGAAAAACATCAAAAGAATAAAACCGTACCACTGGTGACAAGTTCAGGCAAATCAGTCATCCTGCATTTGAAGGATTTACCTTTTTACACCCCTTCGCGTGCGGGATTAAATCGTCCCATTGAATTTTATGAGGCAACCTCACTTGCGCTTTGCGCACATGATAAGGTGCTCATCACTCGCAATAACAATCAGGCAGGTCTTGTGAATTCATCCTTGGCTTCTGTTGTTACCATTGATGAGCAGAACATAACGCTTAAGTTTGAAAAAGATGATGAAACAAAAACGTTTTCACTTGATGCACGGGAATTACAGCATCTTGACCACGGTTATGTACTGACCAATATGAAAGTCCAGGGCAAGGATAAAACCTACGCTTTAGGTCTTATAGAATCCTACAATAAGTTTTCAGCAACGCTTAGAAATTATTACGTTCAGATTTCGCGCGCCATATCGAAAATGACCTTGATTACCGATGATAAAAATCAATTATTAAACGCGCTAGAGCACAATGAGGACACTAAAAAATCCGCTCTAAATTATGTAAACAGTGAAACGCTAAAAAAGCATGCTCATTACTTTACAGATAACCCTAACGCCATCAACATAAGAGCAGTCTTGGATAAAAAAATAATCACCGAAGAAGTTTTGGCGCGAAAACAAACTCTGATTAATCAATATAGCGATGCTAAAGAGAAGCACAAAACAGCTGTTGCTTCTAAGGTGGCCTGGCAAATCGTTACAGACAATGATCTTAAACGTATGGCAAGACATCAGCTGGTTGTTTCTGAAAACACAATACGACAAGACGCTTTGAAGCTCGCAACAATGAAGCTGTTAAAGGAACTTAAACCTGAAGAGCAAGAAAAAGTACTCACCGTCAAAGCCTATCTTAAGGCTTGTCATGAAACCCAGAGGGCATGGAAATCAATTCATTATGGAAATAAGTGTGCCTTACAAAAATCAAAAGCGTTTGACCAAGCCGAAACGCGAAATGCGCTCGCATGCCTAATTGCGGAAAATATCGAAGAATACAAACCCTATCTTCATCATTTTTCCATAGGCCTACTCAATCGACTGGGTATGTCACAATATCGCATTGAAAAAGGGGAGGAGCGGGCAATAGTCAGGCTTAAAAACTTAAGCACTCACGCAGAAAAGCATCAAATGGCACGCACCGTGGCGTCGTTTTTCAGTGAAGAGCAGTTTGAGTCAAAAGAGTCACTTGCAGCCCTTCTTAAAAGCAAATCTAAAGCCGTTCATCCTCATTTAATTCGCTTAAGTGAAAAAACAAAAAAGCCTCTGGATAGTCTATGGCGTGAAATCAACCAACATGTCAAAAGGGGTGAAGAAAATTCTTTTAGGGAAAGCTTAAATCTACAAGAAAAAACCCTTTTTGATACTGTTAAAACCTATCAATCGCTGAATAAAGAATTGGCCGTTCATTTTGCAAGCACACTTGATGCCCTAGAGATAGGGAGGACACTTCCAGAAAGAGTAGAACAATCTCAAAGAGAAATCGCTGTTTTAAGAAACCAAATTGCCGCAACGGTTCATAATAACCCCTCTTTTGATAAAATTTTGCATTTTTTCAAGATAGACAAAGAAAAAATCAAACAACAAGCCGCTCGTCATGACAAGCGAGAAACAGTCTTGAGATTTAAGCAGGCTACGTCAAACTTTAAGCTAAAAAGAGAAACCGCTTTATCCATCGCCTCTGATATTAAAGGGCATTATCCCTTTATTAAAGCGCTTGGTGTTAATACCAAAGCATTAAATACGCTGATGCGAATTAAAGCACGAGGTGACTTTATCAGTGAATTAAATGATGCGCAAAAGGATGATTTTTTAAAAATCATAGATTATAAAGTAACGAGCCGAAAAGCCAGTCAGACTTGGAAATCTATCTTTTCCGACAAAGAGCAAAGCCTGCCACTTAATAAGGGTAAGTTTATCGAGGCACAACGTTTAACAGCCAAACGAGATAACTTAGCCTTTGCCATTTATCAAAAATTAGACATTCAAAATTTTTTTGTGCGGGAAAGAATTGACCCACTCAAAATAGAGCAGCAAGCAAGACAGCATAAGGCGAGATTACAAATAATTAATCAATTAAATCGAACGAAAACTAATCTTCTTCATCAATTGGCGCGTCGTGGAGCGCGCATGAATCAACAGGAGTCTGCCCGGTGGCATAAAGCCTGGACGGTATTTGAAAATGATTTACAGCGTGTTTCTAACAATGAAGCCTTGTATAGACAAGCCATTGAAGCGGCACAAACATCAACGCTTAATTTTACAAAAGACGAGAAAACCCTGTTAAGCCGCTATGAATTGGATAATACCTATAAAGCACTTAAGCTTAATAAACTCGCTGAAAAGGCTCAATTAAACCAATCAAAACATTTTTATGATGCAGCTCAAATCACAGAAGCATTAATGAACAATCCCCGAGAAACATACCATGCAATTTTTGGAAATCCTAAGAAAGTAACCTCGAAAGAGATGCGTTACTCCGGAGGACTTATTGTTTCTTTGAAAGGACGTAAAGCAGGGCTATGGTATGACTTTTCGGCAGGTCGTGGCGGGAACCCACTTTCGGCATTGATGCAGGAAAGGGGGCTTACATTTCAGGACGCATTAAAGGAGGGCGCAGCCCTTGCTGGCCTCTCAGGATTAACACGCGTTTCTCCAATCACTAGAGAAAAGAAATCGAATAACTTAAGCGAGCCATGTGAAGAAAAAAACAAAATAATATCAGCTAAAAGTATTCTCAAAGGTGGCGTTCCAATTAAAGGAACACTGGCAGAAAAGTATTTAAAAGAGCATCGTGGTATAGAGCATCCAGAAAAATTAAATGTCTTATTCTGGCCTAAAGGCGCTTTATGGCAAGCAATCAACGATAATGGAGAGCTCTACGATAAAATCAATAAAATACCTGCTTTATTGATTGCAGCTAAGAACAAACAAGGCGAAATCACAGGCGTTCAGCGCGTTTACTTAGATGAAAAAACAGGCTGTAAAAATAACTTTATGGAGCATGCTAAACTGTCTAAAGGGTGCATTGAAGGCAGTGCAGGAATTCTTCAAAAAGGTGAAAAGCGTGCAGCACTTTATTTAGTAGAAGGACCCGAAACGGGTGCCACAATTGCCATGGCAAATCCTGACTCCACGGTATTGGTTTCTTTTGGTTTATCGAACTTAAAAAACTTAATTGCACTGATTAAAAGCTTTCATCCTAATGAAATTATTATTGCTGGAGATAACGATTCGAATGCTAAAAGTAATACCCTAAAAATAACGTCCGAAGTGCAAGAGCATCTTCAAAAAAATGGAATGAATGCCAAAATAATGATTCCAAAAAATATTGAAGGAAGAGAAAAAACGGATTGGAATGATGTGCACCAATTAAAAGGAATACAAGCTGTTAAGAATGAGCTTGGTTTAACTCAAACAAACAAGCTTGATTGGGTGATTTATGAAGCCAATGCGCTCTTTAAAAAAGAAATGAAGTTGGCTAATCATGTTGATATTTCTTTACTTAATACCAAGACCCATAAACCAGCCAACGATATTAGCTCAATTGATTTAACGAAAAACTGCAAAGAAATTCAGCAGAAAATCGAGCAAAGAGAAATGGATTTAGAGATATAGTTATTCATAACCCATCAGGGTAGACATGCACCAGTTGATTATAGCGATCAAGTGATACATCAGCCAATTTTTTAAATTCATCCGAGCCATAATCAAGCTGACTTTGGGCTATATTTTTTAATAACCCATTCATTTGAATAATTAACTTAAAGCAATATTTCTCAATTTCAGAGAACTGGCTTTCAGGGTTTTTGTTGGTCTCTCTTCGTTCGGCAACGATGAGGCCAATTTCGGCCATTTTGGCAATAGTCTGTGAGAGTGAAACATCATTATCTTCTGCATGTTTTTGCAATTTTTCATGCGTGACTTTAGGCAGTGTTATTGTAATTCTTGGCATAAATTTATCCTTTTATGTGAAAGTGGGGTATGCAGATTGTATGAACACCACATATTTTAAACTTATGAGCATTAAAAACCTTATTATACATGCACAGGCACATAACATAACATACTTTATGCTTATCAATTTAAGCAAATATGCATATATTTTTGGCTGCTATTTTGGCAATAATAAGGGCTTGTTATATTCTTTTTGAATATTATTTGATCTATTGAAATTGTTTTCGCAGATATCTTTAAATTATTATTATTAATATAATAAAATCAAATAGTTAAAAATTTGCATTCCAATGCGAAAGGTGTGCTGCGATCTATTTCCTATTCTTTTGTCTAAATATCCTTGAGATTTCCTTGTTCTTTTATTTAGTTTTATTTTATAAGCGCAGGTTTATTGCGTGTTTGTGATAAATTGCTATTATCACAAGCTTTGAACCCTTACCTAGTTTAAACGTGCGTATTTATCTCTCTGTTCCCTATTCTGAAAAAGAAGAAGCAAAGCAATTTGGTGCTCGTTGGGACCCTGAAAAAAGATTATGGTATTCCCCAGATGGAAGAAAAGAACTTACGGAAAGATGGCCGTTTCAGCAAGAAGAGTCTATTTTAGAGCTAATTGGCGAAGACAGATATTTTGGTGGCAATCAATTGTTTGTCGATCTTATTCCTCAATCTTGCTGGTTTACTAATGTCAGAAAATGTGTTGATCCTTCAGATTGGGACAGACTTCGTAAATTTGTTTACGCAAGAGCTGGCTATCAATGTGAATGTTGTCAGGAAAAATCACTCTTAGATGCTCACGAACGTTGGCATTTTGATGAAGAACGTAAAATTCAAAAATTGAGAAGAATTATTGCATTATGCAAACCATATCATGAAGCAACTCATATGGGCTTAGCTCAAATCAAGGGACGAGAAAAACAAGCGACCGAACACCTAATGCGTGTTACAGGAATGAGCGCATTAGATGCTCAAAAACACATTAAGGACGCGTTTGATTTATGGGCAGAAAGAAATCAATTTATCTGGGAATTAGATCTTACTATCATTACCAACTCAAGGATTAAGTTAGTTCAAGAGTTTAATGATTCTTTACGAAAGAAAATTTCTAATAATGAAACTTATTATATAAGAGATTTTGAAAACTCATCTACCATTAACAATAACCAAATTTATATGAATAAACCAGAGCCAATTCCCCCAGAACGTGTTAACATTACCGTTAGTGAATTTGATAAAAATAGCGTTAATAAAACTAGAAAAATTGTAAGTTTCTTTCAACGCATCAAAAAAATAATTTTTAGTTAACTAGACGGTATGATCTCATAAATAACTGTATAGAAATTCATATTAATTGATGTATCGCGATTACTTTCTCAATTACATCGGATTTCAAAGCAGACAATATTATTAACTAGAAATAACTAATTTTACAAAATTAAAATAATTTTGCGTTGGCGTAGTATTTTGATATATAATTAGAGTATCCAAACCCGCCACGCCTCTTAACAATGCGGACCTCGGCGGGTTATTTTTTTATGACTAAGCAACATTTTACAAAGCTTCCCACCTCATTAGATGAACAAATTACTTTATTAAAAGACCGTGGCCTTACTATCTCAGACCAACAAGTATGCCGTCATCGCCTTTCTACAGTAAGCTACTACCAACTTTCCGCCTACCTTAAGCCATTTGAAAGCGATCAAATATCCCATAGCCTACATCCGGGTATTAACTTTGATGATATTTGGGATCTCTACATATTTGATCGCGAACTTAGACTGTTATTTTTAGATGCGTTGGAGCGCATCGAAGTAGCACTCAGAACATCGTTAGTTAATACTTTGTCCCAGCGCTATGGGGCATGGTGGTATATTGATAAAAATGTATTTAAATCATCCTGGTTTGAAAAAAATCAACGCACCCATAAAAGTCCCTCTGAAGAGTTTAAAAAAGAAATTGAATTGTTATGCGGTCGAGGTAAAACAGAAGGAAGTATTCAACACTTTTATAAAAAATATCATTCCCCAGAATTTCCTCCCAGTTGGATGCTCTTTGAATATTTATCTTTTGGAAAATGCACGAGCTTATTTCGTTACTTAAAAGATCATCAAGACAAAAAAGGAATAT
The DNA here is from genome assembly GCF_900639865.1 of Legionella gresilensis. GTDB lineage: Bacteria > Pseudomonadota > Gammaproteobacteria > Legionellales > Legionellaceae > Legionella_C > Legionella_C gresilensis. The sequence continues at coordinate 12,757 of NZ_CAAAHX010000020.1, forward strand.
CAGCCGTATTTAATCAGCACCCCAATATTGTTGAGTCATCCATTGAAGCACTGCGATATACTAGAAATATTTGCGCACATCATTTAAGGCTTTGGGATAGGTGGTTTGTCTATAAACCAAGAAGAATCAAAGAATTAACAGATGCTAACTGCGCTCCAGGTACTTTAAAAGAACAGATTATACTGTTAAATCTTTTCCATAAAGCCATATCGCCAAAATCCTTATGGAATGAAAGATTATACCAATTATTTGAAAAACATATGACGCCGTTAGTTCCCATTCATTTAATGGGAATTGATAGTAATTGGCGTAATGATCTTATCTGGAATGCTATAAAATGACAAAGTCGTATCTGCCATGGTTCAGGAAAAGAGCAAAATGAAGCCTCTTGCAGTTCTTATATAATCTACTAATTCCAATAAATGCTGGGTTGATTTGCCTAATCGATTTAAATTCCAAATAACGATTATCTCGTTAAGGCGTAACTGTTTAATTAATCGTTCTAATCTAGGGCTATATTTTTTGCATCAGAAATTTTTTCCCGGATAAATACGATCGCAACCAGCTTCTTTCAAAGCAGTTAACTGTAGCTCTAAATTATGATGACATTACTTTTAATAAAATTAAGCTTTCTTTGACCGAGTAAAGCGTGCGGTAATTTGACAAAATACCCCATGGGGTATATACCTATAGGGGTATATTGGAGAAATCGCATGGCAAAACATCCAGACCACTATAATGAATTATCACGCTTAAATCGTGCCATTGGCCAACTTGAAGGGATTAAACGCATGATTGAGGAAAATCGTTATTGTGTCGATATCCTATCGCAACTGCGCGCTAGCCGTAATGCATTAAAAACAATTGAGCTTAGTGTGCTTGAGCGCCATGTTTTAAATTGCTTAAACGAGGCTGCTTGCCATGGCAGTCAAGAGTCAAGACAAGAAAAAATGGATGAAATTATGACTCTTCTTAAAAAATATGATTGAGGTGAGTTATGACTGCTAAACACAATGTGCAACATGACACAAAAGCGCACAGTTGCTGTGCGCAACCTGTAAAAGAGGTTGATTTTCGACCTGCTTCCTCAACTGTTATTTATACCTGTCCCATGCATCCTCAAGTACGGCAAGAGAAGCCAGGCACATGTCCTATTTGTGGTATGGCGCTTGAGCCTGAAGAATTCACATTAGACGCACAAAAAAATCATGAATACCGTGATATGTTTTGGCGCTTTATTCTTGCCTGCCTTGCTAGTATTCCTGTGGTGGTGCTCGCGATGGGTGAGCATTGGCTAACGTCTTATATACCCTACTACGTTTCTCTTTGGACGCAAGCACTCCTTGCTACCTTTGTGGTTTGGGTTTGCGGTTGGCCTTTTTTCGTGCGAGGGTGGCAGTCGATTCGAACGCGTCATTTAAATATGTTTACTTTAATTGCCATAGGGACAGGGGTTGCCTGGGTTTATAGTGTCGGGGTTAGTTTATTTCCCCAATTGCTTCCCGCCGCATTTAAAGCCCAAGGTATGTTGCCTGTTTATTTTGAGGCAGCGGCTGTGATTACAACCTTAGTTCTTCTAGGACAAGTATTAGAGCTTAAGGCGCGAGAGCGAACGGGTGACGCCATTAGGGCGTTGCTTAATCTTAAACCCACCACGGCGCGTCGATTAAATGAACATCAGCAGGAAGAAGAAGTTTCACTTGAAGCTGTCAACGTCGGTGATAAATTAATGGTCCGCCCTGGTGAAAAAATTCCAGTGGTCGGTGAGGTAATGAGTGGGCAGAGCCATGTGGATGAATCCATGCTAACCGGTGAGCCTATGCCCGTTATTAAAGAGCCGGGTCAAAAAGTCATTGGGGGTACATTAAATCAAGAGGGAAGTTTTATCATGAGGGCTGCTCTCATTGGTAAAGACACGTTACTGGCTCGCATTATTATGCAAGTCAGTGATGCCCAACGCAGTCAGGCCCCCATTCAACGATTAGCTGATAAGGTATCCGCTTGGTTTGTGCCGGTTGTTCTCCTTATCGCGGTTATCGCGTTTATTGTCTGGCTTTTTGTAGGCCCACCGCCTGCTTTGGGTTTTGCACTGATGGCGGCAATCTCTGTGCTGATTATTGCCTGTCCCTGTGCATTAGGGCTCGCCACACCGATGTCCATTATGGTGGGTATTGGAGAAGGCGCAAGACGTGGCATTTTAATTAAAGACGCTGCCTCCCTTGAGCGCTTGCGACAAATGACAACACTTGTGGTGGATAAAACAGGCACCTTGACCAAAGGTCACCCTGTCTTAACAAGGATTATCCCCATTGGGACTTGGCAGGAAGAAACTCTGTTAAGGCTTGCTGCATCCTTAGAGCACCCCAGCGAACATCCCTTAGCAAAAGCCATTCGAAGTGAAGCCCAGGCACGAAAACTGTCTTTTATTGAAGCTACTGACTTTATGGCCGTCACCGGCAAAGGTGCTCAGGCGCAAATCAAGGGGCAGACGGTTGCCATTGGCAATCGTCACTGGTTATCGGTTAAGCTAGATGAGGTGCCTAAAGAGGCTTTAAACGCACAAAAAGAAGGTGCAACACTTTTATATTTAGCCGTAGACAAGCAATTGGCAGGCGTGTTTATTGTCACTGACCCTATCAAAGACACAAGTTGCAAGGCAGTCGCATCACTCATGAAGAAAGGCATTGAGGTGATTATGCTTACAGGCGATAACGAAATAACAGCGAATGCGGTGGCTAAACAAGTCGGCATTCAAAACGTGATTGCCGAAGTGCTTCCGGATGAAAAAAGTAAACTGATTGGCCAGTTACAGCAAGAGGGGAAGATAGTTGCTATGGCAGGTGATGGCGTCAATGATGCAATAGCGTTGGCAAAAGCGGATATTGGACTTGCCATGGGCACCGGAAGTGACGTGGCGATTGAAAGTGCTGGCATGACGCTACTTACCGGTGACTTAAGTCAACTTGTAGTGGCTTATGAGTTATCGCAGCAAACGGTTAAAAATATCCATCAAAATCTTTTCTTTGCCTTTATTTATAATGCCCTTGGCGTGCCCATTGCTGCGGGGGTGCTCTATCCTGTCATAGGCTTACTCCTAAATCCCATGCTTGCAGGAGCTGCCATGGCGTTAAGCTCAGTGTCAGTGATTATTAATGCGCTTCGCCTTCGCAAACGCTTAACGTAAAAGAAGTAACAGAGGCTTAAAATTTCTCATTTTGAGTTTAACAGGGATGAATGAATGTTTAAAACGCGTCGCAGGTTTAAGTTAAGATTGCTTCTTATGGCTTGGGGATTAACTCTTTGTTCAGTGATGGCTTATGCAGAGCCACCTCTAGGCTTAACTGAGCTAAATCGATTAGCGCTTTCGCAAAATAAAGACTTACGAGCGGCGCGTTTTACCATTGCGATGGCCAAGGGTCGCCTCATTCAAGCAGGGCTTTGGCCTAACCCAAGCTTGGAGCTAACCAATACGGATGACCGATTTTTTAAAGATGAGGGTGAATATACTCGCAGTGTCCTTATCAATCAGCCGTTACCTGTTTCAGGTCGCCTTGCCAGGCAAAAAGCCCTTGCTTGTATTGAGCTAGCACGTGCGCAAGCTGAGCTTCGTGAAACAGCAAGGCAGGTTAGCGCAAAAGTAGCCACAGCTTTCTATGCGTTGGTTGTGGCTGAAAATCGCATGCAGCAATTAAATTATTTGCGCCACTTGAATCAAGTGTTGGTGCGCGTGAGCCATAATCGTTATCATGCTGCAGAAATTTCAGAGCTTGATGATAATGCAGCGCGCATGGAGTATGCGCGAATTGAGCAAGACCAAGCGCTCTTAAAAAGCCAATTAGTTAGCCAATATGCGACCTTAAATCAGCTTCTTGGTCGAAAACCAACCTCGCCTTTGCGGATAAAAAAAGCCATTCTACTGCCAACGGCACAACCTAAGTTAGCTCATTTAATTAATAAAGCGCTTCGATACCGCCCAGACAGACAGGGCCTTCTTTTGGCAGTCAAGCTTGCAGAAGCTCAAAGAAATTTAGCGCTTGCGGAGCGTTTTGCCGATTGGACATTAGGGGTTGGGGTAGAAAAAGATAAGATTGTGGTTGAGGGCGCACCACCGCAGGAAGCAGATAAGGCGTTAACGGTTTCTTTATCCGTGCCGCTACCCCTTTTTAATGGTAATCAAGGGCGGATTTTGGAAGCAGGTGCAACAAAAACACAAGCACTCATGGCAATGAATGCGCTTAACCTTGCAATTGAAACGGAAGTTGTCAGCAATTTTAGTCAAGTGAACGTGCTTAAAAGTAGTCTTTTGCACACCAAGGCGACCTCACTTCGCTTAGGGCTTGCAAATGTGAAACTTGCTCGGGATGCCTACCAAAAGGGTCAAATGTCACTGCTTAATGTGTTACAAGTTCAACGCCAACAAAACGATTTACAAACGGCTTATCTAACAACGGTAGAAAAATACTTTCAATCGTATGTTGCGTTATGTACGGCAATTGGCGTAAGTAGTGGTAGTGATTTTTGCGCTTACTTAGCTTCTGCAAAGGAATGTACAAAATGATAAATGGACACGTGGTTTTGCGATATTTTAGCCTTATCCTTTTTACAGGCGCTTTTTTTTATACCGCTCTTCTTTTAGCGCATGGTGAAGAAATTGAGGTCAATACCGCAGGGCCTGCTCAATCGGTCACGTTGACCTCTAAACAATCAACCCTGCTTGGCATTCGCGTGGCTGAAGTAAGCCAGCGTCCTATGGCAGAATTTTTGACGCTAAATGGTCAAGTTCAGGTGCTACCTAATCTTCAGGCCGATGTAAGTGTGCGAATTAGCGGCGCTGTCACCGATATTGTGGTCAATTTAGGAGATAAAGTAACCAAAGGGCAAACGTTAGCTACCGTGCAATCCCGATTAATAGGAGACCCACCACCCAGTGTTGCTGTTAAAGCCCCGATGACAGGTATTATTGATGCACGTAATGTGAATCTTGGCCAAGCGGTAGAGCCAAATACCGTGCTCTTTCACATTAGCAACCGCGAACAGCTATTGGTAGTGGCTCAAGTCTATGAGGAAGACTTAGGACAAGTCAAAGTAGGTCAGGCTGTTCAAATACATGCATTAAGCTACCCAAAAGAGACTTTCTTTGGCAAAGTTATCCTTATTGAACCTAATTTAGATCCCATAACCCGCAGTATCAATGTCCGAATTAGCCTAACAAATAAGAACGATTTATTAAAACCAGGCATGTTTGTGCGTGCCAATGTCGTGTTGCGTTTTACAAAAGCAGCGCTAGTTGTTCCTAATAACGCGTTACTTGAAGCAGAAAATGAAACTTTTGTTTTTGTAAAGTCAGGCACGTACTATGAGCGAACTCAGGTTAGCATAGGCGCAAGCGATGATAAATACACCGAAATTAAAGCAGGTTTAGTGCCGGGTGATGAAGTGGTGATACAAGGGGCTCGTCAATTATATACATTATCCATCAGTGGCGGTGGGAAGCCTAAATCTGGTCATGAGGAGTCCCATTAATGTTTACCCACTTAATCGCTTGGTCACTTCATAATCGCTTTTTAGTGCTCGCTTTAACCCTTGTCCTTTGCTTGTTAGGGGGGTATACCTTAAAGCAGATGCCGCTTGATGTTTTTCCTGAGTTTGCGCCACCCCAGGTGGTTGTGCAAACCGAAGCACCTGGCATGGCCACTCAGGATGTAGAAACGTTAATTACCTATCCTTTAGAAAGTGCTATTAATGGCACCCCCGGTGTGGCTGCTGTGCGCTCTAGAACGTCTGCCGGTTTGTCCACCATTACGGTCGTGTTTGATGATAAAACGGATATTTTTAGGAATCGACAGTTAGTCAATGAGCGTATACAACAAGTCAGCAGCAGGCTTCCACCAGGCATTAATCCACCTGTCATGCTTCCTGTTATTTCCGCTGTAGGGTGGCTTGTGAAATATGCCTTAATCAGTGATACACTAAGCCCTGAAGCATTGCGCACGCTTTCAGATTGGACAATTAGACCGCGGCTCCTTGCTTTAGGTGGCGTGGCATCAGTGGTTTCCATCGGAGGTGAAGTCAAACAATACCAAGTACGATTAATGCCTGAGCGACTCCTTGCTTATCGCGTTACCATTGAGGATGTTCGGCAAGCGTTAAGCACAGCCAATCAAAATGTCCCAGGCGCCTTTGTCCATCAAGCAGGCACTGAATTTGTGGTGGCAACACGTGGACGCATACAATCCCTTGAAGACATTAAAAAAACGCTCATTACCACCCGAAAGGGCATACCTATTACCGTAGGCAATGTTGCCAATGTCACCTTTGGTGGTGAGATAAAGCGTGGCGATGGTGCTTTTAATACCAAACCTGCCGTGATTGGCACAATTTCCAAAGCCTATGGCGCAGACACGGTCACGACAACCGCTAAAGTGGAGCAGACACTAGAGAGTATTAGAAAGGCGCTTCCGCCTGGTGTTGAACTAAAAACAGCCGTCTTTCGGCAAGCGAATTTTATTGAATCGGCAATTTATAATTTAACGCGTGCCCTTCTTGAAGGAGCGCTCATTGTCATCGCTGTCCTTTTTGTTTTCTTGATGAACTGGCGTGCCTCTTTCATTACGTTTTTATCGATGCCCCTGTCTTTTATCATTGGTTTATTGGTTTTGCATTATTTCGGTATTGGCATTAATACCATGACCTTAGGCGGCATGGCCATTGCCATTGGGGAAGTGGTTGATGATGCAATTATCACGGTGGAAAACGTCGTACACCGTTTAAGAGTTAATCGTGAGGCGCTTCATCCTAAATTTGCTATGGCTGTGGTTTTTGATGCCGTACTTGAAATCAGAAGCTCTGTTGTTTATGCCACAATTATTGTTTGTCTGGTCTTTTTACCCATTTTCTTTTTATCAGGGATTGCAGAGCGTATTTTTAGCCCACTTGCTATTGCCTATATTGCATCCGTCTTAGGCTCTCTTGTCGTGTCTATTACCATGGTACCTGCACTTTGTTATCTCTTATTGGTTCGTCATCAAGAAAAAATAAACGATAAAGCACTTAACCTACATGCCCTATTAGAGCATAGGCCTTTGGCTACCTTAGAGCAATCAAACGAGCAAGCAGTTGAGTCGGAAACTCGCTTTGTCCTATGGCTAAAAAGTCATTTCTTAACCATTTTGCATTGGTCTTTGGCCCATAGTAAAATCGTAATCATGCTAGCTCTGGCAGCATTTCTCTTTACATTGTCTTTGCTGCCTTTTTTTGGCACATCCTTTTTGCCTGAGTTTCATGAAGGTAATTTTATTGTGACCATGAGTACCTTGCCTGGTACCACGCTTGAGGAGTCCATGCGCCTAGGTCGGCAAGTGCAAACTATGTTATTGCGCTATCCGCAAGTGATTTCCATTGCTCAACGCGCAGGGCGCAGTGAGCTCGATGAAGATGCGCTGCCGCCTAATGTCAGTGAATTTGATGTGCGACTTGATTTTGATAAAGACCGCACCATGCTTCCTGATGAATTATTAGGGAAAATTCGTGCCGATTTAGCCAATCTTCCGGGAGCCGTGTTTAACGTTGGGCAATTTATTGCCCATCGCATGGATGAGGTCTTGTCGGGTGTGCGCGCGCAAGTTGCGGTCAAAGTGTTTGGCGATAATTTAACGACTTTAAACGAGTTGGGCCAAACCCTTGAGGCCTTGTTAAAAACGATTCCAGGTGTAGTCGATGTCAATAAAGAGCAGCAAATTAAAGTGCCACAATTGGTTATTAAAATTGATCGGGAACGCGCGGCTCGCTATGGGGTCAATGTTGGACAAATTTCAGAAGACGTGCAAGTCCTTCTCAATGGGGTGACGGTATCAAGCGTTTTAGAAGGGCAACAAACGTTTGACTTATTTCTGCGGATGGATAAAACAGGTCGCGACAGTATAAAAGACATCAAAAACATGCTTATTGATGCTCATGATGAGGCAGAAGGAGGAAGCGCTCAAATTCCTTTGCGTGCAGTTGCTGATATCACATTAGAGCCGCAACCCTTTTCCATTAACCGTGAGAATGCCGGACGTTTGCTGGTGGTTTCTTTTAATGTACAAGATCGTGATTTAGGCAGTGTAATAGAAGATGTAAAAAGTAAAGTTGGGCAACAACTCAAACTGCCAGCAGGCTACTTTATCCAATACGGCGGTCAGTTTGAAAGTCAGCAACACGCCTCTAATGTCATTTTAATCTTTAGCATTTTAGTGATATTTATTATGCTTATTTTGCTTCATAAAGCATTTGGCACTTTTAGAGAAGCGCTTCTTGTGATGTTTAATCTTCCACTAGCTTTAATCGGGGGGGTGATTTCACTTTACTTAGTCAGTGGTGAGATGAGTATTGCGGCGATGATTGGGTTTATTACTTTGTTTGGGATTGCAGCGCGCAATGGTATTATTTTAGTGAGTCACTACAATCAGCTCCACCTACAAGGTAAAACCCGCGAGCAAGTGGTTATTGACGGCACACTAGATAGACTTGTACCTGTTTTAATGACAGCAGCAACCACCGCCTTAGGGCTTTTTCCCTTACTGTGGGGCTCACCTGCAGGTAAGGAGTTAGAGCGTCCTTTAGCGCAAGTGTTGTTAGGTGGTTTATTAAGCTCAACACTCCTTAACATGGTTGTTGTTCCTACCGTCTATAATCTGCTTGAAAAAAGGCGAGAGCGAAAAAAATCTTTAGAGCCCACACCATCAGGAGAAGCAACATGAAACGAAATCGATTAAAATCTAATTTTTCTAGCTATGTAAGCCTTATTCTTAGCCTTTTTATTTGGGGCCCCTCCTTAGCACTTTTTGCAGGAACTAGTGAGACGCCTAAAGTAGCAATACCTAAAACAATACCCGCTATTTGGAAGGTTATCGATGCGCATGGCGCCTCAATCAATCAAGCTATAAAAGACAATAAACTTACCTCAATTCATGACCATGCCTTTGCTATTCGTGATTTAACCCACGCCTTACCACCTTTAAGTGAACACTTATCAGAAGAGCAGAGACAAACGGTGCAAGATACCTTAGATTTCGTAAATCAATTAGCGACTCGTCTTGATAAAACAGGCGATGCTAATGACAAAGAAGGCACTGTTGCCAATTGGACTAAATTACAAAAACTCTTAAGCCAGTTGCGTGCCTTTTATAAAGATGATGTTCGTTAAGGATTAATGGATTATGAAATTATTTATTGTTTTAAGCGCTACCCTACTCAGTACGGCGGCCTTAAACCCATTGTTTGCAGCGCCAAGCGCTTCACCTAATCAGGCCAAAGCACCTGTTGTGCTTCTGATTAAGAAACAGACGCTTGATGTTAATGGCAAGACGACAGATGTGTTTCGGATTGAACAACCTGATGGGACATGGGGTTATCGCGGGGTTAAAGGGCAGATGTTTGAGGCAGTGGTTAAAAATCAAACTGACAAGCCTACTGTATTACATTGGCATGGTTTAGTTGTGCCTAATAATCAAGATGGCGTGCCTTATGTCACCCAAAAACCCATTTTGCCTGGTGGTGAATACCATTATCGTTTTAAACTTAAGCAATCAGGCACCATTCACATCATGACTTACAAGTTCAACAATTTTTATCAGCCCCTTTAATTATTGAAGACCCTGCCGAAACCGTTTAAAGCCCTCAAGCCTTTAGCGAAAAAGACACCAGGGCAAACGTTAACTGTCAATCTAGAAGGCGATATGATGCGTTATGTTTGGGCGATTAATAATCAGAGGTGGCCTGAAATTAAACCGTTAAAGGTTGATGAAAATAAACGTGTGGAAATGGTCTTTAACAATAAAACCATGATGGCCCGTCCCATGCACCTACATGGCCATGTGTTTGAAGTAACCGAAATTGATGGTAAAAAAATCAACGAAGGTCTTTTGCATGATACGGTTTTAGTATTACCAAATTCAAGTGTGAAAGTGGTGTTTGATACGGATAATCCAGGCAACTGGATGATGCATTGCCATATGCTTTATCATCAAGAAAATGGCATGATGACTATTGTTAGTTATGCAGGCATTAAGGCGCCTGCCCTAACCATGAATCATTAAGCATAGATGCCATTGCAGTTTTAACTGCAATGGCGTTTTATATTTACATTAAGAAGCCATCTTTTCGCATTCTTCTGCACATCGATAGCACGCTTCTGCACAGCGCTTGCAATGTTCCATGTGCTGATGTTTGCTGCACTCATCACCACAAGCGCGACAAATTTGAGCGCATAAGCGGCAAACCTCTTTCGCAAACCCAGAGCCCCGTGCCATCATTTCTACAGCAACTGCACAAATCGCTGCGCAATCGTGGTCGAGTGCTATGCACTGAGCCATCTCTTTGCAATTATCTTCTTGGCTGCACGCAGCTGCGCAATGCTCGCATTCTAATGCGCAAGCCTGACATGCTTTAATGCATGCTTCATATTGTTGATGTGACATGTCACTCTCCTTGTTTCAACGGTTAATGAGACATATTACTTTCAGTAGAGTGACCACTGGATTGGCCATTTGATTGCCCACTAGACTGCCCGTTAGAATGGTCATTGCTATACCATTGCGCACGCCATGATTTTAACTGGTCTATTTCTTTTTGCTGACTGTCAATAATCTTCTGCGCTAACTCTTTAATTTCAGGGTGAGTTGCATTTTGTAGGGCATCTTTTGCCATCATGATGGCACCCTCATGATGAGGAATCATTAAATCAATAAAACGCTTATCATATTGGTTATCTTTTTTACCCAATTTGTCCATCATCATTTTATCCATTGCTGATTGACATTGAGTCATTGAACCTGATGTGCAAGCACAATTATCTTCAGCCAAGCTAACAGTAGGAATAATCATTGAAAGCGCAAGAGAACTTGCAATCAGTGTTTTCTTAAACATAAACGCTCCTTGTTTATTTTTAAATTAAAGTCTTTTTAAAAATAGACCCTATCTACGAAATATAAAAGGCTATTTCCTTGACTCATTAACTGTTTTTAAGTAATCAATCATTTTTAGGGTGTCGTTTTTTGTCAACGGCTTAGGAAGAACTAACACTTTTTTCTCACGAGGTTTAATCACTGTTTTTGCTTGAGAAGAAGCTAAATAAATAACCTGGGATTCCTTGTTAAGAGGCGAGCTTTTCTTACATTCATCAATTAAGTAGACTTCCTTTAAATCGATGTCCATTAAAATAAAGTCATAGTGTTTCGTTCTGACTCGGTCTTGTGCTGATTCAAGATTCCAGGCCATGTCTAAATAATAATCCAAAGCAGTAAAATGCCAACGCATGATAATACGTGCAGATAAAGATGAATCTATGACTAAAAAAGATAACAATTTGGCCACTGATTGCTCTCAAAATATTAACTGTATCTTCTGTGGTAAGTGAAGCTAAAGTCCTATCAACAACTACATTTTATAAGTATATGCTTTTTCTCAGATTAAATCTAAATTTGAATTTAAATTAAGAAGGTGCCTATTCTAACCTTTTAGTGCAAATAAACATGAGTTTAGGCTTTTGGTTTTCTAAAAATAGCTGTTAGAATTAATTTTCAATTCTAGAGAGACAACATGGCAGACAAAATACGTGGTAAGGTAAAATGGTTTAATGAAGACAAAGGATTTGGCTTTATTGAAAGCAGCGGTAAAGATTACTTTGTCCATTTTAGTGCGATTCAAACGAATGGGTTTAAAAAATTAACTGAAGGGGATCGCGTTAGTTTTATAGTAGGCCAAGGGAAAAAAGGCGTACAAGCAGAAGAGGTCGAAGTGATATAGCTCTAGATGATTAATGATAAATAATTCTTTATGGCGTCTTCACGAGTTCATCTAAAATAGAAACCACTTTGAATATAATTATGATAAAATAGCCAAAATAGTTAATTTATTTGCATTAATGGAAGACTTTAATTTTAGTGAATTTATTGTCTATATTGACGAAAGTGGCGATCATAGTTTGGAATCTATTGATAAAGATTTTCCTGTATTTGTTCTAGCTTTTTGTATCTTTAGAAAAAATGAGTATAGCCAAACAATTATCCCAAAATTGCAAGCATTTAAATTCAAATATTTTGGGCACAATATGGTCGTACTACACGAGAGAAAAATAAAAAAATCGTTAGAAGAGTTTAGAATATTAACCAATGAAAGAATTAGAAACACTTTTTTCTATGATTTAAATAAAATTATTGATGAGGCTGAGTTTTCAATTATTTCATCAGCAATACGTAAAGATTTATTAAAAGGGCAATATACAGATCCTGAAAATCCTTATAGCTTAGCCTTAGTGTTTAATCTAGAGAGGCTTTATAAATTCTTAGCTCCCTTTCAACAGCAAAATAAAACAACGCACCTTATTTTTGAAAGTCGCGGAAAAAAAGAGGACAATGATTTAGAGCTTGTGTTTAGACGAGCCTGCGATGGCAATAATTATTTAAGGCAAAAACTACCTTTTGAAATTGTCTTTGCAGATAAAAAAGCAAATTCTTGTGGACTACAATTTGCTGACTTAGTAGCCCGCCCTATAGGCAGGAAAATTATTACGCCTTCTCAACAGAATCGTGCTTTTGATATTTTAGAGAAAAAGCTACATCGAGTTGGAGGGGATTACAGAGGATTTGGACTAAAGTGCTTTCCCTAAAAAGCGAAAAGCCCTGGACTAAACCAAGGCTATAACGCCGACCGGGAATTCCCAATCCACTTAATATAAGTATAATTAAAATTCTAAATAAATGTCAAATTTAGAACAGCTATCTAATTTAGTATATTAATTTATTAATAATCCATTGTGTCACTAGCCAATTTCATTACTGAGAAGTATCCTCATGAATATTTGCAAGAATTGATTTTGAAATCTACTCAGCCCTAGAAAACTGGTGTTTGAAAAATCATGCAGAAAGGTAAGCATTGAATCTTTTACAAATACTTCATGACACTTGCTGGCGATAATATCGTATTGATGATCTTTTTTTTTATAAGATTTGCCATTAAAATCAGGTTAATTAATACTTTAATGCAAGTTAAAGAAATGATAAATACTGTGGAAAATAAACAAATTGATTTATATTTAAATGCTTCTCAAAGCTTTAGACACTACGTAGGCTCCTACGTGTTATCCATAAAGCTTAAGTATTTAAAGATGGAAACTTAACGGCTTATTTCAATGATTTTATATTCTCGCTTATTAAGCGTTGCTTCTGTTTTACTTCTCTCTTTTTCTAGTCTAGCACAACCGCCTAAAACCTTTAGTGAGGCTAAAAAGCAAGCAAGAATTGTTTTTGCGTTTCAACGCGAAACGCTCTATTGTAAATGTAAATTTAATGCCCGCTTACAAGTTGATTTGGCAAGCTGTAATATGCAATCAGCGGCTAAAATTAAACGAGCTCATCGCATTGAATATGAACATATGATGCCTGCTGAAAACTTTGGTAATCATTTCCAATGTTGGCGAGAACCAATCTGCGTTAAAAAAAATGGTAAACGCTATAAAGGAAGAAAATGTTGTGAAAAGAGTGATAAACTATTTAGACAAGCAGAAGCTGAGCTTTATAACCTTTGGCCTGCTGTAGGACTAGTTAATCAAGCACGTTCTAATTATCGATATAGCATGTTAGAAAAGCATACTCTTTTTTATGGCTGCCCTATTAACATCGATAAGGCCTCTCGACGAGTTGAGCCTGCGGATTTCGCCAAAGGCATTGTGGCACGTGCTAATTTATTTATGGCCTACAAATACGGCATTGCCTTAAGCGAAGCACAACGAAATCTTTTTATTGCCTGGGATAAGCAGTTTCCTCCAACAAAACAGGAAAAATGGTGGGCTCAAGCGGTTGCTAAGATAGAAGGCTATACAAACCCTTATATTATTAATCACGAAAACCCATAGTTTAGGTTCAAAGAAAAGAATTTGCTTAGATAAAATTCTTTAGCACATTAACCTCATGCAAAAATAATATATACAAGATTCACAAACTGCAACCAACGAGCATTTCAAATGTTATTTAGCAAATAATTGTCTATCGTTGCCTGACCTATTAATCGAAGTTCTAAAACTGCTCCTAACCATCTATCCTGCTCTAAATTTATTTTCAAAAGCCGTATATCTTCACTAGAGTTATTATGCCGAATAAAAAAGGTTGCCTTCTCTTTATAAACTTTATTTAATATGAGGCCATAATCTTTTAAGAATATAAGGCCATATTGCCCTTCTTGGAGTGGTTTATCTTTAGAAAGTACTACTATGCTCTTATCAGGAAATGAGGAATAGCAATTATCTTTATTAATTAGAAAAGCAAAGCGTTGTTCCTGGTACTTATCTAAAATCATTGTATCTGATAGCCGTTGCTCCTTAAAACACTTTTCTACTTTATCCCAAATAAATAATGGTATGGGTTTAAAGGCAACTAATTCATTCCTAAGCTCTTCATGTAACAGGGTATGCACTGAAACGTTAAAATATTGCGCTAATTTCTTAATGACCTCTAACCGTGGCTTTCTAGTTATTCCAGATAAAATATGATGCAAAGTGGGTTGAGGAACATTAATTTCTCTGGATATAGCAAGTACAGTAACATGATAGTTTTTTATTAAGAGCTTAAGGTTTTTGGCTAAAAAAGTGTCAGTCACTATAGGGCTTTCCGCATATTAATAATTATATTAAATAAAAGGCGCTAATTATTTGCTTATTTTAAATACATGGTTTCGGTAGTTCTATACTTTATTAAAAATATGTAGGAAAAAAAATGAAAATTGATAAGGAAATTGAATTTGAAGGAGAGTTTTCGACTCCTAAAGGAGAAAGAACCATATCTGGCTTATTATGCATAAGAGATGGAGGAAAAATCTATTTACAATTAGATGACTTAATACAAAAACCTGAGATGCATAAAACTATAGACGTAATTTGGGGAAGAAACATCGAGCAGAAAATCACTTTATTCAAAGCTTTTTTAAAATTTAATAATGCTCAAACATTAGTTGCCGAAATAGCTTTTTACGAGAAGCAAAGTTGTAAAAATTTATTACGAGCTAATACTGCCATTATGGGTAAGCATTATTCAAGCAAAGAAGATATATATATTAAAAGGGGTAAATTTTCTTTAAATTATAATACACCTATTAGGGGTATCGACCCCATTCGTGTCAAAATTTACGGTTT
>NZ_CAAAHX010000021.1 GCF_900639865.1 Legionella gresilensis
TGGTATTAATGCAAATTTGATATTGAGAAAATAAAAGAGATTAATCTTTAGTGTATTCATTTAATAACTTCAAACTTATTTCAAAAAGCTTTTTAAAATAAGTTTGAAGAAATTTAATAGAGATGTATGAATAAATGGCGCTGTTGCAAAAAAGTTAATTTGGTAAAAATCAAAAAAATATTTTCCACTAGCAAAACTTAAGAAACTTAAGTCATTAAATCAAATTCCCACTTAAATAGCTGAAATAGCTAGAATTTGAATTCAAAACCCCACTTTCAAAAAGTAGAAAATTTTTTGCAACAGAGCCATAGTTTCCATGTGGATTGCTTTTATGAAAATAGGGAGCATAATAATTATCATTAATATTCATTGCCATTAAATGTAAAATGGTATTATTATTTTCATCTAAGGCATTAATATTTAAGTGTTCATTGGTTATTAATCTTGTAACTGCTTGCCCATGATTTACATCTTTATTTCTTTCTAAAAAAATGCTGTGCAATTTTGTAAAATTAAATTATGAGAAAGCTGCTTGGGCGCTAGAATTTTCATAAATCTTACCCAGCTCAACTTGGTTCCATTTGATAGCTTGATTAATACAAAAATTAACTATCTCTGTTACACGCACTTTATAAATTTCAAGCTCGCTTTTATTTTTTGGCCAAAGTTCGTAACCGATTAAGGTTTTTGCTCTGCGATAATAGGGATTGTCCTTATCAAGTTGTTCATTTATACAGCAAAATATTTCTTCTGGTAATAAACTATAATCTTTTTCAATGAGTTGATTCTTTGCTATTTCTACATAAACCTTAGACGAGGCTCTGGTATCATAGTTGAAAAACCGATAAAGTTGGTTGGTTTGTGGGACTTGGATAAGCCTTGCTAATTGTTTGTCACGACAGCGAATAATTTCATCAAACATACATCGATTGATAACTTTGCTTTTACAAAGTTCGGGTAATAATTTAGTAATACGCATTACTTCAGCTTCATTATCACTAGCAATGACGATAAGATTTAATTTTAAGCAGTTCAGAAAGACCTCATAACCAATAGATGTCAAACCTTCAGGAAGCATTATCCATTTTAGATTACTACAATCAGCAAAAGCATAATTTTCGATGGATTTAACGCCCTTTGTAAGCACTAACTCCTTTAAACCATGACAACCAAAAAACGCATTATGCTCAATCGATCTAATAGCATTATGAAATATCAGAGTTTGTAAGACAGTACAATTTTCAAATGCAAAATTACCAATTGAAGTAACACCTTCAGGAACCTGAAAAATACCATTAATATTAATATCTTTATTTGTTACCTTAAGAAGGGTTCTATTATCAGGACTTAATTGCATTATTTACCTTGAATGATGAACGAGCTTGATATTAATTACTAAAACATTTAATTATTTACGGTTAGATAAAGCCCCTATGATATTAAGGCACACAGGCTATCTTAAAAATTAAAATTAGTCCATGACTATTAAAAATTAAATTATTTGTATTCAAAATATTGTATAGTTGTTATATATTGACGCTTTAATAAAAGCTTTTATCGACGGCTTTAATCAATAACCATCCCTCACAACCATAAATAATGGGTGGCAATTATTTACTAAAGTAAAAAACAATGTAGTTAATCGCTGGAAAAAATAATTAAAATTTTAATGAAAAAAGATATTTCTCTAAAGTACTATATGCATTCATAAAAAAAATAATCCTAATAGGACAACGTAAAGGCTATAAAAACTTATTAACGGAGTAATTTAATATGTATAAAAAAACTTTAACTGCCCTTTTTATTACGAGCAGCCTAATAAATCCTGTATTTGCTACCAAACTATTTCAAAAAATTATTACAAAGCAATCAACTATTAAATCGACTTATTTATCAAATAATAAATTAGCTACTAAACAGAAAAATAATTCTAAATCATTTACAGATTTTTCAGGGAATTGGGAAGGACAGTGTATTGAAAATGGTGAGACCTACGATGATACTATTACTATAAAAAATGATAAATTATCCTTTACTTTAGATGGTGAGGTATTTGAATTTGGTGCTTTAAAAACAGACGCTAATTCCAACGAAAAACTCACCTCTTTTAAGCATATGTTGTTTGAATGGGATGAAAATTATTCACGTATATTAATGTCATTTTCAATTGCTGCTTATATTCATATGCAGGAATTTAATGAGAAATTTACTGTGTATGGTTATGGGGGTGGTGAAATATTTTTAAAAAATAATCAGTTGGTAATAAGGGTAAAACAGCAATCATCAATGAATGAAAATTACGATTCAGAATGTACTTATAATAAACTGTAAATCGTTTTAATATTAATGTGCATTTAACAGCGCATTAATATTAAATATTACTCTTGCTATTTATAGCCTATTATAAATAATGTAAGACCCAAACGCCATTATAACATGCAAGTTTTAGTATATTTTTATCACTCATGATTGCTCTTTTTAATAGTTAAGTAAAACACTAAGCTGATACTTAACGCTAGAATGATAAGATTTTAGAATAATAAACGTATATTTATTAATCACTAACCCAAATAGCAAATTTTGAACCTCACTTAATTACAGTATAATCTTATTTATGAAAATTTAAAAAAATCATAATTCAAACTATAAATTTAAAAAACAAAATTGGATTAACTATTTAGTTATAAAAATTACAAACTATGATTTTAATTTGCTCTATTTTAACGTAGAATAGCCAAAAAAAATTGATTATTTGAATGGTATGTCTAAAAATAAACTTTTAAGTGATAAAGAAAAAATAGAGGATTTAATAAGTCAATTTAATACTCTAAAGCAAGAAATAGAAGATGAATTAAACCAAATTTCCTCTATCAATTATAAAATATATAAAGAGGAAAGGGAGAAAGATGATAAAATTTATTCTTCAATACTCAAGATAATTGCTCTAAAAAGAAAAATACAACAAGGCTTGTATAAATTTACAGTTAATTTGGACGAGATAACTAAGGCAGATGAGCTACCAGAAACAGAGGTCGTTTATTCTGATTATGAGCAACTATCGAGTAAATTAGTTGAATTACAAAGTTCATTAGAAGTAGAAGCCTCCTATCATAAGGCTAGAAATATCACAAAATACAATGATTGCTCATATTTAATCAAACAGCAACAAACAGAAACACAGCGTTCTTTGAAAAATATTAATATGCAGATCTTAGGTGGCTTTATTGGTGTATTAGGACTTACTACTGTTGCTGTTGCTTTTGTAGTATTTAATGCTTCAACATTTGGTATTCCTGGCCTAATAGTAGCTGGCATTGGTGTTACAACAGCCTTGTTAGGACTTGGTTTGTTTAAATTAGGGTCGTATAAAAATGGACAAAAAAATTCTGATGAAAACCAATTGGTTTACCCTGCAGATAATCTAGCTACGGAAATCATGATTTGAGAAAACTCACACGAATTCAGAGAGCTGTTAATACAATTTTGTAAGGTAATAGTAATTTTAATTTCTAAGTTTGAGTTTCTATTTGCAAGTTGAATTACATTCTGCGTGATATTTGTGTATCCTGTAATTTTTAAGTTAAATCAATGCAATTAAATTCTGATAAAAAACAGCTTCTTAAAGTCGAAAGTGATGATATTGATAACAGGGGTGCTTTTAGCGTTCCTAATGGGATTGCCTCAATTGAAAAAAATGCATTTGGTGGTTGTGTCGATTTAAAAATATTGATATTACCGAATAGTATCACTAAGATTGGTGAGGGGGCATTCTTTGGATGTACCAGCCTCCAAACAATCACTATCCCTAATAGAGTCATTAGACTTGAAGACTGGTTATTTTATGGTTGTACCAGCTTACAGAAAGTAATTATTCCTAATAAAGTAGCCTCTATTGGCTTTAGAGCATTTAAAGAGTGCACTAGCTTGCGTTTATTAAGTATTCCTAGCAGCGTGACTTGGATTCACTCTCAAGCTTTTGAAGATTGCACAAACTTAACCACTATCATTATTGCGAATGACAATTATGCAAATATTTTACATAGCGAAATTCGAGCCAAAGCTATTACCCAGCATTTATTTAATGAAGTTAGGCAACTTCAAGCGATACATCTTTCTAAACTAACTCAAACATCACAAACAAATCCACTGTATCGCTTTTTTAATTATACTAATTCTAAAGATAATTTAAGTGATTTATGCCAAAATCGAGAGCGAGCAATTGAAAAGCAACATGGTTTTCTTTCGCAAGACATGCTTCGACAAATAAATTGTTTCCTAATCGATGATAATTGTTATTATCAGAAAGCAAGAGCATTAATACTGAAAGAGCCGTTACCTCATTCTGAGAATCAACTAAAAGAGTACGATAAACGGTTAGCCACTATTATTGATGATTGCATTGCTAAAGCAAATGAGTTCACACAAACCAAAACAAATAAGTTCGTTCCGTCATCTGTAAGTGAGATACATAGGCATAATAATGCTTGTATTCTGATTTGAGGAATATTAGTTTTTTTGCTTAATTTAGATAAAAAACATTAAAAATGATATGTTTAATGGTTGCTCTAGTTTGCAAAACTTAAGTTTACATCAAGGTATAGTATCTATTGGTTATGGCGCGTTTCGTAATTGTATAAGTTTGAAAAAGATAACTATTCCTAAGGGCGTATCTTCTATTGAAAATGATGCATGTGATGGGTGCACAAATTTAAAACACGTCATCATTCCGGCAAGCGTCGCGGAGGTAGGTGTTTGTGTATTTAGCGATTGTTCTAAATTAGAAGCTATTATCATCGACAGCATGGATAAAATAACAATAGCGCATCACCGATTTATTATTGGATGAGATACAAAGTAAAGCCATTTCAAAAGCATTTGCCAATAAAATACTTCTTATTCAAAGTATCCAACTAGCTAGATTAACGCAAATAGCTCAAACTAATCCGCTATATCGTTTTTTTAATTATAATTCTAGGTTTGTTTATGAAGTTTCTATAGAAAACCTAGAAAAAAAGTTAGCTCTAAAAAATTCTAGTCAACTTCCAGCCGAAATATTTTGCTGCGTCAATGAATATCTAGGTAAAGCTAACTTCTATCATCGTAGAGCAAAAAATTTAATTAAAAATGAGTCTTGACCTAAAGACAAAGAGGAGTTTGAAAGCTATAAGGCACGTATCGTATCTATAGTGAATGATTGTATTGATAAGGCAATTGAATGGAATCAAACTCACTTAGATAAGGCTCGAGCAAATGCTAGATCACCATTTATCTAATGATGTACTCTGTTGGCATGACCAGCACTACTATTTAAAAAAATTATTGCTAAACGTTATAAAAACCTATTTAAGCTAGTAGATTAATCTGCGATCTAACGATTATTAGCAGCGAAAATCTGCCCCTGGTCAACATTTGTGCGCTATAATTCGACGACAGACAAGAGTCGCCAGATTAAATATTGCAGTTATCATCCAGACACTAATTGTAGTCATGCAAGTAATAAATTTTCAAAACAGTTAAAACATTTAAAATCATCTGTATGCTTCAAAAAGGGCGATTTAATGAATGCTAGCAAGTTCAAATTAAATTTGATTTCTATTAATGAAATTAAGTAGATAAATTATTTTATAATTAAGGCATTTAAGCCTCAGAAAATATATATTTGAGAAGAGATAAATTAAGACATTATGACTAATGTTAAATATTATTGCTTCTACTTACCAAAATGAGAGATAGGTGAAGGTTAGTAGCTTAAATCAATTTATAATATAACTTATTGATTTATAATTAAAAATATAGTATAATATAACTATTACATTTAAAGTAAGTTAGCAATATGTTTAGATTGTTTCATAATAACCATGTCACTAAAAAGGATGACTATTTGTCACCAAGTAAGGCTATCTCTTACTTAGAAAACAAAATGAAAGAAAAGGTTAACATAAGATTCAAAAATGATCTTATATTAATGACTTTACTGGCAAGTTACACGACTCTCATCTGGGCTAAACATTCATCAAACAAAAGTGAAATCTCTTTAAATGCAGACTATCTAACAGAGTATAATTGTGAGGATAAAGTTGATAAGTATGTTTCAAATTCTTATCTTTTTAGCCCTGATATCCATTATAGTGATGCAGAATGCCAAAAGATGCTTGATGGAATTAAAGATAATTTGCTTGCTAATCTTTTCTATAAAATTTCAGGTGGAACAGCTTTTTTTTATTCATTTGCTCGTTGTCTGAAAGACCTTTCTTATTTATGGAATGAATCGTTAGATTACGAAGGATTAACTTTAGGTCAGTTATTAAGTCCATCTGAAATAGAAGAGTTTAAAGCATTATACAAAGAAGCTAAGGTCGATGATTCAAGCTCTCCCGTTTGTATAGGACTTGAAGAAGTTATCAATCCACAGATGGGAATTAAAAATATTATTAATATCTTAAAAGCCTTAATTCCTAATATGCATCAAGGAAGAAAAGTTATTGGCAAAGAAGAATCATCAAATGAAGCTACTCTGAGCGCTTATAAAAATAGATGTTAAGTCTTATAAACGGTCGTTTGTTGAGATTAGGTAGCTATTTCCTGCTTTCTTAATGGCTAACAAATAATTTAAATTGCTTTTAATAAACTAGATAAAATTGAAACATATTCTGCTAATTTATTACTTATTGTATCTAATTAGATAAAACTGCTTGCCAACTCCTACTTAATTTTCGCTTATCATTCGATTACTGCCTTACAAATGCTTCCTTAATTATAATTATGAAAATGCTCGTATTAAGGTAGTTAAACAGATAACTGTTCTTTTGAGTCTAAATTTTTGCCGTAATTTCTCATTTTAGATAGAAAATTAATCAATTTGATTTTTTATTAATACTCTCTTAATAAAAATAAATTAAAATCAAATTTCATAATTAACAATTGTATGAACGCATAATGAGGAGTATGTCATGCCTAAAGCGTGTACCCACCTTTGTCGTGAAAATGTTAATTTTTGTTTATTTGATGAGACATTAACCATTTACACATCAGCGCTAGTAAACAGTATAAATAAGGAAAATACTAATTTAGAGACATCACAAAACGTAAATTATAAAAGCAAAAGAGGAGGAATTAACTATGACCTTCTCAAAAAATAAAAAGTTAAATGAAATAAAAAGTAAAGAATGGTTTGATAATGCGAGAGAAATTCCTACTAACAAAAATGAAGTGATAGCTTTTGTTGGTAGTTGGCCTCATAAGGGAAAATATCCTCATTGGGCAGTAACAGGGAATGGAAAATTACCCCATCCTTTCAAGAATGATAATGAGGTAGAAAAATCTTTTAGAGATGTTTGTGTTGCTATAAAAGAAAGTCGCCTTAGTGAAGTTGAAAAAATTAATCGCGTCCATCTTTTGGTAGTACAACTTGTTAATCTACAAGTGAGCACAATAGATGGCAAGAAGGTCCATGGAGGGGATTATAACCATGTCCAACATCCGCTTTATGCTAATAAAGAAGTTAAAAATTATGTAGAAATTCAAAAAAAACTTTTGCCAGCTAGTTTAAAAGATATTCATAATCCTGAATCATATCCCTTTATGACAACTGAAATAAATATCGAGCAACGGTTTGCAGATTGCAGAGCAGCTAATGCTCTTTTTGCTTATGGACTACAAGTTGCTGGAGTCTTAGATATCAAATGGGCCTATGTTAAAGCGACTACTTATAAAGAAGGCATTGCAACCACAGACGATAAGAAAAAATTTAGTGAAGATCATGCTATTGTATTATGGCGAAAAAATAATGAAATTTATGTGCTGGATTCTTTTAATATTGAATTTCATGGAATTAAATTAGAAGAATTTTTTAAAGCTAATGGTGTAAGCATTAGTAGCGCATATAATGAATTTGTAAAATATTATAAAAAAATCCATCCAAATACAACTCAAGCAGAACAAGACGAGTATGATAGGACTATTCTAAGCTCCTATAGGTCAAAAGATAAAGTTAGTGCAGCATTTTTTCCTTCTCTTGTAGAAAGAAACCTTAGATATCCCGGTATTAAATGTTATCACTCTACTTTAAAAACCGCTGAATCTGAAAACTGGAGTAAGCTTTATTCAAATATATTTGAAGAGCAATGTACTTTTCCTGAAACTAAAGTGTTTAGAAAAAAGTAACGTGACCTATATCTAATCAAGATAGCTCAAAACCTGGATCCAAATTAAAGGAACGCTTTAATGAATATCGGCTTGCTCAAGGCGCATAGTTATTGTGAATTAGTGTATAGGATTTTATCTTAGTAATCGTATCCTTTATGACTGGTTCAGTACTATATATAAATAGTAAACTAATATCATAAACGGTCGTTTCTTGAGATGGGTTATTGCCTAGAAATTTACCATAGGAATCCTAACATTTATCATTGATTCAGTATCGTTCAACTTCTTATTAAAATTTAATTATCTTTAAAATTAAAGTTAGAGATGAAGAAAAAATAATAGACAAAATTTCTAATGACAAAAAATGGTGAATTTCACTATCTTCTATTAAAAGAAGGAGTATAAATTGATAAGCAAATGAATTTTGACCATCACTATATATAACAAGGAGCTATACTAATAATAAATTTGCATTAGGTGTAAATAAATGAAAGCGAGGCAGATTGAGGTTTTAGATAGATTGCCATGCACAGGAAGCATACAAAATATACGCGATAAAATGATTAGTAAAATAAAAAGCCCGGAAGAAGAGCCACCCATTACTCCTGCTGAATATTCAAAATTTGTTCAATTTCTATTTAAGGAAAGAGAGCTTGAACAAATTCCTATGGCTTTATCGAAGGGATTTGTTCAAGCAATTAGCAACCAGGATAATTATTTTTATGTAGATCCAGATGATATGGCAAGTTTTGAGCAGAAATTTTATGAAGTACACTTCGTTACTTTATTATCTTTAATTTTAGAGACACAAGAAGAGGAAGAAATAAAACTGCAAAAAATGGAATTACTGTTTAAGTATACGGCTGATAAACCTATAAATCTTGATAGAAAACCTTTTATTGCTGAAATGAAAGTCTGTTTGCCTGGTGCTTCATTAATTCAATTAGCTCTTAGAAATAATCAATTAAAAATTGCACAGATGCTACTTGACCAGGGTGCCAAATTAGATACATGTGATTACTATGGTAATACATCCCATCACTATGGTGCGATGGGTAGTTTAGACGCCTATCAATTTGTTAAAAATAATTTAGGAGATTCAAATCAAAAAAATATTTTTAACCATCAACCACTAGACTATTTTAGCCCTCCACCTAATATTAAACAAAGTACCTTAATAGATCAGCTAGAAAAATATAGCTATTTAAAAAACTATATACATAATATTATTTTTGAAGCGCAGGAAACTAGGCCGGCCGTTAAAGGTGAGGATATTATCAAAAATGTAACCAATGGGTTTTGCCAAGGTGATTCATTTTTGAGAAGCATTATGATTCTTAAAGGGAAGGAGAGTAGTGCCCTTCACACCGAAATGCTTGAATCAATTACTAGATGGAATGGAGATAATGAGCAATTAGGCTTGCCTTTTAATACGGGGCATCCGCTAGCTAATCACTTCAAAAATTTAGATGAAGTATTTGAATATATTTTTGGCTCAATTCTCTTTTTACATCGGAATTCACAAAGAGTGGTAAACATTAATGAATTTAATTTAGTTGAGCAGTTTCAATTTATAACCAATACAGATGATATCTTAACAAGGAAAATTACTGAGACACCGTGTAGAGACTGCCAGGCACTTAAAGAGCAAATTCGCCTTGCCCAAAAAAATTCGTTGTTCGTTTTAAGCCTGTCAAACCTGAATGATTTTTCCGAAGGTGTAGTGGTCCAGGAAGGGCATGCTGCTTCATTTTCGCACCGGGTTACTATAATTGTAGATGATAAAAATAGATTACATTTTGTAGATCCAAATTGCCCGTACGATTTTCCTTCTTTACCTAATAATTTAGAAAGCCTAAATTTAATTTTTAAAATTATGGAGAATTATTTTGGTAAAATAAATACATATTCATCTTATGCTTATACCCCAGCATCACTCTCTAAGAGAGAAAAAATTGCAGAATCAGATACACTTAAAAATTGTGGTAATAGTACTTCTACATCTAGTCAGCAAATTTCTTCTGACCGCAATAAATTTTTTTCAAAATCGACTGTAGACATTCTAGATTTAAACTCAGTTAAGGAAAATAATGATAAGCCGAAGCTTTAGTAAAATACTAAAGACTAAGATTATTTAAATATGGCGATCTACACCTTATTGTTCTGCCATAATATTTATTACTTAAATTGAATTATCGAATATTAATCATAAATATTTTTCCGGTGGCCAGCATAAATAATAAGAATAATGAAATGCTCATCCTCAATTTTAGCTATAAGACGATAATCGCCAACGCTATAACGCCATAAGCCATTCATCTTTCCTGATAAGGGTTTGCCAAGCGCTCTTAGATTATCCACCTTTAAGAGGTGTTCTTAATATAGTTAAAAATCTTTTTTTGGGCTGTGTGACCTAACTTTTTTAAGTCTTTTCAACGCCTGCATCGAACCCAATCTTCCAAACCAAAGCGACGCTCCATTTCCTACAGTGTTAATTTTGAATTTTTTTCTTCAAGGTGAGCGAGCGCTAATAAATGGACTTCATGATCATTAAGAAAATTTTGGATAGCTTGTTTCACATAGTAGCTCTTAGAGCGGTGGGTTAATTCTGCTAGCTCAGACAAGCGTTGTTCAAGTGTTTTAGGTAAACATACGGCTAATATGAGCCCTCTCGACAATATAATGACATAATTCGTATAACATGTATTACAAATAATGTAATTTGATATAAACTTTGGTGTAATTTTCAATAGACAGTCTCAAAAAGGGTCGTTTTTCGAGACTTTCCTAATTATAAAATAATAAGTCAATGATTTTACGATATCTGATTGTTTCTGAAAGTTTGTTCCTTTTATCTGTTTATTATTGAAGCAATTTTGACCAGCTGATTGTAATTGAGAGTTAATAAATAAGCTATGAGCTGCTAGTGCTGAAAGTTCTAGTCTTTTTATGGTAAATACGTCATGAAGAAGTTCAAATTCAATCCTAACGATTTTGCTCATAAATATACTAAAAATAAGCAACACGAAATAAAGTAGTTCCAATATAATTTTAAAATAAAGCTGTATTAAAAATATGCATCGTTAATATTTACTTAATCTTTTCGAATTATAATCCTACAAATTTATCAAAATAAACGCTTATTATGCTGCTGCATCTTCTATTATTGGATTTATATAAGGCATTAATTTATAAAGATATTTCAAATACTCCTTTAGGTTTATGCCAAGGTTTTGCCGTACGCTGGTTAGAAGCTAATTTTCTAGGGGAGGAAGAACGACAGAGATTTGAAAAACGCCTTACATTCATTGAAGACACTCCTCGAGATCAATTACTTGATAAGCTTAAGCAGGCACAAGCAAAAAAAGGTAAAGGGCTTACTGATGAAGATGAAGAAGTGTTGGAAATACTCGCTTTTTTCAATAGTTTAGACTTATTCCAATCTCCATTGGAACATAAAAATTTATGTAATCAGCCTTCTTTTGTAACTCAACAGGAAATTGAACTCATTTCAACAATAGCTTCTTCATCAATGATTGAAAGGAAGGGGGGATTAAAGGAGATTTATTCACAGCCTAACATATTAACTAAGGAAGAGCTCCATGATTACCTGCTTAACTTAAGTAAAGTACTAGATGAAACATTAAACGATGTTAATACGCCTGTAGGTCTTTTCTTAGGGAGTCATAATCATGCTATGGCCTTAAGCTATAGTACTAGCAAAGGCTGGTTATTTCGAGACGTTAACCAGCCGCTGGAAGCAACCACTTTAGACCAAATAGTCGAGAAAATTAAACTAGGTTTTGTTGGTACTCACTCATCACCCTATGTAGCTTTTAATACAAGTATTTTTCTTACAGGGGATAATAGGAGTAAAGCTAAATTAGAAAAATTAACACAATTAAGACCAAGCAGTGATTTCATTAAGGAGCAGTCATTACGTAAGTCAAAAGATGGTGTAACTTTAGCTTTAATTGCTGCTCAATTTGGTCATTCTACTGTTATTACAACTTTAGCCGAGGCAGGTGTAAATTTAAACCTAGCTAAAGAAAATGGTGAAACGCCCGTTTTCGTTGCTGCTCAAAATGGTAAGTCCGATGTAATTACAGCTTTAGCTCAAGCAGGGGCGAATTTAGATATGGCTAGAGCAGATGGTATGCCCCCAATATTTATTGCTACCAAATATGGTTGTACTGCCGTCATTAAAGCTTTGGCTGCAGGAGGTGCAAATTTAGATAAAATGACAAAATATAATGTAACTGCAGCCTTTGCTGCTGTTGCCGATGGTAATACTGAAGTGGTTGAAACGTTATTAAAGAATAATTGTAATTTTGAAATTCCATTTGAATCGACGGCACAGGAATTGATAAAACTTGCGATGGGACTAGCAAATATTAAAGAAAATTCACACATTATTCAGCGAATGAACTATTTTTTGCAAGCAAAAAAATCAGAACGCGTCAAGTTACTACCATATGATCTTGCCGAGATAATAGGTGATGAGAAAATTAGTAAGCTAATTAAAGAACATTTTGAATTAACAAAAAAATGTGTAGATAAACAGCCTCAGCCTATTAATACTAATTGTTTCTCTACAAGCCCTACTTTTTTCGTTGAAAATAAGAAACCAATAGAAAAACCAGCACAGGAAGAGCGTAAGTCTATTGCCAAAATAAGCGGTGGCTGATTAAAAATTTATT
Organism: Legionella gresilensis; assembly: GCF_900639865.1. Classification (GTDB taxonomy): domain Bacteria; phylum Pseudomonadota; class Gammaproteobacteria; order Legionellales; family Legionellaceae; genus Legionella_C; species Legionella_C gresilensis. The sequence goes on from NZ_CAAAHX010000021.1 coordinate 12,846, forward strand.
AATCTTAATAAAAAAGACTCTGTTGCAGTTAATTAAAGAGCTTTATTGTAATTGTAAACAGAGTTAAACTATCAAAAAACGATCGTTTTTCGCTACCTTGTGCTTTTTTGAGAAATCCTATTTTTTCCGTGCCATACTCCTTGATACAAACCCCTCTGCTACCCATCATTTTACTTCTTAAACAATATTACAATTTACCAGTTAGCTTGATAAAATAGAGTCTAGTTTCAATTTGTTATATTAAATTCTGGTCTATAATACTGGACCCAGCGGTATTACTCCGACGTTGAATTATTATAATGTTGTTATGTTACATTAACCCATGTTTTAAAAAGTATAGCTCTATAGATAAGTAACAGAAAACTTTTACTAAAAGAGTTAGCGTTATTAAGACGAAAGGCGGTTGAGACGAAATTAAAGAAAGGTTAAGGCAGGCAAAATCAGCCAAATAAAGAGCTCACTTATGCATAAAGTAATTATCATAATTTAACGCCAGAGTAATATCACCGTACGCATTGCAAAATCACTTCGCCATGAAAATGACGCCATTTGAAAGCAGATGGGTTTTTACAACTCATAGAAATAGCCAGCTAAATTCGCTTAGTATACAACCATCTTATTTTTGCAACACCACCTTATAAAAAACAAATTGATTATATATTGCGCAATTAGATATGTATTTATACTATAATTAGTAAATAATTTTTTTGAGGTACATTTATATGCAAAATTCTTTATTATCTCTTCCAAATGAAACTCTGCTTAGATTAGCTTCAGAATGCATGACTCAATTTAAATTAAATACAAATAAAAGATTTGGAATTTATTTTTTAAATCATGATAGTCCTTTTTGTCTTTTATCCAGATATGTTGAGGCTAAAGTCTTTTGGGAAGTTTATAGAAATGATGAGGAGTTGCTCAATAATGAGTACGAAGAATACATGCCTTATTCAAATTTTTTATTAGTTATTGATCATAAAGAGAAAAAACCTATTGGCTCAGTAAGAATGATGCGACCTTCAGAGTTAGGTCTTAAAACATTTCATACGATAGTAGAACCGCCTTGGTCTTGTAATATTCAAGAAATTATACATTTAAATAATTTATCTGAAATATTAGATTCGATTTACGATATAACCACACTTTCAGTAGTAAAGGAATACCGCACATCCTCAGGCTTTTCAATAGGTCTGGGTGTATATCTTTCGATATTGGGATTTTTATTAAAAAATGACATTCGATATTATGCCTCTGTTATGGATGTTAAGCTATTTAAATTATTAAAAAGGATAGGGTTTGCTGTTGGGGTTATTAAAGGTACATCGGGTAAATTCTTCTTAGGTTCAGAATGCAGTTATCCAGCATTTGTTGATTGCGATCAAATAAGAGCCGATGTTGCAAATCATGCTAAATATATTAATAAATTAAAAGTAATAGGCTATGCCTTGTCAAAAACTATTAGCTATTCGCCAGAAATTAATCCCGATATTTCTACTTGGCTTAGAACTTCAGAAAGAGTTGTTTATCCTTTCATTAAATTAGCACCACAAAAATTGATTGATAAGCTACTAATGAATAAAAAATNTCGTTAAAGAAGCAATTTCTTTTGCACGTAATCCCAAACCAAACGAACAATAAATTATCGCTACATTGCGAATAGAAAATGTACTATCTTTAGCCACTGCTAAGAGTCGTCTGAACTCAGCATCTGTTAAAACCTTTGCTTTACCTTCTCTAGCCACGATTTTTAATCTAAATTCCTGAAAAAATAATATTTTAACTAAAAAAGGTCCTCTTAGCAAAAATAAAAAGGGGCAATTGTTAAAATTCCTTACCGTAATTAATGAGGTCCTCAAATTGTCATTTCAGGAACTCTTTTTAACGAAAAAAGATTAAGTAGACGAAAATTAATTTTTCCTTTATTAATATGATTAACCCTAAGCCAGGGTTAGTTAATACAAAAAACTAGGTTGGGCTATAAGTTTTATTAATTAATGAAGTTCGCTGTTCTGAACGCAGATATTCTTTAGACTTAAAAAATTGATGCATGCGTGCATGTGCATTTGGATTTTCTTTCACGAGGCTAACTAATCGTATCCGAGTATCTAAAGGCGGATGGTTAGCTTCTATAATCGTAGAGATTGATTCAGGTGAATCATCTTTAAACTTAGTTAACGTCGATACGATTTCTTCTTTTGTTCCTAATAGGCGAGCGGAAGACATGTCTGCATCAATTTCTAGTAGTTTTTTAAATTGAGGCAAAATATATTTGTAAGCGCCATAGGTACCGCTCCATGCTAGCAATGTTGGAAGCGTTTTAAGTAGGGACTGCCCTAAGAATCTAGAAGTATATCCTGCTGAACTTAATGTCGCTATCTTGTCTTGGGTGTTTTGTTTTATAAAATGATATGTCCAGTGCAAAGATGTTGCACAAAAAATATTACCTATTAAATAATGATAATGTATAGTATGTATTGCTTCATGACCAGCCATTGCGTAAATCTCTGCAGCTTTAAATTCTTTGGCAAGCGTAGCACTAATAGAGACGTAAGCTGCTTTCTGATTGCTTTTAAAGGAATAAAAATCTGAAATACTCATATAATGAGGTGAATTAAAGGTTACATAGACGTTGCCTTTAAATCCGCTGTTAATTAACGCTTGATTAACTATCATCTTTATATGTGTGAATTCTGGTTTTTCATAGCTTAAAGGATCTGCAATTAACTTATTATCTTCCTCTGTTTTAATATTAAAACAGACTGATTTTAGTGCTTCTGCTCCTACTGAAATACCCGAGCCTATAAGAATATGTCGTATAAGAGGTTTAGTAGCTAAGCCAAAAAAGTACATTTAATTTCCTAAATATAAAAAAATGATCATACAATTAGGTGCGTGATCTATCAATAAATAATACGATATGTATAGTAATAACTCTCATTATAGTGCGTCGCTTAGAGTCAGAAGCTATTAGCTGCAATATTCAATTTTTTAGTTATAAGAAAAAACTTACGTAGGCAGATATCTATAGGAACACAAAGAGCATATTCAAGCTGATATCAATCTTATTTTGAGATGCTAAATAACTATACAGAGCTGGTTTAGCTGTCCTGCTTTGAATATTGGCAATCCATATGGATATTATTTGAGCAATTATATGGAATTCATGTTAATTAATTTTAGTTAATGTTTTCTAAATGTAAATTGCTTTTTTAAATTTTTGAGGTCCTCAAATTATACTTTAGGATGTCTTTTCACAACTTTAGATGTTCACTTTTTTCAATTCCTCAAATTACAGTTTCAAAGCCTATTCTCTTCCTTTTAATCGTAATTATTTATGTAAACAACTTTTTCTTTCTAAATTGCTGTCGCAAATTATATGGTAAAATTAATTATTTTCGCGTCTAATTTTTAGGCCAATAAATACTGGGCAAGGCGAGCGATGAAAACCCCCTATGTCACAATTAAAGGCTTTTAAGTCATGCATATATTTAGAAAGAGCAATTGAATAAGTGGGTGTATGGAGTTCATAAAGTCTCTTTTATTAAAGAATAATTTCATATTTATAGCTAAACTACGCACTAAATTTATATTTTATTCCAACAGTGCCTAAATTTTGTATTCAGGCATTACATATAGTATTAAAGAAAGCTCTATCGGATAAACTCTTATTAGGAGAAAAACAGAAAAAACTAAGCGTGTTTTGTAATTTTATAAAATTAAAAGAAAAGGATAGGAATGAACAAAGTTAAAGGATTTACCCAATATTATTTTTTATTTTCAATTTTACTATTCACAACAAATCAAATACAAGCAAGTAAATATCATACCCCTCATACTTCAGCACCCTTAAACTTTAAAATGAGTATTATTGATGCTAAAGCTTCAGGATCTTATGGCCTTATTGGACAAGATATTACACAAAATGGATTTACAGACCTGGTATCTTTTGCTTATTCAGGAATAAGCGAAGGACAACCCGAAGGTGAGATATATTGGTATGAGTTTCAACCTTCTATATCCGCTAAAACATCTCCCACCTGGAAAAAACATCTCATCACCAAGAAAAAACACGTTGTACATGGCATGTTCATGGATGTCGATCAAGATGGCCTTGAAGATTTAGTTTTTATGTCCGATTTTGAGGTTCCCATTAAACAACCCGAAAAGGAAGGTAACATTTGGTGGGCAAAACGTCCTAAAGATTTGAATGTTAAACAATGGGAAACTTACTGGATAGGACAAACACCCGGCGCTCATCGTATTATTACAGCTGATCTTCAAGGTACGGGGCAGAAACAAGTTATTGTCATTCCCTTATTTGGACCTGGTGAAAGACCAATTTATGGTGCAGCTTCAATAACTCTCTATACTCCTAATAGTGATATTAAACGACCTTGGAAAAAAATAATTTTTGAAAATAATCAATATCATGTCATGCACGATGCTATCGTTGTTCCCAAAAAACAGGGCGAAAAGGGTGAAAACATACTTATCGCTGCAAAAGAAGGTCTTATAAAACTTTCATTTTATAAAGATGGAGATAAATGGGTAATGGATCCTAAACTACTACATTCTTCTCCTAAAAATACAAGTGAGGATGAGTCGGCTCGTGATAAAGGCGTCAAAACATTAGATAATAAAAATAAATCTGATTGGAAATTCTCGGGTTTAACCTCATTGTCTAAATTTGACTCACGCGCATCTTTTATAGCCACTATTGATTATACTTCACAATCCAGTTATTTAAACGATGAGCCTTGGCATGGTGATACTGTTACAATTTATAAACCTCAAAATGACTCTTTTCTTGCATCCGACATGCTAGAAAGAAAAGTACTTGAGAAGCGTTCAGCTGGAGGGCATGCCGTTCAAATCGCCGATCTAACAGGTCGAGGGTGTTTTGATATTATTGCTGGTTATCGTTCTTATCCAACGGCATTAGTTTTGTATTTATGCAAACAGAAAAAATTAGCTAATGGTGATCTAAAAATTATTTATCAAAAACAGATCTTATCCGAACGTTCAGCTAATTCGATTGTGATTGGTAACTGGAGTAAAAATGGTTTGCCTGATTTAGCGACTGCCGGTTATGGAAACGAAGGAGATCCATATATTTTGATGTGGTTAAATCAAAACAGTAAAATGAAAAGCTCCCTTGAAAAAATTATCCGCTGATAATGGGGTATACAGAATATTTAAGTGATGCCACTTTATGATTAAGTCATTTTTCAGTGAGTTTGATAGTATTATAAATATGGCATCAGTTACTGAGAGTTTGGATAAATATTTCCTTTAATTAATGAATATCTTTACCTGTTAGCTGTAAATCACAAAATATTAAATTTAGCTTATGAATAAGCACATGATTTTAAATCCTTAAATCATAATTTTAGGATATCTTATATGCTTTCTTGATTTGAGAAAGACACAATAGGCATCACTTAAAATAAGTAAATTGTGCTAATAATGAATAAGTTGATTGATAATGGTGCTTAATAATTATATTTTAAATTAATGCGATCCTTGTCCCCTAATTTTTAAGTAACGTCTTTGAGGCTGGTTTTTTATTTTCATCTGAAATTTTTTTAGATTTAGGATTGAAAAGGCTTTTTCTTTGAAGTGATTTTGATGAATAAAAGTTTGAAAGTTTAAAGTAGTTAAGGTCATCTTTAGAAAGATGATCTAAAGGTGTTTTACCTTTTTTATTTTTCATGCCTAAAGCAGTATGTAGCGCTTTATTAACCTGTCCGTTCACCTCGGCTAAATTTAATAAAGCACTTATGGGAGGCGATGTTTGGCTGTTCATTACATGCAAAACATTCCATTGTTCTTCATCTGAAATTACCAAAGCTCCGGCAATAGATTTGCCTAGTAATTCATCTTTCTGAGCGAGAAAAAAAAGATCTTCTAATCCACTGGGCGAATAACAGGCAATTGCGGATAAACAATATCTCTCATCTTGGTTTTCTTTCGATAATGTCATACTTAAAGCTGCTCTCAATTCCTTAGATTCAAAAGCTAGCTCGACTATTTTTTCAAGTTGGTGGGGGACATATCTAGCAATAACATATAATCCGCCTTTTTCTATAAGTTTTACAATATGTTGGGTAGTTAATTTATCAAAAAAATCAAACTCAACGGGCTTGTTAGCTCTGAATGAGGCAAGCTCTAAAGCTAGTGCTTCACTTTTTAAGCATAATTGAATTTCTTCTACACACGCCTCTGCCGTATCAAAAGATTTAGTCATGGTCTCAATGGATTCATGTGAATAATTAGAATTATAAATAATCCATTTCTCTTCCTCATATTGCACATTAATTACATGATTTTCTGCATGTACTAGACAAATATTTCCTGGAAATTGTTCTTGATGGTCTCTCAATAAAGAAGCAAACGTAGCCCTCGTAAAATAGCCGCCAATGATATCTCGACTCTTAGCCTGAAAAAGCTCCCCATTTATCACAATTTCAAAAAAATTCTTATTTGGGTCAAAGTAATGCAATTGCGTTATCTCTTCTGGTAAGAAAGATTTTATAGATGGCTTAGGATTAGCTTGCTCAGTTGCAACATGATTTAATACCAGTTCCAATAAATTTCCTAAAGTTAAGGTTTGAAGCGGAGCTAAATGATGGGGAGGTAAAAGATGGTTTAATTCTATAATCTCGTTTAAAGATTCAAGATTATTAGGGGTCCAATTAGCTACATGGAAAAGTATAGTTTTCCACCAATTGCCGTAACCTGTCGCTGAAAAGGCTCCTTTTACAGCAGATAGGGCAAAGCATTTGCCTCCTGATATGAGATAATCCTTCAAATGTTTCGCTTGTATTCTAATTTCTTCTTGTTTGGCGAGAATTGTCTCAGGTAGAAGATTTTGTTCTGAAATCTCTTTGCACCACTGTTCAGATTTATAGTCGAGAAAACGGGCAAGTTTTTCTCTAATAATTCTCTGTGTCATTTTTCATCTATTGGTTATAATTTAATCTAATTATAGACTTTTATTTAAGCAAAGGATGTAGTTAGTTCATACTTTAAGTGTATTTATTAAAATGATTTGTATCAGTGATTCTGTTCTTGAAAGTAAAGCACGACTTTATTTTTCTTCTCTTAGATTGCTATAAGTCATATAAACAAATAAAATAAATCTTTACGTGTCGTTAATTAAATAACCAGTTAAGTGACTGATTTCTGGGTTCTTTGAAATAGGTTAGTAGTAGTTCCATAACTGGTCATTTATGTGAAAAAGTGTCTGATGGCTATTTCAATTATACTATCTTAAGTTCACGACGATGTGTCATCCTTAAAATTGCTTGATATTTCATCAGAAACGAATTCAATTAAAAAATCTTCTTCTATCCAAATCTCGTATAGAGGGCCGCCCAAGCTAGGTTTTTTTCGATAATAATGTAGACAGCTATACTTATTTGCTATGGTCTGAAGACGAGTTATGGGAGTAAAGGCTTCTAATTGTATATGTGTTGAATTGCACTTATCGATTATACTAACTTTTTTAAAGCAGGCTCCTTCAGATGTAGGATGCATTATCCAACCCTTAGGTAGTAGTTCAATAAGCTCATTCTTTTTCGCATCCCATAAACATATCCATGCCGGCGTTGTTGCAAAAACTGTAAAGTTTATAAAAACATAAATTCAGCACGTAGTTCAGCCATAGACCTGAAACAATTGGTTAATAAATGAAATCTCATTTTGATTACCAACCATCCACTTATTAAATTGTCCTTTACGAAACATCCCCAAGACTTCAAAGCCTTTAATTGTCGCATAAGCAGTTTTCATAGATTGGAATCCTAACACAGGATTGATAAGACGTTTAAGCTTACCATGGTCTGATTCCAAACGATTATTACGATATTTTATTTGCAAATGACTAACATGCAGTGCTAAATTTCCTTCCCGTTTCAATTCCTTAATAGCCTGACTATAAGCAGGATTTTTATCTGTATTAATAACGCTGACGTCACAGCTTGGATTATTTTTTATAAGCTTACTTAGGAATCGTTTATCCGCTTTTGTATTACGCTGATGGGACAAGTAAAAATCAATGGTATTGCCATTTTCATCAATAGCACGATATAAGTATTTCCATTCGCCTTTGACTTTGACTTTGACATACGTTTCATCGAGATGCCATCGCCTAGAGTAACGTTGGTTATACCAATCTAATCGCTTTTTTAATTCCGGTGCATAGTACTGAACCCAACGATAAATGCTGGTGTGATCAATTGATAATCCCCGCTCCGCCATCATTTCTTCCAGATCCCGATAGCTGATGCCATATTTACAATACCAGCGCACGCATTGCAAAATCACTTCGCCATGAAAATGACGCCATTTGAAAGCAGATGGGTTTTTACAACTCATAGAAATAGCCAGCTAAATTCGCTTAGTATACAACCATCTTATTTTTGCAACACCACCTTATAAAAAACAAATTGATTATATATTGCGCAATTAGATATGTATTTATACTATAATTAGTAAATAATTTTTTTGAGGTACATTTATATGCAAAATTCTTTATTATCTCTTCCAAATGAAACTCTGCTTAGATTAGCTTCAGAATGCATGACTCAATTTAAATTAAATACAAATAAAAGATTTGGAATTTATTTTTTAAATCATGATAGTCCTTTTTGTCTTTTATCCAGATATGTTGAGGCTAAAGTCTTTTGGGAAGTTTATAGAAATGATGAGGAGTTGCTCAATAATGAGTACGAAGAATACATGCCTTATTCAAATTTTTTATTAGTTATTGATCATAAAGAGAAAAAACCTATTGGCTCAGTAAGAATGATGCGACCTTCAGAGTTAGGTCTTAAAACATTTCATACGATAGTAGAACCGCCTTGGTCTTGTAATATTCAAGAAATTATACATTTAAATAATTTATCTGAAATATTAGATTCGATTTACGATATAACCACACTTTCAGTAGTAAAGGAATACCGCACATCCTCAGGCTTTTCAATAGGTCTGGGTGTATATCTTTCGATATTGGGATTTTTATTAAAAAATGACATTCGATATTATGCCTCTGTTATGGATGTTAAGCTATTTAAATTATTAAAAAGGATAGGGTTTGCTGTTGGGGTTATTAAAGGTACATCGGGTAAATTCTTCTTAGGTTCAGAATGCAGTTATCCAGCATTTGTTGATTGCGATCAAATAAGAGCCGATGTTGCAAATCATGCTAAATATATTAATAAATTAAAAGTAATAGGCTATGCCTTGTCAAAAACTATTAGCTATTCGCCAGAAATTAATCCCGATATTTCTACTTGGCTTAGAACTTCAGAAAGAGTTGTTTATCCTTTCATTAAATTAGCACCACAAAAATTGATTGATAAGCTACTAATGAATAAAAAATAATTTAGGATTTAAATTTACTTAGGAGAAGCAGGTGAAGACCCCTTTTTATTTAATTGATGTAGCAAAGCTTTTGGCGAATCTTAAAATTATTGACCAAATAAGAGAAAACTCAGGTGCCAAGTTCTTATTTGCCTTAAAAACTTTTTCTGTATGGGCTTTATTTGACATAATTAGTAAACATATGGATGGTTTCACATCGTCTTCTCCTTACGAGGTGAAGCTGGGCTATGAAAAGTTTGGCGGCGAGGGTATTTCTTATAGTGTTGCTTATAGTGAAGATGATTTTCAGCAAGTTATTAATTATGCAGATAAAATTGTCTTTAATAGCGCCAGCCAAGTCAAGTATTTTAGAAACCAGTCTCCTAAGCAAATAACAGGATTAAGAATAAATCCTGGTTATAGTTTTTCCCCCCATGATTTAAGTAATACGTGCAGACCCAATTGTAGACTTGGAGAAAGTGATATCAATCATATTGAATCGGTCATAGATGATGTTTCTGGGCTGATGTTCCATATTCATTGTGAAAATAAAAATTTTGATAAATTTGCTGAATCTTTACTGCTAATCGAAAAAAAATATGGCCATTTATTTCATAGCATTGGATGGATAGACTTAGGTGGGGGTATCAGCTTTACCAACCACGAATATCCAATTCAGAAATTTTCTGACTGTTTAAAAGAGTTTAGTGATAAACATCAAGTTCAACTTTATCTAGAGCCTGGGCAGGCTGTTCTTAATAATGTCGCTAGCCTTGAGACTACCGTAGTAGATATTATTGAAAATGAAAAACAAGTTGCCATTTTAGATTGCTCCGCAGACGCGCATATGCCTGAAGTTATTTCTTTCCCTATACCTGCTCAAATTGAGCCTAATGAAGGTCCTTATTCTTATATTCTTGCGGGAAATTCCTGTTTAGCCGGAGATATTTTTGGTGAGTTTAGTTTTAAAGAGGAATTAAAGCCAGGACGCCGCATCTCCTTTAAAGATACTGGAAGTTATACCATTGTTAAACAAAACTGGTTTAATGGCTTAAGAATGCCATCAATAGCTATAAAACAAATAGATGGCCAGATTGACCTTATCAAAACCTTCAGTTATGAGGATTTTTTAAATAGCCAATCTTAAATACTAATGAGGGTTAAACTATTTAAAAATATTTTGACTAAAAAATGAACATATACTATATCTTAATACTATACATTTAACAGATGTATTTTTTAATAAAGGGACTTAATAGTTTCAAGGAGTGTAATAGTAAAGTAACGCTTAGGAAGAAGTATGAGAAATTTTTGCAAGCGCTATGTTTTTTCACCTGAGGTTCGTGCTGATATTAATAAGTTGTACCAATTCGATAATTATCATGGTTTATTAGCTGTTATTTATGATTATGTCGTAATTTTAATTACAATTATTATAACGCTTAACTCCCATTATCTTTTATATCCTTTAGCTGTTCTTGTCATTGGATCACGGCAACGTGCTCTGGCCACCATTCTACATGAGGCTTCACATAACTCTATTGCCCAAAACAAATTACTTAACTTGTTTTTAGGTACTTTTTTAAGCGGACATCTTATTCTCCATACTTACTCAGCTTATAAAGACACCCATTTGCGTTTGCACCATGGCAGCTTTGGTGACCCTAAGGACGATGATGATTACCGCTATATGTTACAAAAAGGCGTTTATAATACCACACTGTCCTCGGGGCAATATTTACGGCAGCTTTTTCTTATACCCTGTTTGAAATTTACAGTTCCCAGCCATCTTTATTTTTCGATAAAATCAAGATTGTACACGGGTAAAGTAGCATCAGAAAAATTAGAGTTGTTAATATTGGGAATTTATTGGTCTATTATTTTTGTAGTGTGTTATAAGAGTGGCTACTTAACCATTTTATTTTTATTTTGGTTTATTCCTTTATTTACTACCTTTCAATTAATTAATTGGTTTATTGAGTTAGCAGAGCATGCACCTTTAATGGGAAACGGCACTGATTTATATATGACTCGTAATCGAAATAGTCATTGGCTGGAGTACTTTTTTACTGGTATTCATGGAGAAACGTTACATCTAGCACATCATCTTTTTCCAAGGGTACCTTTTTGGAAGCTTAAAAAATTACATGCGATTTTGCTAAAAGATGAGAGGTATGCCAAGTTAAACGCTGAGATGGGAGGAATTTTCATTTCGTCAAATAATAAGCCTACAGTGTTTAATTTGTTAAAAGAGTATTCTAGTGGTGAAAAAGTTAATGTTAATGGGAATTTAAGAGAAAACAATTAATAAGAGGATTTGCATATGGAATTGAGTTTATTGTACAAATGGTTAGATACCTATCTTAAGGCACCTTATAATCTTGGTGAGAGTGATGTTGCTAGTCTAAGGGTAGAAGATGTTTTAGACTCCACTAAAAAAATTCAAGATTTTTTAAATATTGATTTCGAACATAATGATACCAAAGGCTCTTTACAGCTTCGAAACGAAATTAGTAAATTATATCAGCAGATTTCAGCTGACAATATTCTTGTAACTACAGGAATGATTGAAGCGATACTTCTTTATTTTAGTACCCAGTTTTCTCCTGGCTCAAATGTTATTGTAACGGTGCCAGTTTTCCACTCTTTATATGATGTTCCTCAAGCTGTAGGATTTGAAGTACGCAAAGTTGCGCTTTCTCCTGAGGCAGAGTTTAGGCTGCCCCTTTCGGAAATCAAAAAAAATATAGATAAAAAAACACGAACCATTCTAATTAATTCTCCACACAATCCAACAGGCATAACTTATTCGCAGCAAGAGTTTGAAGAATTACTAAATATCTCAGAAATTTATGATTGTGATGTTGTAGTTGATGAGCATTATAGGTTACTGCCGCATAATGACAGTGATACTGTCCCCTCATTTGTTAATTTTTCACCTCGAGTGATTGGATTAGGCTCTATTGGTAAATGTTATGGTTGTGTCGGCTTAAGAGTGGGGTGGATGATAGCGCGGCAGGAAATCCTAGATCGTTGTTTAGCTTTTAAATGTTTAACAACACATTCACTATTTAAGGGAGCCGATTATCTTGCTTATGAAATTATAAAAAATCATACGGTTTTGACTCAAAAAGTTAAACAGTGGATTGTAATAAATAAAACATTATTTAAACAATATCAAAAAAATTATTCCCAATATATAGATTGGATTGAACCAAAGGCAGGAACAATTGCTTTTCCGAAACTAAATTTTACCAATGATTCTTATAGTTTTGCGGAAAAATTAGTTAATAAAACAGGTGTTTCTATACTGCCAGGCGAGTGTTTTGATTTACCCGGTTATTTTAGAATGCGGCTTGGCGTGGAGCCTACACACTTTAAAATAGCAATGGAAAAACTTTTTAATTTTTTAGATAAATCCATTTAAAAAATACTTTGGGTCCTTTGCAAAAACGAACGCTAGTTTATAATTTATAAAATGGATGACAAAATACACTCAATGAAAGCTGCTGCGTTTAAGGCTGTATTAAATGATACTGCAGTATGTACGTTAATATTGTAAGTACATTAATTATAGAAATTTGGAAGAAGCGATGACCGAAGGTGAGATAGAAATAGGTCAAAGCACTCTTCCGCTGGATTTAGCACTATAAATCAGAATTGAAAAACGATTTCATTAGTATAAAAAATGCGAGATTTTACCACTTGGATGAGCAATTTGGTTTTATTGCTTAGGCATGTCTGGAATGGAAGTTTAGCGTTTATAAAATTGTTCGTGACAGAGCAATTTTTTCTTAGCGCTTAGGATGTATTTAACTAACCTAAGCAATAAAGTAGGTATAACCTTGGTTTATATTCTAGGTCGAGCCTTTTTAAATTAAGAATGGTGAGTTAGTTTTAAACCGATAATGGCAACAATAATTAGCAAGATGCAACTAAGTCGTAGAATAGTAGCAGGCTCACCTAGAAAGTATAACCCATAAATTACTGTTCCAATAGCCCCAATTCCGGTCCATACAGCGTATGCTGTGCCAATAGGTAGCACTCTTAATGAGTGGGAAAGTAGTAAAAAACTTAAAATCATTGCAGCAATTGTTAACAATGATGGGTAGAGTCGAGTGAAGCTTTCAGTATATTTTAAGCCTACTGCCCATACAACTTCTAAAGCACCCGCTAATACTAAGTAAAACCATTCCATAATATTTGCCTTAAAGGTAAGTACCAGTTTTATTTTATAATAACGTTATAAAAAATGGCTACCATTATTAATGGATGTTCGTGATATCTAAAGGGCTCCATTGCAAAAATTAATTCCATTTTTCAATTGCACAGTTAAATAAACTTAAACCAAATAATTAGATTTTACTTTTATAGTAAAAGTCGGGCATTTTTTATTTCAAAATTCCCCATTTTAAGAAAGAAAAATTTTTGTAAAGCTCCCCTTTCCTAGAAAGGATATACAGACTTATAAGCCACTCTATGTAAAAAAATATTATTAGTTTTCTGCTGACATTGCTGTTTGGAATAAAGGATTGCTGGTAAATCAAATCCTTGAAGCTAGTCTTCCTTTTCGTCTTAGGGAATGGCTCTGATTTAATAAAACTATTATTTAAAATTGTTGAAGACCTGTAAACTGATAATGTCTTAAATGTTGTTTTTTTAAAGCAATCACCAACTAATAGTAGCATTATTGCAAAAAAACTTTCGTTTTCATAATACCTAATAGTTGCACTGCTATATTTATTCATTAAAACTCAAAACGAATATTTGCTTCTATGATAAGCAGCAAGGTAGAATTAGGTGCATTTTATAAGATGAGGCCTATGTATCAAATTATACCGGAAAATATAAAAAAGATTCTTTACTTGGTCAATTTTTAGAAGGGCGAGAAATTAGCAGAAAAGACCTCAAGTTATTGCTTAAAAAGAGTTATCATTCTTTTATCTATCCTCTTCCATGTCCGCCAGCTTCCTCTCCGCCATTCAATTGGTACGTTTCTTAAGTGTTGCAAATCATTTAGAAGGCTTAAAGATTCTATCCCGAGCTTTTCCAAAAACCTTTCAAGCCATGCTAAAAGATGAAAATTATTCTGCTTTTCACTTGGCCGCAGAAGGTGGGTGTTTAGACGTAATGCAATACTTCGCTTCGCAAGCACCAAACTTACTACAAAAAATGATAAAAGCAGGTGATTATGCTGCCTTTACCGGCGCCGCTGCTGAGGGGCATCTAAACGTAGTACAATATTTAGCTTCGCAAGCACCGGACTTATTGCAGGAGATGATAAAAGCAAGCGATTATCATGCTTTTTGCTCTGCAGCAGCACAAGGACATTTTGAGGTAGTGAAATACTTAACTTCCCAAGCATTAGCTTTACCCGTAGAGAGGATTGGAAGGGCTATGCTCGCAGCAGCAGCATATAAGCATTATCATATCGTTGATTGGTTGCTGCAGAAAAGTAAAAATAATGCTAAATAGTTGTATGATAGCCTGTACAAAGATCAAAAGGAGTCGTTGAACACGGCACGATTTAACGCGAGTTTTGCCGACTACTATTTGAGAAGGTCAGTAACGCCAGATTTAGCTGAGGCCATTTTAAGACAAGCAAGTCATACTTTATTTTTTAAACCGGTAGTGGCAGTACATCCTCATAAAGAAAATTTAGAAATGAACCCAATAATGAGGAGTTAAAACCAAGTAGAGATAGAGGGTAAAGCTGGAAATCATAAGAACTTGGCCAATGCTCTCTTACTTGGGGCTTTATTTTGGTGCAGTCAACACTATTGCATAGAGGTTTCTCAAGCTCGAATCTTTTAATGAGAGAGATTTAGGATAAGGGCTGTTGGGTTTTTAGTGCTATCTTACTACTAGTTTTTGTCTACTATTTAGAATGTTTAATTTCTAATAAAAAAGACTGGCAAAGAATAACCCGCTTAGCTTCGCTATATAATTATTAAAAAGGGTCGTTTTTTGAGACTTAAGCATAGTAGAGAGTTAACCAATAAAAATGGTATTAATGCAGATTTGATATTGAGAAAATAAAAGAGATTAATCTTTAGTGTATTCACTTAAAAACTTCAAACTTATTTCAAAAAGCTTTTTAAAATAAGTTTGAA
>NZ_CAAAHX010000022.1:0-6356 GCF_900639865.1 Legionella gresilensis
AAAATGACGCCATTTGAAAGCAGATGAGTTTTTACAACTCATAGAAATAGCCAGCTAAATTCGCTTAGTATACAACCATCTTGTTTTTGCAACACCACCAAAATAGTTATTGTTGACTTCAGACGTCCTTTTCATGACGTATTTACCATAATAGGAATTAAACTTTCAGCACTAGCAGCTCATAACTTATTTACTAGTTTCAATTGCAATCAGCCGGTCAAAATTGCTTCAATAATAAACAGATTAAAGAAACAAACTTTCAGAAACAATCAGGCATCGTAAACTCATTGCCTTATTATTTTATAATTAGGATAGTCTCGCAAAACGACCCTTTTTGAGACTAAGTACACAAATAAGAGTGATGATATACAACCATTAGGTTAGACCTTGAAAGCTAAATCAACAGTTATAATTTCTTATATTAGGCGTATCTAAGTTTTGAAGTGGTTCATTAAGCTTAATTTTCTTTGCAGAAAAAAAATTTTTTTGAGATAGCCTACGCTTTTCGTGATTGCTATTTTCTACTGTATTGAGTGGTTTAAGTTGGCTTTGTACTAAGTAGTTATGAACCTCTGGCAAGCATTGTCTTGACCACTTAATGGCCTTTTCTAAAGACGCCTCAGACATCAAATTATCTGGGTTAATTGTCTGGGTGTATGCAAAGGTTAATAAAGTTGTTATTGCTAAATGATTGTTTTGTACAAATGCAATATCTAAAGCGCACTCGCCTAACTCATTTTGGTGAGTAAGACTTGCATTTTTACTTAGTAATGATTGAAATATAGTGGGTTTATCATGCGTATAAGGTGATAAACAAGCCACTTGCAGGGGCGTATGGCCTTGTAATCCTAGGATATCAACTCCTATTTCATCATGGTTTACTAGCAAATCAACAATGGCTTCTCTTCCAAGTTGGCAAGCGATGTAAAGGGGTGTGATACCAACATTATCTGCTTTATTAACCTTAATCTTGTCATGTTTTAATAAGATGTCTACTATCCCTTGATGGCCATTAAAGCATGCGATATGAAGGGGTGTGATATCATCATTATTTGCTTTATTAACCTTAATCTTGTCATGTTTTAATAAGATGTCCACTATCCCTTGATGGCCATTTTCGCATGCGATATAAAGGGGTGTAACGCCATCGTTTCTTACTTTATTAACCTCAATTTTTGGGCACTGTACCAAGGTTTGTACCATTGTTTGGTGGCCACCTCGGCATGCAAGGTATAATAAGCCAACACCAAATTGATTATATCGAGCCGTTAACTCCGGAAAGATAGCGTACTGCTTATCAAGCTTTGCAACCTCGTCTTTTAGCCTTGCTGACTTGGTGTCGCTTGATGTTAGCAGGGTGGTTTCAAAAGCAACGTGGGTATGGCCATCTAAGGAATGAAAGATACTGATAACAGTTTCGGCGCAACTAAGTTTGCGCACATAGGAAGGATATTGAGAATAACGCGCAAAATCGTTAGTATCGATATATTCCCACGTTTTCGTTTCTTTGTCATAGGTTAGGCAAACACTATGATTACCATTGCTCAATAAAATTGGATATTTTAAGGGAGCCTGATTTAATAAGCCTTCTATCTCTATTAGGTAACGTGTTAATTCGTCTTGGTTAAACGCATAGGGCTTATTAAGCAAGACTTCAAGCTCACTATGCTTAAGTTGTTCGGATTTAGCAAGAGGGTAAATGGTTGTTAAGTCCGCTTGGGTAATAAAGGCGCCAGGAAATATATCGCTATATTCATCTGGACGTAAATAAAGCGCTATTCCATCAAAAAAAGCAAGGACCTGCAGTAAGGATTTGGCTCGTTCATCAAGCACGATATGTGTTTTCGCCTGCGCTTTAGCTTGATCAATGTCTCGCTTTAATCGCTCAAAATTGCGTTTATAAGACCCTATTAGTTCAAGCCTTGTAAAAAAACTAGCCTCATCAGCAGCCAATACAGCTTGCGCCCACATACAGCTAAATCCTCGGCATAATCCCTTATCCATATCGTTATAACCAAGTGTTTTGCCTAGTACCAGTAAGTCCAAATGTGTTACTTTCGTCATAATATATTACAAATAGATTGATTTTAGTTCATAAAGAATAACATTTAACTATTAAGGATAAATTAACAAGGACGAGATTGCAGAAATAAAATTATACTATTAGTAGGCATTGTGGGGCTGTCTATACATTTAAAAAGAATCTGCCGCTGAGAGCGGTTATATGAACATAGGAAATATTTACATTGCCTAATGCGGCCCCAAGCTCTTTTTCGTTAAACTAGGATACATGGCGTGATTTAGGAAAGGCACGCACAACTTTGATTTAAGCAAATAAATAGAATAAAATTTAAATTAATTGTTTAAATTTAGTAAATTTATGGGTGCTAAATTAACTCATTCCCAGTTAGTAGAATTAGGTCAATATTTAGGTTACCCGCTTTCCACTGGAATATGTCGCGGATTTTCTATGATGCTTTGCCAAGCTTGGCTTGTAGAAGAGAGCTATAAGTTCTTCTATCGCCTCAAGTGCATTGAGAGTTATGACAATGACTTTGAAAAATTAAAATATGATATTGAGCAAATACGTTTACACGCAAAAAACTATGGTTTCTTTAATTACCCGGAAGAAACAAAAATATTTTTAGAAATCCCAGCCTTTTATGAGGGTATTCAACTCTATTTAAATCCCGCTAGGTATTTTGAGTTATTTTCACAATATTTAAACCAAGAAAATTTGGAAGATATTTATTCAATTGTATATCCTAATAAACTGTCACAGGAAAAATTGGTTGTTAGTTTGGATAAACTACATGCCTTTACTCAATCTGAGCTAACTGACTATTTCAAAGATTTAGAGAAAATAATGGATGAGGCAGAGGTTATTGCACCTATTTTACTGTCATCCAGTAATCATGCAATATGCCTGTGCTATGATAAGAATATTCGAAAATGGGTATATGTTGATATTAATGATTTTGCTCGTTTCCCAAATCTTATGTCTTATACTCGTGAGTTAGATAGTAACTCATTAGCTATGAGTATTTTTTCTTCGCTTTCCTCTGATGAGGCAGACTATGTGGCTTTTAATATTCAAGTGATTACAAAAGCCAGTCAAGAAGAGTCTATTAAAATTGCTCTAACTGAGTTAGAAAAAAAATATCCTTTCGAGTACAACCATGCAAACCGATTTGATGCTTATCAAGTAGGCTTATTTTATCTAGCTTGCCAAAACAACCAATTTAATTTAGTACGAAGCTTACTTAAGCAGGAAAATATTGATATTAACAAAACAAGTGTTCAAGGTATTACTCCCTTATTCCTGGCATGCGAGTATGGACATACTGCTATTGTTTCTGAATTGCTTAAGCACAAAAAAATCGATATTAACAAGGCAACCAATGAAGGAGCTACGCCACTTTATATTGCCTGCCAAAATGGCCATTATGATATTGTCTGTGAGCTATTAGAACAAAAAAATATAGAGATTAATAAATTTACTCAATATGGAGCGACCCCACTGTTCTCAGCCTGCCGTAATGGGCATATGGCTATTGTCTGTAAGTTACTTGAACAAAAAAATATTGATTTTAATAAAGAAGATAATGATGGGTCGACCCCTTTGTTTATCGCTTGTCAACTAGGTTATATCGATATTGTCCAGGAGTTACTTAAACTAAAAGAGATTAATGTTAATAAACCAGATATGTATGGGGCAACACCACTTTATATAGCCTGCGAGCAGGGACATATGAATATAGTTCAAGCATTGCTTGAGCAAAAAAATGTTAATATTAACCAAGCATATAATGGTGCAACACCCCTCTGGACGGCTTGCCAAAAGGGGCATACTAATATTGTTTATAGGCTGCTTGCTCAAAAGGGAGTTGAAATTAATACAGAAACTAAACCTGGGGTTACTCCATTTTATATCGCTTGCCAGAATGGATTTACAAGTATTGTATGTAAACTGCTAGAGCAGAAAATTATTGATATTAATAAAATTAATTATAATGGTTTTACACCACTTTACATTGCCTATATAAATGGTCATATTGATATTGTTTTCGAGTTACTTAAGCAGGAAAACATCAATATTAATGAGCGGTATGAGAATGGTGCTACATTGCTTTTCCATGCTTGTAAAAATGGCCATACGGATATAGTTCAAGCATTACTTAAGCAAAAAAATATTGAAATGAACATAGCAACTAATGACAACACAACCCCCCTGTTTATAGCTTGTGAAAATGGCTATATTGACATTATTAATGAGTTGCTAAAACAAGCGTATATTGAGGTTAATGAAGCAACTAGTGATGGCGTTACTCCACTTTCTGTAGCCTGTGAAGGAGGATTTACCGAAGCGGTTCTTAGTTTACTTCAGCACAAAAATATTGCTATTAACCAAACAGATGAAGATGGTGCAACGCCACTTTTAGTCGCATGTCAAAATGGTCATATCGATATTGTCCGAGTTCTTATACAGCAGGAAAAGATTGATATAAGTAGGCCAGATAATCATGGCAAAACGCCTCTTAGTGTTGCTTTTGAAAATGCAGATTACGACATGGCAGTACTATTAATAAGTGCAGGCCATCCAATAGATAACATTAGTCAACAATACATGCCGTTACTCAAGTCTTATTGTCCCTCTCTTACGCAGGACAATCATGAGCCTTTAGGAGGTAAACGAAGAGGGCCAGATTACCCTGATGAGCAACCAAAAAAGATTTATAAAACTAATTTAGAATTGTCTCAAAATGGCTTCTTTTCAAGTCACATTGAACCAGATTCTCAAATAAATATGCAGAAATCTTCTGATAAAGCCCTTAAGCGTGATAATTAATTGGCATTGCATTGTCAAGCTAATTTATCTTTAGCTCCGTTGCAAAAATAAGCTACTAATTTACATTAGAATTTTAAAATGAAGGTGCTGAATCATTTAAATTGCCCACTTTATTTTTTTATATGGCTGAACTGCTTATCGAGTTTATGTAACCTTTACATTATTTGTAACAAGGCCCAAATTATCTAAAATAGTATATTTAATTGTTACTTTTTAGAAGTCAAAGTAATAATTAAAGTGGGTAAAAAATTTTAAAGCAGCTTCCTTTTTTAGTACTATTGCAATTCCATGGGTGATTTGTAAATATATCATTCTTGATAATTCATTCTTGAGTAAGTATGCCAAATTTTACGGAACAAGGGTTATTATCTTTATGTGTTTATTCTGAATTTCTTGATTCTGACTTTCTTGATTTAGCATATCAAAATGTTTGTGATGATGATCTAATAGACATTATTAATTTTCTTACTATGTATCCTCAAATAAAGTTTGTTGATTTACACCAAAATAGAATTGGTGCTGTTGGCGCTCGATACTTCGCCGAGCATAATAAGACTGTAACGGTTTTTGATTTAAGCGAAAATAGAATTGGTGATATTGGCGCAAAATACTTTGCTGAGCATAATAAGACAGTAACGGCACTTTATTTAAGTCAAAATGAGATTGGTGATGTTGGCGCTAAAGATTTTGCTAAGTATAACACTATGGTAACTGAGGTTGAATTATGCTGGAATAAGATTGGTGCTCTTGGCGCTAAAGACTTTGCTGAGCATAATAAGATGGTATTAAAGATTTTGCCGAGTATAGTACCATCGCAACGACAGTTCATTTAAGCCAGAATCAGATTGGTGCTGATGGCGCTAAATATTTTGCTGAGCATAATAAGATTGCAACGACAGTTAATTTATTTAAGAATGAGATTGGTGATGTTGGCATTAAAGATTTTGCCAAGAATAGTAAGACTGTAACAACAGTTAATTTAAGCAATAATCCGCTAGGAGAGGTTGGCATCAAAGCGCTTGTAAGTAATTCTGTGTTACAAAGGATTAAGGTATATGACTTTAGCTTAACTAGGGAAAGTCGAATAGCCTTAGAGGAAATGGATCCACGTAAGCGGGCCTGCTATGGTATAGAAGTTGGCTTACCTAGCAACGTACCATCCTTGCTACGGTTAAGCTTGTTTAATCTTAAAAAAAAGCTTATTCAGGATAATCAAGGTCAATTGCGTTCTTTCAACAAAGATGATCTAAACGGCCTTGAGGATTTAGTCCCCTTAATTAATCAGCATAAAATCTAACTACCAGACATTAGACTGTCACTCAGCTAACAAGACAGTAACAAAGGGATTGTCTCAAAAAATATCGTTTTTAAGACCCTTGTTTATTAAAAAGTCTCAAAAAGGGTCGTTTTTTGAGACTTAAGCATAGTAGAGAGTTAACCAATAAAAATGGTATTAATGCAGATTTGATATTGAGAAAATAAAAGAGATTAATCTTTAGTGTATTCA
>NZ_CAAAHX010000022.1:6365-26932 GCF_900639865.1 Legionella gresilensis
CTTCAAACTTATTTCAAAAAGCTTTTTAAAATAAGTTTGAAGAAATTTAATAGAGATGGATGAATAAATTTACTTAATTAATAAATTGAGTTGAATTTTTATCAGTCAATTCAGTTGAGTTTTTATCTGATTTAAGAGTAGCATTTAAATTAAATAGAGAACCTTTATATTGTGATACAGCTGTATTATTAGAAGCTTCTGACTTGTCATTATCAACTACACCTAAAGAAAGAAGCTTAGCTTTTAATTCCATCACTTCATCTTCTAGCTCAGCAACTTTACTGTGTAATTGTTGATTCTCAGTTTGTAGAAATTCTTGTTGACTAGCTAGTCGATCAACTATTTGTTTATTATTTAATTGAATATTGCTTAAATTAGAAAGAATATTGTTGAGTGCCGGCGTTACAGTCTTTGCTTGTTGAAAACGCTCCCAAGCTTCTTTAATAAAATCTAGAATCTCATAAGGTACTTCTTGAGCTTTTGCATATTCATAAATGTTTAAATATGAATCACTATCTTCATCATGTATTATCATATCTAATTTAACATTACCTTTTGTAATAAGGGTTTGGGCAATGTTGGTTTTTTTCGAAAGAATATGCTCAGGTCCATCAATAGCTTCTAACATTTTAGCTGTTTTTTATCAAAGATATAAGTCATGCCAATTTCTTCAGGTGTGTATTGCAGTCCTTCTATAGCTAAAAATTTATGTAATGGAGTGAGCCCTTTGCTGTTACGAATATTTGCATCAGCGTTATGTGCAATTAATAAATCTACTGCCTTTTCTTTTTTTCTTTCTACAGCACAGTGCAAAGGCGTGTTTTTATCTTCATCTTGTGTATTAACATTTGCGCCTTTGTTCAGAAGCATGGTCATAATATTAAGGAATTCATTAACAGACGCGTGATGTAAAGGGGTTTCGCTATCTTCTGTTGAGATGTTTGGGTTAGCGTTATTTTTAAGCAAAAAATTTACCATATCTTCCTGACTTTTTTTACAGCAGAAAAAAGTAATGTTCTACCCTCTCTATCCTGTTCATTCACATCATTTCCAGCTTGCAAATAAGCTTGTACAGTCTCTATACCTCCTCGCTTAGTTGCTTGAACAATATCGCGTGTTAATGGCATTTATAATCTCCAGTATTGTTATTTAATGATTAAAATAAGTTCTTTTTGCCCGCAATGTTAGCATGATGTGATTATTAAGCAATTAATTAACTAGATGAGTTATCTGCAATTTAATTAAGAGTAGGACAATGTGTAAATTATTGAAATTTACCTGACATAAATTATTCAAACAGTATATTATAATTTTGGAGATTAACGGTAAAAATAGTTTTTTGAGGCTGATTATAAGTTATCTATATCGAAGCGCAACCAAGAAAGTCTCAAAAAACATTCCGGCCTGTTGCAAAAGGTGAAGAAACGTTACACATTAAGCCTAACATGATCTAATCGGCAGCTTTTAACTCCGTTGTAATAACTCATGCAAGGTGTATTTAGGAATGAATTAATTCATTCGAATAACTCAATGATAGACAGCTTGATTTCACCTACTCATTTATTAAAAAAAGTTAACCAGAGTGTTAATTTTTCCTTTGTGAATGACTTAACTGCACCTTGTTATAGTCCCAATAATGGTAGGCCATCTATATCACCGAAGCTGTGTTTTCGTATGTTACTTATTAGTTATTTATTTTCCATACCGTCAAACCGGCGCCTGATAGAAGACGTAAAATACCATGTCAGTTATCGGTGGTTTTGCGGGTTAGCGTTGGATTCACCTCTACCAAGCCATTCTTCACTTAGTCGTTTTTTTAAGCGCTTATCGTTTAGTATATTTCAATCTTTTTTTAATGCTATCCTAAGCCAATGCCACCAAGCAGGCTTACTAAACAATAAAAGTGTGATGACAGATAGTACGTTGTTTCAAGCAAATGCTTCTCTTAATTCACTGGTACCCAAAGCCGGTCGTGAAGAGACAAATCAAGGCGAGAGAGGTGTTAAGCTTGTAAAACGAACCCTCTCTAATAAAACGCATCAAAGTAAAACAGATCCTGATGCGAGCTTAGCGTTTAAAAAGGGCGCGCCTCGTACCTTAAAATATAAAGCGCATGTCTGCACAACGAGCCAAAGTCGCGTTATTTTAGACATTAAAATAACCACAGGCGCTGTTCATGACTCAAAGCCTTACCTTGAGCAGCTTGATGCTATCAAATCAAGTTTAAACCATCATATTAATGAAGTTATCGCTGATCGCGCCTATGGTTCAAGGCATATTATCTCAACGCTTAAATCAAAGGGTATTACCACTTATATCCCTTTATTTAGTACCCGTAGCGGCGCCTCACAACAAACAGTTACACCAGGCTTTGATTATGATATAGATAAAGATATTTACCGCTGTCCTGCTAATTACGAACTTAAACCAGGTAAATTATTAGACAATGATTACACGTTGTATCATTCTAAGGCATGCCCATTTTGACTTATTTCAGCAGGTTACATGGGCTATGCAGACAACCTTATTCAAACAAAAACTAATAGAAAGACTCTCGCAAATTGAAAGTGTGATGAATGAGCTAAAAAACTATCATTGTCTGGCGAAGGCTCGATATCGAGGCATTAGTAACGTACAAATGCAAGCTTATATGCCAGCTATTGCTATCAATATTAAACGGTTAGGGTTTTTCATATCTCATTTCCATTTAATTATACGCTACCTTTTGCTACAGGCCGGGTCGTTTTCTAAGAATTAATTAGAGTAAAAAAACGGTGCAAGTATTTTTAAGGACTTAATAAATTTAAATAGTATCGCTTTATATTTATTTAGCATCTAAGTCAAACAAATTATCTCTTTCAGCCTACTTATGCTATTAAATATTGCATTATTATTAAATTATTTGCTCAATATATTGTCAAATTGTTTAGTTTGATTTATAATGGAGTTATTTTTTATCTAAATAAGAGTTTTATATCTAGGTAATTTATTAACTAATATTCAAGAGAAAATTAAAATGACATATTCAAAAACCAGATTTTTTATATGGGGCTTATTAGCTTCTAGTCGTTTTACGCCTACTGTACAAGAAAATACTAAAATTAGTGATGACGTTGATTATCCTTATAGCTCAATCTGTAACACGCATGGCTACTTTGCTAATGAAGTATTGCATGATAGCCCTAAGTTCCGCAAAGAATTTAATCAAGTTGGTCTACTTAGGTCTCAGTATGGCAAAGAAATTAAAAATAAGTTGGAGGTATTAGAAAATGATTTAATTGAGAAGGAGCATTCTTTATTTAAAGGCCATAAAGGTTTTGCACAAATAAAAAATTATTTTAAATCAGTTGCCGAAGCAGCTGAAATTGCTAAGATACGCAGAGATCATTCAAGCGGTTTTTGTGGTGAAGCAGCTGCAGCAAATATTGTAAATAGTTTATTAGAACAACTTCGTTCAGGTCAAAGAGAAACTATACAAGAAGTAACTATTTATTCAGCAGATAAAAGTATTAATCATGTTTTTGTTTTACATAACAGTCAACCTTTACAGAGTCAACGTATAAACAATCAACAGTTAAAAGACCTTTTAAGTAATATCACTTCTCCAAAACAAGGTAGCCCCATAATTTGTGATGAATTTGCTCACTTTCATGGATCAGCTGAGAAGTGGGCTGATAAATTTTTTAATGCAAAGACACATAATTATGGTCAAGGAAAGTATGTTTCTATGGAAGTTAAAGATTATTCTTTACCGTCGCTTCGGGATGGTTTTAATACTAAGCAAAGAAAATATATCAAAGAATCTCTAGAAAAATTACTATCTGAAGTTAAAGTTTGTGGTCAAGATGATAATCATGATCATTGTAGAAAACTTGAGCTCTAAAATGTAATGCATTTAGAGAAGAACAACTTTGAAGAAACTTATAGGCAGAAATTCCTTACATAATATTAAAATTACAAATGTTGATAAAAATTCAGCTTATCGCTAAGCCAATTATTTTATTTATCAATAGTAATGAACTCAGCAAATATTAAGAATACAAAAAGCCTCAAAATAATCTCCTAGGAATTTTACTCGGGTAAGCGTAATATTTATATCTGCTTCAAAATTATACGTTTGAGATAAGTAAAATACTAAATTATTATCATAAACGGTCTTTTTGCGAGATTAACTATTGAAAAGCCTAAGTCCTACTAGGATGAAAATTCTTTTTTGTTATCTGCTATATCCCTCTCATTGTCTATAATCACTTATAGGAGTAAATTAGATGACAAAACAGAAAAACTATTGGCCAGCCGAGTGGGATCAGAAGCTGGTTAAAACTCAGAATGCTATGGGCGTGATGTTTAAGGAATTATCTCCAGCCGCTTATTCTTTTGTGCAGTATGCAAAAATTGCGACACTGCCTTTATTAGATATTGGCGCTGCGTATGGCGTTGCTACTATTCCAGCTTTGAAAAATGGTGCGAAGGTCATTGCATGCGATTTAAGTGATGAACACTTATTGATTTTACGTCAATCGACTGATCAAGAATTTCTCTTCAATCTAGAAACCCTATCTAAAAAATATCCAGATGAATTGCATTTTGATAATAAAAGCTTAAGCGGGATTCTTATCTCTAATGTATTGCATTTTATGGATGGCGAATCAATTACCAATGGGCTACATAAATGCTTTAAATGGTTAAATCATGATGATAAATTGTTTGTTACTGTTATGACGCCTCATTTAAGCTTTTATTATCCTTTGATTCCAGATTATAAAACACGAGTGAGAGAAGGAGCTAAATGGCCTGGAATGTTTAATCCAAAATTGGTTGCTTCTGATAAATGGCGCGACAATTTACCGGATTTTGTTCACCTCTTTGAAATAGATACGCTTAAAAAAGTAATTAACCAAGCCGGTTTTGAAATTGAAAAAATTAAATACTTTTTTTATCAAAACTTTCCTGACGAACATCGAACAGATGGGAAAGAATTTATTAGCTTATGCGCAATAAAGCCATAACTGATGCCATATTTACAATACTAGGGAACACACTGCAAAACTAACTCACCATGAAAATGATTCATTTGAAATCAGAGAGATTTTTTAAACGCATGTAGAAATAACTAGCTAAATTCACTTAGTGTGCAACCATCTTATTTTTGCAACATATCCCTTTTAATTAACTAAATTTATCTTTTTAATGTTGCCTGGCTCTACCAGCATTAATCAATGAATAAAAGTATTTACTTTAAACGTCTTTACTTTTTTAAATCAAATCATGTGTTCAATATGCTTTATTTAGATTTAAAATTTGACCAAATAGTATAAAATATGATAACATCGTATAAATAAAATTTAGGCAACGTAATCAATAATTGTGTTAATTCGTTCTATATAAATTTAAGTTGTTCAACAGATATTTAAGGTATTATTATGAAATCAAAACAGGAAAAAATTAAGCTATTATTTTTCATGAGCTTAATATTATCAAGTCAGGTTGTAGCTAGTAATGTTCGTTCAAAGGATACTACCGATGATCAAGATAATGATAATCCTATGTCATACAACCCGGTCTGTAACACGCATGGCTTTTTTGCTAATAGGATTGTTGGCAATTATTGGGATAGTTCTGAGACTCACCAAAGATTTATGGAAGTATCTGCTATTAGAAGCCAGAATTTACCAAAAATGGATGAGAAGGCAAGTTTTATAGATAAGGAGCTTAGTAAAGTAAAAGATACTTTATTTGAAGGAAATAAGAATTTCGAGAATTTAAGGAAATATTTTAGGTTAGTTTCACGAGCAGTTGAGGCTGCTAAAATTCGCAGACAACTGTCTAGCGGATATTGTGGTGAAGCTGCTGCAGCAAGTATTGTAAATAGCTTACATGAACAGTTACTAACAGGTCATAGAGAAACGGTGCAAGAAATTCTCATTGTTGACGCAGATAAGAACATAAATCATGCCTTTGTTTTGTATAATGCTGAGCGGTTATCTAGTCAACGTATAGATAATAATAAGTTAAAGGAAATTCTAAATAATATTAAATCTGCAAACAAAGACAAGCCTATAATTTGTGATGAATTTGAACAATATTATGGTCTTGCTTCTAAATGGTATGAGAAGTTTTTTAATGCAGAGGATCATAATTTTGGCAAAGCCCAATATGTTGTTATGGAGGTTACAGAGTATACTCTACCGCCTCTTAACAAAGTATTTAACAATCCACAAAGAAAATTTTTAAAGCAGTTACTGATGGATTTATTATCAGAAGTCCCTGTTTGTAGTTTAACTGGAGATAGACAAGATTGTCCTAGTGACGTTAGTAATAATATTATAAGATTATCCTAGTTAGTTTAAACTAAGTATTTGATTTAACTTCTGAATAAATATTGGGTATTTTTATCGCACAATATTTATTAGACAAAAAAAAAGAGCCAAAGGTGCTTTATGGTTGCGCTCAGGTTACTTTAATGCATTAAGTACCTCTACGAGAGCAGACTTGGGCTTATTAAGCTATTTAAATTTATGAGATTAGAAGTAGTAAGCATTCAAAAACTTAGGTATTAGAATTACTAAAACTTTGTTTTTCTTTATCAGATGTCGACCTTATGAATCCATCAGATTCTGGCAATCTAATTAAAGTAGGTGAAATTAGGCTTTATCGTAAAAAGGGATGACTCATATATGTTACAACACCGTCTTTGCATTTAATAAAAAATTAACATTAATGTTTTATTAGATAAGCGTCTAATGACCAGCGGCCAGCTCCTACCATGAATAAATAACATGCCTCCATTAACATAGCCCAGTCTGTCCTTGATTCATGCAGGAAACTCCAAAAGCCATAGCGGTTAATTTCCCGCACCTGGAAAATCCACCAATCACTCCCTAGCAAAATAGGAATTTTTGTCGAAATAAAAGCCACAATCATAATAATAATTAGAGGTATTGCTGCAAGACGAGTGAATAATCCTAAAAGTATCAATGAACCACAAATTATTTCAAACCAACCAACGAAGGGGCCCATGATTTCATGGTATGGTATTCCAATTCCTAGAAACCGGCCAGCACCAAGCATTTCAGGGAATATTAGTTTTTGAATTCCTTCGGGTAAAAAAATCAATCCTACAGATAAACGAATTAAAATCACCCAGGGGGAAGCAGTACTACTCAATAAATAGTGAAATGGATTGCGATCCATGCAATAAATTCCTGTTCATGTTTTCTTTAGATAATAAGCTTAGATATTTTGAATAAGAATAGGAAGCTGCTAGGTAAGATAAAGCGCGCTGTATTAAATTTAGAAAAATACTACATTGGCTTTTCAGTCAAGATATCTTTTAATATTTCTAAATTATTTTGTCAGTGCTAATCGTTGTAGAGATTTACTTATAGCGACGTAATTTATTCCTCCCCGCATCAGAAAAACCGATGCGAGGATATTATCGGAATTTAATCCTCATCCTTAGAGATTGCACCGGTCATTGCATCAATCTTTATTTCAAACTCTTTATCTTGAGCATTTTTTCCTTTAACTTCCCATTGGCCATGGTCATATTCAACTTTTCGAATATCGGTATACCCTGCTTTTTCAGCTGCTGAAATTGCTTGTTGAATGCTAACTTTTGTTTGAATCGAAGTCGAAGCTGCAAAAAGAGTTGTACTTGCTAAAATCAGTGAAGCGAGCATCGCTATTTTTATTTTCATCTTTCCTTCCTCTGATATTATCAATAATTAAAATTAACATCCTAAATATCAAACATATATTTTATAATGTAATAATGGTAAGAAAGAAAGTACTAATTCAAAAATTACTGGGTTAATGCCGTTAAATACAATTTATTTAAAGAATTTTTAAATTTATTTGAATGTGATCAAATGCAAAAAAATATAAAAAAATTATTTTTAAGTATATTTATTGAGTTGTTGTAATGCATTAATTGATAGCTTTTATGATTTTTATTTTTAACGAGTAAGGCATATCGCTTTTCCTACCCGTACAGCTTTAAAAAGGGATGTAAGTCTGCATTAACACTTTAATAGTTCTTCCACATAAACTTTTAAGAATTATGGATTAAAAATAAATATAAGGAAAAATCAATGAAAGCTATCATATTACTTGGAACTT
This sequence comes from Legionella gresilensis, assembly GCF_900639865.1. Lineage (GTDB taxonomy): Bacteria > Pseudomonadota > Gammaproteobacteria > Legionellales > Legionellaceae > Legionella_C > Legionella_C gresilensis. The sequence continues at coordinate 14,487 of NZ_CAAAHX010000022.1, forward strand.
TAAAAAAAGATGGGTTGTCAAACACGGAAACCCTTTGTGATTTTTTCTCAGCACAGTTACATAAAAAAGGTGTTAAAAGCGAAGTTATAAGACTAGTTTCACATACTATCATGCCTGGTACTTATTCTACGAGCATGGGTAAAGAGGATCAATGGCCAACAATTTTGAATAAGATGATTAAAGCCCAAATCATTATTTTCGCAACACCTATTTGGTGGGGTGGACAATCCTCAGAAATACAAAGAGTCATTGAGCGATTAGATGGGCTCCATGATGAAATACTTTTGGGAAAAAAGTCTAAACTAGATGGAAAAGTTGGAGGAATTATCATTACTGGTGACTCAGATGGAGCCGAGCATATTATCGGTAATCTCAGCAACTTTTTTAATGCCGTAGGTATAATTCTACCGCCATATTCAACATTATCAGTTTTGTCGGAAAAGCAAAAGAAAGGGAGTAACGTAGATCGCTGCGAATTGATGCAAGAATATCATGAAAATTATAAAAAAAATGCTGATAAAATGATTAACCAAATATTGAAATATATTCCTTGCTTATAGGTTAGTGTTGTAGAAAATCTTCACTTTTAAAAAATATAAATTTTAGGTGAGATAAATATTGCTTTTAATCTATAAGTGGAATTCTTAAGTTACTGTTATTACGCAAGTGTAAATTATTTTTACAAAAATTAACTATAAATGATATTCACGCAGGTCAACTGTGGAAAATGAACTGGCATATACTACATTGACTCAAGTTGCTTACCTATTTGGGTGGTGTTTCAAAAACTATAAAAGTTTCATAAATATAAATTCAGGAGGCACTGTTGCAAAAACAAGTCTATAAGGATAATCGCTGATTTTGCGTAGTCCCTATGAGTTTTAAAAATCTATCAGACTTTGCCTTAATTAAGGATTAGTCTAGCATATTAAGTTGATTAAAATATTGCCATAAGTCTATTTTAATGACAAAATGCGCCGATTTAGATCCATTTATTGTAATTATGATAAAAAAAATAATAGCTATTATTTTAGGTTTAGGATATTCCCATATATGGGCAGCCACATATGTAAATTTGTACCAAGCACCATTAAGCCACCTAAATCAGTTTTCGTTGCTAAATCAACAAAAAACTTCATCAGCTATAGGCGTTAATGATTTAAAGCTGGTAAGCAGGACGCAGCAAGATAATATTATTATTACACGCTATCAGCAATTATATAAAAAAATTCCTATCATTGGTGCTCAAGTAACAGTAAGCAAAAATCCTAATGCCTCTATGCTGAATAAGGAACAAGTTAATGGACACTTATTCGAAGATATCCAGCTTGACACAAATCCAACCTTGAGTTCAAAACAAGCCATCTTATTGGCTAAGAAGTCATACGCTAATTCTCATCCCCTAAAAACTCAGTCTGACCATAGTGAATTACAAATCAGAGCAAATCGAAATAATCAACTACAATTGGTTTATTTGGTTTCTTTTAAAAGTATAGGGCCAGACAATAAGCCTGTGTGGCCTTTTTTCGTGATTGATGCAAAAACCGGGGAAATAAGCAAACAATGGAATAATATTCAAACTTATTCAGATGGTGGGCCAGGAGGCAATGAAAAAGTTCATGAGTACTGGTATGGAAAAGACGGCTTACCAACCTTAGAGGTCAAAGAAGCGGATGAGATTTGCACCTTGGAAGATGAAAAAGTTAGTTTAATCAATGTTAATGCAGAATGGGACTGGGAGTACCTTAATCAAACGCCAGTTAAATATACCTGTAATAATAATGTTGAAGATTATGTCAATGGTTCTTTTTCTGCAGGCAATGATGCTTACTATTTTGGACACACCATTATTAATCTCTTTAAGGATTGGTATGGGTTGAACGTTTTGCAAGATGAAAAGGGCCATGCTCAAAAACTCATTATGCGTGTTCACTTCGGTAAATCATTTGACAATGCATTTTGGGATGGACAAACGATGTCTTTTGGTGATGGCTATTATTTTTATCCTCTCGTTTCTTTAGATGTTGCTGGTCACGAAGTAGCGCATGGCTTTACTCAACAGCATGCCAATCTGGAATACCACGATGAGCCCGGTGCATTGAATGAGTCTTTTTCTGACATGGCGGCTCAAGCTTCCAAAGCCTATCTTCTAGATACAGTCCCTCAACTTTATAATAAAGCTTATTTGACACCCAACACAGTCACTTGGGGTATGGGGGAGACTTTAATAACGCCATCACTCCTTATAAAAGCTATACGTTTTATGGACCTACCATCATTAGATGGGTATTCTGCAGATTGCGTGGATAAAAAGATGGCTAGAAATCATCAAAGCATTTGTAGTATCAGTTACCCTGAGCTTTTAGTTCAGGCAGAGCTTGAATATCCAGATGATGAAGATGAAAAACAAAGTTTCATAGTTCATAGGGCCAGTGGAGTATTTAATAGAGCATTTTACCTAATGACTAAACAGCTTGGAATTAGAACAACGTTTCATATCATGATTATTGCAAATGCCAAATATTGGACACCTACTACTGATTTTAATGAAGGGGCTTGTGGTGTTATCTACGCTGCCCGAGATTTAAAAATAAACCCTGATATCGTTCAATCTAGTTTTAGAAAGGTTGGTATTGATATCAAACACTGTAGTCCTTAATCATTGCCTTTAAATGAGAATTATATCATGAAAAAACAATTACTTTTAATCAATTTAGGTTTGACTGTCGTTACATCAAGTTTTGCTTCATTACCTTTCACTTCAAATTTTTTTATCGATAAACTCAACCAATCTAAAGCTAGTGTGCAAAAAATCATGAAATCTCATGACGGTTATGCTGATTTTTCAGGTCATTGGGTCGGGACATGTGATAATGAGCCCGAAGAAGAACTAACCATGGTAATTAAGCAGAGTTCGGATTCATCATCAATTGAAATTGATAATAAAAAGATTTTAATTGATGCTATCTCTACTGATGCAGTAAATCAAAACTTCGAGACAGAAGGTAATATTACACATTATCGCTGGAATGAGGATGGTCAATCAATTCTAGGTACATTACTCCAATATTCTAAAACAGGTAATATGTCCAAGGGAGATATGAAAAGCTATGTAGGAAAATTTAGCCTTTCTAAGGATAATGAGAAACTCGTTATTAACTTTACATTTTCTGTTTTCACAGATGGGATTTTAAACAATAACATAACTTCCCGTTGTGTTTATAATAAGTCATGATATTACCTGGGCGTCTAAAAATTGTACGTTTACTTTACTTTTATTTTTCTCATAAATATCTGATGTCCCGTATGTACAATTAGCTTCTTAAAGGTGCGTACTGCTATTTATTTACTAAGTAGAGTGTACAATCTTGAGACGCCAGGGTAATAATTAAAATTTAACTTTTTCTTATGTTTAATAATATTTGCAACACCACCTAAAAAAATTAATTATGAAAAAAGATTGACTTCTTTGCCAACTCTTTAGGGAATAGCAAACAGCTTATGACATTAAAGGATTCGAAAGTATATATTTTATCAAAAACGTTCGTTTCTTGAGACTTGCGATTAATTTTATTTTAAAATATTAAATTTTTACCCTTAACGTGAGAACTTTTATGCTTCGCTATCTCAATAATACTCAAACATTAGATATTGATATTCCCAGTGACGTAACAAGAGAACAATTTTTTTTAGAACTATCTAGTAGTAAAGCAACCGCTATAAACGTTAATTTGAGATTTGACTCATGGGAAAAACAGAAAGATTTTTTTAATGATTTATTTGTTACTTTAAACCAAAACAAAAATATTCGTCGATTTAACTACTTAAGTCGTATAAGTTCCGAAGAATTATTTAGTGTATTAGCTGATGGTATTGGTCAAAGCAAATTCTTAACGGATATCGAGTTATATTGTGGAATTAATTCGAGTAAACTAGCCATTTCTTTACGAAATAATAGTGTGTTAAGCAAGCTTAAACTGGCTTGTTGCAATTTAGGTTATTTGGGCGCTCAAAAACTTGCTAGTGGAATTTTAGACAACACGTCTCTTACTGAATTAGACTTAACCAATACTGGAATTACGAATGATGATTCGGTTGTAATTGTACAAGCTTGTATTAGCCAAGGAAAAATTAGTGCATTATCTTTTAGAACAAATACGATTGAAAATACTCAGCTTGCAAAGATTATAGAACTTTTAGCTACTAACAAATCGCTAAAATATATAGACCTACAATTCACAAATATTGGTATTACAGAGATTGAAACCATTTGTAAATTAGTTAGCAAAGAACACTTTACAGAGGGGTTCGTTTTTGATCTTAGAAATAACCACATTACAAATGAAGGCGCTCAAATTATATTAGAAAAGATAAAGAGTGGTAATTATCCGCCTAATTTGTACATTGATTTAAGAAAGAATAAAATAGATGACGATTTATTAAATGAACTCACAGGGCAACTAGAAATAAATAAGGCAGCATTAGCTTGTACTGCTTTTCAGCAAGGTGCTAGACAAGAAAAATGTTTTATATCAAATCTACCACAAAAAATTTTGGAAGATATTTATCAGTTTTCATTTCCCTTCCCTAAAAGGAAAGAGGAAATGCAGAATTTTTCTAAAAATATAAATAAAGTCTGTAGTAATAGTCCATTAACCTTTTTTAATGACTCTCTTAAAACATGTAAGTTATCAGAGCTAGAGAAAAATGAAGAAGAAACATTAAGTATTTTGCCAAACAATTTTTAAGGTCGTAATGTAATGAACCATCCTACCTACTGAGTTGGCAAACATGTGTTACCAGCTTAATATTTAAATTGGAAAATTTGAAACTAAGTGGGAGATTCGATAATGAATATTAGCGCATGAGAGGTAGACATAGCCAAGAATTTTTTCAATTACATGGTGTTGATCGTTCTGGCAAGCGGCTATTGGAAAAAGGATTGAGCGAGAAAAGTTGTCTGCCTATATAGCTAATTTAGCTGTGTGTAGTATTGTTATGGAATCGTTTGGGGAGCTAATTATGGGGCTCGTGTATTTCAGTGCCATGGCCATCGGGTCAAATTAATTAGTCCTCAATTTGTAAAACCCTTTGTGAAACCCAATAAGAATGATGCTAATGATGTAGAGGCGATAGCTGAGGCAGCCAGTCGTTCGTCCATGCACTGTGTGCCGATTAAACAAATCGAGCAACAAGATATTCAATCATTACATCGAGTACGTAGTCGCTTAGTTAAGAATAGGACTACATTAATCAATGAGATTTGGGGATTAAATTTAGAATATGGCATAGCAATACCACAAGGGGCGTTAAAAGACACTTACGCGCAATCATTGATAAAAAAATGAGTTAACTGCTTGCTCACGCGAGTTGATGCAAGCACTCTATGAGAAGTTAATCGAGCTTGAAGAAAGGATCAAAAGGATAAATAAAAAAGTTAAACTGATTTGCAAGTAAAACGATTCATGCAGGCGTCTTTTGGCTATACCAGGTATTGGGTAATTAACAGCAACGGCCCTTGTTGCAGCGATCCCAAATGCTAATGAGTTTAAAAATGGTCGTCATATGGCAGCCTGGTTAAGATTAGTGCCCCGGCAGTTATCAAGCGGTAATAAGCAGGTGTTATTAAGCATTAGTAAACGTGGAGATAGGTATTTAAGCACCTTATTAATTCATGGTGCAAGAGCTGCACTTTGTTGGTGTAAAAATAGGGATAGCCAATATGGCGAATGGTTAACTCGCAAGAAAGAGACACTTAGTCTTAACAAAGCCGCTGGTGCACTTGCTAATCAAAACAGGTCATGAATTTAATAGCAATCAACAAAAGGCAGCTGCTTAATACTCAATGGTTAGCAGCTAACATTAACATCATAATCAGTATCACCAGTTTGCTTTAGTTAATTTTGATGATGGTTGATAGGTTAGACTAACTCTTTGAAACCCTGGTTTGCAACAGGCCACTTCCATGCCACGGCTGTGATGACGACAGAGAGGGCGGATTTTACATCAGAGCACAAGCTCCGCTACGACGCCGAATATTTGACTGCAATTAAATGACCTATTAAATCTTTATAAATTATTTTGCAATAAGGGATAGTTCATATATGTTGCAAATGATCTTGCCCCGTTTTGATAGACACAGTTATGCGACTTTTCTTAATTGACTTTCAAATAATTCTGGTGGAATGGATCCTAGCGTAGAATGTCTTCGAACACCATTCAATATATTGAAAAACATTCTGAGTAGCACTATGCCTTGTTAAATACCGCTCAGAATAAATTAATTCTGTTTTTAAAGTATGAGAGAAGCTTTCTGCAACACTATTATCCCAACAATTAGCTTTGCGGCTCATACTGCAAGTCATATTGTTAGCTTTAAGCAAAGCTTGGTAATCAAAAGAGCAATATTGACTACCCCTATCCAAGTGAAAAAGTACACCTTTAGGAAAACCTCGCCTGAATAAAGCCATCATTAACGCATCGCGTACAAGCTGCTTGGACATAGTGGGTTGCATTGACCAGCCAATTACAGCTTGGGAATAAAGATCAATTACAACTGCTAAATACATCCAGCCTTCCTCAGTCCAGATATAACTGATATCGCCTACCCATTTTTGGTTAGGTGCTGTTGCTTTAAATTGCGGTTTAATAAATTAGGTACAACGGGCAAGGCGTGCTTTGAATCTGTCGTAACCTTAAATTTTTTCTTAGCTTTTGCTCGCAATCCTAAACTATTCATGCGTTTAGCAACTCGCTTTTTGCTACAGCATTCACCATTATTACGCAGTTCATCGGTTATACGCAAAGCACCATAAGGACCTTTATGAGCTGTAAAAATAGCTCTTATCTTTTCATCTCATCGTTCGTTACTAATCTTACGTGGGCCTGGTTTTCTTTTAAGCCCAGCATAATAACCACTACGTCCTATTGAAAACATTTGGCACATCCTCTTAATACTAAAATTAGAATCATTACACCTAATGAATTCGTACTTTACCTCTGGTGAGCAGCAAAGTACGCCGCTGCCTTTTTTAGAATTTCTTTCTAACGATAGAAAGTTCTTTTTGTAGGCGACGATTTTCTTCAATTAATATCGCCATATCCTTAGCTTCAATAACATTTACTCTACCTAAATGATCTGTTTTCTTTAGCTTATTTATCCAACTATGAAGTGTGGCTGAGGGTATACCTAATTCTTTGGCTGTATGGCCTAGTGATGGTGATTTTAAGGCTAAAGTATTTGCTTCTTGTTTAAAGTCTTTTGTATATTTTCTTATCGATCTTGTCATTAATAATTCCCCTTGCGATTGACTCGTAATTACTTGTCTACTAAAGTGGGACAAGATCACTTATGCTATATTTACAATACCAACGCACACATTACAAATTACTTCCCATGAAAATGGTACCATTTAAATTCAATTAAATTTTTAGTACTTATAGTTCAAACTCAAAATCGATCAGGTATACTACAACTTAATTTTTTCAATAGGACCAATTTTTGTGTTATAGCGCAACTTACGGAGCACAAAGCCATATTGCAAATAGTCTTATTTCTCAAACCAGAAATTTTGACACGAATTGGGTCGATACTCCTAATATTCTGAAATATGAGCATTATAACGATACTATAAGGAGATAAAGCCATGCCTCTGCCAAATAAGACTTTACAATATGACCAATTAATTCTGAAAAGCGCTGGAGAATCGGTGCATATCTCAGGTCATGATTTTTTCAAGGTCGAATTTATTGATACAGATGGTGAAGTAAAAAAAGGATTTTATAAGCCTCTTTCGTTTTCCTACCCTTACCCCGCGATCTTAGTGCCATGCTCACTTGCTAGTATAGTTTTTATGGGTATGGTAACTGATCGTGTCGCTGAAAAAAGATTAGTCTTAAATGAAAGAGATAATATTATTGGAACTGTATCAATCGCCATTCCAGATTTTAAGCCTCAAGCCTGGTTTAATCGCGAAAAAATAGCACAAGAATATCATCAAGTTTGGCGTGATTCATCTATTTTCTTAATTAATGACATTTTATCAGATGCTAAGCGACTCTCTATAGAGATAATAGATGAATTACGTATTACACCTGTTACTATTTCACAAACAGACAATATAAAATTAACAAAAACATTTCAGTTCTTAGAAGAAGATGACTTCGATATTAAGTCAATTGCTATTGATTGTGATAAAAATAATAGCATTTTGCTAGGCTTGAAAGATTTAATTCAGTTTAGAGCTGCCCTGAAAGATGCTGCTTCCAATTATTACAAATTGGAAAAAGATAAGCTCACTACTGAAAAAAACCAAGAGTTTTGTCAGTTGGTTTTAACCGCTATTAAGAACCATGAAACAAACATGCACACCCATTTTTTGGGTACCCAATGGTTTGAAAAATTTAGTGAGCTGATAAGCAAAAGCATGAAGTTCTATGGTCGCTGTAATTTTCAAAGACATTTAAGCGCTCCAGTTAAAGATTTAAGTGACTTAGTCAGACAATTTCCAGAGAAAATTGATTTATTCATTCAATATATAGTTAATAATCCAAAAGAATTTGAGCAAATGATTACTGATGAATTAGATATCCTGGCGCTAGCCAATCAATCACTAACAGGGGCACAAATATTAATTCGATATATAGTCAATAATCCAAATGAGTTTACAAGAGTCATAAAAAATACTAATTTTTTTCCCCACCTTGCTAAAGCATTTCCTACGATGACTGGGGTATTTAGACAGAAAAATGTTAAAGACGCTTTAAAAGCAATACCGCTGATAAAGCAATCCTATACGATAGGTGCAACACGGGGCTTATTTTTTGCTAGCCATCACTTACCAGAAGTACCCTATGATATAAGTAAATATATGGTTTCATTTTTCAATCATAAATCTGGGCATCATTTGGCTTTAACTTGTAAAAGGGCATATGAGGCAGCTAATGAGGAAAGAAATAAAACATTTAATGAATTGCCTAACGCATCGAATATTAATTACTCATAATATTTAATGAAATTTTTTAATTGATAAATGAAAAATTAAAAAATTAAGTATTTGATAATTTTAAGAGGTTAAATACAATATAAAATTGGCTTAGAAGTATTAAGTACTTTACAGACATCAGCAATGGCTAAAGCTTTATTTTGAACATTCTTTTAGCGTCTTGAATTTTGTAAGTCTTTATGTCGTCCTCCTTTTCTACCGCGAGCTTGCGCAGCTGAAGGCCTTGAGTTTAATAGCCAAATGTCAGAGGTTTTCATTTTGGCTGTATCTACGCAAATATCTATTGTTTTCTCAACAATCATAAGATTAAATTCACTGTTGAAGAGGATGATGAAGGCAATAAATTACATGGACATATCGTAGATGAATCAGGATTTATAGCTAGATTAATAAATGACTAATTCATTAAGAAAATATTTTATTCATATTGATACAGACTTGTAGAAGATTTTTAATAGTAAAAGTCCTATCTACGCATATATCGACTATATACTGGCTTACGCATGTTATAATTTTTGAGACAAAGCCCTTTTTTGCTATAAAGTCACACTAATTAAGTGACGCCACTTGAAATCTGATAGATTTTTAAAACTCATTAAAAGTACTAGCTAAATCCTTTTAGTATACAGCCATTTTATTTTTGCAACACCACCGAGAGAAAATAAGCCGGGATTGCTAACGTTTGAGGGCTGGATTTTGCAAGCTTTGCTACCTAAATTACCTCTAAGATGCATGATTATTATGGATAATACTACGTTTCATAAAGCATTATTGGTTAGAGCCATAATTGAAAAGGATGGTCGTATACTGGAGTTTTTACATCTTTTTTCATCGGACGAACATAACTGGGCACAAGCTAAAGCTATTCGAAGAGTTCATCATGCCCCATTGATGAACCCTTTCAGTGTCAGTTTTTATACACCTTTTATAAAGGCTTAGTTATATAACATTCTAACCACACAAGTTAAGTAAAAATAATAATCTTTTAGTGCAAAATTAAATCAATTATGATAGAATAATAAAAGTTGTTCAATTGTATCTAAGCCTGTGATTGAGGAGTTTACGCTTATGCGCAGTCATTATGAGAGTAGTGATCAGACAAAACGACTTATTATAGAAAATAATATTATTGTGGGTTATCAATATCGAAGTAAAAAAGGCTTATGGGAAAACACCACTGAAGTTGATAAATTTCTTGTGTTACAGGGCTTTTATTTAAAGAGTAAAGGATTTGATTTTACAGTTAAATATAATAAAGACGGTAATCAGCGTGTTATTATTCAGAATAATCAGATTGTAAGTTATCAGTATCGAAAAAACAGTAATGCTGAATGGCAGGTTGCTGGAAGTAATGATTTTCATCGTTTTAAAGGATTAGAGAATTATCTTTTAACGACTAATCAAATAACTTTAACCTCAGCAAGGCATCATGCAAATAATATAAATAATTTTCAACCTCAATCTAATTTTGGCCTACCTAGTAGTCAACAAGCTAAAAGCACACCAAGTAATGCTCCTATTGCAATCCAACCGGTGAAACAGGCTCAAGATGCACGAAATAATCCCCCTAGGAGCTTATTTTTTAACCATGAAGAGGATAATACTCCTTATAAGATTGATAAAATAAGGGGACGCTTATTAAGGCATGATGAACGCCCAAGAGTCTTAGACTCGTACTTAGCTAAATCATATACTCCCCAAAATAAAGCAGAGGCTGCTACTATTTTAACCGAATTTTCAATTAAAAATGTAATGCAAAATATTGGCACTGAAACCAAAGTACAAATGGTTAATAATAATCAACGTGGTGCTACCCAAGATGGAAAAAGAAGCCATGATGATAGTGCACTTAAGATAATATTTAAGTCACAAGCAGAGGCTAAGCAGTTTGTTAAAGAGCTTTATGAAAGGCATGGCATACATAGCCATACTTTTGGCCAAGGTTATATGAAAACGCCACAAGGTAGAGACGGAAATATCGTATTTTTGACCAAGGATGATTTGAAAAAAATTGTAAAAAATGCCGATATATCAAATATAGCTGATGCTGGTAATGTTGCTTATGATGCCTTAAAGACAAGTTTAACTTTATCTGATACTAATCAAGCTACAAACGATGTAAGAAAAGCCCCAAGACCAACTAATTTTTAATTTTAGTCTGAATATAAGCAAGGAATAGGGCTTTAATGTAGCATCTGTATTCCAAAACAAGTATTTTTAAGCTATTTAACTATTACTACGGTTTTTTCTTATAGAAGCTAATGATTTTATCGGGGTTAAATTGAATTTTTGTCAAATAATAGCAAATGTTTATAGTCAATTCTTCCATGGTTTTTAATACTCTGGTGTGATTGCAGTTCGCCTTAACATCTTTGTTTACTAATTCCTGCGGATTGAGTTCAGGGCTATAAGTAGGCAAAAAAAATTTCAATGTCTCCTTTAAACTGATTAACATAACGCTGTATTTTTTTACTGTGATTCACTCTTTAAGGTTATCTACAGAATTCACCAATTTGAAAACTATTTAATTTCATAGTGTAACCCTATTGCTGTAAAACTAGTGTACAATAATTTGAATTCCATCCAATTCCATCATAATAATTCAGGCAGGCAAGCTTGAGATATATTGACTCAACCCTGCGCGCTCTATATAGATAACTAATTACTTATATTTAGTTCTAAATGAAGCATAAATTTAAAAAATATCCTCCTCAAAAGCCTTTTAAAATGCATCAGTACTTTAACTTAGGTAAACAATAGTTTTCTTCTTTATCCAACTCAAAACTAGGTTGAACAAACGAGAATAAATAATTATTTATTTCTTGTGGCAAGAGATTGAAAGGGGAATGTTCAACTTTTTTATGACCTTGAGAAAAGAAAGTTATGCGTGTATTAAGTAAGGTTGCTGCATCTGTCATAAGTGCTTTAAGCGTTTCATTTTTTTGATTAAGGTACTCATGATTAAGGATGAGACTAAGCGGATGATTAGGGTTAGTTTTTAATTGTTTTAAAAAAACAAGGCTCGTGCCTTGAGGTGAATTTTTAAGCTGGGTTATGATTTCATTTTTAGCAACATAAAAACTTAAAAAATCGAGAGTAAAGTCTTTTGTAAAAGGCTGACCAGCCACTAAGTCATCCCAAATGACATCCAAGACTTCTAAGGCTAATTTTTTATTAGAACTTATTGTATATAAAGAAGGCGTTTTAATCCCTTTCCGATGAGCGCATTCAAGTAGATGAATGGCTTTTGGTAAATTGACGGGCCCACCTAATCCGTCTCTATGCATATAAGCTCGATTGCTCATGGCATGCGCATTGCCAATTTCAATGGCTCGCTATAAAAGAGCAATGGCTTTTTTATAATCATGTCGGTTATCAATATCGCAGTTATATAACATTGCTGGCCGCGTTGCAAATACTATCAAGCGTAAGAAAAGTTAA
>NZ_CAAAHX010000023.1 GCF_900639865.1 Legionella gresilensis
CGAAAAGGTTTTTAAAAAAATTAATAAAGAGCAATCCTACCTGTGTTGTCAGTATTATCAATACAGATAACAATCCAGCGTTTAAGCAGGCTATTAAAGAAAATTTAGCGCCACAAGTTAGTCATTTGCAAATAAAATACCGTAATAATTGCTTAGAAGCTGACCATGGTAAGCTTAAACGTCTTATCAATCCTGTTTTAGGATTTCCCTCCATGAAAACTGCTTGTGCTACAATTAAGGGATTTGAAATTATGCGGATGTTTCGAAAAGAGCAATTTAATATCTGGACGTATGGCAATCAAACTGAAAGCTCATTTATTATCAAACAATTTGAAATCTACTGAGATCTATCCAAAAAATGCATTTTTGTACAGATTTTCGTTTTTGCAACAGAAGCAAATTAGATAATATATTAACGTATTATTCAAAAAATATGCAATTATCTTTTATAAAGGTACTTGCAATTATAGGCAACACAGTTTGTTTAATGATAAATAATTAGTTGCTGCTGCTAAAAATTAATAGCTTAATAGAATCAAAATTATCAAAAAGGGTCTTTTCTTGAGACCCTATTAAGCTATAGTTTTGAAAATTTATTTTGACCCAATTCTTCATCGCTAACTTCAACACGATCTCTTTTCTTCGATTTTGTAGGCTGCTCAAACTCTTTTTGTTCGGGGTGGGTAACAAAGAACATCATTCTAGGCAGAATATGACGACAAAGCGTATCTTTACCTTGCTTAGTAAGCTCTGGATGGTTTTTAATTGAAAAAACCATGGCTTTGCTCTGGGCAATTAAATTTTTCTTGGTTTCCTCTAGGATATCTTTATGTATTCCTATCAAGGTTATTTTTTTATGTTTAAAATGATTTTGATAAGCACAAGCCTCAGCAAGTGCTCGCGCGCCCTCATCACTCATATCAGTTTCACTAAGGTCAAGTGTTAAATCCTGGGGTGATTTACCTGAATGTAAAGCTTGAGCAATGGCTTTTGCGCCCTTATCACTAATATCAGTTTCACTAAGGTTAAGCGTTAAACCTTGGGGCGCATGACCTGATTGTAAAGCCTCGGCAATAGTTTTTGCACCCTCATCTTTAATGTCATTACTCTTAAGGTTAAGCGTTAACCCTTGCGGTGCTTTACCTGATTCTAAATATTTCGCTATAGCTTTTGCGCCCTTATCGCTAATCTCATTTGCTTTAAGGTTAAGCGTGAATCCTTTCAGCGCTTTGGCTAACTGTAACGCGTCGAAGAAGCCTTCTATGCCGGCATCGCTAATCTCAGTTTCACTAAGGTCAAGTGTTAATTCCTGCGGTGCTTGACCTGATTGCAACGCTTCGACAATGGTTTTTGCGCCGCCATCACTAATTTTATTAGCCGCAAGGTTAAGCGTTAGTCTTTGCGGCGCCTTGCCTGACTGTAACGCGTCCGTGATAGCTTTTGCGCCCTTATCACTAATACAAGTTTCACTAAGGTCAAGTGTTAAACTTTGCGGTGCCTTGCCTGACTCTAAATATTCGGCTATGGCTTTTGCGCCCTTATCGCTAATTTTATTGATTGAAAGGTCAAGGGTTAGTCTTTGCAGTGCCTTGCCTGACTGTAATGCGTCCGCGATGGCTTTTGCGCCCTTATCATTAATATTTTTCATACTAAAGTTAAATATTAACTCTTCCGGCTCCTGACCTGATTGTTGAATTTTGAGAGTTTCTTGTAAATTCATATATTGCCCCATAAATTAACTTATTGAATAATTTTAATACAAGTAATACTTTGTGAGAATTCAGTAATTTGGAAACCAATTTTTTCTAAAATGGAAATAAAATACTGTAGAACTGTAGAATTGAATAAAATCTTTGTACTTTTTTATTGCTCTAGCCAAGCTAGTATTAGCTATTGATGGTCTTGCAAAAAGACCCGCTCTGGTGTAAAAGGTGAAGAAACGTTACACATCAAGCCTAACATGATCTAATTGACAGCTTTTAATTTAGTAGTCATAACTGAATGAATTAGTTCATTTGAATAATTCAATGATAGACAGATTGATTTCACCTACGAATACATTGCAAGTTATAGTTACCGGGGCAGATTCCCAAATTGCACAATGAGGTATCATTGCATCATTTTTTTTAAAAGATACGGCCTTATAAAGCGAACTATATAATAGTTTTGGTATTATAATGGAATATTCTTATAATCTTCTGACGCATTAATTTCAAATTGAGTTAAACGCAACACAACAGTGCAATTGGTTGAATCATTATTGAAAGTTTTTTTATTAATGTATTTTCATAGTGCTCGAATAAGGGCAAGGTTTGAATTTGGCCAGCAATAACAGCGCCGGCAAACTCAAGTTGAAGCACTATTAAAGACATTGTTATTACTATAACTTTAAATTCTTAGTGATTAAAAAGCTAAATACTTTGTTTCTTTTCTTCTAAAAAGTTTATAATTTTAAAATTATAAAATGACTAATTTGCGCCTGAAATCTACATTTTAGTAGTCCTAAATTATTTGCAAATCGCCCTTATTTCCAATTTAGACATTTAGAGTTTCCAAAGTGCTAGATTCTCATCAAACAATATAAGTATTAAAATAATACAAATTGTTTAAACATGCAATTAATTATGCTTGATAATTTTTTTAAAAAAGAGTTTGATCTAAACGCGGCAAATCAAAGCGCAATAAAGGTTTATGATCGCGCTCAAAAGTCATGCCAACAAAAACCAGGAATATATAATGGTGATGATTTAGCGTTAGGGATAAGAGCAATTTTTGCTTCTGAAATAAATAATATAAATTTATTAGATAGAGAGATATATGACCGAATATATTATTCTATTTATAATTGGACACCTGATACTAGTGAGCCGGAGTATTATAAATTATTTGCTGTTCAGGATGCGCTATTAAATGAATTAGTATATAAAAAAGGGGAGCAGCAGAAAAACCTGCGTAGTATATTAACCGTTTTGAATCAGGGATTATCTTTCGGTAGAAATTTACTTGAGGAGGAATTAAAATATCATAAAAATGACTCACCTATATCTAAAATATTGAAAAATGCTCTTGGCAAAGAACCATCCTGGAGTTCGGCTTTTCAAACTAAAGAGTACCAAGATAAAACACTACATGGTCTTTCTACTCAGATTCAAGGATTAATGGAATCAACAGACTTACTTGAACCTAAGGCTGTAGTTAATTTGCGAATTAAATTTGAAAAATTTACAACGGAAAAGATTCTTAAACCACTTATAAAGTATGATAAAGCTAGAGGATTCTTAAGCAGAGTTAAAGACTGGATAAATGATACCTTCCAAAGTCTACTTAATCGAGACAAACTAAGCATCAAAGGCACTTTACAAAAAACCGCTTCTACAGGACTGTTATTGTTTAAAATTGCAGAAAGAAAGATTAGTGTCGATTTAGATGGTTCAAAAATTAAAAATTCTGCCTAATAACCTTATCGTGGACTATACTTCAAGAAAATTTTAGTTTTAGAAATTAGATTTTCAAATTGAAACTTGATAATCTTAACTAATAAGGTAAGAAATAAAATTAACTCGGTATCTTATTGTTTAATTATTAACCCTTTTTCAAGCATTTGGCATAGATTTATATTAATAATTTAGGGGATTTCTTCTGCTAGCGGAATAAATTCTGTAGGAGAAATATGACCCATTTTAGGATGACGCCATCGTATAAGGGCTTTAAGAGAACAAATTTGCCCATTACTCAGATCGATAATAGGTTGATAAACTAAATAAATTTTTTTCAATAGCTAAGTGTAGCTGACTTATCAGCTCTAATTGTCTTTTAGAATCTTGACTAAATGCTTTTCTATAAATTGCATAAGGATTTCGGCCTTGTTTTTTTGCCCAATACATTGCCATAACCGCCTTTTTTAAAAGGCTTGATGGTAATTTACTGTATTTAGGATAAATATTTATTCCCATGCTAACTGTAATAAAAACATTATTTTTTATACCAATCGTAACTGGATTTAATAGGTACCGATGTGTATGTTGAACTAAGCTAGATATGAACCAAACAAAAACTAGCAAACTCTTCACCAAATCGAAAAACGGTATCCGTTTTACGCAGACTAAGTACTAATTTTCTTACCACTTGACTTAATAATATATCGCCTGCATTGTGGTCTAGATTATCATTAATGCTTTTAAAATTATCGAGATATATAAATAAAACTGCTAAACATATCTTGCTTCATAGCCCACTTCTTTGAAAACCTTATGCAAGGCGAATAGTATCTGTACCATATTTTTTATTAATAGATTCCATTAAAAGGCTCAGTTAATTAGGCTATGGGCTTTTCAGCTCTTGATGATGTCTCAAACAAGTTGTAGTGCATTTAATTTCAAAATTTTTCATGCGTGTAGGCTATACCATCTATTAAAATTGCATTCGATAATATAAGCCAGTATTATTAATGGCTTTATTTTATATTTTATAAATGAATCTAAGGGATTACGTCGAATGAATATAAGATTTATTAAGAAAATAAGTTTCTCCTTACCACTTATTGCAGCAACTTGTGCATATGCTCAAATAGAAACGATACTTTGTCCTTCTATTGATACCATTCAAAAAGCAGCAACAAAAATTGATAAAGCAGTGAAATTTAGTGGAGCTTTTTCTGCCTTTACGAGCACCGATGCTTTTGTAGAAAATGGAATTTCATGGACAGTAGGAGCAAATCGAATTATGGCAAGCTCTTACGCTGAAGCAATACAAAAGGGCATTAATATCGTCTCACAAACAACCTTTAGAGAGCATGAAGATGCAAGGGAGATACCGACAGAACCCGTTCAATATAGTTGTACATACGGTACAGTTGAAAATCTCGCTCAAATTTATGCATTAGGGTTTAGGCGTTAACAATCTACCCGATGTGCCCTAATATGGTATAAGTTTCTTAAGTAAAGTTAAAGGCTGAAAAATGATACCTTATATAGCCTAATGAGTTTAGACAAACTAAATTCAAAGGAGAACCGATTTCCGTGAAAATATTATTATTTAACATAAAGAAAGAATAATATTAATTTAGATAATATAAAATTAAAATGCTGTCTAGCTTTTCTTACCTATTATATTAGGGCCAAAACAAGTTAAAAAGGACGTTTTAACAGAAAAAAAAGTGATATAAATTCTGATTCAGAATCATTAAATTTTAATAAAGTTAGTATATGTGATTAATAAAATATTCTTTAAGAATACCTTATTGGAGTGTTTAATCACTTTTGAACTCTAGCTTATAGTATTGAAACCAAAAATAAATAGTTTTGTGATTAATTACTAATCCCTATTCAAAGATCATTTCTTATAAATTTCTATAACTAAATAATTTTTCTATGAAAGTGCCGCCATTTGAATTTTTTTTGAATTATTCACGCAATTTGCTTCATTTAAAAAAACAAAAATTATATTTAGGTTGGCTGTTTTTACAACGAAACTAATATTTTAAAGATTTTATAGCTAATGCAAAATTTGTTATAGAACTTTAAAAAGTATTTTAGTGATTTGATTTAGTTAAAGAACTAAATCAATTGATTTATACAACACTAAAAAATTTAAATTCCTAATTTTTTCTATGTAATATTATTTTAACTTATAAGGATATTTTATCTGTATTATTTTATTAAATTAAAGAGTATTTAAAGAAATTTTGTGTGCAAAAATTTTAAATATTTCACGGCGACTTGATTGTATCATAATTATGGCTTTTTATTGAATATATTAATTTGGTAATTATAAATTTCCAAATTGGAAATAATTATTTAAATTAGTAGATGAACTATAAATCCTGATAATTAAAAATTATTTAAAAATTGAATTTTATAAAAAATAAATGTTTATTTTCAATAACTTAAATTTTCATCATGATAAACTTGTGTTTTATTGCGTAGATTAATAATGAAAATAGCGTATCTTATATAAGTTGTAAGAAAGGTATTTCAGTAAATTATATTGGATTTGGAAATAAATCACGGCATAACTATTTTAAATTATTTTTCAAAAATAAATTGTATAATTTGTAAATATTTAAAGAATTATTAATTTTTAATTTAATTAAAATATATTTGAATAAATATAAAAAATTCTATATTTTGTTTGCTCAATTTTATGAGGAATTAAAATGAAAAAAGAACAAACGAATTTTACTTTTCCGTCTTGGAAAATCGGCTCTGTAAGAACTGACCAGAATGGCGCAGATCCTAGCTATGATGATTTTAAATTTCTTCAATCTGCTGTATTAGGTTGGCAGCAATCACGCAAAAATAACTATCCTTTCGCTTGGATAAGCAACAAAGAAAATAAACATTATGTAACTCTCTCTGATGCTATTAAAGATTTACCGCTTAATATAAACTCGCTCCAAATTAGAATAGAAGTACCAGTGGATGTTAAGGATTTAGTAAAGGCCTTTGCAGAACTTCAGCCAGGAATTGATACACTCGATTTTAATCTTAGTCATTTAGGCCTTAACATGAGTACTGAAGACTTAGAGCAAGTTTTTAGTGCCATTCCTAAACATATAAAGACCTTAAATTTAGCTAATAATGCACTTGATGCTAAAACAGGGGAAGAATTAGCGCAAATAATACAGGCATTACCCAGTCACATTAACTCGCTTAACTTAGGTAGTAATAACTTAGGTGATAAAACAGTTGAGGAATTATTACAAATAATAAAAGCGCTACCTAGCCACATCACCTCTTTTAATTTAGGCTACAATGGTTTAGGTAAAAAGCTAGGTAAAGAATTGGTACAAATAGTAAAGGCTCTTCCTAATTCTATTAAATCGTTTAACTTAGGTTATTCTGAAAGTAACCTTAATGATAGTAACAATTCTGAATTAGATAGATATAATAGTGAATATGAATTAAATAAATACCTTTTGCAAAAGACAATGGTAAATAAATTTATTCAAGTATTAGGAGCACTTCCAAATAATATTGTTAAGTTTGATATAGGCGGGGAGGAATATTCTAAGTTAAAAGCAGTAGAAATAGAAAAAATACTTGAATCACTTCCTAATCATGTACGTTATTTAGAAGACGGAATTATTAACATAATTTTTAAGAAGGGGAAAGAGTTAGAAGATATAGTTAGAGCTATACCTAAACAGCTAACCTCGCTTAATTTAAGTAATCAACTCATCGCCCGTTCCAATGAGGAAATACAAGATATGCGTCGGCCACCTATCGAAGAGCTAGTGCAAATGATCAAAGCTATTCCTAAAAATATTGTCAAGCTTGATTTAAGTGGCAACGAGCTTAATGAGCTAAGTAGTGAAGAATTGGCTCAACTAGTTAAAGCCCTTCCTGATCACATTGGCTCACTTAATTTAGCACGTAATAATTTTTATAAAGTGGCAGCAGCAGAGTTGGCACATATTTTTTCTTCTATTTCTAAACGAGTCACTTCACTTAATCTAAGCTCTAATGGCCTTGGAGTACCAGTAGTTAAAGATTTGCCATTAATATTATCTGCTATTCCTCCTGGTGTCACTCACTTAAATTTAAGCAACAACGAGCTTGATCAAATATGTAATCACTTAGACCAAGCATTTCGAGCCCTACCGAAGCATGTATCTTCACTTAATTTAGTAGGTAATCATTTAGATAGCTTTTCTATTAAAGTATTAGAAAAAATTGCCAATTCCCTGCCTTATATAAAAACAATTAAATTAAATTATGAAGAGATTCAAAAAATGTCATTTGAACAGCGAAAAGCTTTAAAATCGGTATTTAATAATGTAGAGAAAGTGATTTGGTCTGATGCAGATGGACATACGCTTCAATTCAACACAAGCCATACAAAACTTGTGGCGCAACGTTGTGCTCAGGAGCTTTGCAGTAAGCTAAATTCATCACCTATTAATGGCGGCCTCTTTTATAAATCTAATTCTAATGAAGTAGTAGATAAGGGGCTCGAAGGAAAAGAGGAATTACAAGAAAAGGCAGTTAATGGTTTTAACTAAACTTAATATTCGTTTTAGTAGGATATAAGTGTAATTTAATATTTAATTATTTAATACTTAGTGGTGTTTACCATCACTAAGTTTTGCTTTCTTTTTTTATTAAAAGAAATAATATGGTTAAACCCAATTAGGACCATAACGTCTTTTAAGGGGGGTAGTAGTACTATAAAATAATTTTATGGCCTAATCTTAGCTTCTTCTTGGAGAGATCTAGTTAAACTATGCTCAGCTTCGTTAGGAAGTTTTATCTTTGCTTCTTTCTCTTTAGGAGTAACGATTTGATAATAAAATCCCATTGCTAATCCACTCCCAGTAGCACCTAATAAGCCACCGATACCCTAGCCTATAGAACACCCTAACCATGAGCCTAATGATGATTCAATATTAATAGGAGTAGCATTTGTAATATAATTTAATGAACTATCCAAAAAACCACCTAACATGCCACCTAGCCAGCCAGTAAACGAACCATAAGTGTAACCGCAAAATGTGCTTAACGTAACTCCACCTATTATCCATCCCATTAAATTAATAGTCTCACTTAAAGTGTATTGTTCATAATTATTAATTACATTATGTATATTAGCTTGCTTTTTTAAATAGTGACTAATATTTGAAAAGCGATGATTAATACGGGCTACTTGTTGAGCTTGATAATTTATTACTACATCTATATAAGTAGTAGTATCTTGCGCAATATAGTAATTTTCTTTACTTGTCAGTCCAAATTTGGCAATTGAATTATTGTCAAGTTTAGAGGCAATTAACATTATTATCTCAGCAGGAAGCTCATTGAAATAATTATTTGTGTCCGTTGCTTTTTTAAAAAAAGTAAAATAATTAATAAATTTCATATTTTCCATAATTTAAGTAATAGTATAAAATCGATTACTACACCTTAAAGAAATTAATGCACCAAATCTATTGATTAAGCATATTACCAAACTCAAAAGCGATTAATAAAAGACTAACGGTCATGTTATACATCCAAAGTAACTTAAAAACATAAATAGTTTTTTTAGGTGGCGTTTTAACGTCTATCTACTACGTTAGAAATTTTTGCGCTAACTTTTGTTTGTTTTGTATAATCCATTTATATTATTCTTTAGGCAATAAAAGATTAAAATTTTTTATTTTTTAATATTTCTTAAATACATAACTTCTTTAGGCTTAGAAATACCGACTTACATAGCATAAGTATTGATTTAATGAAACTTGTAAAGCAAGCTGAACAATTATTTATAAAATAGCTAAGCTTATCTACAAAAACTTTAGCTTTTGAAGAACTAACTATTTCTGGTCGTCTTTAAGTCACAAATGTATTGGTCTGAAAAACTTATTTTATTAAAATCAGTTCAACTTTTCTTCTTACTCAGCATTTTTTATAATTGTATTTTCGTCTAAGGCTATTATTTTTATTACTACTTAAATAAACTTTCCAAATTATAGTAATTATAAAAATAATAAGCATTTTAAGCTAAATTTAGTAGCCTATAATTTATGGATCATCAGATAACTTAATGACTATTAAAATACTAATCCTAAATTACTGTTAAAGATTAGGCTTTGTTGCTTCTTCTGGTGTTGAGGCATTTACAAAATTAGCTGATGTTGATTGGTTATAAAAGAAAGCACTGAAATTATTGAAAAACAGCGCTTGAAACAAAACCAATTAAATTACCAATTTAAATTATGCATTATCTACGTAAAAAAATTCCCATAATTTTTATAAAATTAAATTTTTTACGCAGGCTATTAAAGCTATAAATTAAAATTGTTTGTTATGTTTATTTATTTTATTATCTTTTGCCTTATTAAAGGAGACCAAGGCAATGAAGCAGGCTTTTAATCGATATGTAGAAAAACATTTAATGACCTCTCATTATCGAAAAAAACTTATTGATGCTATTAAGCAGGGTGATTTATTAACTATCCAAAACCATATTGCAAAGGGTGGTTATAAAAAGACCTTTACAAAAAGTCTTAATATGATAGACGGCACTCCTTTTTATATAAGTACGCCTCTCTTATTGACAGCGGTTCAACATTACCAATTACCTATCATTAATTATCTTTTACCTTTAGAAGATAGTGATAATAAATATAATGCACTAATACAGGCTATTGATAATGAAGCTTTAGAAATTATTAAGCTTATTTTAAGTCACGGTGTTTCGTTAAAGGAGCAACATATTTTATTAGCAATCCAAACCGGAAATACAAAATTAATAGGATTTATTTTAAATTATGGTGTTTTATTAAAAGAGCAACATGCTTTAGCAGCAGTTCAAACAGAAGATAGTCAAGTAGTAGAACTTATTTTAGAAACAAATAAAAATTTACTTTTGGCTAATGAAAAAAAGACCGGCCTAACATTAGCAGCTAATCAACCTAATAATATGCTAAGCTTTTTATTTACTAAAGGATTTGGCAAATTAATTAACCTTGGGGATGCTAAAGGGCGAACACCATTAATGTTAGCAGCAAAGGCAGCTATTATACCAAATATCAAATTATTATTATCTCAAGGTGCTGACGTTACACTTTGTGATAAAGAAGGGAATACAGCCTTATTTTATGCAGTAGAAAGTGGCTTCCTAGAAATAGTAAAATTACTCTGCCAAGCTGGAATTGAGAGAAACGTTAAAAATCAACATAATAAAAAGGCACTTGATATAGCTTTACGCATGGGACATCGTGCTATTATAGATTTTTTACTTGTAGACCCTTTAAAGGAAACGACGCTAGCAACTACTATTTCTAAACAAAATAATAATGTTGTACCGTTAAGTGCTGCTAACAAAAATAGCTTTTTTAACCAAGCACAAGAAAATCCTGATGACAAGAATATGTCGGCCAATATTTACATGTCATTTTAAAACTAAGCAATATAGAACTTTTTTACAAAAAATTTTCTACTTCACGAGGTAGACTTTAAAATCTGCTATTATGATTTATTTTATTTACCCTCTAATATAGATATTATATAGTTTTAGTACTTCTTCATTTCTCATTAATTTTTTATTTTCAACACATTACCAATTATAAACCGATTGGTTAAAGTTTTGGTTTTTAAAATAGCTATTAATTTTTTCTTAACTTGTCAAAAGGGGTAAGGACGGGTAAGCCAGAATCTTTTTCCTGTTGTCTATCAAGCTCAATTCCAGGCTGCA
This sequence comes from Legionella gresilensis, assembly GCF_900639865.1. Classification (GTDB taxonomy): domain Bacteria; phylum Pseudomonadota; class Gammaproteobacteria; order Legionellales; family Legionellaceae; genus Legionella_C; species Legionella_C gresilensis. Next base: position 11,176 of record NZ_CAAAHX010000023.1, read on the forward strand.
GAAATGAGAATAAGTGCATTTTTATTTCAATAGGTAGAGAATTAAATGGCGAAGACGCTACTTTTTTACGTTCTTCATGAAAGAAAGTTACTCGCGTGTCTGCCAAGGATTGAGCATATTTCATTAGCGATTTAAATTCTTGACTCGTTATATCAGTGCGGCCATCATTAAGAATTAACGCAATAGGATGAAGCCTATCAGTTTTTAATTGTTTTAAAAATGCAAGACTTGTGCTTAATAATGAAGTTTGTAAGTAAGCGATAACATCCTCTTTGCAATATTTACTTAGAACAGACAAGGTTATTTTAGAAAAGGATTGGCCGCTGATTAGATCATCCCATAAGTATATTAGCAACGCTTCTGCTTGTCTCCTATCATTAAAATAATGGTAAATTGCTATACTAATGTTATTTTTTGCCTCAAAAGAGCCATGTCTAAGTGCACACTCATAGAGTCGAATAGCTTCTGGATAATTTACCGGCCCACCTCGACCTCGTTGATGCATGGTAGCTCGATTGTTCATGGCAGAACAGTTTCGTAATAAAATTGCCTCGTCATAAAGTCGAATAGCTTCTGGATAATTTATTGGTCCACCTAGACCTTGTTCATGCATGAAAGCCCGATTAGCCAATGCAGAAGAATTTCCCAATAAAATTGCCTGGTCAAAAAGTCGAATGATTTCTGGATAATTTATCGACCCGCCTAAACCTTGTAGATGTATCAAGGCCCGATTATGCATCGCACAATCATCCCCGAACAAAATTGCTTGATCATAAAGCTGGATAGCTGCCAAAAGATTTACAGGCCCACCTTCACTACGCTCATGCATTATAGCTCGAAGCGTCATTGCTACAGGATTACCTAGTGTGATCTCTTTGTTCAAAATATCAATAGCTTTACGATGATCTAGAGGATAACTTATACCCGTATAATATAAAAGCGCTTGTAACAACTTAACATAAGAGCATCCAGCATCAGCTTGTTTCGTACATTCGATGCCAAGGTTGCTAATAAGTTCTTTTAAGGCAACATCATTTTTCAAGTTTTCTTGAAAGATAGGCGATATAAAGAGATTTAATAAAGCGCTATAATTTATATAGTTACCTGCTAACATTTCGTTAGCAATACGACTTATCATCTGAGCTTCATCATAAGCAGACTTCTCTTTAAAAAGCAAACTAGAATTTAATGCAATAGTAATCATAGAAAATAATTAGGCAGGAATAAAAGTGTAGACAATTTTAGTTAGGTTATTTTTTTTAAAGAATGGTGTAATTTGGAAATTTATACTTTCCAATTTGGAAATTATAAATTTCCAAATTACACCTTCTCAAAAACTATACCTCTATTAAAATAATAACTGATTGATAATATTATTTTTTTGATAATTTTTATCAGTAGTAAACTAAAATATAAATAAACTTATCGGGGTGAAAAATGTGGTATCCCCAGTTTCAATTTAAATTGAAAGCTAACAATGCAAACTATATTAATGCCTTAGCTGCATTATATCCAAACCACCCTATTCAAGAATTATCTATTAATGGTGAGGTATTACCATATTCAGAAAGAACACTTCAGGAATTAAATATTATTCTTAATGAGCTAAGGGAAAGTATGGTAAAACATTAGAGAATGAAGAAATAAATTTAATTACCGACAGATTTCCAGCCAATGCAACCACATTAACTGTTTTACCAAAGTTTATCCCACAAAGGGACTATATAGAAAACTCTAAAAATGATCATAAAAAATTTTCCTCTGATATTGAAAGATTAATCTCCTTCTTAAAAACTTCACAGCTTTATATTAATCGAGGTCCGATAATATTATCCCAAGTTACAGGTAAAGAAGATGCTTGGAAGCTGTTAAATTTATTGTATGAAAAAAATCCATTTTCTACAGCAATAGATTGGCCTGCTCGAAATAGTATTTTATTTTTCTCACCTTCACAACTTTATTGTTATGCCTTAAGTTATGCAAAAAAAGAAAATACTTTAACAGAGGGTATAACGCCTGCGTTTGACATAGATGATGGTTTTATCCCTTCTCCATATGGTGCGTTTATTACTGAAGAAATGGAGCACGCTTTTCAAGAATGGAAAAAAAATGATCACGAAAGGCCTGTTTTTGTTGCCTCAAAAGATAATAATTTATTATTAAGGGACTCACAACCTGAGGTTTCTTCTAAACCAGTTAATACCAGTCCCCTAACGAGGTTCTCCTTATTAAACTCTGGGAATCAAACTAAATTTTCTGAAAAAGAGGAAATAGTGAAAGAGAGACAGAATGATTTTAGCTTTAATTAGAAAATAAATATGTTGTTCTTTTTTAGCTGTTGCCAGGCGATGGAGCGCGCGGCTGTTAGCCCTAAGTCTCGCTTGTAAATAACCAATAAAGGATTAACTATCTTAGATTAAATAACTTAATACTTCTCACTTATAACTAACGCTAAATTTGCTTAAAATCTTTAAAAAAATCTCAATGATTCTATTTGGCTAAAAGTTAAATGGATTTCGCGTATTTGCCTTTCTGATTTGGAAATAAATGGTTTCCAAAATACTAGATTCTCGATAGGTGGCATATGAATTAAAATTATACAATGTAAATAATTTATTACACTTATACTATCACCAATTTATAATCAAAGAATTTACTTAAAGTAGGTAAGAACATTCCGTTGATTTAAATGAAGTAAATATAATTTTTAATCTACAAGGATATTACTATGGGAAAGCTTAAAAAGCCAGATAATGAATTAACATATAAACAACTTAAAAAAAGAGAATATAATGATAGGTACTATGCAAAAAAAGCTATAGATCCGGAAACAGGAGCAGAAACAAAATTACATCTTCTTAAGCAACGGAAATATGATAGGAAAAAAGCTGAAGAAAGAAGGGGATTAAAAGAGGCACTAAAAGAAAGTCAAGGTAAAATTCTATCCACCCATAGTGAAAAATTTGCTCATGAATCATTAAATAAGCAGTTGACTAATAATCAAGTTGGTGAGGCTGTCAATATTGAATATCTAAAAAATCGATTTTTCCTATTTCCGTATCGTCCTGATCCAAATGAAAAAGAATATTCTCAAAATTTAAAATCAAATAAATTGACAACCTAAGATTGTAAAATAGAAATAGAATCTTTAATCTTAAAGATTCTAAACTAAATAACTAGCGAAGACATGGTCGCTTTTTCTAAAAACTCTGGCCTATGATCATTGCTTTCTAAATTAATTAAATCTTGCTTTATTACAAATAATCTATTGGAATTTAAAGGTCTAATTCTTTCTGGAAGAGTAGATTCACTAGACCATTGCAATACCTTCCAGATATTACTATCTTGTATATCTTTATATTTTTCTATAAATTGTATAATTATGGGATTGTTTAACTTAATTAATAACTGCAGCATTTCAGCTGCGGTCTTAAGGGACTTCCTATTGTTGGTGCAACAAGCAAGCCCTACACATTTTTCGGCGCTGTTGCAAAAACAAGAAGATAGTATACTTACCACCCTTTGAGATGTGTTTTAATGAGTTTAAAAAATCCTGCTGATTTCAAATGGCGCCATTTTCATGGTGAAGTAATCCTGCAATGTGTGCGCTGGTATTGTAAATATGGGGTTAGCTATCGCGATTTAGAGGAAATGATGACGGAGCGCGGCTTACTAGTTGATCACACGACAGTTTATCGTTGGGTCCAGCATTATGCTCCTGAGCTAAATAAACGACTAGACTGGTATAAAAAGCGTTATGCTAGCCGTTGGCACCTCGATGAAACGTATCTCAAAGTCAAGGGCGAATGGAAATAATTGTACCGAGCGATTGATGAAGATGGTAACACCATTGATTTTTACCTGTCGCATCGTCGCAATGCTAAAGTGGCGAAAAGGTTTTTAAAAAAATTAATAAAGAGCAATCCTACCTGTGTTGTCAGTATTATCAATACAGATAACAATCCAGCGTTTAAGCAGGCTATTAAAGAAAATTTAGCGCCACAAGTTAGTCATTTGCAAATAAAATACCGTAATAATTGCTTAGAAGCTGACCATGGTAAGCTTAAACGTCTTATCAATCCTGTTTTAGGATTTCCCTCCATGAAAACTGCTTGTGCTACAATTAAGGGATTTGAAATTATGCGGATGTTTCGAAAAGAGCAATTTAATATCTGGACGTATGGCAATCAAACTGAAAGCTCATTTATTATCAAACAATTTGAAATCTACTGAGATCTATCCAAAAANACTTATACTATCACCAATTTATAATCAAAGAATTTACTTAAAGTAGGTAAGAACATTCCGTTGATTTAAATGAAGTAAATATAATTTTTAATCTACAAGGATATTACTATGGGAAAGCTTAAAAAGCCAGATAATGAATTAACATATAAACAACTTAAAAAAAGAGAATATAATGATAGGTACTATGCAAAAAAAGCTATAGATCCGGAAACAGGAGCAGAAACAAAATTACATCTTCTTAAGCAACGGAAATATGATAGGAAAAAAGCTGAAGAAAGAAGGGGATTAAAAGAGGCACTAAAAGAAAGTCAAGGTAAAATTCTATCCACCCATAGTGAAAAATTTGCTCATGAATCATTAAATAAGCAGTTGACTAATAATCAAGTTGGTGAGGCTGTCAATATTGAATATCTAAAAAATCGATTTTTCCTATTTCCGTATCGTCCTGATCCAAATGAAAAAGAATATTCTCAAAATTTAAAATCAAATAAATTGACAACCTAAGATTGTAAAATAGAAATAGAATCTTTAATCTTAAAGATTCTAAACTAAATAACTAGCGAAGACATGGTCGCTTTTTCTAAAAACTCTGGCCTATGATCATTGCTTTCTAAATTAATTAAATCTTGCTTTATTACAAATAATCTATTGGAATTTAAAGGTCTAATTCTTTCTGGAAGAGTAGATTCACTAGACCATTGCAATACCTTCCAGATATTACTATCTTGTATATCTTTATATTTTTCTATAAATTGTATAATTATGGGATTGTTTAACTTAATTAATAACTGCAGCATTTCAGCTGCGGTCTTAAGGGACTTCCTATTGTTGGTGCAACAAGCAAGCCCTACACATTTTTCGGCGCTGTTGCAAAAACAAGAAGATAGTATACTTACCACCCTTTGAGATGTGTTTTAATGAGTTTAAAAAATCCTGCTGATTTCAAATGGCGCCATTTTCATGGTGAAGTGATTTTGCAATGCGTGCGCTGGTATTGCAAGTATGGTATTAGCTACCGTGATTTAGAAGAGATGATGAAGGAACGAGGGCTTGAGCTCGATCATACTACGATCTACCGTTGGGTTCAGCATTATGCACCGAAGCTGAAGCGCCAACTAAAATGGTATAAAAGGGATTATTCTAGAAGGTGGCACCTTGATGAAACCTACATTAAAGTGAAAGGCGAATGGAAGTATTTGTATCGTGCTATTGATGAGCGCGGCAATACGATTGATTTTTCTCTATCACATCGGCGTAATACCCTTGCCGCAAAACGATTTCTGAAAAAGCTTATTAATCACAATCCTACCTGTGATGTCAGCGTCATTAATACCGATAAAAACCCAGCGTATGGTCAAGCGATTAAAGCCCTAAAAAAAGAAGGTCACCTTTCAGCCCATGTTCAACATCATCAAATTAAATACCGCAACAATCGACTGGAAGCCGATCATGGTAAGCTTAAACGGCTCGTCAATCCGACCTTGGGCTTCCAATCGATGAAAACCGCTTATGCTACGATTAAGGGTTTTGAAATCATGCGCATGTTTAAAAAAGGACAATTCAAGAAATGGACACGTAATGAAGTAGCCTTTATCAATGAACAGTTCGGAATTTACAAGTGAGATCTACCTAAAATTTAACGTTTATTATCTTTTATAGTATTTGCAACGCTGCCATAATATCTTTTATTCTAAATAAAGATACTTAAGATTTTGCTTAGTTCCATTGCCTAGTAATGGTATATTTAAATGTTAATGTGCTAAATTAGTTTAAATAAGTTCAACTTCAATTTTATTTTTCATTTTGTTTTTACATAAGGCAATTCTGACCAACAAGTTGTATAACAAGGACTTTTCATTTCTCGCTTCATCGTCCACTTCTTTTGAAAGCCTTCTGCTGCAAGCCGAATGGTACATGTACCATTTCTTTTATTAATACACTCCATTATCGACATTACTTTTTCAGATTGAGCGACTATAGCATCAGAGGCTTGATGAAATAAATCTATTTGTAAGTGTGACTTAGGCGTTATTACAGCGAGTATAATGCCGCTTTTATTATAGGGAATATCTTCTTTATAAAGGCGCTTTAATGCTTGTTTGGCAAAAGATGTTAATTGTATTTTTTCAACGGAGCTTTATACCTTGTATTCATTACACTATAAATTGGCTTTAAATATTGCTATATGTATTAATATTGCTTTATAATAAGATTTTTTAAACAAAAAACCATATTTAGTGGTAGGAAAAATTGAAAAAAAGAACTGAGTGGTCTGTTGATGATCTTTTCCTTGATGTTCCGCCCTCAAATTTTATGAGGTGTGATTTGTTAAGGATAGACAAATTCAAAAAGAAAATTTCAGATAATTTAGCCGGTCGGAATGAAAATTTAGATCCCTTATTAGAAGAGCAATGCGAGATTGGTGAATTTTTATTATTAAATCCAACTAGTGAATTGGATAGAGTTTTTGCAGAAGAAAAAGAAGAACTTTTAGATAACATGAGATTCTTGACTTTATTTGCCTGGGCTGCAAAAAATGACCGGGCTAATCTATTTGATGTATTCCACTTTAAAAAATTATTTCAAGAAGATAAAAATTCCACTCAAGCAGCTATCGTCATTGCTGCTGCGTTTGGCTCTGATTTTTTAACTAAGGCTATTCAAGATGGTCTACTAAGAAATAAAGACATTCAAAAAGCATGCAGTGTAGCAGCAGCTAATGGCGATAATAAGCTCCTAACTACTTTAATGAAACTATCTTTTGGTAAAGATAAGAAAGATAGCTCAATAAGTGAAACTACTCGTCAAGTATCAGGTGACTATTATTTTGAAAGTTTTCTTACACCATTGTTTTGGGCTGTGCGTAATGGCCATAAAGATACAGTCGAGCTTTTACTTAAAGCAGGAATGTCTCCTAATAAATTTAACAATGATACAGATGACAGTTATCTTATACTTGCAACTCGTTGTAGTTATATTGACATAATAAACCTTCTGATAACTTATGGAGCTGATGTTAACCATCAAAATATCCTGGGAAAATCAGCGCTTCATGTTGCAGCTGAGCGTAAAAATTTGGATATATTAAAAGCTCTCATAATAGCTGGTGCTGATATCAACCTTGCTGACAAAAAAGGACGTAAGCCACTAGATTGCATCGAGAATGAAACCGTACGCAAAGAAATAGAGAAATTTGTTAGGGAAAGAGACAAAACTCAAAGTCTTGATACCAGTAAAACCAAGGGGTTAGAAAAGAATTCCTTTTTTTCGAATTCAGGTAACCTTATATCTTCAACAACGGATGAATCTAAAAATAGTTTTACTGGCACCGTTGAAAAAAATTAACCTAAAAAACCTTAAATTTTAAATTACAGTTATATACTAAATTGTTCTGTTAACATTCGCATTGTTTCAAAGTGTGAAAGCTGTTTTGATGGACTGCAATCCGAGCGCAGGGTTTAGGTGCCCAATTTTTTAATGTGCTTGAACAAGCTATTTCACCCGATAAAATGCGCTGCATTATTTAAGCACAGAATGAGCGAGTATTTGAATTTTGACAAACCCTTGGTTTTAAAATTGTGTATCAGCAGGAAGGCAAATTAGGACAATTAGTTAACAAGACTTTGATTTTAGAAAAAGTACATTAGGTTTAACTTCATAAGATTACAAACATTTAGTACTTAAGACCATCAATAAAGTTTGAAATCTCACTTTAGAATGATTCGATAATGAGCAATACACTAGCTAAAAATTTACACGCGTTAATGATGAAGCAGGGTCTAAATACTCTAACGCTTTCCAAAGAGTCTAAAATTCCTCAACCCACCTTACACCATCTTTTATCAGGTAAAACTAAAAAGCCAAGAAGGGCGCTTTTGCAAAAGTTAGCTCAATTTTTTGATATCTCAATTCCAACCTTATTAGAAATAGAGCTAACCAATCAGCCTACAAGTTCAGTTAGGAAATTTCCCATTTTAAACTGGAATTAGGATATATTGAATTTTTCTAAGCAATCAGAAATAAACAATGAATTTATAGTTGGTTCATATCCTGAAGAGAGTTTTGCCTTCTTTATTCATAAACGATTTTGTCATAGTGATTGGCCTAATCAAAGCTTAGCTATTATTGCTCCAAGCGAATCACTAGAAGGTGCCAGATACGGTTTAATTTACCTTAAAAAATACGGTCTTATTCTCAATAAAATCTACAAGGAGCAGGGTAATTTTTTTATTAAATACCAAAATGAAACCGAAGACCCTTTGTTGTTAAAAATTGATTTAAATGAGGCAAGATGGTTTGGACAGCTCATTGAACTAAGGCTAATGGGACAGGCCTTAACTGATTATTTATAATTCAATTCCTATGGATAATGCTATCTATAATTGTGTTTGTTACCCACATACCCACACTATAGCTTCACTAGTCCGCGGGTTGTTACGCTCCGTGTGGATATATGGATAGTGCGACACGAAGTCGTATGAAAGAGCTGTTCCTACAACTAGTCAGGAACCACCTGTGTCACCAGGTGAATCTAGAGGCATGAATAAAGAGCTGCCTTGACAATGTGGCGATGCATTATTGCATGGGGGTATTTCGTGAGAAACGCCTCTTTCTGGTAATCACAACCGGATAAGTTGCTAGATAACCGACATGATGAAGATATCTGAATCTGTGTAACGACCGTAATATCCAAAGAGTGAAAGTGATTGAGACACTCTGACCAAAACGGTAAAAGAAGTTGGAAATATGGCTTGTCCAAAAGTATTTCGTGACCATTAAACTTCTCGGTCGATAGCAGGCATCTAAATCGGTGCGCTCATTCATACGGAACGTGGAAACCCTGTAAAGTTCTCGCAAGAGAAAGTTAACCGCGAGGTTAACCCTTAACTTTGCAGGTCTAGGATGCTGGAAAAAGCGAATGTCATGCTGTAATGGTGTGAATATGGAGTGAAACAGCCTCCAACACGAAAGTGTGCCCACGTCCAGCAGGTCTTTCTTTGTAAGAAAGTTTGTAGAATTGATAATAATTGAGGCAATGCAAATGACAGCAAAATCGAAATCTTTGACTGGTGCAGCCTCTGCAACGTTACTTGATTGGAGCGCCATTAACTGGAAACTAGTCCAGAAACATGTTTATCGACTGCAAATGCGTATTGCAAAGGCTAAACGTGAAAATCGGCCTGGAAAAGTAAAAGCTTTACAATGGATTCTGACTCACTCGCTCTATGCCAAAGTCTTTGCGGTAAGACAGGTGACGCAAAATCAAGGTCGAAATACACCTGGTGTAGATAACATCCTTTGGAAAACTACTAAGGTAAAAGCCAATGCAGCTATCTCCTTAAAGAGACAAGGGTATAAAGCCCAGCCTCTTAGGAGAATTAATATCCCTAAGAAGAATGGCAAAAAGCGTCCTCTAGGTATTCCAACAATGAAAGATAGAGCGATGCAAGCTTTGTATTTGTATGCTCTAGAACCCATTGCTGAGACTACTGCAGACAAAAATTCATATGGATTTAGGCCAAAACGCTCAACTGCTGATGCTATTCAGCAGTGCTTTATTCTCTTTTCAAGAAAACACAATGCAGAGTGGATTCTCGAGGCGGATATTAAAGCCTGTTTTGATAAAATCAATCACCAATGGTTATTAAATAATATACCAATGGATAAGGTTATATTAAAACAATGGCTTTCGTCAGGTTACGTGGAAAATCAAACACTGATGCCTACCAGGGAAGGAACGCCACAAGGAGGAATTATTTCACCCACATTAGCTAATATGAAACTTGATGGTCTGGAAAATGCCATTAAAGCCATTGCAAAACGAAGTGATAGAATTAATGTGGTTAGGTACGCGGATGACTTCATTGTCTCTTGCTTCTCTAAAGAGATACTTGAAAGTAAAGTCAAGCCTATCATTGGATCTTTTTTAGAGGATAGAGGACTTTCTCTATCAAAAGAGAAAACCAAAATCACTCACATTGAGGAGGGATTCAATTTCCTTGGCTTTAACATCCGCAAGTATCTTAAAGGCCGAAAACTTCTGATAAAACCAGCTAAAGATAATATCAAATCCATACTGAAAGATATCAGAAAAACCATCAGTCATAACAAAGCAGCAAGTACTGAACAATTAATAAGGCTGTTAAATCCTAAACTAAGAGGATGGGCATATTATTATCGTCATACTGTTGCCAAAGATACATTTTCTTTGATTGATCACCGCACTTATCAAACCTTATATCGCTGGATAAGGAAACGCCACCCTAACAAAAATTGGAAATGGTGCAAGAATAAATACTTTCGTAGTAAAGGGTTGAGAAATTGGATATTCTCAACACAAGTTTATTCTAAAACCGCAGGGTATAAAGACCATCTTGATTTATTCAACATGGGGCACCTAGCAATTATAAGGCATAGGAAAATAAGGGCAGAGGCTAATCACTTTGATCCAATTTTCAAAGAGTATTTTGAGCAACGTAAGTTGCCAAGCATGAAATGCTCTCCATATCATTGGATCGAGAGAATGCAACCTGAACTTAGTAACTTTAAGATGTATTTACCCAATTAGCTGGGGTTCTACCGAATCCTTTGAAAGGCTTGAGCCGTATGCAGGGAAACTTGCACGTACGGTTCTTAGGAGAGTAATGGCCAGCAATGGCCATTACTTATCCGACAGAAATTCTAAAAGGGCTTAATAAGCATGAATTAAAACAATTTCTACATCTATCTAATCAAAATTATCAAACATTTAGGAGAAATCTCTTTCGAAAAATAGAATATCTAGAAGTAAAAGAAAGATGTAATGAAATTTTTGGTACGGATGATTATTATTCAGGCCTTGATGAGGAGTTTAAATAAATTTTAACTCAAACAGACCGGTAAAATATTTCGTAATGAGATTTATTTGGAATATCTCAAAAACACATGAATTAACTTAATAAAGCCATTAGTATTTGGAATGAAAAATTAATTATTTGGTAAAATATATTCCATTATAGGAAAACAACCTGTAGCTAGAGTAAGATTCTCAATACTCGCTGCACCCATTTTTTCATAAAAACCAACTACTTCTGGAGTGTTATCCGATATGAATTGAAATGACTCCCAATCTTCTTTTTTAGCAATTTCCTTTGCCTTATTCCAAAGTTGTTTTCCATAGCCCTGACCTATAAATAGGTTATCTATAAATAGTAAATCCAACTCAGCAAAATGTCTTTTGGAAGAAGGAGCGCGCATACCAATAATACCTATGCTTGTATTCTGGTGTTTAGCAATTAGTAAGATATTGTCTTCAATATAGTAAGTATTGGGTCCCCAGGCTTGAACAAAATTGGTTACATACCGTTCTTTATTGGGATGAAAGTGTGATTTTGAACGAGTAATTAAACTAATTATTTCAGGTAACTCTGATATATCTGCATCTTTAAAAGTTAAGACAGCCATAAATAACTATAAATTTATCTAATGTAGTGTTCTAAAGCTTAATTTTACCAGTAAGAATTGATTAAGCTAGTTTATTGTCCCAAAACCCATGTTAGCAGAGTCAATTCAAGTTTGTTTCGCGTTAGATAAAGATTAGGGTAGAAAGTAAACCTCACATTTATATACATACCAAAACTACGCCATTGACTTACTTTGGTTTAAGTTATATACTTAATACATCAAAGAACAATAAGAATAGTAATGATTTTTATTGAAACTCCAGTTTTCACAGAAGACGTGAAAGAATTATTATCTGATGACGAGTATGCGGAGTTTCAAAGATATCTTGCTGATCATCCTTTGGCGGGAGATGTAATTCAGCAAACCGGCGGACTACGCAAAGTTCGATGGGCATCTCAAGGCAAAGGAAAGCGAGGCGGTGTTAGAATTATTTATTATTATGTAACACCTGCTTCACAAATAAGACTTTTGCTTATTTATAAAAAAGAGATTCAAGATGATCTAACTGCAGATCAAAAGAAAATGTTGCGGCAATTAAATGAACGGTGGTAATCATGGATAAAAAGTTATTCGAACGATTATACGAAAGCATGACTCAGATGAATGAAATTATTGATGGTGAGCGTGTTCCTTCACGAGAGTTTGTAGTAGACGCTGTTCATGTAAAAGAAATTAGAAAAAAAACAGGCTTAACCCAAGAAAAATTTTGTCATTTAATTGATGTAAATATTGGAACATTAAGAAATTGGGAACAGGGGAGAAGGGAGCCAACGGGTCCCGCAAAAGCACTTCTGCGTGCAATAAATAAAGATCCTGAGCATGTATTAGCAGCATTAGCTAGTTGATATCATTATTTTAAAAAAGCAAGGTAGTGCCCAAAAAACCATGCTATTAAAACAGTTTTAGAAAATCTTACTTTACTGGATTTTAATTTCATTAGTTTAAGATGTGTATTAAATTAATAGATCTTGTTTATCTCTTTTGGTAAGTTAACATCCTAGCTTTTTCTAATAGGACTAAAATGAAAAATTCTTTCTTCCAACTACAAGATGTAGAGACATTGGCAAAGAAATTTATTGATTGGTTAGATGCTACAGGTCGTTGTGGATTTCAACAAAGTGTTGAAAATATTTCTAATTATTTTTCTGAGCAATTTAGTTATTATACTAATGAAGAATTAGTTGCTGATAGTCCAACTAGTTTACAGCAACGTTTTTCAACAGCATCTGAGGTTTTTAGTTCTGCTTTCATTCATTTTCCTATTAAAAAGATGGATATTCATGATAGTAAAGTTGAGGCACAATATGACGCAACTTTTATTAACAAAGATGGTAACGTACAACATACTACAAATACCCTCCAGTTTGAATTTGATTTAAAAAATAAAGTGCAGAAGTTATCTCAATCATTTAATCCACCTTTATCGAAGGTACTTGAGCCTATAGCTAATCATATAAATGATCAAACGCTAAAATATTAGTAAGGCAATTTTTTCAATACAAACACTATCTGCAAAGGTTTAATTTGGCAAAAAGAATAGAGATAAATTTTATTTAAGATAAGTTTACTGCCTGAAATAGGGCATTAATGAGCTGAATCCGCGCCTCCAATAGTCCAGTTAAGTCCGATTAGTGCGCTAATCAGACTTAATAGCAGGCTCCCTGTAGGCTTAAAATTTAGACAATATTAAGATTATTTCTATTTAAAAAAATGTTTATTGCTCACTTGATTTGTACACGTTTTTTGCGTACAATATAATGTAATAATAATAATAGACTATGAGATTGCTGTGGATATTTTTGATGTTGTGTTAAGAAAAAGTGTCGTCAGTGATTTAAAGAAGCTGCCTAAACACATCACAGCAAAATTAACAGCCTGGATTGACGCTGTTGGTCATGATGGGTTAAGTCAGGTTAGAAAAATACCAGGGTATCATGATGAGCCCTTAAAAGGTGATAGAAAAGGGCAGCGCTCCATTCGCTTATCGAAAGCTTATCGTGCTATTTATATTATTGGCCAGTCAGGGCAAATGGAAATTGTCGAAATTATTGAGGTGCATAAACATGATTACTAAACAGACTCAAAAAACCTTAAACCAATTGCAAGAATTAATAAAGGAGAAACTAACCCTTGGTAGCTTTATACGAGCTATAAGACAAGGAGAGGAATTAAGTCAAGTTGAGTTTGCTAAGCTTCTTGGTGTATCACGACAAATTTTATGTGATATTGAACACGGTCGACGGCTTATTAGCCCTAAAAAAGCAGCAGATTATGCTGAGCTTTTAGGTTATTCTAAAAAACAATTTGTAAGACTTTGTTTGCAAGATTTATTAGATAGAGATCATCTGGGATTAACAGTTGAAATTGAAAGTGCCGCTTAATTAGCAATTAATGGAACTTAATATGCCATTTTTTAGAAGTGTTTGCCAAGCAGAATTAAGTATTGATTGGGATACCAGACAAGGAAAAGATTTGTCATTAGTGAAATTTATTCTCGCAGAAAGTTTTAGTAAAAAAGCGTATAAATATTACATATGGCAAGATTGTTGGTTGTGCAACATATGCAATAAAACCAGAAACGGCTTATGTTTATATCGATTTGTTGGCCGTTTTGCCTGAATATTCTCAATTTGGAATTGGCACCAAAATAATTGATGTGTTTAACAAAAGATTTTCGCATCTAAGAGGGATCATTTTATATACAAGAAAACTACCAACAGGAGCAGAAATTTTTTATGATAAAATTGGATTTCAAAAAAAGTCGTTAGAAGAATTAAAGATTACTATCAAAGCTGACCAATATCCTGGTTTTGATCCTACCATAATTGCTGATGATTATATTGGCTTTGAGTTCCCCCAAAAAAATATTCATCGCAGACACTCTTTACCGGATTTGCATGAAGTACCTTCGTTTAAAATGAAACGATAGACATTAATTTTTTTGTTAAATTAAAACATTAAATGGACTATTTTCGGTAATGCACAAGCGTTCTTTTGAAAAATTATGCATGTTTTAAGCTTTAAAACAGGTCGTTAAAAATCACCAAATACCGTTTTCGGCAAAGTTGGCAAATAAGGTAGTTTGCTTGCCACTTGATAACGAAAAGGTGGTTGCATTAGCTTGTTGAATTCACCCTTATACCTATTTTACTAAGTCTGATTATAGAATTTATCAGACTTAGCACAAAATTTATTAGGGTGAACTCAACAAGCTAATGCAAGATACATTCTTGTAAGTGATCAAATACTAAAAGTAATTAATAATCCCCAGATTAATGCAAAAATAAAACCTAATAGTAATAAATCTGGTAGTTCTCTAAATAGCTGCTTTATTCCTTTATAAGAAAAGGCAAACTTAATAGGTATCAGAAAATGTTTGATACCATTATTTTTATCATTC
>NZ_CAAAHX010000024.1 GCF_900639865.1 Legionella gresilensis
GAACTTCTTTTAGAAAAGTGAAACGAAATATACTGCTTGGGAATAATCAACTTTTAGACGCCAGGGTAATATAATATCACTGTCTCCTGATAATAGTAAAAGCGCTCTTATAATTTATCTCTTCTTTAGCTTCAACTTTTTTTTGTGGTATATTAGGTATTGAGACAAGTGATTTAAGTATATCCTTATATAAATTAGCTGTTGAGTCTTTCCGACTACCTAAACCAAAAAACCAACTACCTTTATTTTCTCTTAATTTACCACACAGTATAAGTTCTATATTATAGGCTATACGAGAATATTGTTGATGCGATATGGGTTTTCCCTCTCCTAATACTTTTGTAATAATATTTCTTATTTCAAAAGCACTGTGAGAATATCTTTTATCACCTATTTTTTTACCGCCTCCAGCTAAATCATAAGTGTGTTTATCAATACGATTTCTGATATCCTCTAAATTAGCTTGATAAATTTTTGTTACGGCCTGAGAATACGCTCTATTTTTTCTATTTTGAGCGCTATTTGCAACTATAGTTTCTTTATAGGGCTTAAGCTCATAGTTTCCTGCTGAAATACTCTTGACGATAGTAGTTTTCAGGTGAATGGTAATATTCTTATCACATAATTTTTTAACAAAGTAGTTTTGCGCCCCTAACATTTCATTAAGACATTCTTCTTTATCATCTAAATATTCAATAGAAATTACATCTCCTGGTTGAGCATCTTTTGTTAATTCTTTTAATGTGTGTAATGACATTAAAAATTTTTCTGTATGCTGAAGCTTAAGTTGGCTAGCATCTTTAGTAAATTTGTAAAGAGCTTGACTAACTTTTATATAATTAAATCGACTAGCATTTTCTTCTAAAAAAGCTTCAAAATGACTTCGAATTTCAGAGACCGCTATCATTGATTGAATTAACATTAATTCGATTATATGATTTATTTTAGGCTCTTTAATTTCTTTTTTTGCTAGCTCATCTAATACTATAAGTGCTGATTTTGCCGCCTCGTAGTTTTTGCTTTGAATATTTGCTGTAATATCTTCTATTTGTTTGATAAATTTGTCAGAAGATTCTGGCGCATAGGCCCTAATTAAATGTTTGAGAGGCTCAAAGCTATTTGCTGTATAGGAGCTTATATTACCTCCTTTATCTTTTAACAGCATATTTATAATACTATCTACTCGGGTAAGATAAAGCTCATCTAGTAAAAATTGATTATAGTCCTTATCCTTTTCCAACTCACTAAGGTTAATCTTATATGTTTCTTCATTAAAATGAGTTAAAAATTTTTTATAAGTAGGCTTATGTAATGTTTCATAGCTTTGTCCGATAGGATAATTAGCTAATGCATCGTGAGGTGTCATCACTCTTACAAAAGCATCAGCCCCCCCTAAAAGAGATTCTAACTTTGCAACACCAGCAGCACGAGTTACCAACTCAAGAGAAGTTGTATCCAGAGCCGTAGCCTTTTTTAATTCTTTAAATTGTGTATTTTCATATACATCTTGCTTTAAAATAGACGAATCCATACTGGTAAAAATAATAGTTTCAGCACCCTTTTCAGCCTCGCTTTTAATACGAGCTAAAGTAGGTTCTATCCAGATTGTTTGGCTCAAAGCATTCATGCCACTTAATGTCTTGTCAAAATCAACTAGCAGAAATTTTCTTTTCTTGAAACTTTTATCTTTAAGGTGCTTATCAGTAGAATCCTTTGTATTTCTATACTGGCTATCTTCGACTAATAATGTTAATGCGCGCATTAGGCTGGCTAAATTATCTGTCTCTGGCTTTTTACCCTCTTTAACTAAATATTTCCCTAATCCTTGCCTAAATTCCTCAATCTCTTTCTCTAATATCTGTAGAGATAAGCCTGGAACAGGTTTACAACGTTGAATAACACTAAATAAATTCTTAGTGGCCCTATTAAATTCAGCCCAAGAAATGATTAATTGCGCTGGAATGGAGAGGTGGATAACCTCGTTAGAAAAAAACTGTTCCCACTGGTTTTTTTGTTCTCGCCATTTCGTTACAGTCTCTCTTGGAGAACCTACGCCATAAATGAATCTCTCTTTCATATTATTTATACCAATCTTTAATATATCTTTATCATAAGGCAAAAAGGACGTTTTTTAATTTAACATACTGCATCATCTTTTTACGTTTTATTTAATTTTAATGCAAAAAAAGCTTCATGAGAATATAGGAATTTGGAAACAATTTATTTCTAAATTGGAAAAGAAACTTCATTAAATGTTATGTAATCAAACAATTTAATCTGGTTGCTGAAAAGGACCATTAAGGTTATTTCTAGGGGTTATAATATCACGAACTATCCCCTCTATTACCCTGGTACTAAATTTAGCAATATTATTATCTGACAAAAATTCAATTTAACATTAAAAAAATCGAAAACTTTTTCAAGATAGAAGAAGTCGCTCTGTGATGGTGCCATTGATACAGCCACAGCCTCTGGTAAGCTTGTTTTTAATATTTTTTCATCGATGGCCCAGTTTGAACGACGCCTCATTCAAGAGAGAACCCATGCAGGTCTTTCTGCTGCTCGTGCAAGGGGTAAAAAACAGGGGCCTTAAAGTGGACTCTTCCAAAATTCAAGCTATTAAACGAATGCATCAAGATAAAGCCTTAGCCATTGCTGATATTTCTAAAGTGCCTAATATTTCTAAACCTACTTTGTATCCATATTTAGCCTCATAAGAGTTATAAATTCCATAAACCATGTAAATATTTAATAATAATTGTCACAGGAACTAAAATTTTTCACAATCAAACTCCAAAAGCACTTAACTGATTTCCACCTCTATTATTCATTGTTATTTCATCAAGTCGCTCAGCATAATTAGATAAAAAATCTTTAGCTTTATGTGATAAACTTCCTTTTAAAAAATAAGAATCACTGAGTAATTTTTTTGTTAATATAGAAGCGTCATCAAGATTGGTACAATTTATTAAAGCTGACTTTAATTCTAGCAACTTATCTTTCTTACAATTTTTTGTATCCCTAAATAAAGTAAGTGAACTTAAATCTTTTTCATATCCTTTAATTAAAATATTCATTTGCGTAATAAATTTAATTTTTTCTTTTTTATAATATTTTAGCTCGTTTTTATTAAGTAATAATGAAAAGAAAGCTGGAGTGAAAACCTAAAACCGGATTGATAAGACGTTTATGCTTTGCCATGGTCTGATTCCAGGCGATTATTACGGTATTTTATTTGCAAGTGACTGACCTGTGGCGCTAAATTTCCTTCCTGTTTCAATCCTTAAATAGCTTAACTATAAACTGGATTCTTATCCGTATTGATAACATTGATATCCCAAGTTGGATTATTCTTTATAAGTTTACTTAAGAAGCTTTTTGCCGCTTTAGTGTTACGACGATGAGAAAGATAAAAATCAATCGTATTACTTCGCTCATCTATGGCGCGCATAATACTGAACTCAACGATAAATAATGGTGTGATCAATTGACATGCTTCGTTTCGCCATCATTTCTTCTAAACTAAGATAACTGACGCCATATTTACAATAATTGCGCACGCATTGCAAAATGTCTCGTCATGAAAATGGCGCCACTTGAAATCGGATAGATTTTCCAAACTCATAGAAAGAACTTGCTAAATTCGCTTAGTATACAACCCTCTTATTTTTGCAACAAAACCGCATAAAATATGCATTTATTTAGCTTATAATTTTTACTTAACATAATATTCATAATTATGATAATAAAGTTCGCGGGCCAGAAAATTCTACAGATTGCACCTCATCCATTTTTGCTATTTCATCAATAATGTGAATTTCTTCAGGCTTATTAATGGGAATTGAAAATAACCCAAATTTTTCTATGCCAGTGTCTTTTTTAAACTTACTTTGTGGATTAGCCATATATTTTTTTAGGCGTTGTTCTAATACGGAGGAAAACGTACAAAAAAATTGTATGGTGAGTTCCACATTTAATTTAAGAGCAGATAATATTTTTTCGCGCGGATAAGATGGTTTATGTAATTCTATATTTAGAACAAAAGGTAGCGATAACGCTTTATTCGCTTGCTCAGGCGTGCAATATACTAAAAATACCCAACCCTCAGCATCTATTGGTTTAGGGCTGATGGGATTTTCTAGCACCTTTTCGCCTAATCTCTGTACGATATGAATACCTAAACTGCGTATCTTGCTGAGACTGTCACCTAAAATAAAAGGAGTCAACAGCTCATAGTGTTTTTCAGTGTGAGTTGGCTCTTCTACTATTCGTTGAATATCTCGCATGGTTGACTCCTCTATAAACAAATATTAATTTTATAATGTGAACTTGGATTGGTTATCGTCTATTTGCTGTTTATCTAGCTCAAAACCGGGCTGTATAAAAGAAAATAAATACTCTTCCATCTCAACAGGTAAGCAATTAAAGGATGAGTACTCATTTTTTTTAAATCCTTGATTAAAGAAAATGATGCGCGTCTCTGTCAATGACTGGGCATGCGCCATAAGCAATTTAAACTCTTGACTATGATCTTTTTTCCCATCATTAAGAATTAATGCAATAGGGTGCAGCGGATTAGTTTTTAATTGTTTTAAAAATACAAGGCTTGTGCTTAAAGGTGAGGCTTTTAAATAAACGAAAACGTCTTCTTTACAGTACTTAATTAAAGCACGTAAAGTCTTTTGGGTAAGCGATTGGCCTGTGATTAAATCATTCCAAAGGGATGCGAACACTTGTTTCGCTAGATCCTTATAAATAGGAATGCATTTAAGATTATCTTGTGCTGTAGTAGAGCCATGTCTTATGGCACACTCATAGAGTCGAATAGCTTCCGCAAGATTTATCGGACCTCCTAAACCTTGTTCATACATATAAGCGCGGTTACTCATTGCAGCAGAATTTCCCAATAATATTGCTTCGCTTTAGGATAATCTATGGAGTAGCCTACATCGAAAGTATATAAAAGTGCCTGTAATACCATGGTATGAGTTTGCCCTGTATTAGCTTGCTTCTCACATTCAGCCCCTAGTTTAGTAATGAGTGCTTTTAAGGCGGGTTCACTTTGCATGTGCTTTTTAAAACTAAGTGAGTTAAAGATATTTACTAACAAGCTAAAATTTATGTAGTTACCCTCTAATACCTCACTAGCAGCAGCGTTTAATCTTTGAGCCTGCCTATAAGCAGATTCCTCTGCAAATAAAAGAGGATTTAACGCTACAAAAAACATAATAAATTACCCGGTATAAGAATAAGTTCAGAAATTTTATATGATTATTGCGTGGCGAAAAGCTATTAATTTGGAAACTATTACTTTCTAAAATGGAAATTGATAGTTTTATTACTAACGTTAAAATCAATACAAACAGCCATTCTGTAGTTTTGAAATCATGATAATCAAATTGAGGGAGTATACTTTTTTTATCTCTTTTAATTTTATTAATAAATAAACATTGAAGAAATCATTTCTCCACTAGCTATTTAGCTTCATTTCTTTCAAGCCATAATTACGCTAGCTAATGCTATTCATGCTACATGGAAGCTAGGAAAGTGCTCTAGTTAATAAAAGAAAGCAAAGCTTAGTGGTGGTAAACACCACTAAGTATTAAATATTAAATTAAACTTCAAACTTACTAAAATTAAAATAAATGTTATGTTTAGTTAAGGTAAGTAACTGTTCTTTGCTGCACTTCCTCTTTGCCTTCGAGCGCCTTATCTACTACCCCATTAGCACTAGAACTATAAAAGATACCACCTTTAGAGGGTGAGGAATTTAACTTACCGCAAAGCTCCCGAGCATAACGTTGCGTCTCAAGTAATGCATGGCCTGTTTTAAATTGAAGTTCACTTCCTTGCTCATCACACCAAATTACTTTCTCTACATTATTAAATACTGATTTTAGGGCTTGTCGCTGTTCAAACGACATTTCTCGAATCTCCTTATAACTCAATTCAATTGTTTTTATATAAGGTAAGGTCCCGGCAAATTTTTCTAGTTCTTCAACAGAGAGCATCTCCAACTTATTACCTGCTAAATTAAGTGAAGATACATGCTTTGGCAGCGCGCTAAACGCTTGATCTAAGTTCTTACATTGATATTTGCTTCGTCCAAACTCGTTTTGGCTTAAATTAAGGTGAGTAACACCAGCAGGAATTGCAGCAAATACTTGTGCTAAGTCTTCCACGCCTGGATACCCAAAGTTATTTGAGCTTAAGTTAAATGAAGAGACTTGTTTAGGAATGGATGCAAAAATACGTGCTAACTCTGTTGCTGTCAATTTATCAAATCCATTATCCGATAAATTAAGCGAACTAATATGAGAAGGAAGTGCTGCAAACATTTGTACTAAGCTTTTACTGCCCATCTCGTTAAGCTGGTTATGACTTAAATCAAGTGTAATAATATTCTTAGGAATAGCTTTCACCATTGGAACTAGCTCATCTGCAGAAAATACGTATACGTCTTCTATTGTGGGGTCGAAATAGCCGATGAGTTGTCTACTTAAGTCAAGCGAAGTTAGCTGTTCAGGCATGGTACTAATCACTTGAGCTAACTCTAATCCTCGTTTTGAAACCACATTAATAAATCCTTTTAAATTACGAACATGGTTAGGAAGAAATTCGAGTACAAATTCCATTTCATTCGCTGTCAGAGTAAAGTTATTTCCGCTTATATCAAGAGTATTAATATTAGAAGGTATACAAGCTAATAGCACTCCTATTCCATAAAGTGACTTGCCAAGGTTGTTGTAACTTAAATCAAGTGATGTAATAGAATTAGGAAGTAACTGTATTAGCTCTTTTAAGTCTAAACTATCACCTAAACAATTACTGCTTAAATTAAGGGTTTTAATGTGATTGGGAAACGCTTTGATTATCTGCCCTGCGCGTAAATCATTATTACTTAAGTCAAGTGACATAACGTGATTAGGAATTGCTTTTAGGATTTGTGCTAATTCTTCACTTGTCTTGGTGCCAAGTTTATTGTTGGCTAAACTTAGTGTCGTTACATGCTTAGGAATAGCAGCAAAGACTTGCATTAACTCCCTTGTGCTCATTCTTAAACCTAAAGAACTAAGATTAAAATCGAGCGTCTCAATTCCAGGATGAAGTTTAGATAAGGCTTCAACTAAATCTTTAACATCCACAGGGGCTTCTATTCTTAGGTTGAGCAAGGTTATTTCAAGAGATAAATCTTTAACAGCATCGGAAAGAGTTTCATAGTCACCTCTATTTGTCCAAGCAAGAAAACGGCTATCCAGGAATGATTGTTTCCAACTTAATATGTCATATTGGTTAAACTTGAAATTATCATTTTTTGAACTTGATATTTGGTGCAGATTTCTTAAAGAGGGGAGCTTTATATCTTTTTTTTTCATGTTAATTCCTCATAAAAATTTGAACAAACAAGATATATAATTTTTAATATTTATTCAATAAATTTTCATTTAAAATTTAAATATAAAAGAATAATATTTATCAGAAAAATAGTAATTTTATTTAAATTAATTGTTAATTTAAAAAACAGGATTTATTTGGCTTATTAATTTCTAATGCCACTTTATAATTTGAGCTATTTTTTTTGTTATTGTCCTATGTAATAGGAATACAAAACCAACAGCATTAAAAATTAACTGTTTGAAAATAAATTATTATTTTTTTATGAAATTGTATTTTAAAATAATTTTGCATTACCGATCATTACAGTTTTTTACCTGCTTTAGAGTATTATTTCCAATTTGGAAACTGATAATTTCCAAATTAATATATTCAAAAAAAAAATAATCCTGATAAAATTTAATTACTATAATAAATAAAAAATTTGAAATTATTGCAAGTTAAATATACTTTAAAAAACTATTAATTTGATGATAATTTACAAACAAAAAAACCTTGTTAATTTAAATATTACTGCTTATGTAAAATAGTATCTATTGTTATTTTAAGCTCTTATAATTTTTTGAAAAATTAATCAAATCAACTACAGATAATTTTAGAAATGCAGATTGGGTGAAACCGTGGAGAAAGAGGTAACAGAAAAACCTTCACTCTATCGCAAATTTATTACATAAATCAATAATGGATATTTGCTAATTACAAAATAAAACATTAAAGCGATCGTTATCGAATTTTCTTAGAGTAATATGGTGCTTCACTAACAAAGAACTTAAAGTTTTTAATACTTATTTTTCTAGCCACGTCAACTATCTATATCAGTAGAGCAATACTCAATAGGCGGCAAGTTTTCTGGAAAAGTTTCTGACTAGGATAGAAGTATTTAATTGGTATACCTAAGTTTAATGCTTTGTGAAGTCTAAAAAAATTATATTTTCGCTATTGATCAAATGAGCATTGGGTTTAATTTAAATTTTTAAAATAATTAAATTGCATCTCGGTGAAAACCTTTGTTTTTAAAGCAAGCAACTATTG
Organism: Legionella gresilensis; assembly: GCF_900639865.1. Classification (GTDB taxonomy): domain Bacteria; phylum Pseudomonadota; class Gammaproteobacteria; order Legionellales; family Legionellaceae; genus Legionella_C; species Legionella_C gresilensis. Next base: position 8,428 of record NZ_CAAAHX010000024.1, read on the forward strand.
ATTCATTAGGTATTATTTGGACCCCTCTATTTTCTGTTCAAGAAGAAGTTTCGGAGGGAAAACGGGCACTATTTTATCTGAAGAAACTTCACCTGCCATTATCATTTATGCTATTTACCCTTCTGTTATGCGTAATAATAAAAATATCCATTTGCTTTTAAACCATCATTATGAACAAGCATTAAAAGATGGAATTACTTTTGATTAAGACAAGGTTTGATAACTTTACTTCTATTAAGATAAGTATTCTATTCAATAATGTCTAATTTATAAACCTTTTTCCAATTAGGAAATTAACTCTTTCCAAATCAATTTATTCCAAAATTTAAACAAATATGAAAAAATATAAACAATTTGTAAATTTATAATTGATTATCATGAAACATTCAAATGCATTATTGGAAAAACTAATTAAAATAAATCAAGAGATCCAAAAACAGCTACCTTATAAGCCTAATAGTACTAACCTTGGACCTTATGACAACCTCTATAGAAATGTTTTAAAAGTTTATCAATTATTTCTAGATGAACTAAATCAATTAAAAAGTAAACCGATTAACGACATAAAAACTAATCGAAACATTTTGATATTGGAGATTACCAGGCGAATTAATAATAAACACCTTGAAATTGAAGTTTTTGAAAGTAAGGCAAAAAATAATGAGCTAATTATAAACTCTGAAGAAGCTAAATCCTATTTTATCCAACCCTATTTTGATAAATTTCGAGAATTACTCAATACACTTAATCCAGAAGAACTTGCCGACAAGCTTTTAAATGAGCAAAAAATTGAAATTAATGATGCAGTGCTTAATAAAATCAGCAGAGAGGTGATAGGATTACAAGACTTCCGGGATAATTTTGTTAAATCCTCTCGTTTTTTACCTAATTTTATGTTGCAGGGTAATTTTGATAATAGCTATATTATTGAAGCGGTCAATAAAATAAATACGCTACGTCGCGGAGATTATCTTGAACAAACGAAAACCAAGTATGGTGTATGTGACGAACATGTTGCTTTGGCATTAATAAAAATACTAAGACGTGATATTTTATCTGACAGTGATAGTATTTCAAAAATTATTATTTCTGATGGGAATGAGAGCGATGGTCATACATTTTTAGTTATTAATTTACCCCTTAATGCTACAATGGACAGTAGAACATGGGGAGAAGAAGCTATCTTATTTGATTCTTGGGCAAACTATGTAGCAAAAGCTTCTGATGTAACCTTTACTAGTAAAAAAGACTTTTTAATTACCCACTTTAGCAACAAAGATATAAATCTTTTAAATCATGTTAATAAAACCACTCAGCTGTTATCTATGATGGGGTATGAAAATTTAGAGTCAATCAACCAAATCTTAATTGAAGAATATCAACTTATTTCTTTGGACGAGCCACAACTTGCTGAAATGAAAGAATTTATTTTAGAGCTTATCAAAGATATTCATATACCTCATTTTAACCCCGTAATTGAACTCTTTTTAACTTTAATACCTACTAAATTAGTCGCAACGCCAGCTGGTTTTTCAAAGCCAACATTAATCATTGATTTTTACTTTATGGCAAATTTAAAACTAGAAAATAGAGAAGAATTAAGATTTGCTCTAGCCCAATCCTTATTATATTTAAAAACCTATGGCACAGGCCTCTATGAAGTTATTTCAGATGCAGAGCAATTTCAATTAGATAAGCAAGCCTGGCAGTTAACACAAAACAATGAAGCAGCTATTCAATTTTTGCGTCATGAAGCTAAATATAAACCACTAAAGGAAGATGAAGAACCCTTACAATTACCTAGTTTAAGTGACGGTATTATTCCAGCAACAAACGAACAACGAATCAAAAATCTTATGACCTTGTTTGCAGAAAATGCATCAAACAACATTGAAGCGATTAATAGTAAACTAACATTGACTAAGAATGAAAGCCAGGTCTTCTTTAGGCCTTTTAAGTCCTTAGAATTGAATCTAACTTCCTCTTTCTATCAACCAGAATTTAGTCGATACCCAACGACATTAGAAAAAATTTTTTTCTTACAAAATCAGTTAAGTTCTTTAAAGAAAGAATTATTACCTTATGAAATGACTAATTTACCTAGTCGAAGAGTGAAGGAATTTTGCGATCTGGTTAAAAATTTAATTATTAATTGGGAAGATACACAAGAAGTAAAGGCACTTGATGATTTTATTACGGAGGCGATGAGGCTGCATGTGCCTGGATTTGATCGCATTTATATGGCTTTACCGCAAATCAGGACCGCAAGAGGTCACTATAAACCCTTAGGGCCCTTTAAACAACTTAATGAAGTAATAGGTTCTTTTATGAACGCTAGTACGAAAGAGCAGGCACAAACCACAGCCAAAAAGATACTGCAACTCTATCCCCTGTTAAAAAATCATTTTATAACTACAAATATTATAGTTATTAACAAGTACGCCAATAACTATTTACAAAAATTCATTACTAAACATGATGGCTTGGTACCTACACAAAATGAACGTTTTTTTGGTTCAATATTAGGTAAGCAAATGCAATGGCCTAAATTTAGTTCTGAAGTGCAAATCGAGCGCTACTTGAGCTGGGTCAAACAGGATAAAAGTGGACTTATTGCACAGTGCCTATGGCGCATGGGATTTAACGGTGAGGAAGTTATTTTCGATGCGCTTCCTAAAGATTTTATTAACTCACAAATTTTAGAATATGAGGCTAATATACCTATTTCATTTACCGGCCCTTTAGAAAAATATCATTTAAGTGAAATTAATTACAGAATAGCTCTTTATAGTTACCTTTCAAAAACTCATACTCTTGATATATCTATGTTTAATCTACCTTTAAGCTTTGAAGAGCAAGTTAAACAATATATTGAGATAAATGAACCAGCACTTCGCTGCCCCAATGTTACTTGCAATTTAAATTGTAATAATGAGGCAGTTAACGTTTTATTAGATAAATTTGCTACTATTGCTTTATCTGGTAGTCAAACCGAAAAAGAAGTAGTTAAACTTTTTTTCCTAGGGCGACCTGATAAAAAAGACTTAATTCACTTATATATACCTTATGTTAGTAGTTTTTTCGCTGAACTTACGCTTGATTCACTTTATTCTCAATTTTGTTTTTATCAAACCTATAAAGGTATTAAATTTAATTTATTTACGCCTGAGGAGACTTGGCAATTAGCCATTAAATTGGGCCGCTATCAGAGCATTCCTTTAGCCTTATTAATAAATTACTCCGGCATTCTAAATCTTGATACTCTATCTAATATTGCACTTTTCTTCCAGAAAGCTACAGAAAATGGCTTCGAAATTAAATACATAGACATTATTAATGACTTTCTTGAAAAAAATAAGAACACTATGATAAGTGGTGATACGGCTTTGCTTTTTCATATAATTAATGATTACCCAATGTGGTCACGAGAAAATGAAGTTTTCTCTAAGTTTACATGGACTGTGCCCTCAAAAGACGATCTAGATAAGATAAGCCTAGCTGAAGCTATCACTATTTATCAAGGTTGTAAGCAGTATAACTTACTGTCTTCTTACCAGGAACAGCATGACTTTGGTCAATTAATTTTAAATAAAATCAGTGAAATATTAATAGATGATGATAAAATTTTAGCGATAGAATCCTTTTTATTTCATCTTAAAGATATAAAGTTACAGAACAAATCTCTGCTATTATGGATAAATACTATTATCAAAATCTATGGTCAAGACGATAATACTTATACCTATTTTGCTCATCTCACCTCTATTATTGATCGAGTACTGGCTCAGGCATCCGCCAAAGATCATGAAAAGATACTATCTTTACTAGCCAATACAATCTGCGCCCAAGAAGAAATTAGCCGTTATATAGGCCTTAAGCTCGCCCCTGAAAAGTATCTTAATATAAAAAAACAACAGAAACGCGAGCAGGCTGATTCATTATTAGCCCATTTAGGAAGCACTACAAAGTTTTTAGCCCAAGATGAAAACAGCCAAAAGGCCACGTTAGACTTTATCTCGCGCCCTTTGACCGATTTAAGTTTGATTGCTTTTGCTACGTTTTTAATTGAAAACGATATAGCCGAAAAATTTCTAAATACTTTCGATACATCGTTTAATGAGTTTAATATCTTCTCATATGATGAGAAACTGAAGTACCTTAAAGTACAACTACAGCTCTTTTATGAAAGCTTTTGGGATAGGCCTTTAGCTCAACGAGCGGTATTAATTGATTACCTTGTCATTCCAGCTAGTGCAATATTAACTGAAGAAAATATGACAAAGGCTTATCAAGATACATTTATATATGCTGCAAACACATTATTTCCTGAGCATCATTTAATTAATTCCGATGATGAGTTAGCCGTTGCCTTTTTGAAAGCCTATTTAAATGCAGCTAATCAATACACACGAAGTATTCTATTAGCCGGTATTCTAGTGGTGTCAAATGAAACAGTACAGCAAAGCCAGCCCTTAAGTACCGGAAAAAAATTAGCCTTATTGTGTGAACACATGGGGCCAGCTTATATTAAACTTGCCCAAGCCATCCATAGCCACCCCAACACTCCTGAAAGTATTCGCTATGATTTAGCTCATGTTAAGGGGCATGCGAATCCGCCACTACGCTGGGATTTATGGCGTCTAATTGAAGAAGTTTTACCCGATGAGCTTGTAAAACAGATTAAATATGTAGGTAAATTATTAGGCTCGGCATCTTATAATCTTGCCTTAGAAGTAGAGTTACAAAGTGGTGAGCAGGTCGTACTTATCTTGCTGCGCGAAAATGCTTTTAAAGATGCAAATGATGGCTTTGAGCATTTAAAAGAGACGATTGATAGCTGCGCTCACCCAAGGGCATTAGCTTTTAAAGATACTTTAAGTGCCATGCTTGAAGAAGCGCAACGTTTGTCAGCCGCTGAAATGGATTCCCAAATTTCAACCCAACAAATTAATCAAGCACAAGGTATGTATAATACTGCCATGATGGTGACTGTTAATAATAATTATTTAATCAACATGAAACCTATTCAAGTTATTCATAGTGGGCCTGGCTATCGGTTTATTGATCGGATGTATGGGACTGAATTTAATGAGTTGCCCGATTCTACACCAGAAGAGAAAAATATTAAAAAAGCCATTTCAATCGCAGTTATGACTATGGAGCTTACTCATATTTTAAAAGGTGGTGTTTTTGATAGCGACAGACATGGCAATCAACTAAGAGTTATCATTAATCAAGACACTAAAACTATTCATTTAGGCTTGTATGATTTTGGTGAAATGGCACTTAATCCGCCTACACCCCAAGAAATTGTTTTACTTGCTGGCGTATTTCATAAATTATTACAGCCAATAATCCTCTTTCAAGGCCATGATGGAATTGACACGGTGCTCGCTAAGCACATTCAACAAAATGTAGAAAATAATCCAACTGGGGCTCATTATTTAATGCGAGTGCGTCGAAGCTTACTGGCACTACGTGATTTTCATCAATATTTATCCAATGAAGATTTCTTAACCATATTGGTATCCATTGTTCATACACAACAACTACCTATATCTTTCCAACACGTATTAAAGTTACCTATCATTCTGCTTGACAAAGCTAATACAGTAAAAAAGAAAGCTGAGGCATTATTGGCTAATTTACATTCATTAAACCAAGAGGCCAAAGATATTTCACTTCAGAAAAAAGCGAAACCAAGTGGTTATCCTCTTTACCCGCTTGAGATGACAAGGCTATATAGTCAAGGGGGAGCCCTATTTAAATTTTTTAGGCAAAATTTGTGTTCTAAGTTTAAAAATCCTAAACTAGATAAAGATGAGGTGGAGATTAAAAATAATAAAATTTAATTAAATTTTATGCAAAAATTAGAAAATTTTAAAGGTATGAAAATATCGGAGAAATTATTCCTTGCTCCTATAATTAAATAAATCTTGATAAAGCAAAAATAATATTATTTCAGAGATGCTTAACAAAGTACAATATTAAATAGCCTCACCTAACCTACCAGATATCCCTTATCAATCGGTTTTTAGAGTTTATAATTGCACTTGATTTTGAAAATAACTCTTGTATAGATTTTATTTTTGCAACTAAGTTTTCATGCATGACGTGATATTGATTCTGCCAACTAACATAAGGCGGCTTGACTCAAAAAAATTAAGCTACAGAGCTGGCACAGGAATAATTTCTTCCTCTGAAGCCTCTTGCCTATTATTGTTTTCCATAGAATTAACTTTTGGCGCAAATAACATACCTGAATTTGAAAGTCTCGCTTTTTTAGATTGGGTGGATTTACTAGACATTTCCAATGCATTCCAAACATTACTACCTTCTTTATTTTTATATTTATCTACATATTGAATGATTACAGGATTATTTAACTCCAGTAATATCTGCAACATTTCTGATGCAGTTTTGAGCGATTTTCTATTGTTAGTACAGCAGGCAAGGCTTACACAATCTTCTATCTTACGTTTTTGCTCTTTATTGTTACTTGAACTTAAATACGAATACACTTCTTGAATTTTTAATAATCTGTGAATTACTTCAGAGGAGCCATACTGGAAAGCAGAAGGTAGTAAATCAATGATACGCTGAGGTTTAACCGGGAATTCAAGTAGTCGATTGACTATAGGTAGATGTCCTTGAGAAGCTGCAAATTGTAAAGCCTCACCTTCTTTAATAACTCTTTCTTGGACAGGTTTAATTTTAAAAAATTCATTTAGTACTGATAAATGACCGGCTTCAGCAGCTCTAATGCAATAGCTGTATAGTCTATTTAGTTTATTTACATTGTCTTTCACAAAGGGACAGTTAAGTAAATACCTAATTACATCTATCCTACCAAAGCCTACAGCTTCGGCCATGAGATTAGGAACAGCCTGTAAGTGTAAACAGCTAAGAATAGAACCTCCAGGCGAATTGACATGTCTTTCCGCACAACTTCTAAAATTAATCGTTTTAAAATTATCATTTATAGGCAGCACGCCCTCAGAAAAGTACAAATACTTTGGTATTATCTCCTCAAGTTTAGTTAAATTGAGAAAAATTTTAATAGCTTCACTGTTACCTAACTGTGTCGCAGCTACTAGCGCCCAAAATATAGCTTCATCTTGAAGGTAAGGCAATTGAAGAATGCGTTGAATATAAAGGATGTCATTCTTTGTGGCTGCTTCTATAAGGGCGAAAGGTGCGTTAACCTTAAGTACCTGTTGTAAGTCATATCCTCCAAAGAGACGAATTGAGTAAGATCTAAGCCGCTTTACAATGTCATTAGGTTGAAAATACCATTTGAGTGCTTCATCGAACTGTGGTGTTAATAATGATTCCTGCGGCATAGATATACTCTTTTTATAACTTTAAGGATTATTTTACTAAGTGACTAATTTTAGCATTTTAGTTTTAAAAATAAAGCAATTATTAATTTTTTGAATTATCTCTAAAGGTATTATTTTATTCCTTATATAGAGCTGAACTTTTAGTTGCCAATCATTTCAATTACACAATAATTTACATATGAGCATGACCTAAAAAGTTAAAGTGCAATATTGGATGCTAGACCAAAGTTTTATGGCAATCAGATTACTTTTATTTAGTTGGTTCTAGGTAAGTAATTGATCGGTTTAATATATAAAAGGAGTTAAAATATTTCAAAAAAACTTGCAAAAGATAAGTTTACTATTACTTTTTAGCAGTGGTGTCTTAGCTCAGTCTGAGCGTATATCATGTTCTACTATTAAACTTATCAAAAATCCTGAATCAAAAATAAATAAAGCAACAAAATCTAGTGGAGTTTACTCTGTCATAACTAGTACCTATGCATTCACTGAAAATAATATTTTGTGGCTAGTGGAGGCAAATAGAATTATAGGTCAAATGTTGAAAATGCTATTGAGAAGGGACGAAAGATTGTTTTAAATATAACTTTTACAAAGCAAGAAGAGGCAATTGTCTTAAACCTTGACCAATATGCCTGTGATGGCAATTAGGGAGCTAAAGCAAGAAGGATCCCTACTGAAAATACACAACAACAAGTAAAGTATCGTAATAACCTTCTTGAATCTGATCGCAGGAAGCTTAAGCGGCTTGTTAATCCGGCAAGAGGATTCCAGTCAATGAAAACAACCTATTCCACTATCATAGGATTTGAAGTTATGCGCATGTTTAAAAGGACACTTTAATACTTGGATGTATGGCAATCAAAACGAGGTATCATTTATTAACCAGCTTTTTGGAGTCTATAGTTGAGATCCATCCTGAAGCTTTATTTTTGTAGCCTCCATAGTTTTTGCAAACGAGCCTTTTAGATGCGCATGAAACAGAAGGTAGCGGGCCTAATATCAAACACTATATCACGATTAATGGGGTCAAGCAGCAATTGTCTACATTGGGGCTGAAATCACAATCGTCTTGTTGATAGTAGTGGCTAAGTCATTACCAATAAGACGATTTTAGATAATACATTGCAAGAGAAAAGATGGCCGTGTTACAAAAATGATAATACGATAAGTTTATAATTTACTTATTCTCATCATATAAAGGACTATTTTCATACCTTTGACCAAACAAATGGCGTCATCTGTTTGGTCAAATTATCCATCAATGTGTGCGTTGGTATTGTAAATATGGGATAAGCTATCGTGACGTAGAAGATATGATGAGTTATATGCTTTAGTAATGTTTGTGACATAAGAGCCATATTTTGTCGCAGTAAGCATAGGGATGGTCGTTATAGCTGGTTATTAAGTTTTAACAAAGCGGCACTTAGAGTCCATAGCTCTGATAAAGACCTAGAGAACAATCTACATGCGAGCGCAAGCTTCTCTTGGACACTTACATATATGTCTTACAACTTAAAATGACTATAACTTTTTAAACAAGTGGAAAATATTTTTTGATTTTAAAAAATTAAATTTTTTGCAATAAATTCGCAGATTGTATGAGTAATGCTTATACTTAAATAAATGACCATTAAATTTAAACTAATATTATGGATTTAATATCTTGTTTAAAAAGCTTTGTAATGACAGTAGAGTGCGGGAGCTTTGCTGCAGCAGCGCGTCGGTTATATATTTCGCCTTCCAAACTCAGTAAGCAAATTACCTGGCTTGAAGATGATTTAAAAGTAAAGTTATTTATCCGCTCAACAACCCGTTTGATTTTAACGGAATCAGGTAAAATACTTTATCAAAAAACGATGCGGCTTTTTGATAACTTACACGAGATTAAAACAATTAATCAGCTTGATAGTACGGAACCACAAGGAACTATCCAAGTTTATCTTACAGTAACACCTGCTATTCCTTATCTTACTAATCTCAGTATTGAGTTTATGAAACAATATCCTCAGATTAATATTAATATTATGGTTGGTTCTGAATCTATTGAAGTGTATAACTATCAATATGATCTTGCTTTTTCATTTGAATGCATTAACCATTCTAAGCTTATTTGTAAAGAGTTCTTTTCTATCCAGCGACAGCTTTTTGCTTCACCAAAATATCTTAAATTAAATGGTACTCTTCAAAGAATCGAAGATTTAGTTAAACATAACTGCTTAGTTAATACCTTGTATGGCCTACAGGATAAATGGATTTTTAACAAAAAAATCATTCAAGTTTCAGGGAACTTTACCAGTAATAATGGAACTATTCTTAAACAAGCGGCTGTAGATTCCCTCGGTATTATCTGGGCACCTGCCTTTTCAGTTCAAGAAGAACTAGAGGCTGGCAAACTCGTCCCGGTTTTACCCCAAGATATTTCGCCAGCTATCATGATCTACACTATCTATCCTTCTATTATGCTAAATAATAAAAATATTGATTTAATTTTAAACTACTATCATGAGCATGCAGTAAAAGACGGTATTGTCTTTAATAATTAAAGTAAAATTCTGAATAAGCTTTAGCTAATATTTAAAATAACACATTTAAAATCATTTCCAATTTAAAATTGATAATTTCCAAATTAGCTCATTCTAAAAAAAGCAGTTTTGTTAAAGTTTGTGAGGTCTATTAATTTAAATTACCAGATAAAAATGCCGAATGTGTTTAAATCTTTCAATTAATTTACACCAGATATTACCAATCAAATTACGTCCGTTCTTTGAACCCATATTACAGACATCTACTGCATTTGTTGATACTAAAAATATGAAAAGAGTTCCTGAAAGAAGAATTTCAGAACCACTTTAATAATGATTGGTCAAAGTAGATAGACTACGGAAATTAGAAAGCCTTCAATTAGGGTCATATATTATTTTATATTCTCTTTAAGACAAAAACTTAAATGGGTTATACTTTAACTATAAAAAAACAAACCCTTATCAATACAAATCCATTTTTATAAACTGCAATAAAATTATATTTAACAACTTAATCAGTAATATATCGATTGCGCTTTCGACTTAACTTTTATAATAATGTCACCTTTATTTTAAACACCTTTATGTAAGAGCTTAAAAATCTGTATTTATAACATTCGAAAGTTCAGTTTAACCACACTAAAATGGCTTGTGTAAAAAACTATGATTAATGACTTACCTACAGAAGTAAAACTTTATATGTTTTCTTTTTTACCCGTCAACAGCTGGGTCGACTATCATCTGTATCTAAACAAATTAAAAAAGAAGCTGAAGCTGATTGCCTATGGAAAAAGCAATTTATTAATAAAGATTTACAACAATATTTAGGGCTTTCAGCTAAAGAATTAGTTAAAAAATATAATCCCTTATTTCAGTTGCCTGAAAATAATCTGCTTGCACGTTTAGCCAACAATGAACTGACCTTAGTAAATTTGCAAAAACAATTAAACAGTTGTATTGATTTAGAATACATTAATTATAATTTCCCTTTACCTGTTTATTTTATTAATGCAACTAAACTTAATACAGTAAATTCAATTTGGTTAACAAGACATATACAATCATTAATAAATAAATGCCAAATTGAGTTTCAAGAATATACGTTACATATGAAACATATTCGGCAATCTCTTTTTACCGCTTATGATTATATGGGGGGGTTTATGGAAGATGCGCTATGTCTTTTCATAAAAGTTAGCTCCATAGATCAGATAAGAAGTTGCTGTGAAGGATTACAGAGTTTCTATCATGGTTCAAATATCTTAAATATGATTATTAATCATAAAAAAACGTTTGATATTATTATTGAAACGCCTAGAAAAAAATTCCAATTTTCTAATAAACATCCTTATTCGCTTTTTTATTCCCAAGAAGATGAACTGCTTCTAATTGATAATATTCAAAAGCGTAAAATTATTTTGTCAAAAAATTTTGAGAAAATAAGAAATCAACTACCAACATTAATTGATTTAGGAAATGATGAGCAGGAGTTATCGCAAGCAGAGTTAAAAAGTCTAATAGAAGAAATAACTCAATTCTGTCCAGAAATAGTTAAATCAAAAGATTACACATTGCTAACTCCTCCACTTATGGTCATTAATGCCACAGACGATTGTTATTCTGAATTAGTAAGTTTAAAAGATGAATTAAATTATAATATCGTCGGGATTATACCAGGCAATTTTTACTGTAAGAAATTAAGGGCTGAATCAGAAAATGTTAGCTTTACAGGAAAAGAGACCAAATTATTTGAAATACTATATACATTATCAGAGATTGTACTTCCGTCAAAACTCAAACCTGCGTTAATACTCAAACATGAGGAAAAAGTACCTGATACTTCTAGATTCTGCCAAATAATTTAGAATAAGCACAATAGATTTAAGAACTGTGTTACAAATAATTTACGATATTTGGAGTTATATTAGAGCTGCCTCTCAAGTATAAATGTCAAATAATTGGTTAATAAATTCTTTTTCTAGCTGATTACCCATCATCCACTCATCAAATCGACCTTTTTAAACATGCGCATGATTTCAAATAGTTAAAGCCATATACATTAATAAACTTTTAAACTATTTTTGTTTTAGATTACTTGCAATCAACAAAGAGTTCCTAAAATTATAGTTTCCATTCACCTTTTACCTTAATATATGTTTCATCTAAGTGCCAACGATTAAAATATCCCTTTTTGTACCAGTATAGTCACTTCTTTAGCTCAGGCGCATAGTGCTGAACCCAGCGATAAACCGTCGTATGATCCAGTGTTAATTTACGTTCTGCCATCATTTCTTCTAAATCGCGATAACTGATACCGTACTTACAGTACCAGCGTACACATTGTAAGATCAATTCGCCATGAAAGTGACGCCATTTGAATGCTAGAGGTTTAATTGAACGCATTTTTTGATTCTACTATTCAATCAAGGGAAATTAAATTATAAACGAATGTCGTTTTTGCAACAGAGCCTGAGTGACAGCCTATAATGTTTGATGATTAGATTTTATTGCTATTAAGTAAAGGAACTAAATCCTCAAGCCCCTGCAAATCACCCTTATTGAAAGAACGCAATTGACTTTGATTATCACCAATAAGCTTTTCCTTAAGACTAAAAATGCTTAGCCGTAGCAATGAGGGTACGTCACTAGGTAAACCCACTTCTCTGCCATAGCAGGCCCGCTTACGCGGATTTTTTTCATTTAAAGCTAAATAGCCTACCCTAGTCAATTTATAATTGCCTCTGGCTTCAATCTTTTGCAAAAAGAGATTACTTACAAGTGCTTTCATGCCAACATCACCAATCTGATTCACACGTAAATCAACTGCCGTTGTGGTCCTATTATATAGAGCAAAGCCTTTTGCACCCTCATCACCAATCTTATTCAAGCTTAAATCAACCGTTGTCACGGTCCTATTATGTAAAGCAAAATCTTTAGCACCAACAGCACCAATCAGATTCCCACTTAAACTAACCGTCGTTGCAACCGTATTATGCTCTGCAAAGTCTTTTGCGCCAACAGCACCAATCTGATTACCGATTAAGTAAACCGTCGTTGCAGTCTTATTATGCAGAGCAAAGTCTTTCGCGCCATCATTACCAATCTGATTAAAGCTTAAATCAACTGCCGTTGTGATCCTATTATACAGAGCAAAGTCTTTCGCGCCCACATCACCAATTCGATTCCAGCTTAAGTCAACCAACGTTGCAGTTGTATTATGTAAAGCGAAGCCTTTCGCGCCAGCAGCACCAATCTGATTCTGGCTTAGATTAACCGTCTTTATTTGAGGATGGCTAATAAGAAAATTAATAACGTCAATTAGATCCTCGTCACGAACATTTTGATTACTTAAATTAAGGACTTCAGAATTAGAACAAAAAGATAATAACGCGTGTTCTGTAAAATTTGTCATCACTTCTTAATAGCAACTTAAAAAGTTCTCAATTATCCCAAATTGGTTATTAAATTTCAATATTGATAAAAAAATACAATCATGTAAAGAGCCTGTGTTTATACTGACGTTTAAAGCAGAGAAGACAAAAAATATAACTTATCAAAAGGATCACAAATTCTCAAAAAACGACCCGGGCTGTTGCAAAAGGTGAAGAAACTTTACACAACAAGCCTGTCATGATCTAATCGATGACTTTTGACTACGTTGTAATGGCTCATGCAAGGTCAATTTAGAAATGAACTGCTTAATTCAGACAACTCAAAGATAGATAACTTGATTTCACCCACTCATTTATTAAAGAAAGTTAACCAGAGTGTTAATTTTTCCTTTGTTAATGACTTAACTGCACCTTGTTATAGCGCCAATAATGGTAGACCTTCTATATCACCGGAGCTGTGTTTTCGTATGTTACTTATCGGTTATTTATTTCAATACCGTCAAACCGGCGCCTGATAGAAGACGTAAAATACCATGTCAGTTATCGGTGGTTTTGCGGGTTAGCGTTAGATTCACCCCTACCAAGCCCTTCTTCGCTTAGTCGTTTTTTTAAGCGCTTATCATTTAGGGTATTTCAATCTTTTTTTAATGCCATACTAAACCAGTGTGAGCAAGCAGGTTTGCTAAACAATAAAAGTATTATAACGGATAGTACGTTGTTTCAAGCGAATGCGTCACTGAATTCACTTGCACCTAACTACGCTGATATTAAAAGGTATTACCACCTATATCCCTTTATTTAGTACCCTTACCCTTAGCGGCGCCTCACAACGAACAGTCACGCCAGGCTTTGATTACGATGTAGATAAAGATATTTACCGTTGTCCTGCTAATCATGAGCTTAAACCTGGAAAAATATTAGATAATGATTACGTGCTTTACCATTCTCGCGTAAAGCATTGTCAAAACTGCGCCTTAAGTTGTCAGGCATCTAAGAAAAAAATCGAGCTATTCCATTGAAACCTTGCGTGAAAAAGGTGTCGGTTTTAAATCGCTCTGCGACGGTGCGCTTGATATAACCACCGCCTCCGGTGAGCTTGTTTTTAATATTTTTTCTTCCATGACACAGTTTGAACGACGACTTATTCAAGAATGAACGCAAGCAGGTCTTTCAGCTGCACGTGCTCGAGGTAAAAAAGGCGGCAGCCCTAAAGTCGATACTTCCAAAATTCAGGCAGCCAAACGCATGCAACAAGATAAAACCTTAGCAATCGCTGATTTGTAAAGTACTTAATATTTCTAAGCCAATGCTCTATCGGTATTTAGCAATGTAGATACCGATACCACAAATAAATAATTTTTTATTTTAAGTAAATTTGACTATGGCTTATGTTTATTTATTTACCTATACAGATTAAAAGCAAACATGTTTCTCGCAAAATAATCCCTTAAAAGACATAACAAGATATACTTCTAGTATAAAAACTCTGATTCATGTTGTAAAAAGCATGTATGTTGCATATAAATTAAATATTACGAACATTAGGAAAGATTTTAATGGATATAATTAAATTAATCATGCAAAGGCGCGCCGTACGCGAATTTTCTGATAAAACACTCAATGAAGCAGACATTGAAACAATTCTTCAAGCAGGTCGATATGCGCCAAGTCCCAAAAATTCACAGCCTTGGCATTTTACGTTGATAAGAAACAAGAAAAACCTGAAACTATTAGCTGGAAAAGCCCATCATGCTTCATTTCTCGCACAAGCACAGCTTTTAATTATTGTTACAGTCGATACAAAAATTGATATTGATAAATGGTTAAAACAACATAATCAACATCTTTACAGCGGTGCGGCTGCCATGCAAAACATGTGGTTAGTAGCATCTGCACTTAACCTTGGCTGTTGTTGGGTTACTCTAGATGAAGCTTTCACGAAAGAGCAAATAGCAATCCCAATAGAACAAGCCATCATTGGGGGGCTAGCACTAGGACATTATAAAGAAACACTTAAACCTCATACTGAACAGGATAGAGAGGCTCTACCTTTGTTAACTTCTTTTGAAAAATTTAACCTTCAGGAAAACTGTGAAAAAGAGAGTTGTTTTACCTGCCTTAAGCTCGTTCCAAAATCAGCAGCAAATTCATTTGAAGGAGAGGATTATGTTAGGTATTTTTGCGGTAATGACTGTTATAAGGCGTGGAAGGAGCAAACTCAGAAATGGCTAGATGATAGCCACTGACCTTGACCTTAAAGTCAGTTAATTTAGTGAAGAGATAAGTATTCTATAAAAAGGAGGCTTAGCGTGGCTAAAGCAAATTTAATTGGGATTAACCATATCGCACTTGAAGTAGGTGATGTAGAGAAGGCTTTGGCATTTTATAGTCACCTCTTTAATTTTACATTACGAAGCAAAAGTAAGGAGTATGCGTTTATTGATTTAGGCGATCAATTTATTGCACTTATGAAAAGCACAACTCCCCTTAAAGATAAAATTCGTCATTTTGGCTTGGTCGTTGATGACCGCTCTAAAGTAAAGGAATTGGCAATAGAGGCTGGAGCGGAATTGATAGGAGACAAATTTTTCGATTTTCTCGATCCTTGGGGTAATTTTATTCAGGTCGTAGAATACGCTGATATTCAATTTACTAAAGCCCCTGAAGTATTAGCTGGAATGAAATTAAGCGTTTGCAAAAATGAAGCAGCACTACAAGAACTTGCCAATAAAGGGATGGCGCCTAAATAATAGGCTAAATTAAACTGTCTAATAACTTATAGGTATGCTCATAACTAGACACAAAAAACTACGAGCTACAGTAGTGCCATCTTTATCCATTTATGGCGTTCGCCAAATTCACCAACAGCGAGGTTGTATCGCTTTAAGAAATAAACACTTATTAATGATGCTTCATTGGCTTGATAAGGCACAATATCCATATATTATCTTATCCATTAAATCATACAAAATTAGAATTAAGAGAAAAAGAATTAAGATGCATTTATTATTTTTAATCATTTTAAAAATTATAGAAATTTGCCCTCAGCGATTTTCTTTTAACTTTACGCTATCAAGCAGTTTAACAGAACTGCCTTTAAACAGCGTTAGGCTAAATTTATAGGGTAGAAAACTATTTTTCCCAACTTACTGCACAGAGTTATCCCCAGAATTTGTGAATAACTTGTCGGTGTCGCGAAATGTTTCGTTTAAATAAACATCAATAAGAACTATTTTTAACAATAGTTTAAATACTGCAAACA
>NZ_CAAAHX010000025.1:0-14757 GCF_900639865.1 Legionella gresilensis
ATCAATAATTAACCCTTACGCCTTTCGACCTGCTCGTCTAGATCATTTCGCGACACCGACTAAGCTATCGATGTCACGAATTTTATTAAGTTTTTTGAAAAATAATTTTTCACAAACCACTTAATAATCCATGGATAGTTTGCTTCGACCTATTTAGAGACTACTAAAGTATTAGACATGGATTTCGAAAAACATCTGGAACTCTAATAGAAACCCGCCCTTCTATTATCATACTGCTATAGTTGATTACCTAACTTTTTTTTCACATTTAAACCGAAGCCCATAGGCATTAAATGTTATTTTAGGAAAGCAATTAAAACACATTTAGTTGTATTTTTAATCGTTAGCAAACCGTTAGCAAATCGTTAGCTTACCGTTAGCAAACCACGAGCAAACCGTTAGCAAACTATTAATTAATGGCTATTATATCGTTAGCAAACCGTTAGCTTACCGTTAGCAAACCGTTAATTAAGGGTTAGCAAATCGTTAGCAGTTCCGTTAGCAAACCGTTAGCAAAATACAAAACATATATTAAAAAGTAAAAATAAAAATCTAATCAATTTTGAATAAAAAAAACATATATTGGACTATGTTTTTCAAAAAAGGTTAATAATTATCTATTTTAAAAATTAAAAACCACAGGGTTAAATTCCTAAACCGTTAGCAAAACCGTTAGCAAACAATATTTAGTAGTAGTAATAATTAATATATTAAATACTATTACTTATAGAAAAGACAAAAAAATAAGAAATGAATCAAAATTTTCAGTAAATCCTAAATTTATTGATATATGAGACTTAATAATATTAGATAAATTAATTCCATTTTTATAAAACAATTACAACTTACATTAAGTTTGATATTAAATTCTAAATGTTATACTTTATAGTCTATATTAAATAAAAGTATAACAATAAATATCTTAAGGGATTTTTATGACTAAGAGCTGGACTCCTAATGAACTTATTAAGCTTTATCGAATAGAAAAAACTAAAACGAGCCTATATCGCGATGAAGCTAGTGGGCTTATTCCTAAAGCTAAAAGAATAAAAAGAGGGAAGACGGAGATCCGGATTTGGGATCATAGTGATTTACCCGAAATAGGAAAATTATATGGCTTTTTAACTCCGCCTACCTCGACCCGCATATTATCTGTTTATACGCCTAAAGGTGGTGTCTTAAAGTCGACTATAGCTTTTAACTTGTCCAGAATGCTAGCCTTGAATGGAATCAAAACATTAGTTATCGGGCTAGATGTTCAATGTACAGTAACACATAACTTAAGTAAGAATGAGGAAATTAATACTCTTTTTGATATAAAAGATGTTAATGGATTATATGAAATCGCAAAATTTAAAGAAAAAGAGGGTGAAGGTTGTACGCTTGATGAAGCTATTTTAGGAACAGACCTACCAACTTTATTTTATATACCAGAATCATCTAATCTAAATCTTTTAGAGCAAAAAATAAGAGATGAGAGTCGTAGAGAACACTTTATAGAGCGCTTAATAAGGCCACTTAAAAATAAATTTCAAGTTATTATTTTTGATAATTCTCCAAATTGGAATTTTCTAATACAAAACTCACTCGTTGCCGCAACTGATGTCATTTGTCCCATCGCTTGTGATATAGAAACATTCCGTTCATTAACACAAAATATTCAAATGATAAATGACTTTAAAACCAAAATGGAATTGGATTGGTCTAATTTTATTTTAATACCTACAAAAGCAGAGCGAACTAAATTAAGCACTCAAATTGAAGCTCAATACCGTACCTTGTTTCCGGAATTAATTACTGCTAGTTCAATTAGAGTTGCCGTAAAGGGGCAAGAAAGTAGCCTGGAAAAGCTTTCTGTTATTGAATATGATGCCGCGTCTCCTTTAGCTAGTGATTATTATGATATAGCAAAAGATATTTGGAATAGAATAAATCCTATTAAGTCACCAATAACAAATGAAGCCGTCCAAGTCGCTATGGAGTCTTAATTGTGGCAATTACGGATAATAGGTTAAAAGACTTTTTTTCGAAACAGAAGGTTGGTGCTTTTGATTCACTTTTAATTAAAGGTAAATCAACTATTTCACCCGCTAATACTTCAGAAACAAAAAATTCAAATACTGAAAGAAAAGAACTTAAAAATGATGAATTGAAAAACATTAACTCTTTAGTAGAAAAAAAGTCTGCTCCAATAAAAAGCAAAAATTATGTTGATAAACCGTTAGCAAAGCAGTTGCAAACCGTTAGCAAACCGTTAGCAAAAAATATAGAAATGAGTTTTTTTGACTTAATGGCTTTTTCTAAGAAAGAAAGAGATTTATTAGAAATAATATTTGAACAATGTAAAAATAATGGAACATTAATATCACCTCCTATTAGTACCGAAGAAATTAGAAAAGAACTTGATATAAGTGCTGAAAGAGTAAGAAATTTAATTTTTAGGATAACTAAAAAAGGCGGGGTAAAAATACTACGATATAAAAATGGTATGAATGCTCATAGAGTATTTGAATTACCTAAATCGATTTACCAATTTATGATTGATAAAAAAATTAGCGTCGAACAAAAACATCCAGAATTAGCAACCAGCATTGCAATAAACGACAACAATGAAAACTTACTTTTAACAGAGGAATGGAGTCAAATAGATATTGAGCCACTAAGTGAAATTGGATTTTCAAGGACACACCTTAACCAATTGTATCGAAGCAATTGTACTAATCCTGAAATTGTACAAAAATCTATAAATCATTTTGCCTACGGTATAGAAAATAATGCAAAATTTAAAAGCTATAGCGATCCATTAAATGTTTTGATGGGGGTCTTGAGAAAGGGTCAGGCTTGGCATGAGCATAATTATATTTCACCAAAAGAATTAGCTCTAAAACAAATGGTAGATGAAGCTCGTATAAAAAAAGAAAAGCAAGAATTAATGATAAAAGAATTAGTGGAACTTGAATTTCCAAGTTGGCGAAAAAAATTAACTGATTTAGAATTTAATACTATTGTTCCCGAAGAAGTTAGGAAGACAAATATATCTGGAGCAATTCAATCATCATTAAGAGCTTATTTCATTGAAAAAATTATTTTACCAAAATTAGATGAGTAAAAAGTAAGCTTAAGTATGGTTCAATCTATAAAACTTTTTATCCCACATTTGTAAATTGACAAATAAAATATGCTTTTCTAATAAAGTATTAAATATTATCAAAAATTTTATATAGATGATAAAATCGTACAAATAGTTTCTCTATTACTAAAAAATTAAATTGATATCTTCAAGTTTAGTAAAGTTTTAAGATGTAAATGGAAAAAAGGAATATTTAGTTATGCGAAGGCAAATATTTAATCAAGTCAGCACTTATATAAATATAATTAAGGATAGTTACAAAGCTATTATTAAAGTTAATTCCACAACGCCTCCATTGCGCCTTATTTTTGAAGAACGCGAAGACAAAAAACAAGATGAGCTAAGTTTTAGAATTCAGGTATCCGGAAAAAATATCTTCCCAGTGGTACCAGTGAAAGAACTTAGTAATCCTTCCATAATTACAAATTTTAGTAAAGAAGATCAGGATATAATACGGCATTATTTTTCTACCGGCGTAGGGCGTGTTAGTAAAAGAATTGCTGCAAGAACGTATGATAGGGAAGCGAAATTATTCAAATATACTATTGAATTTATAGATTCAAATTTTATAGTAAGAAGTATGACAGTAAATAGCTTGGCATCATTGGCAAAACAAGTATATGATTTTGATAATGAAGATGCTCTTCTGATAAAAAATGAGCTAAAAAACACCTACCTGATTAATTAAATATTACCCGCAAAATGCGGGTAACTTCACTTAGATCTCTAAATAATTTTTTTCATTATCAACAGTATTAACTAATTCATCCTTCTTATTTGAGGCATAAAATCCAATAGAATTGATTGCTAATGCTTCAGATAACTTATTTGAACTTATCCTACATAATCTATTTATAATAGAGCTATGCTCAGGATATTGTTTGGTAAGTTGATTTCTCTCAGCTAAAGTAAAATCAGTATATTCAAAGCCGGGTGAAACAGTGCAACCAACTAGAGCAAAAGACTCTTTATTACGTACTTCCGCTGCAAACCATTCCCCAGCTTTTATAACAACTTGAAAAGATGTATTTTCAACTAAACTTGGGTTTCCAAGAGCATGAGTTTTTAATTGTCCATTTTGATCAATAACATGAATATCAATAGGACTGCCGCCATCATAATAATGCCATATCTCATCAGATTTTATACAATGCCAGGCTGAAAAATCTTGCTTATCTAACAAATAGTAAATAGCAGTAGCTGCCTTTCTGTGTATCGCATCAGTGGTTTTAATTTTATATCTTGAATGTTTTGGTATTACAATATCTGTTGCAGAATAAGTCTCATGGAAATAGCCACCTTCTGGATGACGCTCTAACTCAAATTTAGATGTATAGTCTTTAACTGTTAATCTATTTCCTACATGAGAAATACTGTGATCATGTGTATTATTATCTGATTTTTTAGTATTTGGATTAATAAATTTATCTATTAATTTTGTGGGAATTTCAGGATACAAACTTAATAGTTCATCTCTATAATTTTGAGCTAATTCAAAATCCTCATACTCAAAGCTTGGAGCAACGGTACAGCCTACGAGGCCAAAAGATGTTTTGTCACGAACTTCTGCAGCAAACCAATCACCGGCCTTTATTATCGCTTGAAAAGATGCACTTTCTACTAATCCAGGATTCCCAAGCGTATATGTTTTTAATTGCCCATTTTGATTAATGACGTGAATATCAATTGGACTCCCACCATCATAGTAATGCCATATCTCATCAGATTTTAAGCGATGCCATGCAGAGAAACCTTCTTTTTCTAATAAAAAATAAATCGAAGAACCTGCATTACGTTCTATTAATTGGACATCTTCTGAATTGTTGTCTTCTCCTAAATTTTTATACCTTTCACTAAGTGGTGTTATTTTATCTGATGATTTATAAAATAATCCGAAATAGCCACCTTCTACGTGACCTTCCAAATTAAGTAATTTAATATAGTCGGGCATATTTATTAACCTTTTTATTTAAAACTAAATGGATTAAAATTGGTATGTATATCATAAACGTCCAGTCCTTCTTTAATTTTTAGAAAACCAGAAATTAATCCAGCAGGCCAAGCCAAAATACATGCATATACTAATTCCAATAGATATATTGAAAAAAACATCTTAATTGCAGCATTAAAATCAACTGTACCTGAATAACCAAAGATCATAATTACGCCTACTAATACAAGACCACCTATCGCTGATGATCCAACACTTCTAATCCAAAAATACTTTCCCTTCAATAATATTTTCCATTTTGAAAAAATGTAAATATTTATAAAATGGCTACTTAAAACGGCGAAAAATCCAGCACTTACAAAACGAAGTAGATTACCAAATACTTGATTATATGCATCTTGCAGTGTCCAGAACTCAGGAGAAGAAAGGTTTAGAACCACTGTTACAAGAATCGCATATAAAAATTGGAAAAATAGAGTTAAGAGCAAGATTTTCTTTGCTTGAGTGTAACCATAAACTTCAGCGATTATATCTGCAATAGCATAAGATAAAGGAAAAATACAAGGGGGACCAGCTACTAATAAAGGGCCTAGGGTTACCATCTTGTACGCTACAGCATCTGCAGCAAGATAAATAGTTAGATACAATAATGACAATGGGATAATATACTTTAGGTTTATTTGTTTAGGTTCTCTCGATAGCATTTTAATTCCTTCTAAACTTTTGTATCTTTTCTAATTTGCATCAATACCCCTATAAAATGATAATTCTCATCAAAGAGGATCGGCTGAAAGTGAGGGTTGCAAGATTGTAAATATATCCTTTCTTCATCAACTAAAACTTGTTTTAACGTTGGAATGATTTGTCCCTTTTTATTTACAATTGCATAGTCTTTATGTTCAGGGGTGAGCTCAGTATTAATAATTAAAATTGATCCCTGTGCAATAGTCGGCCATTCATCTTTCTCTACCTTTAGTGCAAAATCTTTTTCCCCGATATCAATATCTACCAGTACATAGGAGTATATTTTACTTTTTTGGTCGCATTTTAACCAGTCAATAATTTGATTCCACTCGATAAGGGGTACTTTGGACCAGTGCTCTTTATTCTCTAAATAACCTATTATTCCAGTAGGTAATTCATTGCCAATTAGATGGCCAATAGTTATACCAAAAAAATTTGCTATAGGTAAAAGAGTGGTTATAGTTGGGTTAGTAGTTGGATCAATTTGTAGCCTTTTAATTGTAGGGATGGGGATGCCGGTATTCCTATGAAGTGCGCTTAATGAAATCTGATTGTCATCCATTAACTTAGAAAGATTGCGATTTAAATTTACGCCAATTTCGTTAATATTTGTCTCTTTGCTCAAAGCTGGCTCTTTGTGATCTTCATTTAAAAATGAAAATAACTATATCATTTTTTCCACATATATAAAAGTTTAAGCAAACACATATTAAAATCAATATATATTTACATATATGGAAAAATAAATTACCATAACTTTCCATATATGATAAATTTAATTATTAATTTATTAATCTTAGAGAAATTAAACAGCGCTACATGGGTTTAAATATTTTCTATACGTTATTATTTAGACTGTTTTGCCAGGAGAAATAAGTGGAATCGGAAACCAATAATAAATATGGAAAGGTCTATATTTCTTTTCAACTTTCAGAAAAAGCTAATCAATTATTAACAGAATCTTGTAAGCGATCAGGAAGAAAAAAAATTCCAGAAGCAGCCTTACGCCTTGAAGATCACTTATCTCGATTTCGCTCTATATCTGAGCTAAATCAAACTGTTTCAAATCAAAACTACTTAGAAGAACAAGAAAAGGAAGTTCAAGATGTCTGTCCTTCGAATCCATAAGAAAAATCAAAATTTTGTCATTCTAGATAAAACCTGCTTGCAGGATAATCATCTCTCCTGGGGCGCTAAAGGCCTTCATGCTTATTTAATGTCTCTACCTGATGATTGGCGGGTGAGAGTTTCTGATTTGCAAACTCGAGCTACTAATGGTCGTGATTCTGTTCGGAGTCTCTTAATGGAGTTAGGGCAAGCAGGTTATATTTCTAAATCAGCGTGTAGAAATACTACAAGCGGTAAATTTGAAGGGTTGGAGTATGTTGTTTATGAGGTTCCACAACCTAAAAATGATGTTGAAACACCAGAGCCGGAAAATACGTTTTTGGCAATAAATCTAAGCCCTGAAAACCCGGCGCCTGGAAATCCAACGTCGGCAAATCCACCCCTACTAAGTAATAAAAATAATAATAATTTATTAACTAAGAAAGCAGCAGCAAGCAATGAACAAACAAGGGAAGCGTCTTTAAAGCATGAAAAAGCTGCCGCTGCTTTTTCTGACAAAAATAAATCCAATCTAAATAGAGAAAAAAATGAATTTGTACTAAGAGCTATTTCTAATTTATCCCCCGAAGACTCACTTATAGGGAACACACTTACAGACAATCAGCTGCAGCGCATTAAAGGATTTGTTCAAAAACTTAATATTGGCCATACAAAGCTGCTTATTGAGGAAGTGACATACTGCCTGCTAAGCGCCAAACACTTTACCGTCTGTGGTAAGGATTTTTCTCGAAAGCTCAATGCAATACGTGCGGTTATTTTACGTGGCGATTGGCAGCGGCCAGCAGAATTAGTTATCAAAGTACATGATAAAACCAATGTTGCACTAGGGCATTTAGAAAAAGAGCTTAATGAGCTGCGTTCTGAAGCACTGCACTTTCAGCGATTACTCTCAGATGTCAAATTGCCAGCAATAACAAGAGGGCAGTTTGAAGCCATTTTAACGAAAGCACAGGTCAAAATGAGCCTACTTGAAAAAGAAATTCAAAGCACCTCCGCTATATCTGAAGTAAGAGCAAGCTAATAAAAATAATCTTAACGTGCGCGTTAAGCGCTTTGTAAATACATAAGGAAACAGGGAATGATGAATGTATCGAATCGAGGGATAAAAAAGGCTGTAGTTGTGAGTACCTTTTTAGCGCTAACAAGCTGTGCTGCGACTCAAACCGCTCTTGAACATCGAGCGCTTAATGTCAGTACAAAACAAAGTGAAACTATTTTTCTAGAGCCTGTAAATAACGCTCAAAAAACGGTGTTTCTCTCCCTAAAAAATACGTCTGAAGAAAATGTCATGATTGACAAGCCCCTTAAAGAAGCCTTATTGAGTCGTGGCTATAAGGTAGTGAATAATCCTTTACAAGCACATTATTTGTTGCAAGCCAATATTCTTAAAATTGGTAAAATGAGTAAAGCTGCAAGCCAAAGTATGCTGGGTGGTGGGTATGGTTCAGCTTTAGCCGGTGCTGCAACGGGTGCTGCAATTGGCTCTTTTGGTAATGGCAACACCCTGTTGGGCGGTGGTTTGGCAGGGGGTGTTATTGGGCTTGCTGCAGATTCCTTAGTGAAAGATGTGAACTACACAATGATTACCGATATTCAAATTAGCGAGCGAGTAGGCAGGGGCATTAAAGTAAATGAACAATTTCAATCAGAATTAAAAAATGGCAATAGCACCATCACTTCTCAAACCTCATCTAGAGATAGTCAATATCAGCGCTACCGAACCCGTGTGGTATCCAATGCAGACAAGGTAAATTTGAAATTTCAAGATGCAAGACCGCTACTAGAACAAGGGTTAGTGAAAGTCATTTCTGGGATTTTTTAAACTAGCCATTAAATCAAAAAATGGTGGTTTGAATCGGTAACTAACTAATTTTAATTAATGATTAAATATTAAGCAAAAAGCGCTTAAGGGATTTTTACAACCTTAAAACGGAGAAAAAGCATGAAAATGGGTAAAAAAATAGTCAGTTTGTTACAAAAAGGAGGCTCAACGTTAATCTTCTTGCTGCTGTCAAAAAGCGTACTTGCTAATGATTTATTAGCTAAAGCCTTAGAAGGCGACGTCAAAGATTCGTTAGGCAGCGGGTCGATGTTTTGGAAAGTTTTTATTTTAGTAGACATCATTTTAGCAACGGCCATGGCGGTGAAAAGTAAAAACCCGATGGTATTTGTGGGTGTAACTGCGGTTGCTTTTATTCCCGCCTTCTTACTCAGAACGTTCGTGTTTTAAGGAGGATTAAATGAGCAGCATGAGTTATCAATTCTTAAATCATATTGATGCGCCCAAAAGGATTTTAACCCTGACGCTAGATGAGCTCATCGTTGCGGGTCTTGGGTTTATGTTGCTCGTTGTTGCTAATCAAAAAGTGCTGGTGTCCTTATTCGGTCTGGTTTTGTTAAGTGGCTTGCGCTATTTGAAGAAAGGGGAGGGGCCAAAAGTATTGCTGGTTCTTGCCTATTGGTATTTGCCAAGTGGGTTAACCCAGTTTTTTCTACCTAATTTACCCTTATCACACCATCGCGTGTATGTCGCTTAAGGAGACTCGCATGGATTTTAAAAGTTACCAAAGTCGCTTAAGTCAATTGTCAGCCCGATTTAATTTGATGGTTGTATTGGTGTTTGGTCTTTTGCTCGCTAACGTGGTGTTGTCTTGCTTCCTTTACGAGGTGTGGTCTCACCACACGATAGAGGTCACGCCTTTTTCAGGTGGTGCGAGTTATTTTAAGTCAACTACAAACGTTGACAGCCATTACTTAAGCCTAATGAGTGAGAATTTCGTCAATGAGCGTTTAAACGTCACACCTGAAACGGTCGATGCCAATCATCAACGTCTGCTTTCTTTTGTAAACCCGAAACATTATTCCGACCTACTTCGAAAACTCACCAATGAGGCTAAGGTTATTAAAACTAAAAAAATGTCCTCTACCTTTGCCATTGCAGAGATTAAGACAAATCCCCAGGCATTAACTGCAGTTGTCACCGGTAAACTCAAGCGTTACGTGGGCCTTCACGCCTTAAATGATGAGCAGAAAACTTACCTTTTGCAGTTTTACTATCAGAACAGCCGTTTATCCATCCTTAAATTTATGCCATTGAAGGAGAAAGAAGATGCGTAAGCCATTAAGTATTGCATTGGCTTTGTTAACAGGCGTAGCAATGGGTGCCAGTAGTATCTCAGTCAAAGATAACAGTGATATCGCAGTGACCCTTGCTACGACTAATTACAATCGTCTTGTGGTAAAAAACGACAAAATCGTGGAAGCAGTTTTTCCACCCGATAGTATGGCGATTAAGCGTGATGAGCAAGACGGCTCGGTGTATGTTAGGTTATCTGGCGTGCCGCCGTTTACCTTGTTTTTAACCACCGAAGCAGGGCGTCATTTTTCGGTGACGTTAACGGGCGAGGAGGCACTAGGCAAGACCATTGAGTTAATTCCAGAACAGCCTAGGTTTGCTAACGCAACATCCAATGTGACTAAAAGCAATGCTAAAGCCGTGAGTCATCATGCTGTACCACAAGCCATTTTAGCCATGCTTAGCCATATGGAGCAACAAAAGCCATTTGCGGATGTGAAAGTAAGGCGCCAATTTGGGAAAGCGGAGCGCTGGTCTCAAGGATTAACCCTTGTGCCCCGTGAATCCTGGGATGGCCGCCTGTTAAAAGGTGAAGCTATTGAGCTTTATAACGGCGGAAAAGTCCCTCTAGCGTTAAATGAAGATTGGTTTGTAAACGTTGGAACGCTTGCTGTTAAAGTCTCAAAGTCTACGCTTAATCCTGGTGAGCGTGCGATGCTTTATCGCGTTCAGGGAGGCAGCCATGGCTAATGGGCACTTTAATAAATTAGTTAAAGGTCGCCAAATTCGAACATTAATTGTGGCGGGTAGTTGTCTTTTTTTAATTGTGGCTTTGATGGTTGTGTTACTTGTTGATGGGCGTCCTAAAAAGAGCGTAGCGATTAAAAAAGCAGTGAATTTAACAGGCATCGTGGACGAATCATTTACCAATGCCATAGCAGACAACGCTTTAACGGCCCAACAAAGTGAGCTTGAATTACTTAAAAAAGAACTTAAGGATTTAACAAAACATATTAAAACCATGGGCGAGGAACATGAGCGCCAATTACAAGCTCAGAAAGAAAAGCTTACTTCTCAGTTAACAACGCTGATGTTGGCGAATCAGGAAAAAGCAACGCCTGCAGAGCAGCAAAACAATGCTGCTGAACTAAAAGACGTGCGAAACCCTAAGCTTTGGCATAAACCGCCTACCTATGCCATGAATAATGTCATGACGACAGGTACTACCTTATCGGATGCCACACCTCGCATTCACATGGTCTCTTTTCGACCTAAACGACACGTTAATCAACGACACCCTAACCATTACTTAAATCCAGCTCACTATGTGCCATCTAATACCTCTGTTAGAGCCGTTATTCTGGGAGGTGCTGATGCAGATGCCTCAGTCAATGGGCAGTCTAAGAATAATGGCGTGATGCTCTTTAAGTTCTTAGAAGATGGCACGTTGCCAAATGGTGCCCGCTCGCGTCTTAAAGGGTGTCGCGTGAGTGCTAATTCTTATGGCGATATTTCAAGTGAGCGTGCGTTTGCAACACTTTATCACTTGTCCTGCGCCCATAAAGGCTCGCCTATTATTGATAAAGAAGTAACAGGCTGGGTGTTTTTTAATGGCAAGGTAGGGATTAAGGGTCAACCGTTGATGAGGGACAACAAGGTGATGACATGGGCCGGTGTAAGTGGTGCTTTGTCTGGTATTGCATCCGCTGCCCAATACGCTCAAAGCATTCAAAATATTGGGCCCTATGGTGCGAGCTCGGTGGTGCCTTCAAGTCAAATTGCACCTTTTGCCGCCTACGGCGGGGCATCGAAAGCGGCGGATACCTTGTCAGCCTATTACGTCAAACGTGCCGAGCAATATCACCCGGTCATTCAGGTAGGCTCAGGCAATGTCGTGACTATTGTGTTTAAAGATGGCTTTTATTTAGAACCTGATGAAGACAAACGCCAACATGCGCTTAATCAAATCAAATCGCAAAATGCAGAAGGACTTATTACCTCTCAAGAGGGTACATCAGAGATGAATTTTACAGTTCCTCCTGAAGTGTTGGGCAAGATTAATAGGGCCAATATGTTGAGTCGCAATGAAGTAGGAGGTTTGCGATGAGAGCAAGTGTAATGTGTTTGATTTTCCTGATGGCTGTACTGTCTTCGGGGTGTGGCACGATGAATTCCAATTTCAGTTGCAATGCGACCGCAGGCGACAGTTGTTTATCCATTGAGCAGGTCGATGCCATGACGCGCTTTGCGGATGACGCAAGGCCAGCTCTGGTAAGGCAGAGCCAGTCTAAAATAGATGCTCACGCCAACAAGCCGCAAGGGCACTTAGTTAAGCTTTCTTCTGGTCAATCGGTGTGGGTGACACAACAAAGCGAGACGCAATCATGGGCTTAAAGATTGCGCGGTGGCGCGATAAAGCGCGCGAATTTCTCTATAAGGCAAGTCAGGGATTAGGGGAGACCGTGAGTATAAAGCCTGAGTCTCTTTTAACGCAGCAAAAAGCACACGATTCGCTTACGCTCGATTTGCCGTCCATTAAAAGTCTTCTGCCTTATGAAACCGTAAGTCAGGAGGGATTTTTTATAAACCGCAACTCCATGGGGTTTGGGTTGGCACTCATGCCTCTAAGTGGCGCGGATGAATCGCTCATGAAAAGCCTTGCTCAAACGTTTAAAAATAAGCTCTCGGTAGGCACTGATTGTACCGTGCTCTTATATAAACATCCGTGGCTGCTAGACCAGCTCTCCCAAAACTATGAGCCTATTCTAAAACAAGGTGGCATTTTTGCAGACCTTGCACGCTTGAGTCTTAACTATCATTTAAAGGCCATTAAAAAAGGTTATAAAAATGGCCGCAATATACCTGCGGGTTTAAGTGATTATAGTGCTTATCTTTTTATTTCACGGCCCATAGAGGCGGGTATTGAAGAGCAACTTCAGGTTTTACGAGACGATTTTGAATCTGAACTTAAAGTCGCAGGTTTTGGTTTTAAGCGATGCAGCGCGCTTGAATTTAAGACGTTGATGCGCGCCTTCATTTCACCCAATTTTGAAGAATTTTCCTGGCCTCAAGTTGAAGACAATCCTGGTTTAATAAGCGAGGCTATCCCAAATCCAACCACTGTCATTGAAATTGGCAATGAGATGATTGAGGCATCCATTGTCGATAGCGAGGGCACATTGCAGCGCACAAGAATGATTAATTGTGAAGTGGTCGGTTTTCCTGACGCCCCTTTTGCCCTATGGCAAACGCCTGATTTGTTTGCCAATTTATTACACCCTGAACAGGGGATTAATTGTCCTTTCTTACTTTCATTTACTATTCGAGGGGTTAACCAAGAAAAGATGAAAGCGCGCGCCAAATCAAACGCTAAGTCCTTAACCGCGAACAACAATGCCCTTCAAGCTTTTATTAACCCGTCCATTCGTGAAGAGGCGAGCGAGTGGCAGGCTGTCCATGAAGGGGCAAGCAAAGGGGAGCTTGCACTTTTTCCAACGTTTTATAACGTCATTCTTTATACGACAGAGTCAAAGGCGCGTGAGCATGTTGCCAAAGCAATAGCAAGTTTTAGGCATTTGGGTTTCACACTAAGTCCCAGTCGTTGCAAGCAGTGGCTCTGCTTCTTAGGTAGTTTGCCTTTTATGCTTACAGAAGGGCTTTTTTCAAGCCTTGAGCTTTTAGGTTTGACCAAAAAACTCACTCATTTTAATGTGGCGAATCTCATGCCTGTGATCGCCGATTTTAAGGGTGCGCGCCAAGGGCTAATTGTACCGACTTATCGCCATCAGCTTTTCTATTTAAATACCTTTGATGACCGGGTGTTACCCATTACCAATTTTAATCGGTTAACGGTAGCAAGTACTGGTGCTGGTAAATCCTTCTTTGAGCAAGCACAAATTCTAGATGGGCTGTCACGTGGACAGCAAATTTTTGTTATCGATTTAGGGGGTTCTTATAAGCATTTATGTGGGATAGTTGGCGGGAGTTACATTGATGCATCAACGTTAGCGCTAAATCCTTTTACGCTCTTTGATTTTGATGGGGTAACTGATATTAAGGGTGAGCAGGTCAACGATTATATTCAAATCAGGGATTTGCTAGCGATTATGGCAAGTCCATCAGAGGCTTTGGGGGAAGTGCAAAAGTCATGGCTTTTAGATGCAGTGGTTGACTGCTGGAAAGAGCACGGCAGACACGCCACCATGGATAATATTTTAGCTTGTTTGCAAAGGATGTTAGACAAGCCTCAATCTCACGGTGAGCAACGGCTTAAGGATTTACTTATTTTGCTCGGCAAGTATGGAAGTTCAGGCATTTATGGTCATCTCTTTAACGGTAATACACCGCTTTTAAATAACGCTAATTTTGTCGTGCTTGAAATGGGCGAGCTTGAATCAAATCCGGAGCTTTTGACGATTGTCATGTTTGTAATGATTGTCATTATTCAAGGGCAATTTTACCACTCTGATAGACAGCGTGAAAAACGCTGCATTATTGATGAAGCCTGGCGGTTTTTAGCCAATGGCTCCAATCCTGTGGCAGCAAGTTTTATCGAGCAAGGCTTTCGAACGGCACGAAAACACCGGGGCGGCTTTGCAGTCATTACCCAAAATCTTCTAGACACGATGAACACCCTACAAGGACGTGCGATTGCAGCAAGTAGTGATACCAAAATCATTATGCGTCAGGGTTCGTTTAAGGAGTACCTAGAAGAACATCCCAATCATT
>NZ_CAAAHX010000025.1:14838-17205 GCF_900639865.1 Legionella gresilensis
AAGTAGTGATACCAAAATCATTATGCGTCAGGGTTCGTTTAAGGAGTACCTAGAAGAACATCCCAATCATTTTAGTGCACTTCAAGCACGGGTTATTGACTCCTTTGGGGAAGCCAAAACACAAGGCTTTTCTAATTTAATGATTCAATTTGGCAATGTGACTACGTTTCATCGTTATTTTTGTGACCCCTTCTTGCGCGTTCTTTTTTCCACCTCAGGGGAAGAGGTAAGCGCCATTGAGTCTTTGATGAGAGAGGGCATGGTCCTAGCTGACGCTGTGCGAGAGGTAGCAAAGCATTACTATGGGGATGAATTATGCGATTAATATCTCTGGCGGCTTTGGCGTTTTTAGTCATCACTATAACAGCTATCCCCTTTTACGGTTTGAGCCCTCGCGAAACCCTCGTTTTTTTAAATAAGGAGAAAATAGAAGGCCAATTTATTCGGCAATTAGCCGAGCTTAATGCCGCTGAAGCGCAAGTTAGGCGCACAACAAGGCGGTTTAACTCGGCACTCAATCAAGTCTTAAACGCGTATGCTTCGCGTCATCACGTCATTATTATTGAGCGAAAACTAATGCTTGCTGGTGGTCTTGATATCACCGATGACATAACAGCCGAAGTAAGTGGCCTCATGAGGCAGCAATCATGAAGCATTTCTTGTGCGCAGTCATTATTTTGCTGCAGGTTGGACAAGCTTGCGCGACATCCTTTGGTGTTATTGGGGAGGTTTTTCCTGTGGCTGAAAAAAGCTTTTTAATCCTCATTGAAGAGCGCCTAAGAACATCAATGAACAGTGGCGAGTTGGCTTCGTTAAATGAGCGTTGGATTCAAACGGTCGCGCGTCATGCCAACCGTCCCAAACCACTAGGTTTAACCCGAATTCATCAGTCAGCGCGGCATTACTATGTGCCTGAAATTAAGTTAAGTCAGGATATAACAAATAGTGATGGCCGCATTCTGTATGCAGCCGGCACGCAGGTGAATGCACTTGCGCGCCTGCCGACCTATGAACCCTGCTGGCTTTTTTTCAATGGTGATGATGAAGCACAACTTCGTTGGGCGGCAACGCAGCTAAAGCGATTCGCACATCCCAAGCTCATTTTAACGGGGGGTAGCGTGCAGGCAGCTGAGAAGAGACTACAGTCTGTTATTTACTTTGACCAGGCGGGGCGGATTGTTACCAAGTTAAACATTGCACATGTCCCTGCAATTGTTGCCCGCGAGGGCAATCAGCTTGTCATTGTGGAGCTTGCAATTAAGGAGAGTGGTGATGTCCTTTAGACTGATTTTATTCATCCTTAGTCTTTTCCTTTCTTCTTTAACACAGGCTAAGCAGTGCACCGGGCATTTTGTTAATCCTCTGACAGATGTCTGTTGGCGTTGCTTATTTCCCTTGTCCATTGGCAATACGAAGGTGGTGCAATCCCCACTTCCTGATACCAATAATGCTTCAAGCCCCATTGGTGTTTGTCCGTCAAGCATGGGTATGCGCGTTGGGTTAAATATCGGGTTTTGGGAGCCCATCGCACTGACGGATGTCACCGATACGCCTTATTGTTTGGTTAATCTGGGCGGAACTAAATTAAATTTAGGATTAAAAGCCGCTAGAGGCGGGCGCCATGTGGTAGGTAATGGTCAACAACGCGCATTTTTCCATGTGCATTGGTATAAGTACCCCCTTATTAACTGGTTAAACCTCATTACCTCAAGCGGTTGTCTGCAGGTAGGCGATTTTGATATTGCTTATCTCACCGAGCTTGACCCCACTTGGCAAGATTCTGAAATGAGCTTTGTGTTAAGTCCAGAGTCGGTCTTGTTTGGTAATCCAATTACGGCAAGTGCGTGCGCGGCAGATGCGCTCTCTTCCACGCTTGCGAACAAACCGCTCGATAGTCTTTTTTGGTGTGCAGGAAGCCAAGGCACCCATTATCCGCTGACAGGACATGTCAATGCCTCACTCTCACCTGTGCAAACCGCACTGTTGTTAACCGAGCGCTTAAATTACAAGCTGCATCGTGAGCTTTTAGTGTCTGATTCCAGTGCCGCTTTAAGTGCGATTTGCACAGAACATCATTATTCCGTGACCCCTAAATCACGTTACCGCTATGAAATGGTCAATCAGGTTGCGGATGGAAAACACTGCTATTCCTCCGGCCATAGTACGCTCATGTGGGAAGCAGGAAAAATTAAGCCGCATACGCCTGACCAATACGGTTTTTTAGTGTGGCGAAAACGCAACTGTACCTATATGTAGTTTGGAGAAAGAGATGACTAGAAAGGCGCTCACTTTGTTTCTTGGATATTTTGTTATGAATTCTCTGTCTGCCAGCACGATATCAGTCTTTGTCAGTTTTTCGATGCCAGA
>NZ_CAAAHX010000025.1:17216-20100 GCF_900639865.1 Legionella gresilensis
TGCGCAACATCCTTTGGTGTTATTGGTGAGGTTTTTCCTGTAGCCGAAAAAAGCTTTTTAACGCTTATTGAAGAACGTCTAAGAATGTTAATGGATAGTGGCGAATGGGCTTCATTAAATGAGCGCTGGATTCAAACGGTTGCCCTTCATGCCAACCGGCCCAGGCCCCTTGGCTTAACGCGAAGTAATCAGTCTGAGCGTCATTACTATGTGCCTGAATTTACATTAGCTCAGAATATAACCGATGCCAGTGGTCGCATTCTCTATACAAAGGGGACACATGTGAATGCGCTTGCCCGTCTTCCTACTTATGAGCCTTGCTGGCTATTTTTTAATAGCGATGATAAGGCCCAACTTTATTGGGCAGAGAAACAGCTAAAGCAATGTGCCCATCCCAAACTCATTTTAACCGGTGGTGCCGTGCAGGAAACCGAAAAGAGGTTGCAATCAGTTATTTACTTTGACCAGGCAGGGCAAATTGCTACTAAGTTAAATCTCTCGCACGTGCCGGCCATTGTGAAAAGAGAAGGCAATAAACTTCTGATTGTAGAGCTTGTGATTAAGGAGAATGGCGATGTGCTTTAGAGCTCTAGTAATCCTACTCTTTATAGTTGCTTCATTTACCTTAAAGGCAAAACAGTGCACCGGACATTTTGTTAATCCACTAACTGATGTGTGTTGGCGCTGCTTGTTTCCTTTGTCTATTGGCGATGCGAAGGTAGTGCAATCACCACTTCCTGATACCGATAATGCTGCAAGACCTATTGGTGTTTGCCCTTCCACGGTAGGCGTGCGAGTGGGGTTAAATATTGGATTTTGGGAGCCCATCGCACTGACGGATGTCACCGATATACCGTATTGTTTGGTTAATCTGGGTGGAACTAAATTAAATTTAGGATTAAAAGCCACCAGAGGCGGTCGCCATGTGGTGGGGCTTGGGCAGACACGCGCTTTTTTCCATGTGCATTGGTATAAATACCCACTCATTAACTGGTTAAATCTTATTACATCAAGCGGTTGTCTACAGGCGGGTGATTTTGATATTGCTTATCTCACCGAGCTTGACCCCACTTGGCAGGATTCTGAAATGAGTTTCGTGCTAAGTCCTGAATCGGTCTTATTTGGTAATCCAATCACGGCAAGCGCATGTGCAGCCGATGCGCTTTCTTCCACACTTACAAACAAACCGCTTGATAATCTGTTTTGGTGTGCAGGAAGCCAAGGCACCCATTACCCACTGACAGGGCATGTCAATGCTACTTTCTCGCCTGTGCAAACCGCACTGTTATTAACCGAGCGCTTAAATTACAAGATGCATCGCGAGTTTTTAGTGTCTGATTCAAGTGCTTCTTTAAGTGCGATTTGCACAGAGCATCATTATTCCGTGACCCCTAAATCACGTTACCGCTATGAAATGGTCAATCAGGTTGCGGATGGAAAACATTGCTATTCATCGGGCCACAGCACGCTTACATGGGAAGCGGGAAAAATCAAGCCCCATACGCCTGACCAATACGGGTTTTTAGTGTGGCGAAAACGCAACTGTACCTTTATGTAGTTGGAGAAAGAAATGATTAGAAAAGCGCTCACTTTGTTTCTTGGATATCTTGTTATGAGTTCTCTGTCTGCCAGCACGATATCGGTGTTTGTTAGTTTTTCGATGCCAGAGACATTGCTTAAAGAAACGCTCAAAGAAAGCAGTCAACTCCATATTCCTGTTTATTTAAAAGGCCTCTACCATGATTCGATGTCAGAAACAGCACTTAAACTAATGGTGCTCAGTGAGCAAGTCCCTAATTTAAATCTTCAGATTGACCCCACTTTGTTTGAGCGTTTTGGCATTCATCAGGTGCCGGCCCTTGTGGTTAACAATGGTGCTGCCTTTGATGTGATTTATGGCCATTTGCCGCTCAAAGAGGGACTTGCGCGCATTGCAGGCCGAGGCGAGAGTGGCTTTTCAATGCAGGAAGCAAGGGAGCTGTTAGGTGATTAAGGTTACTTTCATATTGCTTTGTAGTCTTTTCTCAGGTGCTGTTGCTTTCGCAGGAAAAGGAGCGAGTGTTGACGCACTTGATGCACGTGAACAAGCTTTGCACGCGTTAAAGCAATTTAACCCAAGCACCGTAATCGGCAATTATACGAACACGCCACCAGAATCTGGCATTGCTATTTCTGAAGGCGAAAACCCATTGCCTCAATTAGGAAATCAACGGGCAGCACGCAATCAAACAGCGTCAAGCGTACTCTCACAAGCTTCGCGCCCTCATGTTAAAGCCAATCCCAAGGCGCTAGAGATGCAATACGCTGAAACGTTATTGTCAGAGGCAGATAGCGTTTTAGAGGGTAAATGCTATGAGCAACCAGCACATTGTCAGATGGACTTTACCACGCAAACCTGCGAGGACAAGACACACTATCGTCAAGAGAGTTGTGGTAGTACCTTAAGTATTGGCATTAAAACGACGACCCAAACGGTGAATCGCTATCTCTTTTATGAGAATAAGCCAGGTACTGACATGCTTCGTAAGACAATTCATTTAGGCGTGTGCGATGCAGATGCGCCACCTCCAATCTGTTTACCAAACAATCTCATTACAGTAAGCACACAATGTGTTCGCCTGGATGTGGTGGTCTCTCAAGGTGGTGTCCCATTAACGGTGCTCAAAGTTCCGAGTTGCCCAGACCCAACCATCACGTTTGATTTATTGAGGGATGATATGGCCTTAGGTGGCACCGTGACTATCACGGCACTTGAGAGCCAATTTGAAGACCGGTGGACACCTGCCGATTGCACACCATATGAGGAGAAAATGAAAGAAGGGGCGTGTGTGATGACGGCCTCTGACTTATGCTTAGAGCCCAATACCAGTCGAGTCATTGATGG
>NZ_CAAAHX010000026.1:0-17159 GCF_900639865.1 Legionella gresilensis
AGGAAGTTTAATCGTTTCTTCTGCTTCTTTTATATACAAAAGTTGCACTAATGAGTTGAATCCAAGCCTTATCCTCGCTAAATTTAAATTAAATCGTCAATTAACAATAATTCATTATGTTAGCAGGATTTAACTCATGCAATATGCAATCCTGAACAAGGTTTTCTCCTTTTCGAGCCAGTTCAGGGTTATATTTTAAATTATATTTTTTATAAATAGCGTGGATAAAAGTTTCATAATTATTACGATCATTAACGTCATCAAACATATAATTAGGATGACTAGAATGTTTAAGTTCTAAAAGATAAACATCATTTTTACCTTTATCTGTCAATGCTTGAGCAATATTTCTTGTATTTTTACAGGTAACTACTGTATCTTTTTTTGAAGTAATAAAGACAATTGGAATTCCTTCAGGGAATTCTTCAACACTTTTTAAAGGTGATGGTCCTTCTGGATCATACTGCATTAAGTTATATTTCTTAAAAAAAGAAAAGCCTAAAGTGATAGCATTCGAAATTTTTAGAGACACCCCATAAAATAAGTCCATTTGTTTTATCTTTACTAGCAAGCCAGGCATCATATTTCTTTCTATGGGATTGTATATCAGTTTCCTGGCCAATACTCACTTGTGAAAGAATTGGAGCGTGAAATACTACTGACTTTGCTTTCGGGATACTAGTTGTAAAGTGAAACCCATTATACCAATTAGCTCCCCAAGTTATAGCGGAACCTATTATTTTAATAGGATTAAGATAGGACAAATAGGAATCAAAAGGATTCAAATTAACATCGGCAATTTCAACACCCAAATGCACTCTATATATCACATTCAGCGGCAAGAGATTATTTCGTCCCGTACACCACATTGTTTCGCCAGTTGTCGCATTAACTTTTTGATTGCCTACATATTTCAGTACTTGAGTTTGAGAAGAGCCATTACCTTGAAAAAATAAGGTATCGCATAATTCTCCTGAATCTATTTCTGATAACTCTTCTATTCTTTTTCCCTGCATCATTAGCACCTAAGACCGAGTAGTTAATTTATATCATAATACTAGAAATATTAAGAATTAAAATTGTCCATTAAGATTATTATTCATAAATACTAAATCTTTTTTTGCTTGGTTGAATATCCTTAATGTTTTTTGAATACTTTGATATTTATCATCATGTGTTTTTGGGATACACCCTTAGGGTAGTTCAGAATCTTTTAAAAATATCATCTATTTTTTGGCCTGTGTATTAATTTCATTAATTATGTTGTTAACAAGTTCAAAAGCAGCGAAAGGGATACGCTTTCCAACCCTCCTCAAATTTCTTGGAAAAATTTGTTTAACTAACCAAGCGCTTTCCATCTCCCCTGTTTGACAATCAGTCACACTCCTGTTTTTACCAAACTTGTGATGTATTAATTCATTTCTTATCTTTATCAACTTATTAATTAAAATTTTATGTTTGTTTATCGCTGAAATCTGTAAATCTGAAAAGGCTAAGTGCCGAGGTATATGGTTAAAAACTTTATCATTAAGCTTTAAAGTTCTCTCAACAAGACCTTCATAATCAAGTTTTCCTTCAAGATCTTTAAAGGCTTTGTAAGATTCTTTCAGATCTTCAGCCAAGGGTTTATAAGTGTAAAGTTTTTCATTGGAATAAGCTTCTAAGGCTGAGCATGCTAATATAATTGATGACGAAAAATTCATAAGATATTTCCATAAGCTACTCTCAGTCTCCTCAGGCACTTCATATATTTTTTTATCTTTGGAAGAGCCTAATGTTGATTTTGATTTAACTATTGAAATATCAAGTAGAACCTCGCTTGCTTGCTCATGATCTAACTTACTTTTAATTAAAAATGATCTCCAAATGGAAATATACTTAAAATCAATTCTTATATTATCAACATGAGCACAATGAAGCTTATGACCTGCACGGCCATCAAATGTATATAAATACTCGTAAGGATCATTCATATCCATAATTATATGTTCACTAATTAATATATTTATATAGGGTGTGTTTTTGGCATAATACTCTTTAAGAGTGTGAGCCGATTAGACTGGTCTGAAAACTTTCAAGTAGATCCCCTAAGCTCACATCAATCCATAATCATTTAGTATAAGATGCTTTTTAAATAAAAATAAAATTTATAAATAAAGGGAAATACAGAATAAATACAGGGAAATATAGAAATAATTAAAGAAATGCTTGCAACCTAGAACGCATTCCTCGTACTTCTATTAGCTTTATACTGTATTAAATTAAAGTATGCTTCTGGTCTTATAAAGAATTTATTTTCAAGTTGTTCCGGCAGGTTTTGCATATAAACCGCGCTATGTAAATGCGGGGTAAAGAGCTCATGAAATATTTCATTAAAAAAACGGCTACTACTTTGGTGGCTATACCCTTTTTTTGATAAATATTGTTTCGTTTCATCAAGAGTAACTCCATTTTCAAATCTATCTACACCAAATTGAACTAGAGCAATATAGAAATTATCATTTTGTTTTAACATACAATTGCCTGGTTCCTACCTTAATTTAATAATTATTA
The DNA here is from genome assembly GCF_900639865.1 of Legionella gresilensis. Lineage (GTDB taxonomy): Bacteria > Pseudomonadota > Gammaproteobacteria > Legionellales > Legionellaceae > Legionella_C > Legionella_C gresilensis. The sequence continues at coordinate 2,554 of NZ_CAAAHX010000026.1, forward strand.
ATATATATATTAAGTTCATCAAGGTGCAAATCTAAATTTTGTTCCTGTATTGATACTCGGGCATATCCTACTCGCACTTCCAACCCTTTGTTCGTAAAGTCTAAAATAGTTATTTAAAATGAACTTTGATTAATGTTCAGAGTTTATGAACTGAATTTAAGGTTAATTTTGATATTTTTAATAGGTAGGTTGATGCGTTCAGAAACCCATGTTTTTCTAACTTATCATCAAATAGTTGATAACAACACTGAGTTATTTCATGTGAATGGCTTATTGCAATTAATAACTTATTTGGCCCTGCAATATTAGAATTAAATAATTCTCACTCACTTCATGTATTTTAGATTAAAGTATTTTCATTGCTCTCTTTGAAAACAATCCTTAGTTGATATATCGATAGGTCTATTACTATCAATCATGATGATATAATTTTATTCATAGATATCTTTTTTTAATATATTCAATATAATTTCGCTTTATCATTAAATCGCTAAATTAACAAAAGCCATTATTGCTAAGGAAGATATTCATGCAAACGAAAAATGAAATAGATCAAAACGCTGATTCAGAGGATGAAGAATATCGCCTCTATTCTTTTCCTAAAAATAGTAGTTTTTTTAAATCAAAAGCGTCCAAGTCCGCTGAAGATGATATTTCATTAATTAATAATTCAGACAGTTGTAAGCAATTTGCTCTTACAGTGACAGAAACAGTTGAACTTCAAAAATGCAAACAGTCAAATGACGACATTGCTAAAGAAGTACAAGCACTTGGTAAGCTGCAGAAAAAAAACAATGACCAAATAAAAGGGATTAGATTTACTGATGATGATGAATTAAAAAAATTATTAAAAGAAAAGATAAGTAATCAGCATCTGCATGAAATTGATTGTCGTATCGATAGAATTGACCGCGAAGTTAAGGTCACAATTAAAAATTGTGAAGATGAAACGATGATTTCAAGAATTTTCAGAAATTTTTTGAAAACCTCTCCCTCACTTAAAAGGGAAGGACGAGCCGAGGACATTGATAACCACTTACGAATAATTGTTACATTCAAACTACATGAAAGAGATAACCTAATCGAAGGGCTTAAGCTAAGTAATGAAGCTTATAGAATTCCTGAAGCAAGGCAGTATTTTCAAGGTTGTTAATATAAATGACAAACATTTTATTTTGTTATTGGCTCCAAGGGTATTTTGAGATTTCGACAAAGCCAACTCTTGAAATAGGGCATATAAAGAAAATACAGGACCAAATTTTAAGTGTAAAAGAGCCGCTTACCTCCGAGGTTCAATGGATTAAAGATGTTTGTCATTATTTAGAAGAAATGGATTACAAAGAAGAAACCCTTAGGCATTTTTTGCCGCTCATTCAATACGCCCTTAATTCAATGTTTTATCATTATATTGATAATAGCAAAGACATTGATTATACCCTTGAAGATTTTCAACGGTTGCATAGGGAAAATTAAATGAATTATGAGCAATTCCAGTTATGGTTACAAGGTTATTTAGACCTTTCCTATGAAAGCTCTCTTTCCCCCAAACAGGTGAAAATCATTTACCATCACGCCTTATTGGTTAAGGTTCTTAACAAAGATAGAAATGAAGCAATTAATGGAGTCGTTGATATACTAAATGAGCTAAAAAATGAAAAGAAAGATATTCCTCGAGAAAAATTAAGCCTTTTGGGACCAAAATGAATTCTAATGCAGAAAAACCGTTCTTAATTAACTAAAATGTTACTCTATTCATATGTCAAGTATGGACATTACTTTGCATAATAGTTATTAACCAAGGCAAATTACGCCTTTTGATCAGAAAAGTATTTATCTCATAAGTTAGATGTTATTTTCTGATAACTCAATATGTCGTTTTTGAATTCCATTGTTTTTTAACAACATATCTAAATCAGAGATAATTTGCTGTTTAATATAATTTAAGTATAAATCATTGCTCAGTGGTATAAATTTAATTGTAACTTTATGACTACTATCTTTTAAAACAAAAACAAGACCTATGTCACTAGAGGCTTTTTTAACTATAAAGCGTTTATAAAGATTTGATTCTATACCTAATTTAGTTTGTGCTTTTGTAATGGTGTCTACTTCCTTTTGGGTGTACGGATTTATTAATCTAACCCCACTCCAGCCAGCTTTATATTCGATTTTGGATACAAAATCTTCTTTAGCAAGGCTATAAGACTTTAAGTCATTAGTATATTTTCTAGCTAATGATGTCTTAAGCTGGATATATTCTTTTAGATCATCCGGGTGTTTCTTTAACCAATTTTTAAACTTTATGAATCTCTCAATTTCAGAATATCTGTTCTGAAAAACATGGAGCTGAAATGTTATTGATGCTTCTTTACAAAAGAAGAGGCGCATAAAAAAATCATAGTTTTTTCTAGAATAACCAATAGTTGCAAATGTATGAGTAATTCTATCTTGATCTTGTAGAGAAGGTAGTACCAACATAATATCTATCATTGGTTTAGCAGTACAGCCAGGTATAGACGTAGAACCAATATGATCAATAGAAATAATTTCTGAACCCAGTGCAGCCTTTAAAGTTTTAACTTCGGATAAATATTGCTTTGGCCAATTAGTATTATATGAATGATAATTCAATCATGGTATTTCTACGCTAACTTCTCAAAAACCATCGCTAATTATCTATTTATAATCATGCTTAAACAATAATATGCTTATATATTGATCATAAAAAACAACAGGCCGCATCCTTTTATAAATACTATATGTCATATTTTTTACATAGAAATAATACATTAATTCAAATATTATTTAATTTTTAATTAAGCGATAATACTTAAATGTTTTTTTCAAAAGTGAAAATTATAACTCGATTAGAATTTGAAATTGGTACTTGTAGCCGAATGGGAAGTGGTGCACCTCACTCTATTAAACATAAAAGTTATGATTCCTTAAAAGAAGAGATAATGAAAGTTCACAAGGAATTTTGTAGCCTCATTGAAAAATGTTATAACGAAACGAAAAAAGATTATATTGAAATGGGCGAAGATGCCTATGAATATAATGGTGTAAGAGTTCTCTATATAATTAAAGGAATATTAAACGAAATTAGTTTAGATGAAAAAATAGAAAGTCTCGAAGGCTTCTTTAATTTTGCTGAACAATATTTTCAAATACCTAGAGACAAAGATGTTGATATGTTATTAGCGTGTGGGAAATATAACGATGAAAAATTTCTATTATTCTACCCAGACGATGAAGCAACAGTAGAATTAAATTACTGTTCAATAATTTAAGGCCCTATTTTTGTTTAAAAAATTAACTTTACTTTAAAATTAACTTTTAAAGGTGTTAATATAAACCTTTAACTTCTAAGGTATTTAATTCATGTCAGATAAAACTCGTGGGACAGTAAAGTGGTTTAAGGAAGATAAAGGTTTTGGTTTTATTGAAAGCAATGGCAAAGACTACTTCGTCCACTTTTGACTTAACCTTTAATTAATATACCAGATTATAATTTAGGGATTAGTGACCTGTGTAAATTGTTTAGTCCCTTCTTCATATAACTGTTCTTTTGTCTCTGCACTTTTTCCATTTAAAGATTTAAATAGAGAAAAACATTGTTGTGCATACATTAGTTTTTTCTCAGAATCTATAGTCGCATTGTGAATTGTTTTATTCGGTCCAAAATGAGATGTCCCATGGTAATTAATAATATGACTTGCAATTCTTGCTTCAATTTTCTCTGGTAAATTTAATCTATTTTTGGATAGAATGGATAGCTGACTAAACGCTCGAGGTAATGCTCTTGCTTTAAAAAAGCCATCGTCATCTTCCCACTCTCGAAGTCTAACGTGATATCTTTTTAAATTCCTGGGCCCATCTGTTCTTAGCCTTTTTATAATTTGCGCTTGACGCTCTTTTTCTTCTTCCTCACTTTGCTTTTCAGTCACAAAAATATTAACGCTATCGCTTAATTTCTTAAACTGAGTATTAAACCCTTCATGATTGAAGTATTCTGGCTTTGACCATAATTGTTTTTTAAAATCATTAAATCCTTTTAATAAGGCATGGTAATCTGCTAACTGAAGGACAGAAGACTTAAGTTGAGCTAGTTTTTCAATTAGTTCACTTTGACTGGAAGAAGAATTGATAAATACTTGAGAGATACGCTTATAAAGATAACTGGTCCAAGAAAAATCTATTTGCGGTAAATCTTCAGCATTAAGAAAATTTTCTAAATAGCAAATAGGTTTTAATAATTGAGCAGCTTTTTCTTCTGGGGTGTCCTTGGATTTAGTTTGATATACTTCTAAATCAGGATCACATGCTTTATCCATGTACTCTACATATTCTTTAAATTTGGGAAGAAAAAATTTTAAAGCCCATGCACTGTTTATTTCGAAATAATGGGCATTCTTTTCATCATTAAAATAATACCTTACAGCCGCTTTTGGGTATTGATTAAGATAGTTTAAAAACTGCTGATTAGCTCTTGTAGACATACCTCGTATAGCAAAATACATTCTTTCTTTATCAAAAGAACGAAAATCAAGAAACTGGGAGTAAGTTTCCGTTTCCTCATCGTATGCAGCACTAAACTGTGCTGTTTCTTTTTTTTGAGGGACTATACCAAACTGACAACGTTTAGGTTTATCTTTAATCCCTGCTATTTTTAAAATAGTTTCTTCCAGGATATCCGTTTTTTTTGTACTTATTCCATAGTAAAGCAGAAATTGATTTACTCCATCTAAAAAATTTTTGTACATGCATACCTCCTTTTGAATTAAATATGCTTTGGTTTAAGCTGAAGAGAAACAGTTAGATAAGGACTTTTTTGACCCTAAAATATACGATATGTTGACTAAAGTAACTAACTTTTCTTCTAATGAAAGCGATAAGCGTTTATAGGATATACATTTACAAAAAATAAGGTTATGCCTACACTCAATAGACGTGTTCATTTTAAAGAGCGGTTATGGACGCCCTAATAACAATAAAAAAGAATAAAGAACCTTTAACAAAAGCGATTATTATTGCTAAATTTGATACTACTAACGCAACTTCAGCACAGCGCTTCCCACTTTATAGTAGTAAAGTTGCTGCTGGCTTTCCTTCGCCTGCTGATGATTATCTCGAATTAACCCTTGACTTAAATGAGTATTTAATCAAGCACCCTGCTGCTACGTTTATGGTGCGAGCACAAGGTGATTCGATGCGTGATGCAGGTATCAATAACGGTGATTTGCTCATTGTTGACCGAAGCGTTGAGGCAACGCACGATAAAATTGTGATTGCAGCTATCAATGGTGAATTAACCGTTAAACGTTTATTTCGAAAAGATGGCTTGGTTCGTTTAATGCCAGCTAATAAAACTTACTCACCAATTGATATAACGGAAGAGGTAGAGCTCGTTATCTGGGGAGTCGTTACCCATATTATTCATCAGGCTTCCTAAGGATGTTTGCTCTAATTGATTGCAATAATTTTTATGCCTCTTGTGAACGCCTCTTTCGACCTGACTTAAGAACGAAGCCGGTTGTTATTTTATCGAATAATGATGGATGTGTTGTGGCACGCTCTAATGAGGCAAAGGCCTTAGGCATTAAAATGGGTGAGCCTTATTTTAAGGTAAAAGAAATATGTGACTTGTATGATGTGACTATTTTCTCATCAAATTATACGCTCTATGGGGATTTGTCAGCACGCGTTATGCGTGTCATCGAAGAAGCTTGGGATAATGTTGAAATTTATTCGATTGATGAAGCCTTTCTTGATTTATCAACCCTACCTAAACAAAACATTGATGCATTTTGCCTAACTCTACAGCAGAAAATTTTACAATATACCGGTATCCCAACATCCATTGGGATAGGTCATACTAAAACGTTAGCAAAGGTCGCTAATTTCACTGCTAAGAAAAAATTAAACGCACCTGTTTTTAACATTACAGGGCTTGAAACCGAGTGGTTAGAAAAAATAGAAGTTGGCGATATTTGGGGCATAGGTAAACAATGGCAAAGAAAATTAAAGGGATTTGGTGTGATAACCGCTAGTCAGTTAGCAAGCCAAAACCCGCATTGGATTAAATCGCACTTCAATGTTGTTTTACAACGCACTGTCATGGAGCTTCAGCGTATTTCATGTCTTTCTCTTGAGACCATTGAACCTAAAAAAAGCCTTGTTGCGTCATGCTCTTTTGGCATGCCGCAAACTAGTTTGGTAGCTATCGAACAAGCAATAAGTCATCATTGTGCAACAGTCTGGGGTAAGCTTCGCAAGCAAGAATTAGTTGCACATTACATGTCTGTCTTTCTCTACACCAATCGATTTGACGAAAGCCTTAAGAGCTATTCCAAATCAATAAGCTTTCGATTAATTAATCCTACTGATGATGTAAGACAAATAACTTCATTTGCTAAACAAGCCTTAAAGCGATTGTATAAAGAAGGCATTCCCTACAAGAAAAGTGGCATTATGTTGGCAGAGCTCGCACCTAAATCACATAGGCAAATGGATTTGTTTCATGAACCTTCTGACACCATGATTGCTAAATCTGAAAAAGTTATGTCACTCATGGAGTCGATTAATAAACGCTATGGTACGCGTACCATCCGTCTTGCAGCCGAAGGCTTTCAAAAGGAATGGGCAATGAAGCGAGAAATGAAGAGTCCTTGTTATACAACGTGTTGGTCAGAATTGCCTTTTGCAAGAATCAAATAATAGAGCAGATAATATTTAGCACATTATTTTTTTAGATGTTACACATTAATCAAGCTTAACCAACAATCAAAATTGACGAATTATTATTTATTTTAACGTTTTTTGAAGCCAAAATTATTCTAAATAAGAGCTGGGCACCTAAAGACATTTTTTTATAATGGAGTCTCATTTATTAATCATTTATTTCATATCTATAGCTGAACTACGTCCGGAATTTATATTTCTGAGCTTTTGCAACAGCGCTTATATTTACAATACAATAACACCGCAAATTGAGTTTAGGGGCTAAGAAGCCCCTATTTTACTAGAATAACTATAATTTATCTAATTACCTACTGCAGTTACTTGATAACGACCAAATATTTTACACCTTTCGATAGGCCTGAAGCGCATTGGGAATATAAAATATAACTATAAGTGCCATTTTTCCCTGGTAAGGTATTATCTGTAAATGTCATGGTTGTTCCCTTCCAAAGTAGAGCATCTTTATAGTTGTTAACTTGATAATTTAAGATAGGTTGAGAATTTTGAGGCGCCTGCCAACTTAAAGTGATAGCTTTTTTATTAGCGCTTACCGTAGCTTTTATATTAGCAGGCGGCAAACAGTCTGTGGGCTCAGGTTTTTTTGAACATTGCAGCATATGTTGAGAAAATTCATATAGTTTACTTTGGGCATTAGCGCCGCTACATTTACTACTAGCTTTTGTATCACTGCAAGGCCTATCGCGACCTACAGACCACATTGACAACCAAGCAACATTATGTTCTTGAGCAAACGCGTTAAGGGTATCTGTATTAGCTAATGTAAATAATTCGCCTGGAATATCATTAACACCTATCATGGGAGTTAGAGCAATACTTTGCCATATTTCTGCGGATGTTTTTTGCGGATAAACTGATTTTAGATAATTAAATGTATTTGCTGCTGCCTGCATTGCATATACGGCCATATCTTTAGTATAAGAAGAACCATAGTCCATCACCATAATGTTAACCACATAATTCAAATTAGCTTTCGTCGCCTCAGAAATGACTTTTTTTCCCAACGAACCTAAACCTTCAGGCATAACAGGCAATGTAAAGCTGATTTTCAGATTAGGGTTGTTAATAACAATGGTTTTTAACGCTGTAATAACATTAGGGATATTAACTGAGCTATTTTCAATATCGAAATCTAAACCCGTAGGCTGATAAATATTGATAATAGTTTGATAAATAGAAATTAATTGCGAAACTGAACACTTGTTAGATAAATCACGGGGATCAGCACCACCAAAAGAAATCATGTATTCAATACCAGCTTTTCGCATATTAGCCATTAACTGCTGTCCCCACCCTGATGCGACTGAATTATTGCCGCTCCAGATAGGGTCACATACACCATTATCTTTTATAAATGCGAGATTAAAGCTTTTAATCCCTGTTTGTTGTGAGACGGCAACTAAATCTTGCGGCTCATTTCCATTCATATTACTCGACATTTGTTGATAAGGGGAAAATAAAATACATTGGTTAGCGCTAGAATTTAAATTAATCTCAGTACTTCCCTGAGTAGATTGAACCATAGGAAATAAAGACGCTATATTTTTAATGAGTGGAGCGGCTATTGAAGTAATAGTAAAAAATAAAAGACTTAAGCTAAAAATATGTTTTTTCATTATAGATTCCTTTCTTTTTATTAACATTATGCTTAATAATAAATAAGCCAACGAAAACGAAACTAAAATCTAAAAACCTATAAAATATAGCTTATTAATTTTAATTGAGTATTTATATAGTTTTTGTAGCTCATAAGTAATGAATCGGCTTATAGAGGTCTTTTCGTCATTATTATTCTTAGCGTCCTGCACATCTTTTTTTAGTTTCCAGATGGCCTCATTGCAAAATTAGAGACTAGTTTATAATTCACGCTTACTTCCTAATCAACTAGACTATCGCAATGTACTCAATAAACAAAATCGATTGATTTTTATCTATCGCATCGACGCAATGCCAAAGCCGCTAAACGGTTTTTGAAAAAACTCATCAAAAACAATCCAACGTGTGACGTAAGTATTATCAATACCGATAAGAATCCAGCGTATCATCAAGCCATTAGAGAATTGAAACAGGAAGGAAGCCTATCTAAGCGAGTTAAACACCACCAAATTAAATATTGTAATAACCGCTTAGAAGCTGACCATGGCAAGCTCAAACGGCTCATCAATCCGACATTGGGCTTCCAATCGATGAAAACCGCCTATGCCACCCTTACAGGGTTTGAAATCATGCGCATGTTTAAAAAAAACAATTCACTCGGTGGATGTACGGTAATCGAAATGAAGTATCCTTCATCAATGAATAGGTCGGCATTTACAGTTGAGATCTACCTAAAATTTAACGTTTCTTAGCTTTGATAGTATTTGCAACACGGTCATTTAGACTACTATATCTAGATGAAGTTTTAAAGCTGCTACTATCTTGTTCATTATTTTTTCATTAATCATTCCTATCGGCTTGGTGTTAGAAATTCTTAATTTAGAGATTGTTCTAATTTGATGGCATTGTGCTTTAGAATCTTTAGCTAATCCTGTTAAGCTTTTTTCAAGTAAAACTTCGAAGGGATAAACTTTGGTTATATTTGATGTAATTGGAATAATGGTGATTGGGGTCGCAGCATTATTATTTGCATTATTACTAATAATTAGAACTGGCCTCTTTTTTTGAGTCTCTGCACCAATGGTTGGATCTAGATCTGCATAATATATTTCACCACGTTTCATTTTCTTCTAAACCATCTAATGTAGTATTTTCGAAATCTTCCTGAATTTCTTGGCTAGCTTCTTTATAGTAAGACTCTAACTCTTTTTGTTGTAATAGATATAGCGCTTCTTTGATTACATCTGATCTTGTTTTATATTCATGTGCTATTTGATAATGCTCAATAAAGTCACATTGAAATTTAGGTAGTGAGATCGATAATTTTTGAGAATTCATAGTTACCTCCAACAAGTCGTACTATAAATGCTACCATAAGTAGGATAATTAATCAAACCATGGTGTCTCAAGAAAGGACCGTTTTTGATAATTTTGACTCTGTTAAACTAGTCAGTTTTGCAACAGAGCTATATAAACTTAGCTGCCCCAATAGGATTAATAAAAAATTATTTAACTAGATATTAGTCATAGTAAATATGCTTAAAGCAACCCCCCAATACCATGCCTTTCTACGATATTGAGTAATTTAAGTATTGCGCCATGGGCATGTCGCTTTCCTTGTTCTAATCCACGAATCATTGCAGGACTAACATTAAGATATTTAGCAAATACAGATTGACTCAATTTTTGTTTTTTTCGTAATTGCTGTATCTCTTCACCAGTAAATTCATGTAAAACCGGTAATTCCTGATCAGTGAAATTTCTTAATGTTTTTTTATCAATAATTTCAGATTTGAAAAGACCTTGCGCCAGATCATTAATGGTATCTTGTATATTAGACATTTTTATTTACCTCACACAGTTCACCTAAACTAATTAATTTACTTATTTGTTTTTCATTAAGTCCGAGCATAATATCAGCCAATTGTTTTAGTTTTTTAAGCTCGGATGTCGTCACATTCCCTTTGTCATTTTTGGAAAATAAATGTAACCAATAAATTCCATTATCTTTCTTAAAAGCCAATATACTTCTTGATTCCCCACTTTTACCTCGCCTTTCATTAGTTGCAATCCTTAATTTATAAATCCCGGCCCCTAAAGAGTATTTTAACTGTTCATTCCTACTTAACTTCAAAAAGCTATCTAACGTTTCAATAAGGATTTCATCAATTAATCCAACTTTTTTTGCTTCATTATTAAATTTTTTAATTTTTAAGTGTTTCATGAATATAAGTCAGCATATGATACACTGTATTATAATACGGTGTGATATATATTGCCAGAATTATTTTACATAGTTCGTATAATTTGCAAATAAAATACCGTAATAATCGTCTAGAGTCAGACCATGGTAAGCTTAAACGTCTTATCAATCCTGTTTTAGGATTTCACTCTATAAAAACTGCCTATGCAACGATTAAAAGTTTTGAAATTATGAGAGTGTTTCGAAAAGGACAATTTAATAAGTGGATGTATGGCAATCAGAATGAAGTTTCATTTATTAACCAATTGTTTCATATGTATAGCTAAAGTATGTCCTGAACTTGTGTTTTTGTAGCGTTCATACTTTTTGCAACAGTACTGATTTAATGCTACCAGTCGCTGCCTCTTCTGCTTCAATATCTTTTCTTCCTTGACGTATATCAGGAATTAATGCATTTAATGTATCGATAATATTTTTTACGCCCCTTTGTGGATTAGTAATCTCTTCGAGCCCTATAAGAGCAGAAAAACCTGAATTACCCAGCCTAGGGGGTATAAAACTAACATTTTTGTATAATTCCTTAAATTCTTCTATTTCAGATGAACTCAATAACTGACCTAAAGATAATCCTTCATAACCTAATGTTATATTCCATAAATAATAAAGGTTTGTAAGGCATCTGTAAGATGAATAGAAAATAGCTGCCCCACTTGAAATATTATAGAAAAGATTAGAAATTAGATTCTTTTTAATTTCATCGAAACTCTTTTGACAATCTATATCACTATAATAGATATCAGGGTTAAAAAAAGAATTAGTAACATACTTGTCAATTTTATCTTTACAATTCTGCTCAAGGTAGCTTCCATTTAACGAAATCTCACCTTTGTTTGATGATATTCTAGCCCAAGCAAGGGTTGTATAACTTGCTAGTAAAGTAATTAATATAAAGTCATTTTTAATTTTTATTTTTACCTTATCCCTCATTTTATTTTCTAAGTAAGAGACAGCCTCACTTGGTGATAAATAGCCATCTTTTTTACTTACAGAGGTATTACGAAATAATCCAAACATCTAACCAACCTATTATAAAATCTAATTCATATTATAACATAATGAACCAAGCATTTATTATATTACTGTTATATTGAACAGTGCTTAAGAAATGAGCAAAAGAAAATTAACAATAAAAGAGTTGACTGTTTTAAGAAAGCGAGCAGCCTATGTTGTGGTGAAAGCAAAACGAGAGCGGCGAAGCTTTTTGATTTTAGTAGAACATCGATTACAAAATATGTTCGTGAGTATAAGATTGATGGTGAAGCAAGCTTTACGTATAAAAAACAAGCGGTACCTCCTGGAAGCTGGCACTATTTATCAACAGTCCAGGTCAAGGAATGAATTGACCTCTTGCTTAGGCAAACACTGGATGAGTTATTCCTTCCTTGTCGTGTATGGAACAGCAAAACGATAACTGACCTGATTAAAAAACGATTTGGTGTAAGGTACTTAGGTAGTGGCTTGCGAGACTTATTGAAATGAATAGGCTTTTCCTCACAAAAGCCTATTAAACAAGCTTACCAACGGGATGTAAAAAAAAGTGGAGATATTTTTCCTGCTATCAAAACACGAGCCATGCAGGAAGGAGCAAGGCTCTAGTGGGCTGATAAGATGGGCATCCAATACATCGATAATCGCGGTAAAAACTATGGGCTTGTTAACCAAGCACCTGTGATAAAAAGACAGGAAGTCGTTTTAAAGTCAATATGTTAGCTGCCATTAGCCCGTCAGGATTTATGCATTGGACGGTGTTTGAAAATAATTGCGACAGCAATAAATTTATTGAGTACTTATCTGGATTATGTCGTCAGATCAAAAAAAGTGTTTTTGATTGTCGAATCATCGTATCCATCACAGCAAATAAATACAATAGTATGTTGAGAACTATAAAGTAGAGATAGAAATTTTTTGGCCGCGTTGCAACAATTATCAAAGCTAAGAAAAGTTAAATTTAAGGTAGATCTCAACTGTAAATTCCGAACTGTTGATTGATAAAAGACGCTTCATTGCGAGCACCATACATCCAACTTTTAAACTGGCCTTTCTTAAACATTCTCATGATTTCAAAACCTTTGATGGTGGCATAAGCAGTTTTCATTGACTGAAATCCAAGCGTAGGATTGATGAGTCGTTTAAGCTTACCATGGTCTGCTTCTAAGCGATTATTGCGGTATTTAATTTGGTGATGTTGAACATGGGCTGAAAGGTGACCTTCTTTTTTTAACGCTTTAATTGCTTGACCATAAGCTGGATTTTTATCAGTATTGAGCACGCTAATGTCACAAGTAGGATTGTTCTTCATTAATTTCTTAAGAAACCGCTTAGCGGCTAGCGCATTACGCCGATGCGACAGGTAAAAATCAATGGTATTGCCGCTCTCATCAATGGCACGGTATAAATACTTCCAGTCACCTTTGACTTTGATATAGGTTTCATCCAGATGCCACCGCCTAGAATAACGCCGTTTATACCAGTCTAGTCGTTTCTTTAGCTCAGGCGCATACTGCTGAACCCAGCGATAAATCGTCGTATGATCAAGCTTAAGACCGCGTTCCTTCATCATTTCTTCTAAATCACGATAACTAATCCCGTATTTACAATACCAGCGCACGCATTGCAAAATAACTGCACCATGAAAATGGCGCCATTTGAAATCGGATGGATTTTTAAAGCTCATAGGGACTACGCAAAATCAGCTATTATACTTATAGACTTGTTTTTGCAACAGTGCCGTTAATGGCACCAGCGTACACATCACCATGAAATAACGCTCTTTAAAGGTAGATTTTACAGAGCGCATTTAAATATTGCATTATAGAATTATAAGGCAAATAATTTATAAGCTAATAGTCATTTTTGTAACAGACCCTCTTTGATAATATTTAAAACACTGCCACTATTTTATAAATTTATAGATGGGAACCCAGCAGAATAGTTACTTTCAGCAAACTGTGAAGATTTACGCTGACTATCTGCAAAAAAACCAATACCGCCTCCTACAACACTGCCAATTGCGGTAGCAGGAATAATAAATTTTAATATACCATTAAATATCATAAGTGATAAGCCCTCATCTTTTGCATGTATGCCATACCATGCTATAGCTGCACTTATTCGATGATGGGTCATAAAAGCGCCTGCTGCTGCTCCTATCATAGCGCCTCTTTTACTATATGATTTTATAGTGTTAGATTTCATAATACTGTTTCCTTTTAATGAATTAAAGTAGCGCATTATATAGAAGGCTAATAAGTAGTCAAAGAAAGGAGATAAATATAGAGAAACCTATTAAAAGTCGCCTAGTAGATTATGTGTCTTAAAAAACGACGGTTTTTAAGACTTTCCAGACTTATAATTCCCTACTATTAATCATTTGTCAGTTTTTTTCAGGTTACTATGTTTATTGAATCTGTTACAAAAACATTCAACCTACGAAATCATAAGTTTTAAGTAGGTCTCATTTGATTGATAGACAGTTTATTTTGTCTACTAACCATCCATCTGCTGAATTGTCCTTTGATTTCAGGCCGCATAGGCCGCTTTCAATGATTGCAAGCCTCTTACTGGGTTGATAAAACACTTAAGTTTCCTATGATCAGCTTTTAGATGGTTATTGCGATATTTAATCTGGTAATGCTGTATATTTTCAGAATGGTTGCCTTCCTGTAGTAAATAACTTGAAACAAAGGACGATAAGATAATTATTATTAACAGAAACTATCAAGACCAATACAGGTATTTATGAAAATATACGATTTTCCTTTTTGCGAAAATCCAAATGCTGCCATTTTGAGATTAACCAAAAATTTTGGATTGAGAAAAGAAAATGAACTTTCTAATGAGAAGCTTTCTTCAAAGGAAAACGCTAAGAGAAAACATGCAGAACAAGTATATGCAGATATGTCCAATCTAATAGTGAAAATGAAAGAACAGGGAATTAAAATCATCACCCTAGAAGAAGATAAATATATCAAAAACAATGTGACTTATT
>NZ_CAAAHX010000026.1:17166-20282 GCF_900639865.1 Legionella gresilensis
TTATTGCAAGGCTGGGCTTAAGAAATTAGACGCAAATTCAATATGTACTTCACTTAAAAGTTAGGCTGTAGGTTATTAGAAGGTAATTGCTCGTTTAATAACACCTTGTAATTTGTTACAAAGGTTTGTAGAACTGGGTCAGTTTCTGATGCCAGTTGCAAAATTTGCAGCAAATCCTCGTTCTTTTTCTCAGCTTGGCTGATTAAAGCATTAATCAATTGATAAAATAGTTTGGGATGGTCACTCACTAAAGAAGCACCATCCTCTCTTATAAATTTATTTTGCTCAGCCTGCGTTAGCTTGGAAATCAATGTAATTAAACATAGGCCAGCAGCTTCATGAGTGGCTGTCTCAGTATTCGCCAATCTTTCCTTAATCACTGGGAGCAACTGCCTTACCTCGCTTGGTGTCACGCGGGGGATAAGAAGGGCTAAACACTTAAGCGCCACCTGTCTGGTTCTGTTGCAAAAAATTTCCCCATTTTTAAGTGGGATTTTACAGTTAAATAATAACTAATCTGAATTTGTAAGTGGGAATTTAGCTAATTGGTTTAGGTTGCATTATTTTTGTAAGTAGAAAATATTTTTTTGAATTTACTAAATTAACTTTTTTGCAACAGAGCCCTATTTTATATATTTATAGATGGGAACCCAGCAGAATAGTTACTTTCAGCAAACTGTGAAGATTTACTCTGATTATCTGCAAAAAAACCAATACCGCCTCCTACAACACTGCCAATTGCTGCAGCAGGAATAATAAATTTTAATATACCATTAAATATCATAAGTGATAAGCCCTCATCCTTTGCATGTATGCCATACCATGCTATAGCTGCACTTATTCGATGATGGGTCATAAAAGCGCCTGCTGCTGCTCCTATCATAGCGCCTCTTTTACTATATGATTTTATAGTGTTAGATTTCATAATACTGTTTCCTTTTAATGAATTAAAGTAGCGCATTATATAGAAGGCTAATAAGTAGTCAAAGAAAGGAGATAAATATAGAGAAACCTATTAAAAGTCGCCTAGTAGATTATGTGTCTTAAAAAACGACGGTTTTTAAGACTTTCCAGACTTATAATTCCCTACTATTAATCATTTGTCAGTTTTTTTCAGGTTACTATGTTTATTGAATCTGTTACAAAAACATTCAACCTACGAAATCATAAGTTTTAAGTAGGTCTCATTTGATTGATAGACAGTTTATTTTGTCTACTAACCATCCATCTGCTGAATTGTCCTTTGATTTCAGGCCGCATAGGCCGCTTTCAATGATTGCAAGCCTCTTACTGGGTTGATAAAACACTTAAGTTTCCTATGATCAGCTTTTAGATGGTTATTGCGATATTTAATCTGGTAATGCTGTATATTTTCANATTTTGATCAGCCTGCGTTAGCTTAGAAACCAATGTAATTAAACATAAGCCAGCAGCTTCATGAATAGTTGTCTCGGTATTTGTCAATTTTTCCTTAATCACTGGGAGCAATTGCCTTACCTCGCTTGATGTCACGCGGGGGATAAGAAGGGCTAAACACTTGAGCGCCGCCTGTCTTATAACCCAATTATTATTCACTAATTTCAACTGTAAAGCTTGAAGTAACACACTAATATCAGTGGGTAGTAGGTAGGGGATAAGCGCGACTAAACAATCGCGTGCCGCTTCTCGTACATCCCAATGATTATCCGCCAGTTTCAATTGAACCACTTGGAGTAACGCACTGATCTCATTGGGTGACAGGTGGAGGATAAATAGAGATAAACAACTGAGCGCCGCTTCTCGTATCATCCTATCCTTGTCAGCCAGTTTTAACGGCCATGTTGCAAAAAATAAAAAAACTACAAAAACCAAATACAGGACGTAGTTCAGCTATAGAGATGAAATAATTGTTTAATAAAGGAGACTTCGTTACCAGCGCCATACATCCACCTGTTGAATTGTCCTTTTCTAAACATTCGCATGACTTCAAATCCTTTAATGGTGGCATAAGCGGTTTTCATGGAGTGAAATCCTAAAACAGGATTGATAAGTCGTTTAAGCTTACCATGGTCTGATTCCAGACGATTATTACGGTATTTTATTTGCAAATGAGTGACATGTGGCGCTAAATTTCCTTCCCGTTTCAATTCTTTAATGGCCTGATTATAAGCTGGATTCTTATCGGTATTGATAACATTAATGTCACAAGTTGGATTATTCTTTATAAGCTTACTTAAAAATCGTTTGGCCGCTTTAGCATTACGGCAATGCGACAGATAGAAATCAATGGTATGACCACCTTCATCAATTGCTCTGTATAGATATTTCCATTCACCTTTCACTCTGATGTAAGTTTCATCCAAGTGCCAACGGTTAGAATAACGCTTTTTATACCAGTCTAATCGTTTTTTCAGTTCCGGCGCATAGTACTGAACCCAGCGATAAATGCTGGTGTGATCGATTGACAGTCCTCGCTCCGCCATCATTTCTTCTAAATCACGATAACTAATGCCGTATTTACAATACCAACGCACGCATTGCAAAATCACTTCGCCATGAAAATGACGCCATTTGAAATCGGATGGATTTTTAAAACTCATAGAAAAAACCAGCTAAATTCGCTTAGTATACAACCATCTTATTTTTGCAACACGTCTGACAAAGGATTAAGAAATAATTGATTGGTTATTGGTTAGTAGAATGTTTGCTATTAAGATTAGGAAAGCATAGTAGCAACATGATGTATAAAATATGATAAAAAATATATTGCAGCAACTGCTCTTACAAATAAGACCGATTTTATAAAATGAATTGACTAGTATGTATCTAGAGGGGACAGTTGCGACTAACAATTTTAATAGTAAATCAAGTGATATTAATTGTTATGTTATTACAGCTAGCTCATTGTCAAATAGTACAATTCAACAAATAGAAACAGTACACAAAGAATTTTATTCGAATATAGCCATCAATTAGGTATTTATCTGTTGCAGCAGTTGTTTGATTTAACGGATAGGGCAACTGAGCACCAGGTGCGTGATAATGCGGCGTTTCGATTATTTTGTGGTTATGGTTACTTAAGGCATTGGCATGTACCCGATCACACCAAGATAGAAGCGTTTCGGTCAAGACTTAGT
>NZ_CAAAHX010000027.1 GCF_900639865.1 Legionella gresilensis
CAAAATTAAAATCAATAATTAACCCTTACGCCTTTCGACCTGCTCGTCTAGATCATTTCGCGACACCGACTAAGCTTGTGGAGAATGATAATTAATCCTTTTATTATAAAGGATTTTATATGATGGTTCTTTTTTAAATTGTTGTTTAACAGCCAGGCAGTAAGTTGGCTCCAATGGCAATATAATTTAGCACATTAGCTTTAAAGAGTAATAGAGTAATTTAAGCTAACAATCCTGCTGATTTAAGGCAAAATATATATTATATAACCTCAATTCATAGTTTTGGGTTCTCATTTTAAATGATACACAATTTCAATAAGTAAAATAATTTTTTAGAGAAAAATTGAGATTTCCTGATCTTAGTTAATTAAACAGGTTGATAAAAATTAATTTTTTTGCAACAGAGCGTTAAATACACTACCTCAAAAATAATCAATAATTTAAAGCTAGAGTAGTAATAATGTCATACTTAGAATATATCTAGAAAATTTTAACCACCTTTGCGGTTATTTAGTAAATTATATTTATCATCAGATGCGTCATATTCATTAGTTTGCTGCTGGTTTAGCTTATTATTTTGTGCAAAAAAAAGCTGCTTTGGCGAAGACCGCGGATCAGAATAGATTGATGTAGGGTGATGCAAATTATTGGTATTGGGCATTGTTGGTTCTCTTTCTGCGGGTAGATTTGAGAACGAACATAAAGAATCGTTAGGCGATGTTGAGGTACCAGGCCATGGAGTAAAATGGCCTACTGGCATAAGTGGATCATCTATTGAAAAAGGCCGGTAATGAGTAGAATCGTTTAGTTGACCATTGGGCTTTGGACCGGATTGAAAAACATGTGGTAAAGGATAGGATATAGCTGCATAAGGCCCATTAGGGTAATCACTTGGTACTGAAAAGGTGATTGGAAAAAAAACTAAATCAGTCGACGAGGGGACGTTATTATAGTTTGGATAGGGTGAATGGATTGGCTGATAGCTCTGAGGGTAGGCGTTAAAAGCATAAGGCATAGCTGTATAAGTACCTGGAAAATGACTTGACTTTAAAAAAGAGTTTCCTGCTGAAGAAGGTTCATCCCAACGGGAACCCCGTTTGCTAGGCAGCTCATCACTTTCACCAACTTCAAGTTGTCTTTTATTATTAATGTTCTTTTCCACGGTCGTTAGGGTATTATAAAGCTCATCATGTAACATACCTATTTGTTCATCATCTTCTTGTGCACTATCTTCCTCTTGAGATGAAATAATTTGGTTAGCAGCGCGACTGCTCTCACTTTGTAATGTCCCCTCGAGAAATGTTAACAAGTCGTCTGCGGTAAGTTCGCCTCCGTTAGCGGCTACGAGCTCCGAAGGTAAAGTAGTTTGGTTAGAAGCTTGACTGCTCATACTTTTTAATACCTCATCGGGAAGTGTTAACAACTCGTCTGCTACGGATTCCAATATATGTGAGAGATCTTCCTGCTGGGCTCCTTGTGTAATATCAAGTAAAATCTGCTCTAAGTCTAATTCTAAACCGCCGTGAAGTGTCTGCTCGATGGCAGTTGAAAGTACATCGTTTACAATAATGTTGTCAATCTCCCAAGGTGTATTATTATACTGCTCACCTAATGCTACTGCCATTTCCTCTGCCGATATATTCCGTAGGCGCTCAAAGGTGAGTGGTTCATTCTGATAACTAAGCTGGCTTAAGTATTTTTTTAACGTTTGTCGTGCAACCCCAAGAGCACTAGCGGCATTCGAGATTTGGGCATTGTTTAAAATACTGGTATGAATGGCTGCAAAAGAAATTTTGCTTAAATCGGATTTATGAGGAATCCAAGGCGCATAATACTGCTCACCTAATGCTGCTGCCATCTCCTCGGCCGGTATTTTATATAGACGCTCAAAGGTGAGCGGTTCATTTTGATAATTAAGCTGGCTTAAATATCTTTTTAACGTTTGTAGTGTAACCCCAAGGGCATTAGCAGCATTTGAAACTTGGGCGTGGTTTAAAATACTGTTATGAATGGCGGAAAAAGGAAGTTGGTTTAGATGAACTTTATTAGGAACCCAAGGCGCATAATACTGCTCACCTACTGTTATTGCCATCTCCTCGGCCGGTATGTCACGTAGGCGCTCAATGGTGAGTGGCTCATTCTGATAATTAAGCTTGCTTAAGTAGCTCCTTAAGAATTCTATGCCAACTCCAAGGGCATTAGCAGCAGGCGTACTCTTGTCATGTTTTAAAATGCTAGCATGAATAGTTGCAAAAGGAAGTTGGCTTAGACGGACTGTATTAGGAACCCAAGGTGCATAATACTGCTCACCTAATGCCGCTGCCATCTCCTCTGCTGGTATCTCACGTAGACGTTTAAAGGTGAGAGGTTCATTCTGGTAACTAAGCTTGCTTAAATAGGTTTGTAACGTTTGTGGTGTAACCCCAAGAGCGCTAGCGGCATTCGAGATCTGGGCGTAGTTTAAAATGCTAGCATGAATGGTTGCAAAAGGAAGTTGATTTAGATGAAATTTATTAGGAACCCAAGGTGCGTAATACTGTTCACCCATTGCCGCTGCCATCTCCTCTGTCGATATGTCGCGTAAGTGTTTAAAGGTGAGTGGCTCATTCTGATAACTAAGCTGGCTTAAGTATCTTTTTAAAGACTCTATGCTAACCCCCAAGGCTTTAGCAGCAGGGGTGACTTTAGCATGGTTTAAAATACAGGCATGAATGGTTGCAAAAGGTAGTTGGCTTAGGTGGACTTTATTAGGAACCCAAGGCGCGTGATATTGCTCACCTATTGCCGCTACCATCTCCTCTGCTGATATGTCGCGTAGGCGTTTAAAGGTGAGTGGTTCATTCTGATAACTAAGCTGGCTTAAGTATTTTTTTAAAGATTCTATAGTAACCCCAAGGGCACTAGCAACAAGTGTGATTTTAGCATGTTTTAAAATGCTGGTATGAATGGTTGCAAAAGGAAGTTGGTCTAAATGGACTTGATTGGGAACCCAAGGCGCTTGATACTGCTCACCTAATGCCGCTGCCATTTCCTCTACTGGTATATTATGTAGGCGCTTGAAGGTGAGTGGCTCATTCTGGTAACTAAGCTGACTTAAGTATTTTGGTAATGATCTTAGGTCGACACCAAGCGCGTTGGCAGCTTCTTTAGTATTGTTATGCATTATAATAGCAGCATGAATTTCGGAAAACTTAAACTTTAGTAGTTTACTTTGCATACTAAAACAACTAATTTTTTATAACGAATTACCATAATTTATAGACTAATTTTCTTCATTATGGAAATAAATTATTTACTTTGCCCTGCTCTCACCTTATGGTCTTTTCTTAAGTAGTTTTAAATCATAATTATTTAGAACTGCTGTTTTTGATTTTATTTGGCTTAAGCCCGTAATTGTTTTTCTGCCAATTTTTGTATAGAAGTAGTTATGATTTGCAACCTATCTTCGAACTTGAGCTCTTCTATAGTAACGTTTTGAAATTCTTTAGTATCTTAAGATTTGTAAACACCAACTGTCTTAAAATTTTCTATTATATTACTATTGAAGTTAGCAGAATCATTTAAAGAAGGCGGTTTTTTATCCATTGATAAACAATATGGGCAGCTAACTCTTGGACCATTAAATAAATATCGCCCTCATCGAATTTCTATAGTTAAAGTTTAGGATATATATATAATTTAAGAAGCTTAGCAGCTTGAATTTTAGAAGCATCTACTTTAGGCCTGCCACTGCTTTACCACGAGCCGCAGAAAGACCTGCCTAAGTTCGTTCTTGAATTATAGTTTCAGGACCTGATGTAAAATTTTAGGATGTCTTTTTATAGTTAAGATTTCTTAAAATTTAAATTATATAAAACTATCAAAAACTTAATGCAGTGTAGCTCAAAATTTATTTATAAAGTTATTTAAATTGATTTTTAGCACAAGGGCAGCTGTAAAATTAGGTTCGTTGATAAAACGATAAAGAAATTAAAATGAGCATCAATAAAACTAAATTTTAATCAGCTATAAGGAATAATACAGCTCGCCTAAGCCCATAATGAGTTTTCTTCAGCCTTCTTTTCATTATTTTCTTAATAGAAACGAGCTAAAATATTATAAGTAAGTCGGAATTATTAAGGAATCATAGTTTATGAAAAGTATGATAGTGGTAGTAAAAAAAGATGCAGCTGTTACTGCGTTAACAACTTTTCTACAAGAAAGTTATCCAGATGATATTGTTGAGCCTAATTTTGATTCATCAACCTTTCATAAACAAAGAGGTTATGACACGATAACATATGCTCCTCCTAGAGTAACCTTTGTTGCGCATGCCCATAACGGCTTTTTTGGTGACCCGGACAATCACTATTATACGCCGGAAGCCTTTGTAGACTATCTGATTAATACTTGCCGCTTACCTTCTAATGTACAGGAAATTGATTTAATTGGTTGTGAAATTGGATTTATGTTGAATAACGCTTGCTTCGCTTCAAAAGTGGCCCAATTACTTTTTGAACAAGGTTATAAAATTGAAGTAAGGGCCTTAACCAATACTATTTCTAATACTGAGGTATCTAATATTAATATAGGTGTAGATAATAACCGTGGTAAGTTAATTATTTTTGGCCAATCAATTAATAAGAAAACTTTAACTCAACTTAGAACCTTAGAAGAGCAAATACAAAAATATGATAATGAGCTACTTTCTTTACGAAACCGCTTGCTTGAATTAGATAAGGAAGAAAGTCAATTGTTTATTGATTATCCTAACTATGAAGATAGGAAGGGCCAAATGCAAGCTCTTAGTAACGAGCGAGAAGAAAATAAAAAAAGAACGACTGAGCTAAATAATAATCCAGAATATAAAGCATTAAGTGACAAGATATATCGCATTAAAACTGAGATAAACTTATTTGAGACCAGTAGCGTTCGTGCCGATTTAGATAAAAGGCCAGAGTTTTATTTTAATGGGGAAATAATTCAGCAAATAAATGAATTAGAATCAGAAATAGAGAGTATTAGAAAAGAAAATGGAAACCCAGCTCTATTACTAAAAAAGGAGAAAAATTTAGTTTTTTTAAAAGAAAAAAGTAAATTTATTACGCAAATGAATATTTTAATTAAAGGGTATGAAAAAGATTTAAGTTCACTTACCTTATTTAGGGATACAAAAAATTATAAGAGAGATAAGTTAATGAAATTAAAGGAATATTTAATAAGTTGTACTAATCTTGATGACGCTTCAAGAGTAACAAAAGAGTTACTTAGTGATTCTTATTTTTTAAAAGGAAGTTTATCACATAAAGCTAAAGATTTTTTATCTAATTATGCTGAGCGACTTGATGACATCAGAATGGATAATAGATGTGAAAATCAGTTAAGTGCTTTTGGAGTTTAATTGTGAAAAATTTTAGTTTCTTTGACAATTATTATTAAATATTTACATAGTTTAGGGAGTTTATAACTCTTTTGAGGCTAAATATCGATACAATGTTGGTTTAGAAATATTAACTTATTTGATAACTTCTATTGTTACATCTTATACTCTGTAAGTAACAACTTATCAAATAAGTTAGAAAGTAAGTTAGGGGTTATAAGGTTTTCTAGATGATCTTTAAATCGCTTTAAATTCAATCTTGAATTTAAAGCGATGCGCTATCTTTAAAGTTGCTTTATATTTCATCAGAAACGAATTCAATTAGAAAATCTTCTTCTATCCAGATCTCATATAAAGGGCCACCCAAGCTAGGTATTTTTCGATAATAATGTAGGCAGCCATACTTTTCTGCTATGGTTTGAAGGCGGGTTATAGGAGTAGAGACTTCTAATTGTATATGTGTTGAGTTGCATTTATCAATTTTACTAACTTTTTTAAAGGAAGCGCCTTCAGATGTAGGGTGCATTATCCAACCCTTCGGTAGTAGTTCAATAAGCTCATTCTTTTTTGCATCCCATAAACATATCCATGCCTTCATCTCAACGACACGAGTTTTAAACGCCATGGGCGTACCGCCTGTGAGTTCAGCAATTACTCGAGCGCACTTTTCGGGTGAATTTACAGCGACAGATAGATGTCGAATGATGGTCATAAAATAATTAATAATTGTTTACTCTAGATTACCCAAATTAATTTAATTGAAAAATCAGTTAAATTTAAATAGTTTCTTTTCATAATTTTATGACTTCTTTCCAGGAAAACTAAGGGTGATAAAATTTGACTAAATTTTTAATTTGATGATGTTTTGACTATACTAATTAAGTCAAGCTGTTTTTATTTTACAGTGCACAATAATCTCCCTAGTTTGTCTACATTTCAATTTTCTTTCTCCTAGAGCATTATTTGTCGCTACCCTAAAGGAATAAATCATGAGTCAATGCACTATCCATATAACTAATATACCGTTTAATACGACAGAAGAAGCCATTGAAATTGAATTTTGTAAATATGGTAAAATAACTGAGATTTGTCTTATAAAAGATCAATTCACAGGCCAGTCAAAAGGAATATGTTTTATTACCTATTCTTCTCAACATGAATCAGATAGGTCTTTAGAAATGAATGGAAGATACTGTTTAGGACGGACCTTAAAAGTAACCCAATCTCAAAGCTGTATAGTGAATTAGTGTCTTTTGCAGAAAATCTTAAATCTTCGAAAGTTGGATTATGATTTACGGGCATTGTAACTTCAGTTCATTGTATATAATTGGATGCGATGTAAAATAGGTTAGTACCATAACTAATCAGTTACTTTAAACCAATGCCAAATTCGCCACAATCCTTTTAAGTCTATCTGGGTTATCATCGACATAGATAGAGGTTGTGACAATGGAGGCATGTCCCGCTAACCTTGAAACCGCTTTAATATCGACGCCTTGCTCTATCAGTTTAGTGATAAAGGTTCGCCGTCCTGAATGTGAACTTGCTCCTAAGATACCTGCTTTGTCATATAGTTTGCGAAACCACTTTGTAAGGTATTAGGCGTAAAACGGCTTCGCCTTTGCGTTTGAAAGAAAGGTTTGTGACGAGCTACGCCATTATCTTTTAAATGATTAAGATAAGTTTGGAGCGTTTCTCGCAATTTTTTATTACTTAAATAAGCATACCGTTGCTTTTCACCTTTGGTCATAGACCGTTTAAGACAAATTTCATCAAGAAGCCGGTAATGGCTATCGGCAACATCAGCAATCGTTAAAGAAGCAATTTCTTTTGCTCGCAGCCCTAAATCAAACGAACAATAAACTATCGCTACATTGCGAATAGCAAATGTAATATCTTTAGCCACTGCTAAGAGTCGTCTGAACTCAGCAGCTGTTAAAACTTTTGCTTTACCTTCTCTAGCCACGATTTTTAATCTAAATTCCTGAAAAAATAATATTTTAACTAAAAAGGGACTCTTAGCAAAATTAAAATGGCCTTTCCCTTAAAAATCCTTTCTGTAATTAAAGAGGTCCGCAAATTGTTCAGGGTGTCTTTATATGTAAGATATTTATTTTTAATTTATTAAGGTTTAAATAAAATTTTATGAATCGGATATCGCAATAAGAAATGGAAATAGATATTTCAAATTTTTTTAAGCACCTTACGTTTTGATATATCAAAAACTTAGTTTAATTAACCCTATTTCAAAAAATATAGAAGCTACAAAAGCATAACCTCAAAGCGTAGTTTAGTCATACAGATTAACTAACTAGTCAATATATGCCACTTCAAATCCCTTGCATGTTGCGAAGGCTGTTTTCATCGATTGGAACCCATTGGGTTAATAAGTCTTTTAAGCTTGCTAGGATCAGATTCTATCAGATTATTGCGATATTTAATTTGTTGACGCTTGACTCGCACCGAAATTACTCCGTCTTTTTTTAACTTTTACTTTTTATAATTTTCTTCAGAAATCGCTTTTTCAATCCAGGCGCATAATACTACCAATCCATACACGGTGGTGTTTTATCAAAAAAGGCTTTTTTTGTGAGATTTTCTTTAATGATAACCATTTAAATAATTAGCTTTAAATAAAGTCCAAATAACATTAAAATGATCTTTTTTGACATTTAAAGACCAACCATGCTTTCTTCACTTAACTTTTTTTCAAGCGTGCCGGATGATGCAGTGCTTATAATTTATTCAAATATGTCTGCTAAAGAGTTGTATAGACAATGCCGCTTAATTGATAAGCGAGAATTGTTTCTATCGACCCTTGCTCTTTTAAATAAGCAAGGGCAAGAAGCGGTGCATTATCAATCTTTATTGATAACGCATTTACTAAAGTTGCAAACTAGCATTATTAATATCTCAGAGGGGGATAAAAATCGTCTATTAAACGCCTTATTGGCACTTATTAAAAATCCATTATTTGATTTACAAAGTAAATTAGCCATTATACCGCTGATAAGTAGATTGATCGGTCACCCTATCTCAGTACCTCACACCGTAATTGATGACATTAAGGAAAAATTAAAGACTGACCATGGCCAAGCAGTTTGTAAGGCATTAGAGTGGTTAGCTGATCTAACTCCTTGCCTTATAGCGACTGACAGATTTAATGCCCTATTGCCTGCAGTGAGGGATAATCTAACACATGGGGACCTAAATGTACAACGCGCTGCGCTTAATTGTTTAGCAAGGCTTATGCAATTCGCTCAATCGAGTGAGGTAAGTGCGATGCTCCTAGCGGTTAAAAATCAATTGAAAGATGAAGCCTTGGAGGTAAGGAGAGTGGCACTCAATTGTTTAGCTGTGATAATGCCACATGCGCAACCAAGCGAAATTAGCGAATTACTCCCTCTGCTCTTGGCTCAACTGAAAGATAAGGAATGGATTGTTAGACAAGCGGCACTCAATTGTTTAGCCGTGATAATGCCACATGCGCAACCAAGCGAAATTAGCGAATTATTCCCTGAACTCTTCGCTCAACTGAAAAATAAAGAATGGTTTGTTAGACAAGCGGCGCTCAATTGTTTAGTCATGATAATGCCCCATGCGCAATCAAACGAAATAACCGTAATGCTCAAATCATGTTTGATTAAATTAATGGATAATGATCCAGAGGTACGACGAGCTGCGCTTAACTTTTTAGAAGTGCTTATACCCTACGCACAATTGAGTGATGTGAGAGCAGCGATCCCAGCGGTCAGCGCTAAATTGGCGGAAGATGACTACAAGATACTAAATGCTGCTTTCAATTGTTTAGCCTTGCTTATTCCTTACGCGCAATCAAATGAAGTAATTGCAATTATTGAAATTGTTAACGCTAAATTGACGGATAGTAGTAATTTGGCTGTAAAAGAAGCTGCGCTCAAGTGTTTAGCCGTGCTTATCCCACACGCCCAACTGAGTGAGGTGAGAGTAGTGATCCCAGCAGTTAAAGCTATGTTGACAGCCAATAATAACAATTCTGTACGACAAGCTGTACTCAATTGTGTAGCTGCGTTTATGACCCATGCACAACCGAGCGAAGGTAGCACCATGTTCTCACAGGTTAAGGCTGATTTGACGAATGCTCACTATGCTGAACGATATAATACGCTTATGAAATTAACCGGGCTTATACCATACGCCCAATCAGAGCAAGTGAGCGAGCTGCTTCCAACAATTTTGGCTCAATTGCTGGATAATGAGTCAGAAGTGCGACAGGCGGCGCTTAAGTGTTTAGCCACGCTTATTCCTCATGCAAAATCGAGTAAAGTTAGCTCAATATTCTCAGCGGTAAAGGCTCGACTAAACGATAATGATGTGGATATTTATGAAGCAACTATTCAATGTTTAGTCTTACTAGTGCCCCGCCTAACACATGATGAACAAAGTGATCTAATAAGCGCTACTCTTATGGCGCCCTTATTAAATAGTGACTATCGTAAAATGTTTTACCCGTTAATTAATGCCTTAATCAGTCAACCAGGTAAAAAGGTCAGTGAAGTGTTTGCGATTTTGCAATTAGTAGAAGAGAAAGACCCAATTCTCAATACTTATACAACACAATTTAATGCATTACTGTTAGGCGACCATATGGGTTCTAATAGTATACAGTCAAAACCCTAAATTAACGCTTGCTGACCTTGCGTCTTTTTTAGGCTTAGCCTGCGCACCGTTCTTAAAATGGTCGCTTTGCGACGCCTATAAATCTTAGTTTATCTATTTGATAGGTAAAGCCCTCTTGTCTTTATATGTATAGTGTGTGTAATTAGAATTATGAAGCGTGCGGATATAATAAAAATAATTAAACGTGATGGTTGGGTCTAATGTCACCAAAAGGGAAGTCATTGCCAATTTAAACATCCAACTAAAAAGGGTAGGGTAACAATACCTCATCCTAAAAAGGATTTACCCATAAGAACGGTAGCCAGTATTTTTAAACAAGCAGGAATTAAGGAGGATATAAGATGAGATATCCTATAGTTATACATAAAGATGAACAAAGTGATTTTGGTGTGAGCGTTCCTGATATACCGGGATGCTATTCGGCTGGTGATACTTATGATGAAGCCTTAACGAATGCTATTGAGGCTATTGAATGTCATTTGGAAGGGTTACTTATAGATAATGAGCCTATTCCAGTAGGAACAGCTTTGGATAAATGGATTAATAATGCAGAATTTGCTGGTGGCGTATGGGCTTTTATCGATATTGATTTAAGTCAAATATCAGGAAAAGCAAAACGTATTAATATTACCATGCAGAGCGTGTTTTAAGTCTTATCGATTTATATACTAAAAATCATGCAATAAAAAATCGTTCGTCTTTTTTAGCGGACGCGGCGCTTAGCTATATAGAAAGTCATAAATAACTACTTTGTTTTTAAGATATTACCTCGGCACTAAATTGTTATAATAATTTTGGGCGTGTTGCAAAAAGGACGTAATGTACTGAATTCATTACTTTTTGAATCGGTTTAATTTCAATGCTAGATAATTGCTCAGGGCTTTGTTAGGCAGCTTCTGCAACACTTCTTCAAGACCTAATGAAAATTTAATAGTAAGCTCTTTCAGCGTGGTTGACAGTGAAAATATATCTTTTGCTTTCATACAAGCATCTAATATGATTAATTCTATATGCAGCCCAACTAAGTCAATGCAAGTTTGTAACAATTATAGCGAATTTACGTTAATTCTAGCTAGGGTGCTTGCTAAAGGTACACTATCCTTTTAAACTTGATGATCTGGCTTAGTTCTAAGTTGTTTTTAGTAGATTGCATATTTCTACAAATGGTTTTAGCTTAAAGGGGTCCTAAAGACCTATAGCTCTGAGACATTTCACAAATAATATTGTAATTCTTCAGTAAGGAGTAGTAGACTAATAATTATTTGAAGTTTGACCTTGAACCTGGCTTTTATGTATGAAACTAGTTATTTAGACAGAAAATATAATTATCATTATATTTAAATATTTAATGATAGATACATATGGTCCTAATATAAAAATATAACTGCTTAAGAGTTACGGCAGTATTAAAAATTAATCGGCTTGCATTTTTATAAAGGTCAGTAATTAAGAGCAATCCATTTTATTAGATACGTAGTCTCTTTTTTGCTCAAGTGCCTCTCTAAGGCTCATCCGTGCACTGTTTTTGCTTCACACAATTTTTTAAGTTCTGAAATTTGAAATGGCAGCCCATCCTTTCCATACCAATCCGCCTGACGCAGGCAGCTTCCGCTCATATTACTTTTAGGAATACTAACACAAGCAAATTTAAAACCAAGTCCAGAATCAGTCTATAAGGGGAAAAATGTTCCAGCATACATACAACCAAGTTTCCTCTTAAATAACCTTTCATTATCTAATACTTTACTTATACCTGAGGTATGTATTTAAGCGTCATAAGTAGTTATTTGTCTTTGCGTATAGCCAACAACTTTTTGCCAAAATTAATTACGATTAATGTCATTATATAACAAATCATAATTATTATAGTAAGCTTGGTATGCTGCTATTACATGCTTTAAGTTAAAATGTATACCTTGCTTAATTTCTGTTTGACGGGTTATGTTTTTTCTAAAGTCTTCATTTATAGATAGAGCGTTGTCTTTATTTTGAATAATACCTAATGCAATAGCATTATAATAATCATTTAGTATTTCTGCAGAAACATCTTCTTTAACCCCCCCCTCAGGAAACTGCTTCTGAAATTGACTTAAAGCTTCTTCTGGTTTTTCTAGCACTTCAAAATAAGGCAGTATCATTTCCCACATAGGTTTATCACCAGCACCAATAGCGGCTTGAAAAGCTGTTCCTAAAATAGTTCTTCCAGAAAAATCTATGGCTGTTGATTTAATCAAAAGTAATTGTGGTTTTGTTTTTATCATGATTTCTGCTTTATCAAACTCACCTAAAACCACATGAGTTAATAATTTTTGAGCCGCTCGCTTCTCTAGCTCAGGTACCGCTACAAAGTTAATAGCTTTTGAAGTCAACGAAAGATTTACTAAATCTTTTTGTGTAAAAAAAGTAGGGTTGAATCCTTCTGCAGAAAATTGTCAATCGTTAAATACTTGCTCTGTTAAAGAGAGCTCTTCTTCTCGGGGGTCTTTGTCCTCTAGCTCATTCATTTGTAAATTGTACAATGATGATTAAATACTCATCTTATTGTGCGATAAATTAACTTATTAATGCAAGTTAAAAATATTCTATGTTCTTGCTATGAAGTATGCTGAGACATATAAAAAGGGAATAGAAATTTTTTTTACCCCCTCCTATTGTCCTGAGTTAAATCCGCAAGAATTAGTTAATAAAGATGTCAAAGCGAATGCTTGCTTATTTAGGCCAGTCCGTTGTGTAGATGACTTACTCATAAACATCCGACTTTACCTAACCAAAATACAGTCTAATGAATTTAAGATTTTTAATTTCTTTAAGAAAAATGAAACGAAATATGCTGCTTGGGAATAATCAACTTTTAAAAGCCAGGGTAATAATTTAGCTTTAATTTTTTGTTTTCTTGATTAACTAAGGGTGGTATTAGGGGCTGAGTTTTTTTATATGCGAAAAAAGAAAATTGCTCACCTGTTAGTAATGCAGCTTGCTGGCTTAATTTATTTGTTAATTCATACTGCTTTATAGTGTTGGCAATTTTATCATGTCCCATTATCTTTGCAATATCATAAGGTGTAACTAATACTTCAGAGTCCTTCCGCTTATCCTCAATAAATAAAGCCATCCTTTCTTGCACAGA
This sequence comes from Legionella gresilensis, assembly GCF_900639865.1. Taxonomy (GTDB): domain Bacteria; phylum Pseudomonadota; class Gammaproteobacteria; order Legionellales; family Legionellaceae; genus Legionella_C; species Legionella_C gresilensis. The sequence goes on from NZ_CAAAHX010000027.1 coordinate 13,146, forward strand.
CTCTTCTTTATTTTCTACCCATGATGTTAATTGAGCGATAGTTTTCTTAATAGGAAGAGTATAATCCGCTTTCGCGGCTAATAATAAGTCAATCACCGAATCATGCCCACTTTCTGCAGCAATAAAAATTGGTGTTTTGCCATTTTTATTAGGTTGATTTAATAATGCACCTGCATCAATTAGTAATTTGACTGTCGATGTATGGCCATATTCTGCAGCAGTATAAAGTGGACTTATCAGCCTATTATCAGTTTTATTTAAGTCAGCCCCAGCATCAATCAAAAGCGCAACAATGGCTTGATAGCCTTGGTAAGCAGCAACCAAAAGTGGTGTTGCGCCTTGCTCATCAACCTGGTTTAAAGGCGCCCTAGCTTCTACTAGTAATTTAGCAATATCCATATATCCTAGATAAGCAGCTACCCACAAAGGAGAAGTACTTTGCCCTTGAGAAGCTGGTTCTAATTTAGCCTTAGCTTCTATTAGTACTTTAACGACATTTGCGCGATTATTTTTAGTAGCTATCCAAAGAGGAGATACGCCATTCCAACATTGATTTATATTGGCGTGATGACCAGCTAAAATTTCAACAACGGGTGCATGGCCATTTTGAGCAGCGACAAAAATAGGTGTAACTCCATTAAATGTTTGGTCTAAATCAACGTGAGAGCGAGCTAAAATCTCAACAACGGGTGCATGACCATTTTGAGCAGCTATATAAAGCGCGGTTAGTCCATGCTCCGCGGTTAATTCTAATGATGCACCATGATTAATTAAATCTTGAACTTGCTTGGCATCACCATGTTTAGCTGCCATGTTAATTAAATTAACAGTGTCAGTTTTACGCTGTGCAATTTCTGCTGTAATAACATGAGTTTGCTTAAATTGTGTGAGGTTCTGTACTAAAGTATCGCAACGGCTATCAAGTTTTGGTAGTACTGCAGTTAGATTAAGAGCAGAATAACAGCTGCTATTATTATAAGAAAAACCTTGCCTAATTAAGTTAGCAAGACGTTGATGGGAGATTGGTGTTGTTGAGTCTTCTAGATAGTCGACATTAACATTGCGATAAGTCCACCCTTGACTTGGATGATAAATTAAAATAACAACATGGTTTTCATTATATAGTAAACAACCGATTGGATCTGAAGAACGATTTGCTGAAGCTTCATCAAATAATTGACCAAGTTCTACTAAATAAATCTCAATTTCAGATTCAGTTTTGATAAAGCATTCAGAATAAAGGTTTGTTAAGCCTCCTTTTGTTAAAATGGCAGTTGATGAAGATAGACTTGAAAGAGAGTCAAATTGCAGCTGAGTTAGAAAAGGCTTATTAATTAAAAAAGCCCAGTCATAGGGTTCTTGAAATAAAAATAAACTGTCGTAAAAACTAAGAATTTCAAGTAACTCTTGGTCTTCCTCAGTTAAATCCTTACCTTTTTTAGACTTAACCTTTTTGATGTTTTGTACTAAGGTTTTGGTTGGTGTTACTGCAATGCGCTGTAGTCTTTTTTCAAAGCGTTCTTGTTCACTTCTACCTAATAAGGCGGCTTCTAAATATCGTAGTGAAAAGCCAGTACACAGCCCTCTTGCACCTTGATCATATTTTAAAGCCTGATATAAGTCTATTAACTTATCGTGAATCGACATAACTAAAATAAACCAATTGATGAAAAGCGTTTAGTTTAGGTTTATAAAATTAAGGAAATATTAAGAGTCGTGTCGAAAATACTCTCAAAGACAATAATCATAATTTTAGGACCTCTTTTAAGAATTTTAAGTTGATTTTTATTTTGCTAAATTTATCTCGGCTAGAGTTTATAATTTAATCTATGTAGGATCTTAAGGATCTAACGTGCTAATAAAACATTGGTCTTAGACGTCATAAGTTTATGGATAATTATAAATTAACTTACAATTTTGTATTTGATTTTAATTTACTATGGAATAGTAGAAATATTTATGTTTAAAGAACAAACCTTGTTTATTTTAGGCGCAGGCGCAAGTTATCCTTATGGCTTCCCTTTAGGTAAAGAACTCATTAACTGTATTTTACAAGATATGAATGATGAAGTACTTATAACTACCTATAAAAATAAGGAGGGACCGCCTGCATGGAATAATTTTGACTTACCTAATTATTACTATGAATTAGAAAAAGTTAAATGTAATATGGAGTCAATCAAAAATACCGTTAATAGGATATCTATTAATGATGTTAATCCTTGCCAAGGAAATCTTTTTAAAATAAACAATCTATTTTATCCTACAAATGCCAACAAAAAAGCAATATATTTTTTAAGGTTCCCATTAAATATATTACCCTGGCTTTAAATTATTGGTCATTTCCCAGGCAGCATATTTCGTTTCATTTTTCTTAAAGAAGTT
>NZ_CAAAHX010000028.1 GCF_900639865.1 Legionella gresilensis
CGTGGCCAATCGTTCCCACATTCACGTGTGGCTTTTTTCGTTCAAACTTTTCCTTCGCCATTTCAATACCTCGTAACTTATTGTTTCTTAATTATCGCTTCAGCAATATTCGAAGGCGCTTCAGCGTATCGTGCAAATTCCATAGAAAATGTTCCACGGCCCTGGCTTATAGAACGAACATCTGTTGCATAGCCAAACATTTCAGCTAATGGAACTTCTGCTCGAATTATCTTACCAGCTGGTGAATCTTCCATACCTTGTACCATACCCCTGCGGCGATTTAAGTCACCCATCACATCGCCCATATAGTCTTCAGGAGTTACAACTTCAACACTCATTATTGGTTCAAGAAGAACTGGTTTTGCTTTAAGAGCACCTTGCTTGAAGCATTGTGAACCAGCAATTTTAAATGCCATTTCACTTGAGTCCACTTCATGATATGAACCATCAAATAGAGTGACTTTTACATCAACAACAGGATAGCCAGCAATAACACCATTTTGTAATTGCTCTTGAATTCCTTTATCTACTGCTGGAATATATTCTTTTGGTATTACACCACCAACAATAGCATTAACGAATTCATATCCTTTGCCTTGCTCTTGCGGCTCAATTTTAAGCCAAACATGACCATATTGACCGCGACCGCCTGACTGACGTACGAATTTGCCTTCTTGCTCAACTGTCTGCTTAATTGTTTCGCGATAAGCTACTTGTGGTTTACCAACATTTGCTTCAACGTTAAATTCACGTTTCATGCGATCAACAATAATTTCCAAGTGAAGCTCGCCCATACCTTGAATAATTGTCTGACCTGACTCTTCATCAGTATGAACGCGGAAAGATGGGTCTTCCTGTGCTAATTTACCCAAGGCAATTCCCATTTTCTCTTGGTCAGCTTTGGTTTTAGGCTCTACAGCAACTGCAATTACTGGATCCGGGAAGTCCATACGTTCTAGTATTACTGGTTTATCAATGTCACACAGCGTATCACCAGTAGTAACCGTTTTAAGTCCTACTGCTGCTGCAATATCTCCTGCTCGTACTTCTTTAATTTCCTCACGAGAATTAGCATGCATTTGCAATATACGACCAATACGCTCTTTTTTACCTTTTACTGAATTGTAAATGGTATCGCCACTTTTAAGTACACCTGAATAAGCACGGAAATAAGTTAATGTACCAACAAAAGGATCCGTTGCAATCTTAAATGCAAGAGCTGAAAAAGGTTCATCATAAGACGTTTTACGATTTACTTCATTGCCGTCATCATCATGCCCTGTAATTGCAGGAATATCGATAGGCGATGGAAGATAGTCAACAACGCCATCTAATACTGCTTGAACACCCTTATTTTTGAAAGCTGAACCACAGAAAACAGGTACAATTTTATTGGTAACTGTAAGATGACGAAGAGCCTCTTTCATTTCTTTTTCGTTAAATTCTTCGCCCTCTAAGTATTTTTCCATCAACTCTTCAGTTGCTTCAGCTGCAGCTTCAATAATTTTAGCTCTATACTCTTCACATTGAGGTAACATTTCAACTGGAATATCTTTATATTCAAAGGACATTCCTTTACTTTCTTCATCCCAGTGAATTGCTTTCATTTTAATTAAATCAATGACACCAACAAAAGCGTCTTCTGATCCTATAGGCAACTGTAAAACGACAGGATTTGATCCAAGTCTTTGTTTAATTTGGCTAACGACACGTAGGAAGTTCGCGCCCATACGATCCATTTTATTTACAAATACAATTCTGGGCACACCATATTTATCAGCTTGACGCCATACTGTTTCTGACTGTGGCTCAACACCTGATACAGCATCAAATACAACTATTGCCCCATCAAGAACACGTAGAGAGCGTTCTACTTCAATCATAAAATCTACGTGACCTGGGGTGTCAATAATGTTGATACGGTGTTTAGGATATTGCTTATCCATACCTTGCCAATAGCAAGTGGTAGCCGCAGAAGTAATGGTAATCCCGCGCTCTTGCTCCTGAACCATCCAGTCCATTGTCGCAGCGCCATCGTGTACTTCACCAATTTTATGAGACATGCCTGTATAGAATAAGACACGCTCTGTTGTTGTTGTTTTACCAGCATCAACGTGAGCCGCGATACCAATATTTCTGTAAAGTTCTAATGGAGTAGACACGGATTACCTCTCCTAATTCCATCTAAAATGCGCAAAAGCTTGGTTAGCTTTAGCCATTTTATGTGTGTCTTCACGTTTTTTAGCAGCAGAACCTTTATTCTCGTAAGCATCCATTAATTCGCCTGCTAAACGTAACATCATGCCTTTTTCACCACGTGAACGAGCAGCTTGGACAATCCAACGCATACCCAAAGCAATACTACGATCAGTACGAACTTCAACTGGAACTTGATAAGTTGCGCCACCTACTCGCCGTGAACGAACTTCAACGGTAGGCCTAACGTTATCAAGCGCTTGCTCAAAATAACGTAAGACGAGATTTGTGCCAGTAGCATTGCCACTTTCACCACCCTCTTCATCGTGCTTCTTCGCTTTCTTAACTCGATCAGATAATAGCGCTAGTGCACCATATATAATTTTCTCAGCGGTTGATTTTTTACCGCTTACCATTAATACGTTGATAAATTTTGCCAATAATTCACTATGATACTTGGGATCAGGCAAAATTTCGCGTTTGGGGACTTCTCTTCTTCTAGGCATTTCACATTCCTACTATCAATTATTTCTTATCTTTAGGCTTTTTGGTTCCGTATTTAGAACGTCCTTGCTTACGATCATTGACACCTGAGGTATCTAGACTTCCACGAATAGTATGATAGCGCACACCTGGCAAGTCCTTAACACGACCACCTCGAATAAGCACTACAGAGTGCTCCTGTAAATTGTGCCCCTCACCACCAATATAGGAAGTTACTTCAAAACCATTTGTGAGCCGAACACGAGTTACCTTACGCATCGCTGAGTTAGGTTTTTTGGGTGTAGTTGTATAGACACGTGTACATACGCCACGACGTTGAGGGCATGATTCTAGCGCAGGGACATTACTTTTCTTTTTTGCGTGTACCCGAGGCTTTCTTACTAACTGGTTAATAGTAGCCATTTATTCTTAACTCCGAATTTTTTTGGTCATATTTCGAATGCATAAGGAGGCCGGATTCTATATAGGGATAGCAGATTTGTCAAGCAAATCTGCTAATGTTTAATCCGAATTAATGATCATGGTTGTCAGCATTCAATGCCTCGCTAAGTGCATGTTCCACATCACTTGCAGTCACTGTATGCGTATTATGCTCATTTCCTAATGCTTTTGCACGTTTCGCTTTTCGCTTTTGATGATAGGTATATCCAGTTCCTGCCGGAATTAAACGACCCACCATAACGTTTTCTTTTAACCCACGCAAATCATCCACCTTTCCACTAACTGCCGCTTCAGTTAGTACGCGAGTTGTTTCTTGGAAGGATGCAGCAGAGATAAATGATTCTGTTGCCAAAGAAGCTTTTGTAATACCTAGCAATATTGGTATCCCTCTTGCTAATTCCTTATTTGCCTCTGCAAGCTTATCATTTTCTTGCAGCATCACACTTTCCTCTACTTGTTCACCCACCAGGAATTTTGAATCACCAGCATAGGTAATGACACGTTTGCGTAGCATTTGTCGAACGATCGTTTCAATATGCTTATCATTAATTTTTACGCCTTGTAAACGATATACATCCTGCACTTCATTGACAATATAATTTGCTAATGCACCTACACCCAACAAGCGTAAGATATCATGTGGATTTAGTGGGCCTTCAGCTATAATTTCACCACGCTCAACATGCTCACCTTCAAATACTGATATATGGCGCCATTTAGGTATAAGCTCTTCATGTGATTTATTCTCTGACTCAGTAATGATGAGACGTCGCTTACCTTTTGTTTCCTTGCCAAAGTTTACTATTCCTGAAATTTCAGCCATTACAGCAGCATCTTTAGGTTTACGCGCTTCAAACAAGTCAGCTACTCGAGGTAAGCCCCCTGTAATATCACGTGTCTTAGAACGCTCTTGCGGGATACGGGCAATAACGTCCCCTACACCTACCTCACTACCATCCTCAAAGTTAATGATTGCATCGACTGGCAAATAATACTGAGCCGGTACATTCGTACCTGCTAAGAAAATTTCTTCACCATCATCAGATACTAACTTCACCATTGGACGCATATCTCGACCTAAAGCGCTTCGTTGTTTAGCATCTGTGACGACAATATTACTTAACCCTGTAATTTCGTCAGTTTGACGATTCATTGTTATACCTTCAATAAGGTCAATAAATTTCAATCGTCCACTAACTTCAGAGATAACGGGGTGGGTATGCGGATCCCAGCTTGCAATGATCTGACCGGCTTCAACAGCTGTATTGTCTTGTACCGTCAGTACCGCACCATAAGGCAGCTTGTAGCGCTCCCTTTCGCGACCAAAATCATCGACGATAGACACTTCACCTGAGCGAGATACAGCAACAAGATTGCCATTAGCATGGGTTACAGTTTTAATATTATGTAAACGAATAACACCTTTATTTTTAATTTGGATATTATTAGCTGCAGTTGCTCTGGAGGCCGCACCACCAATATGGAAGGTTCTCATGGTTAACTGCGTACCAGGTTCACCAATTGATTGCGCTGCGATAATGCCTACAGCTTCACCCGTATTAACTAAGTGTCCTCTAGCTAGATCGCGCCCATAACATTTAGCGCAAAGTCCAAAACGAGTCCTACATTCTATTGGCGAGCGGACAAGTACCTGATCAACACTATAGCGCTCAAGTTTTTCGACTAACTCTTCATCTAAAAGTGTACCGGCTGTCACAATAGGCTCGCTTTGATTAGGAATGTAAACATCTTTAGCAACAACACGACCTAAAACGCGTTCATGTAAAGGTTCAACAATATCTCCGCCTTCAATTAGCGGTTGCATGAGAATACCTTGATCAGTACCGCAATCTTCTTCAGTGATTACTACGTCTTGAGCCACATCAACTAGGCGACGAGTTAAATAACCTGAGTTAGCTGTTTTTAATGCAGTATCTGCTAGACCTTTACGTGCACCGTGGGTCGAAATAAAGTATTGGAAAACATTTAGACCTTCGCGGAAATTCGCCGTAATAGGTGTTTCAATAATTGAGCCGTCTGGAGCAGCCATTAATCCCCGCATACCCGCTAACTGACGAATCTGTGCCGCAGAACCCCGCGCACCTGAGTCAGCCATCATAAAGATTGGGTTAAATGACGCTTGTCTTATTGTTTTTCCTTCACCATCAACCACTTCTTCTGTCGCGATGCGAGTCATCATCGACTTGGCAACCATTTCATTCGTACGTGACCATATATCGATAACTTTATTGTAACGCTCACCGTTTGTTACCAAACCTGAACGGTATTGTGATTCAATTTCACGTACTTCATTATCTGCTTGCTCGATAATGTTTGCTTTATCTTCTGGTATCTCCATATCTTCAATACCAATAGATGCGCCAGCTCGAGTTGCAAATTTAAAGCCCATATACATGAGTTGGTCAGCAAAAATAACTGTTTCTTTTAAGCCAAATTTACGATAACAACTATCAACTACTTTAGATATTGCCTTTTTCGTCATGGGACGATTAATTTGTTCAAATGACATGCCTCTTGGCAAAATATCTGATAAGATGCCTCGGCCGACAGTTGTTTCGACAAGCTCATATTTAACTCGTCTTTCACCACCGCCTTCACCTTCATCGCCACTTTCCTCTTCTATTTCTACAGGGAGGCGAAGTTTAACTTTTGCATGTAAATCAATGAGGCCAGCTTCGTAAAAATTCTGTGCTTCTTGCGCACTAGCGAAGAATTTACCTTCACCCTTTGCATTAACACGCTCACGAGTTAAATAATAGAGACCTAAAACAACGTCCTGACTAGGTACAATAATTGGTTCACCACTAGCTGGTGATAAGATATTGTTAGTCGACATCATTAAAGAGCGAGCTTCTAGCTGTGCTTCCAGAGTAAGTGGAATATGCACGGCCATCTGGTCCCCGTCGAAGTCAGCATTATACGCTGTACAAACAAGCGGATGAAGCTGAATAGCCTTTCCTTCAATTAATACAGGCTCAAACGCTTGGATACCTAAGCGGTGTAAAGTTGGGGCACGGTTTAATAAGATTGGATGCTCTCGAATAACATCTTCTAGAATATCCCAAACAACTGGCTCTTCTCTTTCTACCATTTTTTTAGCCGCTTTAATGGTAGTAGCTAAACCTCTAAATTCTAGTTTACTGAAAATAAACGGTTTAAAAAGTTCTAATGCCATTTTCTTTGGTAAACCGCATTGATGTAGACGTAAAGTAGGTCCAACAACAATAACTGAACGACCGGAGTAATCAACCCGCTTACCTAACAGATTTTGACGGAAACGACCTTGCTTCCCTTTAATCATATCTGCTAAGGATTTTAAAGGCCGCTTATTGGTACCCGTAATGGCTCGACCACGACGACCGTTATCAAGTAGAGCATCTACTGATTCTTGTAACATACGTTTTTCATTGCGAACAATGATATCAGGCGCATTAAGATCTAATAAACGTTTTAAACGATTGTTACGGTTAATAACTCGACGATATAAATCATTTAAATCAGAAGTTGCAAAACGGCCACCATCAAGAGGTACTAATGGTCGTAAATCCGGTGGTAAAACCGGTAAGACATCCATAATCATCCACTCTGGCTTATTACCTGATTCATAAAAGGCTTCTAATAATTTTAACCGTTTAGTAATTTTCTTAACTTTGGTTTCAGAATTAGTTAATGGTAGCTCTTCTCGTAGTGATTTAATTTCTTCTTCTAAATCGATTTGACGAAGCAGCTCACGTATTGCTTCAGCACCCATCCGTGCGTCAAATTCATCACCGTATTCTTCCATTGCTTCTAAGTAGGCTTCATCATTTAATAATTGCCTACGTTCTAACTCTGTCATGCCGGGATCAACGACAACAAATGCTTCAAAATAAAGAACACGCTCAATATCTCTTAAAGTCATATCAAGTAATAGACCAATCCGAGATGGTAATGATTTTAAGAACCATATATGCGCTACTGGGCTTGCTAATTCAATATGGCCCATCCGCTCACGCCGTACTTTTGCTAATGCGAGTTCAACACCACACTTTTCACAGATTACACCACGGTGTTTTAAGCGCTTATATTTTCCACATAAGCATTCATAATCTTTAATAGGTCCAAATGTTTTTGCACAAAATAAACCATCTCGCTCTGGTTTAAAAGTCCGATAATTAATCGTTTCTGGTTTCTTTACTTCACCATACGACCAAGAACGTATTAAATCAGGCGAAGCCAGTGCAATTTTAATTGCGTCAAATTCTTCACTTTGACCTTGCTGTTTAAGAATACCTAGTAAGTCACTCATTACCGGTGCTTTTCTCATGTGATTACCGCTTAGAGTAGCCAAATCTATGCCTCCAAAAATTAGTTGTCAGAATACATCACTGAGTAATTAGTCATGGTCTAATTCAATATCAATACCCAGAGCACGAATCTCTTTTAATAACACATTAAAGGATTCAGGCATTCCAGGATCCATACGATGATCACCATCAACTATATTCTTATAGATCTTAGTTCGTCCTCCGACATCGTCTGATTTAACTGTTAACATTTCTTGTAACGTATAAGCAGCACCATATGCTTCAAGCGCCCAAACTTCCATTTCCCCAAACCGCTGACCACCAAATTGTGCTTTACCGCCCAATGGTTGCTGGGTTACAAGGCTGTAAGACCCAGTAGAACGAGCATGCATTTTGTCATCAACTAAGTGATTGAGCTTTAGCATATACATGTAACCAACCGTTACTGGGTTATCAAATTTGCGACCAGTCCGCCCATCAATTAATGTTGTTTTACCATCAGCTGGTAGGCCAGCAAGTTCTAACATCGATTTAATTTCAGCTTCTGAGGCGCCATCAAATACAGGCGTTGCCATCGGTACACCATTTCTTAGATTATCAGCTAGCAATTTTAATTGACTTTCATTTAGAGCGTCTAAATTCACTCGCTGCATTCCGTCATGGTTATAAATTTCATTTAAAAAGTTGCGTATCTCTTTAAGAGGACGCTCCTCATCAATTAAGCTAGCAATTCGATTACCTAATCCTTTTGCTGCAAGACCTAAGTGGGTCTCTAAAACCTGTCCAATATTCATTCGAGAGGGTACGCCAAGTGGATTTAATACAATATCTACAGCTGTACCATCTTCCATATAAGGCATATCTTCAACAGGCACTACAATTGAGATTACCCCTTTATTTCCATGTCGTCCTGCCATTTTATCACCTGGCTGAATACGACGTTTAACAGCAAGGTAAACTTTAACAATCTTTAATACGCCCGGTGCTAAATCATCGCCCTGAATTATTTTTTTACGGCTATCATTAAAGCGTTTTTCCATTTCTTTACTTAACAATTCAAGCTGCTTAGAAAGTTGCTCTAATTGTTGGCTTACTGCATCATCGTCAATTCGAATATCAAACCATTTCTCTCTAGTAATTGAATTTAGGTAATCTTCCGAAATTTTAGTGCCTGCTTTAATGTTGCCTGGACCACCTGTGGCAGGCTTATTTAGCAATAAATTAAACACACGATGATAGATATCTTCTTCACGAATACGTCGCTCATCAATTAAGTCTTTACGTACACGTGCTAAGTGTTCTTCTTCAATACTTTTTGCCCGCTCATCTTTTTCGAGACCATCGCGCGTAAATACCTGTACATCAATTACTGTACCATTCATACCAGAAGGGACTCGTAGAGAAGAGTCTTTTACATCAGACGCTTTTTCACCGAAAATAGCACGTAGTAGTTTTTCTTCTGGAGTAAGCTGCGTTTCACCTTTTGGTGTTACTTTACCAACTAAAATATCACCGGCATTGACTTCTGCACCAATATAAACAACGCCAGATTCATCAAGGCTGGCTAAGGCCGATTCACCAACATTAGGAATATCCGCTGTAATTTCTTCGGTACCTAATTTGGTATCACGTGCTATACAAGTTAGCTCCTCGATATGGATAGTTGTAAATCGCTCTTCTTGAACAATTCTTTCTGAAATTAATATGGAATCCTCAAAGTTATAACCATTCCAAGGCATAAATGCTACAAGTAGGTTTTGACCTAAGGCCAATTCGCCCATATCTGTACAAGGGCCATCAGCCAGTACATCACCACGACGTATTCTATCCCCTTTCGCCACAATTGGACGCTGATTAATACAAGTGTCCTGATTGGAACGGAAGTACTTAGTTAAATTATAGATGTCTACGCCAGTTTCGCCAGCACTCGTCTCTTCATCATTAACACGAACAACAATCCTTGAGGCATCTACTAGGTCAATAATACCACCCCGTTTAGCAACCACGGATACACCAGAATCAGAGGCTACCGTGCGCTCCATACCTGTCCCGACTAGAGGCTTTTCAGAACGCAGCGTCGGTACAGCCTGGCGCTGCATGTTTGAACCCATTAAAGCTCGATTCGCGTCATCATGTTCAAGGAAGGGAATTAATGAAGCAGCTACTGACACGATTTGCTTAGGTGAAACATCCATATAGTTAATTTTATCAGGAGTAGTTAATGAGAACTCATTCTGATGTCTACATGGTACTAGGTCGGCGGTAATATTACCCTTTTCATCAACAGTCACTGTTGACTGGGCAATATATTGATCTACTTCTTCAATTGCAGATAAATACTCAATTTCGTCAGTGACACGGCCATCAATAACTTTACGGCAAGGAGTTTCAATAAAGCCATAATCATTGGTACGAGCATAAACTGATAATGAGTTAATCAAACCAATATTCGGGCCTTCAGGGGTTTCAATTGGACATACACGACCGTAATGCGTTGTATGTACGTCTCGAACTTCAAAGCCTGCTCGCTCACGTGTTAATCCGCCTGGGCCTAATGCTGAAACACGACGTTTATGAGTAACACCCGAGAGAGGATTAACCTGATCCATAAATTGGGAAAGTTGGCTTGAGCCAAAGAATTCTTTAATAGCTGCTGAAACAGGTTTAGCATTAATTAAATCTTGCGGCATTAAATTTTCTGATTCTACCAAACTTAAACGTTCTTTAACGGCGCGCTCTACACGCACTAATCCAACCCTAAATTGATTTTCAGCCATCTCGCCTACACTTCTTACGCGGCGATTACCTAAGTGATCAATATCATCCACCATACCAATACCGTTACGGATATCAATAAGGGTCTTAATAACTGCAAGGATATCTTCTTTAGTAAGGGTACCTGGACCTGTATCTTCTTTGCGACCAACGCGGCGATTAAACTTCATACGACCTACGGCAGAAAGATCATAGCGATCTTCAGCGAAGAATAAATTTTTAAAGAGAGCTTCAGCGGCTTCTTTTGTAGGTGGCTCACCAGGACGCATCATGCGATAAATTTCAACCAACGCTTCTAATTGATTAGTAGTAGGATCGATTTTTAAAGTATCTGAAATATACGAACCATGATCCAAGTCATTAGTATAAATCATATCGAAGGTTAAAATGCCTTGTTCAGCTAGTTGATCAAGCAGCTCAGAGGTTACTTCATCATTAGCTTGCGCCAACATTTCCCCTGTCTCAGTATTAATAATATTTCTTGCAAGTATTTTACCAATTAAATAATCATGTGGCACAACGAGATCTTGCATATTACTCTTTTCCATTAATCGAATATGGCGAGCTGTAATACGACGACCTTGTTCTACAATTAATTCATTTGTATCGGGAACATGAATATTAAAAGAAGCAATCTCCCCCCGTAGACGTGAAGGGATTAAATTAATGTGAAATTCACCATTTCTTAAGGTACAAACTGTTGTTTCAAAAAATTCTGTTAGTATTTCTTCAACTTCATAACCTAAAGCACGAAGTAAAATAGTAACGGGTAGCTTACGCCGGCGATCAATTCTTACGAAAACGCAATCTTTAGGATCAAATTCAAAGTCTAACCAAGAACCACGATAAGGAATAATCCTTGCTGAATATAATAGCTTTCCTGATGAATGAGTCTTACCTCTATCATGCTCAAATATCACACCAGGAGATCGATGAAGCTGGGAAACCACTACCCGCTCTGTACCATTAATTACAAATGTACCTACATCAGTCATTAAGGGAATTTCACCCATGAATACGTCTTGCTCACGTATATCTTTAATTGGTTTTGGCTCACCTGGAGCATCTTTATCTAAAACAACAAGTCTAATTTTTACTCGTAAAGGTGCTGAATAAGTTAAACCACGTAATTTACATTCACGAACATCAAATGCAGGTTCGCCTAACTTATAACTTACATACTCAAGTTTTGCATTACCTGAAAAGCTGTGTATAGGGAAAACTGACAAAAAGGCTGCATGGAGACCTGTATTCTGGTATAAATTTGAATTTGAATCAGCCTTTAAAAAATCCGCATAAGATTTTAGCTGAATATCAAGCAGGTTGGGAATAGCCATTTTATCAGCCTGCCTACCAAAGCTTTTGCGAAATCGTTTTTGCTCAGCATGGGAATAGTGTTGAGGGGTAGCTTTTGCAGTGGCCATGGTGATTCCTCTGTAAATTATTGATAATATCAAACAGATAAACCCAGCCATGTAAACATGGCCGGGTTTGAAAAATTATAACAATATTACTTAACTTCGACAGCAGCGCCAGCTTCTTCGAGTTGTTTTTTGATATCAGCCGCTTCGTCTTTTGATACCCCTTCTTTAACAGTAGATGGAGCACCTTCAACTAAATCTTTAGCTTCTTTTAAGCCAAGACCTGTAATAGTACGAATAACTTTAATTACGCCTACTTTGTTAGAACCAAAGCTAGTCATAACAACGTTAAATTCAGTTTTTTCTTCTGCGGCAGCAGTAGAAGCAGCAGCAGGACCAGCAACAGCAACAGCTGCAGCAGCTGCAGAAACATTAAATTTTTCTTCCATTGCTTCGATAAGCTCTACCACTTCCATAACAGTCATGTTTGAGATAGTGTCAAGAATCTCATTTTTTGAAACAGCCATTTCTAGCTCCTAGTTAATAAATTATATTAGATTATGCAGTTTGTTCTTTTTGATCTTTAATTGCAGCAAGCGTTCTAACCAATTTGGCATGAGGCTCTGCAAGAGTACGAACAAATTTCTCTACTGGTGCTTTCATCACATACATTAGCTTAGCTAATGCTTCATCACGTGTAGGTAAGCTAGCGACCGCTTCAAGTTGAGCTGGGTCATAAACTTTACCACCTACAGATAATGCTTTGATTTCAAGCTTTTCAAATGTCTTTACGAACTCTTTTAGTAAACGTGCCGCATCGCTTGGGGCCTCTAGCGAAAGAGCTATAAATAAAGGACCAACCAATTTATCGCTTAGGCAAGAGAACTGAGTGTTTTCGAAAGCACGGCGAGTAAGCGTGTTACGAACAACACGTAAATAAACGCCTGACTTTCGAGCTTCCGTTCGTAATTGAGTCATTTGATTCACAGTCAAACCGCGATAATCAGCAACTACAGCCGATACAGCTTTAGAAGCAACTTCTGTTACCTCTTCAACAACGGCCTTTTTTGCAGCTAAAGTTATCGTCACGTTAATGACCTCCTTAGTTGTTCAAATCAAAAATGATTTGACAGTTATGGTGGCCGTCTAAGGTAAATACCGAAGCCGGTTCACCGTCTGCGCAGGAGATTAAGCTAAATATTAGCACCTGCGGTCTTCGACGGCATCGAACCATGTCTATGCCGTGAAAGCGGATTTAAGGGCGTTGTATGTTACACAGGTATTGATGCAAGATCAATAGGTAATCCAGGCCCCATAGTAGATGAAAGTGTAATTTTCTTAAGATAAACGCCTTTTGATGAAGCAGGTTTTGCTTTCTTTAAGTCAGCGATTAAGGCAGCAATATTTTCTATTAAATCATCCGCTGAAAAATGAACTTTACCTACTGTACAATGAATTATACCATTTTTATCGGTACGGTAACGAACCTGACCAGCTTTTGCATCGGTAACCGCAGCTTCAACGTTCATCGTTACAGTTCCGACTTTAGGATTTGGCATTAACCCTCTTGGCCCTAAAATTTGACCTAACTGGCCAACGATGCGCATAGCATCTGGTGTTGCAATAACTACATCGAAATCTAATTCACCTGCTTTAATCTGATCAGCTAAATCTTCAAAGCCGACTACATCAGCACCAGCGTCTTTCGCTTTTTTAGCATTGTCACCTTGGGCAAATACGGCGACTCTAACCTTCTTACCTGTACCTTTGGGCAAGTTAGTTGAAGTACGTACAACTTGATCCGACTTACGAGGATCAACACCTAGATTAACGCTAATATCAACGCTTTCTTCAAACTTTGAGCTCGCAAATTCTTTAATAATATCAATCGCCTCAGGAGCGGGATAAAGATAATTTGTCTTAACTTTTTCGCGTATCTTTTGCTGCTTTTTGCTTAATTTAGCCATAATAAATTACTCCACACCTTCGACTTCAACACCCATACTCCTAGCAGTTCCGATAACACATTGAACTGCTGCCTCTAATGACGCTGCTGTAAGATCTGGTTCTTTTGTTTTGGCAATTTCTTCAGCTTGGGCACGTGTAATCTTACCCACCTTTTTAGTATTCGGGTTTCCACTACCACTTTGGATACCGGCAGCTTTCTTAATTAGAACAGATGCTGGAGGAGTTTTAGTTACAAAGGTGAAACTTCTATCATTATAGACTGTTATTACAACAGGTGTAGGCAAACCAGCTTCTAAATTTTGAGTTGCAGCGTTAAAAGCTTTACAAAATTCCATAATGTTAACACCGCGCTGACCTAAAGCGGGACCAACTGGTGGACTAGGATTTGCCTTACCTGCAGGGATCTGCAATTTAATATATGCTTCTACTTTTTTAGCCATTTAGGACTCCATTGATGGGTTAATTAACGCTTGGTGGCTCTAAAATGAGTACCTAAGCTCCCCGATTACAAAATGCGATATTATATCACAATATATTAAACCTATTCAAAAATTATTTAACTAACTTTTTGTGAGCTAGCTAAATAAAATTAAATAGGTTTAAAAAATTACGAAATTAAATTAAGTTTTTTCTACTTGACTAAATTCTAGTTCTACTGGCGTTGAACGGCCAAAGATAAGAACTGCAACCCGCAGTCTATTCTTTTCATAGTTAACTTCTTCGACTACGCCATTAAAGTCAACGAATGGACCTTCCTTAACGCGTATAACTTCACCAGGTTCAAAAAGAATTTTAGGTCTAGGCTTAGTAACACCATCTTCAATACGTTGAAGTATAGCACGCGCTTCTTTATCAGATATAGGTGTTGGTGTTTGACCTGTCCCACCAATAAAACCTAAAACACGAGGAATTTTACGAATCATATGCCATGTCTTATCATCCATGATCATATTTACTAGTACATAGCCAGGATAGAATTTGCGGGTGCTTTTACGTTTTTGACCAGCACGCATTTCAACTACTTCTTCAGAAGGAACAACGACCTCACCAATTTTATCTTGCATTTCATGCTGTTCGGCACGCGCCCTTATCTCACGCATAACAAAGTTTTCGTAACCTGAATAGGCATGAACTACATACCACTGTTTTGATTTTTGCTCTTCCACGTTTATCAACCTAAATGAGTTATTTTAGCAATTGCCCACATCATACCGGAATCAATTGCCCAAAGAATAAAACCTGTGACTGCAACCATAATCATAACGATTGATGTAGTCTGGATAGTTTCCTGGCGTGTAGGCCATACTACTTTTAGCAATTCAACTTTAGCTTCCATAGCGAAAGCAAAAACTTGACGCCCTATAGTAGTAAAATAGGCTAGAAGAGCAACTAATACAAACCAGGCGATCCAGATAATAGCCTTAATAGGTGCTGAAAAGTTAAAATAATAAGTACACAGAAACGCAGCAATCGTTACTATTGCTACTCCTGCCCACAAACCAATGTCTTTAAAATTACTTTTTGAATTTGCTGAATTTTTCATACTTTTATGGTTTTTGGCAGGCCAGGAGGGAATCGAACCCCCAACCTGCGGTTTTGGAGACCGCCGCTCTGCCAATTGAGCTACTGGCCTAACTTAACAACACAATTGAATGTGAGACGTTACTATCTCACATTCCACATACTTACTCAATAATTTTTGCAACGACACCAGCACCGACAGTTCGGCCGCCTTCACGAATAGCGAAGC
>NZ_CAAAHX010000029.1 GCF_900639865.1 Legionella gresilensis
CTAGATCATTTCGCGACACCGACTAAGCTTCGGTGTCTCAAAATGACTAGACCAAATTAAATTTAATGATATAACGTGCTTAATTAAAATCAACAAATACAGATTACGTCTTTCATCCTTCTTCTTTGTATCATTTGGCAATAGCGAATAACTATTTTATAAACTAAAGCTTATAGGCCCTTTTAGCTTACCTAAATACCTATATATTTTTGTGTAACAAAATTATACAACGCATTAAGCCCAACTTTGTTTCCAATCAGCGTTGAGGCAAATAAAGTAGCACCACTTCCATAATAGAAGTTGGAAATAATAAAATGATATCGAGAGTAATTGGTTTGATTTTACTAATTTAAAACATCTTACAATTAAGCATTAATAGCAATAATATTCTAGACAAAAACTACTTAAACTTGTTGAGAAAAAACAATATATTAACATAATCAATATAAAGGGGTTTATAAACCCTATCTATAAAACCTATTTATAGATAGGGTTTATAAATGACTATGATGAACACGTCTTATAAACCATATTTATAAACCCCATTATATAAAGGGGTTTATAAATATGGTCTTGTCGAACGATGCGACTCTGGCATAAAAATACATGCAGCCTGCTCTAAAAGAGGTTTATAGCCCCCTTTGTGATTTTCAAACTCCAAAGGGGTTTAATAGTAATTAGTAATAATTATTTATTAAATACTATTACTACCATTAAATAAGATACTTTTTTAGAAAAAACAGGTTTAATCAGTTGCTTGATAAAAACCATAAAGATTTTAAGCCAGGCAAACAAGAAGTGAGCATGGCATTATGGATTCAACAGCAAATTAATTAAAACCATAATTAACTCATCTTATTGACTAAAAACTTTTCCCTTTCATAAATAACATTGATTAAATCTACCTGATTTAAAATATATATTTTAGGCAGTAAGAGTGTTTTACTAGTTTTCGTACTGGGCAATACAACTTGTGCTAGAAAGAGGAGAAAGAAGTTAGGATTTTTTTCCATTATTTACCTAATCTACTATCCTCCATCTTTGCCTTTATGCTCTATAAATACGATTCATAGACCCCTTTGATTTTGTCAGATTTTGTTTCATAAATTGTTTTCACCACAATAGATATCATGAGATACTAATTTAGTTTAAACAACTATTTGCAATAACAGAAACAATATATTAATATTTAATCTAAATTTGTTTCAGTTAGGCAAGGAAGATAAAAGTGGATGTTTCCCAAATAAAAATTAGTGAGCTATCCAGACTTACTGATATTAATAAAACTTTGATTAGCCGCTATTTTAAAGAAGCACCCGATACGCTAGTCACTAGGATTAATGATCGAATTGTTGGTTTGTCTCCTGAAGCAGCAACTGAATTTTTATTAGAGAATGGAAAGGATTACTTTAAAAAAGGCGGGGTTATATTAACTGCAAACTTGTGTGGTGGTGTTGGAAAAACTACAGGCACATATTCTTTAAGTGCATCAGCTCGCAGAATTCATACCCGTAAAGATCCTATTGTTGTTGTTGATACTGACTCACAAGGTAGTTTTACAGCGACTGAGTTTGGTGCTCCCGCAGATGATGATGAACTAATTTTAATTGATTTTCTTGAGGGTAAAGCAAAAATCGAAAGTATTCTTACTGAGGTTGGTAACAATGTTTGGTTTGTTAAGTCAAATTTAAATCAAGCGTATATAGATAAAGTATTGTCAAAACCATCTGATATAAAAAAGGGGATGCTACATTTTTATCATGAAATATTTAGGCACTTAGGCAGTAACACAAAAATATTTCAAGATCATACCCCACAGCTATCAAGCATTTTTGCTTCTAGTGTATGTGCTATTTCTCAGTTAGACCCACAGTTATTAAGAACTGTTATTATACCCATGCGAAGTGATAATTATGCAATTAATGGTGCTGAAAAAATACTAAATGAAATTAAAGAATTACAAGATACGTTCAATTTAGAACGTGATATTGATATTCATTGTTATTTTTCCAGTATAGATCGTCGAATATCTACTACAAGCGAGGCAATTAAAGGTGCCAAGAAAAAAGATGCAATAATTCATCATTTATGTCCGGTAGTAATACGCTATTGCTCAGAAATTCCAAAAAGCATTCAAAAATCAAATAATGTTTATAGTTCTGGCAAATCTAATAATGCAGCAGAAGATTATCAAGACTTGCTTCAATATATATTTAGTTATACGAAAGAAGCTGAGGTAGCATAATATGGCAAGATTGGACGACTTGTTGCCCGAGCTAAAGGACGATACTTCCGCTCAAAAACTACCAAATGGTAATGAACCAAGAATACTTACCGGAAAAAAACGAAGAGCTTGGCTGGTAGATAGTTATGAAGATAAATCATCAACACAAAAAAAAGATGGTATAAACCCAATTCATAAGCCAGAGTTGCCCTCACACGTTAGCGTTATTGACGTCTTATCTCCAAAGGGGTCTATGAATCGGGTTTATAAGCCTAAATTATTGTGTTTTGCGGATTTACGAAGCAACCCGCTGCAATTATTTCGATACTTATATGAGTTGACGCAAAGTGCAGGAGAGGATTATAAGACTCCAAGAGTAAAGCTTCGGGATATGATGCTTTATATTAATATTTCAAAAGATTCTGCAAGAACAGCTCTTAGATTTCTATTGAAACAAAAATTTATAGAGAGAATAGAATTTCAACCTGGTCATCTAGGATGGTCAAGGTATCAATTAAATGAAAATATTTGCAATGAGTTGGAAAGAGAAATCTTAAAGGGGTCAATAAAGCCCTTTGAAATTACCAAAAATAAAGCCATAGAAACTAGTACCTCGTCGATAACTGATTTATTGGATAATTGGGAAGATGTGGATATTAGCCCACTTGAATCTATAGGCTTTAATAAAAAGCATTTATTACAAATTAAAAATAAAAGTACTCCTGATGTGGCACAGGAATCTATAAATCATTTTGCTTATTCTTTAAAATACAACGCAAAAACCAAGGAATATCCAAATCCACTGGCCACATTGATTACTGTATTAAAAAGAGGTGAAGCTTGGCTCGAACCAAATTACCAATCTCCTCAAGAATTGGCTCAATTAAAAATTATCGAAGCAAAAAAAGCCGAAATGGAAAGAAAGAAGGCAATTGAAGAAGAGTTATACAAAATAGCTTTTGATGAATGGCAGCAGGATTTAAGTAAAGAAGAACTAGATAGCTTGGCTCCAGATGGCAGAAAAAAAGGAGATCCAACTCCACCTGCTGCAAAGTTAAGCATTTACTTTAAAGAAAAAATATGGCCAGAAAAAAGAAAAAATTATAATTTGAAGTAATGTTCAAAAAAAAATGGTTAAGGGGTAAAGCAATGCAAGACTTAAATTACTTTGAAAAGATAGCAAATTCGGCTATTTTTAACGAGGAAGAAAAAGAAATAATTGACATTTTAGGAAATGATAGTCTTGCTATTAGGGTGAAGGTATCTAATAAAACACATTTTACTGATACAACTAAAATAGCAAGTTTTAGAAATCGTGAATAAAAAACTTGTATTAATTGGATCAGGGATTAAAACTATTTCGCATTTAACCATTGAGGCACAAGCTTATATTAAGCAAGCCGATTGTGTATTGTATTTAGTTAATGAACCAATATTTGAAAAATGGTTAAATAAATATAGTAAAAAATGTATATCTCTTGAAAATCATTACTTTTTATATGAAAAACGGGCTGAATCTTATAAAAAAATAGCTGACGAAATACTTAATTATACAGAGCAGTATGATTTTGTTTCTATAGTGTTATATGGCCATCCAACAATTTTTTCATCACCTGGTTTAGATGCCATAAAGAGGGCAAAAGAACAAAATATTGAAACTGTTGTATTGCCTGGTATTTCTGCAGAAGATTGTCTTTTTGCTGATTTGAAAGTGGATCCTAGCCAAAATGGTTGTTTATCTGTCGAAGCTATGAGCTTTTTAATATTTGATGACACGGTGGATAAACATTACGATCTTGTTATTTGGCAATTAGGAATGGTTGGAAATATCGAGCCTGTAATTAAAGAAAATTCTAAAAAAGGATTATCTCTTATTCAAGAAAAGCTATTAAAAATATACTCTTCACAGCACGAAGTTATTTTGTATGAGGCGGCTCTTTATCCTGGTATTAAACCTAAAATTACTAAATTTGCTATAGAATTATTGATAAATCAGGATATTAGTTCTATTTCAACACTCTATATACCTGCTGAGAAAAAAAGATTGCACGATGAAAAAATTCTTTTCAAATTGAATTTGAAAATAGAAGATTTTCAATAAACTAAGTTACTAACGGAGTGGTATGAGTTTTATTAAACAATATTTATATTCTTATATAAACTTGAATAAAAAGTGCAAACTATACCTACTGTTTTATATGATCCAATCCATCTCAGCAGGGGTGTCTTTTTTTATTGCTATTTTCTTAAATGAATATTTGCTATTAACTACTGATACAATTAGCTTGATTGTTGGGTGTTTTGTCTTAGGTAACTTGTTAGGCTCTTGGTGGACTTCAAAATTGCTTGATAAAAGTAATCCATTTAAATTATCAGGAATTTCATTAATTTTACAGGCAATTTGTTTTTTTGCTATTTGTGGTACCACATCAACATGGTTTATCACCGTAATCATGCTGATATTAGGAATGGCAAGTTATGTTTATATTATCTGTAATGATTATTTAATTACAGCATTAGCTGGCAAAATGGAAAGTGAAAGAGCATTGGCAATAAGTTTATTGAATGTGTCTTCTAATATTGGACTAGGCATTGGCGGCGTTGTTGTAAGTTACTTATCAAAAGCCAATCCTATATATATGTTTGTAATGATAGGTACCATTCTAATAATATCAGCATGGTTTTACTTTTTAGATAGCTCAGATAAGGTGCATATAAAAAAAGAAAATCATGATGAAGGTCACTCAAAAGCCAATCAAAGTTTATATCGATTAAGCTTAGGTATTATTTTCTTGCTTGGCCTTATATTTGCTCAACAAAGAGTAGGTTATTCATTATTTTTAACAAAATATTATGGTGACTCTGGCGCTAGTTTCATATTCATGCTTAATTCTTTTCTAATAATATTCCTACTTCCAACTGTAACTAAAAATGCAATTAAGAAAAATCAAGTTTTATCGATGGGGCTTGGTGTATTTTTTCTTGGAGGAGGAATGTTCGTTTTAAGCATGGCTTCTTCTGCTTACTGGCTTGTAATTGTAGTTTGTTTGATCACAACATTGGGTGAAATGTTGGGAACAACTTTATCCCAGCTTCTTTGCTTTCAATATGTTTCAAATGAAAAAAGAGGTAAGGCCATGGGGTACTACAAGTTTTTATATGCGTTTGGAACCATCATTGGAACCTTAACTGGCGGAAAAATACAGGTGGTTTTTGGAGAAAACTATATATGGTTTTTTTGTGGAATAATAGGTTGCTTATCATTAGTATTATGTTCCAAAGTTAATCGTAGAGAATTTAGACCTCAGTTGTTGACAGCTTAACGCAACCACGAAAAAAATTTGCTGTATAGGCTGGCATGGCATTATCAGTCGCGCAATTTGGATAATAGAAATTGAATCGCGGATCTTTTTGCACAATTTCTTGCGATAGTGTTATATCTAACCCATTTGAAGTATGAATATATGTAATTTCAGTGTTCTTTACTTGATTCTGTAGAATAGAACCTTGCCATATCCCATTATCTTTAAGAATAAATAATTTGAATTTTTCAATTATTCTATTTAAGTCTTCCAGGTTTTTAAGTGTGCTAATTGTATTTTGTGTTTTAGGAGAAAATGCACGAGTGGTAGGGTATTGCATAGAGTAATAGACATCAGCATTTTTATTATGTAACGAAAAATACTGAGGGGCAATTATTGTTGGAATATATTTTTTTAAACCATAAGAGTACGTTAAGGTGTGTTGCAAAAGCTTTAATGGTACCAAATTGTCATTGTTAATTGGAGAAAGACCAGGATAAGCAGCAACAGCAATATCAAGAACATGTCTTGCTGTATCTGTTAGATAAGGATTGATAGCAAAGTTCCCTTTTTCTTGCATTAAAGAGTATGCAATATCAAAATAATATTGATTTCGAGTATATTCAGACTCTTTCCAAGCCAGTTGAAACAAAAAAGACTTAATGGAATTCCATCTGGTATCATGAAGAATGCTATTAACCCATTTTTTTGAAAAATAAATTAATTGCATATTCCAATTTCCCTGATTATTACTTGAAGCAACAATATCTTTAAACAATTGCCAATGTTCATATAGGCTTGAAGGAATTTTGCTTAAAACCCCAATTTCTCTTTCAAGCTTTCTAAATGATGTAGTACAAGTTAAATATGGAAGGGAAAAAACAGTTCTTGCTCCTGCGGCAGCGTTTAATAATCCATTAGGAGCGTATGGAAGCGGTTTATATTCACTTAGAACACGGGTGAAATTAAAGAAATCCCCTGGGTTCATAATTGCTATAGGTATCGTTCTATTTTTTTCAGGAAGATCTACAAAAAATTCAATACTTTTAGTTAGTACCATTCCAAGTGGCGAGCTATCAGCTCCATATCCGATATTATCAAAAATATCTTTGGGTGTATCAGAGGCATTTAATCGATAAAAGGATCCGTCATCATTAGGTATGAATTGGCTTTTATCATCGCCAATTATTGATCCAAACGGAAAACTCAAAATGTATAAGGGGTAATTTTGATCAGGAGAGAGTGCATCAACTTTTGATGTAAACTCAGGTGTAACTTTGTAGAAAGTATCACGGATATCCTTCCAGTAAACGCGTTCTATTCCCTGAGACATGAGTAATCCTCATAATATACAGAATTGATTATAAATCAATCAAAATCAAAAAAAAGGTCAAAAATATGCATGGTATTTTACATGTTCCTTAAAAGCCTTGTAAATGATTTAATACATAAAAAGATTGCCATCGAATCTAAATTGAAAAATCTAATACAAGGATTTGTGATGAAAGAAAAGATTCAATATAAGTCAGTTCACATAACCATAAAACTTTCAAGCAAAGAAAATAAGGCACTGTCTTTAGCTGCGGAAAGGTCTGGAAGAAAAAAAACTCAAGAAGCGAAATTACGTCTTGAAGATCACTTGTTTCGATTTCGCTCTATCTCTGAATTAAACCAAACCGTGCCGTATAAAAATTCTCAGGAAAAAATAGAAATGGAAGCTCAAGATGTCTGTACTACGAATATATAAAAAAAATTACGAAGTATCGCAGCTAAAAAATGAAGGCGAAGTATTATTTTCTGGAAAAGCGTCTTTGGTAGAACCTCACCCTGAAAAAACGGCGACTAGAGTTCCATATTCGGAAAATCCAACCCTAATAAGTAATAAGAATAATAATAATTTATTAACTAATAAAGTAGCAGCAAGCAACTTAGATAGAGATGATGGCATTCGCTTTCAGCGCATGCCAGTTAAACAAAATGTTGAGACGACACAACACTACATATTTATAAAAATAACAAGGAAACCGGGAATGATAAACGTAAATCACAAGAAGATAAAAAAAGTAGTTTTCATTAATACCTTCGTTATATTAGCAGGCTGTGCTGCGACTCAAACGGCCCTTGAGCATGGCTCGTTGCAAGTGAGCACAAAACAAAGCGAAACAGTTTTTTTAGATCCTGTTTCTGGTACACAAAAAACGATTCATCTTTCCATAAAAAACACTTCTGCGGAAGAAGTAGATATTACTCACCGACTAAAATTAGCCCTAATTAAACAAGGCTACCAGGTGGTCAATAATCCGAATTCGGCTCACTATCTCTTACAAGCCAATATTCTTAAGGTAGGCAAAATGAGTATCGCGGCAAGTCAATCCGCGCTAGGTGGTGGTTATGGCTCAGCGCTAACAGGAGCTATAGCAGGAACGGCTGCAGGAAGTTTCACCAACACAAGTTCAGGCATGCTTGCGGGCGGGCTTGCAGGTGGGGTTATTGGTTTGGCGGCTGATTCTTTGGTTAAAGATGTGAACTATACCATGATTACTGATATTCAAATCAGCGAGCGTGTGGGCAGGGGCGTTAAAGTAAATGAGCAATTTCAATCACAATTAAAAAATGGAAACAGTACTATCACTTCTCAAACCTCATACCGCGATAGTCAATATCAGCGCTACAGAACTCGAGTGGTGTCTAACGCTGATAAGGTCAATTTAAAATTTCAAGATGCAAAACCACTGCTAGAGCAAGGTCTGGTGAAAGTGATTTCTGGGATTTTTTAAACTGACCAGCACAACTAAACGTGATGACTTAATTCGTTAAATAAATAACAACCATTGAAAAAAATTAGGCGAAAAAGCGCCTAAGGGATTTTTGCAACCTAAAAACGGAGAAAATGCATGAAAATGGGTAAAAGAATAGTCAAATTAATACAAAGAGGAGGATCAACGTTAGTCTTCCTGCTGCTTTCAAAAAGTGTGCTTGCTAATGATTTATTAGCCAAAGCTTTAGAAGGCGATGTCAAAGACTCTTTAGGCAGTGGGTCGATGTTTTGGAAGGTTTTTATTCTAATAGACATCATTTTAGCAACGGCCATGGCTGTGAAAAGTAAAAATCCGATGGTCTTTGTAGGGGTGACTGCGGTTGCTTTTATTCCCGCCTTTTTACTCAAAACATTTGTGTTTTAAGGAGAATGGGATGAGCAACATGAATTACCAATTCTTAAACCACATTGATGCGCCAAAGCGAGTGCTAACACTGACGATAGATGAGCTCATTGTTGCGGGTCTTGGGTTTATGTTGCTCATTGTCGCTAACCAAAAAGTGCTGGTGTCTTTGTTTGGGTTGGGGCTCTTGAGTGGTTTGCGTTATTTAAAGAAAGGAGAGGGGCCGAAAGTATTACTAGTCCTTGCCTACTGGTATTTACCAAGTGGATTCACTCAATTTTTTCTACCCCAATTACCCTTATCTCACCATCGCGTGTATGTTGCTTAAGGACATTAACATGGATTTTAAACACTACCAAAGCCGCTTAAGCCAATTATCTGCCCGATTTAATTTGATGGTGGTCTTGGTGTTTGGTCTTTTGGTTTCTAATATGGTGTTGTCTTCTTTTCTTTATCACGTGTGGGCTCATCACACGATTGAGGTGACACCTTTTTCAGGAAGTGCAAGTTATATTAAATCAGTCTCCACAGTGGATAGTCACTATTTAAGCTTGATGAGTGAGAATTTCGTTAATGAACGTTTAAATGTCACGCCTGAAACGGTTAATGCCAATCATCAGCGCTTACTTTCTTTTGTAAACCCCAACTATTATTCCGACATGCTTCATCTACTGACCAATGAAGCTAAGGTGATTAAAGCTAAAAAAATGTCCTCTACCTTTGCCATTACCGAGATTAAAACAAATCCCCAAGCATTGGCAGCGGTTGTAACGGGCGTACTTAAGCGTTACGTGGGTCTTCATGCCTTAAACGATGAGCAGAAAATTTACCGGTTGCAATTTAACTATCAAAACGGCCGTTTATCCATCCTTAAATTTATACCCGTGAAGGAGAAAGAAGATGCGTAAGTCATTAAGTAGTGTTGCATTGACTTTGTTAACAACTGTGGCAATTGGGGCCAGTATCCCAGTCAAAGACAATAGTGAACTTGCAGTCACCCTTGCCACTAATAACTACAATCGCCTGGTGGTGAAAAACGACAAAATTGTGGAGGCCGTCTTTCCGCCTAACAGCATGGCGATTAGGCGTGATGAGCAAGATGGCTCCGTGTATGTCATGTTATCGGCAGCGCATCCCTTTACCTTGTTTTTAACCACCGAAGCAGGGCGGCATTTTTCGGTGACGTTAACGGGTGAAGAGGCGCTAGGCAAGACCATTGAATTGATTCCAGAACAATCCAAGCCCACCATTGTCAGAGGTAATTTCACAGCCAAAAGCAATCCAAAAACAATGAGCCATGCTGCAATACCCGAAGCAATTCTCGCCATGCTTACGCACATGGAGCAGCAAAAGCCTTTTGCAGATGTGAAAGTCAAGCGCCAATGGGGTCATGTCGAGCGCTGGTCTAAAGGACTAACACTCGTGCCTCGTGAATCTTGGCAAGGCAATCTGTTAAAAGGGGAAGCCATTGAGCTTTATAACGGCGGAAAAGCCGCCTTGACGTTATCGGAGGATTGGTTTGTAAAAGCAGAAACACTCGCAGTTAAGGTCTCTAAGGCTAACCTTAATCCTGGTGAGCATGCGATGCTCTATCGTGTCCAAGGAGCTAGCCATGGCTAATGGACAATTAAATGGCTTGGTTAAAAGCCGCCAGATGCGAGTGCTATTGCTAGTTGGATGTAGTCTTATTGTCATTGTGGCAATAATTATTACGTTAGCCTTTAATGGGCGTCCTAAGAAAACCGCTGCGACCCAAAAAGCCGTTAATTTAACGGGCATTGTAGACGAGTCATTTACCGATGCGGTAGCAGACAATGCCTTAACCGCCCAACAAAATGAACTTGAATCACTTAAAAAAGAACTCAAGGACTTAACACAACACATTAAAGTCATGGGTGAAGAACACCAGCGCCAATTGCAAGAGCAAAAAGAAGAGCTCACTTCTCAGTTAACAACGCTGATGTTAGCAAGTCAGGAAAAAACAAGTTCCACCAAACAACAAGTCCCCTCTGCTGCACTAAGCGATGTGCAAAACCCTAAGCTTTGGCATAAGCCGCCGACCTATGCCATGAATCAGGTCACGATGGGCGCTACCCTATCGGATGGAGCGCCTCGCATTCATACGGTGTCCTTTCGACCTAGACGCCACGTGACCCAACTGCACCCTAACAATTACATAAATCCCGCTCATTACGTACCCTCCAATACGTCCGTTCGAGCGGTAATCTTAGGTGGGGCTGATGCGGATGCGTCTGTCAATGGGCAGTCTAAGAATAACGGAGTGATGCTCTTTAAGTTTTTGGAAGATGGCACGTTGCCAAATGGTGCACGCTCACGTCTTAAAGGATGTCGGGTGAGTGCTAATTCCTATGGGGATATTTCAAGCGAGCGGGCGTTTGCTACCCTTTATCGTTTGTCTTGTGCCCATCCAGGCCAGCCCATTATTGATAAAGAAGTGACGGGCTGGGTGTTTTTTAATGGCAAAGTAGGGATTAAGGGTCAACCGTTAATGCGGGATAACAAAGTGATGACATGGGCGGGCGTGAGTGGTGCCTTGTCAGGTATTGCCTCCGCTGCCCAATATGCCCAAAGCATTCAAAACATTGGGCCATATGGCGCGAGCTCTGTGGTGCCTTCAAGTCAAATTGCGCCTTTTGCGGCTTATGGGGGTGCATCAAAAGCAGCGGATACGCTATCTGCTTATTATGTTAAACGCGCTGAGCAATATCATCCCGTGATTCAAGTCGGAAGTGGCAATGTGGTGACCATTGTGTTTAAAGATGGCTTTTATTTAGAGCCTGATGAAGACAAACGAATGCATGCGCTTAATCAGGTCAACGCTCAGCAGGAGGAGCAAGGCATTATTGCCTCTCAAGAGGAGAGTCCATCAGAGATGAATTTTACGGTGCCACCGGAAGTTTTAGGCAAGATTGATAGGGTCAATACGTTGAGTCGCAATGAAACAGGAGGTTTGCGATGAGAGCAAGTTTAATGTGTTTAATTTCCCTATTGGCTTCCTTGTCTTCAGGGTGCGGCACAATGAATTCCAATTTTAGTTGCAATGCGACCGCAGGCGACAGCTGTTTGACCATTGAGCAAGTCGATGCCATGACTCGTTTTGCAGATGACGCAAGACCCGCTTTGCTACAAAGTCAGTCTAGAACAGACGCTCACACCAACAAGCCAGAAGGGCACCAAGTCAAGCTCTCTTCGGGCCAATCGGTGTGGGTGGCACAACAAAGAGAGGCGCAATCATGGGCTTAAAACGTGCGCAGTGGCGCGATAAAGCGCGCGAACTTTGCTATAAGGCAAGTCAAGGATTAGGGGAGACGATGAGTATAAAGCCTGAATCTCTTTCCATGCAGCAAAAAGCACACGAGTCGCTTACATTGGATTTGCCGTCTATTAAAAGTCTGCTGCCTTATGAAACAGCAAGTGAAGAAAGTTTTTTTATCAACCGCAACTCCATGGGGTTTGGGTTAGCGCTCATGCCTCTAAGTGGCGCGGATGAATCGCTCATGAAAAGCCTTGCTCAACTGTTTAAAAATAAACTCACAATAAGTACTGATTGTACCGTGCTCTTATATAAACATCCTTGGCTCCTAAATACGCTCTCCCAAAACTATGAGCCTATTTTAAAGCAAGGTGGCATTTTTGCAGACCTTGCGCGCTTGAGTCTTAACTATCATTTAAAGGCTATTAAAAAAGGCTATAAAAATGGCCGTAATGTGCCTGCCGGTTTAAGTGATTATACGGCGTACCTCTTTATTTCTCGCCCCATGCAGGCTGGTATTGAAGGACAGCTTAAGATTTTGCGAGATGATTTTGAATCAGAACTTAACGTCGCCGGTTTTGGGCTTAGACGCTTGGAAAGTCATGAATTTAGTGTGCTAATGCGAGCGCTTATTTCGCCTAATTTTAATGAATTGTCGTGGCCTTCAGTGAATGAATCCTCTGAGTTTATAAGCGAGCTCATTCTCAATCCCTCTACCGTCTATGAAATCGGTGATGAAGCCATTGATGTATCCATTGCCGATGAAAAGGGCGTACTACAACGCGCAAGACTGGTTAATTGTGAAATCACAAGTTATCCAAGTGAGCCGTTTGCTCTTTGGCAAACACCGGATTTGTTTGCCAATTTGTTATCGGCTGAGCACGGGATTAATTGTCCTTTTTTGCTGTCATTTACTATTCGGGGCGTTAACCAAGAAACGATGAAAGGGCGAGCTAAAGCACGTGCTAAATCCTTAAGTGCTAATAATAATGACATACAGGCCTTTATTAATCCATTCATTCGTGAGGAAGCCGCCGAATGGCAGGCGGTTCATGAGCATGCATCAAAAGGCGAGCTGCATCTTTTGCCGACCTTTTACAATGTCGTTCTCTATACTACCGAAAACAAAGAGCGCGAACAGGTTGCCAAAGCCATTGCGAGTTTCAGGCAGTTGGGTTTTACACTCACTAAAAGTCGCTGTAAACAGTGGCTTCGATTCTTAGGAAGTTTGCCTTTTATGCTGACAGATGGGCTTTTTTCAAGCCTTGAGCTTTTGGGAATGACTAAAAAACTCACGCACTTTAATGTGGCGAATCTCATGCCGGTGGTGGCGGATTTTAAGGGTGCGCGCCAAGGGCTAATCGTGCCAACTTATCGCCATCAACTCTTTTACTTAAATACCTTTGATGACCGGGTGTTGCCTATTACCAATTTTAATCGGCTAACGGTTGCCTCGCCTGGCGCTGGAAAGTCCTTTTTTGAGCAAGCGCAAATTCTAGATGGGCTGTCGCGCGGACAGCAAATATTTGTTATTGATTTAGGGGGTTCTTATAAGCATTTATGT
>NZ_CAAAHX010000030.1:0-8740 GCF_900639865.1 Legionella gresilensis
ATTTAAACGAAACATTTCGCGACACCGACATGTTATTCACAATTTCTGTGGATAAAGCTGTGTGGTATTTATCTAAAAGTCGCTTGTCACTAAGCTAAGTATGCGTTGACGATTTGAGAGCTAGATAATAGTAAGTTAACTCATAAAATACACAACTATTTTAGCACATTATCTATGATAAGAAGATTATTTGGTTAAGTTATTCCATTATTAAAAAATTAGCAGAGAAAAATATGACATCAGAGATTACTATACGTAACGCGCTAATAGAGGATGTTCCAAACCTGCTGCCTTTAATAGAGCAGTTAGGGTATCCACTATGCTGAAAAGGCAGGTATTGTTGTTGGTTGGGTAGCCTGGTCAAAAAGCTATCTTTTTGTTTCGCCTACCACGCGGATTCACATTGAAGGATTGGTCGTTGATAAAAATTTTAGAGGTCAGGGTATTGGAAGGAAATTGATGGAGAAGGCTGAAGAATTCGCAAAGCAGTCAAGTCCTTGTATCGTTGATCTTACGTCGGGCTTAAGACGAGCAAAAGATGGCTCTCATGATTTCTATCAGTCTATGGGTTATTATAATGAAGGCTATATGGCTAAATTGTATTTAAGAAAGGAAATTTTCTAAAAATCTGCCACAAAAACTAATTTAAGTAAGAGTAATCATCATTAAGAATTCTTGTGGAGAGGCTTATAAACTATTTTTCTATTCAGATTTTTAAGTTTATTTTCAATTTAAGCTCTAGTCTTAAGTCACCTAAACAAAAAATAACTATCAATAACCAGTTCCACTTCAAAAGATTAATTTATAATTTTTGGGAGTAGGTTAGGGGCAGTTCCACAAGCAGTCGTTTCTAGCTATGATTTTTTATTTAACTCCCTAAAAAGAATATATTTAAACTAAAAAAGGGCCTCTTAAGAAAAATAAAAAGAACTGAAGTCCAAGAATGTATACGGTTATTAAAGAGGTCCTCAAATAAGAATTTTAGCGCCTCATTTTAAAAATTTAAAACCTCTTTTAATTTAAAGCCATTCTAATTATTAATATTCTTGGTAAATCTTTGTAAAATTTTATTAATCAAACTTTATTTATACTTTAACTAATAATCTAAAGGAGTAAGTTAAAATATATATTAAAAATAAGTAAGGATGAGGAAGTAAAAAATCAGTATTTAAAAAACTTTAATATCGAAGGCCTAATGAAGGACAAAATACTTATTCATTGGCTAGAATTTTACTTCAAATCGAAGAGAAAGATGATATAAAAAATTCGTGCAGAAATACATTGCTATTTTGACTTCCATGAATTTTTAAGAGAATTAATTTTATTATGTCACATTGTAATAGGTATATCTTCAGATAATATACCTATATTAGTTTCAGTTTTGATGAAAGCCTCAAGTACTATACTTATATTTCCATTAAAGATTGCACTTGAAAATAGAGCAATTATGTAACCCATGATAAAACGGCAGCCTAAATCCAAATATTTTATGGTAAAAAGGAAGTTGATTTTGGTCTGCTTTTTCGAACAAATTTAAAATATATTGATTGGAATTCCTAATTTAACTTGATAGCGTCAATTTATCGCTATTTTTTATTTATGGTCACATCGAGTAGCTTGTTACTATTTCATTGACAGGTGAAATACGCTTTTCTAAGGAAACCTTAAAACCTGGGCCAATATCCACAACCAACGCTGAGGTTGGATCAACGATAGGTTCGGCCTGATTTGGACTAGCGATTAAATCATAGTTAAGGATTAATTCACTAATAAAAGCTCTTAACGATAAGATACCAACTTTTATCCCTGGGCAAGGGCGTGGCCCTGTGGAGAATGGTAAGAAATGCTCATCCTTAAATTGTTTAACCTCTTTAATTCTTTCTCTTGACCATCTATCTGGATTAAAAGTATCTGCATCGTCACCCCAGAATTTTTTATCATGATGCAAGCCTTCGATGTTTATAAGAATAGTTGTATAAGGCGGGAGTTTAATATTTCCTTTATTAACACCTATGGAAGTATATCGAGGTATGATAGGGGCAGAAGAAATATAGCGTAATCCTTCTTTAATCACTTGGTCAAGATAAGTAGGTTTAAATTCATGATTTTTGAGATCGCTTTCTTTAAGAGTTTTATAGTCTGATTCATCTATTTCACAGCTTTGATCGAGTTCATAGCGTAACTTTTTAATCACGTCAGGGTGCTTAATAAGCTGCAATAAGATTCCCACTAAATTAATGTAAACTCCGTCCATTGCCCCAGTGATTAACATAGCGCGATCTGTTGTTTCATGAATTTGAGCTTCAAGATTTATACTGGTAGCATTTTTTATTGCTTCATCTTCTCGAATAATATCAGCAAGTACATTCGTTTTTGGTTGCTCCAAACCCCTTTTGAGATCTGCCATATGCTTTTCAATGAATTTTGAAGACGCATTTTTATATACATTCTTTTGATAGTTAAAGTTTAGGGCAGTTGATATGGAGTAAGGGAATAAAAGTTTTTGTTTAATCCATTTAAAGCCTAAATTCACATTTGTATTTTCTTCTTCTGTCAGTTTTTGATCTTTACCTATCATTGCTTCAGAAGTGGTTTGACGCATGAGTAATTTAATTGCATCGAGTAAAACAAAGCTATCTTCTTTTTTACTCCACTCATGTAATGCTTCTTTGAAGTTTTTTTGGATAATTGGATAAAATAATGGAACATTCCCAGTGAAATTAAGTAGTTTTTGTCGCTCATGTCGCGCAAAATGACCCGTGTTATTTGATAAAGTTTGGCCTATCATCTCAGAAAATGAATTCAATACACTCCGGCCATCAGGTTGTGTTTCTACGTCTTTTAAAAGCTCATCCAAATCTTTAATTGATTTGGGTACAATTACAGCAATATATCTAGTCTGCCCTAAAGGCAACCAAGGTCCTACACGTGCAAGAGCTATCCCTTGCTTATCTTCTAGTGCAATGGGAGTCAGTATTTTCTTAATAAGCTCTTCTTGATTAAATAAAGCGTCTCTTGCATAACCGAAAAGAGATAATTCTGTAAATCGAAATGCAGGATAAACATAATGATTAAAAAATCTAGTTTTAAATGATTCCTTATTGCTAGTTTTTTCAATATTTAACTTGGTCATTTATTAATTTCCTAACCATTAACCGGTAATATGGAAGTTCAGTTTTAACGCTTACTAAACACTTCTTTAACGATAAAGTGTCAGTTATTATTAAAACAATTCGATTAATAAGAAAAATTATTATATTTAATTATTAAATTTTAGTTTTTATACCCAAATTGTTGTTATCAAATTTTTGCACAATGTATTAAAACTTTAAACAGTTGAGATTTGCTTAAAATTTGAGAATTTATACCATTAATCTTTTTTGCAACAAAGCACTTATTCCTATTACCTTAATAATAGCGAAGAAGGGTTGGGTAAAGGTGAATCTAACGCTAACCCACAAAACCACCGATAACTAATATTATACTTTACTTCTTCTATTAGGCGCCGGTTTGACGGCATTGAAAATAAATAACCAATAAGTAACATACGAAAATACAGCTCTTGTGATATAGAGGGCTGGGGCTATAGCAAGACGCCGTTAATTCATTAACAAAGGAAAAATCAACAGACTGGTTCACTTTTTTTAATAAATCAGTTGGCGAAATAAGGTTGTCGGGAGTTACTTGAATTAATACGTTCATTACGAAATCGACCTTGCAGAAGCCATTGTAACTGAGTTAACAGTCGCTGATTAGATCATGCCAGGCTAAATGTGTAAAGTTTTTTCACTTTTTGCAACATCCCGACTCTTTTTTTGAGACGACCTATTAATTACTATCTATTTAGGCTGGGTAAATAATCATTGGCTTTTTTATCCTGTTTAAAACCTGGTTGAACGAAAGTAAATATCTTCTCTTTGATTTCCATAGGAAAGATATTTAAGGAAGAGCCTTCCTCAGTTTTACATCCTTCATAAAAGAAAGTGACGCGTGTGTTAAGTAGGCTTTTAGCTTGTGCTATTAAAGTTTTAAATTCTTGGCTTTGGTGGGCCGTTTGTCCATCATTAAGGACTAAAGCAAGAGAATGATTAGGATTAGTTTTTAATTGCTTTAAGAATGAAAGGCTTGTGCTGAGTGAGGATGTTTTTAAGCGAGTGATAATGTCTTCTTTACAATATTGACTTAATATTTTGATTGTATTAGTTGTAAAAGATTGGCCTTCTACTAAATCATTCCAAATATAATCTAATAACTTTTTGGCGGTAATTTTATCAATTTTTATCGATTTAAGATTATTTTGTGCTAATACATGTCCATGACAAATTGCTCTTTCAAGCAGTGCAATGGCTGCGGGATAATTTATAGGACCCCCTTCACCTTTTAGGTGCATAATAGCCCGGTTATTCATGGCAAAGCTATCTTCTAATTCAATCGCTTGTTCATAAAGCTTAATGGCTTTAGACAAATCCTTGTATTCTCCTTGCGAATAAACCACTGCACAATTATACATGGCATCCACACTTTCTAATTGAATAGCTTGCTCATAAAGCTCAATAGCCTTAGGCAAATTTCTCACGCTGCCTTGACCTTCTTGATGCATATTAGCACGATTAACCATGGCCTTTGCATTACTTAATTGAATAGCTTGTTCATAAAGCCGTATGGCTTCAGGAAGATTTTTTGTCCCACTTTCACCCTTTTGATGAATAATGGCGCGATTAACCATGGCATTACTATTTCCTAATTGAATGGCTTGGTCAAAAAGCTGAATAGCTCGAGAGAAATTACTAAACTCATGTTTGTCATATTTATACAAAACGGCCAAATTATTTATGGCCTCGACATCGCCTAATTGAATAGCTTGCTCATAAAGTTTAATAGCGTCCGCCCACTTCTCACTGTTTTCATATATTAGAGCACGTTCGTTCATGGCATAAGTATTATTAAGTTTAATAGCCTCATCAAATAAATGAATAGTGCTTTGTGGAATGGCAACACAGCCTATTCCCAAAAGACATCCCTGTAAAACCCTTGCATGCGAGCAATTGTTATCTTTAATTCTTTGTTGACATTGTTTACTAATGACACTAATAAGCTGTTGTAGGCTATCTTCTAATTTCAACTGTTTTTTAAATATTGGTGAATGAAATATCGTCATTAATCGATTGTAATTTTGATAATTGCCCTTTAATATTTCTTCAAGCCCATGTTTGATAAAGGTCGCTTCTTGATAGGCTATAAGACTTTGAAAATTGGAGAGATAAAGATTGAAATTAAGCATTTCTATTGGCCAATATAAAAAATTAAAAGCTAGTATAGCTTTACAGATAGAAATGTATAGGGTGGTGTTTCGAAAAGTTAGCTGTAGTATTCGGAAGTAGTTTCAATGACTTCAAAAAATCGGCTCGGACGCATTCTAGTTAGAATTTATCCTCGATTTTAAATGACGCCATTTTCATCTGCAATGCGTATTTTGGTATTTTAAATGCGGGTTCAATTATCGTGATTTAAAAGCAACAATGGCGGAACGGGATATTAATTGATCACATTAGCATTTATCATTCGGTTCGGTTCTATGCGCCGGAACTAAAAAAAGGCTGAACTGGTAGAAGAAGCGCTATTCCAAAGATGGCATCTGGATGAAACGTATGTCAAAGTCAAAGTCAAGGGCAAATGGTAATACTTGTATCGAACGATTGATGAAGATGGTAACACCATTGATTTTTATCTTTCTCATCGGCGTAATGCCCTTGCTGCTAAATGGTTTCTTAAGAAATTAATTAAGAACAATCCTACTTGTGATATCAGCGTGCTCAATACTTATAAAATCCCGCTTATGCTCAAGCGATTAAACATTTAAAACAGGAAAATATGCTTGCTGCACACATTCAACACTTACAAATAAAGTATCGTAATAATCGCTTGGAAGCGGATCATGGAAAACTTAAGCGCCTTATTCATCCGGTCAGAGGATTTCAGTCCATGAAAACCGCTTATGCCACCATTAAAGGATTTGAAATCATGCGAATGTTTAGAAAAGGACAGTTTAATATCTAGATGTATAGCAAGCAAAATGGAGATTCATTTATCAACCAGTTGTTTGAAATTTACAGCTGAAATTTGCCCTGAATTTATGTTTATGCGACTTCTATAGTTTTTGCAACACTGCAATAAATTAAATATACAACTTATCATTAATTATTAACATAACTAACTCATTGATTAAATTGATAATAATAATTAAAATAGTACATTTACTGACAACTTTAATGACCATAAAAGAATTTGAAAATACTATTAATAAAGACTTACTAAACTCTTTAGGCGTAAGCTATAATCTTTCGCTCTATCATTTAAATAAGTCAGACAATATTAGGCTATATCGACGTTTATACCCACCAGTAGGGACTATATCTACAACACCTTTAAAAATTAACCAATTGTGGCAAGTATATTTATTGACCGGTCGTTTAGACCTTATTTCTAAATTAAACTATAAATTGACATCTGATTTAATGGATAATTGGGGCGCCCGCGTTGTTCATTACGCTGCTTGGTCTGCAATCCTTGAACTACTGGACTCAATTAAGCAACTCGCTCCTGAACTACTTACGCTCAAGGATGATCATGGCAGAACCATTGCTCATTATGCTGCATTGTCTGGAAATCTTGAAGCGTTAAATTGGATTAAGGTGAACACGCCAGAGTTACTTGGTATTAGGAGTAATTACGGGAGAACTATTGCCCACTATGCTGCTATATCTGGACATCCTGCACAACTTAATTTAGCTCTTGCTTTAAGCAAAACGCCAGAGAGGTTCAATATTGATATTTTTCGTTTACTTCATCCAAATACACAAATAAAAAGCTTACAAACTATTTCTAAAATGTTAGAGAACAATTTAACTCTCACTACTATTTTTTTTCCTGATAACATCAACTCAGCTATCAAAAATGAAATCACAATGAAATTATCAATAAACAAAGCGCTACCTAGTTTAATACAAGTAGTTATTGGATTTTATGAAAAAGGTAGTCAATTTTATTGCGTACCACATGCTATTTTACTTGAAATCATTAGCCATTTATTTCCTACTAACTGCTTAAACTCGAAAATACAATTTGTTCTTGAAAAGTTAATGACTTATTTAGAACCAAATCATTGGGTTACTAATAAAGTTAAAAATAAAATAATTCACTCAATAGATAGTGAAATCGTACGCCTCTCAGCTTCACAATCAGGTAGTTTCTTTAATTTAATTCAACAAAGCGATCATAAAATTAAAATCCTTGATAATATAAGAGCTACTGTAAATAGAAATCATAATTCTTTAGATGAACTAAAAAAAACGGTTGTTGAAGCCTTTTTACCGTATCAGGATGAATTAAAACATCAACGAAATTATTTGCACTCTTTATTTAAACCAGATCATAGTTCTAAAAGTTTTAATATAGTTGAAACTTGTTACAAACTTCTAAATATTAACCCTGAAATAAATTTTCAAGCGCTTGATTTCAACCAGGGCTTTTGACTTAATTTTCTACTTAATATGTCTCAAAAAAGGGTCCGGCCTGTTGCAAAAGGTGAAAGAACTTTACACATTAAGCTTGTAATGATCTAATCAGCGGCTTTTGACGCAGTTGTAATAGCATGCAAGGTAGATTTAGGAATGAACTGATTAATTCATGTAACTCAATTATAGACAGCCTTATTGCACCGACTCATTTATTAAAGAAAGTTAACCAGTCTGTTGATTTTTCCTTTGTTAATGAATTCACTGCGTCTTGTTATAGTCCTAATAATGGTAGGCCCTCTATATCGCCAGAACTGTGTTTTCGCATGTTGCTTATTGGTTATTTATTTTCAATACCCACAAACCGACGTCTGATAGAAGAAGTAAAATACAATATTAGTTATCGATGGTTTTGCGGGTTAGCGTTGGATTCAGCTGTACCAAGCCATTCTTCGCTTAGTCGTTTTTTTAAGCGGTTATCGTTTAGGGTATTTCAATCATTTTTTAATGCCATCCTAAACCAATGTCATCAAGCAGGTTTACTGAACACTAAAAGTGTTATGACAGATAGTACCTTGTTTCAAGCGAATGCGTCTCTTAATTCACTCATGCCTAAATCTGGTAGTGAAGATGCGAACCAAGGCGAGCGAGGTGTTAAGCTTACTAAACGAACTGTCTCTAATAAAACCCATCAAAGTAAAACCGATCCTGATGCAAGCTTAGCGTTTAAAAAGGGCGCGCCTTGTACCTTAAAATATAAAGCGCATGTCTGCACAACGAGTCAAAGTCGCGTTATTTTGGACATTAAAATAACTACAGGTGCCGTTCACGACTCACAACCTTACCTTGAGCAGCTCAATGCGATTAAGTTAGGTTTAAGCCAT
This sequence comes from Legionella gresilensis, assembly GCF_900639865.1. Taxonomy (GTDB): domain Bacteria; phylum Pseudomonadota; class Gammaproteobacteria; order Legionellales; family Legionellaceae; genus Legionella_C; species Legionella_C gresilensis. Next base: position 8,399 of record NZ_CAAAHX010000030.1, read on the forward strand.
AACATTAAGGAAGTCATCGCTGATCGCGCCTATGGTTCAGGGCATATTATTTCAACGCTCAAATCAGTGGGTATTACCACCTATATTCCTTTATTAAGTACCCGTAGCGGCACCTCACAACGAACAATAACACCTGGCTTTTATTACGATTCAGAAAAAGATAATTATCGTTGTCCTGCTAATCACGAACTTAAACCAGGTAAATTATTAAAAAATGATTACACACTGTATCATTTTAGGGCAGCGTATTGTCAAAACTGCGCCTTAAATTGTCAGGCGCCTAAGAAAAAAAATCGAGCGATTCGCGTGATTGCAAGGCATACTCATTTTGATTTATTTCAA
>NZ_CAAAHX010000030.1:8751-9663 GCF_900639865.1 Legionella gresilensis
CGTACCTTAAAATATAAAGCGCATGTCTGCACAACGAGCCAAAGTCGCGTTATTTTAGACATTAAAATAACCACCGGTGCCGTCCATGATTCGCAATCCTACCTTGAGCAGCTCAATGCGATTAAGCTAGGTTTAAATCATGACATTGATGAAGTCATCGCTGATCGCGCTTACGGTTCAGGGCATATTATTGCAACGCTCAAATCAATGGGTATGACCACCACTATTCCTTTATTTAATACTCGTAGTGGTACAGCGCAAAGAACCATAACACCTGGCTTTTATTACGATGCAGAGAAAGACATCTACCGTTGTCCTGCTAATTACGAGCTTAAGCCAGGCAAATTATTAAAAAATGACTACATGCTCTATCATTCTAGGGTAACACACTGTCAGAACTGCATTATCAGTTGTCAGGCGCCTAAGAAAAAAAATCGAGCGATTCGAGTCATTGCAAGGCACACTCATTTTGACTTATTTCAACAAGTTACATTGGCTATGCAGACACCATTATTCAAGCAAAAGTTAGTTGAAAGGCTTGCAAGAATTGAAAGTGTCATGAATGAGTTAAAAAACTACCATTGCTTAGCAAAAGCACGTTTCCGTGGCATTCATAACGTGCAAATACAAGCTTACATGGCAGCCATTGCTATCAATATTAAACGGATAGTTTTTTTATTTTTTATTAATGTCCTAATCTTGCTTAAATATAAACTACCTTTTGCAACAGGCCGGGTCGTTTTTTAAGACACATGATTTAATAGGCGACTTTTAATAGGTTTATCTATGATTATCTTCTTTCTTCTTTGAGTACTTATTAGTCTTCTATATAATGCGCTACTTTAATTCATTAAAGGGAAACAGTATTATGAAATCTAACACTATAAAATCATATAGTAAAAGAGGCGCTAT
>NZ_CAAAHX010000030.1:9715-13633 GCF_900639865.1 Legionella gresilensis
TTTAATTACACAATACCTTTTGCAACAGGCCGGGGTGGTTTCTTGAGACTAATTACATTTGCTTATCAAACTTTTCAATATTAGGTCTTTTTTCGGTTCTCTGTAAAATGTGTTCCTTGCAGAAGAGCCAACTGTTTTATTATGCTGTTACCGCCCTTTGCGGGATAGGTTGCTAAGATTGTTTTTGTTCAGGGTACGTAGCAAAGAACATAATTCTAGGAAGGATATCACGAAGCGCCTCCCTTCCTTCTTTATAAGCCACCTCTGGATTCGTTGTAACAGAGTAAATCATGGCTTTACTCTGCGCAATTAAATTTCTCTTATCCGCTATTAAAAGAAATTCATTTATTACAATTTTTTTATGGTTAAGCTGATTTTGATAAGCTAAAGCCGTAGCCAGCGCTTGTGTACCAACTGTGCTAATCCGATTATTTCCATAATCCTTGTGGTGCCTGGTCTGATTGTAATAATTTAAGTCCTTCTTTTAGGCTAAGTGTATTTCTGGCTTTGTAAAAAGGTTAATAATGCAAAGTGTAATGAGTTCTGATGTAACTTGTAAACGTTGATTTTGTGAAACTACTTATCAATTACTGTGTCTTGGTTATCTTCTTTAGCCTGTTTAAATAAAATAAAAGCACCTTGAAAAGACTACATTTGCTTAGCCCGTTTAATTCCGTACGTTAATATTGCAGCACCTAGTTAGCGTTGCTGAGCGCTCTTGTAATAAGCCTTGTTTTAGTATCTTTAGAGGTAACCAATAATAGAGGATTCTTACCATTATTAACTAAAAATTGGTGTTGCATAAATTCAGCAACCCAAAAATCTCAATAACTTGAATTTATAGTAACCCGCTGATTTAAAAATAATTTTTCTTTGAAATTATTGGAAATTTGTATGTATTTGGTTGCTTCATTTAGTCGCAGCACTCAGTTAATTCCATTCTTTAGGCGCCAAATCCCACACTCAAAAATAAAAATTTCCACAATACTGACAATAAATTAACCTATAAAGCTGTATATTTTTAATACTGCACTATAATTAACCAAAATCACTATTTCAACTTTTATTTTCTCGTCATTTAATCACCTGATTTTGTGAGGTTAGGATGGATTTAGAATTATTAGCACTGCACGAACATGGTAGAAACGGAATGAGTGTATATTTAAAGCCTGGCGGTACGTCTATGATGACACCAAAGTTAGCTGATGAAATAAGGGCACTTCAAGATTCCTTAGCTGAAAAATACTTTAATTTATCTTTTGATATTTACTTTGTAATTTGGTATCTGCAAAAAAATATTAATTTCTCCTGTTTTAGTCTCGATTTTAGATTTGTACATGATTGTTTAAAACAACATAAAGAGAAGCAAATGGAGGATTATATTGACAAAATTTTTAATTTACTTTTTTTAAACTACATTGGCTTAGGCCTACCTATTGTAAATTGCTCAATATTAACAAAATATCTATCAGGATTTTCTAAAGAATTTTTCTTGATGAATAAGATATGTTTCATTTATCAAAAAAAATTTAAAGGATTTAGCAAAATAAAAGTTTTTAATGAAATAGAGAATTTAGCTTTTACTAAATGTATTTATGATAAAAATCATTATTACTATTACAACCCCATTCAAGTTAGTCAGATGAAAAGCATTATAGAAAATACTCATTATGAAATTCCTAAACTTTTAGATATTAATAATGCAAAACTTGAGTTTGATGCTTTAAAAAAAGAAACACTTGTACAAATCTATAATGTTGCGTCTAAAGATATAAAGGTTTTTAGTTGGCTGCCATGTCGTGACATTACAGGTACTGTTGATAAACCATAGTTTAGGTAAATACAAAGAGTCCAGCAACGTTAATGTGTCTATTAAGTAAAGATGAGGTGTTCATATGGGTATAAGAATCGAATCAATTGCAACTGCTTTACCATCTCAATATATTTCATCAGAAGATTTTGTCAATAAGTTAGATGGGTATATCACAGATGGCGTTGCAGAAATGCTTCAATCAATGGCTATAAAAAATCGATATTCTGTAGTTGAAAATTATCCCGATTATTTGGCCGGAAAAGTCAAAAGAAACCTGACTACAGATGTAAATGGCTTAGCAGTAGAATCGATTCATAAATGTCTTGCTAAAGCTAAATGCGAGTCATTAGGATTGTTTATTGCTATTACAAATACGGCTGTTCGCCCATTGCCTTGTACAGGCTATGAGATTTTATCTCTAGTGTCCTCTGATTTAATACCTCGAGATGTTAATGTAGTTAACATGCAAAATCAAGGTTGCTCTGTTTTGATTAAAGCACTTGAAATTGGGCATGATTATCTTGCTAGCCATCCTGATAAGAAAGTATTAATCACTGTATCAGAAGCTCACACAGCATTAATTGATTCTTTAGAAGATAAAGGAAAGGTCTTTTCATTTAAAGAATTAGGCAATGTTGCTTGCGATGAAAATGAAAAAACGCAGGAGATGGAAAAGCTTCATAATTTAATTAATAGCTATTTGTTTGGAGATGGCTCTGTTTCATTGTTGCTTGGAAATAATGAAACAAAAACAGATTTTCACCACATTACTAATATTGAAAGCTCTGATACAGAGCTCTGATACAGAGCTCTTATACATGAATGAAGGTGGTACTAAAATGCCTAGTTACGATGGTTTCCCTCATTATGTATTAAGCAAAAAAGTACCTATTAGGGGAGCGGCTTATAGTCGCTTGCTGACAGATTCAATGGTTTCAAACAAAGATACTAATTATGCATATAATGATATTGATGGATTTTTAATCCATACCGGCAGTAAAAAGATAATTGATGGAATTATAAAAAATTTAGAAATAGAAAAGCATTCCGATAAGGCCAATATATCTTATGAAGTATTATCTAATTTCGCAAATTTATCCTCTTGTTCAATTGGATTTATGCTTAATCAAGTAATAAATAATCGGATGACTGGCACGTTTTTATTAATTTCATTTGGTGTTGGCTTTAGTGGTAGTATTGCAACAATTACTATATAAATAACAATGCTGCATGTTGACTAGATTAATTAATGCTTTAGATAGTCCATTGTCTTTTGGTAATTAGAAGCGAAGTAAGTTTAGTAAGGATATATATTTAACAGTAAATACAGGAGTTTGGATATAGTAGAGATTTTATCCGGTTAAAAGTCTCAAAAAGGGTCCGGCCTGTTGCAAAAGGTGAAAAAACTTTACACATTAAGGCTGGCATGATCTAATCGGCGGTTTTTGACTCAGTTGTACTAACTCATGCAAGGTGTATTTAGGAATGAATTAATTCATTCGAATAACTCAATGATAGATAACCTGATTGCATCAACTCATTTATTAAGGAAAGTTAACCGGTGTGTTGATTTTTCCTTTGTTAATGACTTAACTGCACCTTGCTATAGCGCCAATAATGGTAGGCCCTCTATATCCCCAGAACTGTGTTTCCGCATGTTGCTTATCGGTTATTTATTTTCAATACCTTCAAACCGGCGCCTGATAGAAGACGTAAAATACAATGTCAGTTACCGTTGGTTTTGCGGGTTAGCGTTGGATTCACCTGTACCAAGCCATTCTTCGCTTAGTCGATTTTTTAAGCGGTTATCGTTTAGGGTATTTCAATCCTTTTTCAATGCAATAATTAAACAATGTAAACACGCAGGTTTGCTTAACAATAAAAGTGTCATGACGGATAGTACCTTGTTTCAAGCGAATGCGTCTCTTAATTCACTTGTGCCTAAATCAGGCAGTGAAGATGCGAACCAAGGCGAGCGAGGTGTTAAGCTTTCTAAACGAACCATCTCTAATAAAACCCATCAAAGTAAAACCGATCCAGATGCCAGTTTGGCGTTTAAAAAGGGCGCCCCTCGTACCTTAAAATATAAAGCGCATGTCTGCACA
>NZ_CAAAHX010000031.1 GCF_900639865.1 Legionella gresilensis
AATAGCCATAGGAGGGGGGGAATGGAACTATGTCAGAAATTGCTTATGGACTTCAATTTGGTAAGAAAGTATTTACTATTAAATGTGATTTACCCATAGCTAATATAATTAAATGTAATGATATTGAGCAAATTATTACAAATATCTATCAGGAAATATTCAAAATTGAGAAAATCAATGAACCTGCTCAAGCTAATTAATAATAATCACGAAAAATATACAATTAAACTTATGGGCAACATGACATAAGCTACTACACCTACAATAGTAACGGCTGGATTAGAATCTAAGGATATGGACTCATAATCGTCATGGTGAGAAACGAGTTTTGAATTAGTTTCTGTCTCTTTTAAGACGCGAAGAATTAATTCATTTTCCTCTAAAGACAATACTAAATCACCGTCATGTGCTTCTTTTTTATGAATGATAAGTAAATCATCTTTATAAATACCCAGATAATCTAAGACATCATCCGGACATATTGCGTAACACATGAATTTTATTTTATTTATTATTTGAGAGATTTCTTTGTTTATTGAAAATAGTGTTAGTTTTTATATAGGGATCAGCTAACAGGATTGATTTTTCCTTGTAAAAGGGAGGAATGGGGAATAAGAAGTAGAATTTACGTGAATCTTAATTTAATAAGATAAAAATTGAACAACATTGCTTAAACCAGAGATTGATAAGATTACTACCTTAAATAATTTATAATAAATAACCTTATGCCCATATAATAACATGATAGAGCCAATTAAGGCCAGTAAGTTTACTAACTAACAATTAATTCTAACTTATAATTGGATTTGACCGATGATTCAACGCTACATTCCGTTATGTATTTTGATTTTAAAAATCTGTTCGACTAGGTGAAAATGAATAAATTAATTATCTGTGACTGCGATGGTGTATTAGTTGATAGCGAAATATTGGCACATCGAGGTGACATTGAATTATTACGGTCGATGGGTTATTCAATTAGTATAGAAGAAAGCATAAGACGATTTACAGGAATTAATACTAAGGATTTTAGAAAAATAATCCTTGCTGAAGTAGATATCTCTATTTCAGATGATTTCTTTGAGCAAAGAAAAAGAGAGTTAATTAAATCGTTTGAACTTCATTTAAAGCCGCTTATTGAACCTGTACTGATAAAATTAACTACAGAAAAAATAAAAAAATGCGTTGCTTCAAGCAGCTCTAAAGAACGAGTAATTAAATCGCTTCAGTTAACAGATCAATTTAAATTTTTCTCTGAATCCTCTATTTTTGTTTCAGATCAAGTTCAAAGAGGTAAGCCCAAGCCAGATTTATTTATTTTTGCAGCTAAACAAATGGGGTGTGCTCCTGAAAATTGCATTGTTATAGAAGACAGCGTTCCAGGAATAAAAGCGGCTATGGCCGCTAAAATGAATGTCATTGGATTTTTAGGTGGAGAACATGCTCAATATAATTGGTATAGACAACACATTGAAGGATATAAAATTCCTATCGCCAATAATAATGAAGAGCTATGGCAATGGTTGAAAGTCTTTCTAAATGATTAATTGAGTCACTTATTATTGTATTATTCTGAGTTTCACCCTTATTTTCTAAGTCTGATTAGCGTAGTGTGTGGTGCTCTTATTATTTAGTCTGTTTTTTCTTAGCAAATTTTTGGACTTAAGTTTCATGATGTTTTAGGTAAAATTTAAGAGCGCAATGTTATTGTGTGTTTGTGATAACGAGTTATGATGGCAACATTTTTATTTAAAATTTTAAATAAAATGATTTTAGAAATAGATCATGCGTTTTTATTTAACTGTTCCTTTTAATGAAAAAGAAGAGGCAAAAGCGTTAGGTTGTCTTTGGGATCCACATCAGAAGCAATGGTATTTATCTGCAGAAAATCCAGAAATTATAGCTCGATGGCCAATTGAAAGAAGTGAATTACCGGCAGAATTTAGTGGTGAAAATCGTGCCTTTGGTGGTAATGAATTATATGTCGACCTTGTTCCGCAATCGTGTTGGTTTACGAATGTACGCACATGTATCGCTAAAAACGATTGGAATCGGTTAAGACGCTACATTTATAATCGCGCAAATTACCTTTGCGAATGCTGTGGTGAAAAGGCACCCTTAGAAGCTCATGAGCGATGGGACTTTAATGAGGGAACGAAGATTCAAAAGCTGGTTCGAGTTATTGCCTTATGTAAGCTTTGCCATGAAGTCACGCATATGGGGCTCGCTCAAATAAGAGGGCGCGGAGAAATAGCATTTAGACATTTAATGAAAGTAACAAAAATGAATGAGTTAGAAGCACAACTACATATTGACGAAGCGTTTAGTTTATGGGAAAAGCGAAGCCAATTTCACTGGCTATTAGATATTAGCCTAATTACTAATGCAGGTATTAAATTAACGCGAGAATTTAATTTAAAAGAGCGCGCTATAATTTCTCAAATACAATTTATTTATGAATAGCAGGCTGCCTAAGATTTTATAAGATATAAATGGCAATAAGTCTGATAAATCTGGTTATCAGGATAAACAATCGTCTTGGTTTCTACTTACGAAAAATAACCTTTGAAGTTATTAAGAAATATATTATAATAACCTTAAAGGTTATTTTTAGTGTCTATGAACGAAAAAAAGCAACCCGCTTATAATTTAAGAAGAATAAAACAAACCTTTAGTAGAGAAGATAAATTAGTCATGACATTCTCTGCTAAACAAGGCCAAATCGCTTTAGGTTTTACGGATACCGATGTCGTTAATGCCATTCAGTCCTTAAAAGAAAGTGATTTTTATAAATCAATGGCGCCCCATCATCCAGGGTTCGTTGCTTGGCAGGATGTTTATAAAACTCGATTTGAAGGGGTAGAGTTGTATATTAAATTCCAAATAGGGACACGTGGTGAGCTCATTTTGTCCTTTAAGGAGAAATAAACATGACTAAAGAGATATGTCCAATTTGTGGAGAAAACTCATTAGAGCATTCTATTAAAAATGTTCCCTATACCTACAAAGGTGAAACGTTTTATGTCAATCAGCCTGCAAAATGGTGTGATTCTTGTGGTGAGGGAATTATTTCTGCAAATGATAATAAAGCCGTTGTTGCAGAAATTCAGGCGCAGAAAGCGCGCATTGATGGGTTGTTAGCGCCTAAAGAAATTCAAGGCATTCGTAAACATTTAAGACTCAGCCAAAAGGAAGCTAGTTTTTTATTTGGTGGCGGCGTGAATGCTTTCAATCGCTATGAAAAAGGCATTAATCCTATACCTAGGCCGCTGAGTTTATTATTAACCTTATTAAATAAGCATCCAGAGCAGTTGCAGGAATTAATCCCTAGCCACAAAAAGAGTAAAGAGGGCGCTCGTAACTATATGGCTTAAATAAAATAGTTAATAAGAAGGCTCATATAAAAATTTAATTTCTTACTATACTTAAAGACATCATCTGCTTTAATTGATTTAGGGGGGTATGTGCCTATCCCGCTTTGTTTTTTAGTCATAGATACCTCCTTGGCAACGCGCGTTGTTATTCGTGCTCACTTTAATGCTTTAGGGTATTTTCTAGATACGGCCTGGGACCTTGAATCAGCCTGCGACCGGATTGATACGAAGTTATACGATTTTATTATAATTGATAAACACTTAGTATTATGCCCAGTGGTTGAGGAATTTAAGAGCAATTCATTTTTAAATAAAGAAACGCCACTGATTCATTTCTCTTCTTTAACAGATAGGCAGGCATTAACCTTTCGAAAGCCGATAGTAAAAGATGATTTATTAAGAATGGTTACTTATTTAGAAAAAATTAAAATGTGAAAGAAAAAATTAGTTCCAAAACCTATTATTCCTTATTCCATTAAATTATTCCTCAAGTCTTTTTAGTAAAAGTGATTTTAAATCAGGGTGCATATCCAGTTTAATTATGTAAATAATATCTAGATAATTAATTATGTATAATTTAGGATATTTAAGCTTTACGTTTAGCTTTGGACTTTTTAAAGCTATCTAGTAGCTTAATTTTCATAAACAAAAGGTAATAAAATGGCAGAAAAAATACAGGGAAAAGTAAAGTGGTTTAATGGAGATAAAGGATTTGGCTTTATCGAAAGTAGTGGTAAGGATTATTTTGTCCATTTTAGCTTTAGCGCGATTCAGGCAATTGGGTTTAAAAGCTTATCAGAAGGAGAGCGCCTTAGTTTTAAAGTAGGTCAAGGCAAAAAAGGTTTACAAGCTGAGGAAGGTGAAGTTATTTAATTTTATTATAGCTAAATGAAGCCACCCGTATTATAAGACATCTATGATTTAGGCGGGATAAATTTATGCTCTTTTAATAAAAATTTACACCTTCTAACGAGGAAATACGCTCTAACGTTATCTAAATAGATAGGTTCTCCCTCTTCAACTTCAGCAATGTTAGTCTGTTGGATTTCCGACCCATCAATGATAATCACCATGCCTGAGCCTATACATTCTGCTTCTTCACCCTGACGGATAAGTACGGCACTGTCTTCACCTAGTCCTATTCCTATCTTTTCAGGGCTTAATAAGATGGCATGAGCAAGCCTACTAAATCGTCCTAGTTTGATAAAATGCGTATCAACGATACCTTCAGGTAATAAACTAAACCCGGAAGAAATAGCTAGCTTCTGATGAAGTATAGCTTCTGTCTGCCCTCCTGAGGCGATTATCACTGAAGGTATTACCATAGCGCCAGCACTGGTTCCTGCGATGATAAAATTTTTAGTATGGAAATATTTTTTTTAACTGCCTTAATGAGGGTGGTACCGCCTAAAAGGGTGGCATGATTAAATTGATCGCCTCCTGTAAAAAAACAACCCCTTCGCTTTTTATTTTTTGTGCGTGTTTTTCATTTTCAGTATCTTTGCGTTTTTCAATAAAAATGAAATCAATGGTCTTAAAGCCTAATTTCTTTGGGTCTCTTCATGTAAATCCTTTCCTGAAGTAATAAATACGATGTGTTTAGTAGGGCATTCTTTTAATATTTCTTTAAATATTTCGTAAGGATTAAAATCGGATTCGTCCTCTGCGATATCCGGTTTATCCCCGCCTCTCTGTTCAGCACCACCAATTAATAATAATATTCCTTTAGGTTTCATAAACTTTCCATCTTAACCAATGGATTTAATTACTTAAAGCGCCCATTATTTCTTTTGCTTGCATCTGTAAAAAAATGAAATTAGCTTCGTAGGGGAGTTTAATTTTTTCTTAAAATATAAATTCTTCTTTTTAATCAATGATTTTGAAAACCTTTCATATTTTATTTTTATTGTCCCAAGGAGGTAATACGACCATGACAGTTTGTCGGTCGCTTTCTTCACTAAATAAATAGTCGCTATACTAAGTAATAGAGTGAAATACTACTAAATACAAGTTTTACCGATGTCTTTATAACTTATTCTCTAAAATCTCTGTGCCATGGCTCTAAATATCAGGTAGCATAATTGTCTATAAAAGGACTTAAGAACATGAAAATACTGAGTATTAGAGTTTTACGAGGCCCTAACTATTGGTCTTATACGCAAAAAAAGCTAATTGTCATCAAATTAGATTTACAAGAGCTAGATAAGCCCTCTTCCATGTATGAGGGATTCTCTAAACAGCTAAAAAAGACCCTACCAAGTCTTTTCGGTCATCATTGCCATGGACAAGAGGGTTTAAGTTTTTTCAGCCAGTTAGATGAGGGTATCTTATTAAGTCATGTCATTGGCCATGTTGCAATCGAGTTACAAAATTTAGCTGGGATGCATACTACCTTTGAGATAGAGGAAGGAGCGCGAGAAAAGGGTATTTATCATATCGTCTTCTCTTATGAGGTTGAAAAAGCAGCTCTGTATGCTGCAAGAGCTGCAGTACAGGTTGTTGAGTGTTTAGCTCAAGGACGACAATTCTTAAACCTTGCTAAAGATATTCAAACGATACAGCAGGCTTATGACGATGAAAAATTAGGCCCAAGTACACTTTCCTTAGTACAAGAAGCGGAAAAAAGAGGTATTCCTTGGTGTAAAATCGAGGGGCAGCCGCTTATTTCGTTTGGTTATGGCACAACGATGCAAAAAATATGGATGACAGTTTCTTCCCGCACCTCGTCAATTGGTGTAGAAACCGCAGGCGATAAGAATTTAACCAAACAAATTTTAACTTCACACCTTGTTCCAACACCAAAAGGCCACTTGATAAGCTCACCTGAAGCGCTTGAGGAGGTGTTGTCTTTTATGGAATATCCCATAACGATTAAACCCTCTAATGGCAATCATGGGAATGGGGTTACCTGTAATATTACGGACGTCGAAAAAGCGCATAGTAGTTTTCAGTTAGCAAAAGAATTTTCTGATAAAGTAATTGTTGAGGACTACATTTCTGGCAGTGATTATCGTTTTCTAGTCATTAACTTTAAATTAGTGGCTGTTGCAAAACGCACGCCTGCCCATGTTGTTGGAACAGGGGAGAAAACGATAGAAGAACTTATTAATGAAATTAATCAAGACCCGAAACGAGGTCCCGGGCATGATAATTTCTTAACAAGGATAACAGTTGATGATATCACCTTAGCTATTTTAAAAGAGCAGGGACTATCTTTACAATCTATCTTAGACAAGGGCGAAATTGTGACGTTAAAGCACTCGGCTAATATTAGTTCTGGCGGTACTGCCACAGATGTCACTCATCTTGTTCATCCCTTTAATCGCAAACTTGCAGAACGGGTAGCCAAAATAATAAATTTAGATATTTGTGGCATTGATGCGATTGTTAAAAACATAGAAGAGCCTATGACTCATCGCAACAGCGCCATCATTGAAGTCAATGCAGCCCCTGGCTTAAGAATGCATTTGGCACCTTCGCAAGGCGAATCAAAAAATGTTGCAGCTGCCATTATTGATTCACTTTATCCGCCGAAGAAAAAATCTAAAATTCCAGTCATTGCCGTAACCGGGACTAACGGGAAGACAACCGTGGTTAGATTGATTGCCCATTTAGCTAAATGGTGTCAATTCAATGTAGGGTTTACTACAACGGAAGGTATTTATCTTGATGATGAACTTATCTTTAAGGGCGATTGCAGTGGCCCCCAAAGTGCACGTGTTGTACTATTAAATCCGAATGTTGAGTTTGCTGTATTAGAGTGTGCTCGAGGAGGAATCTTACGATCAGGCCTTGGATTTGATACGTGCGATATTAGTATTATTACCAATATTACAGAAGATCATCTGGGCCTAGAAGACATTCATACATTAGATGATTTAGCTAAAGTGAAGGCAGTGGTAGCTCATAGTACTCACAAAGAAGGCTATGCCCTATTAAATGCTGACGATAATCTCACATATAATCTTAAGGACAATCTTCATTGCAATATTGCTTTATTTGGAATCAAAAATTTGGAGAAAATAGAGCGCCATTATCAAGCAGGGGGAATGGCGGCCTTTATTGATGAAGATGGCTGGCTCGTTCTTTGTATAAAAAATACCAAGCAAAAAGTTGCTCTCGTAAAAGATATTCCTCTGTCTTTTAATGGGGCAGCTGAGTGTATGATTAAGAATATTCTTCCAGCTGTGCTTGCCGGTGCGATTAGTGGGTTTTCTATTGAGGAGATGAATAAGGCATTGATGGCGTTTATTCTTTCTGAAGAAAATACGCCAGGTCGAATGAATATTTATCAATTTAAAGACTTTAAAATCATGCTTGATTACGCGCACAACGAAGGTGGATTTATTGAGATTAAAAAATATTTACAGACATTAGATTGCGCCAAAAAAATAGGCATCATCAGCGCCACAGGCGATAGAAGGGCGAAAGATATACAAAAAATAGGTAGTTTGTCTGCCCAAATGTTTGATGAAATTATTATTAAACATGATAAAAATGGTAGGGGCCGTAGTAATGACTATTTAACGGGCCTGCTTCTTGAAGGCATTCATGCTGAAGATTCTGATTCTAAGGTTAAAGTTATTTCAGATGAGCTTGACGCATTAAATTATGCTATTGAGCATGTAATCCCTAATACTTTTATATTTTACGCAGTAGATGATGTGTTTGCATCTTTAAACCATGTAAAAAAGAAATAACTCGGCGAGGGCCATTATGAGCCTTCGAAAATAGCGGCAGCAATAGGAATAAAACAGCTATCGTCATACAGTTAAAGAGCGCAAGTCATTTCTTTAAAATATTTTTAATATTCTAATAGACTTAAGCTAGTCATTTAAACCTTGCTGTATATAAGAGGGCGACTCACTTTGTTCAAATTATAAAAAAGCACCCTTCTACTTAATTGTCATATAATAATAACCATTTTAAAAAATTATTATAATAAAATTAATATTTATAAAACCTATACACAGCAAGTTGTAAATTACACTTCGGACTTATTCTGTTATCTATTTATAACCATTTAAAGTTAATTGAATCCATTGTTTATGTCTTCTTTCATCTTCTAACCCGCGACTTAAAATAGTATTAGCATCGCCCCATTTTTCTTTATGTTCATTTAAGCGCTCATAAGCCGTATTGGTGTCTTGTTCATTAGAAAGCATAGCCTTAAGAATCGCTTCATCACCCATAAGGTTCGCTAAAACTACTTTGCCTTGTGTTAAGATATTTTTAGGGCTAGGGCCATCAGGAACTTTTGCTTGATGTTTACGCAACAAATTAGAAATTTCTTCAATATGACGCTGATGATCATTTTTAAATTCCTCCATTTTACTAACATAATCTTTTTTATCTAACCGATTAATGGCTGCTTCATAAGCTTCTACAGCATCATAATCTAATTCGCATAGTTCATAGAGGGCATCTTCAAATTTTTCTTGTGTTCCAACCATGGTGACCATTGCTTTCTCCATTTAAATTTTAATTAAGCGTCAAGGTTTGGTTTATTATAAATTTCTATCACTACAGTACGTGTTAACATTCCAGTTTTCAAGCCTAACTTAAGAAGAGAAGTGAGCAAAATGGCTATTTGGTTTGATACTAATCGCAATAAAGATCTAACTATGGAGAAATTTTATTTAAATTTCATTCAAAAATACCTGCCACCTAAATGCAAAATATTAGATATAGGTTGTGGGACGGGAGAACCTATAGCTAAATTCTTGCTCAATGAAGGCTATAAAGTAACCGGAATAGACGCCAGTAAAAAAATGATTGATTTGTGTAAACAACGCTTTCCAGAAGGAAGATGGCTTTTAGCTGATATGCGAACCTTAGATTTAGACGAAAAATTTCATGCTGTTATTGCATGGCATAGTTTTTTCCATTTACCGCACGAAGATCAGCGCCGTACCTTAAAGCTATTAGCGTCCTATGTTGAGCTTAATGGCTTATTAATTTTTACTTCAGGCCCTGAATTTGGTGAGGTTTGGAGTAATAATGGAGGACAAGATTTATATCATGCTTCACTTTCTATCGAAGAATATAAGCAAATACTTGTAGATAATAATTTTAAAATATTAGAGCATAAAATTAAAGATCCACAATGTGGAGAAGCAACCGTTTGGGTTGTGCAGAAAAATAGTTGTACTATTTAATAAGTTAAAAGGTGAGTCCACGCTCCACACAATCTAACTAAGTCTGATTACCTTTGTAACCGTAGTCAATCGGAGTCGTTTCTAAATTTATAGGACTTATTGCTTGCCTATGCTTATGGGCATTCAGAAAGAAAAAAATATTATCCGCTATCGACTAACGTAAGACTTAAACATTCTTGGGCCTGATTTGTATTAGATAGATAATAAGATCTGCGTAAGATCAACTTATCTATCTAATTCTGACTAAAGTAGGTTTTTACAATAATATTTAATAGGATGTTTTTAAATAAATATGTATTTAATGACATAATAAAATTTATGAAGTGGCAAATTATATTTCAAGATGATTTCAATGATGAATTTGATGAACTAAACGAAATAGTTCAGAACGAGTGCTTAGC
>NZ_CAAAHX010000032.1 GCF_900639865.1 Legionella gresilensis
CGCTTCATAGGCTTTATAAATCGTGACTAAATCCTTTATCTTTAATTGAGAAAAAAGTAAGTCAGAAGGTGCTTGCGAAATACTTAATTTTAAAATTTCTTTTTGATCTATATGGGAATTAATATCAGTAAGTGCTAATAATTGTGCAGTTTCATGACTGAATAAAGGATAAGGGCCATAAGTATGAATATGTTGCTCTACCAGTTTATCGGCATTAAAGGCCACGCTATCTAGTTGTCTAGTATTTAATTCTTTTAAAAAAGGAGCTAAACACTCCAATGTTAGGTCTTCATAAGGTAGCCCTAAATGGCGTAATAATAAATTCGTCGGGAAATCAGAAATATGCTTATCTCTAATTAAGGCAATTAATTCATTTGGACTAAATAAAACGAAGTTTTGGCCGGCATAGCGCTGGTAAAAACAAAACTGGTAATAAAGCGAGTCTAACGTTAAACTACTCCAAGTCGCCTTCATGTTAAGTGATGCTAAATCACGTTTATCTTTACGGCCTAAAAAAAAGCTTTTAACAAGGGCTTTATCTTTTGGCGTTCCTGTTAAAGCAATTTCTGTAAATTTAGTTAATAAACAGCGCACGGTAGAATTATTATTATTTAAATTAATTTTTCTCCCATCGACATATGAATCGGCCGCACCGCGGAGCGCCTTATAATTGTTATCGTAAAATTGAATAAACTGTTGCTCAAAAGGCTCGCTGGTCTGAAAAGTGTCCACCAGCTGATGATGTCTTGCACCATCTTGAATAACCGCCATGGCTAACCAACCGGGATGAGAAGGATATTCCTCTTTTAGATGCCTAGGTGCAGAAAATTCAATAGTTCTTATGCCATCGCTTACTAATATCGCTTCTTTAAAATTATCAGGAAGAGCGGATAAAACAATTGGATGCGTAATCCCTAAATGCCACAATAGCTCGGCAATATCGCCTTCTTTATCAGCTTTGGCCCACGCTAGAAAATTATCTAATTGTAGAGCTTGCTTTTCATCAAATCCTTGCCAATTAATATGGAGTCCAATATGGGACGCAAAAAAACGTTCATTCCCAGTTGGTACCATTCCTTGATGATTTTTTTGGTAGGTTGCTAGATGATTACGTCCTCCTCCTGTTGGAAATAAATGAAGGGATAATTTTTTATAAATACTTTTAAAGAGTTTAGCTTGTTCTTTAGCTGTTGATTCATCCATAGCGTTGCTAAAATTCCTAACACTGTCTTGCAGGTCTTTAAAGGGTCCCAGCGCTTTTAAGTTTTTTTCATGAGAGTAATAAGAATCTGAAAAGGGCAATTGATGAATAGCTACATAAATGCGATCAAAGCCTGGAACTCTTAATTCAAAGGCTTGATTAATGAGTTTATCGACAGCTTGAATTTGTGCTTCATCAGACCAGTCAATCGTTAAACTATAAAGCAGTTGGCAAAACTCGCGTACTCGAATCCCGGGTATTTCTGTTAACTCATAAGGTAGCAACTCATGCTCCTTAAGTGAAGAAAGTCGCTCAGTTAAATAATTAAGTTTTGCCACAACAGAATCTTGCTGCTCAAAATTTTCTTGGTAAAAAAAGGTAGGTTTAATAGCTGCTACTTCTGTACGCACTGCTGCTAACGAACCGGAAAAGCTAGTTTCTTTTAGACTCGTTGTATCAGAAGCAAAATAGGTCATGAGGTTTTTGATGCGTTGTTCAAAGGTTGCGGGTAAGGCTTTTTCTTGCAGTATATTTCTCATTATATCGGGTAAAGCTTGCGCGGGCTCTTCTTCTTTATGAGCCTCATAAAATTGTTGAGCTCGTCGTAGATAATTTATGACAGCATCGCCATTATTCGACACATTTAAAGCTTCACGGTCTAGTTCATATAGTGATGGTGCACTTAGATTGTTATTAATACCCACGCCATATTTTTTTACCGTCAATAACTGCTGAGCTAAAGCAAACCGTAATTCTGCCCTTAACGCTTGATCATCAGTATGGTTAAAAAGCTCGCGATGAAGAATGATAGTTGGTTCCTGAAAGCCTGTTATCGTTTGAATTAATTGATTACCGGCGGTGGTTAAATAAAATTTAATATTTAGATTAAAGTTAGCTGGTCTTACTTCTTTAAGTAAATCATTGAGCAGTTGATTGGTTTGCTCAAATTGCTCTCCATCAATTGCAAT
Source organism: Legionella gresilensis (assembly GCF_900639865.1). GTDB lineage: Bacteria > Pseudomonadota > Gammaproteobacteria > Legionellales > Legionellaceae > Legionella_C > Legionella_C gresilensis. The sequence goes on from NZ_CAAAHX010000032.1 coordinate 2,170, forward strand.
TAATTGGTTTTCTTCGATTAGCAAGGGGATAAGCTTAGCAAATTGCGTATTACCAGTTATTTGTAAATAAATGTCATTTTTATTTAGAGTGCGTAGGAAATTTGCGTCTTTATTATCAAAAATTACAGCGGAATAATTCTTTTGCTCGCCTCCATTTATATAGCGATAAGATAAATAGTCACTTGCTTTAAAAACCAACTTTTTCCACGAATCAAAGACAATGGCTTCAGTTCCCCAGGTCGACATATCAGTTAAGTCACTATTGGGGTCTCGATTAATGACTAAAAAGACATGATTATCATCATAAAGCCCGTGGTTATAATAATCATTACAGATAGCCTCTATAGTTGTGTCCCAGTCTAAACGTTGTCCTTTTAATAACTTCACTAACGCAAGAGAAGTATGCTCACCACATTGGCCCACTCGGACCTGCATCCGCTCTAAATATAAACCCTGACAAAAATAATTAAGCTTTTGCTTAAGGTTGGCAATCTCCGATGCCTCTAAATTATTCCCTAATGCCTGTGATAGAACATCTTTACCATATTGGTTTCGATAATCAACTAAAGCATCTCGTTGTTTAAAGCGTTCTTTTAAGTCATTGTCTTGAATTTCGAGTTCTTGACCGGAATAGAGTATTTCTAATGCGCTCGACAAATTTATTTTGAAGTATTGCTCTATTTCTTTTTCCAAAAGGACTTGATCTTTCTCAAAGTAATCTTTCTCTGCTCCCTCCTCCATCCTCTGTAATTTGTCAGAAAAACTATACTTTCTTGCGATAATATCATTATCGCGCAGTTTTTTAACACTACGTTGTAGTTGACTTTGAAACATTTCTTTAAGCGCTGGGGTTAGGCTTGTGCTTGTGCAGTGATTATCGTATAAAAATTGTTTAAATAGTTGGTTGATATGTTTATAAAGATCATATAAAAAATGCTGCTCTTCATTATTTTCGATATAATTTAGCGCATCTTCTAAATTGTCAAAGTAATTAGGTGTGAAAATGAGCTGTTGATTAACCTCTTCATTGAGTTGTTTAAGAATAGCTAGATTTCTATCGACTTTAGACTGCATTTGAATTCTACAATAAGTAAAAATTTCGTCATTATATTAAGAAAATATTAAGGAATTATTAAGGAATTATTAAATATTCTATAAGTTTTTGATTATATTAATTAAAATAAAATTATCGTATAAGGGGAAAGTGGCTCTACCCTAAATAAGGGGGAATTTTAATCAAGTTAGATTAAACTAACTCTTTGATTTGACGGTCAAAAGAGAGATTAAAATACCCAATAAAAATTATATCCTAAATTTACTTGGCTTAGCTATTAAGAAAGTAAGTGGCGAGAATCCAGTTTATTATAGAGGCAAGTTACAGGGGAGTGGTACGGTGTATACATTGCAATAATAAAAAATGACGCAAGAAAGCAAGCTTTGTTAGACGAGTACGTCATGAAAGTATAGGGTTACGTCGCAGTTATTTATTAATTAAGGGCTATAAGTATTATTGCTCGTTATGCCATCGCTATTTAATCAGCGTTTTCCCGGGAGACCCTATCAGCGTGCAAGTGAGCCACTACATAGACAAGTGTTTCATCAACATAGCCAAGGGGTAAGTCAGAAAGATTTGGCGCGCTATTTACATTGTGGTAAGTCGACGATTGAACGGTGGTATTATGAAGGTTATAGCTTGCGTCATAAGAAAATAGCCCATCGTTCTTGCCCACGTGTATTAGGGATAGATGAGCATTTCTTTAATAAAAAACAAGGCTATGCCACCACCTTTTGCGATTTAGCCAAGCACAAGATATTTGATATCGTCAAAGGACGCAGTGAAAAGGACTTAAACACTTATCTAAACACCTTAGAAGGCAAAGATAAAGTACGGGTTGTTTGTATTGACTTAAGCCCAAGCTACCGAGCTCTCATTAAAAGCCACTTTCCTAATGCTAAAATCGTTGCTGACCGCTTCATGTCATTCGCGTACTTAATCAATGTGCGCTCCAAGCTTATCAACAGCTTGATAAGGACAATAAATATCAACGCGGCTTGCTGGCAGCCCTTAGAGCTAATCCGGCGAACTTAACGCTTAAGCAGATGAATAAACGTGACGCCTACTTACTTAAACAACCTGCCATTGCCGCTACCTATTACTTTAAACAGCGCCTCCATCGTTTACTGATGAAAAAACATCGTACTGCTAAACAGTGTGCTCGCCTCATTCCTCTCTTCCTTAAGCGATTACAGCAGCTCAAAGACAGCCCTATTGCTTCTCTAAAAACCCTTGGCAAAACTATCTATCTCTGGCGGGATGAAATCGTTAGTATGTGGCGCTTTACTAAAAATAACGGCATCACTGAAGGCTTCCATCGTAAGATGAAGCTTATTCAACGGCGTGCTTATGGCTTTAGAAATTTTGAAAATTATAGGTTAAGAGTTAAAGTTTTGTGTTCTTGATTAATGCCCCCTAAAATAGGGATGACCCAAATAAGGGAAAGGAAAAAGTGTAAGTGTTTGGTGGCTATGGGTAGACTCGAACTACCGACCTCAGCATTATGAGAGCTGTGATACTTATATATGTAATGTATTGCAATGTACATTAAGGAACAAAAACAAATTAAAATCAAATACTTAATGAAATTTTATTTTGCATCATTATACATCGCTGTACTAGCTTTTCTAACAAAATTGCACCCTATATGCACCCTGGAAATAGATAGCTAATTTATTTTAATAAAAATTTGTCTTTAGAGTTTAAAATTGTATTTCATCTAACTTAAATTCGCTTAACTATTAAGCTAGTCATTTATGAAGTTTGAAAAAAAAGTTCATTCAATGGTCCTCAACGATAAAAAATAGCTGCTTCTAATACGTTGGGATCATCAAGTCGTGATTTTACAATAGCGCTTGTAAAAAAACCAAGGGCACTGTGGGCACTTTGCTGCGCTTTGCAAGCCCAGTTTACTAAGGTTAAAGCGTTTTTTAACTCATCTCTTAAAAGAGGATGAATTTTATCCTGATGATGTTGGGTAATATTAGTTAAAATAGCTTGCAAATCTTGGGTACTTAAATATTTCTGAAAATCTTGTAAGGCCAACAAACCTTTTTTAATGTGCATGAGGTAGGTGGCGGGTTTGTGTTCCTTAATATTTTGAGTAATTGTTTTTGACAGTAAACCATCGATTTGTGTCGCCAAAGTTTGTGGGTTTGACCAGTTTTTTGGACTTAACAGTTGTTTGAGAAGGGCGGCTAGCTGTTGGAGCTCCTCTGGTTTAGGTTCTTCTAGCGAGAGTTCACCAAAATCATATAACCCTAAATAAATGGTTTGCGATTCCTCATCAATGAGCGCACGCAGTTGATTACCGTGGCGGTCACTATCGAACTGCTTGCCTTGCAAGATATGAATTAATTCCAGAGTCACAATAGCGGTAGCAATGACTTTTTTGGCGGTGCATTGTTCTTGCGTATTGTCAGGTAGGTCATTAAATTCAGTCCCATACATGCGTTCAATCACGCGATAACCATCGCCACTACTCAGGTTGGTTGCCGAGGTTAATAACACCGTGTATTGTTGATTTTGCAGTGTCACCGATAGCGGGAGCTGATACATGGTATGAGCAAGGGCGTTTTGCTTATCGGAGATATGATAATCTAATTCCGCTTGAGATAAACGCTTGGCTTCGTCAAGCATGGTGCTTAAGGTATCGCGCATCGCTTGCGCTCGGGGGTGAGGACATTGCTCAATGGTTTTCATAAGTTGGTCAAAGCCTTTTTCAGCGTCTGCTTTGGCATGCTCACGCAATAAAATCAAGACTTTTTGATTGCCTGGTTCTTTATAATCGATGTCTAGTGCTAAATTGTAAGAGGCTGACCCTAACAAGGCACCCACGTGGTTAATATTCGCGATTTCAACATCAGGTAAAACATCGGTTAAAAGACGCCATAAATCCCAACGGGCAGGGGGATTAGCACGCCCTTTAATATGATGTAAATCCCGTTTGATATAATCAGGTGTTTGCGGATGACTGTGAATGGCTTGCGCAAGCTTAATATAAGCGGGTCCCATATGCTCACATAAAAGCGCTATTTTTTTACCAATGCCAATGTCGTTGTCAGCGGTAGCGGTCTCATTGGTCACCACTATTAAGCCGGCTAAAAGGATACTTCGTTCATATTTATTAGCAACTGCAAGATAGGTTTTTAAAAACTCTAAGGCTAATTCATCATCTGAATTTTTGATATGGGCCTTAGGAAATAGTTTCTGCGCTGCATAGGCAAAGGTGTCTTGATAGGCTGCGGCCATTTGTGCTTCAGTGATGACTTCACTGGCCGGTAACGCTAATTGATCCAATAAGACCGCGCGCTCAGTTAAATTGCAATCCCAGAACTGATAATAAAATTGACTAAGCGCTATTTTAGTTTGAGTCAGTTGCTCTTCTTTATCTATGAAGGATCTATAATGATCTAAACCACTTTGCAATTTACATAATACATCAGCTTTATTTTGCTTGACGAAATCGTCTGGTTTACCAGGTTTTTTTTGTTCGACTAAGTAGTTAGCAAAGGCATCTAAAGACTCGAGAGTAGGCGGGCTTGAAATAAAATCAAGTGCTTGTTCTTTGTCACTTTTATTTTCACCTAAAAAGGCAGTAGTAGTGGCTAAATTAGTGAGAATTCGTTCACTATTTTTAATATGGACTCGATTATAGTCTGTTGAATAGCGCTCAGGATAAAGCGTCATTCCCATGAGTTCACTTACTTTTTGTTGGGATTGAATGGCAGTTGCTAGCTTGGCTAATAGACGTTCTAGCTCTACATTAGTCAGTTTTTCTGAAAGGTTTGCAATGATGGTTTTTATTTTATTGAGATAAATTTCTGTGTTGTCATCTAAACCTAATAATTCGCTTTGGATACTGACCCACAGTTCAATAAGGCTATTACGTAATTGTGCGTCACTTAAGGGCCGCTCGTATTGTTGACGGTTTAAAAGGCTTTCAATCACTTCAGGTAGTTGCGCTTTAGGTACTTCTTTTAGTCGGCTAAGAAGTAATCGTCCCCAAAGTTGCTGTTCTTCAAAGGAAGTAAATAAAAAACTCGCTTCATAGGCTTTATAAATCGTGACTAAATCCTTTATCTTTAATTGAGAAAAAAGTAAGTCAGAAG
>NZ_CAAAHX010000033.1 GCF_900639865.1 Legionella gresilensis
TAATTAACCCTTACGCCTTTCGACCTGCTCGTCTAGATCATTTCGCGACACCGACTAATTTTGTTGCCACCGTGAATCATTGCAAAATTGCTAAAACAAAAATTACTTCCTAAATAAGTTATGTTTAACGTAATTGTACGCTAGTACATTTGGGGCTTTATAAAAGGAAGAGAATATAATCTAGCTGTAAAGATATCAGTTCTATATAAAATTAATTTTGATAAATATGCAAATTTTTTTAACTTGACTTAATCTCGGCATCATGACCCAAGCTCTTTATTTAAGTTTAAATCTTAAATCAACTGTATATAATAGATATTGAGGCCATGTTGCAAAATAGTTAAATTCAAAAAGCGCTAAGCTTTAGATAGCTCTCAACTGTATATTCCGAATTGGTTATTGATAAAAGAGATTTCAGTCCATGGGCCATACATACAATCATTGAATTGGTCATAAAGCAATAAAAATTAACTCTCTCGTATTTTACGAGCCTGCTCTATAATTCGGCTTGATAGAATAAATTTCCACTTCGATTTTCTGCCTTTGGTAGCTTTAAAATCTTCAATTACCTTTTTCTCTTTTAAACGAACACAAGTAGTTTTTATAGAGCCAATTGTAACTCCGACTATGTCACTGAATTCTCTTTTTTCAATGAAGCCAGTAGAATTCGAGTTTGTAATTAAACAACGTCTTAATATTTCATCAACAATTAATTTAGAGTTTCCAACTAAATCAATATAATTAAATACTGGCTTTAATTTTCTTCCTACTTTTGAATTTTCATTATTAATGGGATGAATTATTTTTTGTTCTAAGGGTAATTTCTTAGCTCTTTTTGTTTTTTCAACACTAGGCGAGGAGTTTTTTTTCTTTTTGTCATTCACTATAGTAATTTTAGCAATCTTATCAATGTGATAAGGTCTTGGTGAATTTTTATCCCGCGTATATTCTTCAATAGATAAAGTAGAGGCTTTAAGCCTAGTAAGTTCTAAGCCTTTCTCACGCTGCTTTTTTAATATATCCTCTATCTTCATTCCCATCTTTTCCTAGTGTATTATTAAACAGCAGCAGCTTCTTTCTTCAATATTTCATTTTTTTTATTGGTTTTAGTTTCTAACCACGAGCTAATTCCTGTAATTTCTGAAATTAAACTCCAACAATCTTCTTTTGCAGTAGAATTTTTTAGATCAAATATATATTCGCCATCAGCCTTAGTATTTTTAAAAGCGGTATTAGTTCTGACTACTATAGGTAATAAATTCTCTCTGAGTTCGTCCCTATTAGCTACTTCTCCCATAATAGTTAAGCTTAATTTCTCCCGCGCATCATATTTATTAAAAATAATTTTATAATCTATTTCTATATTAAAATCTTTGAAGGACTCTTGAATTTGAATAATCTCTGATACAGACATTATTACACCATCAAAAGAATCAATATCTGCATTTAAAGGGATTAAATTTGTAGTCGCATAGCATGCAGCACAAGAAGTTATCTTATTTATTGAAGGTGGACAATCCAAAATTATAAGGTCGTAATTTTTTTCTAGTTCTGAGAATAAGTTTTTAAAATATCCAGCAGCATTTATTGTTTGGGAACCAAGGACCTGCTCTACTTGTGAATTATCTAAAGAAGATGGTAGTAAATGAAGGTAAGGCGTAACCTCTTTAATAATTTCACGTAGTTTTTTTTGTTTATTTAACACATGAACTATAACAGGTTGCCCATGTTTTTTCATATTAAATGATTGGGTTAAATTTGCCTGCATGTCTAAATCTACAGCTAAAACACGAAATCCTAATCTACTCGCTCCTTCAGCTATCGCTGTAGCCAGAGAAGTTTTTCCAATTCCTCCCTTCATTCCAAAAATATTTATTATTGTTGGCCGTTTATTAGGTTTGTAATTAAATCCTCTTAGTTCTAAAATTTCCCTAGCTGTTGATGCAGGTAAAACCTTTCTATTTGCAATAGGAATAACTTCTAAATCATTATCTTTAATTAATTTATAGATCAGATGTGGTGAGACATTAATTATTGCAGAAAAATCCCTAGCGCTTATTGTTTTCATTATTATTCTCAGAATTATTCTTAATATTAAAATTAACCCCCCATCTGTCCTTTGTCAACGAAAAACAATTAATTTAATAAAAAACGTTGATTTATTTAACTTCTGTACTGTAAAAGAAAATTTCAAAACTTAATGAAATAAAAAAAAATTAAATTTTTTTTCATAAAATAATGTGTCTCTTATTTTTGTGAAAATTAATAAATTAATGTGTCCCTTATTATGCAGCCGGCATTTCATTAATGTGTCTCTTATCTTTTACATAAAGGACTAGTTAATGTGTCTCTTATACCATCTTATCCATAATAATAGTGTGTCTCTGTATAATAAAAAATTAATATTTAATGTCTACTTGGCAGTTTAAGAGAATTAATAATAGTGTGTCTCTTATTCAATCTTAAAAAATTAATTATTGTGTCCCTTATCTAAATATATTATTTTGAAATTATTGTGTCTCCTTATTTAATTGAAATATAATAATTATTGTGTCTTTTATTTTATCCTTTTATTTCATAAATATGTGTCTCTTATATTTTTAACATGAATTAAATTGCTGTGTCTCTGATAAAAACCTATATTTATATTATTGTGTCTCTTATTAAATTTTTATTTTTATAATTTAAGGGAATTTATAAGATAAATTAAAATTTATAATCAATGGATTAAATAACTTTTATAATATACTGTTCGTTTTATTTAAAACAAGATAAGTTAAGTATTATAATTTTGCAATAATTACTGTGTCTCTTATGAATGATTTATAAGGTTAATTACTGTGTCTCTGATAAATAAATTATGAAAACAATTACTGTGTCTCTTATTTATCATTTACAAATAATTATTAATGTGTCTCTTATTTTAACGCATATTTAATATTAAAATGTGTCTCTTATGGAAAGTTTTTAATAGAAATTACTGTGTCTCTTATAAATGCTTAATAAAATAATAACCGTGTCTAATAAAGCAAGGAAGAAAACAGTCCGTGTATCTCTTATAAAAAATTACTGTGTCTCTTATAAATACGACTGAAATTTAATTACTGTGTCTCTTATTTTATTAAAAAACAATAATTAGTGTGTCTTTTATTGAAAGGTAAACAAAAGAATTATTGTGTCTCTTTTATAAAAAAAATCAATAATATCAATAGGATTAAAGGTTTGACAAATCAAAATTAGGCTATAGTATCTACATTAAATAGTAATGTAATTACAGATAGTGGGAAAAAATTTTTACTAAGAATAATTGACTTAGTATGAGAGGCGATTGATATGAAAAGATAACAGGATAAAGTTAAAAACAGAGTTCTGAAGAGTTGGCAGACTCCTCAGAACTTTAATAACTAAGCTCGGAACGCAAGCTAAGTTAAACTAAAAATTAAATAGGTTTATATTTAATTTTTAAGCAATCATTTTTATTGTAGCTACGTTCCCTTAAAAAAACAACAAAGATAAGGAAATTATCTATGGGGAACCTTTGTTCAATTTTCCATGCTCATTTTGGTAGGTTGGTTGAATACACCAAAAGCCATAATAAGGCAGTCTTTTTAGATAAATGTATTTTCTGGTGGCAGATATCCAACTATAAGCTTAATGATGGGAGGATTTGGTTTACTAGAACCTTAGCTCAAATCGCTAATGAGTTAACTTTATCAGAGCGATCTATTAGTCGCTACTTAGAAGAGTTTGAAAAGAAAGGATTAATTGAGCGAGCATGCAAACTTAGTGCATCGAATAAAAATGGCTTTCGCGTCACAAAACGCCTCTATATTCGAGTAACTCAAAAACTACTTGATTTAATTCAGATAAAAGAAGGAAAAGTAGAGCCAGGCAATACTCAATCAACAACATGCTCTTTTTTCAAACAAGATGGCGAGATCGAAAAAGACAAAAAGTCGGTATTTATAGATAAAGAAAAAGATCATAATCATCCAGTTAACAGTACAGTTAGTTTTAAAAACAATGTGGAAAAATTGTCTACCCCCCTTAATAACCAACCGCTTTATCCAATTTATCAAGTTGAAGAGCTAATCGGAGAAAGGGTAGGGGAGCGAACAAAAAATTACATTAAAGGCATGATGAATAATCTAAGACAATCGCATCATGTTCATTTCTCATCACCGGAGCAAACCTTTGCAGAAATTATTTTTACACTAACCAATCAACCGCAGCTAAAGCAGGTAGAAACAATCCAGCATAAAGTGCAAATTATTGCTAAGCTTTTGCGTGAAAAACGTTGGCGTACACCTAAGGGTTTTTATAATCATGCTGCTTATGGTCAATATTTTAAGCGAACTTCAGACGAGATAATGATTGATAAGGATGGGCAAAATTCACCCTCTTTAATGGTACATAATGCAAATAAAAGCCGCTTGCTTAAACAAAAGCAAGATGCATTAGGAAATATTCAACGCGCTATCCACAGTGAAAAAAGGTATTTAGAACTGGCTCTACAAGAGCAACAAAAGGGAATTGATAAAAAAGCCTTACTTGATTCTATTCAACGTCAACTGCATCAATTAGAAGAAGAAGCATTTAGCCTTACAAAAGATATAACAGTCCTCGAGCAGGAACTTGCGCCAGCCTTTAAAAAGGGGCCTGATAGACTTAAAGAAAAAACGCAACAATTAAATCAACTCCAAGATAAAGCCGATGCTCTAAGGTTAACTATGAGTCAACAATTTGAAAAACTCTGTGAAACGATTGAATCTTTGCCAAAAGGGCATCAAGAAATTGATATGCAGCAGCGGATTTATCAATCCTTGCAAATTGAACTCATTGAACTTGAAAACAGTATTTCAGAATTAGAATATCAATTGTATGTCCACCAAGCTGCCTAGAAAAGTAGAAAGGGCTTAGTCGGTGTCGCGAAATGATCTAGAC
>NZ_CAAAHX010000034.1:0-2701 GCF_900639865.1 Legionella gresilensis
CCTCAAACCGCAGCACTCGCGCTATACACGTATTAAATAGTCTTTTATTAAACATGCTCATGATTTCAAATTCTTTAATTTTTTCATGCAATAAAATACTTCAGCTTGCCGTAAGAGTTCCCCAATCTTAATTTGTTGATACTTAATATTTTTAGAAAGACCGCTTTCTGGTTTTATGGAGCTGATTGCCAGACCATCAAACAAACAGATTTAAATAGCTATAGCTGCCATATAAACTTGTATTATCCTAGCATGAATACCACTGTATTAAGCTTATGCTAGGCAATTGCAATCATGAATATCTATTAATCTTACATCAAAAAAGTTTAAGGAAGTGGAGAGCAACCTCTAGTTTATTGATGTAAGAATTAATTGTAGTTTTACATTATCATACCGATATATTTAACACCGAAATAAGGTCCATGAAACCCATAACTAGTGGAAGGCGTTACTCCACCTGAAACCAGAGTTAAGGCTTCAAAATAGTTAGTGGCCATATATCCCCCATCAACGATAAGTTTACTCGTTGGCATATTGTAAGTGTATGCAACACCTAATTTAACATCTAACTCTGGAACAATAGTTGTGGAAGAAGAATTAAAGAAAGGAAGCGTGCCACCCGATTTATCCAGTGAATCAACATCTCCAATTAATAAAGCACCAGCAAGTCTGCCATAAATACTGAATGCATCATTAAAATTATAAGCCAAGTCCATACCAACACGAGGACCTACACCTTTAAATTTTTGAGTAGTATCATTGTAGTTTGGAATTACATCACCATCGGTAGTAGTAATAGTGACTGGCGCATATTCTTGAAGCTTTATATTTGCATATTGAATGCCTGCATGAAAACGCACATCTTTAAACATACCAAAGTCTGCATGTTGTCCAAATTCAACGTTAACTGCATCCCAAGCATACTTATCTTTATTATAAGCAAATGATAACGTGCTGCCTGTGACTAAGCTATCATAGGTATTACCCGAAGTTACAATATCATCTCTTAAATGATACCAGCTTGCTGTAATATCAGAGCCTGTACCAAAATGGTAAGAACCCTCAAGGTTAAAGCCCCATAACCAGTCATCATGTTTGTCTAAGAATGTTCCGTTTGTATTATAACCTAAGAAATTATCAGCATACTGGTTGCCATTAAAAGCAGGTCTTAGATACAGAGCGTGAATACCTACGTCAAACCCTATAGATTCACAAGGGACGGTAACATTCCCAGGTACACAAACAGGACCCATGGTACCAGCAATAGCAACGCCACTACTTAATGCGAGTAAAGATAAAACAATTTTCTTCATTATTAATTAATCCTTAAAAACAATTCCAATGTTAGCTTTCAATAAAGCAATGGATATAATACTCCTAAACGATACAAAGTTAAGAAATAATAATTTTTTTATTAGGCGGGAACATATATTTTTGATTAGGTTATTTTAGTAGTCAGATAATAATTGGTTTTAAATGGTCGTTTTACAAAGCTTTTTCATAAATGCAAAAAAAGAATAATAATTGTTTTAAAAAAAGTATCAAAATCACTAGAATATACTTTTTTGTCATTTAAAGAGCATCATGCTTTCTTCCCTGAACTTTTTTTCAAGCCTACCGACTGATGCAGTGCTTTTAATTTATTTAAAGCTGCCTGCTCAAGAGTTATATTTAAAGTGCCGCATGTTAGATAAGCAACAATCGTTTCTAGCGACGATTGGCTTACTAGACAAGCAAGAGCAAGTGGCGGTTGATTATCAACAACGATTAGTCATGGATTTATTAAATTCGCAAACACATTCAACACTAACCACTATAGCTTTATCAAAGCCTCATCATCATCGCCTCATAAACACTTTGTTGCGGCTTATAAAAAATCCTTTATTTGAATTAACAAATAAGTTAGCGGTAATACAACTACTAGGTAAATTAAAGGGTCAAGAATTTGTGTTAATGGATGCCGCCTTGGATGAGATTGAGTCTAAATTAAAGAGCCAACATAGTGAGGAAATTTATCAGGCGCTTACATTATTAACTATCTTGATGCCTTGTCTTAACGCAAATACCAATTTTGATAGGCTGCTTCAAGCCGTTCAGTTAAAACTGGCGGATAATAAGGAGAAAATAAGAGAAGCGGCGCTCAAGTGTTTGACCTTGCTTGTTCCCTATTTGTCACCCAGTGAGGTGAATCGACTGTTTCAATCTGTTCAATTAAAATTGGCAAATAATGACAGGGATGTAAGACAGGTGGGGCTCAAGTGTTTAGGCGTGCTTATCCCCAGCTTGCCGCCTAGTGAAGTTATTGAGTCGCTTCAAGCCGTTCAATTGAAGCTGGCGGACAATGAAATTAATGTACGAGAAACGGCGCTCAAATGTTTAGGCCTCCTTATTCCCTACTTGTCATCAAGCGAGATAACTTCGCTGCTTCAAGCAGTTCGACTGAAATTGGCAGATAAGGATAGAGTTATACGAGAAGCAGCGCTCGGTTGTTTAGCCCTACTTGTTCCCTACCTGCCACCCAGTGAGTTCAATCCGCTACTTCAAAAAGCGCACTTGAAATTACTGGATAATGACAATAATGTACGAGAAGCAGCGCTTAATTGTTTAGCTATGCTTATCTCTCGCGTGTCCTTAAGTGACGTCAGTACGCTGCTGCAAGCGATTCAGTTGAAATTGACAGATAATGATTGGAAAGTAAGAC
>NZ_CAAAHX010000034.1:2740-5570 GCF_900639865.1 Legionella gresilensis
CAGCGCTTAATTGTTTAGCTATGCTTATCTCTCGCATGCCCTTAAGCGACGTCAGTACGCTGCTGCAAGCGATTCAGTTGAAATTGACAGATAATGATTGGAAAGTAAGACAAGCGGCGCTCAAGTGTTTAGCCGTGTTTATCCCTTATGTGTCACCCAGTGAAGTTAGCGTGCTGCTTCAAGTCGTTCAATTAAAACTAGCCGATAGCGATAGCGACGTACGAAAAGCGGCACGCAATTGTTTAGCCCTATTAATCCCTCACCTGCCACCCAGTAAAGTTAGCGTGTTACTTCAAGCAGTTCAGTTAAAACTGGCTGACAAAGATAAGATGATACGAGAAGCGGCGCTCAGTTGTTTATCTCTATTTATCCTCCACCTGTCACCCAATGAGATCAGTGTGTTACTCCAAGTGGTTCAATTGAAATTGGTGGATAATGAATGTAATGTACGAGAAGCAGCGCTCAAGTTTTTAACCCTGCTTATCTCCCATGTGTCACCCAGTGAGGTGAATGTACTGTTTGAAGCTGTTCAGTTGAAACTGGCGGATAATCATTGGGATGTACGAGAAGCGGCACGCGATTGTTTAGTCGCGCTTATCCCCTACCTACTACCCACTGATATTAGTGTGTTACTTCAAGCTTTACAGTTGAAATTAGTGAATAATAATTGGGTTATAAGACAGGCGGCGCTCAAGTGCTTAGCCCTTCTTGTTCCCTGTGTGTCAGCCAATGAGTTTAGTGTGCTGCTGCAAGCAATTCAATTGCAACTAGCAGATAATAACTTTGCTATCCAAAAAGCGGCGCTCAAGTGTTTAGCCCTTCTTATCCCCCGCGTGACATCAAGCGAGGTAAGGCAATTGCTCCCAGTGATTAAGGAAAAATTGACAAATACCGAGACAACTATTCATGAAGCTGCTGGCTTATGTTTAATTACATTGGTTTCTAAGCTAACGCAGGCTGATCAAAATAAATTTATAAGAGAGGATGGTACTTCTTTAATGAGTGACCATCCCAAACTATTTTATCAATTGATTAATGCTTTAATCAGCCAAGCTGAGAAAAAGAACGAGGATTTGCTGCAAATTTTGCAACTGGCATCAGAAACTGACCCAGTTCTACAAATCTTTGCAACAAATTATAAGGTGTTATTAAACGAGCAATTACCTTCTAATAACCTACAGCCTAACTTTTAAGTNATAAGCAACAATCGTTTCTAGCGACGATTGGCTTACTAGACAAGCAAGAGCAAGTGGCGGTTGATTATCAACAACGATTAGTCATGGATTTATTAAATTCGCAAACACATTCAACACTAACCACTATAGCTTTATCAAAGCCTCATCATCATCGCCTCATAAACACTTTGTTGCGGCTTATAAAAAATCCTTTATTTGAATTAACAAATAAGTTAGCGGTAATACAACTACTAGGTAAATTAAAGGGTCAAGAATTTGTGTTAATGGATGCCGCCTTGGATGAGATTGAGTCTAAATTAAAGAGCCAACATAGTGAGGAAATTTATCAGGCGTTTACATTATTAACTATCTTGATTCCTTATCTTAACGCAAATACCAATTTTGATAGGCTGCTTCAAGCCGTTCAGTTAAAACTGGCGGATAATAAGGAGAAAATACGAGAAGCCGCGCTCAAGTGTTTGACCTTGCTTGTTCCCTATTTGTCACCCAGTGAGGTGAATCGACTGTTTCAATCTGTTCAATTAAAATTGGCAAATAATGACAGGGATGTAAGACAGGTGGGGCTCAAGTATATAGGCGTGCTTATCCCCAGCTTGCCACCCAGTGAAGTTATTGAGTTGCTTCAAGCCGTTCGACTGAAATTGGCAGATAAGGATAGAGTTATACGAGAAGCAGCGCTCGGTTGTTTACCCCTACTTGTTCCCTACATGCCACTCAGTGAGAGCAATCCGTTACTTCAAAAAGCGCAGTTGGAATTACTGGATAATGACAATAATGTAAGAGAAGCAGCGCTTAATTGTTTAGCTATGCTTATCTCTCGCATGCCCTTAAGCGACGTCAGTACGCTGCTGCAAGCGATTCAGTTGAAATTGACAGATAATAATTGGAAAGTACGACAAGCGGCGCTCAAGTGTTTAGCCATGCTTATTCCTTATGTGTCACCCAGCGAAGTTAGCGTGCTGCTTCAAGCCGTTCAATTAAAACTAACCGATAGTGATAGGGACGTACGAGAAGCGGCGCGCAATTGTTTAACCCTATTAATCCCTCACATACCACCCAGTGAAGTCAGCGTGTTACTTCAAGCCGTTCAGTTAAAACTGGCTGACAAGGATAGGATGATACGTGAAGCAGCGCTTAATTGTTTATCTCTATTTATCCTCCACCTGTCACCCAATGAGATCAGTGTGTTACTCCAAGTGGTTCAATTGAAATTGGTGGATAATGAATGTAATGTACGAGAAGCAGCGCTCAAGTTTTTAACCCTGCTTATCTCCCATGTGTCACCCAGTGAGGTGAATGTACTGTTTGAAGCTGTTCAGTTGAAACTGGCGGATAATCATTGGGATGTACGAGAAGCGGCACGCGATTGTTTAGTCGCGCTTATCCCCTACCTACTACCCACTGATATTAGTGTGTTACTTCAAGCTTTACAGTTGAAATTAGTGAATAATAATTGGGTTATAAGACAGGCGGCGCTCACGTGCTTAGCCCTTCTTGCTCCCTGTGTGTCAGCCAATGAGGTTAGTGTGCTGCTGCAGGCCGTTCAGTCGAAACTGGCGGATAATCATTGGAATGTACGAGAAGCGGCACGCGATTGTTTAGCCGTGCTTATCCCCTACTTACCACTAGGTGAA
>NZ_CAAAHX010000035.1 GCF_900639865.1 Legionella gresilensis
GCATTTACAAGTAAGATCTACCTAAAATTTAACTTTTCTTACGCTTGATAGTATTTGCAACGCGGCCTAAATATTGGGTAATTTCCAATAGCGCTATTTGCATAGCAAAGTAATCCTTTAATGTGCGCGCTAGTATTGTAAATAGGCCTATGATTGAGGATAGGTTAGGCTTTCTTTAAAATTACTAGGGTCAAATCAAAATTCTCAAAAAAAGGTCGTTTTTTGAGACGGTGGGTTATTAGTTAAACTTTGGCGTAAGAAATTAATTTGATAAAATTAAAAGCAAAATTTATGCGAATTAAATTTCACGCTAAAATAACCTTGTAATGAGGCCAACCAGGCTCACTTTCTTATTAAGATTAAATTATTTTATAATTAATTCATGGTATATACAGATTGTCTTTAAGGTATTGATAATCGCTTTTTTTGCCAATGATATTTAGGAAATTTCATGGCTAAAGAAATTAAACGGAAATTCATAGGTAATGCTGTAAGTTATCAAAAAGCAAGACCAAATTATCCTGAAGAATTGTTTTCCACCCTTTTACAATTTTGGGAACAAACTTCTAATGGGATTAACAACCCGATTGTCGTAGATGTAGGATGTGGAACTGGTATCGCTACAAGAGGTATTTATCTTGCTTCTCAAAAAAAGTGTAACGTTATTGGAGTAGAGCCAGATCTTAATATGCTCGAACAAGCGAAACGAGAAACAGCTGAAAAAAATATTGTCTATGTGGCAGGAAGTGCAGAGAAGTTACCACTTGAAAAAAACTCAATTGATATAATGATCGCTGCCCTAGCAATGCAATATTTTAATAGGCCACTTTTTTATTCTGAGACAAAGAGAGTTCTGCGCAAAAATGGTGTAATTGCTATTATCGAAAATAATCGTAATTGGAAAGAGAACCCTTTCTTAGAAAAATATGAATCATTTCTAGAAAAAAATTCTTATGATAAAAATGTAAAATATTATAATCGAGATTATCGAGCTTATCCTTTTCTTGATGAGTTAAACATTTACTTCCAAAATGCGACTGAACAAGCTTTTCCTTGGTCAAAAAAATGTTCCCGAAAGATTTTTGGGAAATGATAAAATCTTCGACCTCAGGACAGCAGGCTATTGTTAACCTTGGTATTAAAAATGCAGAGCGACAAATACGTGAATTAATTCATTTGTATGTAGATGAGGATGGTTTGCTTGATATTTCATACATTTCTAAAATATATCAAGCTAAAATAGTCGTTTGATTAAAAATTAGATTGTGACCGAAAATTATCTCAAAAAAAGTTCCTTTCTTGAGTCTACTTGTTAATGGGGAGTTATTGCGATATGTTTATTTCAGAAAAGTTTCTTCAACAGTACAATGAACAGACCCATGTGAATAATGTAAGCTTTTATAAGGTATTTCGATGATATCGATAAGGTTTTCAGTTAATTCTAATATTTTCTTCTTGGTATGTGAAAAATAAGAAATTAAGTGCTTTTGAACTGCAACGCTTTCTTCTATTTGTCTACCCTTAGAATCACCATTCACAAACATTTTATAGCGTTTGTCTGTATCGCTTTTTAAAATCACAGCATTAGCACCAAAGGCAAAAGCCTCAACGGTACTGAGTAAAATAATTTTTTCTAGACCATAAATCTCCCGAAGCAGACATCTACTCTCATCTGTAATTGTTTGGCTTCCTTGTTGTAATAGAGGTAAACCATCCTTATCTAACATAAAATTTCCATTACCACTTTTAATGTAGTCGCCCTCATATAGAATCAACACATCATTAGGAAGTGGTAATACGCAGCAATCTAAATGAAAGAATTCTTTGCGTAGCAACTTTATTGGGATAACTTTATTTTTGATTATTTGGCAAATCACATCAACGGCTCTCTTTTCAGTCCTTTGGCCATAACCTAAAAAGAATAATGATCGGTTCGGTGCTTGTATAAAGTCGCCGCCTTCAAAAATAATTTTCTTTTCACCAGCTTTTTGTAGAGGCCATATAGTTGCGCCAAGCTGGGTTGCAAGTTTAGTTGGGGTCTTTTCCTCTCCTCGACGTGACTTATTCTTAAAAAAGGCTGGGATAAAATGAAGTTTACCCTCATCAACAAAATAATGTCCGGTATCAGTTAAGAATACTTGATCAGAGTATAAATAAGTCACATTGTTTTTGATATATTTATCTTCTTCTAGGGTGATGATTTTAATTCCCTGTTCTTTCATTTTCACTATTAGATTGGACATATCTGCATATACTTGTTCTGCATGTTTTCTCTTAGCGTTTTCCTTTGAAGAAAGCTTCTCATTAGAAAGTTCATTTTCTTTTCTCAATCCAAAATTTTTGGTTAATCTCAAAATGGCAGCATTTGGATTTTCGCAAAAAGGAAAATCGTATATTTTCATAAATACCTGTATTGGTCTTGATAGTTTCTGTTAATAATAATTATCTTATCGTCCTTTGTTTCAAGTTATTTACTACAGGAAGGCAACCATTCTGAAAATATACAGCATTACCAGATTAAATATCGCAATAACCATCTAAAAGCTGATCATAGGAAACTTAAGTGTTTTATCAACCCAGTAAGAGGCTTGCAATCATTGAAAGCGGCCTATGCGGCCTGAAATCAAAGGACAATTCAGCAGATGGATGGTTAGTAGACAAAATAAACTGTCTATCAATCAAATGAGACCTACTTAAAACTTATGATTTCGTAGGTTGAATGTTTTTGTAACAGATTCAATAAACATAGTAACCTGAAAAAAACTGACAAATGATTAATAGTAGGGAATTATAAGTCTGGAAAGTCTTAAAAACCGTCGTTTTTTAAGACACATAATCTACTAGGCGACTTTTAATAGGTTTCTCTATATTTATCTCCTTTCTTTGACTACTTATTAGCCTTCTATATAATGCGCTACTTTAATTCATTAAAAGGAAACAGTATTATGAAATCTAACACTATAAAATCATATAGTAAAAGAGGCGCTATGATAGGAGCAGCAGCAGGCGCTTTTATGACCCATCATCGAATAAGTGCAGCTATAGCATGGTATGGCATACATGCAAAAGATGAGGGCTTATCACTTATGATATTTAATGGTATATTAAAATTTATTATTCCTGCTACCGCAATTGGCAGTGTTGTAGGAGGCGGTATTGGTTTTTTTGCAGATAGTCAGCGTAAATCTTCACAGTTTGCTGAAAGTAACTATTCTGCTGGGTTCCCATCTATAAATTTATAAAATAGTGGCAGTGTTTTAAATATTATCAAAGAGGGTCTGTTACAAAAATGACTATTAGCTTATAAATTACTTGCCTTATAATTCTATAATGCAATATTTAAAT
>NZ_CAAAHX010000036.1:0-2949 GCF_900639865.1 Legionella gresilensis
AAAAACCAACGAGCAAACGCCATGGGGTCTCGGGTTTTAAGAAACCCAACGGTGGCCATCACAATGCCCATTAAGGCTGTAATGCGCAGCAACCCTAAAAAGCTGTCCTGCTTCATGAAAGCGCTAATGGCATTAAGCACATGTTGGAATAGCTCGCCTCCCGCTGACACATGAATCGTTATCATTGCGTTTTACTCCTTAACCAGCTGTACTATTCATTTGAGAAGCAACTTGTTTTTCAATTTGCGCCATGCGCTCAATGAGGGCTAATTTTTCTTTAAGCTTCCGACCCACTTCGGGATCAATGGCAGCCACTCTCCTCGTTGCCTCATGAATACGTTTTTGGATTTCTTTGACCAAATCGGTATTTAACTCTGACCCTGCGGTAGCCGTACTTACCTCACGCAGTAATTCAGTGAGATAATTGGTTAACAAATCTTGGGCAATGAGCATTGAATATTCTTCAATGTCTATGGCACTCCTGCCATAATTCATGCTGTTTAATACGGATAAAAATTTCATGACTGGCAATGACGTCATACTTAAAAAATTAAGCTCACGTTTGCCTGGTTTTTCATCATTAACCAGTTTAGTGTTTATGGTACGAATAATATCGCGAACCCTGTAGGTGAGTGTTGAAGTCTCAGTAATGTTGAACGCTTGAAGACTGACTTGCAAACACGGGCTTTGGCTACCTGCATCTTTACAGCGCCATATCTTTGCACTTCTAACACCAGATTGAGTTCCAATCAACGCATTGATTAAATCAGCATTGCCCGCCAAAGACGGTACGTTGGTTACTTTGCCATCTTTATCGATAATGAGTGTTCCTGTTAAACTCATGACCATCTCAGCGAGCTCTCGGTCGCTATTTAAAAATGATTTCGTCTTTAAAAGTGACCACACGAGATTTTTGTTTAAAACGACTTGTTTTTTGCGCTCTGGGTCTTTAGAGGCTTTATCCATCACAGTATCAAAACCATTGCCAGAACAGGCCATCCGCGCTTTGACGTAATCACTAAATAGACCTTCCTTACCCATGGCAGCCTGGTCTTTACAGATTTTTTGCTGACTTTCTGCTGTCTTTGGCCAGATGCCACCTACCATGTTTTGCGAGAGCTGACAGGAATTAATGCTCGCCTGATTGGCCATCTGCTCTAATTGTTGGAGATAATCACGTACTTGTTTTAACTCAGGCACTGTGGAGGCGAGCATCACATCCACCGCATAAGCACCCGCATTTGTCATCACTGATTTTCCCAAATCAACGAGCTTTTGTTCACTTAAAAAACTCATACTGCCGGTAAATAAATCAATGCCGCCGCATCCAGCACGGTAACTTGGTAAATCAAGCTGTACCAACTGGTACTGGCGTACCTGATTACGCGCATAGAGTGAGCCACCACCAAAAAATCCTGCAGCTTGGGATTCAAAGGCCGCAGGCGAAGTTACATTTGATGCATAGCCCATCCCATTAAAAAAACTATCAAGATCTTGACTAACATTCGCGTGAACAATATGGAAAAAACCAAATAAACAAAGAGTAAGAGCGGCTTTTTTCATAACATCTTCCTCTTGGTTTCATACGCTTTAATTTTAGGAATGAGCGTATTCATGCGATCATTTAGTTCAATTTCCGTCATTGAACCAAAACCCACTGGATACAATGCATGAGTTTTGGGGCTTACTATAAAAGTGGCTGGATAATTGATGGCACTACCACCAAAGGCCGCATTAATCCATTCCGTGGTTGCCGGTAAAAATGTTGGAAATTCAGGTAACGGTTGATTATCTAAGGAAAGCGGAAGTACGTCTGCTTTGTTATAATTGGCCCAGCGCTTTAATATCGGTGCAAATTGCTGGCAATGCGGGCAACGGCTACCATAAAAGAAAACTAATCCATGCGTGCTAAAAAAGTCTGTTGTCTGCTCACTGGTCGCTTTTACTTTCTTGTATTGAGGGGGCTGCTCCTGCCGTGCAATTAGTTTCTTAAGCCATTGTGACCCTTCTGCTTCTGCACTAACAACAATAACGGTTAAAACTAAGCTGAGCATTAATCGTATACTCATTATTCGTCTCCTTTAAAGTAGGTTGCTACTTGTTTTAACCGTTGCATCAACACATCTTGTGTGGTTAAGCCATAGGCCACTGGCGCCACCCGATGGCTCACTGGATTAACAAGCAGTAAGGCGGGAAAATAACGTACACCCAATTGATTGGCGTAACCCTGGTCAAGTCGGGAATTTAGGAGTTCTGGCGAGGTAACACCATCCACGCTAATGGCTATCAAAGGCATATTAAAACGCCTGCAAAAATCAACCATAATCGGTATTTGTTTTACGTCATAAGGGCTTTTACCACGATAAAAAAACAGCAAGCCATGGGATTTTGATAAACGGTTTATCATCGCGATAGTTTGGGACTCACGCACCTCATCAGTGATTTTGGCGCCAACATTTGAGGTCGGATGAGTCACTGCGTAATCATATTGAGGATGCGCCAACATCGTTTGCTGAAAAAGCGCCTTAAATCGTGACGATTCTTTAAGCCAGTAATCTTGGAGACTCAAAAAGATGCGCATGTCCTCTACTTTTTTGGTGTAGTGTGCTTTATGAAGCGCTTCCATGGTGTAGAAGCGCAAAACCGCATCACGCTCGGTATAGCTTAAGCGCTTAAAAGGAATACCTGTGGGTTTGGTCTTATCAATTCCTTTCTTTTCTTTTTCGATGTTATACCAGAGAAAGCCAGCCGGTTTATCTTGAGCTGCCCAAACAGGCGTCATGAATAAACAAAGTAGAAATAGAATTTTAATCATGCGCTCTTCCCTCCTGATAAAAGCGTCTAATTTTGGCTTCATTGAAAGCGCCGACGCCACTTACGTCAGGTAATGTTTGGCGCTGAGTGAACGCTTCAGTGAGCGCCGATAAATCAAGCGCATCAAACGAAATA
>NZ_CAAAHX010000037.1 GCF_900639865.1 Legionella gresilensis
CTAATAGCAGCAAGCATATTGACTTTAAAACGGCTTCCTGTCTTTTGAATGACAGGCGTTTGGTTAATAAGACCATAGGTTCTACCGCGATTATCGGTGGATTGGATGCCCATTTCATCGGCCCAATAGATTCTTGCGCCTTCCTGCATCGCTTGCGTTTTGATGGCAGGGTAAGTTTCATTAAGCCAAGTCTCTACTTTTTTACATCGCGTTGGTAAGCTCGTTTAATGGGCTTTTGTGAGGAAAAGCCTAGGCGTTTCAATAAGCCGCGCATGCCGCGCCCTGAGTACCTTACTCCAAACCTTTTTTCAATCAGACGGGTTATCGCTTTACTGTTCCATAACGTATAAGGAAGAGAGCTCATCAGGTGTTTTGCTTAGCAATAAGTCTATTAATTCCTTAACCTGCTCTGCTGTTAAATATTGCCCGCTTCCAGGAGTTGCCCCTCGTTTTTTATACTCAAAGCTTCTTTCACCATAAACCCCATACTCATAAACATATTTCGTAATCGATGTTTTGCTAAAGCCAAATAGCTTCGCCGCGCGCGTTTTGCTTTCACCACAGTTAACGACCGCATACACTGCTCGCTTTCTCAAAGCGGCCAGTTCTTTAATTTAAAGCCAGGGTAATACCATTCTAAGGTAAAGCATTGTCGAGATTGCTCAATTAAAACAAGTTGTCAGGCGCCTAAAAAGAAAAACAAAGACATTCGAGTGATCTCAAGACATACTCATTTTGACTTATTTCAACAGGTTACATTAGATATGCAGACAGCCTTATTCAAACAGAAACTAGTAGAAAGGTTGGCGCAGATTGAAAGTTTGATGAATGAGTTGAAAAACTACCATAGTCTTGCAAAAGCACTTTTCCGTGGTATTCATAACGTGCAAATACAAGCTTATATGGCCGCTATTGCTATCAATATTAAACGGATAGTTTTTTTCATATCTCATTTCCATTAAATTATACGCTACCTTTTGCAACAGCCCGGGTCGTTTCTTGAGACTGCTTATCTATCTAGTTATTTGGGTGTTTGCTCGCTGTTCTTTATTATGGTTCTCTTCTTCATTAATGTCTGCCTTATTATTCATCTGGGAAAAGAAGCTTATATTACGCTTGTCTTTAAGTGTTTTAATAAAAACAAAATTATTAGCTAGGCGATGATTAATCTCTTGGATAGATTTGTGGGGTTTAAAAAAGGAGAAGATATGGCTAGTAATATCTCTATCTAACACGTTAGTCAGATAAGCAGGCAGGTCAGCGGTTACGGCACGTGCAGCATCACTCTCACCATTATTGCTTAAATTAAGTCGGCCATGGTCATTAAAATCAGACAAAGCTTGTAGTAATCTATCACGCTCCATTGAAGACTTATTATAAAATAAACCATTCTTAATTAAATTAATAGAGCGCACTGTCCTTGGAATAGCAGCTATCATTTCGCTTAATTCAGTGGCACTTTTTTGGCCCAGGTTATTCCTCCTTAAATAAAGCCGAGTAACACCTTTAGGCATGGCGGCCATCATTTGAGCTAATTCAGCGCCACTTTTTTGGCTAAAGTCGTTAGCACCCAACTCAAGCCTAGTGATACTTTTAGGAATAGCAGCCATTATTTGGGCTAATTCAGCGCCACTTTTTTGGTGCAGGCTATTAGAACCCAAATCAAGGCGAGTAACACTTTTAGGCATAGCAGCCATCATTTGAGCTAATTCAGCCCCACTTTTTTGGCCTAAGTTATTATCACCCAAATCAAGGCTAGTGATACTTTTAGGCATAGCAGCCATCATTTGGGCTAATTCAGCCCCACTTTTTTGGCTAAAGTGACTAGAACGCAAATCAAGGCGAGTAACACTTTTAGGCATAGCAGCCATCATTTGAGCTAATTCAGCCCCACTTTTTTGGCCTAAGTTATTATCACCCAAATCAAGGCTAGTGATACTTTTAGGCATAGCAGCCATCATTTGCGCTAATTCAGCCCCACTTTTTTGGCTAAAGTAACTAGAACGCAAATCAAGGCGGGTGATGCTTTTAGGCATAGCAGCCATTATCTGAGCAAATTCTGCGGCACTTCTTTGGCCTAGGTTATTATTAACTAATTGTAGGGTAACGACGCTTTTAGGAATAGCAGCCATCATTTGAACTAATTCAGCCCCACTTTTTTGGACCAGGTAATTCATACTTAAATCAAGGCTGGTAACACTTTTAGGAATAGCAGCCATCATTTGCGCTAATTCAGCCCCACTTTTTTGGCCAAGGTTATTATAAATCAAATCAAGGCTGGTAACACTTTTAGGAATAGCAGCCATCATTTGAGCTAATTCAGCCCCACTTTTTTGGCTAAAGTCATTAAAACCTAACTCAAGCCAAGTGATATTTGTAGGAATAGCAGCCATTATTTGGGCTAATTCAGCGCCACTTTTTTTATAAAGTTCTTTCCGAGCTAACTCTAGGATAGTGGTATTTTTAGAAATATTGGCTATCCATTGGACTAGCTCAGCACGCCTTTTTTGGGCTAAGTTACTTAAAGAGTTCATTAAAATACCTAAAATTAAAAACACAATCGTACAGTTAATTTATTTCGAGTCAATTTGATATTAAAAATTATTATTTGATAATAATTATTTCAATATGATGGTTTAACTGCTTCTGCTAATCGCAGAGTAGGGTAAATAAATCACTCACTAGATTAGATATTAAAAGTAATTTAGAAGGTGATGTTGCAAAAATAAACTGGTTGCATACTAATTAAATTCATCAGATAGGTATACTACAGCCTTGTTTTTGCTACCGGGCGTATATTTGTATTCCCTTAGGTCTATCATCCTAAATACTTTTAAAGTTTGATTCTTATAAATTAGGAAAGATGGCCGCAAAACCACCCCGTATCAACGAGCTTGTTGCTAGCTAATTTGATTAACCTTGGTCTCATAAACGGTCCGGCCTGTTGCAAAAGGTGAAGAAACGTTACACATTAAGCCTAACATGATCTAATCGGCAGCTT
>NZ_CAAAHX010000038.1 GCF_900639865.1 Legionella gresilensis
TAATAAATGAGGTATTAAAAAATAAAGCTTGGGTATTATTAGTAAATTAAAGAGTTAATGAAAACGACTCTTCGTCAGTTGTGTCTTCCAGAACACAGTTTTAGATGAGCTAAAAAACATCAATTGCCATGAAGCATCAACGACTAATGGATATTGATAAAATTGCATGGCAGGCTTTAATCGTATGTAGGCCTCATAGTAATTAAGCTGTTCAATCAAAAGAGTAGAGGATAGGCCTAAATCAATTAAACATGCTTTATAGTCTAAATTAATATTGTGCATAAAAGACTTGCTTTATCTAAATTAAAGACACTCTATATCATAAGTAATTGAAAAACAAATAAGTTGTAAGGCTAATAAATGAGGTATTAAAAAATAAAGCTTGGGTATTATTAGTAAATTAAAGAGTTAATGAAAAAGACTCTTCGTCAGTCGTGTCTTTCAGAAAACCAGCTGACTCTTGGGCTGCATTTAACGCTAAAAAAGATAAATCGTCCTCACTCTTTCTAAACATGCTTTGAAATTGGAGGGGACTTCGTTGGTTAGCAGTGCTGTTGTTACTAGAAGGTATTTTTATGCACTTGAATTGAGACTCACCCAAAGTTAATTCCTGACTTTTATCAACACTTGACTGAATTTCTTCTTGTTCTTCTGAAATAGTTTTAAAGGATGATGAATTTTCTATTGCCATAATTTCATCACCAGAAATTTCTTTGGCAGGCGTTTCTAATAAAAACTGCATCTTAGTATTGCCATTTTCTTTAGCCCAATACAAGGCGTTACGCCCATACACATCAACCACATTACGATTTGCACCGTGATCAAGCAAAATTTTTAGCATTTTTAAATCATTGCGACGAGCAGCAATCAGAATAGCGGAATTTCCTTCGTCATCTTCTTCATCAATGTTTAAAAGGTCGTTCTTTTGAGTATAAGTATTTAACCGTTCGATAATTGCTTGGATTTGTCCTAACTTAGCCATTTCAATGATAGGTATCTGATACATAATTACGCCTTAATCTTGCTGCTATTTAGTTCAAATTTTATCGCTCTGGAAAAAATAAGCAATTAATTAAACAACACTTTCGTTTGTTGCATGTTGTCAAATATTAGGAATAGGATAATCATCTATTACATTGAAAGTAGAATATTTAGTACTACACGATTCTTCTTTATTAACTTGTAGTTTATTAACAACCTCAGAAAAATTTTTTTGAGAGAGTTGGTAAGTCAAACCTAGAACAGGGGTGATTTGTTCGAAAAAACATTTACTAAAAAATTCCCCTGAATCAAAAGGAGCATCAATATCAGCTACGATTTGTTTAACATCTTTTGTCATAGCGTGAGTAACTATCAATTTCATTAAAGTTGTACCTATTTTTTTGTGTCTATCCTGAAGGTTTTCTTCTTTTTCTTTAAAAGCTCTAGCTAAGATATTCCATGGCGCTGTTAAGATGTCATGTATATGGTAAGACGGTATTATTTTTTGTCTACCAAATAAAGACAATGCATCTGTCACATTTCCATAATATCGTTTCGCTCCAAATGCTATACCTTGTAATTCCTCATTATTATCAGTGATGATAAAACAATCAATTTTTTTATCGGACAATAAAAAACTATTTATTCGTTCAAAGGCTTGATGCCAAGCATAAAGCAGAGTTGTCTTATTAAAATAATTCTTATTATATTTATCTTCATAATCATTAATTGAAATTTTCCAGGCATTAATTTGTTTAATTATATATGACTTTATTTTCTTATAGTCATTAGGTAGGAGCAGGGTCGATTTCATAATATGATTTTTGAATTTATCGTTTTAGGGAATTTAATGTTTTCATATTTTAATAGCAAGTTAATCTTAGGATTCATATAAATTATATGATTAATTCACCTTAACTATGTAAATATTTATTTTGTCAAATTAAAATAACATATTGATAAAAAATGTAATCTTTAAATATCTAAAAATGACCTTATTTAAGATGGAACATCTAATTGTTGCAAGGCTGGGCTTAAGAAATTAGACGCAAATTCAATATGTACTTTACTTAAAAGTTAGGCTGTAGGTTATTAGAAGGTAATTGCTCGTTTAATAACACCTTATAATTTGTTGCAAAGATTTGTAGAACTGGGTCAGTTTCTGATGCCAGTTGCAAAATTTGCAGCAAATCCTCGTTCTTTTTCTCAGCTTGGCTGATTAAAGCATTAATCAATTGATAAAATAGTTTGGGATGGTCACTCATTAAAGAAGTACCATCCTCTCTTATAAATTTATTTTGATCAGCCTGCGTTAGCTTAGAAACCAATGTAATTAAACATAAGCCAGCAGCTTCATGAATAGTTGTCTCGGTATTTGTCAATTTTTCCTTAATCACTGGGAGCAATTGCCTTACCTCGCTTGATGTCACGCGGGGGATAAGAAGGGCTAAGCACTTGAGCGCCGCCTGTCTTATAACCCAATTATTATTCACTAATTTCANTTGCCATTTTCTTTAGCCCAATACAAGGCGTTACGCCCATACACATCAACCACATTACGATTTGCACCGTGATCAAGCAAAATTTTTAGCATTTTTAAATCATTGCGACGAGCAGCAATCAGAATAGCGGAATTTCCTTCGTCATCTTCTTCATCAATGTTTAAAAGGTCGTTCTTTTGAGTATAAGTATTTAACCATTCGATAATTGCTTGGGTTTGTCCTAACTTAGCCATTTCAATGATAGGTATCTGATACATAATTACGCCTTAATTTTGCTGCTATTTAGTTCAAATTTTATCGCTCTGGCAAAAATAAGCAACTAATTAAACAACATTTTCGTTTGTTGCATGTTGTCAAATATTAAGTTTGATTATTGATTTGGCAGTGCATAAATTTCTTATTTAGGAGTTTAAATAATGGAAAATAAAATGACAATAGGACTCTAAAGCGTGAAAAAGGTGATAATAGTTTTAATCAGACTGCGCCTGAAGAAATTACTAATATTCGCCAGAATCTTCCTTGAAGTGCGACTGATGATTAAACTATCATCAGTTGTGTTAAGGGAAAGAGACCAAAAAACGCTATTAGCAGTTAACTGAGCTAGATAGGGGCTTTATTAGTCTAATATTGGCTAAGGGTTATGCTATTCTATTACACTGGCGTCTAAAAGTTGATTATACCGAAGCAGCATATTTCGTTTGATTTTTCCTAAAGAAATTAAAAATTTTAAATGAATTAAACTGTATTTTGGTCAGGTAAAGTCGGATGTTTATGAGTAAGTCATCTATACAACGGGCCAACTTCACTAAGCAAGCACTCGCTTTGACATCCTGATTGACTAATTCTTGCGGATTTAGTTCAGAACAATAGGGGGGTAAAAAATTTCTACTTTCTCTTTATAGGTCTCAACATACTGTTTTACTTTTTACTGTAATGCCTGCGATGATTATCGACAATCAAAACACTTTCTGTCTTACATGGCGACGTAATCTAGTCAAGAATTCGATAAATTTGATGCTTTCACAATTATTTTTAAACACTATCCAATTCATAAATTCCTACAGACTAATGGCTACAAGTATATTAACTTTAAAACGACTTCCTGTCTTTTTTTATCACAAGCGCTTGGTTGATAACACCATATGTCCTACCCTCAAAAATATAATCAAGATGAATCTCGTCAGGCGTATGTGCTAGCAGAGTCTTTAATAAGGCTTCAATTTGAACTGCTGATAAAAAAAACACCGCACGGACTCCTTAATACCACGTTTTCTATAGTCAAAATTGCTCTCACCCTTTAACTCAAATTCTCGAACATATTTGATCACTGACGTGAGCCTAAATCCGAATAACTTTGCGGCCACGGTTTTTTTAATACCATGATGCACGACCGCATAGACTACTTTTTTACGTAACGCTAATAATACGTCTACTGGCAATTTACTGTTACTCATCTTAAGAAAATTCAATAATAAAAAGGACCTGGAAAAGCATGTTAAATCATCAGCTTTTAGACGCCAGTGTAAGACAACAGAGCCTAAACAACTATTTCACATTACAAATGTTTAATTGGGATTTTGAAAACGAGCAATTGACCAACTAAGGGCATAAAAGTCTCTTATAGATTTAATGACTCAGTAGGAATAGGATAATCATCTATTACATTGAAAGTAGAATATTTAGTACTACACGATTCTTCTTTATTAACTTGTAGTTTATTAACAACCTCAGAAAAATTTTTTTGAGAGAGTTGGTAAGTCAAACCTAGAACAGGGGTGATTTGTTCGAAAAAACATTTACTAAAAAATTCCCCTGAATCAAAAGGAGCATCAATATCAGCTACGATTTGTTTAACATCTTTTGTCATAGCGTGAGTAACTATCAATTTCATTAAAGCTGTACCTATTTTTTTGTGTTTATCCTGAAGGTTTTCTTCTGTTTCTTTAAAGGCCCTAGCTAAGATATTCCATGGCGCTGTTAAG
>NZ_CAAAHX010000039.1 GCF_900639865.1 Legionella gresilensis
ATACCAGCGCACGCATTGCAAAATCACTTCACCATGAAAATGGCGCCATTTGAAATCAGCTGGATTTTTTAAACTCATTAAAATACGTCTCAAATGTTGGTAATTATATTACCTTCTTGTTTTTGCAACAGCACCGTATTAAGTACTGCATTTTTTTCTTTTCAGGATTTATGTTATGCAAAAAAGTAGCGAACGTTAGACAACATTGATTTACATAACCTTCAGGCATACTAGTGTAACTTAAGAAGCTACCCCTAATTCGTTGCCAACGGTTAGCTAGGAAGGATTCAATAAGGTCTATTATGCAAGAATCATTTTGCTCTAAATTATGGGTTATTTGTTCTAACTCTTTAATAGTTTCCTTAGCTTCACTTAAAATTAAATCTTCTTTTAACCCGGTTATCTCTGTGGTTAAAAAAATAGCATGCTCTGCTCTAGTCTGGCTTATAGCATTAAGTAAATTAGCCTTATTTATAATGATTTCTTTATTTATTATCATTACATATCCTTATCTCTTGTAGGTTGGGCCTTAACCGGTATTGGGATTTTAAAATATCCAACTATAAACTGCTTGCTAAAAGCGCAGTTAGATCAAAGAGAAGAGTAGATAAAAAAAATCAAATAAAGTCCATGACTTATTTAAAAAGAAAGTTACTTTAGCCTATTTTATTTAATTTTAACTAGATGAGGATTGGCACCTAGACTAGAATTAGGAATAGAATTAACCCAAATAGAATAAAAAAATAATTTTTTAAAATAAGCTTCCTACAAAGTAGGAACTACTTACAAGCAATAAAATCAATCCATATATTGCTTGCAGAATTAAATAGAACGGCCAACTTGCAAAAAATTTTCCTTTTTTCGAAATTTGAAAGTAGGATTTTAAGTAAAGAATTTACTATTTTTCCTTTTAGGTGGAATTCAATTACCTGGCTTTTAAACCTTAATTGCGCTACGTAGCGCGATCAAGTTTGTGCTTTCTAGTAATAGCGAAACAGACAGACAAATTTTTGCTTACAACTAGCTTTACTAGTATTTTTGCTTACCCCTAACAGAAGCAAAATTAGAGTTTTGAATATCTAATAAACCTTCTTTATGAGCATTTTGGAAGAAATTTGGATAATTTTTTTGGTTTAGACTTGAAATAGCTAGATAAATTTGCTTAGTATACAGCCATCTTATTTTTGCAACACGCCCTAAAATAGAATGCAGAAATAAAATAATATCATATTAATTTTTAGTCTAATTTAGAAAACTAACTGCGATCACTAAAAAATTATCTATAGAAAAATCACTTTGAAATTTTTGATTTAGATGATTTAGATTAAGTAAATCTGGTTTTTGTTGATTAAAATACCATGGCTTTATTTGGAGACAAGGGAATGGATGAAATACTATTTGCATTAAAGAGAGAAAAAAATGAAAGTGTGCGATTTTTTTAAAAAACTTGATATAATTTTAAAGTTAAATAACTTCAAGGCAATTGACGCTACCCAATATTCAGATGGCACATTGGCAACCCCTGGAAAACAGGTTCGGCTTTTTTGCCTAGGAAGAGGGAATTTTTTTGAGGCGCTTTTACGTGATTGTAAATTATTTACTATTGAGATTAAACATAAATATCCAGTTGAGGAGTTTATAGTCTTAAGAAATCATAAAGAGTTTAATTTATCAACTCTTAGTGAAGATTTAGAGATTAATGATATAGAAGCAAAACAATACCTGCAAATGTTACAAACTAAATGTAAAGAGTGGGCAAAAATACGTGCTGATGCTATAAATAAATATGATAATACCTCTTTAGAGTTAACTACAAATGAAGTGACTTGTTCTGTAATCACCTTAGCTTCTGAGGGCCTTGTATTCACAAAAGATGGTGTAACTCCACGTGTATTGCTACAGTTTCAAATAGACAGAGAAAATAGGCAATTATCTGAGGCACTTGTGAAGTATTTAAAATCTCAAGATATACCTGTTTGCGTCACAGAAAACTATGAGAAAAGATTAAAGTCTATTCAAATTCTAAATCCTACTAAAAATTGGGAGGATGCTAACTCTGTTCTAGTTCAAGGATTAAAAGATACTATCATGATGACTACAGCGCCAGCAGTAAGTTTTAATTAATTCAAAATAGGATAATGGTATAAAAACTTAGATTTTTCCCCTTGGTGAATTTTTGCTCTCACTAAAAAATTTATGAGTTTCTTGGATTCAACAAATTAGTGTGACTTCTGTCTGTTTTAGTGCAGGAATTGTTGAATCGGTTACAAAAATTTTGCCCATCTTAAGCGGTGTAATACTCAAGCTTTTGTGGATCAGGCTATACACAGCAACAAAAAGTAGACGAAAGGATAGTTTTGCAAAAGCGCAGTTAGATCAAAGAGAAGAGTAGATAAAAAAAATGGCCGCGTTGCAAATACTATCAAGCGTAAGAAAAGTTAAATTTTAGGTAGATCTTACT
>NZ_CAAAHX010000040.1 GCF_900639865.1 Legionella gresilensis
TTGAAGCAACTCAATAACTTCACTGGGTGGCAAGCTGGGGATAAGCACGCCTATATACTTGAGCCCCACCTGTCTTACATCCCTGTCATTATTTGCCAATTTTAATTGAACAGATTGAAACAGTCGATTCACCTCACTGGGTGACAAATAGGGAACAAGCAAGGTCAAACACTTGAGCGCCGCTTCTCTTATTTTCTCCTTATTATCCGCCAGTTTTAACTGAACGGCTTGAAGCAGCCTATCAAAATTGGTATTTGCGTTAAGACAAGGCATCAAGATAGTTAATAATGTAAGCGCCTGATAAATTTCCTCACTATGTTGGCTCTTTAATTTAGACTCAATCTCATCCAAAGCGGCATCGATTAACACAAGCTCTTGACTCTTTAATTTACCTAGTAGTTGTATTACCGCTAATTTACTTGTTAGTTCAAATAAAGGATTTTTCATAAGCCGCAACAAAGCATTTAATAGACGATGATGATGGGGCTTTGAGAAAGTTATAGTGGTTAGTGTCGAATGTGTTTGCGGATTTAGTAGATCTATTATCAATCGGTGTTGATAATCAACCGCCGCTTGCTCTTGCTTGTCTAGTAAGGCAATCGTCGCTAGAAACGACTGTTGCTTATCTAACATGCGGCACTTTAAATATAACTCTTGAGCAGGCAGCTTTAAATAAATTAAAAGCACTGCATCAGTCGGTAGGCTTGAAAAAAAGTTAAGGTAAGAAAGCATGATGCTCTTTAAATAACAAAAAAGTATATTCTAGTGATTTTGATACTTTTTTTAAAACAATTATATTTTTTTTGCATTTATGAAAAAGCTTTGTAAACCGATCATTTAAAACCAATTATTATCTGACTATTAAAATAACCTAATCGAGACTAGAGATGCTATGTTGCCGCCTAATAAAAAATTATTATTTTTTAACTTTGTATCGTTTAGGAGTATTATATCAGTTGCTTTATTGAAAGCTAAAATTGGAATTGTTTTTAAGGAATAATTAATAATGAAAAAAATTGTTTTATCTTTATTCGCATTAAGTAGTGGCGTTGCTATTGCTGGTACCATGGGTCCTGTTTGTGTACCTGGGAATGTTACCGTCCCTTGTGAATCTATAGGGTTTGACGTAGGTATTCACGCTCTGTATCTAAGACCTGCTTTTAATGGCAACCAGTATGCTGATAATTTCTTAGGTTATAATACAAACGGAACATTCTTAGACAAACATGATGACTGGTTATGGGGCTTTAACCTTGAGGGTTCTTACCATTTTGGTACAGGCTCTGATATTACAGCAAGCTGGTATCATTTAAGAGATGATATTGTAACATCGGGTAATACCTATGATAGCTTGGTCACAGGCAGCACCTTAGCATTTGCTTATAATAAAGATACGTATACTTGGGATGCAGTTAACGTTGAATTTGGTCAACATGCAGACTTTGGTATGTTTAAAGATGTGCGTTTTCATGCAGGCATTCAATATGCAAATATAAAGCTTCAAGAATATGCGCCAGTCACTATTACTACTACCGATGGTGATGTAGTTCCAAACTATAACGATACTTCTCAAAAATTTAAAGGAGTAGGTCCTCGTGTTGGTATGGACTTGGCTTATAATTTTAATGATGCATTCAGTATTTATGGCAGACTTGCTGGTGCTTTATTAATTGGAGATGTTGATTCACTGGATAAATCGGGCGGCACTCTTCCCTTCTTTAACTCTTCTTCCACAACTATTGTTCCAGAGTTGGATGTTAAGTTAGGTGTTGCCTACACTTACAATATGCCAACGAGTAAACTTATCGTTGATGGGGGATATATGGCCACTAACTATTTTGAAGCCTTAACTCTGGTTTCAGGTGGAGTAACGCCTTCAACTAGTTATGGTTTTCATGGACCTTATTTTGGTGTTAAATATATTGGTATGATGATTTAAAACTGCAATTAATTCTTACATCAATAGACTAGAGGTTGCTCTCCACTTCCTGAAACTCTTTTGATGTAAGATTAAGAGATTCATGATTGCAATTGCCTAAAAAGAGCTTAATACAGTGGTATTCAGGCTAGGAAAATACAAGCTTTTATGGCAGCTATAGCTATTTAAATCTATTTGTTTGATGGTCTGGCAATCAGTTCCATAAAACCAGAAAGCGGTCTTTCTAAAAATATTAAGTATCAGCAGATTAAGATTGGGGTGCTCTTATGGCAAGCTGAAATATTTTATTGCATGAAAAAATCAAAGGATTTGAAATCATGAGCATGTTTAATAAAAGACTATTTAATACGTGTATAGCGCGAGTGCTGCGGTTTGAGGT
>NZ_CAAAHX010000042.1 GCF_900639865.1 Legionella gresilensis
TAACACTAAATCCAGACAGGATACTACATTCTGGTTTTTGCAACAGGGCCCCTTTACTTATATGCATGGCAAATTATTAGCGGAAAAGAAAAAGCAAAGTAGTACTAGTTTGCTATTGACGCTTAGGCTCATTCATCTCTTGTTCATAAGCGCCTATATTTCTTAATTTATCCATTAATTCATTTGCTAATTCAGCTGGTGTACCGTTAGCTGTATTAATAATAATATCGTAAACAACACCATGGTTTAAATTAAGGGAGGTTTTCTCCTGCGTACTTAGAAATCCAAATTTGTTTACTAGCTTAGTATATTCTTTAATTACTTTTTCTGTACCAATACGTGGTATTTCAGAAATATCTTTTTCAAATTCCAGTGTATTCAGTTCATCTTCAGCTATATGAATGCTTCCTTCATTATTTACGACTATTTTCACAGGATTTGCGCTTGGATAATTTAAACCATCTAAATCAACAGGATTTTCTAAAAGTAAACCATCATTTCCGGTATTTTGAATGTGCTTATTTAAGATATAAAAGATTTCTGTTTTGGTAAGTGTATCGGAAAACGAAGGATTAAAAACATGCTCTGCTTTTACCAAACTAGCTAATTGGAAAAACGGAAATAATCCTATACGTTGATTCATACGATCTTCCTGAGTAGCAGCATTATTTCTGCTCTGGATACGGTTACTCAATGCTTGCATCGGACAATAGGCTAGTACAGTTGACGTTGTTAATGATAAAGCTGGGTTTTCAGATTTATATTGCTTAACTCTAGTGTTGAATTGTTTTATAAACTCTTCGACAGACTCGCTCTCATTTGGAATAACATCTAATATAATAGTCTTGTCAGAATTATCTTCTATAAACACTTCATCATAAAGCTTTGTCATTGGATCTGGCCATGGAACTTGTTGTGCAGCTAGATCATATACGCTAGTAACAGCACGCAAATTTTCAGCTAGCAGGGATATTTCCTCTTCACTCATGCCTGCAGTTTTTAACAAATCCTCTAAACCTACTAAAGTGCTATTTTGAAATTGTTCCTTCATTATACAATGTCCTTTGGATAAAGAAACGATTCCAGTTGCTGCTAATTGCTTTACTTCATCGACTGTCATATAAGAATCTAATTTTTTATATAAATTTATCTTAGTTAATTCATCATCTAATAATGGTTTTATCTTTTCTGCATATTCAAACATGCATTTTCTTGCAACTTCATCAACACTGTTGGAAACCAGATTATTTGTTTTCACAAGTTCTTTGCAAAGCGATGATTTACCGGCTGTAGATGAACCTAGTAGTAAAATGACGTGCATATGCACTACCTCACAATTTTCTAAGACATTAGGAAATCTCTATTACATAATTATAGCAATAGAATATTAAGGAATATTAACGTTATATTAAGAATTAGTATCAAGAATTTACGTTATAAATAATGCTACTAGCCTTAGCTAAATTATTAGTTTAGCTAATTGTAAGGCTATGAAAGATATTTATTATGGATAGTTAGAGGATATTAACAAGTTCCTGGGTTGGATGAGATTTTTCAGGGGGGAATGATCTCTAATCGCTCCTATTTATTAGTAGAATATATCCATATAGGAAAAATGGCCCTGTTGCAAAAACCAGAATGTAGTATCCTGTCTGGATTTAAGTGTTAGCCATGAACTATAAAAACCCGATAGATTTTAAATGGCGTCATTTTCATGG
>NZ_CAAAHX010000043.1 GCF_900639865.1 Legionella gresilensis
ATCTAAGTACCCAAAGGAAAAGAAATCAATTGAGATTCTCTTAGTAGCGGCGAGCGAACGGGGAAGAGCCTGGTGTGATTTATATAATTTTTGAGTGGAACGATTTGGGAAAGTCGACCATAGGGGGTGAAAGTCCCGTACACGAAGGAAGTTATAAGAACTAAGCACACGAACAAGTAGGCCGGGACACGTGTAATCCTGGTTGAAGATGGGTGGACCATCATCCAAGGCTAAATACTCCTTACTGACCGATAGTGAACCAGTACCGTGAGGGAAAGGTGAAAAGAACCCCGGAGAGGGGAGTGAAATAGACCTGAAACCGTTTGCGTACAAGCAGTGGGAGCCTGACTTTTAGTTGGGTGACTGCGTACCTTTTGTATAATGGGTCAGCGAGTTACTTTCAGTGGCGAGGTTAACTTAATAAGGGAGCCGTAGCGAAAGCGAGTCTTAATAGGGCGAAGAGTCGCTGGGAGTAGACCCGAAACCGGGCGATCTAGCCATGTGCAGGATGAAGGTTGGGTAACACCAACTGGAGGTCCGAACCGGGTAATGTTGAAAAATTATCGGATGACGTGTGGCTAGGAGTGAAAGGCTAATCAAGCCCGGAGATAGCTGGTTCTCCCCGAAAGCTATTTAGGTAGCGCCTCGTGAATGATTACCTGGGGTAGAGCACTGTTTCGGCTAGGGGGCTGTCATGGCTTACCAAACCGATGCAAACTCCGAATACAGGCTAATTGAATCACGGGAGACACACAGCGGGTGCTAACGTCCGTTGTGAAGAGGGCAACAACCCAGACCGCCAGCTAAGGTCCCCAAGTGATGATTAAGTGGGAAACGATGTGGGAAGTCACAGACAGCCAGGAGGTTGGCTTAGAAGCAGCCACCCTTTAAAGAAAGCGTAATAGCTCACTGGTCGAGTCGGCCTGCGCGGAAGATGTAACGGGGCTAAATCATCCACCGAAGCTGCGGATGTGCACAATAGTGCACGTGGTAGGGGAGCGTTCTGTAGGCTGATGAAGGTGCATTGAGAAGTGTGCTGGAGGTATCAGAAGTGCGAATGCTGACATGAGTAACGATAAAGAAGGTGAAAACCCTTCTCGCCGGAAGTCTAAGGTTTCCTGCACGACGTTAATCGGAGCAGGGTGAGTCGGCCCCTAAGGCGAGGCTGAAAAGCGTAGTCGATGGGAATAAGGTTAATAGTCCTTAACTTTTTATAAGTGGTGATGTGGGGACGAAGAAGGCTAGGTGAGCCGGGCGATGGTTGTCCCGGTCTGTGCATGTAGGCGGTGTGTTTAGGCAAATCCGGACACACATAACGCTAAGGTGCGACAGGGTTCTGACCCCTCGGGGTGCAGAGAAGTCATTGACGCCATGCTTCCAGGAAAAGCTGCTAGCCATAACTTATAGAGAACCGTACCGCAAACCGACACAGGTGGACAAGTAGAGCATACTAAGGCGCATGAGAGAACTCGGGTGAAGGAACTAGGCAAAATGGTACCGTAACTTCGGGAGAAGGTACGCCCTTGATTGTAAGTCATCTTGCATGACAAAGCAGTTGAGGGTCGCAGAGACCAGGTGGCTGCGACTGTTTATTAAAAACACAGCACTCTGCAAATTCGTAAGAAGACGTATAGGGTGTGACGCCTGCCCGGTGCCGGAAGGTTAATTGATGGGGTTATCCCTTTGGGGAGAAGCT
>NZ_CAAAHX010000044.1 GCF_900639865.1 Legionella gresilensis
ACTCAATAATTTTTGCAACGACACCAGCACCGACAGTTCGGCCGCCTTCACGAATAGCGAAGCGTAACCCCTCATCCATTGCAATTGGAGAGTGCAGATGTACAGTCAATTGAACGTTATCACCTGGCATAACCATTTCCACACCTTCAGGAAGGTCACAAGAGCCGGTTACGTCAGTAGTTCTGAAGTAAAACTGTGGACGATAACCATTGAAAAATGGCG
The DNA here is from genome assembly GCF_900639865.1 of Legionella gresilensis. Classification (GTDB taxonomy): domain Bacteria; phylum Pseudomonadota; class Gammaproteobacteria; order Legionellales; family Legionellaceae; genus Legionella_C; species Legionella_C gresilensis. Next base: position 223 of record NZ_CAAAHX010000044.1, read on the forward strand.
TATGGCGACCACCCTCATCTTTTGAGAGCACATACACTTCAGCTTCAAACTTAGTATGAGGCTTGATAGTACCAGGTTTTGCTAACACCTGTCCGCGCTCAACTTCATCGCGTTTTGTACCACGTAATAAGATACCCACGTTATCGCCTGCACGACCTTCGTCAAGCAATTTACGGAACATCTCAACACCTGTACAAGTGGTTTTGGTGGTATCACGAATACCAACAATCTCAACTTCTTCACCTACTTTAATAATACCGCTCTCAATTCGACCGGTAACAACTGTACCACGACCTGAAATTGAAAACACATCTTCAATCGGTAACAAGAAGCTTTTATCAATGTTGCGAACAGGCTCAGGAATATAAGAATCCATCGTATCAACAAGCTTCTCAATCGCTGCAACACCAATCTCACTCGTATCGCCTTCAAGCGCTTTTAATGCTGAACCAACCACAATAGGTATATCATCACCAGGAAACTCATAGCTGCTTAATAAGTCACGAACTTCCATCTCAACAAGCTCTAGTAACTCAGCATCATCAACCATGTCTGCTTTGTTTAAGAAAACAACAATGTAAGGTACACCAACTTGGCGAGATAATAAAATATGCTCGCGTGTTTGAGGCATAGGACCATCTGCTGCAGAAACAACTAAGATAGCGCCGTCCATTTGAGCAGCACCCGTAATCATGTTCTTAACATAATCCGCATGCCCTGGACAATCTACGTGTGCATAGTGGCGATTCGCTGATTCATATTCAACATGCGCTGTGGAGATCGTAATACCACGCTCACGCTCTTCTGGCGCTGCGTCAATTTGATCATAAGCTTTGGCTGTGCCACCAAACTTCTTTGCCATAATCGTTGTAATCGCTGCGGTCAGCGTCGTTTTACCATGGTCAACGTGGCCAATCGTTCCCACATTCACGTGTGGCTTTTTTCGTTCAAACTTTTCCTTCGCCAT
>NZ_CAAAHX010000045.1 GCF_900639865.1 Legionella gresilensis
GGCCGCGTTGCAAATACTATCAAGCGTAAGAAAAGTTAAATTTTAGGTAGATCTTACTTGTAAATGCTGAACTGTTGATTGATAAAGGATACTTCATTACGTGCTCCGAACATCCATTTATTGAATTGTCCTTTCTTAAACATGCGCATGATTTCAAAGCCTTTAATGGTGGCATAAGCTGTTTTCATCGATTGAAAACCTAAGGTAGGATTAATGAGTCGTTTGAGCTTGCCATAGTCAGCTTCTAAGCGGTTATTACGATATTTGATTTGCTGATGATGAACGTCTTTAGAAAGACTGCCTTCTTGTTTTAATTCCCGAATAGCTTGATTGTAGGCGGGATTTTTATCCGTATTAATAATGTTAATATCACAAGTTGGATTGTTCTTGATGAGTTTTTTCAGAAAGCGCTTGGCAGACTTTGCATTACGCCGATGGGATAGATAAAAATTAATCGTCTGACCACTTTCATCAATAGCACGGTAGAGATATTTCCATTCTCCTTTAACTTTGACATACGTTTCATCGAGATGCCACCGCCTAGAATAACGCCGTTTATACCAATCCAATCGCTTTTTTAGTTCGGGGGACCCAACGATAAACCGTGGTGTGATCGATTGACAAGCCTCGTTCACTCATCATCTCTTCTAAGTCACGGTAGCTTATCCCATATTTGCAATACCAACGAACGCACTGCAAAATGACTTCGCCATGAAAATGACGCCATTTAAAATCTATCGGGTTTTTATAGTTCATGGCTAACACTAAATCCAGACAGGATACTACATTCTGGTTTTTGCAACAGGGCC
>NZ_CAAAHX010000046.1 GCF_900639865.1 Legionella gresilensis
AAGGTGTTATTAAACGAGCAATTACCTTCTAATAACCTACAGCCTAACTTTTAAGTAAAGTACATATTGAATTTGCGTCTAATTTCTTAAGCCCAGCCTTGCAACAATTAGATGTTCCATCTTAAATAAGGTCATTTTTAGATATTTAAAGATTACATTTTTTATCAATATGTTATTTTAATTTGACAAAATAAATATTTACATAGTTAAGGTGAATTAATCATATAATTTATATGAATCCTAAGATTAACTTGCTATTAAAATATGAAAACATTAAATTCCCTAAAACGATAAATTCAAAAATCATATTATGAAATCGACCCTGCTCCTACCTAATGACTATAAGAAAATAAAGTCATATATAATTAAACAAATTAATGCCTGGAAAATTTCAATTAATGATTATGAAGATAAATATAATAAGAATTATTTTAATAAGACAACTCTGCTTTATGCTTGGCATCAAGCCTTTGAACGAATAAATAGTTTTTTATTGTCCGATAAAAAAATTGATTGTTTTATCATCACTGATAATAATGAGGAATTACAAGGTATAGCATTTGGAGCGAAACGATATTATGGAAATGTGACAGATGCATTGTCTTTATTTGGTAGACAAAAAATAATACCGTCTTACCATATACATGACATCTTAACAGCGCCATGGAATATCTTAGCTAGAGCTTTTAAAGAAAAAGAAGAAAACCTTCAGGATAGACACAAAAAAATAGGTACAACTTTAATGAAATTGATAGTTACTCACGCTATGACAAAAGATGTTAAACAAATCGTAGCTGATATTGAT
>NZ_CAAAHX010000047.1 GCF_900639865.1 Legionella gresilensis
CAATCGTTCCCACATTCACGTGTGGCTTTTTTCGTTCAAACTTTTCCTTCGCCATCGGAAAATCTCCCCTTAGAAAGTTCATAATTATGGTGCCCACAACTGGACTCGAACCAGTGACCTCTTCCTTACCAAGGAAGTGCTCTACCGCCTGAGCTATGTGGGCTTGCAAGCATCAGACTGGGTTTGAAGTTTTGACAAACATATTTGGAGCGGGTGATGGGAATCGAACCCACGCTATCAGCTTGGAAGGCTGAAGTTCTACCATTGAACTACACCCGCTTGTCTATTACTTCTTCATAACTGGTGGAGGGGGAAGGATTCGAACCTTCGAAGGCTGAGCCGTCAGATTTACAGTCTGATCCCTTTGACCGCTCGGGAACCCCTCCAAAATGAACGCCATTTTCTTTCACGTAAAGACTAATGTCAAGTACAATAGTGTGAGGACTAGCTTAAACTAAAAGACAGTTGTGGTCTGATCACTGACTGCTTTTCAAATTCTACAGTTTTTTCATGATCTTAATTGCTTTGAAGTATTTACTACTAAAACAAAAGCCATAAAAAAAGCGTGCATAAACCAAAGCACGCTTATACTTTCATATGGTGCTGGCACTAGGAATCGAACCCAGGACCTACTGATTACAAGTCAGTTGCTCTACCAACTGAGCTACGCCAGCATTTTTTTTAATAGAGCAAGCATTATAACTTCTTTCTCTATAATTACAACTAATAAAGCCCTGGCGATGACCTACTTTCACATGGGGAAACCCCACACTATCATTGGCGCTGGTCTGTTTC
>NZ_CAAAHX010000049.1 GCF_900639865.1 Legionella gresilensis
TACTGAGTTCGAGATGGAATCAGGTGGTTCCAAACCGCTATGGTCGCCAGGAAAACCGGTAAGGCTGAATTAACAGCCTGGTAAAGATTAACGAGTCACAAACTTACCTTGTGTTTTAACCTAGACTGTGTTGTTGTTCACAGCACTTCAGGTTATATGGTCAAGACAATCAGCCAATTAGTACAAGTTAGCTTCATACGTTACCGTACTTCCACACCTTGCCTATCAACGTCGTCGTCTTCAACGGGCTTCATGGGAAAACTCATCTTGAGGGAGGCTTCCCGCTTAGATGCTTTCAGCGGTTATCCCGTCCGAACTTAGCTACCCGGCAATGCAACTGGCGTCACAACCGGTACACCAGAGGTTCGTCCACTCCGGTCCTCTCGTACTAGGAGCAGCTCCTCTCAATTTTCCTACGCCCACGGCAGATAGGGACCGAACTGTCTCACGACGTTCTAAACCCAGCTCGCGTACCACTTTAAATGGCGAACAGCCATACCCTTGGGACCTGCTTCAGCCCCAGGATGTGATGAGCCGACATCGAGG
>NZ_CAAAHX010000050.1 GCF_900639865.1 Legionella gresilensis
TATTACCCTGGCGTCTAAAAGTTGATTATTCCCAAGCAGTATATTTCGTTTCACTTTTCTAAAAGAAGTTCATAATTTTAAATTCATTAAACTGTATTTTGGTCAGGTAAAGTCGGATGTTTATGAGTAAGTCATCTACACAAAGGACTGGCCTAACTAGACAAGCATTTGCTTTGACATCCTGATTGACTAATTCTTGCGGATTTAACTCTGGGCAATAGGGAGGTAAAAAAATTTCTATCTCCTCTTTATAGTTCTCAACTGTTTTACTTTTTTACTGTGATGTATACGATGATTATCAACAATCAAAAATAATTTCTGTTTGACCTGACGACGTAATCTGCTCAAGAACTCGATAAATTTCTTGCTGTCGCAATTATTTTCAAAAACCATCCAATTCATAAACCCTTGCGACTAATGGCTGCAAGCATATTGACTTTAAAACGACTACCTCTCTTTTTTATCCCAGGTGTTTAGTTGACAAGGCTATAAGTTCTGCCACGATTGTCACACGATTGCAGCC
>NZ_CAAAHX010000051.1 GCF_900639865.1 Legionella gresilensis
TTATTGTTTGAATACCCTGCGCCAATTTCGTGAGCAGTGGTCTTTAGCAGAAATTAAACAGCTTGACCTCATTCTCTCTGACTTCAAACAGTCTATGCCTGCTTACCACTGATTGAATCACTGTCTATACACACTACAGAAAAACAACTGCCTGCTGCGGAGGTTTTCCTGTTGTGCTTTTTATTAAAAATAGGAGAACATAATGACTGCTTTTTTAAATCGCATTCAACTCATTGGTCATTTAGGTACAGAGCCTAAAGTCATCACTAGTAAAAGTGGGCAAACATTTGTAACCGCGACTCTTGCCACGAATGAATCATTCAAAATTAAAGAGGAATGGCATACTCGCGCTGAATGGCACCAGCTTGTCTTTTTTGGCATTTTAACTAAAGTTACTGAGTATTTACAGAAAGGAAGTTTAGTCTTTATCGAAGGCAAACTTCGCTCTAATCCATGGACTGATGAAGACGGCAATAACCGCCACTCTATTAGTATTGTGGTGAGTAATATTCAGTTGTTAGG
>NZ_CAAAHX010000052.1 GCF_900639865.1 Legionella gresilensis
GTTTGTGCTGTTATTGTCATAATTCATAGAATGCTGGCCTTTTTGTCTTATAAAAGTCGCCGCGTGGGTAAATTTATTAAAGGTGATAAAATGCTCCTTGTACAAAATAACAAATACAATTGGGATAAGTTACATTGTTGCCGGCTTACTAAGAATGACATCTTACAATCATTAAGAACACAATATGGTCTAAATGACATTGCTGAGGTTGATGAAGCTATTTTAGAAAGAAATGGGGAAATTTCTTTTATATTCAAGAAAAAAAAATCTGAGAAAGAGTTATTACCTGATTCATAAAATAGAAAAAACTAAGATGAGCAAAGAAATTGACTCTTTGACTATTGCTGAGGTTGCTAACAAATATGATTCTGTTGCAAAAAATTTAAAATTTATAACATCACAAATTTTAAATGTATCTTAACCGTATAGACGAAATTACTCATTACCTCAAACCGCAGCACTCGCGCTATACACGTATTAAATAGTCTTTTATTAAACATGCTCATGATTTCAAAT
>NZ_CAAAHX010000053.1 GCF_900639865.1 Legionella gresilensis
AAACGCCTGTCATTCAAAAGACAGGAAGCCGTTTTAAAGTCAATATGCTTGCTGCTATTAGCCCACAAGGATTTATGAATTGGATGGTCTTTGAAAACAACTGTGACAGTAAAACATTCATAGAATTTCTAGCGAGATTACGTCGTCAGGTCAAACAGAAAGTATTTTTGATTGTCGATAATCATCGCATGCATCATAGTAAAAAGGTAAAGCAATATGTTGAGAAATATAAACACGACATAGAAATTTTTTTTACCTCCTTACAGTCCTGAGTTAAACCCTCAAGAGCTGGTTAATCAAGATGTGAAAGCTAATGCGTGCTTATTCAAACCGGTGCGCAATACCCAAGATTTATTGATAAATATCAGAACTTACCTGACCAAAATACAATTTAATGAATTTAAAATCATGAACTTCTTTAAGAAAAATGAAACGAAATATGCTGCCTGGGAAATGACCAATAATTTAAAGCCAGGGTAATA
>NZ_CAAAHX010000054.1 GCF_900639865.1 Legionella gresilensis
TTAATTAAATTATCTGCTTATGATGCTATAAAAAATCTACAAAAAACTTCTTATAGGCTCAGGATTCCTATAGGAGTAATAGGAACTGGATCTCCAGACGAAGCTCAATATCAAGTTGCTTTAGAAATGGGAAGGGTCTTAGCTAAATTAGGTTTAATGGTAGTTTGCGGAGGTAGGGCAGGAATAATGGAAGCCGTTTGTAAAGGGGTGAGTGAAGGTAACGGTATAAGCATTGGAATACTGCCTGAATCAACAATAGAAAAAGCGAATCAATATGTAAGCATTCCGTTATCTTCGGGGATAGGGTTTGCTAGAAATGCTGTTATAGTTTCTTCCTCTTTTTGCTTAATA
>NZ_CAAAHX010000055.1 GCF_900639865.1 Legionella gresilensis
GCGATAAAGATATTTACCTTGTCTGTCAAATTTTATTTGCTGATTAGCGAATTGTCTCAATGATTGTGTACGCATAGTTCACCTGCAAAGGTATTTTAAATAAATGTTTGCCCTGAATGCTGTTTAGTGTTGGTCGAGCAGCTCACTCGCTAGTGAAACTCGGCAAAGCCGTAAAGCTCGAAGTAGGGGGCAAAGCAATCGTTATAAGGCAAACGATTTGGCCAAAACTAAGTTTTTTTGGTGGTTTTTCTCCTATTAATGTATGTGAAAAGGTTAGATAAAACGAAAGAGCTTTATCCGCCATCGATTTCATAGTGAACAATGAGTTAGCTCTATC